>JACEUQ010000001.1:0-1200000 GCA_024998815.1 Opitutus sp.
GCTTTCGCGCGATGACCATGGGCGAATTGCTTTCCGGCGATTTGTCGGCCGAACTGACGGCGCTGCTTGCAGCCAGGCCGGAATTTGGCGATTTCGATGCTGATGGCGCGGCTCGGGTCGTTGCCTGCTTAACCTCGCCTCCCCAGACCCCTGTTTCAATTCCATGAATCCCCCCCTTCCCCTTCTCGTGGCCGAAATCGGCATCAATCACAACGGTGACATGGCGCTCGCCGAGGCGATGGTACGTGCGGCAGCGGACGCCGGTGCCGATGCGGTGAAATTTCAAAACTACGCCACCGAGGATTTTCTCTCCGATCATGCGCTCACCTATACCTACCGTAGCCAGGGGCGGGAGATCACCGAATCGCAGTTCGCGATGTTTAAGCGCTGCGAGCTTGGCGACGCTGATCTGGCGCGGCTGAAGGCCTGTTGCGACGCGTGCGGGGTGATGTTTTTCAGCACGCCGACCAGCTCGGCCGGGGTGGATGCGCTGGTGCGCGCCGGGGCCACGCACCTGAAAAACGGTTCTGATTACCTCGGGCATCTTCCGCTGATCCGGCACATGGCGCGGAGTGGGCTGCCGACTATTCTTTCAACTGGCATGGCCACCGAGGTCGAAATTGTCGAAGCGGTGGACGCCTACCGGGGCGCGGGGGGGCGCGAGTTGGTGTTGCTGGCGTGCACCTCGGCCTATCCGACGCCCCCGGAGCAGGCCCACCTCCGGCGCATACCGGCGCTGGCTGCTCGTTTCGGCTGCGCCCCGGGTTTTAGCGACCACACAGCGGGCTGGGAGGCGGCGGTCGCCGCGGTGTGTTTGGGCGCCGTTATGGTGGAGAAGCATTTCACCACCGATCGCACTTTGCCGGGGCCCGACCAGTGGTTCTCCTCCGATCCGGCGGAGTTTGCTGAACTCGTACGCCGGGTGCGAGACGCCGAGACCCTGCTGGGCCACGCCGACCTCGGACCGACCGCGGCCGAGAAGCGTTCCCGCGTTGATTTTCGCCTGTCTTGCGTGGCAGCCCGGGATTTGCCGGCAGCTCACGTTGTTGAAGCGGGGGACATCGCCTTCCGGCGCCCGGCCACCGGTCTTCCCCCGTCGCAGGTTGAGCGGCTGGTGGGCCTTCGCCTGCCTGGCCAGCTCAAACGCGGTGAACCATTTACTGAACAACAACTACTTACACTTTTATCATGAATACAGCTCCAATCGACCCGGCTTGGGAAGATGCCATTTATTCGCAAGGTCGGCACCTCAACCGCTACCCCTTTGATGCGGTAGTCAGTTTTGTTTATCGCTATCGCCCCACAGGCCGCGCGCCGCAGGAAATCCGTATACTCGAAGTGGGTTGCGGAGCGGGTAATACCGTTTATTTAGCTAAACAGGTCTATTGGAATGATTGCTGCTTTAGGGGAAACCAATGAAACCGAAAATCAAGTTGGTGGATGAGCAGGGGCGAAAAGAGGTGAAGGCGCTGTTGGCCGGGGAGGAGCAGGCAGGATTGCCAAAGGCCAGGTTGATGGCCGTGAGGTTGGCGTTTACTGGACAGCATAGCCTGGAGGAGATTGCGGAGTTGACGGGGATGGTACGCAGTCGGGTGATCGAGTGGATCGGACGTTTCCGCAAAGAGGGAGTACAGGGGCTCAAGAATAAGCCCAGAGGGGGCGCGAAGGCGGGTAGCACCCAAGTGACCCCGAGCGCTGAATCCGGGTTGATCGAAGGGCTCAAAGAGGGCCGATGGAAGCGGGCCGAAGAAGTCCAACGTTGGGCGAAGAGCCAGGGGGTGAACTTGTCACGGCCCGGGGTGTATGGATGGCTGCGGCGGGTGGGGGCGAAGCTGAAGTTGCCGCGCAAAAGTCACGCGAAAAAGGATCCTGCCAAAGCCGATGCGTTCAAGCGGGAGTTGGACACTCGCCTAGCCGCGCTGGGTTTACCAAAAGGAACGAAGGTAAGGGTTTGGGTGGCCGACGAACACCGCTACGGACTGATCAGTGTCTTGCGCCGCGTGTGGACTTTAAGGGGGCACCGCCCCACTGCGCCTTACCGCACTCGTTACCAATGGGGCTATCTTTACTCCGCGCTCGAGGTAGCCGGCGATGGTTTGGCCGAAGCCATGTTCGCCGATGGAGTAAGTCTGGACATGAGCCACGCCTTTCTTCGCCAAATCAGCACCCGTGATCCCGAAGCAGTCCACGTCATCATCTGGGATCAGGCTGGTTTCCACCAGAACACCGACACCTCGCTCGATCAACTGCCCCCGAACGTACGCATTATCTCGCTGCCTCCCTATAGCCCTGAACTTAACCCGGTCGAAAAACTTGGTGATCTGATCAAGGACCGCATCGGCAACATTCTTTACGACACCCTTGGCGACATCGAAGCGGCCATCAGCGAGAAACTCCATCCCATCTGGCACGGTCCAGAGCGCGTTCGAAAATTGATCGGCGAGGGTTGGCTTCTCGCTAAAACAAACTGTTCCTTCAAACGCTATAGACCCGTTTTGGCATAGAAATAGTATAACAACTTGTGGTTTGCCGCTCGGGAAGGGTTCGATGTGGCCGGTATCGACGGCAGTGTTTCGGCCGTGGACCATGCGCGGCGGCGCTTTGAACAGGAGGGACTCAAGGGCGACCTTCGGGTGGGTTTGTTTGGGCAGTTGCCTTGGCCCGATGACAGCTTCGACTTGGTGGTGGACCGCGGTTCGCTGACCTGTGTTGCGCCCGCTGGGCAGCAGGAGGCGGTGACGGAGATTCACCGCGTGCTGCGACCGGGCGGATATTTTTTCCATAACGGCTATTCTTCCCGGCATTTAAGCGCCCAGTTGGGGACTAAACTGCCGGATGGTCGCACCACCGATATTACCAGCGGAAGCTTGGTGGGCGTTGGCGCATTGTATTTCAGCACGCGTGAGGACATTTTTGCCCGCTTTTCGCATGGCTGGGAAATCGGCTCGTTTGAACACGTCGTGAGTGAATCGGTGGCGCTCTCGGCGGATACCTCGCCTGCTTGTACCCACGCTGAGTGGAGGGTGGTCGTTCGTAAGCTATGAGTATGTCGCTGCGGGTCGTCTTCCTCGGCAACCACACCGTGGGTGTACGCACACTCACGGCCATCCGCCAGCAGGCGCTGCTTGTGGGCGTGGTCGCCCATCCCGATGACCCCGAGGACGGCGTGCGCTACGAGTCGGTTCACGCTGAGGCCGTTCGCCTCGGAGTGCCGGCGATCCGCTCGACGGGCAAGGCCCCAGCGCTGAAGGAATTTATCCGCGCCTGTGCTCCCGATTTGTTGTGGATTGCGGATTTTCGCTACCTGCTGCCGCCCGACGTAGTGGCGCTCGCCTCTCTGGGCGCGGTAAATCTCCATCCCAGCCTGTTGCCGGCTTATCGGGGCCGGGCTTCGATTAACTGGGCCATCCTGCGCGGCGAAGCTCGCCTGGGACTCACCGCCCATATCGTGGAGGCGGGCATGGATACCGGGGATATCGTTGGGCAAAGTTCCTATGAGCTACGCGCTGATCAGGACGTGGGCGATGCGCTCAATTTGCTTTATCCGATTTACGGACACCTCACGGCCGAGGTCTTATCCGCCTACATTGCCGGGAGGGTTACGCGTCGGCCCCAAAATCAAAGCGAGGCCAGTGAGTTTCCTCGCCGCACGCCCGCAGACGGGGCTGTTGATTGGACACGGAGTGCACGTGAGGTGCGTGATCTCATTCGGGCGGTTGCCCGCCCTTATCCTGGTGCATTTGCACCCACTCTCGGTGGCTGTGTGCGACTTTGGCGCGCAGGGGAGATTTTGCGCTTTTCGGGCACGAGCCATCCCGCCCCAGGTGAAATTCTGGAGGCTGCGCACGACGGCCATCTGCGGGTGGCCTGTAAAGACGCCAGCCTTCTTATAATCGAAAGTGCATGGGAGGGCGTTGTTCATGCCCGTCCATCCGTCGGCGTTATCCTTGGCGATGGCTCACCCCAAAATTCCCTACGCGGCAAATGACCTCCCTCGATTCCTCCACTGCCCGCGATGATCAAACCACCATCGCATTTTTCAGTAAACAGTTGGAACGCCACCAAGAGGGACCATTGGCGGTGAATTGGGGCAGCCAAGCCGGTCAGGATCGCCGCTTTGCTGTGTTGGCTGGAATTGGGGATATGACCGGTTGTCGGGTGCTTGATGTGGGCTGTGGTCTTGGAGGGTTCTATGATTGGCAACTGCGGCAGGGACTCGGACTGGACTACGTCGGGGTGGATATCACTCCGGGCATGATTGAAGCGGCGCGCTTGCGCCACCCAGGGGTGGATTTTCAAGTGGCCAATGTTTTGGCGACCGACCCCGGCCAGTTTGATTACGTTATCGCCAGTGGCATTTTCTACCTGCGGCAACACGAGCCCGAAGCGTTCCTTGAACGGATGGTGACCCGGTTGTTCGGGCTAGCCCGGCGCGGCGTGGCCGTTAACTCGCTCAGCACTTGGAGTCCGCGGCGCGATGCCGGTGAATTCTACGCTGACCCGGTGCACACCCTTGAATTTTGTCGCTCTTTAACCTCCGCCGTTGTGCTTCGGCACGATTATCATCCCGGAGACTTTACCCTTTATCTCCACCAAGCAGCCTTCGCCTCATGATCGTCTCCATCATGCAACCTGCCTACCTGCCTTGGTTGGGCTATTTCGATCGCATCGCCAAAAGCGATCTTCACATCGTGCTGGACGACGTCGCTATCGATGCCAACAGCAAGACCAAGTTCGCCAACCGTAACAAAATCCGCACGCCGGATGGCTGGATTTGGCTTACCGTGCCGCTCCGCTCAAAGGGCAAGCACGGCAACTTGCTCCTCAGTGAGGCTGAGATTACCCCTGACACCCCTTGGAGGCAAAAACACCTTGGGGCGCTGCAATCCAACTACACCCGCACGCCTTACTTTGCCGAGCACCGGGCCTATTTCGGGGATATCTATGCGCGGGATTGGGCCCACTTGGATGCGCTCACGGCGGAGACCACCGGTTATCTCCGTGGCGCTCTGGGCATCACCTGTCCGATTCAGCGCAGCTCGGCCATGAATGCCAGCGGCGAGAAGGATGCGCTCATCCTGAATTTATGCCGCGAGGTGGGCGCAACCACCTACATTTCGGGCCCGTTCGGCAGGGAGTACCTTGACGCAGCCGCCTTCGCTGCGGCTGGAATCCAGCTGGTGTTTCATGATTATGCGCATCCCGAGTATGCACAGGGCTTCCCTGGTTTTGAGCCCTACATGTCTGTCGTGGACTTGCTTTGCACCCAAGGCCCGGCTGCTGGCGACATCCTGCGCAGCAGCGAAACTTCACTGGTTAAAGCCGACCTTTTATGAACCGAATTCTTGTAATCGCCGCCCATCCTGATGACGAAGTGCTCGGCTGCGGGGGCACCCTGGCGAAGTTCGCCGCCGAGGGCGCCGCCGTCTCCGTGCTCATTCTCGCCAACGGCCTCACCTCGCGCCCCGGCTTCGATCCGGTGCGCGACGCCGAAATGCTCAAAGTCCACCACGAGCGCGCTCGCCGCGCCGGTGCGCTGCTTGGCGTGCGCGAAGTCAACGTGGCCGGCTTCCCCGACCAGCGCATGGACACCCTGCCGCTGCTCGACATCACCCAGACAATCGAGCGTGAGATCGCCCGCGTGCAGCCGTCGATCGTCTTCACCCAGCACGGCGGGGATTTGAACCTCGATCACGTTATCACCTTCCGCGCCACCCTGACCGCCACCCGCCCGATGGCCGGAGGCGTTGTGCGCGAGCTTTACAGTTACGAGGTGCCGTCATCGTCGGAGTGGGCGTTCGGTCAATTCGAGCCGCGTTTCCAGCCGTCGGTCTTTTTCGACATCGCCGACCACCTCGACGCGAAAATCGCGGCCATGCAGGTTTACGAGAGCGAGACGCGCGTCTTCCCGCACCCGCGCTCGCCCGAGGCCCTGCGCGCCTTAGCCCTCCAGCGCGGGGCCGCCTCCGGCCTGCGCGCCGCTGAGGCCTTCCACTGCGTGCGTTGCCTTCGCTAAGTCAATTCCTGGTCCGCCCCCTCTTTCTGTCCCCTGATGAAAAACATCCTGTTCTTTTCGCCCTACGCTTTTTGGAAACTGCATGCGTTGTATGAGGTCGGGCTGTTTCACCACTTTAAGCACCGCGGGCTTAATGTGGATTACATCCACTGCGACGGGGTTTTTGGCGACTGCGATCTGTACTGGGAGGCCACCGTCGGCCCACGTCCCGCCTGTGCCTGCGAGGTTTGCCAACGTGAGGTCAATGCCTTCCTCAAGCAGTATCACTTGCCCGTCGATCCGCTCGGCGCTTACACCCGACCCGAGGAGAAAATCGCCGCGCGCGGGTTTGTCGACGCGTTGCCCAACACCGGGCTGCTACAGGCGGAGTTTCTTGGCTTCCCCTTGGCCACGTGGATCAAGTCCTCGGTTCACACCCACCTGCGCGTCAACGTACTTGATCCGGCCAACCCGGGGCATGCCCGGAGCCTGCGCAGCTACCTTTACCATGGAGCTGTCGCGCTACAGGCGATTCAGCGCGTGTTGACCGAGAAACGCCCCGACGTGGTCGTGTTGTTCAACGGCCGCATGTCCTATCCCAACATCGCCCTCGAGCTCGCCAGACTGCGCGGCATCCGGGTGGTCTGCCACGAGCGCGGCGTGCTGCGCGAGTCGCTCGCGCTTTGGGAAAACAACCACTGCATTTCGTTCGGGGTCTTTGCCGAGATGGCGGAAAAGTGGGGCGCAGTCCCCCTGAATGGACCGGAGGCGACCCTGGCCGCCAAATGGCTGGCGGACCGCGCCAAGGGCAAAAACCTCAACTGGCGGGCGTTCAGCACCGACGGGTCCAGCGGCGCTTTCCCAGGGTTCATGGCCCGGCACCCCGGTAAGAAAGTCGCTGTGCTGTTCACTAGCAGCATGGATGAGATGATCGCCTGCGAGGACTACCAATGCGTTTTCGGCGATCAGATTCCTTGGATCGAGCGCACCGTGGCCGAGTTTGCGACCATGTCAGACGCCGTGCTCGTGATACGCGCTCACCCGAACTCGGGCAGTAAACAATCCACCGGCGTCAACCTCGACGAACTGGGCTATTACCGGGAACTGCAAGCGAGGCTTCCGGCCAACGTGTTTCTGGTTCAGCCCCAGGACTCGGTGAGCTCCTATGCACTGATGGAGGCGGGTGACCTGGGCTTGGTTTTCGGCAGCACTGCTGGGCTGGAGATGTTAGGACGGGGCAAACCGGTGTTGGTGGCCGCCCGTTGCCAATGGACCTATGCCCAGGTCCTGCCGCAGATCATGGATTCCTCCGGCTACGGCGATTTGCTCCGCAGCACTCTCGCCGCGCCCAGCACGCTGGCCGAGAAGTTGGCGCGGATGCGCACCGCTTACCGGTTCATTTACGCTTACCTCTACCGTTGGCAAATCGCGTTCCCACTGGTGGCCATGCCCGATCCGCACACCGGCGAACTGCGCGCCCAGACCCTCGAGGATTTCAAACCTGGCCGCCACGCGTGCCTCGATGCGGTCGCTGGCATCGTCCTGGGTGAGAATTCACTGGTTCCCGAGGTGAGCGGCCGTTCATTAACCGACGATTCCGCCGAGACCGCCGCTTTGGAGCGTTATGAGCGGCAGGGCGGTTATCGCTCGGGCCGCGCCGAGGGTGTGACCATCAGCGCGGTGGTGACGTGTTATAACTATGCCGATTTCCTCCTCCCGTGTGTGCGCAGTGTCGTCGAGCAAACCCGGCCGGTGGATGAGATCATCATCGTCGATGATGGTAGCACCGACGACAGCGCTTTGGTTGCCGAGCGCTGCATTGCCGCGTTTCCCCAGGCCAATATCCGGCTTCTGCGTCAGGCCAACTCCGGCCAACCGGCGCTGGCCCGCAACGCCGGCATCCACCAGGCGCGCGGCGATTACATCCTGCCAGTCGATGCCGACGACCGGATTGATCCCGGCTACATTGAGGCCTGCTGTGAGGCCATCGAGGACCAGCCCACCGTCGGGCTCATTTATGCTGACCCGATTTATATTAAAAACGGCCAGGCCAAGCAGGTGGTCGCGGGGCAGTTTTCTGTAGCATCGATGAAGCTGGGCAACCAGCTCGTCTATTGCTCGCTGTATAAACGCGAACTGTGGTGCCGGATCGGCGGATACCGGGACAATATTCGCGGCTATGAGGACTGGGATTTCTGGGTGGCGATCGCTCTGCTGGAGGTAAAGGTGGTACACCTTTCGCGTCCCGGCCTGCTTTATAACGAGAAGGATACCGGAGTGTTTTCGCAGACCACCGGCTCGCATCAGCAACGCGTCGCCCGGCTGACGTTGAACAATCCCGGCGCCTTCACCGCCACCGAATTGCAGGCGGCCGCCCGGCTCCTGCGCAGCCAGGGGCAAGATGTCCCCGCGCTGTTTACTCCGGCGGCGGTCGATCGTTTTCGTAAGGAGGTCGCACTGTTGCAGGCTCGCCGTGATCGGCTCGCCGGGGCCACCGTCGGTGACGCCCCCGAGGCGGCGGGGCAGCTCACCGCCGAGTTGTTGTTGGCCTGGCGCCATCACGACTGGATGTTGGGCGCGCAGCTGGCCGGACAGTGGCTCGCCGCCGTGGGGGCCGATCCGTTTGTGCTCACGGTGCAAGCGACCTGCTGGCAGCGCACGATGCACCCCGACCTGGCCGCCGCCGCTCGCCAAGCGGCGCAAGCGTGGACCCCGGAGTTTGTTTCGAACAACGCGCAGCCACTCGCCTTGAGCGGGGACTGGCGAAGCCTCGTGCGGGCAGGGCTGGCGCAGATGACGCCGCCGCGCCGCGAGGGCAGGGGGGCCTGGAGCTTGGCCTGGGCGTTGGTGCGGCTGGGGCGCGCCGATTTGGCCGAGGCAGTGGTGCGCGCTTGGCGCTCGACCGCGCTCGAGGCGGGGCTGGCCGATCTGATGGAAGCGGCGCTGGCAGGGATGCCCCGGCCGCAGCCGATCGCCGGTGAGGTGACGCCGGCGGCCAGCGAAGGTGATTTTACGGCCGACGATGTGGCGGCGGTCGCCGCCCTGGCCGAGGAGGCGCGCAACGATTCGACCAACGAGGAGTTGCGCGGGCAATTACAGGAACTCGGCGATGAATGCGCCCGGCGTTTGCTCGCGCTTCCGCCCGCGGAGGTGCGGGGGCTGTTTGCGAGTAATTTTGGCGCGATCTGGGAGGCGGTCAGCGGGGCTGGCATGGGATTGTCCGCCGCGCCGGTTAAACCCGGTGCGATCAGCGCCCCGGGTTCGGCAGGCTGGGCTCAGTCCGTTCTGGTGGCCTGGTTGCATCCGGAGGCGGTGCCGTCCGACACGGCTTGGGATCAAGCTCCGTTGTGGGTCTGGGAAGCGATTCAGTCCTCCTGCGCAGGGCGGGCGCGGGTGCGTGTCGACGCGGCCGCAGCGTCGGCCGGGGCGAAAGCGACCTTCGCCGGTTTAGCCGGCAAGCGGGTTTTGCTCTACGCCGACGACGAGGGGCAGGGGGGCGCGGCCCATTATAACCACCACCTCAGTCTAGCCCTGCGAGCGGCGGGAGCGGTCGTGGTGGTTGCCCAGCCCAAGTCGGCTACGCCCATGCTCCAGGAGCAGGCGCGCGCCGGTATCCGCCATGTGTGGACGGCCTACGATGCTTCCGGGATTTTCCCCCGCTCGATGACCGATGAGGCGGATGCGGAACGCATCATCGCCCAGGCGCGCCCGGACCTGATTTATTTTAGCGATTGCTGTGCGGTGTCGCACCTCGCGGCCAAACGTTATGCCGCGCGCAGTGGGCACGCCTACATGGTGATCTGCCACTCGGAGGCGGCCTACCTGGCCGACCGCTTCAAAGCCAGTCTGCCCGAGGTGGCTAGGCTGCTGGCCGCCGCCGCCGAAGTGGTCGCCGTTTCCGAGAGCAGCCGCCGGGTCTTGCAGAGTTGTTTCGGCCTGGCGGAGGGGCGCGGCCAGGTGATCTACAACGGCCGGCCAGCGTCGTATTTCGCGCCGGTTGATCCAGCCGAGCGCCAGCGGGTACGTCAGCAGTGGGGCGTCACCGACTCGACGTTGGTTGTCCTCACGGCGGCGCGCTTCGATAGCGGCAAGGGTTACCCGTTTCAGATCGAGGCGATGAAACACCTGCGTTCGGCCGGTGCGCTTGAGGGAGTGCAATTCATCTGGGTAGGGGAAGGCGAACTACGCGGGCAGATCGAGGACCAGGTCGCCCAGGACCAGCTCGCGGCGCACGTGCGCTTCCTCGGTTATCGTTGGGATGTACCTGAACTACTCGCGGGGGCCGATGCGTTCATTTTGCCCTCCCTGCACGAGGCGATGCCGCTGAGTATCATTGAGGCGATGGCGCGCGGGGTGCCGGTGATCGCCACCGCTGTCGGCGGCATCCCGGAGGAACTCGGTGACACTGGGCAACTTTTGCCCGATCCCAACCGCGATCCTCTGGCGACGAGCCGGGTGATGGCCCAGACGCTCGTGGAGTGGAGTAAGGACCGAGCTGGGTTGCGCGAGCGCGGCCGGCGGTCGCACGAACGGGCGAGCGGGCTTTTCCGGCAGGAACAGATGCTGGAAAAAACCCTCCAGTTGATCACCGCCACGCTCAAGGCGCTCGGCCTGAGTTAAGGAGATGCGGGCGGGGTGGTCACGAGGGGCGGTGTTGCGCCCCCCGTTGGGCTGGGCCTGCCCCAGCCCAACGGCCCGTGGTTAATCGCGTTTGCGCATCAAAACCTTAATCCTAAATCCGGCAATAGAAAGTGCGGCCGGCGGGCGTTGCCCGTCGGATAGATGAGGGTGGAGAGTGCTGCGGCAGGCTGAACGGAAGCGCGATCAGCTTGGGGCGGTGGCCAAAGGCGGTTCAGGGCCGAGTACAGGGAAGTTTTCCTGTAAAATCCTCGCTACGATTTGCCCCCAGCGCTGGGCGACACTCCATTGCTCCGCATTATGAAGGATACCATGTAACCATCTGGCCAGCTTTGTGATGAGTTCACTCAGGCGAGGTGCCTCGGCATGGCTCAAGCGCACGTCCAGGCGGCGTTGACCGGAGTGTTCGCTCTGCCGGGTCGCTCCGCAGAGCAGACGGGGACGTGTACTCACCGCCTCGTGGTGCTGACCGGGTTGAAGCAGGCGGTGATAGAGCGTCCACCAGTTGTAAACCAGTGCGGCCAAACGCGCGGCGTGCTGACAGGAGTTTAGCTCCTGGGAGGTAAACCCCGACCAGCTCCACTGGTTCTTGAGCTCGTCGAAGGGGTTTTCCGCGCCCCCACGTTCCCGATACAGGGTGGCAAGGGTAAGGATCTCGTAGGGCAGGCTCGTAACGAGGATCTGATGTTCGTAGATGATCGGCTCGCAGGCGGCCGCGTCGGGGATGTTCAGCAGCAAAGCGTGGTCGGCTTGCTCGCGCACGAGGCGGCGGCGGGCCCGGGGGTGGCGTTGGTCGTTGAGGCGACGGCGCAAGACCACCACACGTCGGGCCCGGTTCCAGCCTTGCAGGCGCAGGCAGCTTTCGCAGCCCTGCCAGCCTTGTCCGGCGTCGGTCCAAGCGGTGGTGGTGGTGCGTTCAAGCGCGGCCACCAGCTCGCGGGCCTTGGCGGTGCGGCGCAGTTTGAACAAATAGTTGAGTTTACGCGCTTCAGCTTCACTGAGCAGCGCCTCCTGGCCATAGGCGCAGTCACCGCGCAAAAGATGGGGCCGGCGCTCGGCTGGCAGTCGGTCGATGAGCGCCCACAGCCCCGCAAAACCATGTCCGGCGGCGGATTGATCGCCGGGGTGCACCTCCACGTCCAGACACAGGCGCAAGGTGGCGATCCAGTAGGTGTGGTAGGCGTGGCTGGGGCGTCCGGGCTTTTGCGGGTTATAGCCGATGCTGGCACCTTCCTGACGTCCATAGATGGGCTTGATGGTGACATCGATGTCGAGGATCCACTGGTTATCCAAAAACCCATGACAGGTTTGGTCGAGGTGACGCCGCAACCAGTCCTGCCCCTGCTCGGCACCGATGCGAGCCAGCGCCCGGCGCACACAATCCTCGCTGACAATCGACTTAAGTCCGAGCAGGCTCGGGGCAATGTCGTCGCCGCGCAGGGCCGCGAGGTGCGCGTAGCGATAGTGCCCGGAGAGCATCCCCAAAAGCAGGGTTCCAATCACGTCGCGAGGGCGGTGTGCGCGGTTGCTGCTGTAACAAAGCGGCGTGTCCGCAACCAGTGCCTCGAAGCCTCCTGTCGCACACAAGTACTGCGTGAAAAACACCAGTGCCCCCAAGGGGCTCACCGGCAACTCTGGGGCGAACTGCGCACGAAAACGTCCTCCGGGTGTATCCACAATCAACACCTCGGCGGCATCGCTTGGCGTTGCCTTGTGATCAGGGTTTTCTGACTCACCCTCGGGGTGAGCTTTTTCCGGCGGTAAAAACGGCGGCATATGACAGCCAAACAATCACCTGCGTGATTTTTGGCTAGTTTCTATTGCCGGATTTAGGGTAACTCAGCCCGTCGGCGTCACCCACGGTTACCAGGACCAGATAAAGTCCCCAGGCGGGGGCACTGGCCCGCCCCAGGTAATTGCCCCGCACCAGCCGGTGGTCCAGCCAGCTAAACTGGGCCGGCGTGCGCCGGAGTTGTTCGCGATCGATCGGTTGTTTTTGCATAATCGGGCGGCTGGACGTCGATGCCCAGGATCACCCGCCCCCGGGATTGCAGGTGTCGCAGCATGGGTTCGAGGTCCTCTTGTAACGTCACTCCGGCGAACTGCGCGATAAGCCCCACGAGCACAGGGTTTTGCGACTCCCAGCTGTCTTGTAACGCCGCGCAGGGATTCGGTAACGCCACCTCGGCGACCGGCTCGGCTTTAGGCTGGTGCACAACGGATTGCGTAGTTGGGATGTCTTGTAACGCCACCCGCCGTCGCGGCCCCCTCCGCCTTGAGTACCCCGGATTGGCCTTCCGCCACTCCTGCACCCGTTGGACATTTTCTGGGCCTTTCCAGTGGTCGAGGTTCTCCGGCTTCGCCAACCATTTGGCCTGACTGGCCGCCCGGCTCGCCCGTCGGCATCCCGGCTTCCCGCAGTAGCGCTGACGCTCGCGGTTATGCGCGTCGGGCAGAAAGAAATCGGCACAGTGCAAACACTTGCGTGAACCGGTTGGATGCATCGCTGTGCATCCGCCAAGCGTCCCGCCGGTTCAATCTCCACCCATTCGCACCCCTCATATCCCCAGCCGGACAGGGAAGAAAACCCACCCACGGAAGAAGAGTATTACTCTTTTTAAGGGGAAGAAGATCCACCGAAGAAGAAGTGCATTCCTAACCGCCAGAAATAGACGCTTTCCCGCTCGCCGCTCACAAAAGCCCGGACGCCCCAGCCACGCCTACCACACCTACTGGATCGCCACCTTGCGCCTGTGTCTGGACGTGGAGGTGCACCCCGGCGATCAATCCGCCGCCGGACATGGTTTTGCGGGGCTGTGGGCGCTCATCGACCGACTGCCAGCCGAGCGCCGGCCCCATCTTTTGCGCGGTGACTGCGCCTATGGCCAGGAGGCGCTGCTCAGTGAAGCTGAAGCGCGTAAACTCAACTATTTGTTCAAACTGCGCCGCACCGCCAAGGCCCGCGAGCTGGTGGCCGCGCTTGAACGCACCACCACCACCACCACCGCTTGGACCGACGCCGGACAAGGCTGGCAGGGCTGCGAAAGCTGCCTGCGCCTGCAAGGCTGGAGCCGGGCCCGCCGCGTGGTGGTCTTGCGCCGTCGCCTCAACGACCAACGCCATCCCCGGGCCCGCCGCCGCCTCGTGCGCGAGCAAGCTGACCACGCTTTGCTGCTAAACATCCCCGACGCGGCCGCCTGCGAGCCGATCATCTACGAACATCAGATCCTCGTTACGAGCCTGCCCTACGAGATCCTTACCCTGGCCACCCTGTATCGGGAACGTGGGGGCGCGGAAAACCCCTTCGACGAGCTCAAGAACCAGTGGAGCTGGTCGGGGTTTACCGCCCAGGAGCTAAACTCCTGTCAGCACGCCGCGCGTTTGGCCGCACTGGTTTACAACTGGTGGACGCTCTATCACCGCCTGCTTCAACCCGGTCAGCACCACGAGGCGGTGAGCACACGTCCCCGTTTGCTCTGCGGAACGACCCGGCAGAGCGAACACCCCGGTCAACGCCGCCTGGACGTGCGCTTGAGCCATGCCGAGGCACCTCGCCTGTGTGAACTCATCACAAAGCTGGCCAGATGGTTACATGGTATCCTTCATAATGCGCAGCAATGGAGTGTCGCCCAGCGCTGGGGGCAAATCATAGCGAGGATTTTACAAGGAAACTTCCCCTTACTCGGCCCTGAACCGCCGTTGACCACCGCCCCAAGCTGATCGCGCTTGCGTTCAGCCTGCCGCAACACCCTCCAACCTCATCTATCTGACGGGCGAAGCCCGCCGGCCGCACTTTCTATTGCCGGATTTAGGATTAACATTTTGCATCAGCTTTTCATCTTCGTAAAGCGTTGATTGCTAAAGTACGACGATGGCCTCGTGGATGTGGAGCGTGTCGAGACTGATCGTGAGGGTTTGTCCCTTGTGCGTCCACTTCGGCTTAGAGCCTTCCCACGCTGCGCTAACCGATGTGGGCGGCTTTGTGGTTTTCATCGTGATGACGATCGGGCCTACTTTGGGGATCTCGTCGATCGCGCCGTTGTTCGGCTGGTTCGGGATGCCGCTGGCGCGGTTGACGAAGTGGAGGATCGAGCGGTCTCCCTTGCGGCGCAGCGCGACATCAACGCAGAGCGGGGCCCGCACGCTGATCGGCAGTTTCCCGGCAAGCGCACGCGTCACTTCGCCGATGAAGGCTCGGATCACGCGCACCTGGTCGGCGTCGAGGCCGGTGAGAAGCGCCATCAGGCTCATCGGTTGGGTGTGGCCGTCCTCATCGCGTCCCATATCAAATCCGCAACCCGCCGCTGCCGCGAGATCGCCGTCTCCGGTGGCATCAACAAACATTCCCGCCGTCCAGGCTTCGCGACCGGACTTTGATTCCGTGATCACATGGGTGAGGCGTTTGGTTTCATCCACCCCGGCGGCGACGACTCGCGTGTGCAATCGGATGTGAACCCCGGCCTCCATGCACATCTCTTCGAGAACGCTTTTCATTCCCTCGGGGTCGTAGGCGTTGGTCCAAGTGCCGTCGGCGAGGCGCGAGCGAAAACCTCCGGCCTGTAAACGTTCGAGGATCTCCGCCATTATGCCCGGTTTGTTCTCGTGATCGAGAATCCAGCTCAGCGCCCCCGCAGTCCAGACCCCGCCAAGGCACCCTTGCACCTCAATAAGCGATGTGCGGGCACCCTCACGGGCGGCGGCGATGGCCGCGGCGATTCCAGCGGGGCCGCCGCCGCAGATCAGAACGTCCGATCGGTTCACCACGGACGTCGAACGGGATGCTTCAATAATGGTTTCGAACATTTTTTCCGAATCAGGATTCATAGAGCCTATGAGTGAATGACAATGGCTTCGTGGATACGGCTGGAGGCCAGGTTGATCGCGAGCTTTGATTCCCGGTGTGTCCATTGCGGCTTGGAGCCTTCCCGAGGTACGGAAACGTATGCAGGCGAAACGCGAGGTCCTGTAGATCTTGTTTGGTCTTTGAGTGGGGTCTTCATGACTTTTGATCGGAGGTCTTCCGCCTTGGCAGAGGAGAAGCTGTGAGCGGCGGCGCGAACACCGTCTATTTCTGGCGGTTACAAAATCACCTGTCGTAAAAGCCGATGACCGGCCCCGCCAGGGGCCGATCATCAGGCCCGGTCAGCTTGCAGGTTCGTCGGCCAGGCGGTCTTTCATGCGGTAGGATTTGCCCTCGATGACGACGGTCTGGGCCCGGTGCAGTAGGCGGTCCAGGATCGCCGCGGTGATGCCAGCGTCGTTGTTAAAGATCCCTGCCCAGTGTTTGTAGGCCTTGTTGGTGGTGACGATCAGCGAGCCGCGTTCGTAGCGTTGGCTGACGATCTGGAAGAGCAGGTCGGCCCCCGACTTGTCGAGCGGCAGGTAGCCGACCTCATCGAGCACGAGCACCGCAGGGGTCATGTAACGCTTCAACTCGGCTTGCAACCGGTGCAGGGACTGGGCGGTGACCAGGGCGTTGATCGCGTCCACCGCCGTCGTAAACAGCACCGTGTAGCCCGCCTGGCACGCCGCGTAGCCCAACGCGCTCGCGAGATGTGTCTTCCCAAGCCCCACACCACCGCAAAACACCGCGTTGGTGCGCTCCTTGACAAAGCCCAGTTCGAAGAGGTGCCGCACCTGCGCTTCGTTCAACTCCTTGGGCCAGTCCCACTGGAACTGGTCGACGGTTTTCTTGACCGGGAAGCGCGCTGCCTGGATGCGCCGCTCCAGCGCCCGGATCTGGCGGTCCTGGGTCTCGGCCTGCACCAGTCGGCGTAAAAATTCGGCGTGCGAACAGCGCGCCTTGGCCGCCTCGGCCGTGAGTTCGCCGTGGTGGCGCAGCAGGTAACCGAGTTTCAGGTACTTGAGTTGATCTTTTAATAAATCGGTTTTTTCGGGTTCTGTTTTCATTGGGTATAGGGGCTTAAATCCGGGGGACGCAGTTCGAGTTCCAGTGCGGCCAACGCGTCGGCGCGGGTGAGGTGGATCGGCCCGGCTTGCGGCAAGGCCCGCGCGCGTTGTTCGAGCAAGTTGAGGATGTAATCGCTGGAGTAGGCGCCGAGTTCATGGGCGCTTTCGATCGCCCGGCCGACTGCCTCCGTTCCATACAGGGCCACCAAACCCACGATAGTCGCCAGGTGGTGTCCCGCGTTGAGCCGGCGCTCCTCCAGCCCCCGTTGGTAGGCGGGTGCCGCCGGGCTCAGTTCCAAAAACCGTAGCCGCAGGCGCTGCCGCGCCCCCTGCCGTTTGCGCTCCTCGAGTTCGCGCACATGCTCGGGGTTTTCCACATCGGCGCGGCGGGCAAAACTGCGGGCATGCTCGGCCACCAGGGTGCGGTCCGCATAAAACCTCACCTGCGCCCCCTCGATCTGCGCGGTGAGTAGCGCCCCGGCAAACTTCGTGGGCACCGAGTAGCGGTTCGTTTCGATACTCACCCGGCACCGCCGCGACGCCCGCACGCTTAAGGTGCGCACCGCCGGACTGGCCACCGGGTTAAGCGGCAGGAGCGCAGCGCGCTCCTCGGGCAGCCGGTCCACCGGCCGGCCCTGGGTTTCAGCGTGAACGCGCACGTTGGCCACCGTTTCCAGCCACAAGCTGGCGGCCGGCCCCAGCTCGGTAAACCCGTTCATCTGCCGCCCGCCAAGGAAGCTTTTTTTCACGTAACCCACCGCGTTTTCCACCATGCCCTTGGACTGCGGATGCCCCGGCCCGCACGCTTTTATCGTAAACCCGTAGTGCCGGGCAAAGTCCAGGTACTGGGCGTTGTACACCGGGTCGGTCCCGGGCACATGCGAGAGGACGGCCGTCTTGCAGTTGTCCACCATCACCTCGCGCGGCACCCCGCCGAGTTTTTCAAAGGCGCGCCGGTGACAGCCCAGCCACCACTCCTGGCCCTGCCCGAGGGTAAATTCCACATGCAGGAACCGGCTGTACCCCAAAACCATGACGAAAAAACTTAAAGCCCGCCGGGTGCCGTCCACCTCCACCGCGCCAAAACTGCCCCAGTCCACCTGCGCGGTCTGGCCGGGGGCAAACTTGAGGGTAAGAAACGCCTCCAGGTTCCTCGGCCGCACCCGCCGCACGTAGTCTTTCAAAATTGAATACCCGCCCGTGTACCCCCGCTCGCGCACCTTTTGCCAGAGCTGCATGGCGGTGAACGGATGGGCCTCCAGCCAGCGCGCGATCGCCGGCTTGTGCACGTCGAGCTTGCTTGGCCTAGGCACCTGCGCGGCCTGGCTGCGCACGTACTTTTCCTGCGCCTGCCAGCGCCTCACCGTCTGCACGTGCAACTGGAGCGAGCGGGCGATTTGCGGCGCACTGTGACCGGCCGCCTCCGCCTGTTTTATCCGGCAATACAGTTCGTAATCGATCACGCGCCCACCTCCCGGCTCGGCGGCGGCGTTGCCGCCAGCGTGTGCGTTGGCCTGCCCCGGTCCAAGGAGAGCACCTGGTAAAGTGGCGCGGCGTAGGCGATCACCCCGGCCTCGATTAACTGCCGGCGCGCCTCGACCAGGCCGTCCTCGCTGAGCGTGAGCAGCCGGGCCAGGGTGCGCGTGGCGTAGTAACTCAGCCCGTCGGCGTCGCCCACGGTGACCAGGACCAGATAGAGGCCCCAGGCGGGGGCACTGGCCCGCCCCAGGTAATTGCCCCGCACCAGCCGGTGGTCCAGCCAGCTAAACTGGGCCGGCGTGCGCCGGAGTTGTTCGCGATCGATCGGTTGTTTTTGCATAATCGGGCGGCTGGACGTCGATGCCCAGGATCACCCGCCCCCGGGATTGCAGGTGTCGCAGCATGGGTTCGAGGTCCTCTTGTAACGTCACTCCGGCGAACTGCGCGATAAGCCCCACGAGCACAGGGTTTTGCGACTCCCATCTGTCTTGTAACGGCACGCAGGGATTCGGTAACGCCACCTCGGCGACCGGCTCGGCTTTAGGCTGGTGCACAACGGATTGCGTAGTTGGGATGTCTTGTAACGCCACCCGCCGTCGCGGCCCCCTCCGCCTTGAGTACCCCGGATTGGCCTTCCGCCACTCCTGCACCCGTTGGACATTTTCTGGGCCTTTCCAGTGGTCGAGGTTCTCCGGCTTCGCCAACCATTTGGCCTGACTGGCCGCCCGGCTCGCCCGTCGGCATCCCGGCTTCCCGCAGTAGCGCTGACGCTCGCGGTTATGCGCGTCGGGCAGAAAGAAATCGACACAGTGCAAACACTTGCGTGAACCGGTTGGATGCATCGCTGTGCATCCGCCAAGCGTCCCGCCGGTTCAATCTCCACCCATTCGCACCCCTCATATCCCCAGCCGGACAGGGAAGAAAACCCACCCACGGAAGAAGAGTATTACTCTTTTTAAGGGGAAGAAGATCCACCGAAGAAGAAGTGCATTCCTAACCGCCAGAAATAGACGCTTTCCCGCTCGCCGCTCACAGAGAAGCCGGCGTTTTTGGCGGAAGACCACTGCATCGGGGCGCGTGATCCGGTGCGGTTGAAGCCGTCTTCCCAGTGGACGAGACCGTGGACATAGCTCATGCCGATCTCGTCGCCATTGGTATCGAGAATGCTCCGCGAATAACCGTCGTAGATGAAGGCGTTGGCCAGCCAGGAGGGTGTGTTTTGCTTCATAAGAATCTAAAAACTTGCGTGGTTGAATTGAATCAGGCGTTGGCGTTCCGTCTTTCAGAGCACCAGGTGCTCGCTGCTCACCACACAATCCTGTGCGTCGAATAAATTCAGGTAACAGACGGTTGTCGCGGCGGGGAGGGTGGCCGTGGTCATACCACCGGAAACATCCAGCTCCGCCGGTCGTGTCTGCCAGTGCCGATCCACCCAGCGGCCTGTGTCGGTCGTATAGCTTAACTCGGCCTTGGTGATGGGCTCCCGGCTCTCAAAGCTGGCGCGAACATTCCTTCCTTCCAAGCTGCACTGGCTGATTTGAGCGAGCGGGCTGCCGCCCTGAAAGAGCGCCTTGGCCAGGGCATGGATCTCCGGCGAATTTCCACCCGGCCCGTGCCCATGGTCCATGCGCCACCCGGAGCGACATGGTCCGCTGTCCTTCAGGCAACCGGTAAGATTTCTGCCAGGAATCCATTGGAAATGCGAAGTCGTTAGTTCCGTTGACCCAGAGCATGGGGCACTTCACCAGCGGCAGGTAACCCGAAGGATCCCATAGGCGCCCCCAGCGTTGCGCACTGCCGGGCTTCATTTTTCAAACTCCCCCAGCCACGTCGAATTCTCAGTCAGGAATCCGCAGCCATAAACCGGCGCGGCGAAAGCGAACCGATGATCGATCCCGGCGGCAATGCATGTCAGGTATCCGCCCCAGGAAACACCAGTGACGCCGATCCTTGCTGGGTCCACCTGATGGAAGGATCGGAGCAGCGAGTGCGCCCTGACCACCGCCGACACGGCATGGAATGTCCACTGATCTTCGATGGGTTCATCGATCTGACCAAACCCGCCCCAACCGGCAGGGCCGCCATCCGCATGGCGGGTATGGTTTTCGTAGCCGCCTCCGCTGATGCAGCCGCAGGTGTCCATGGCGATGGCGGCGTAACCGCGACTCACCCACAGCTTTACCCATGGGATAAATGCCGCCCCCCCCCCCCCCCCCCACCGCCATGCACCAGCACCATGGCGGGAACCTTTTCGCCTGGCTGCGAGGATGGCATGCCGTAATACTCAAAGACGCGGGTCGGCTTGCCTTTCCATGGAACCCCCTCGTAGAAAATCACCTTGAGCCCTTCGACGCTACTCTCCGTATCCGCGTAAACAAGGGGCACCGCCGAGAGCGAATCCATATTCCATGCAGAGAGTATTGGTGTTGTCATTGGCGATTCAGCTGTGAACCACGGCCTCCAGGCACAGCTCTTCGAGAACGCTTTTCATTCCTTCGGGGTCGTAGGCGTTGGTCCAAGTGCCGTCGGCGAGGCGCGAGCGAAAGCCTCCGGCCTGTAAACGTTCGAGGATCTCCGCCATTATGCCCGGTTTGTTCTCGTGATCGAGAATCCAGCTCAGCGCCCCCGCCGTCCAGACACCCCCGAGACGGCCGTGCAATTCGATTAAAGTTGCGCGGGCAACCCTTGCGAGCGAATGCGATGGTGGCAGCAATTCCAGTCGGACCGCCGCCGCAGGCAAGGACATCGCAGTTTGCCGCCAAATGAGTCCTAGGGGTGGGTTCGGAAAAAACCGTTGGGTCGGGATTTGCAGGAGTTGGCATAGAGTTAACCCGGCATCAGCGCTA
Source organism: Opitutus sp. (assembly GCA_024998815.1). NCBI lineage: Bacteria > Pseudomonadati > Verrucomicrobiota > Opitutia > Opitutales > Opitutaceae > Opitutus > Opitutus sp. The sequence goes on from JACEUQ010000001.1 coordinate 20,869, forward strand.
TCATCATGGATGTGTGGCAGTTTAGAATCCAAGGGTAACCAGCGTCCACTCCTGCTGCCGATGGAAGGAGAGTTTCTTGTGTAGTGAGGTCGAGTAAAGCTCCTGGGTCATACCATCCGCCGTTCGTGTGTAGTCGTAGCGGGAAAATGAAGCGAGCAGCTGCGATCCGGGTTGGATCGAATTCTCTGAAATCGCGTCTAAAGGGATTTCTGCAAAAACCTCCCACCGTTCATTCGGACGGTCGATGCGAACGACACTTTTGAGGGGCACGGTGACGGGTTTAGAGCGAATGATCTCGCCCTCTTGCGCTTCCGCCAAGTTCTTCGGAAACCGAGCTTGGTAATGTTGGTTGGACGGTGAGATGTGCAACTCGTAATAGGCGGCCTGTGAAACCGGACGAAGGAAAATCTCAAATACATCGCCTTTGAGGTAGGCGGGTTCGTTGAACTCTGTCACTGGGTTGAAAATATCCCGGTCGGGCAGCGTGGCGTGAATCAAAAGACTTTCCCCATTCCAGGCCAGGCGCACGTTGCCTCCTATGAGGTCAGAATGCGTCTTCCACGCCTGCCGCATGATCAAGACGGGCTCGTCACCTGGCGGGCGGTCCATCCAGTCCGTCAAACAACAGTCCTCGGTATTTGGGCAGTGCAGATGCTTTTCCATGGGAGCAACCGGATCACATCCTCCGGCTTGGGTTGTTTGAGAATCAGACATAAAGAGGTTTTTCTACGCTTTGGGCCTGCGAATTAATCAGACGTTCTGTTTCAACGATAGGGCGGGGCCATTCGAGTTCGACATGTTCCTTGCGGAGGCAGCGCCGCAGCTCGCTAGCGGGCACTTCGCGCAACGATAAGGATTTTTCCTTGGCCAGCGCGCAGGCTGTTCCGGCGGCGTGGCCTAGTGCCATCATCGTGCGGGAGAGCCGGCAACTCGAGGCGGCGATGGAGCTGAAACTCGCACCGCGACAGGCGACGAGAAGGTTGTTGATTCCCTTGGGCAGCAGGCAGCGGTAGGGAACGCCGTAGGGTTCCTTTAACTCCACACATCCCCCACTATCGCCGTGACGATCCAGTGCGTGGTCGGCGATCGTGATAATGTCCGGATGCTCCTGCCGGCTGAGTCCGGCCATCAGGTCATACTGGGTCAAAACGTATTCTCCCACCACGCGCACGGTCTCGCGAACGCCCAGCGCCGGCGCGATCCAGGAGATCGTGTAACGCTGGAACTCGGGAAAATCCGGGCGCGTCTGGAGGTAATGCCAGTGGGCGAGCACGCGGCGGCGGCACTCGGTGTAAGCCGCAGGGTAACCGAGCCGCAGAAACTCCTCGCCCTGCATCGTCGGCAGCATGTTGATATTCAGGTCACCGTTCGGGTAGGAGGAATTGAGGGAAGCAGGGAAACGGGCCTGCCACCAGCAGTCCGAAGGAACATCCGGCGGCAGCGGATCAATCGCTACCTCATCGCGGGGCTTGACCCGATAGATGAGAGTCACGGCATTCACCTTAGAAGAGGGTTGTTCCGGCGCGTCAGGCTCGCCAAAGGCCTCCCGTCCTTCCTGGCCACGCATCAGTGTGCAGCCAGCGGCCTGACAGAGCTTGGCGTCGGCGGTGCCATCGACGTAAAACGAAGCCTTCACCACGTCTCCGTTGTCCAGCACGAGACTCGTGATACGACCTTCCTGCACGCACACATCGCGAAAGGCGGTTTCCATGAGAATTGTGCAGTTGCCCGTTTCCGCGAGCATTTCGCCCACAACACTTGAGTAGGCATGTGGCTCAAACACTACGGCCCGGAACAGAGTCTGCGGGCCAAATTTTTCTAGTAACGAAAGTTCCTTGAGCGAGTGCCTCTGCAAAGAATCGGCGTAGCGGGCGAGAGGATCAGGCAAAACCTCGCCTCCCGGATAAGCTGGCTTGCCGGGTGCCGGCGCGCAGCAATGGCGACCCATTTTAGTGATCGTCACCGCTCCCGGAATCGCACGCAGACGGCGGTAAATCTCATACGGAAAATCCGTCCCGCCCACCCCCGGCTCCCAATTGTGAACCCCGCCCCGGACAGCGTTGCCGCCGAGCGTGTCTGACTTCTCCACCAGTAAAACCGACAAGCCCGCTCGGGCTCCGGCCAGCGCAGCTCCAATGCCCCCGCTGCCAGCGCCAACCACGCAGAGATCGTAATGAGATTTGGACATGTGCAAATGGATCAGAGCGGCATGATTTCCTGCACGGTCGGAACCACCGTGAGCTCGAGGATGCCCAAGTGGGCGGGCGTCTCGACGATGTCGGCCACGATTTTACCGAGTTCCAGCGGATGGGTGCATTTGGCGCGCACGGCGGGATCCATCGCCGGGTGTCCGCCGATGCCTGAGACATCGCAGAAATCCGTGGCACCCCAGGAAGGAGTAAGCGTCGTGACGCGCACGCCGCTCGTCCGCACTTCGAGATAGAGCCCCTTGCTGAAACGCTCCACCCCGGCCTTGGCGGCGGAGTAGATCGACCAGCCCGGCCAGGAGTATTTCGCGCAGACGCTGGAGATATTGACGATGGTTCCCGAGCCTTGAGCGGACATCACGGCAGACACGCGGCGACTACCAAGAATCACGCTGGTGAGATTCAGGCTCAGCGTTTGGACGATCTCCTCGTCGGTCAGTTCCGCCGTCGGGGCGATGCGCCCGGCGGCCCCGGCATTATTGACCAGCGCGTCGATGCGGCCAGCGGCATCGAGCACGGTCTTGATGACGCGATCCCAATCGGCGGAGTTGGTGGCATCCGCGACAATGGCGGTAGCGCCGATACGCGATGCGACCTCCTCAAGTTTCTTTCCGTTTCGGGCGGTGATCCAGACGCGATAGCCGCGCTGAGTGAAGGTTTCGGCGATCCCGGCTCCGTAGCCGCCAGAGGCGCCCGTGATGATGACGGTGGGTTGTGTGTTTTTCATGAATTCTATTTTTGATTAGGGTTTAAGATTAATTGGCTATCAGAAGCTCGCGCAAAACAACGGCGTCATCGATCAAGGCTGCCGGATCATCGTTGGGGACGAATTCCAGAAGAATATCCGGGTCGCAGCCAGACGAACGGAGTGTAGCAATGTAGGCAGCCCAGCGAACTGAACCTTCACGCAGTGGAAGACGGTGCGAAGGATCCGGCCACCAGTGGAATGCATGCACATGATGGAGCCGCGGAGCCAGAAGGCGAAGGCTGGAAAGACATTCGTCAAGCGGACGTCCGTGCGGAGGCTGCCAAAGGGTTTTGATGAATGGATGCTGCGTTTCAGCAAGCAGATCGCAGGCGGATTCGACCGTGTCCGTGAGCGTGCCGCCGTGAAATTCGTAGCAAATGCGAATACCCTCCGCCGCAGCGAGATCAGCGCAGCGCAAGGCGTCGTCAATGACTCGCCCGCGCCAGTTTGCATCAGCGTCCGCCGATCCCCGGGTTCCCGCCCAGACCCGGATCGCCTTGGTGTCCAGTGCAACGGCAGAGGCGAGGACACTGGAAAAGGGGAGTCCCTGATGGGGGCTTACCGCCAATCGATAATAGGAACCGTAGGCTGCCGAAATAAGATTATTCTGACGCATCAGTTCCCGAATTTCTGCGGCAGCAGTTTGATCACCATGGGGGATATGCACATCCCCTCCCCACTCGATGGCCTTGAGTTGGTTTTCCCGGCAAAGTGAGACGATCTGTCTTGGGGACAGCTTGCGAAAAGTGATTGAGACGAGTCCTGGCAACATGATCGGAGAAAAGTTTAGGCCATGCGGGCAAGCATCTCCTCGGAGACGGCATGGCGGAGAGGTTGGCCTGCGAGATAGAGTGCGAGTTCGTCTTTCATCCAGAATCCCATGCGTGCTATCTCGCCGCCGATGCTTCCCGCGATGTGCGGCGTGAGAACGACATTGGGCAATGTTCTCAAGGGTGAGTCTGGAAGGGGTGGTTCGGGGTAAGTTACATCGAGAATCGCCGTGAGATCGGTGCGCTCGGCGAGGACGTCGCAGAGATCGCGCTCATCGATCAAAGCCCCACGCGAGGTGTTGATGATCGCCGCCCGGGCAGGCATCGAACGGAGCAAGGCAGCGTTGATCATTTTTTCAGTCTCCGGCAACCAAGGCGCGTGCAGGCTCACCACATGGCTTTGTGCAAAAAGTTCCTCCAAGGAAACCAATGTAACGCCAAACGAAGCGGCGGTGGCCGCACTCACAATCGGATCGTAGGCGAGGACTTTGACTTCGTGTTTTGCCAGATGGCCGGCAACGAGTTTTCCGATGGCACCAAGGGAAACCAGCCCGACCGTGGAACGGAATGCGCCGGGCAGAAAAAACTGCTGATGTCGAAAGTGTCCCTCCCGCGAGATGCGCTGGCTGATCCAGAATCCTTTCAGGCCGAGCAGAATGGTGGAGAGTGCGTATTCCGCCACTGGAATGGCGTTGGCCTGCCAGGCGCTGGAAATCACGATTCCCCGCTTGTAGGCCTCCGGCGTGGCGAATCCCTTCACCGAGCCTGCGGCATAAAACACCGCCCGCAAACGGGGCGCCGCCGCGAGAAATTCCCCATCCAGCTTGGGCATTCCCCACGTGGCAAAGATCACGTCCGCCTCAGCAAGCGCCGCCGTGTGCATTTTCCATTTGGCGCCCTCGATAGGTTCAGGGAGTAGGTGAACAAGTTTGCCAATCGCGACGCGGAGGTCGTCGGGATAAGCAAGCGGCAGATAGCCAGGAATTCCCAGCAGAAGAGCAGTTGGTGAAGTCATTGGTTTTTTGTGTTGTTCAACGATTCCGTCCCGGGACGCATCGTCTTCAATTGAGGGGCTCCAGGTGGATCTTCGTCTCAAGCTTTCCGGTCGGGGCGTTGTTACGAAAGCGGATGGTGGAAAGGTCCCTCGTGCCGAGCATGCGGCTTGGAATTATTTCAACGGTTGTGCCAGCAGGCGGTGTGATGAGCGCGCGACCTCGTGCTCCGTTGATGATGACTTGGCCATTTTCATTTGTGACGGTCAGGGGCGTGTGCCAGAGGAACTCGACACCATCGGCTTTGTTCAGTTCGTAATCATCCGTGATGGTGATTTCGCTCGCAGATGGAGAAGTGAAAGTGCGTTTCCATGATTTGTAAAAACTGGGCCAGAGGACGCCAGAGTTGATCGTGGCGTTGAAGGCGGTGGCATCGCCGGTGGCTTCGGGAATGACGGCGACACGTGCCGGGTTGCTGGCGCCTGGGCGGTTGCCGGTTTTGACCACGGGAACGAGCATATTGTGGTTCTGCGCGTGCTTCATCGCCTGTGCCGTGGCGTCGGAATAGGTCAAGCCACCCGGATCGGCCGCGAAAGTTTCGCCGGCAAACTCGAGCACAAAGCTACCGCGATCCTCATGATTGTGTCCCGCTTTGGCCGGTCCACCAACGACGATGAGTTTGCTCAGGAGTTCTCCATTCTTGCGGCAAGAGGCCGCGATGCCGTTGTGGGGAAGGAGAATGAATGGCTCATAGAATGTGGCCTCCACGCCGGTCAAATCCGGCGATGGCAAGGCCCAGAGATTCATACCCAGGCGCTGCGAAGGGCTCGTGCCGGCAAGCATTCGCGCAGACGCGCCGCCTGGGCGGATCTTGCTCATGACGCTCAGCACCGAAGGGCTCAACGACGCGAAAGGACCTCCCTGGGCGTCGCCAACCAGAACAAGCTTCGTCGGGTCCGCCGTGCTGCGGAGTGCCTCGATGTAATCGTCGGTTTTTCCCAGCAGCGGCGGCAGCATCTCGCTATAAAGCTTGCCACGTGCATTGGCATAAATGGCAATCGCCGGAAGAGCTGTTTCGAGGGTGTAGGCCAGATATCCGGAGCCTTCCGGAAAACCTCCGTCGGGCAGGAAAATTTTCCCCAGGCTCTCATTCAGTTCCGCAAACGCGAGATCGGTGTAGGGTTCGACGTGCCCCCAGTATGACTGCTTTTCGAGCAAGGCATAGGCCGCCAGACGTCCCGGTGAAAAGGCGGCGAGCTGGTTGCAGGTGAAAATGTAGGGATATTTCCAGACGTTGTAATTGATGTTTCCCAGGCCATCCTCGGCCAGACGGCGGACGATCAAGGCTTGCCCGGCGGGAGTGATCCACGATCCCGCCAGATCGAGCGCCACCGAAAGCGCCTCGCAGACTTGGGATTGGACGAAACAACGCTGATCCCACGAACCGTCCGGAAACGCCGTGATAAAATCAGCATCCCAATGCGGAATCAGGGCGAGCTGAATGGCCGCCTTGGCCACCTCACGCAGGCCCTCCTTATCACTGACCAAGGCCGCCTTCTGCGCAGCGTCTAGCAAGCTGATGCTCCCCTTGGTGCCATCCCCCTTGGTTATCGCAAAGGTCTGGCCTATCCGGTTCGGGCTTTTCGTGCGACGGCCATAGAGGTTTTGATTCGAGGCACCTGAGAGGTGCGGTTCCAGCGTGATGCGAGGTTCCACGGCAATCGGTTTGAGTCCCGCTTCTTTGGCTCTTGTCTGCGCCTCTTCAAATCCTACCTTCGAAGCGAGGAGGTTATAGAGTGGTGCCGCGCTGGACGGCTCGGGTTCCTTGCGCAGGAACACGTCCATGGGTTGCTCGGAAAACCGCTTCCAACGCGCCGCCTCGATTTCTGCGACCTGAGGGTCACGCAGTCCGAGCCAGAGAACGGAGCCGGACACGGGGCCGTTTTCGGCGGCACCCAGAGATACCTCCACTTTGTTCAGATGCGTCGCCCCCTGCGGAAGGGGAAGAACGAACTGGTCCGTGAAACCAACCTCGCACACGAACTCCTTGGTGACATTCCCCGCAGGCGTTGTGGCGGTGAGGGTGACCTTGGTTCCTTTCGTAAATCCCGCACTCAGCACAAGCTGGGAATAAGGAAAAAGATCCACTCCGGCTCCGGCGTAACTGCGCGCGAGCACAGCCCCCTCCCCGGCTGCCTCCGCATTCCAATTCAACACGACCCGCGACCATTGGTGCACCACTTGGAATTTGGGATTGTCTCCGAGAACCTTCCACTTCGGCCATGCACCCAGACTGCGATCCCAGAACGGCTCAATGATCGCATCGCCGCCGGACACGGGCACGACCCGGGCATCCGTAGGGCCGGACGGAGTCGGGGATGGAGTTGTTGTAGGAGATGTGGACACGATTGGCGTTGCGGATGCCTTTGGCTCAACGGGCGGCGCGGAAGGCGCGGGATATCCTTTGCAATCTGCACCTGCAAATGTGAAAGCCAATGCGGCGATAAAGATGGATGGATTTAAATGAGAGAGAGCGGATTTAGTCATAGGATTGGTGTTGGTTTTTTAAAAAGATGAGAGGGATTCGATAAGATGGAGTTTGGGTGCACCTAGGTGGTGTGGCCAGGGCAGCACGGATGGAATGCCGGGATAAATGTCGAAGAAGTTGTCGGGTAAGGCCTGCTCGCCTTTGAGGTCGAGGCAGACACGCCATGCGAAGGTGTCGCTGGTGAAGACGGCCTTACCGCCTTTGCAGGTGACACGAACCTTGGCCTTCGGCCATTTCATTTCGCGGAAGAGCGGCAGGATGAGGCAATCGCGGGCAATCTCGCCCGCATCGTTGGAGAGGACGGCAAAGGCCACATGCGTCGTGACGCCGAGCTTGTCCCACTGCGTGGCCGGGAGCTCGGCGATCACCGTGCTCGCATTGGCAGGTAGCGTGACGGCTTTGCTTTGATTGAGCGGGTATTTTCCCATCAGCGCCATGAGGCCGTAGCGGAGCGTGGCGGTTGTTTCCGCGCCTTCATTGATGCCATAAACCTTCACGCTGTTTCCCTCGCAGGTCACCACGACGGTGATCGGCGCGAAGGCGCGGCGCACCGGCCAGAAGGCGGGATTGCGGCGCTGTTTCCAGTCGATAATCGTCCAACTGCGCGTGCAGGGCCACATGTCGTTGAACATCCAGAAGACGGCCGCCGAGCTGTCGAACATACGGCGTCGGAAATTTTTGATGTATTCCGAAAGGCCAACGCCCTGAAGCACGCCGCCGTAATAGACATATTCTTCCAGCGACAAGTCAGCAACCCGCTTGCCGAGCCATTGTTCAAACATTAGGTCTGGGGCGTAGGCGGGCTTGATTTCCCAAGAGGTCACAGCGTTGTCGTGAAGCTCCCAAGGAAATGTGCCGATCTTGCTCGGCGCATCACCGAAGCATTCGCGGGTCGCCAGAAGATTGTTCGGACCAAGGATACCGCCTTCGTTCGGGAAGCGGCAAATCATGTCGCGGTATTTGCGGAAATCATTGTCGCGAAAACCAAGGCTCCACGGGTGCTGGTCGCCGAGATGGTCGGCGGTCGGCGATTCTCCGTCGGGTGAAAACGGCGAGCTTGGTTGATAATACCGGCCCGGATCCTCCTCTTTCATGAGGCGCGGCAGCACGAGATGATAGAGCGCGTAGTCGGGGAAGGCCACGCCCTGCTCGTAGTTCCACTCCCAGTTTCCCTGCTCGATCTCGTTGTTGCCACACCATGCGACGAGACTCGGGTGGTGCGCGAGTCTCCGCACCTGATGCCTCGCCTCCTGCGTGACATCGGCAAGGAACGCCTCGTCGGTCGCGGGATACTTGCCGCAGGCAAAGATGAAATCCTGCCAGACCATGATACCCTTCTCGTCGCAGATGTCGTAAAAGTCATCGCTCTCGTAAACACCGCCACCCCACACGCGCAGGAAATTGCAGTTCGCCTCCAAGGCCCGATCAGTGAGTACAGCGTGACGCTGGCGATCAATGCGGCTGAGGATGAGGTCCGCCGGGACATAGTTGCCACCCTTGCAGAAGATCGGTTTGCCGTTGATCTCGATGATGAAATAACGCCCGCGTTCGGGATGCTTTTCCTGATTCACCCGCACATGTCGGAAGCCTATTTTGCGGGTCAGGCTTCCTGCGGGATTTCCCCCGACCACGAGTTTTACAGTAACCTCGATGCGGGTTTGTTTACCATGCCCGACCGGCCACCAGAGTTTGGGGTTAGCCACGGGAAGGACCGCTTCGAGTCGGTTCATGCCTTGTTCAAGCAGCACCGGCATGCGGACGGGATCATTGGATTTCCCAAGCTTGAGCAACAGCTCTCCATGCAACGGCTTATCCGTTAGGTTTTCCGCTAAAACCCGTGCCGTGACGCGGCCGCAGCGCAAATCGGCAGAAAGGTCCGGAAGCAATGCCGCTCCCTCCCACCGGATGGTCGAGCAGATTTCCAAACGCACGCTGCCGTGAATGCCGACATTGACGAGGCGGGGAGACCAATCCCACCCAAATTCGCTCTGGGTTTTGCGCAACCAGTTTGATTTCGTCTGGCGATGGTTGAGGCGTAATCCATAGCCCTCGGACGAGCGCGTCATCGCGTGATAAATGCCGCTCTCGATCTCGACCACGAGTTCGTTTTCACCAGTCCGTAGCGCGGCGGTCGCCTCCAACCGGCACGGATGAAAGGCGTTGGCATGCGTGCCGATCTGCACGCCGTTGAGGTAAATCTTGGCTGCCAAGTCGAGCGTTTCAAAAAACAACCACGTGCGTTCGCCTTTACGCAGGCGCGGCAGCTTAAATGTTCGGCGGTAATACCAAACCGTTTCCTCCACCCATCGGCAGGCGAGCACATTTGTGCCGATGCCCGGATCGGGAATCACGCCGTGAGCCAGCAGCGTCTCATGCACGCTACCTGGCACAGAGGCACTCCACGCGCGGCCCCAGTTCACCTCGCCAGCAGTCACCCGCTTGGGGCGCTCACCGCGCTCGCCGTCGTTCCAGCGAAGTTGCCAGGTGCCGTTGAGGTTGAGGGTTTGGTTCATGGGCTTTTCTCAACGCGCTGCGAGACAGAACTCGAGCATGCGCTCAACCGTCGTCTCCGCGACGCACATGCGCGTGTCGGCTCCGCCGTAGTAAACCAGCAGGCGACCGTCGGGCATTTCCACTGCGCCGCCGGTGAAGACGACATTGGGCACTTGGCCCACGCATTCGTAAGGGGTCTCTGCGGCAAGGATCATGTTGCGCGGCGCGGCGATGATCTTCGAGGGATCCTCCAGATCGAGCAGTACGGCTCCGAGGAAGTAGTTTTCGGTGGAGGCGGTCATGCAGGTGCCGTGATAGATCTCGAGCCAACCGGCGCGGGTCTTGATCGGGATGGCGCCCGCACCGCTTTTCTTGAGCTGCCAGTTGGTTTTCGGAATCGGGATCGGCGACGAGCGCCCCCAGAACTCGAGGTCGGGCGAGTAGCTGACCCACATCCGACCTGTGCCGTTCACATCCTGCGGACGCTCCAAGCGGGCGTAGAGACCGTTGATCTTTTCCGGGAACAGCACGGCATTGCGGTTCGACGGCACGGAGAGATGCGGGAACGGGGTGAATGTCTTGAAATCTTTGGTCTCGCAAGTGGCGATGCAGGAGCCATAGCCGGTGAGCCACACCGCGTGCATGACAATGATGCGGCCATCAATTTTGGTGACGCGCATGTCGAAGCGGTGCGCGTCATGCGCCGCCTCGATCGGGCGCATCGGGTAATTTACCGGTTCGGTCTCCACCGTGAATTTTATGCCATCGCGACTGCGGGCGACATAAAAGTTTGTCGCGCGTGTGAGGTCTTCGACGCGCAGCAACAGGATCACCTCGCCTTCGTGCAGGATGGCGCCGGCATTGAAGACGGTGTAGCAGGGAAACGGCATATCCTCGGGACTGAGGATCGGATTTTTCGGGTGGCGTATGAGGGGCGAGCGACTGATTTTGAGGTTCATAGGAAAAATTTGCTCAAAAAGTTGCAGCAATGAGGCGCTCAGCAGCGCGTGCAGCAACCGGGTTGGTCTTGATGCGGTTGTGGAGATCGAGCTGGCAGATGATCCAACACCCTTTGCCATCCTGCTTCAAAGCAACTGCGTGAACAGGTCCCCACGAGGTGGCCATGCCACCCGAACCGGAGAAATAGACTGGCTCCCAACTCTCGGACTTGAAGGTCGTGTGCAGAAACGGCGAAACATAACCGAGATCCTCGTCGAACCAGAATTTGACGCTATTTGCCTCCAGTCCCTCGACCAGCGGGTGATCAGTATCGCGGCTGACAAAATGCACGGGGTTGCTGGTGCATCTGAAAAACTCAATTTCTTCACCAACGATGCGATGGACGCCTTCTTGAACGCTCAGAAAAACACAGCGCGCGCCACGACGAACCGCAGCGGTTATGTCCACTTCGTGTGCGGCATAGAGAGCGAGATCATCGATGAGGATCAATTGAGCCTTCGCCAGTTGATCGATCTTCGAAACTCTAAGGCTCAATGCCTTGACCAGCCGCTCGGCCTTGCCCGATGGTTGTCCGATGACGACCGTTTCCAGCGGCGGCACGGCAGGCACTTGCGGGTAAACCTGAAAGGTTTGTTGCGCACTCTGAATCGTGCGTCCATCGCGATCGATCAAGGCGACCTCCACAACCACGGCCCCGGTTTCTTGCGGCGCATGGAATGATGCAACGCCCTGGAAGGCGGCCTCCATCGGCACGATGCCTGCGGTAGCCGATCCTCCCTCGAGAATCCGCTCACCCTGACGAATGCGCCACGCTAGGCGCACGCCTTCGGGAACGTTGTGGGTGTCGTTACAGAGCCAGAGTTCGATCGGCATCGCCTCGCCTGCAAAAAAGCGGTCACGGTCGCTGCGCAGGCTGATCATCAGTGGAGCGCAGGCATCACGGTAGGCGTAAAAGGCGAGCTTCGGCCGGCGCTCGCAATCCATGATCGTCTTCATCCATCCCGAGGGGAAGGCGTCTATGAAAAGATGGACGGCAAAGCTGTTGTTGCGGTTGTCGCGGCGGAAGGCCTCGGTCATCAGGCGCACGCCCCAGGCCTGATGTGCCTGGCTGGTTGCGATCCATTCCCCGACCGACTTCCCGGCTTCAAACCATAGGTAATGGAACTTGCCGCTCTGAGCCCTCACGATCGAAGTTGGGCTCCAAGCCTTCTCCGCTTCCGGAGTCCATGGCAGCCACTCGCGCGGATAGAACTTCCTCATAAGCGATTCGTCTTCGAGGCCCTCTGCTCCGAATTCGCCGCAGGCATACATCCAGTCGGGTTTGACCTTGAGCCAATAGCCTTTGTGCAGTTTCCCGAGGTCGAGGCCGTGGCCGTTATACCAGATGTTGTAGCAGTGGTTGTCAGGGAGCGACGCGCAGGGTGGATCGTAATCGCCATCGACATGTTTGATCACGCGGTCGGGATTTTCCAAATGGATGACGCGGTCGGCGCACTCGAAAAACGCCTCCATTTCGGGTCGCTGAAGGTGCCTCTCAGGCTTCTTCCGCGCATTGGGGAATGGCTCATTGATATAGGTGACCATGATGTTGGCCGGGCTGTTGCGCACGAGGCGCTCCATTTCCCGGGCCTGCCGCACCAGCTCGCAGACCAAGTTGCGCCGCACCACGCCGAAGAGAGGAAGGTCGGTTTGCAGCATGAGGCCAAGCATGTCGGCATACTCGTAGATCTCCGACTGGACCGGACGCTGGGTGAGTCGCAGGAAATTCATGTTGCAGACCTTCGCCAGCAGGAGGTCCTCGACGAGTTGATCGAAGTCGCCGCGCATCACGCATTGCTGCTCGTGCCCCATGGTGTTGGCACCACGTAGGCGTATTTCGCGGCCGTTCAGGTAGAGGCGGCCCTTGGGCGTGGATTCCTCGTCGATACGGAAAGAGCGCATGCCGAAATGACGGGAGGCCGCGTCGAGCAACTTGCCCTCCGCATCGAGCAACACCGCGTGCAATTCGTAGAGCCAAGGCGCGTCTGGTTCCCAATCGCGCAGCCCCTCGGCCTTCACCGTGACGCGGTAGAAATTCACTCCCGATCCGGCGGGGTTGATCGCTTTGAGTTTCTGATCCATGCAGACCGTGGCCTCGAAATTCCGACCGAAGATCGAAAAGGATATATCCACCGGTTCATTGCCGCGCGTGCAGTTCCAAACTTCGAAGGTGAGGTCGAGCAGACCATCCTCGCGACGCGGGCGGATGAAAAGATCGTGGAAATGCTGGGGTGCTCGCGCTTCGATCCGCACGGCTTGGTAGATTCCCATGCCCGGCGGACAGTGGTGCCAGCCTACGGCGGGATCATCATAGCCCGGACCGGTGGCGGCGTAAATTTTGTCGCCCTGCTCGGAGGTATCGGTCCAACTCGTGTTGCCCAACTGCACCGCGTCGTTCTCGACCTTCACCACGAGTGTGTTGATGCCGGAGCGCAGCGACTTGGTGATCTCGAATTCAAAAGGCGCGAAAAACCCTTCGTGCGAACCATGGTAGTTGCCGTTCACGAAGACATGGGCGATGTAGTCCACGCCCTTGAAGCAGAGGAACACCGCACCCGGCGCGGCGAAGTCCGTCGGCAATTCAAACTCCCGCCGGTAGTAGGTCACTGCTCGGCCGAGAGGCTCGCCATAGTGCGGGATCGTCACCGTTTCCCAAGCCCCATCACCTGTCAGCGCGCTTGAAAAATCCGCCCTGTCCGCATCCGTGCCGATCCTCCATGAAAAGCTATCAAGCGGCATGGCCGCCCGCTTCATCGGTAGTGCCGGAGCCAGTCGCTGCATGAAGGGCGCGAAGGTTTTCTTCAAGGCCTCCAAGTCGGCCCGCACCGCCTCCGGCGTGTCGCGCGCGGAAAGCGGAGTGAAAAACTCCCTTCCACTGGCGGGTTCCACCGGCAGAGAGGTGTTCGTCAGCACAGGCGGTTGAGGCTCCACCAGGCCCGCCGTGCGATCGGTGGGGTTCGCGGTGGCAATGAGGGCGAACTGGTCGGCTCCGCCGGAGTTCTTCGCAGATGGTTGGTTCATGATGTGAATTTCAAAGAGGTTCTATCGAAGGGTGATGGATTGGTTCCACGAGGCGGTGACTTTGCCGATGTGGTCGGAACCGACGGCGGTGGCGAAGTAGATGTGGGTGAGGCGTCCGTCCTGGATGAGAACCTGCGGGCGCTCCAAAAATGATTGTTGCGACGAACTCCCGTCCGACCATGAGAGGTCGCGGGTGTAGGCGGGGTCACGGCTCACCAAGGACCAGTTCAGGCCATCATCGGAGCGGAACAGCAGACCGGCTTTCGGTTGCGAGCAAACGCGGCCCTCCATGCACTTCGCGAGCATTTCGTAATGATCCCCTGCCCACCAGATGCAGGGGTCCTCGAGGTCGTCATCATCTTCATCAAAGGCCACGATCGGCTCGTCTGAGAGTCGCGTGAAGGGGCCTGTCGGCGTCTCTGCCGCCGCAACGCCGAGGTGCATCGGCCCGCCGCGATACTCGACGGATTTGTAAACCATGAGCGTGTGGCCGTCGGGGCGGATGGAGATCGATGGGTTGGTGGTGATGAGGCCATCCCATTGCCCGGGTCGCGGCAGAAGCAGTGGCGCATCCATGCGTTTCCACGGGCCCGATGGCGATGAACTCGTTGCCACGCCGACGCGCTGACCCGAGTGAGCCTTGACGAGCAACTCGGGCACGGCGGCCGGATCGCTCAGGTTTCCTGGATCGCTGGCGGGAATGGGGGTTTCCAGCGAGGGCGTGGGCCCCTCATAGGTCGTGCCGGTGTAAAACAGATAGTAGGTGCCGTCGTGAAAATGGATCGTGGGGTTGTGCGTCATCCGCCCATCCCAGTATTCCGCTCCACGCGGTGGCAGCGCGACATCGCTAAATTCGAAAGGCCCTTCCGGTCGATCCGCCACGGCATGGACGACTTCGGAGTTGGTGATCCAGTGCGGACTGAAAGCCAAATTGTCCGGCCAGCGCGAGGCAAAGAGATGGTAGCGACCATCGCCGCCGCGAATCACGGAGCCGCACCAGATCCAGTAGCCCGGCATGCGAAAGCCCGCGCCGCGCTTGACGCCGGAGAAGCGGACATGGCCGCCGTTTTCAAGGCTGAGCCAAGAGGACTCAGTGGGTGAGGATGTTGGAGAATTCATCGAATTTTTTATGGGTTTGAAGGTGATGGCTGCAGGCTCACAAGGGTGTAGTTCCTCGCTTTAACTGGAACGGTGAATTGACCGTTGTTCCATGGGATGCTCGCGCCTGTTCGCTCATCGGTGAGAACGGGTTCGGAACCTGATGGCCAACCGAGAGCTGCCAGATCCACGCTCACATCAACCGGCGTTTCCTTGGGAAGCGTGTTGGCAATGGCCAGCACCGCGCGTTGGCTATCGAATGCGTAGGCCGAGACCAATGCCTTGTCCGTGCTCGTTTTTGCCGGGCACCCCGGACGCCAGTAGGGGAAGAAGCGAGCTTGGGGTGAACCGATGCCGAGGCGCGCGCGCAACTTCCACCACTCGGGAGATTGGTCTTTCATCTCCCACGAGGCGATAAACTCCACGCCCTCGACCGCGCAGCGGGCGATGACCGAATCAGCAGCTTCGTTTTTCTGTTCTGTCGTCACGGTCCCGCCCAGGTTCGTAGCACCCCAGTAGCCGGGATCGCGCTTGAAGGACCAGCGCAAGAAATCGGTGATCAAGACACTGGGCACCCCCGAGGCCTGCTCGGCGGCAGACTCAACGCGAAAGTGCTCGGGGGAAATGGTTCCATCGATCAGGGCAAACGGCCCCACCTTTGCGCAGATATCGTTATACTGCTCGCCCGGATACCACCAATCGGCATAACCGTGGTAAACAGGGCAGAAGCGGTTCTGATCGTGTGCCATCCAACTCAGTGGCCTCTCCGGCGTGCTGTTCTCGCGCACGATACCCGCGAGACGGCGAGCCAGATCACGCAGGCCAAGAATCCGGTAATCAAAGACTTTGCGTCCGAACTGATCTACCTGAAGGTGGGCCGGGTTCACCTTGTTCAAATCCGTGGTCCAGGCCGGATCGACATGGCTCGAAAGGTCGGTGTAAAGGCTGGTCGGCCCGACCTGGCGTTGGAGTTCCTCCGCTGACCAGCAGAGGTAGTCGGCATAGGAGGGGATACCCGGGTTGACCCGTGTCAGGTTGTGTGTAACCAGGGTCTTGATGAGTTCGTCGCCGACATAGGGGTTGGCACGCTTTCCATCCTTCTCGTAGCTCGGGAAATTCCGGGAATAGTTGAACGGGCCGAAGACATAACCGCCCGGCGCGTGCCAGAGTGGCTTGAAGAAATCATAGACCGGGTTGTTGTCACCCGTGCCGTTGATCGAGCCGTAGGGAAAGCAGGAAATGCCTCTTGCCAAATGGTCATCGAGGAATTTCTTGAGCTTGGGGGTATCCATGGGCACCCACATGCCCACTCGTTGTGCATAGCCTGGGAGGTAAATGTAATCGCTGACTTCCGGTTGGTGGGCGGTCTCGCCCCAGCGGTGCGAGAAGCGATCCTCACGTAGCGGCTTCACCGGCGTGGCTTGGAATCCCAGCGAGTAGGTGACAGGTCCGGTCAGCGTGGTGGGTTTGTCGATGAGGCGCAGTGTGATGCCCGCCTCGGCTCCGCTATCCACCACGATCGGTGCGCGATCGCCGCTGTTCACCCAGTTGGCATCGGAATTGGCGAACCACACAAAACCCTCGTCCAAGTTGTTAAGCCAGAGATAAGGCATGAAACGCCCCAACTCGACTCGCTGGCCGTGGAGACGCATGGGCCTGCTCGCCGAGCTTCCGTGAGCCTGGAATTTGAGCGGATGCTCGCCCATCGCGCCAAAGAGATATTTCGTCATGTCTGGACGCAGCGGAATTGAAAGACTCAGCGCATCGAGTTGCACATTTTTCCGAATTGGCGTGAGGGTGACTGTGGTGTGGGTGACACCATCGTATTCGGTCCATGAGGTCCACGAGACCTTGAGATCTTTGATCCCGGGAAATGTGGCATCGCCTTTGAACTCGGCGCGAACTGGGCTTTCCACCACCGTGGCGCGATCGGTTTCGGTGAGTCGCGCCTGTTCCTTGCCTGCCTGAGCCTTGAGCGTGATCGGCGCACGCAGCATTTCGCGGCCTTGGTTGAGGATGCTTTTCGGAAACGGGCCATCAAAGAGATAGCGGCGTCCCCAGGACTCGACAGAACGCCCATCGGAAGTTTGCAGCGGTGTCCAAGGTGTCATCACCTCGGTCGGGGCCTTTCCTTGGCCGATCCATGGAGTCGGAGGTTTGATCACCGGGCGCGAAGCCGTGAGCACGCTGTCCCCGCCTTCAAGACTTAATCCTACCTCATGTCTGCCGTCCGACCATTGGTAAGGCATCCAGTAGGTCGCCGTCTTGGGATCATAAGTGAAACGCGCCTCCTGCTTGGCGCTCGCGCCTTTGTTGGGCCCTTGCACGGTCACCGTGAGTGCCGCCTTACCTTTTGCCTCCGCAGCTTGAAGCGCTGCCCGTTCCTTGGACGAGAGCCGAGGCTCGGCCCGCATTCCCAGACGATCCCCGGAAACATCCGGCACCACCTCGAAGACCAAGGGAGCCACGGTGATGCCGGGCTGCTCGCAGGCCAGCGAGACGATTTCCGATGCGTCCAGCGCGCTATTGAAAAGACGCAGGTCGCTGATTTCCCCCCTCATGTCCCAAGTATTGGCCTGTCGAGAGTCGCCCCAAAGCCGTCCGATGCGTAGGGGGCCTTGGCCCTCCTCTGGCTCCAGGAGCATTTCTCTGGACCCCACTTGGATGCCATTGAGGTAGATTTCGACTCGTCCCTTGGCGGCAGCGAGCGGATCGGTATTCGGCCGGTAAACCGCAGCCAAATGGACCCACTCTCCCTCCTTCACTATCTTGGCTGCTGACTTGGTGTCGCACGACCAATCGCCCTTTTTCGCCATGATGTTAAAATAGATGCGAGCATCGGCGTTGAAGCCGAAAAGCCACTCGCCGACTTTGCCGGCGATGATGTGGTTTTTAATCGCATCGAGCTTCACGGTGGCCGCCACCGTGAGTCCCTTGGAGAGTGAAAACTCATTCAAGGAGGGCCGCTCGATGTAGTCGCCATTGCCGTCGAGAATCAGAATTCCGTCCTGGATTCGTGCATTGCCTTTCAGGGAGTCCTCCACCACTTCATCGCTCAATGAAAAGACCGGCGACGGTTCTGGTGCGGCAGGAGGAACTGACAACGCTTGCTGACCGGCTGACGTGCAGCCGGTGAAAGCAATAGAAGCACAGGCTAAGAAGCTGGTGATAAGAAAAAGACTTCGAGTCCAAACCGCATTGATGCTGCAGATCAATTTTCCAAAAGCAGGCAGGTCTTGTCGGATTTTCATGACGTGGTTTTCAATGTTTTAAAATCGCTGATTGCAGGATTGTTCATGCCTGAAACTTCTACTTCAGGCTTACAGCAGCCTTTGCCGCATGGCGGCCGGCGGCTTCTCCGGTCGCCACAGCATTGCCGGTGACGCGGTAGCTGGCGTGGGCGAAAAAATCTCCACTAATGCAACGGCCTGCCAAGAGCAGGCCATCGACATCGCGGGCGATCAGGGCGCGCAGCGGTATCTGGTAGGGCTTTGTCTTGATTCCGCCATTGTGCAGGCCCTTGTCCTTCTTCGGATCGACCGAGTGGATATCAACGCAGAAGGTGACTTCAGTCACGGCGTCTTCGTGGCGGGCGCCGTTACGCAAGTCGTCAGCGCTCACGGTGTAGCGGCCATGGATGCGACGACCTTCGCGCACACCGATCTGGGCGCCAGTGGAGACGAGACGCAGGTTGGACCAGCAGCCGCCAAGCTTCCGTAGCCCATCTACGATGCGCCGCACTTCCGCGCGGGCTTCGAGAGTGGCGCGGCTGACGTCATCCGCATTCGTTCCTTTGACCAAATATTGGTGATTGGCCATCAGGGTGAAAAGGTTGTCGTGGATGCGGAAGAGCGTGGGCTTCGAGTAGGATGGCTCCACACCCGCGCGGTTAATTTCCCTGCGAAGGGCCTCCAAGGAAACGCCCCATGGCAGGCCCTCGTCGGAGATAAAGCCGCGCACTTGGGCGGCATCGAGTCCGGTGAGCAGAGCCATCAGGCTCATCGGCTGGGTTTGACCGTCCTCATCGCGCCCCATATCGAAACCGCATCCGGCGGCTGCGGCGAGGTCGCCATCGCCCGTGGCATCGACAAACATCGTCGCCGACCAAGCTTGGCGGCCGGATTTTGATTCCGTGATCACATGGGTGAGGCGTTTGGTTTCATCCACCCCGGCAGCGACCACTCGCGTGTGGAGGCGGATGCGGATACCGGCTTCCATGCACATCTCTTCGAGCACGCTTTTCATACCCTCCGGATCGTAGCCGTTGGTCCAGGTGCCATCGGACAGGCGGGCGCGAAAGCCGCCGGCTTCCAAGCGATTGAGGATCTCCTTCATCACGCCGACTTTGTTTTCGTGATCGATAATCCAACTCAGTGCACCCGCAGTCCAGACGCCGCCTAGGCAGCCGTTTACCTCGATGAGCGTCGTGCTTGCCCCCTCGCGGGCGGCAGCGATCGCGGCGGCGACTCCCGCCGGCCCACCGCCGCAAATCAACACGTCCAATTGATTTACCACGGGAGTTGAACGGGATGCTTCAGTAAAGGTGCCGAGAGTTGGTGTGGTGTCAGGATTCATCGTCTTAGGGTGGTTCATGAGTGTCGCAAAGAAATGACGGTCGCGCGGAATTCGTCGGCGAGTTCTAGCCGCAGCGATTTGCCGATTAGGCGGCATTTGAGTCCGGACTTTAACGGCCAAGCTTCCTCCACTTCCCATCCAGTATCCGGCAAAGGTATCCCTACGGATTTCGGAAACGGTTTGCCGAAGGTATGGGCGACGAGCAGGGCGCGCTTGCCGTTTTTCGAGGTGCGGAGTACGGCCTGCCAACCTTGCGGGTGGCGCCAGCTTTTGCCGACTTCGCCGTGGAAGGTAGAATGGCCATCGCGGATTATTGGAAACACGCGGCGGTAGAGTTCCATCGCGGACTCGGTGAGTTGCCATTGTGCAGGGCTGAGGTCGTTGACCTCTCCCGATAGGCACATCCGGCCGAGGAAATTCGCCGCCAGCGAGTAGGCAAGGCGCTGTGCGGTGTCCGTCTTGCGCAATACGGCCCAGATCTGAGACTGGCGCGGCAGGATGAGGCGCTGGAGGTTGGCTGCGATGATCGGGATCTCCCGCGTCTCGTGGGCGTCGGAAAACGATCCCATCGCGCAGAGGCCCATCATCGAGGGTTCGAGCCGGTGTCCGCCCGACGAGCAATTTTCGATCACGAGGTCGGGAATCGCTTCTCGCATCTTGCGGAAGAATCTTTGCACGCCTTCGAGGTGTTGGCGCAGCCCTTCGCCTGGAGATTCGGCACCGTCCACACCGAAGCCGATGGTCTCGTTGTAATCAACCTTGAGGTAACCAAAACCATTGTCGCGCAGGAGGTGGATGACCTTCTTGGTGAGATATTCGAACGTGAACGGGTCGCGGAAATCCCAGTAGCGGCGACTGCCGACCTGAAGCACGCGACCATCGCGCTGAAGATGGTGATCGGTAAGATCGAAGGCCTTTGATCCCGGATTGCAGACCTCGAACTCGAACCAGATGCCGGGGATGAGCCCGTAGTCGCGGATAGCCTTACAGGAGGCGGCAAGACCATCGGGAAAGGCCTTGCGGTTGATTATCCAGTCGCCGTTTTGCTGGATGCCGCCGTCTGGCCGCTCCGCCCAGCCATCATCTATGACGAGGTACTTCGCCGGCGTCCCCTGGAGGCGTTTGGCCAACGCCAGAAGGTTTTCCTGAGTCGGATTGCCCCAGCTCGTGCACCACTCGTTCACCACGATGGGCAGCTCGTTTTCAAACTTTGGAAGAGCGGTCAGCGGGAGTTCCTGCGCAGAGGTGAGGCGCTGGGCAAGTTGATCGAGATTCCCCTTGATGCAGGCAAGCGTGGCGGGCGGAGTCTCGTAGGAATCGCCCTGCTCGAGCGTCTTGCACCAATGCCCGAGTTCACGGTCGGCCTGGCCACCCGAGAGCGCGACGAAATCATCCTTGCGGAACACGTCCATCTGCCACGAGCCGGGACAGGCGATTTGCGCACCCCAGAGCACACCCGCTTCGCGATCCTCCAGAGCGACGAAGGGGAAAAATCCACGCACGGGCATCGAGCCGACCTGGCCAAATCGTTCGCAGGCGATGCCGTGACCGATCCACGAACGTTCGAGCTGGAGTTGCTCGATACTTTGCGTGTCGAGGCGGCCTTCGGCGCTCCAAGTGGAACGATAGCGATGCACGAACAAACGGTTCGGCGCATCGTCGGGAGCATAGGGCGTCATGCCGCCAAGCGAGAAACTGCTGAGCATCTCGAGGGTGACCGGTTTTTTGCTGGTATTGCGCACGATTACACGGCTTGAGAAGACAGGCGTTTTTCCCTGCCAGGAAAGCTGATGCTCGCAGTCCAGTCCCGAGGGATGCGCAAGCGAGGTAATGACGCAGGTAGCACCGTTTTTCTTGTGAACCTTCTGGCCGACGAATTCGAGAACGGTCGTTGAGCGCCCCGCCCGCATCGTTCGTCCTTGGGAAAAGCAGCCGCCGTAGTTGTCCTGCATGCACTTGAGCTGGACGAGCGAATCAAGCGACCATGCGCGCATCGGTTGCCAACGTGCCGGCAGGCCAACGATCTCAACATCCGGCGGCAGGAACTCGCGGTGTTTCACTGGCGCTAGGGCTTTCGGATGAAGCGAAAGTTGCGGCGCGCCTTTGCCTTCGGCTGGGGCATCGAAGCGGACGATCGTGTCGCCAACAGTGAATTTGGAGAGGAGTTTGGTCATGAGAGTGGCAGGCGTTGGCTCATAATGCCTTTGGGCGGATACACTCGAGCGAGTAGGCGTATGCCGCGGGTTGGTTGATGCGGTAAATCTCGTCTTCGATTGCCCGGATTCGTGCCAGCATGGCCTGCTCGTTATCGATCTCCTTCAAGTAGGTTCGGGCGAGCAACATGTAGTATGCAGTGCGCTCTGGGGGATCGTCCTTCTGTGAAAGCATTTTCGCAACGAAGGCATCCAGCCCCTTTTTCACAGCTTCTCTGTCCTTCAGATCTACTCCGACGAGATCTTTCATTTCAACCCGGCGAAGCATCCGGATCGTTTTGCCGAGCGAGTGGTGGTCCGCGCAAAGTTTGCCGATCTCCTGCGCGAGGACATTCTGCGGGGTGGCTGGATTTTCGGCCAGATTCACCCCTTTCTCGAAGGCGCTGTGGGGGTAGGTTCCGACCTCGGTTCCGTTGATTTTGAGCGTGTGCTTGCCCGCAGGCATATTGTGAATCTGCAGCACTTGTTGGTTCAGGCGCTCGATGAAAGGAACGAGGTTCAATGCCTCCTTGGCGTCTTCGATGAGCGGGAAAGGCAGCGCCATTTCCTTGTTTGAAAATGTGAGCCCTGTCGGCGTCGGTACAAGATCGGTGATCGCTGCGTTCTTTTGTGCCAAAACCACATTGGCCTTTGCATCCAATGAGATTCGCCACACATCCCGCCCGGCGTTTGTTTGATCCAAAAACAAATAGGCCATCACTAGGTGCCCGATCGGTCCGGGATGAACGCGGTCATTGCCGACCAAAGTGAAAGACGCATTCGCTTGCTGGCGAGTGCGGTTGATCTCGTTCATCGAATGCCAGAAATCGACAACCGGGATGTTCCTGGCATTTCCGAATTCCAAGACAAAGTCCCTGCATTTGCCCAAGGCCGCATTTACTTCGCGCATGCTTTCGTCCGATGATTCCACATGTTCGTCGTAGATGGTCGGGGTGATGAGAATCTGGCTCACTCCCTTTTCTCCAAGTGCGTCTGATATTCTTTCGATGTTTTGTTTGAATGCATCGATCGCATTCCGTTTCCGGCTTTCGGCATTGTCTGGCACCCTGATGAGAGAGTAAAGATCGCGGCCCACATCATTCATCCCTGCGCTCAAGGTAACGACAGTGGGGTTGTTTGAAAATACATCCTGATTCAAGCGCCCGAGCATTCCTGCTGCTGAGTCGCCTGCGATGCCGCAGTTTACGAACCGAAGGCGCATCAGTGGGTGCCTGGTGGCATAATAAAGGAAAATATAGGAATGGTAAGTTCCGCTGTCCGTGATGCTATCGCCGACAAGGCAGATCGTGTCGTGGTTTTGAAAAGGCGTCATTTTGAGTGCTGAGTAATATCGCCAGCTGGATGAATTTAGACTTTGGCCCGATGTAGACCCGACCACCGGTCGGGCCTACACCGAGCCAGCCTAAAGTCTAAAACCGCCGTGCGGTTGGTATAAGTTGAAGAAGTTGATTCCTGCCGTCATTTTGTTGACCAATTTCAAAATGAATCCGGCTTCGTCCAGACCTTCAGATTGCGGAAGAGGATGTCGGAGCCTCACATGCAGCGGATGGCCAGGGTGCCGTTGCGCACGACCGGACCAAAGCCGAAAAGGTTTTATCTTCGACATCGAGCATCTGGACGCACTCGGAAACCTACGCTTAGGCGCTTATCCTCGATGGAAGTTGAGCTGGAGGCCTACGAAATGGTGCGGAGAGTATGGCGGGTATCAGGCCTCTTGGGTTTCGGAAGTCTCAGTTTTTAAAGACACCGTGCGAAATACCCTTCATTTCGAATTTCACTCCGGTCGTCGTGCGTTGGATGGTGGTGCCCTTTGTGAGCAGTTCGGTAGGCAGGGAGCGCAGGCCCTTGATGGGAATGGTCACACTGACCGGTTGGTCTGAGGGGTTAACCGCAACTATGTACGTCTCTTTGCCGAGTTTGCGGCGATAGATAAAAGGGTATTTGTTTTTCTCGGCGAAGAGTGGCTCTAAATCCCCATCGCCGCCGAGCGCGGGATGCTCGCGGCGCAGTGCCGCAAGTTGGCGGACATGGTTGAGCAAGGAATCGGCATCTTTTTCCTGCGCCTCGACGGTCGGGTGGTCCTTGGCGGGATCGATCGGCAGGTAGAGATCCTTGGCCTTGCCTGTTGAGAATCCTGCGTTCTCGCCGGAAGTCCACTGCATCGGAGTGCGTGAGCCTGTGCGGTTGTAGCCACCTTCCTTGGAGACAAGCCCGCGAACATAGCGCATGCCGATTTCGTCGCCACTGTAAAGATACGGCACGCCGGGCATGGTCATGAGGAAGGTGAAGGCGACCTTGAGTTCTTCCATCGTGCGACCTTCGGCGAGGCGCATGATGTCGTGGTTGCCGCTTGGGATCGAAATGTGGCCCGCACCGCGCGTCTTGCGGTAGTGTTTGAGATAATAATCCAGAAACACACGAATATCGCCTTTGCCCATTTTATCGAAAAAGCTGGGCGGAATATCCTCAAAAAAACCGAAAAGATCACGCGGGGCCTCGCTGCGGAAGAGCGATGTGTAGGCCGGATCATTGAAGTGAATGAGGAAATCGATGTGGAATCCGGCGGCGATGGCGCAGGCTGGATCCGACCACTCGGCAATGAGGACGGCCTCGGGGTATTCGGTGTCATACATGTTGCGCATGTCGGCCCAGAGTTTCATAGTTTCCTTGAAATCCTTGTCGCCTTTCACCAGCGAGGAGGCCATGTCGACGCGGAAGCCGTCGGCACCGGCATCAAGCCAGTAGCGCATGATCCTTTTCATCTCCTGACGCGTGGCAACACAGTCAGGATGGTTCACCGGCAGCTGCCATGGCTGCTTTGGATCAGGCTTGGCGAATCCGTAGTTAAGCGCCGGTTGGAAGTGAAAAAAATTAGTGATGTATTTGCCCTCGCGCTCGGAATAGCCCGAAATCGCGTTCAAGCCAGCTGCCTTTCCGTTGAAAACTTTGTCGGTCCACACATAGCGGTTCGTGAACTCGTTCTTCCCGGCCTTGGCAGATGCCTCGAACCACGGGTGCGCGGTGGAAGTGTGCCCTGCCACGAGGTCGAGACAGACGCGCATGCCTCGCTTATGAGCTTCCTTGAAGAGCCGCTTGAGGTCAGCATTCGTGCCGTATCGGGGTGCGACTTTGTAGAAATCGCTGATGTCGTAGCCTGCATCGCCGAAAGGCGACTCGAAGCACGGATTCAGCCAGATCGCATCGCATCCGAGCGAACGGATGTAATCGAGCTTGGCAATGACGCCCGGCAGATCGCCGATGCCGTCGCCGTTAGTGTCGAGAAAGCTCTGCGGATAGACTTCGTAGAAGAAGGCGTTGGCGAGCCAAGAAGGTGTGTTGCTTTTCATTTTATAATTCCGTGGTCGATTGAAATACCGAACTGCAAGACTCGCACAGCATGGCCGGTGCTGAGTGGATTGTGGCGATCAGCTACACGCAGCTGGGCCGTATGGGGGCCCTCTGGAAGCCCGTGAGCAAGAACATGGAAAACCGGTCGATGGAAGCGGTGGCAGTAGTTGTCAAAGAGGTCCATTTCGATGAATGCCCCGTCGTCGATCGAAATCTCCAGTATGCCAGCATCCATTCCGGCGATGGCATTCATAGTGAGCATCGTTCCAACAAATGGCAGTGTCAGTGTTTTACCCGGCGTTGTCGCGGTGAGGACATCGACCGGGCCGCTGTAGTTGCAGACCTTTTCGGCGAGCCATTCGTGAACCATAGTCCAGCCTCGCGCGTCCTTCGTACCGATCAGGCGAGCAGCGGCCAAATGATCTTCACACAGAGGCGCAGGCAATGGGTGGTATTTGATTTGGAAGGATGGTGAAGCATCCTTCCACGCCGCATTGAGGAATTCTTTGATGCAGCCTGCATATTGGTCATCCCCCAAGGGGAGAGGGTGGCAACTGTCGCGGGAAAAATCATTCCAAACAAAAAGTCCGGCATCCAGCCGACGGGTCATTTCCAGCGCGAGGTTGATGACCGGAATGCCGTAGTGCGCCATGATTCGCTCGTGATGAGTTATCACGAGCGGTTCCTTGCTTTCGCGATAAGCCTGCACCTTCCCCTCGTTGACTAGGTAGAGAACCAGAATGTCGGTCAAGGGATTCGCCTGTCGTGCTTTGCGGATGATGCCTTCCATCGCCTGCATCCGTTGGTTGTTGAGTCGATACTCGGAGGCGTCGTTGACCGCGAACTCGATAAATAACAAATCCACTGAGCCCTTAGCCAAAACATCATCATCAAAACGGAAGACTCCGAACGTGGAGTTCGTGCCGCCGATTCCCGCATTGATGAATTGGAATTTCGTTTCGGGAAAACGGGTGCACATATCCTCTTCGATCAGTTTGCTCCATCCGTTCATCTGGGTGATCGAGCCGCCGAGGAATGCGACGCGTCCGGTCTTTTCCCTAAGGAACTTCGCGCCGCTGTTGGTCAAGCCGCTGCGGAGAATCGCCGTGGGCGCGGAGAGCGCCGCCTGATCCAGCGCAACGACAGCGTCGTTGGCGTAGATCATTTTGTCTTCGGTGTGGTTCTTGCTCATATCTCAAGCTGATTCAGCATGTGCTCGCTGCTCACCACGCGACGGGAGCATTGATGTGTTCATGGGAGTTCTTCTGCTTCCAATCCAGGGCGAGCCAGGAGCTTGGATTGAGTGCAACTGAAAGTATTCCGGTATTTATCATGCTTCCCCTCCACAAACCACCGGGGGCGCTTCAGTATAATTCTCGTAACCAAACCCTGCCATGTTGACTGCTCGGAAGATGTGCCTTTCGATCATTCCATCAAAGGAACCTTGGCGCGCATGAACATGAAGTTGGGACGCGGCGTCATGCCAAGTTAGCGGAATAATCGAGTAAGCTCCCGATTCGTAAGCATAACCCTCGCCTTCGTCCTCATAAAGATCAAATGAGGCATCCGCTCCGGGATAGATCATCAATATCAAGTCATCAGAGATTTTCTCGCCGACGAACTGTTGGCACGGACCGAGCGGAATGATCGAACCGGCGCGCACATACAGCGGAATCTTTTCCAGCACCGCATCTGCCTTGATGTGTTGACCGCCTTTCAACTTCTTGCCCGTCCAGAAATCATACCAGTCGCAACCCTTCGGGAGATAAACGGAACGAGTCTTATCCTCCATTGCAAGCGGCTTCGAACCGGCTTCATAATACATCGGTTCCAGCACCGGACAGACCATCAGTGACGGCCCGAACATGAACTGGTCCTTCAGATCATAGACCTGCGGATCATTCATGAAATCAAAGGCCAGCGGGCGCACCATTGTGTAGTGTCGTTGGGTGATCCAACCGGCGATTGAATAAATATAGGGTAGCAGGCGATAGCGCAGTTCAATGAAGCGCAGCAGCACATCATAGAACGGAGTGCCGGCTTCGCCAAAGCGCCAGGGCTCCCTTGGGGTGTCGGTTCCATGGCTTCTGAAAAGGGGGAGAAAAGCACCGAATTGGAACCAGCGGGTGTAGAGTTCACGGTAGCCAAGGTCCTCGCAGCCGGCCTCATACTCGCCCGACCAGAACCATTGTTCTTTGGTCCGCACAAAGAATGCGCCGATATCCATCGTGCTGTATGGGCAACCCGAAGCAGAAAAGTTCAGAAGCGCAGGAATGTGCTGACGCAAGGTTGACCATTTGGCGGACGGGTCGCCCGGCCAGGTGATCGTGCCATAGCGCTGCTGGCCGGCATAGGCAGAGCGGGTCAAATTCACCACACGCTTGTCGGGAGCCGCGGCGCGTTGGTTTTCATAGATGCCCTTGGAATGGTAAAGACTGTAGGCATTCACGCGTGCGGCATCCATATGCAGCTTGAACTCGTCCAGATTTCGCTTGGCCCGCTCAGCTGATGATCCGCTCGTTTCGCCGCTCCAGTCGGCGATGTAGGGCTCGGTGGAATCGCACCACCAGGCATCGAACCCGTGACGATGGATCCCGTCATGGGTCTGCTTCCAGTAGAGATCGCGCGCGGCGGGATCAAAGGCGTTATAGACGCTGTGATCGTTGAGCATGCCGCCGGCCGCAATCATTTCGGGGCGGTTGATGGAATCCATCATGTTGGGCCAGATAGAAATCATGACCTTCATGTCCAGCGCGTGGATTTCATCACAAAGTTGCTTGGGGTCTGGATAACGGGCTGCATCAAAATGCTTTCCTCCCCACCCATCTGGCCAGTAGTGCCAATCCTGCACAATCAGGTCGATGGGGATTTTTCGTTCGCGGAATTCTCGCGCCACGGAGACGAGTTCCTCCTGGGTATTGTAACGCTCTTTGCTCTGGCAGTAACCAAAGAGCCACTTTGGCATCATACCCACCCGTCCCGTCAGTTCGCGGTAACCGGTGATCACTCCGTCGAGTGATCCGCCCTGAATGAAGAAGAAATCAATTTCATCAGTGGAGTCATACTCCATGTAACTGCCGGCCTCGTCGTCATGAAATTCAAAGGCGCACTCTTTGTTGAAGAGGATGCCGTAGCCCTTGGTCGATGTGAGCATCGGCACCGATGCCTTCAAGTTGTGCTGATAGACATACTGCATCTTGCCGCGCAGGCTCAACGCTTCTTCCTCATGCATGCCTAGGCCGTATAGTGCCTCGGTCTCGTCCCACTCAAAGTAAACTCGCGCCTTCCAATCCCGTCGGATCACTGTCTGCTTTGCAATTTTTGCCTGAACTCGCTCCCCGTCCACCGTGGCCTTCAAGACCAGTGATTTCGGATCCATCTCCGTTTGGATCACTTCAACAGCTTCAAAAGAAAAGTTCGAAATACTTAGGAGCGTTCTCCCCTCAGAGGAAAAGACGATTCTTCGCTCAGCATCCTGATCAACTTCCAAAACTGCATCCTGCCCTGCCGCTTGCGGACGGAGAACCACCATTTCCGAATTCGACTCCGTAGCAAAATCCGTTGGCGTCACCAGGACGCGGACAATCCGATCCGTGTAACGATCAAGACGAAATCTGAGATGTTCAATTGAATGCATTTTTAGTTATAGGCCCGCACCTCGACCACGCGTGCGTGATCGATGCCGTTGGAGGCGAGCACTTCGATACGGATTCGCGCTGTTGCGACGGCTGCGAAACTGTGGATTCGCTGACGCAGGAAATTCCCCCTCACTTCGGCAAGGGTCACGGGTCCGACGGAAGTCTCGGCGACCAGATTGTAATTGCGAATGCTCTCGGGCTGAGGACCCCAGATGTTGCGCGCATGAACGCCATCGCTCTGCGTAAGGGAGAACCAGCGGTGCAGGCCGGTATCAAAGGTGAGTTGCAGGCGGGACAGTGTGACGGGTTTATCCCACTTCAGCTCCAACCATGCGGGAAGTTTTTCCGACATCCATCGGTGCGTTCCCTCGGGCATCGCTCCCGGGCGTGTGCCGTGAGGGCCGGTGGTGATGCGCGTGAAACCATCGATGACATTTTGCGGTTCACCGCCTTCGCGATGATCGGATGCCGTGACTTTCGCGCTGCGTGCGAGATCGAGAGGATCGGCATTCGGCACGCCTATGAGGAAACCATCCTGTCGCAGAATCTCCTGCTGGATTTGCTGAATCAGCTCCTGCGATGTGCATGCTTCGAAGGTGCCTTTGCCCTGTGCCGCTGCCTTGGCTGCTGCGATGCCAGTGCCTTGGCCCATGGCGAAACAAGTGGCCATCACGCGCGTTGAGGCGAAGGCAACATGGGTAGCCGAAATGTTGCGTCCGGCAAACCAGAGATTCTCAAGCGTTCCACTGGCACAGCAGGAGAGGGGAAGCGGATACAGATGCGGCACTTCGATCTGTGTGCATGGGGCCTCCAGAGGCGCATCGACGCCCTTGGGTGGATGCAGATCCATCGGCCAGCCTCCGTAGGCGATGGCATCCGGCGCATCAGGTGCGTTTAGGACATCCTGCTCGGTCAGCGTCTTGCGGCCGATGAGGCGGCGGGACTCGCGCTTGCCAGGCAGCATGCCGACCCAAGTGAGCACCCAGTTTTCCGCGCCGTGTTTGCCACCGTTTTTCAAGTGATCCCAGATTCCGTAGGCGATGGAGAGGAGTTCGTGGCGGATGTGGTCGTTGTCGGCAATCGTGTCGAGATGCCCGCCCCACTCGAGCCACCAGAATCCATACTCAAAACCGCATTCCTCGCCTCCGGCTGTTTGGCCTAGGCTGTGCGGACGGTTCGCCAAATCCTCTTCGGTGAACTTTCTTGCCCAAGATGGTGAGGTGAAGGGGACCGGGTGGTCCATCTTCACCGCTTGGAAAAGCACGGTAGATCCGAGGGACCAGTTGTCGGCTTTCTCCAAGGCATACTGCTCGCCGAACTCCTCGCGGGATTCGCGGCCTCGGCGGAAGCGATTCCCCGCCGCAACGGCCATAGCGGAGTCGCCGCTCGCATCGATGAACTGAGACGCGGTGATTTTAAATTGTTCTTCGTGCGCCGGGCGGTCTGCATGGATCAAAACGATGCGCCCGCCATCTACCTTTGCCGCAGACACATGCGTATCTAGAAGAAGCGTGATGTTCGGTTCGCTGCGCACCATATCATAAAGCACGAGATCGATCCCGTGCGGTGAGCGCGCTGGGTTTTCGCAGGCCTGACGCAGACGGAGTTCCTCGACGAGGCCCGACTCGCGTGCCTCGGTTTGAAGCGGGTACTTGTTGCGGAAACCATTGGCATCCGCGCCTACGATGTGCATGCGGATTTCGCTGGAGGCGTTTCCTCCCAGCACAGAACGGTTTTGACAAAGAATGACGGTGGAGCCGGCACGGGCTGCGGCAAGCGCAGCCGAAACTCCCGCCGCGCCACCACCACACACCAGAATATCCGCGCAAAGGTTTATTGTATTCATAGAATGTTGTTGATCGTGCCATTTTTATCGAAGGCCTCCACCAGCAGGGTAGATGTGCCGAACGCCCCGGTCAGCGCCCACATGGCGCAGTGTATTTTGTTATACGCCGTAGCATCCAGCAACTCGATACTAGTGAACCCTTCCCTACCATTTCCTTGGGTGGCATTAGTCCCTAAATGTGATGAGGACTCATTCATCTATAAATATCTATTCCGGCATAGAGCCAAAGTTCAAAACACAAAAGCTGTTAATCGTCGCATGCCGCCTTGAATTCCGCCACGCCAGAGACGCTCAGGCGTGAATCAAGAACCGCCCGCGCAAGAAGCTCACCGAAAGCGCGGAACGGCAGCCGCTGCGGCGCATTGGAGGTAAGTTGAAGTTGCCACGTAAGTCACACCCCAAAAGGACTCGGCCAAAGCAGCCCAGTTTAGTCGGCCCTAAATAATTCATAAAACACTAATTATTATATACTTAATTTTTTTAGTTTCCCTATTTTCTTGGTTGATTTTAACCACACTAACAAAAACTGGGAAAATCGATGTGCGTACTCCAACTCTGGCCGCAATCTGATCGATGGACTTTCGCTCCACCTCCCTCCAAAGCCCCTCCAGGTATCCTCGATGCGTGGAGCCGCAGGGTACTCGGTTGCCCGCCAGATGAAACGGGCGCGGGCGTGCACCCGCAAACTCCGGACCAATTTGGGCCGAGTGATCCGCGAGATCGAACGCCAACAATCACAGCCACAAGGACTGCTCGGCAAGTTACTGGAGACAGCAAAACGCATCCATGCACAAGAGCGCGGCGATGGGCAAAAAGTGTAAAGTGTGCATGAGCCCGAGGTGGCGTGCATCGCCAAAGGTAAGGCCGGTAAAAAGTACGAGTTCGGCAACAAGGTCAGCCTGGCCGCAACCAGCAAGGGAGGATGGTTACTCGGAGCGTTGAGTTTATTGGGCAATCTCTATGACGGACACACCCTGGATGCGCAACTGGCTCAAGTGCGCCGGTTGGTCGCCACGCATGCAGTAAAAGAAGGCCATGTGGACATGGGCTACCGGGGCAATAATCATTAGGGCCCCGAGACGATCATCGTCGATAAACGCCGCCGGGGAACGATCCCCAAGCGAGTTTGGAAATGGATGAAACGCCGCGCCGCTATCGAGCCGACCTTCGGACACCTCAAGGCTGAACACCGATTGGAACGCAATCGCCTCAAAGGCACGCAGGGCAATGCCATCAATGCCCTGCTCAGTGCCGCCGCCATGAACTTCCAGAAGCTCCTCGGCTTCTTTTTGTGCCGATTACTCCACGTCCTTCGTTCGTTGTTCGTCCCGGCATCCCGGGATCAGTTTTTGGCAATGATGCCGGAAGGTGCCTTTTTCAGGGCCGACTAACTATGTCTAAATCCAGCATAGGAACTAGCCGAAAATCATGCAGGTGCTGGTTTGGTTAGTTCCTACTGCCGGATTTAGGTTCGCGCTTGATGCCAGTGCCGGGCCCCGTTCAATTTCAGCGCCACGCCTCATCCAGCGCTGGCCTAAAACCCGGCGCCTACACTAAGATTAACCCGGTACTCGGCGGATTGCGGATTTAGGATCGCGTCGTAACTCAGGCGCACGGTCCACCCGGTGGGCAGCACCGCTGAGAGGCTCGCGCCCGGGTTAATATACTCACTTCCACCGGCCTGTGGGTTAACCCTAAAGGCGTCTCCACCGGCGGCCAAACGAGCGGTGATACTATTGGGGTTAAACGACTGACGGCTGGCACTCAGACTCAGATCGGGAATCCAGCCAATTTTATTGGCTACAAAGGGCCGACTTACATGAACCCCGAGCCTCGTGGTGAGTGAGTCGGCGTTTTGACGCCCGACGCGCAAGTCGGCGGCGGAACCGGTTTCGTCAAAGCCGTTGATGTGCGCGTGGTCGTAGGCCACCGAGGCGGTTGGCCCCATTATATAATTGCCCACTTTAAAGTCGTAGCCGGTGGACAACTGGCCGCCACAACTGAAACCCTGCGTTTCACCGCTGGCGGTTTGATTTAAAAAGGCGATTTTGCGCTTACTGTCATAGTCCGAAAAGCCGGCCGACACCGAGGTATTCATAAAAAACCCCGCGTTATGGTAATCGTGAAACAAGCCGACGCGGCTCGTTGTGGTGCGGGCGCTTCCGCTGTTGGCGGAGAAATCCGTGTCAGCCAAAGCCTGGCTGACCACCAGGCCTACCGTTTGGTTTTGGTTGATCGCGTAATCGACCCCGGCGGTGGCCGCACCGGTCTGCGAGAAGGAGCCGAGGCGATCGACCGAACCATCAACTGCGGCAAACGCACCCGTGGCGGAAGCAAAGTAACCGTAGCGCTTTTGGGGCTTAGCTTTGGCAACTCGATAATGCACGCCGTCTTCAATCACCGTTTCGACTTGGGCGGCTTCGGCTGCGGCGGGACGCGCCACGCCGTTGAGGCTGACCGAAGCGGGGCCGTAGCGGCGGATTTCCGCGCTGCGCTGCTGGAGGCTGGAATTGAGGATCGAGGCGGACTGGAAGGTGCTTGCGGCGAGGGCGGTGAGTTTTTCCGGGGTGAGCTGGTCGTAGGCCGTGCGCAGGCCGGCGGCGGTTTGGGTTTTCAGGCCGTTAAACAGGGTGGCGCGGTCGTCCATGGTGGTGCGCTGGTCGAGTTCAAACTTGAGTCCCAAATTGCGCAGGGATTGGAGCGCCGCGCCGACTTGGGTTTGGTTGGCGTTGAGGCCGGGCACTGCGGTGGCGTAGTCGGACGGGACGGCGTAGAGGTTAACGGCGGTGGCGGTGTATTCGGGCAGCCAGGTGATGCCGGCGGCATTGTCGTCGGGGTCGAACGTGTATGAGGTAAACTTCCCTGTCACCGCGCTGCCGGTGATCACGGCGTGAACAGCGCCGAGGGTCGGCACGTAGGCCGGCACACTCGAACCGGTGAAAATCGTCTGTCCGATTAAAGTGCCGCCGGTGAGAGTGACCGCGCCCGCTGAGATGACCTGATCGTGAAACCCGGCTCCGGTGCCGGCGGTGGCGCCATCGAGTTCGATCGTGACGGAGCCGCCGGTATTTACCGTAAGCGAGCCGACGTGCTGGATCGCGGGGGAGTTACCCGGGCTGTAAGTGCCGCCTGAGTTAACGATCACGGCCCCGCCGATGTCACCCCGGCCTTTAAGGGTGCCGGTGCCGCTGACGGTGACGTTACCCGCCGAGTGGCCACCGGCAGCGGTGCCGATCACCAAGGTGCCAGCAGTGACCGTGGCCGTCCCGCTAGAGGTGTTTAAGCCGGTCAGGGTGATCGATCCCGTGCCTGATTGATTAACCGTGGTGGTGCCGGTGATCGGCGTGGCGATGACCAGGTCGGTGCCGCCGGAGTTGAGGTAGTTCGTGGACAACGGGACGATAAAGCCGTCGTCATCGATGCGCGCCGCGACGTTGCCGAATTCGACAAACCGAAAAAGGCCCAACTGGGTGGCAGTCAGGCCGCCACTGGTGGTGCCAAAGCGCAGGGAGTTGGTGCCGACCTCGAAATGGCTTACCGAAAGCGTTGCGGAGTTCCAATCGAGCGCCGAACTGTTGGCAAACACCAGGGCCGCCGAGCCACTCAGGCTGAGCGCGGAGGAGGCATTGAGATCGAGTGTGCCGAGGGTTTGGCTAAAGACGCCTAGGTCCATGGTGCCTCCATTGAGCGTGAGGCTGGCGGCGGCGTTGATTTGATTGGCCGCGCCGAGTGAAACCGAGGCACCGCTGGCGATCACCACCGCCGAGGTGTTGACGAGCGCCGTAGTGCCCGGGTTGTTAAGCGCAAGCGTACCGGCTGAAACCGTGGTCGTGCCAGTGTACGTGTTGGTCCCGGTGAGCGTGAGGGTGCCGGAACTGGTTTTGGTGAGGCTGCTGCCGGTGCCAGTGATCACTCCGGCACTGGTGCCGCCACTCACGGTGAGCGCGGTGCCGGAACCCAAGTTAACCGTACCGCCGTTGAGCGTCGTGATGGCACTGGTGGCGCCGTTCAAGTTGGCGGTGCCGCCGGAGAGCGTGCCGATCGTCGCCACGCCACCCACCGTGGTTGTACCACCGGAGATGTTGGCGGTGAGGTTGCCGACCGAGGTCACCGTGCCAGCCGAGATGTCGCCGGTAACGATGCCGTTGCTGCCGAAGGTCGTGTTACCTGCGCCGCTCAGGCTGGCGAGCGTCACCGTGCCGGTCGAAGCACTGAAGTTAAGTGCGTTGGTCGTCGTGTTGGCGTTGCTGACTGCGCCGAGGGTTTGGCCCGCGTTGGCGAAGGTGGCTAAGCCGCTTGCACCCACTGTGAGCGCGTTGCCGCTGGCAAGGCTGCCGGCGCTACCGATTGCCAAGGAACCCGCGCTGACCGTGGTCGCGCCGGTGTAGGTGTTGTTACCGGAGAGAACTAGGTTGCCGGCCCCTGTCTTGGTGATGCCCAGGGCGTTGCCGCCGTCACCGATCGCTCCGGAGAAGGTCAGCTTTTCCGTTCCCACGGTAGAGCCGGTTAGAACGTTCAGGGTGTGGTTGCCACCGCTCAAAAGGATGGTGCCGGTGAAAGTCAGCGATTTCTCGCTGGCGATGGTGGCAAAGGGCGTGTCGGCGGAGATCGTGACGTTGTTGCCGATTGTCCGCGAAGCTGTGGTTCCCGCCCGAATCTGCGCGCCGGCGAGATTGACTGTGCCCGTGCCTAGGGCGCCGCTGGTCGGAGCACCAGCAGGGCCGGCGGAATCTACGTTGACGGCCACAAAACCACTGCCACCCAGTGTGGCCCCGCCGCTGAAGGTGTTGGCGTTGCCTAACACCAAATTTCCCGCTCCGGTTTTGCTTAAGGCGCCGGAACCGTCGATCAGTCCCACGGCCAACTGGCCGCTTGTGACGTCAAAAATGCCAGTGCCACCGGCAGCCATGGTGAACTTCTTGGTGGCTGTAACGACGTTGGTGTTAAAGCTCAGCGCGCCGCTCTTGCCGGTGCTGCCGAGTATCACCGAGGAGGTGCTGTTGCCCAGCACCCCATCCACTGCCGAGTTGTTGACCGTGCTCACCGAGATCGCGCCTTCCGCCACGGTGAGCTGACCGGTGAAGATATTGTTGCCGGAGAGGACCTGCGTGCCCGCGCCGGTTTTCGTGACCGTCAGGCCGGCTGCGCCATTGGCGATGACGCCGGAGTAGCTGTTCGACGCGCCGGTTTGGGGATTAAGGGTGAGCGCGGTAACTCCCGCGTAGCCGCCAGATGTGGTGGTGAAAATCGTGGAAAGGTCCTTATTGCCGGTTAAACCTCCAATAGTCAGTGTCGTCACCGTGGCTTGGAGGCCTGCGGTCGTGTTGCCGGTGATGCTGCTCGTCGTATCAATCGCGCTGTTTTGGAGCGCCAAGCTGTTCGAGAGGGTTAGGACACCTGCGCTCACAATGGTGGCGCCCGAGAAGGTGTTGGCCGCATTGAGGGTCGTCGTGCCCGAGCCGAGCTGGGTGAAAGAGCCGTTGCCCGTGATCGCCGCTCCACTGAAGTGGGTGCCCTGGGTCAGGCTGCCGGTGCTGTTGGCGGTCAGGTTGGCGTTGTTGGTGATCGCGCTGCTGGTGGACAAATGGCCGCCCGTGCCGATCGCAAGGGTGCCCCCGCTGATGATCGTCGCTCCGGTGTTGCTGTTGGTGCCGGTAAGAGTGAGCGTGCCCGCGCCGGACTTCGTCAGGGCCAGGCTGCCGGTGATGTTCCCGCTGTAGGTCGTGCTGGCGGTTTGGTTGATCGTAAGGGTGGCCGCGCTGCCGCTGTTGGTCACGAAACTGCCGCCGGTCCCAGAGCCTGCGCCGGTCCGCTGCAGGCCGGCCACGGTCTGGTTAAAGCCGTTCAGGTCGAAGATAGCGTCAACAGATGCATTTGAAGAATCCACGTCGAGCGTCGTCCCCGTTGGCAGGGTGTTTGCCGCGCCGAGCTTCAGGGTGCCCTGCACGACCTGCGTGTTTCCACTGTAGGTGTTACTGCCACTGGCGGAGGAAACGATGATTGTGGCGGCGGCGTTATTACCGCGGACCTGCAGAGGTTGGCTGCCGATTCCCTGGATCGCTCCACTGAGGGTAAGCGTGCCGTTATCGCCCGCGCCGACGCGGGATGACGATCCTAGAATCACCGTGCCGTTCCAAGTCGCCGAGGTATTCGCGGCCACGTTCAACGCTCCGAAAAAATCCCCCGAGCCAGTACCGTTGATCGTCACCGTTTCCCCGGTGACGTTGACTCCGTTGGCCAGCACCAGCGCGGCGCCGGTGGTGACGCTGTTGGTGCCGCCTGTCGTGCCCAGGGCATTGTTGTTGCTGACCACCAACCTCCCGGTCGAAACCGTGAGATTGCCGCTGAAGGTGTTGCTGCCGGAGAGGGTCAGCGTGCCGGTGCCCGCTTTACTCCAGTTAGTGGAGCCGGCAATTTCGGCGCTGATCTCCGCTGTGGAACTCGTTCCCACCGTGATCGAGGGCGTGGTGCCTGCCAGGGTGAGAATATTTGCTGCGCTGCCGTTGTTATCCAGGGTCCAACCGACGAAGGGAGTGGCCGTATCGGCGAACGTGAGCGCGGACAGCGTGCGCGCTCCGTCCAGGTGGACGATGTTGGCGCTGGTGATGTTCAGCGTGCTGAAGTCGGCAGTGAATCCGCTGCCGTCGGCCACGGTGCCGCCGGACCAGTTTGCCGTATTGCTCCAAAGGCCGCCGCTGGTCAACTGCGTCCATGTGCCGTTGGCGGCTTGCGTGGATGTGCTGGCTAGGAGCGAGATGGCGGCGATTGCGGAGATGAGCTGAGCGGTTCTGGAGTTAATGGCGCTCATGCGGTTATTGAGTGGCCTTGGTTTATTTGGCACTTCCAGTGGGTAGGTTAAACAAAATCACGCCGCCGCATTTTTTAATCGCGATTCCTAGGGTCGAAAAGTGGTTTAAATATAGGGAGCTTTCAAGAATCAAGTTTAGCGGACAACTGGTGAAAAAACCGAAAACTCATTATGCAAATGATGCAGCCTGCCTAGATGAAGTGCTGGAGAGGTTCCACGGCGCAAGCAGACAGACGCCCCGAATGCGGGAACTTTCGATGATCAGCAATGCCTCTTCGGCTGCAGAGCGCTCGATGTTGTAGCCGCAGGTGGCATTTGGCGGCCGCCTTTCGGCGCCGGTGCTTGGCCCAGCAACGACACGACGTGGCTCCAGGGCGTGAAGCTGCGCGCCTGCTTATCCACTCCGTGTTGGCGCGCCAACTTGGCCACCAGGTGCGTGGGAATCAGTTCGCCGACACCGCCGATTCATTGAACAGCTAAACACCTGAATACTAACAAAGGAGCGGAATAAGCGGGACAAGCCCCAGGAATTCATTTTGGCTGGGTGAATGATGCCGGCCGAAACGAACCCGTCGAACCCCCAAGGGGAGGTGATTTCGCTGCGCCACTTGCAGGTGCAGGTGCTAGACAGCCCCGAGTTAAACGCCCGAGCGCAGGGGCTGCTTGAGGAGCATCACTATCTGGGCGCGGTGAAACCGGTGGGCGAGCGGCTGCTGTACGCGGTGAGCGATGCGCAGGGCACCTGGGTGGCGGTGCTGGTGTTTGCGGCGGCGGCGCTGCACCTGCGCGGCCGGGAGGCGTGGATTGGCTGGAGTGGAGAACAGCGCCGACGCCGATTGGCGCTGGTGGTCAACAACGTGCGGTTCCTGCTGCTGCCCAAGCCGGCGGTGCCCAACTTGGGCTCGGCGGTTTTGAGCCGGGTGCTCGGCCGGCTCAGTGCCGACTGGCAGTCGCGTTACGAGCACCCCGTGCTCGTCGTGGAAACCTTCGTCGCCCCCGAGCGTTTTACGGGAAGTGTATACAAGGCATCCGGGTGGACCGAGTTGGGCCTGACCAAGGGCAACACGCGTAAGTCGCGCGATTACTACGAGCACCACGCCAAGCCCAAGCGCTTGTTTGTGCGCGAGCTGGAGCCCCGGGCCCGGAGAGCTCTTCAGGCAGGGCAGATCAAACCCTCGCTGGCTGCGGTGGAGGCGAAAGTTCCGGTGCGAAGTACCCTGAACCTAAATCCGGCAATAGAAACTAGCCAAAAATCACGCAGGTGATTGTTTGGCTGTCATATGCCGCCGTTTTTACCGCCGGAAAAAGCTCACCCCGAGGGTGAGTCAGAAAACCCTGATCACAAGGCAACGCCAAGCGATGCCGCCGAGGTGTTGATTGTGGATACACCCGGAGGACGTTTTCGTGCGCAGTTCGCCCCAGAGTTGCCGGTGAGCCCCTTGGGGGCACTGGTGTTTTTCACGCAGTACTTGTGTGCGACAGGAGGCTTCGAGGCACTGGTTGCGGACACGCCGCTTTGTTACAGCAGCAACCGCGCACACCGCCCTCGCGACGTGATTGGAACCCTGCTTTTGGGGATGCTCTCCGGGCACTATCGCTACGCGCACCTCGCGGCCCTGCGCGGCGACGACATTGCCCCGAGCCTGCTCGGACTTAAGTCGATTGTCAGCGAGGATTGTGTGCGCCGGGCGCTGGCTCGCATCGGTGCCGAGCAGGGGCAGGACTGGTTGCGGCGTCACCTCGACCAAACCTGTCATGGGTTTTTGGATAACCAGTGGATCCTCGACATCGATGTCACCATCAAGCCCATCTATGGACGTCAGGAAGGTGCCAGCATCGGCTATAACCCGCAAAAGCCCGGACGCCCCAGCCACGCCTACCACACCTACTGGATCGCCACCTTGCGCCTGTGTCTGGACGTGGAGGTGCACCCCGGCGATCAATCCGCCGCCGGACATGGTTTTGCGGGGCTGTGGGCGCTCATCGACCGACTGCCAGCCGAGCGCCGGCCCCATCTTTTGCGCGGTGACTGCGCCTATGGCCAGGAGGCGCTGCTCAGTGAAGCTGAAGCGCGTAAACTCAACTATTTGTTCAAACTGCGCCGCACCGCCAAGGCCCGCGAGCTGGTGGCCGCGCTTGAACGCACCACCACCACCGCTTGGACCGACGCCGGACAAGGCTGGCAGGGCTGCGAAAGCTGCCTGCGCCTGCAAGGCTGGAACCGGGCCCGACGTGTGGTGGTCTTGCGCCGTCGCCTCAACGACCAACGCCACCCCCGGGCCCGCCGCCGCCTCGTGCGCGAGCAAGCCGACCACGCTTTGCTGCTGAACATCCCCGACGCGGCCGCCTGCGAGCCGATCATCTACGAACATCAGATCCTCGTTACGAGCCTGCCCTACGAGATCCTTACCCTTGCCACCCTGTATCGGGAACGTGGGGGCGCGGAAAACCCCTTCGACGAGCTCAAGAACCAGTGGAGCTGGTCGGGGTTTACCTCCCAGGAGCTAAACTCCTGTCAGCACGCCGCGCGTTTGGCCGCACTGGTTTACAACTGGTGGACGCTCTATCACCGCCTGCTTCAACCCGGTCAGCACCACGAGGCGGTGAGTACACGTCCCCGTCTGCTCTGCGGAGCGACCCGGCAGAGCGAACACTCCGGTCAACGCCGCCTGGACGTGCGCTTGAGCCATGCCGAGGCACCTCGCCTGAGTGAACTCATCACAAAGCTGGCCAGATGGTTACATGGTATCCTTCATAATGCGGAGCAATGGAGTGTCGCCCAGCGCTGGGGGCAAATCGTAGCGAGGATTTTACAGGAAAACTTCCCTGTACTCGGCCCTGAACCGCCTTTGGCCACCGCCCCAAGCTGATCGCGCTTCCGTTCAGCCTGCCGCAGCACTCTCCACCCTCATCTATCCGACGGGCAACGCCCGCCGGCCGCACTTTCTATTGCCGGATTTAGGCTGAAGGCCCCAGATTTAATCAGCCTGGCGGAGGCCTTCCGGCAAGTGCCTGAATACCGCGCCTACATCGGGGCCTATCCCTTGCACGCGCTGCTGGCGATCACGGCGGCGGCCTATCTGGCCGGAGCACCCCGCGGCCAACGTGACCTGGCCGCTTTCGCCCGCCGGCTCTCCCCGGTCCAACGCCAAGCCCTTGGGGTGATCCGCCGCCGCGGCAAATACGGCGCTCCCAGCCAGCCCACCTTCAGCCGTCTGTTCGCCCGTGTGCAGGCCGCGCGCATCGAGGAGGTTTTACTCGCCCACCAACGCCAGGTGCGAGGCGAGCCTCCCGCCACCGAGATCGTGGTCATCGACGGCAAAGTCCCCAAGCACAGCGGCGGGCAAAACGTGGTAACCGCAGTGACCTCGCCGGGCCTGTTCTATCTCGGCAGCGAGGTCGTCGCCGAAAAAAGCAACGAGATCCCCGCCGCCCGCGCCCTGTGTGAGAGACTCGATTTGGTCGATAAACTCGTGAGCCTTGATGCCCTGCATACCCAGGCGGACACCGCGCGGGCGATCGTACTGGAGCATGGCGGCGACTACCTGTTCACCGTCAAAGGCAATCAGCCCGGCTTGCAGAAAATCGTAGCAGCGCAAGTGCCCGATCCGGGCGCCCCTTTTTTGACCCGTTAAAAGATCCCGCTGCCGAGCAACGTACCACCCAGGAAAAGAAGCACCCCGTGACGCGCACCCTGGTGGCGCGCGAGTTGAGCGCGGAAAGCGCCTGCTTCCCCCTGGTGGCGCAAGCCGCGAGAATCTGCCGAAAACGCCACGGCAAGCCCACCGAGACCGTGGCGCTGATCACCAGTCGCCCCGCCGCCGAGTTGACTCCCGCCCAATGGCTGGAGGTCAATATTGCGCACTGGGGAATCGAAACCGGTTTGCATGCCCGCCTCGACGCCTCGCGCCAGGATGATCGCTGCCGATTACGCCGCCCGAACGCTGTACGCATCCACGGCATGTTCAACCGCTGGGCCAACAGCCTGTTCATGCACTGGCGCGGTCAACGAACCCAAAAACGCCACCTTTATACCTCTGACTTTATCTCCCACATGTCCGAAA
Source organism: Opitutus sp. (assembly GCA_024998815.1). Taxonomy (NCBI): domain Bacteria; kingdom Pseudomonadati; phylum Verrucomicrobiota; class Opitutia; order Opitutales; family Opitutaceae; genus Opitutus; species Opitutus sp. The sequence continues at coordinate 62,237 of JACEUQ010000001.1, forward strand.
ATCATGACCGTCGCGCGCTCCGCGCACTTACCTCGGTAAACTTCCCGCTATGAATCGGCGCTGGGGATTCGGCGTGGCTGTTAATTAAGAGTTGCCGGACACCGCGCGCGTCCTACCGTGGCCCCTTTACTTTGGATGCAAAACCACGGTCCGAAACGAGTCTATACCCCGCAGTCGCTTGAGTTCTGGTTCGGTAAACTCGAACACGACTGGGAGCGGCATTTCAGCGACACCCAGCTGGAAGAAGGCCATCGCATCTATCGCGACGGCGAGGTGCGTGAACTGGAGTTGACCGCCGCCGACGCGATCATCCACCGCCGCGTCGATAAAAAGGACGAGTACGCCGTCGTCGAATGGAGCTCGAAGGGGCTTTCGGTGCGCTCCTCGTCCACTGATACGGATTACGCCCACGCCCTAGCGGTGGCTGGTCTGCATGAAATTGAGGAGCTGGTTGCAGATGAGATTTCTCCGCTGCCCGAACCGGTGCCCTTGAGCCCACCTGCTGCGGCACCGGCTAATGGCAACGGTAGCGCGGCAGCGCGCGCCAGCCACACCCCGACGCACGCGCCTTCACACGGCACTGCTGCCCACGCCGCCAGTCACTCTGTGGGCAAGGGGCTTGCCCATGCACAGGCGCAGGCCGCCAAAACCGTTCCAGTCACCGCCAAGTCGGCCCGCATCCCGTCGGGCGCACGAAGCACGCCTGCCGGTGCCGTTGCACGCGAAGCCTCGCGTACGCTGATCCTGGTTTTCACCACCACCATCGAGGGGCTTACGTTTCAGGCCAATTGGATCAATCCCGGAAAAAAGCGCGTGCCCGCCTTGGGGCTCGCGTCGCAGGCCGCCGGTAACTGCCACGCCACGGTGAGTTCAAGCGAGCGCGCGAAGTTGATCGGCTTGGCCGCTTACGCCCGCAAGGCGCACTTCACCTATAGCCAGCAGACCGGCCTGTACCTCTTGGCCTCGGTGGTGGAGATCCCCAATTTCCTTCGCTCCACGCTGTCGGCTTGGAAAAAACTCTTCGCCGTCGAACTCGATGCGCAGTCGGGCATGTTGCTCAACGGGATTAAGGAAATCTCCGTCGAGGCCGTGGCCACTACGCGTAAGGGTAAGGGCAAGGCCGGTAGCCTCGGGCTGGACTTGCGCTGGATTTTCAAGGCTGGCGAACGCCTGCTCACCGACGAGGAGGTTTCTTTGCTCACGCGCAAGGCCACCTCGACGATGATTATCCCCGACATCGGCATCGTGTCGTTGCCGGTGGAACGGCTGGCCTCGATCAGTGCCTGGCACCGCTCCGCAGCTGAATCGCGTACCCACGGTGAACTCTCGCCCTACTTGATTTTTTCGCTCTACAGCGACAATCGCGTAAAGCTTACCCTCTCGCCGGAACTAGAAACGTGGCGCAAAAACGTGCTCAGCGCTTCCGCCGCCACGCCGCAGTTACCCGAGCTGCTTCGCCCCTACCAACGGCGTGGCGTCGAGTGGCTGCATCATCTCTGCGACATCGGTTGCCACGGCCTGCTCGCCGACGAGATGGGTCTGGGTAAAACCCTGCAAGTTCTCAGCTTGCTTGCGACGCGTCCGCAGACGGACCGCCCCAGCCTGATCATCTGTCCTGCCAGCGTTGTTCCGGTGTGGCAGGAGGAGATCCATCGGTTCTTTCCACATCTTGCCGTTGATGTGCTCAAGAACGGTCATGACTTCAGCGCACGCAAAGATGCCGTCATCTGGATCGCCAGTTACACCCAGATGCGCAAGCACCGCCAGCTGCTCGAAAACCACGAGTTTGCCTATGCCGTGCTCGACGAGGGCCAGTTCATCAAAAACCCCGACGCGAAGGTAACCCAGATCTGTTTTGCGGTCCGTGCCCGTCATCGCCTCGTGCTCAGCGGCACGCCGCTGGAGAACCGCCAGCTCGATTTGTGGTCAATTTTCCGCTTTTTGCTGCCAGGATTGTTGGGGACTCGAGTGGGCTTCGAGGCCTCGCTGACCAACGACCGCGCCGGAACGATGGACCGGTTACGCGCGCAGCTTGCCCCGTTTATTCTTCGCCGCACCAAGAACGAGGTCGCCACCGAGTTGCCCCAAAAGGTCGAGATGGATCTGCTCTGTCCGCTCACCGAAGTGCAGCGCGCTGAGTACGCCAAAATTTGCGCCGAGGGGCTCGATCGCTTGGGCGACGACGTGGGCGCTGCGCTGCGTGAAAAGTCGTTTGGCTTCCTCGCGTTGCTCACCCGTCTGCGCCAGGTCTGCTGCGACCCCGACATGCTTCCCTGGATGAAGTCACCGCTCGCCGATTCGGGTAAAATCACGCTGTTGGTGGAGAAGCTCGCCGAGGTCATCGCCAGCGGGCACAAGGTCGTGATCTTTTCGCAGTTCGTGATGCTGCTCGACCGGGTTCGTGCCGCCTTGGCGGAGAACTTCCCCGAGCTTCCCCGTTACGAGCTCACCGGTATGACGCTTGATCGCCTCAAGCCGGTGCAGGCCTTCCAGAATGCCAAAGGCGCGGCGGTGATGCTCGTCTCGCTCAAAGCGGCCGGCACGGGCATCACCCTGCATGCGGCCGATTACGTTTTCCTGCTCGATCCGTGGTGGAATCCGGCCGTGGAGGCGCAGGCCGTGGATCGCGTTCACCGTATCGGCCAAAAAAGCACGGTTTTTGTCTATCGCATGGTCACGTCAGGAACCATCGAGGAACGAATTCAGGCGCTGCAAGCGTCGAAGAAAGATCTGTTCGATCGCATCGTCGGCGGCTTGGGCGGCGACTTCGATTTGAGCCAGCACTTCTCCTCGCTGCGCGATCTGGTTCAGCTCACGGCGACGCAGGAAGAAGCCGAGACCGTCGTTTGAAGTGGTGCGCCTAGGGCCGCAGGCCTAGCGCACCGAGGCCGAGAACGAGCAACACCGCGATCAGCGTCGCGAACCAATACCAGCGCAGGCCCGCAGCGTTGTTTGGATGACGCCGGTTACGGTTGGTGCCGGACTTGTTTTCGGAGGCCGGTTCATCGTCCTCGTCGGGCAGGTCGAGGCCGTCGTAAATCGAGGTCTCTCGCCAGCCGGTGCGTTCATCGGCCCCACAACTGGGGCAAGCGTGGGCGTTGCGCGGAATCGGCTCGCCGCATTGGGCGCAGTCTTCGGGCGGCAGTGGGCGTTGCGCAGCGGCCATGGCGTGCGCTCAGATTTCGGAGGCGGCCTCGGCGGCGGCTTCAGGCACGCCAAAGTATTTGCGTTTAACCAGGCGCCAGGCGGTCACGATGAAGGCGGTCAGGGGAATCGCCAGCACCATGCCGAGGATGCCGTTGAGCGCGGTGCCCCAGAAGAAAATCGAAACCATGATCGCGATGGGGTGCAGGCCGGTGCGATGTCCCATGATCTTGGGGGTGAGGTACCAGCCCTCGGTGGCTTGCACGCAGCCGAATACCAGCAGCACCAGTCCGACCAGCGACATGCCGCCGCCGGGTTGCAGCAGTGCCAGCGGTAGCGCCACGCTCATGCCGAGGATCGTGCCTAGGTAGGGCACGATGTTGAGGATTCCGAGCATCATGCCGATGATCAGTCCAAATTTGAGTCCAACCAGCGAAAATCCGGTGGCCAGCAGCGCTCCCATGATCAGCCCGATCATGAGCTGTCCCCGAAAAAAGGAGACGACGATGGAGATGAACTCCCGGGCGAGAAATACCACGTCGTCGCGCAACGCCGGCTTAAGAAACGGCAGTTGTTTTTCGAGATTGTTGGTCGGCTCGCGACTCGAGAGCAGAAAGAAAAACAGGTAGATCGGGACCACCGCCAGGTGGGTGATAAAACTGAAAACGTTCAAGACGCCCAGGCCCGCGGACTTGAGCGAGGGCAGGGCGAGCGCACCCAGTTCGTCGGCTTCGCCCGCCAGCCGACTAACGATGGCGTGCACGGTTTTGTTTTCCATCTGCCGCTGGGCAAGGGCGACCCAATCGGGGTAGTGTTGTTGAAAGTAGGCCAGCGCGTGGTTCCAGAACTCCGGGACGAAGGCGATGAAGGCGAAAATCTGCTGAATCAGGGCGGGGGTGACGGCAAAAAGCACTGCGGCCACCACGAGAGCAAACAGGCTGTACAGGGTCACCACCGCGCTTGTCCGGCGCAGTTTCAGTTTTCGTTCCAGCAGCTCGACGGCCGGACGCATGATGAGCGCGATGATACCGGCAACGGCCAGCGGCCAAAGCACGCCGGAGAAATGGCCCACCAAAAAGGAGAGCACGATAAATACACCGACGAGCAGCGCGATGGTGGCAACCAGCGCGGCCAGTCCGAGCGAAAAGCCCACCATGCGGCGCTGACTCGGGGTTAATAGCTGCGGTTCGTGCAATTCAGACATGCGGGCAACATCACGCATCTGCGGGCGCAGACGCCAGCCGAAAGGCGGGCGCCGACTCTGCCGCCTTGCGTTCGAGGCGAATTGATTACGGTGTCGTTTTTAGCACATGCAGGCCGCCACTCACATTCACGTCAAAGGCGCCCGGGAGCACAACTTGAAGAACCTCGAGGTGCGCATCCCGCGAGGCAAACTCGTGGTCATCACCGGCCCGTCGGGCTCGGGTAAATCGTCGCTGGCCTTCGACACGATTTACGCCGAGGGCTACCGCAAGTACATGGAGTCGCTCTCCACCCAGGCCCGCCAGGTCCTTGAGCAACTCAAGCGGCCCGACGTCGATTTTATCCACGGTCTTTCACCCGTGCTGGCGATCGAGCAGCGCACCGGCGGCGGCTCGCCGCGCAGCACCATTGCTACCGTGACCGAGATTGCCGATTACGCCCGCCTGCTGTGGGCGCTGCACGGCTCGCCGCGTTGCCCCAAGGATGGCGGCCGAGTCGTGCAACGCTCGCTCGATGACAACGTCGCCCGCGTCCTGCGCGAGGCGGCCGGCGAGCGCATCATGATCCTGGCGCCCGCCCTCCAGGCCAAGCCGTCGGTCTTGCGCGAGGAGCTGCCGCGCCTGCGCCAGCGTGGGTTTCAACGGGTGCGCATCGCCGGGGTGGTTAAAAACCTCGACGACCTCGATCTGCTGCCAGTCGGCGCGGGCTCCGCCGAGCTGCTGGTCGAGCTGGTGATCGACCGTCTGGTGGCGGTCGCCGACCAGCGCAGCCGCCTTGCCGACTCGCTTGAACTCGCCTTCCGCGAGGGCAAGGACCGCGCACTTATCCTCGCGCAAAAATCGGGTGACGCCCCGTGGCGCGAGTTGAGCCTGAGCCAGTCGCTCGCCTGCGAGGTGTGCGGCGATGTGTTTGAGAAACTCACCCCGCGCCACTTTTCGTTTAACCACTCCGAGGGTGCCTGCGGCTCCTGCGGCGGGCTCGGGCGCAAACTGCGCTTCATCCCTGAATTGGTCATCCCCGATCCGGCGAAATCGGTGCGCGGCGGGGCGATCAAACCGTGGCGCATCGGCGGCAAGAATCTCATCATTAAACACAACGCCCAGCTCAAGCAGCTGGCCGAGCAGCTCCCCTTCGACGCCGATATGCCCTGGCAAGACCTGCCCGAGGCGACCCGCGAGCTGCTCCTCAACGGTGCCGGGGAGCGGCTGTTTGCCTTTAAGCTCAAACGCATGCGCGAGCCCAAAGCCATGCCCTTCGCCGGTATTCTGGGCGACCTAGCTGACACGTTCCGCGATACGGATAGCGACGGGTTTCGCGCCCGGTTGACCACCTTCATGATCAGTGGCGAATGCCCCGAGTGCCACGGCACGCGGCTCAACGCCCGCAGTGGCGCGGTCACGGTGGCGGGTAAAACCAGCCCGCAATTCTTCGCGCTCGATGTCGGCGACGCCCACGCGTTTGCCACCACGCTGGTCGCCGAGTTGGCCGACAACGAGGCGCTGCGCGAGATCGTCACGGGCATTGAGCAACGCCTGCGTTTCCTGCTCGAAACCGGTCTCGGCTACCTGACGCTTGACCGCGACTACGACACGCTTTCCGGCGGCGAAGCGCAGCGCGTGCGACTCGCCACGCAGCTCGGCATGGGGCTCATGGGCGTGATCTACGTGCTCGACGAGCCGAGCATCGGCTTGCACCCGCACGACAACCAAAAGCTCCTCGAAACGCTCCGTGAATTGCGCGACCGCGGCAACACGGTGCTGGTGGTCGAACACGACGAGGACACCATGCGCATCGCCGATGAGATCATCGAGCTCGGACCTGAGGCCGGCACCGAGGGCGGAAATATTCTTTTTCAAGGCACGCCCGCCGCGCTGATGGCGTTGTCGGTCCAGCAATCGCGCACGGGGCCGTTTCTCGCCCGCACGCGCTCGGTCACCCGCGAGGCCAAGGCGAAACGTCCCGATGGGCTCTTCCTCACCGTGCGCGAGGCGCGCGCCAACAACCTGCGCGACGTCGATGCGCGTTTCCCTGTCGGTCTGCTCACGGTGGTTACCGGCGTATCGGGCTCGGGCAAAAGCACGTTGGTCAACGACGTGCTGGCCGCCGCCGCCGCGCGTAAACTTAACGGTGCAACCAAGGTCACTCCCGGCCTGCACCGCCATATCGAGAACCTCGATCAGTTTGAGAAACTGGTGCAGGTGGACCAGTCGCCGATCGGCCGCTCACCGCGCTCCAATCCGGCGACCTACGTGGGGTTACTCGACCTGTTGCGCGACCTGTTTGCGCAGGTCCCGCTGGCCAAGGTGCGCGGCTACAAAGCGAGCCGTTTTTCCTTCAACGTGCGTGGCGGCCGGTGCGAGCGTTGCCAGGGCGACGGCATGATCAAACTCGACATGCAGTTCATGGCCGACGCCTACGCGCCGTGCCCGAGCTGCGCCGGGCGGCGGTTTAACCGCGAAACGCTGGAGATCCTTTTCCACGGCAAATCGATCGCCGATGTCCTCAATCTCACGGTGCGCGATGCGATGCAGCTGTTTCGCAATATCCCGCGCGTCATGGACAAACTGGAAACGCTCAACGCCGTGGGGCTGGGTTACCTTACGCTCGGCCAGTCCGCGACCACGCTCTCCGGCGGCGAGGCGCAGCGGCTCAAGCTGTCGCTGGAGCTGAGCAAGCGTCAGCAAGGGGGGACGCTCTACGTTCTCGATGAGCCGACGACCGGCCTGCATTGGGTGGATATTCAGCACCTGATGGACCTGCTGTTCAGGCTGCGTGATCAGGGCAACACCTTGATCGTAATCGAGCACAACCTCGACGTGATCGCCCTGGCCGACTGGATCATCGATCTGGGGCCTGGCGGCGGCAGCGCAGGCGGACAGATTGTCGCCACCGGTTCAGTGGCGGACATCGAGGCGGCGCCCGCAAGCTTGACGGGACTTGCGCTCAAACGCTGGCGCGCCAGCGTTTGAGCGTGAGGGAGTTGGCGAGATTGATCGGGCTCAAGGCGGGTGTTGCTATCGGTGTTGTGGGATGCGCTGGGGCCCATGTTGGCCAACCCGACGCCGGACTTGCCGAGCGGCATGAAGACGGCACTATTGCCGCCATGCCCATGACCCTGGATCAAATCGTGGAAGAGACCCGTTCATTACCGCATGATGTGGTTAATGATTTGGTGGATCGTATCCTGTTCGCTGCTCACGGGGGGCAGGATCCCGTGCAGTCGCGGGCTTGGTCGGACACGGTGCAACGTCGTATCGGAGAGATTGAGAGCGGCCAGGCCCAGCTGATTCCGCTTGAGGATGCACTGGCGCAGGCCCGCCAACGCATTGGCCGGTGAAACGGGAAATTCATGCGGAGGCGCAGGCCGAATTTCTGGCGGCGCTCGATTATTATGCCGGGATAAGTCCGGTCTTGGCTTGCCGATTTTATGACGAGATTGAGCGGTTGATGATCGAGGTAGGCGCGGCGCCTAAACGGTTTCGTCTCTATGATCCTCCTGCACGTCGGCATATCGGCAGGGATTTCCCTTATGCCGTCATTTATCTGGAGCGGTCTGATCACGTTTGGATCATCGCGGTGATGCCGCTCCATCGGGCACCCGATTACTGGAAGCAGCGCCTCACCTGACGCTGCATCCGTCGTTGAGACCGCCTGCCTAACCTAGTTTTTGACCACGCGGGAGTCGCGCGCGACTTTCTTGGTCTTGGGGTAATCGGCGATGGCGTGCAGGCCGCGGCTTTCTTTGCGCTGCAACGCGCAGGCCACAATCATCTCGGCGACTTGCGTCAGGTTGCGCAGTTCAAGCAGGCGGGCGTCGACCGAGAAATTCCAGTAGTAGTCCTGGATTTCGCGGGACAGGTTTGCGATGCGCGTGCGGGCCCGTTCCAGCCGGCGCGTGGTGCGCATGATGCTCACGTAATCCCAAAGCGTCCGGCGCAACTCGTCCCAGTTGTGGGAAACCACCACGCGTTCGTCCACGTCACCGCCGCCGAGGTCCACCCAAGCGGGCACCGCAGGGACCGGCAGGCGCAGGGCTTTTTTGAGGTAGCGGTCCACCGAGAGTGAGCCGCGGTGGGCCATGACCACCGCTTCCAGCAGCGAATTGGACGCGAGGCGGTTGGCCCCATGCAGGCCGGTGCAGGCGACCTCGCCGCAGGCATAGAGGCCGGGAAGCGAGGTTTCGGCCGAGAGGTTGGTGGCGACCCCGCCGCAGGTGTAATGGGCGGCCGGCACCACGGGAATCATCGCCTTGGCAATGTTGATGCCGATGTCCTTGCAGGTCTTGTAAATCAGGGGGAAACGGGTGCGCAGGAACGCCTCGTTGCGGTGCGTGATGTCGAGCCAGACGTGGGCCACGCCGCTTTTCTTCATTTCGGTGTCGATGGCGCGGGCCACGATGTCGCGCGGGGCCAAGTCGGCCATCGGGTGGTAGTCCTTCATGAAGGCCTCGCCGGCGGCGTTGCGCAGGATGGCGCCTTCGCCGCGCACCGCCTCGGTGATGAGGAAACGCAATCCGCTGGTTGAATACAGCGCGGTGGGGTGGAACTGGATAAACTCCATGTTGCGCACCTCGATGCCGGCCCGGTACGCCATGGCGATGCCGTCGCCGGTGGCGATGTCGGGATTGGTTGTGTAAAGGTAGGCCTGGCCCGCGCCGCCGGTGGACAACATCACCACCGGTGCCTCAAAGGTGAGCACGTGCCCGTCGCGCACATCGAGGGCGTAAACCCCCAGCACGCGGTCGTCACGTTTAGGGGTTTTGGGCGCGAGTTTGCGGCGCGTAATTATGTCGATCGCGAACATGTGCTCGTACATCGCGATGCGGGGCTCCAGCGAGAGCGCCTTGATCAGCGCGGACTCGATGGCCTTTCCGGTCATGTCCTTGACGTGCAGCACGCGGCGCTCGGTGTGGCCGCCTTCGCGACCGAGGTCATAGCTGCCGGAGGCGTCCCGAGAAAATTCCAAGCCGAGCTCGACCAACTCCTGAACGCGGGCCGGGCCGTCGCGCACGATTTCGCGCACCACTTTTTCGTCACACAAGCCGTCGCCGGCCACGAGGGTGTCCTGCACGTGCTTATCGACGTCGTCGGTTTTGCCGGTGACCACCGCGATGCCGCCTTGGGCATAGTTGGTGTTGGATTCGGCCTGGTTTTTCTTGGTCAGGATCGCCACCGAACGGCCCAGCCGAGCGGCCTTCAGCGCGAAGCTCAGTCCGGCGATGCCGCTGCCGATCACCAGGACGTCAAAAGAAGGTCCGGTGCTCACAGGATTTCGTTATCGATTAAACGCACTTCGTCGACCCAGACGGCGATGGTCATCACGCCCTTGCCCAGGGTGATTTCGCCCTTGATGGCTTCCATCGTCAGCCGGTCGACAATCGACACATAAATGATGCGTACGCGGCGCTGTTGGCCGATGAGGTGGGTGGCTTCGGCGATCAGGCGGTCCACGCGGCGTTCGCCGGCGGCAACCATGTCGGCGGCTTTGCGCAGGGCGCGGTGGATCACCAGGGCCTCACCGCGCTGGGTCGTCGTCAGATAACGGTTACGCGAGCTCAGGGCCAGTCCGTCGACTTCGCGCAGGGTCGGGCCGACCACGATCTCGACGTTAAAATTCAAATCGGTGACCATCTTGTTGATCACCGCGACTTGCTGGGCGTCTTTCTGGCCGAAAATCGCCATGTGCGGGCGCACGATGTTAAACAGTTTTGCCACCACCGTGGTGACCCCGCGGAAATGTGCCGGCCGTGACGCGCCTTCGAGCGGCTTGGCGATGTGCTCCTCGATCACGTAGGTCGAGTAATTCTTCGGGTAAATATCCGCCGCTTCCGGTGCGAATACGTAGTCCACGCCCGCCGCTTCGCATGCCGCCAGATCCGCGTCGAGTTGCTTCGGGTATTTGGAAAAATCCTCGTTCGGTCCGAACTGGGTCGGGTTGACGAAAATCGTCACCACCACGACTTGGGCGAGCCCCTTGGCGATCGTGACTAAGCTGAGGTGCCCCGGGTGCAATGCGCCCATGGTGGGCACGAGGGCGAGGCGTTGGCCTTGGGCGCGCAGGCCCTCGGCGAGCGACTGCATCTGGGAAACGGACGTGATGGTTTGCATGAAACGGGTGGGGCGCGCGGAACAACGCGAGGCTTGAACTAAGCTTCGCCGCCGCGCTTATTCAAGTTTTTCGCCCAGTACTACGCACTTTTTAAACCCACCCACCATGATCCGCATCAACGAGAACTACCTGAAACTGAAGGCCTCTTACCTGTTTTCCGACATCGCCAAGCGCGTGACGGCCTACACCACCGCCAATCCCGATAAGCCGATCATTCGCCTCGGCATCGGCGACGTCACCGAGCCGCTCGCTCCCTCGGTGCTCAAGGCCTTCCACGCCGGCGTCGACGAAATGGCCCAGCGCGCCACCTTCAAGGGATACGGCCCCGAGCAGGGCTACGCCTTCCTGCGCGAAGCCATCGCCGCCCACGACTACACCGCCCGTGGCTGCCCGATCGCCGCCGACGAGATTTTTGTCTCTGACGGCTCCAAGTGCGACTGTGGCAACATTCAGGAAATCTTCGCCACCGAGGGCCTCAAGCTCGCGATACCCGATCCGGTGTATCCGGTTTACGTGGACACCAATGTCATGGCTGGCCGCACCGGCACCAATCTCGACGGTCGCTACGCCGGTATTACCTACTTGGATTCGACGCCCGCCAACGGCTACGTGCCCGCGATTCCCGGTGTTGCCACCGACCTGATTTACCTCTGCTTCCCGAACAACCCTACCGGTGCCGTCGCCACCCGCGAGCAGCTCACCGCCTGGGTCGCCTACGCGAAGGCGAACAAGGCGCTGATCCTCTTCGACAGCGCCTACGAGGCCTACATCCGCGATCCGCAAATCCCGCACTCCATCTACGAAATCCCCGGCGCCGACGAGGTCGCCATTGAGTTCCGCAGCTTCTCCAAGACCGCCGGCTTTACCGGCACGCGCTGCGCCTACACCGTGGTGCCCAAGAAGCTCATGGCCTACGACCTGGCGGGTAACGCCCACTCAGTCCACGCGCTCTGGAACCGCCGCCACACCACCAAATTCAACGGCGTCTCGTATCCCGTGCAGAAGGCCGCCGCCGCGATCTTCACCCCCGAGGGTCAGGCCGAAGTGAAGGCGATGACCGACTTCTATCTGGCCAACGCCGCGCTCATCCGCAAGGCGATGACCGACCTCGGGTTCAGCTGCATCGGCGGCGACAACGCGCCCTACATCTGGATCAACACCGGCACCGATTCCTGGGCCTTCTTCGATAAACTGCTCAACGAAGCCCAGGTCGTCTGCACCCCCGGTGCCGGCTTCGGCAAATGCGGCGAAGGCCACGTGCGCATCAGCGCCTTCAACAGCCGCGAAAACGTCGAAAAAGCCCTCACCCGCATCGCCGGCGCGTTGAAGAAGTAAATTCGCCCGCAGGCTGTTTTTGGGTAATTCAGCGCGTGTTCATCCCGCAAAAGCCCCGACCGTTGGTTGGGGCTTTTTTATGCGCAAGCGGCGACCGTCTTGTAGCGTAGCGTCCGACGTCGCGCCTGTTTTATCCCGCGTTGGCGACGGCCATCACAAACAGCACGATCATCGCCAGCGCGCAGAGCAACCGGCCGATCGTTGAAAGCAGGAAACCCACTGCCGCGCCGACCCCCGCCAGCAACGACGCCCGGTTGGTTTTTTGCGCGATGAGTTTTTCGGCCACGACCGCGCCGAGCACGGTGCCGAGCAGCAGCATCGGCAGGGAGAAAAACATCCCGATCACCGCGCCGCCACCCGCGCCGAGCATCCCCCACTTGCCGCCACCGAAGGCTCGTGTTCCCAGAATCACGCCGACGAAATCGACGAGCACCGAAAGCAGTCAAAAACCGGCGATCCAGCCGAGCACCGCCCACGAAATGTCACCCGGCAGGAGCAGTTTGTGCACAACCATCGCCAGTAGGATCAGCGTGGTTCCCGGCAACAGCGGAATCACCACCCCGGCCAGGCCGATCAGCGTGAACAGGGCCGTGAGCGTCCAAACGACATAGGTTTCCATAAAAAGAGGGACAGCGGCGGGAGGTTAAAAGTAGCGCAGGTTTTGCCGCCAAAAAGTAGCGCAGACTTCCAGTCTGCATTGTTTTCGTAGGGCAAGTCCCCGAGGCAGACTGGAAGTCCGCGCTACTTTTCGGGCAATTTAATCGGCGCCCCGCCCCGCGCCCCCACGCCTCAGCGCAGGTGGCGCTCGATGAGCTTATAGAGCTCGATGGAGTTCTTTTTGTCGCCGCCGGTTCCCCAGCGGATCTTGAGGATCGTCTGGCGGCTGTTGATTTCGGCGATGCTCACGTAAACCTTTTCGTCCTTGGTTGTTCGCGCAAAAAGTTCGCCAGAAAAGGTCTCCAGTTTGCTGCTTTTGATCTCGAACAGGCCGAGCTCGCGAAACGCCTTTTGGGTGGCGGCATAGGTGGCCGGCGCAGTCGAGTTCACCACCATGCGGAATTCGTTGAGTTGGTAAACCGCCGTGGTGTCCCCGGAGGAGTCGAGGTTGACCGTGCTGCAGCCGGCGAGGGCGAACACGATCCCAGTGGCCAGGAGAGCGGAACGGAGGATTGGAACGGAGGTGATCTTCATACGATTAGGGGCTAAGCAAGTCGCACTCGGCACGGGATTCAAGCTATCCACGTGAAAACCAGTTTGCGGTCGGCCCTCGGGTTGGTTTATCGCTTTCCGCCTATGGCAAAGCCACTTGTCGGCATCATTATGGGAAGCACCTCCGATTGGAGCACGATGGAACACGCTGCACAGACGCTCAAAGCGCTGGGTATCGCCGCCGAGCATCTGGTTGTGAGCGCTCACCGCACTCCGGAAAAAATGTATGACTACGCCAAAACCGCGGAAAAACGCGGGCTGAAGGTCATCATCGCCGGTGCTGGCGGCGCCGCTCACTTGCCGGGCATGACCGCCGCGCTCACCCCGCTGCCCGTGCTCGGGGTTCCGGTGGAGTCGCACACACTCAAGGGCGTGGACTCGCTGTATTCGATCGTGCAAATGCCCGGCGGTATTCCCGTGGCGACCTTCGCCATCGGCAAGGCCGGGGCGATCAACGCGGCGCTCTTTGCCGCCGCCATCCTCTCAACGGGTGGCGACAAGAAGGTTAAACAAGCCCTCGACGCTTTCCGTGCCGAGCAGACCTCCAAAGTCCTCGACGCCAAACTCCCCTAAATCCCAGCTAGTAGCTCTCAGCTCTAAGCTAATAGCTCCCAGCTCCCAGCTCCAAGCTCTCAGCTCCCAGCTCCTTTCCCCATGATTATTCATCCCGGTAAAACGATCGGTGTCCTCGGTGGCGGCCAACTCGGCCGCATGTTCGCCCACGCGGCCGAGCGGCTCGGCTTTCGGGTGCACATCTATGAGCCCGAGGCCAACGGTCCTGCCGGCGAGGTGTCCGCTATGGAGGTTAATCGCCCCTACACCGACCTGGTCGCGCTGAAGGCCTTTGCCCACACCGTCGATGTGCTCACTTACGAGTTCGAAAACATCCCCACCGAGCCGCTGGGTGAGATCGGCCACCACGCCCAGTTGCGCCCGCATTGGAGCGTGTTGGAAACCTGCCAGAACCGCATGCGCGAGAAAAACTGGCTGCGTAAAAACGCATTCCCTCACGTGCCTTTCGCTGAGGTCGAGGCCGGCGACGACCTCGCCGCCGCCATCCGCCGCATGGGCCTGCCGTGCGTGGTGAAAACCGCCGACTTTGGTTACGACGGCAAGGGCCAGATCAAGGTCGCCGACGAGGCCTCGCTGGCCAAGGCGCTGGCCGCCTTCAGCAAACAACGCTGCGTCATCGAGAAATTCATCGACTTCAAGTGCGAGCTCTCGGTCATCGTGGCCCGCTCCAGCATTGGCGAAGTGAAGGCCTTTCCAGTCGCCGAAAACATCCATACCCGCCACATCCTCGACTTCTCCATCGTGCCGGCCCGGGTTAACGCTGCGGTGCTGGCCGACGCCGAGAAACTCGCCCTCGCCATCGTCGAAAAACTCGACGTCGTCGGCCTGTTGGCGATCGAACTGTTCCTCACCGACCGCGGCGAACTCTTGGTCAACGAACTCGCGCCGCGCCCGCACAACTCCGGCCATTGGACGCTCGACGCCTGCGTGACCTCGCAATTTGAGCAACACGTGCGCGCCGTGTGCGGCCTGCCGCTGGGCGATGTTTCGGTCGTCTCGCCCGTGGTGATGGTTAACATCCTCGGCGACGCCTGGAAATGGGACAACGGTTACCTCGCCGGCGACGCCAACTGGGAGGCGATTCTGGCCGAGCCCCGCGCCAAGTTACACCTTTACGGCAAAAAAGAGCCGCGCATCGGCCGCAAGATGGGCCACTTCACTGTCACCGCCGCCACCGCCGACGCCGCGCTCGACGCAGCCCGAGCGCTCAAGGCCAAGCTCTGATTGCCGGCCGCTCGGACCCGCCAAGTTCTTAAGCCTTAGAGCGTTTTAAATAAAGCTATAGCCACAAGTGGCCTGAAGTAGCGCAGACTTCCAGTCTGCATTCTCAGTCAAAGCAGACTGGAAGTCTGCGCTACTTCAAACGGCTACAGATTAAATTAAGACGCTTTAGGGCGGGCCCTGTGCAGCTCGGTGTAACCCCTCCGCAGTTTGTTTTTCCACCTCCAAAATTGCGCCTTGGATTCGGCGCCAGCGCCCGCCACCGTGTCGGCTTTTAATTTATGAAAATCTGCTGCATTGGCGCTGGTTACGTGGGTGGTCCGACCATGGCGGTGATCGCCCTGAAGGCTCCGGATATCCAGGTGACGGTCGTGGACATGAACACCACCCGCATCGCGGCTTGGAACTCCGACACCCTGCCCATCTACGAGCCCGGCCTCGACGCCGTCGTCAAAGAGGCCCGCGGCCGTAATCTCTTTTTCTCCACTGACGTGAAGGGCGCCATCGCCGCCGCCGACATCATTTTTGTCTCCGTCAACACCCCGACCAAGACCTACGGGGTCGGCGCCGGCCGGGCCGCCGACCTGCGTTTCATTGAGTCGGTTGCCCGCACCATCGCCGAGGTCTCGACCACGCCGAAGATCATCGTCGAAAAGTCCACCATCCCGGTGAAAACCGCCGAGACGATTCAGCAGATCCTCGCCGCCAACACCAGTGGCGTGTCGTTCCAGGTGTTGTCCAATCCCGAGTTTTTGGCCGAAGGCACAGCGGTGCCCGACCTCTTTAACCCCGACCGCGTCCTCATCGGTGGCGAACGCACGCCGGCTGGCGATGCCGCCGTGGCCAAGCTCGTCAGCGTTTACGCCCGCTGGGTGCCCACCGAGCGCATCCTCACTACAAACCTGTGGTCCTCCGAGCTCTCCAAACTGGTGGCCAACGCCTTCCTCGCCCAACGCATCTCCTCGATCAATTCCATCTCCGCGTTGTGCGAGGCGACCGGCGCCGACGTCGACGAGGTGGCCAACGCCATCGGCAAGGATTCCCGCATCGGTCCCAAGTTCCTCAAGGCCTCGGTGGGCTTCGGCGGCTCCTGTTTCCAGAAGGACATTTTGAACCTGGTCTATATCTGCGAAACCCTGGGTTTGCCCGAGGTGGCGGCCTATTGGAACGGCGTGGTGGCGATGAACGATTACCAAAAACAGCGCTTCTCGGCCAAAATCGTGCGCTCGCTGTTCAACACGGTGGCCGACAAACGCATCGCGGTGTTGGGCTTCGCTTTTAAAAAAGACACCAACGACACCCGTGAAACCGCCGCCATCAACGTGGTGCGCGACCTGCTCGCCGAGCAGGCCAACGTGGTGGTTTACGACCCCAAAGTTCCGGCCGCCGAAATCATCACCGACGTGCTCGGCAAAGGGCAGTCGAACCCGCGCCTGAGCGTGGCGGCCAGCGCTTACGAGGCGTGCCACGGGGCTCATGCCGTCGCGATCGTGACCGAGTGGGACGCGTTCAAAACCCTCGACTACGCGAAGGTGTTTGAGGGCATGCAGAAACCGGCCTTCCTTTTCGACGGCCGCAACATCGTCGATCTGGCCGCGCTGCGCGCCCTCGGTTTCCGTGCCCACGGCATCGGGCGCTGAGCGCGGACGGGGGCGGAGTCCGGTTATCCTCATTGGCGTTCAAGTTGAGGTATACGGCATCCTTGAGCTCACGCTCAAGGCCACACGCTTGACGAACACACTCCTCGTGGCCTTGAGCGTGAGCTCAGGGTGTTTAGATCGCCTGTCCTGCCGCTGAAGTTAAAGCGCTCCTATTCGGGCGCTCAGACCAGGCAAGGCGGCGGGGCAGTGAAATCTTTGTGGTAAATAACCTTGGGCGTCTCGCCTTGGTAGGCCACATACCAGCAGCCGATCTTTCCGTTGGAAGCAGTCCGGTGTAGCAGGCGGGCCACCTCGCCCTTACGGATTAAAACGAACGAATAAATTGAGCGGGTGGGCGTCCGGGTCAGGCCGAGTTTGATTAAGCCGGTGGTGTCGCAAAAATACCGGTGCTTTAAACTGGCGCCATCGCTCAGGCGGACCACTTCAATCGGGCACTCGCCAGCGAAGTCAGGAGGCAGGTAGAGATTTACGGCGAGAAAGAGGTCGTTGGCGGTATCTGCCGGGTCAGCGGCGGTGGCATGGACCTGGTACCGGTTTTGGATCTCAATCTGGGCACTCTCCAATTGGATGCCGCCGGGGATGGCTTTTTCCGCCGCGGGGTTTTCGGCATCGAGGTGGATCACGCAGGGGGCATTGCGGCTGCCCCAGAGTAAAGCGCGGCCGTGTTCACCGGTGACCACACGGCCCTTTAGTTTATCGAGTGTTCCGGTCCGGCTGAGAATGCGTAAAATCATGGGTTGTTAAAAAGGGGCGGCCACACGGTGGTCGCGGGCTGGAAGGGGTTTCACTGATTTGGGGTTTAAACAAGAGCAATGTCCGCCGGGGGCCACGAGTGCGGGGAACAGTTGGGGAAAACACCTTGAGCTCACGCTCAAGGCCACCGGGATTGTGTTCACGGAAGAGCGTGGCCTTGAGCGTGAGCTCAAGGATTCCGTAATGGCGTTCACGTCAGCGTGGCTTTGAGCGTGAGCTCAAGGATTCCGTAATGGCGTTCACGGAAGAGCGTGGCCTTGAGCGTGAGCTCAAGGATTCCGTAATGGCGTTCACGGCAGAGCGTGGCCTTGAGCGTGAGCTCAAGGATTCCGTAACTCTCAATATGTAATTGAATTAGTGTTAGCCCCTACCGGTTGAGCTTAGCTTTCAGGTACGGCGCGGTGGGGCTGCTCTTGAGTTTCAATAACCCGGCCAGCGGGCCTTGGTACAACAGCTCGCCGCCGTCGGGGCCGCCCACCGGGCCGAGTTCGACAATATAATCAGCCTCCGCCAGCAGGTCCAAGTGGTGCTCGATCACCACCACGGTGTGGCCTTGCTCGACCAGCGAATGCAGCACGTGGATCAACTTTTCGCAGTCGCTCAGGTGCAAGCCGATGGTCGGCTCCTCCAGCAGGTAGAGGTTTTTAACCGCGATGCCGCGCGAGCGTTCCTTGTAACTGGCCAAGCCGTGGGCCAGCTCGGTCACCAGTTTGAGCCGCTGGGCTTCGCCGCCGGAGAGCGTCGGCGAGGATTGGCCGAGCGTGAGGTAACCGAGTCCGCAATCGACCATCAGTTTGCAGACCTGGGCGAGCTGCGAGTGGAAGTCGAAAAACACCGCCGCCTCCTCGAAGGTGAGTTGGAGAACTTGGCCGATATTTTTCCCCTTCCAGGTGATGTCGGCCAGATCCGCACTGTATCGCGTGCCGTGGCACTCGTCGCACGGCAGGTAGGTGTCGGGCATGAAGGCCATTTCCAGTTTGATCCGCCCGCCGCCGGAGCAGGTTTCGCAGCGCCCGCCGGCGGTGTTGAAGGAAAACCGGCCGGCCGAGTAGCCGTGGATTTTCGATTCGGGCAGCGACGCGAAGAAGGTGCGGATCAGGTCGAAAATCCCCAGGTAGGTCGCCGGGGTGGAGCGCGGGGTTTTACCGATGGGCGACTGGTCGACCTCGATCACGGTTTTAAAGCCCTCGGCGCCGCGCAAATCGAGGAACGGCACGGTGCCGGCCGGTTCGGGGGCGAAGCCGGTGGCGTTGAGGAATTCGCGGCCGGTGAGTTTGGACTTCTTCTCCTTGATCGCGTGGCTGACCGCCGGGTAAAGCACGTCGCGAAACAGGGTGGATTTACCCGCCCCGCTGGGGCCGGCGACCATGATCAAGCGCCCGAGCGGCAGGCGCAGGTCGAAGTGCTTCAGGTTGCGGAAACACACGCCGTTGAGCGTGAGCCAAGTGAGTTCGGAGGGCATGAAAACGGGGGCGATAAGTAACCGCGCTTTGGGTGCGATTGTTTATGAAAGCAGGTGGTAAGCAGCGGGTCCGCCGATAACGCAGGTGGTGTCGAGGCCGCGGTCGAACGTGGCTAGCCGCGCGTGCCGAGAAACGGCGAGGGCAAGCAGGTAAATGTCGGTCAGTTGGTTTGCGGTGGGTAAACGCGGGAAGCGGCGTGCGTCGAGTAGCGAGTGGTTGTCGGGCCAGAATTGGTGACCTGGGGCGGCGGTGAGTTTTACTAGCAACTCGCGGGCGGCCGCAGTGGAGCCTGGACCGCGCGGATAGGCGGGATTGCCGAGGATGCGCATGAAAGCGTTTTCGGTCAGCGGGCAAGTGGCCCAGCCGTCGCGCACCGCATGTTCGGTGAAAAAGCGCAGCGCAGCATCACCATGGGGGTGACCGGCCTCGCCTAACGCGATGAGCAGGTTGGCGTCGAAGAGAAACATCAGAGTGGTCGGTCGGGGTTTAGGGCGCGGTCGAGTTCTTCTTGGTCGATGGCATCCTGAATTTTTTGAATGTCCTCCATCGTAACGACGACACCTCGATCTCGTTTGAGCCGTAGAATGCCGAAGGGCCCGGTTTCGTAGAGAGTGGAGTCGAAGGCGGGCGTGGCTGGTGCGGGCTGCTGGATTTCGCGGCGTAGGGCGTGCTCGACGATGGCCTTGAGCGTGGTGTGGCGGCGGGCGGCGACGGATTTGGCCTCAATCAGCAAATCGTCAGGAAGATCCAAGGTGGTTTTCATATATGGGCCACGATATGGTTTTATGGGTGGGGTGCAAGTTGTGGCGCACGAGGGGCGTCGATTTTATGCGCGCCGAGGCTTTTGGGGTTTGGGGGCGGGTACCGGTCGATAGGAACCGCGCAAGGGGTGGGCGATGCCTTTGGCCAAAAACAGGCCAGTTAACGATTTCGCGCTGGCTTTGATTTCGGCGGGCGTGCCCTGGGCCAACAATTCGCCTCCGTGGCGGCCGGCGGCAGGCCCGAGGTCGATGATTTGGTCGGCGCGCTCCATCAGCTCGTCGTCGTGCTCGACCACCAGAAGGGTGTTACCTTTGTCGCGCAGGGTGAGCAGGGTTTCGATCAACCGGTCGTTGTCGCGGGCGTGCAGGCCGATGGACGGCTCGTCGAGTACGTAGAGTACGCCGGCGAGGTTCGTACCCAGTTGCGCGGCCAGGCGGATACGCTGGGCTTCGCCGCCCGAGAGCGTGTCGGTGGGCCGGTCCATGGCCAGGTAGCCGAGACCCACGTGGTCGAGGAATTTTAACCGTTCCTGGATTTGGGGGACGATGTCCTGGGTGATCAACCGTCCGCGTTCGTCGAGCTGGAGCGCGCCGAGCAGGGCGATGAGTTGTGCGGGCGTGCTGGCGAGCAGTTCGGGCAGGGAAACGGTGGACGGAAGCTGGGAGCTAGGAGCTCGGAGCTTTGAGCTGGTTGGGGCGTTGAGGTGCAGCCGGACGGCGCGGGCGATGCGGTTGAGGCGTTGGCCGTGGCAGTCCGGGCAGGGCGTGCCGGTGTCGGCTAGGTCGTCGCCGGAGACGATGCCGAACTCGCGCAGGCGGGCGGCGGGATCGTCTTCGTTGTCCTCAACCGGTTCGAGCATCCAGGGGAACACGCGACCATGGCCTCGGCAGGTCGGGCACCAGCCGCGCGGCGAGTTGTGGGAAAACTGCTTCGGGTCGAGCTCGGGGAAGGACTCGCCGGTTTCGATGTCGGTGCGGGTGGTGGAGAACCACGAAAGCACGTCGCCGGTGGGCAAGGCGATGAAGCAGGAGCCTTTGCCGAGCTGAAGGGCGCGGTCGAGTGCGGCGGAAGCGGAAGTTTCGGAAGAAGTCAGAGGTCGGAGGTCAGGGGTCGTGTCGGAAGGGGACGTGGCGGAAGAAGTCAGAGGTCGGACGTCAGAGGTCGGAGTTTTTTTTGCTGATGTTCGGCCCTCGGACTTCTGCTTTTTGCTCTCTGACTTCCGATTTCCGACATCTGATGTCTGACTTCTGACATCTGACATCTGTTTCAAATCCGCGACGACCACCTCGATGTCGTGTTCAGAGTAGCGGTCGAGTTTTTGGAAGGTGTCGACGCGCAGAAGGCGGCCGTCGGCGCGCATGAGTTCGTAGCCGTGGTCGGCGATCCAGGTGGCGATGGGCTGGTGGTGGCCCTTGCGGCCGCGGATCAGCGGGGCGCAGAGGTAGAGATGCTTCGCCTTGGTGGCTTTGGGCGAGGCGAGGACGGTGGCGAGGAGCTTTTTGAGCTGGCCCGGGGTGAGCGGCTGGACCGGTTTTCCGGTGTCGGGGTGGTGTTGCACGCCCATGCGGGCGTACAGCAGGCGCAGGTATTGGGCGACCTCGGTGATGGTGGCGACGGTGGACTTGCGCGAGCCGCGGGTGATGCGCTGCTCGATGGCGACGGTCGGCGGAATGCCGGTGAGCCGGTCGATGGCGGGGCGGGGGAGTTGTTCAACGAACTGGCGCGCGTAGGGCGACATGGACTCCATGAACCGCCGCTGACCCTCGGCAAAAACGATGTCGAAGGCCAGGGTGGATTTGCCCGAGCCAGACACGCCGGTGACGACGGTCAACTGGCGATGGGCGATGGCGAGGGAGATGTTTTTGAGGTTGTTCTCGCGGGCGCCGGTGAGGGTGAGCTGGGAGCTGGGAGCTAGGAGCTGAGAGCTTTGAATTGGGAGCTTTGAAGTGGGAGATGGGAGATGGGAGCTATTAGCTCTTAGCTCCAAGCTCATAGCTCCTAGCTCTGAGCTGGCTAGGGCTTCGCGGAGAAAGGGGGCGGTGGCCGTGGCGGCGTGGGCGACCACGTCGGGCGGGCCTTCGGCGATGATTTGGCCGCCGTCACTGCCGGCTTCAGGGCCGACTTCGATCAGCCAGTCGGCGGATTTTAACACGTCCAAATTGTGCTCGATCACCACCACACTGTGGCCGCGATCGACCAGCGCCTGCAGCACAGCGATCAGGCGTTTGACGTCGTGGCGGTGCAACCCGGTCGTCGGCTCGTCCAAAAGGAGCAACGCTCCTTTGAGCGGAGAGCTGGGAGCGGCGAGCTTGGAGCTAGGAGCTCGGAGCGGAGAGCTGGTAGCTGGAAGTTCGGCGCTGAGGGAATGGCTCATGGGCCTACCGGCAGACCCCGCAGCCCGTTTCAATTTGGCACTAGGCGTGTTGGGGGGCGCGGCAGAAGTGTCACCTAATAGGTGACACTCGCCGGAGAAGCCGCTGAGGTATTTGACGAGTTTTAACCGCTGGGATTCGCCGCCGCTGAGGGTGTTGAGCGGTTGGCCGAGCGTGAGGTAGCCGAGGCCAACTGACTCCAGACTGGCGAGGCGGCTGCGGATCGGCGTGTGATTTTCGAACAGCGGCAGCGCGTCGGTCACGCTCGTCGCCAGCAGGTCGGACACGCTGAGGCCGTTCCATTGGATCGCCAAGACTTCGGGTTTGAAGCGACGGCTTTCGCAGATCGGGCAGGGGACAAATACGTCGGACAAAAACTGCATCTCCACCCTTTCGTAACCGAGGCCTTGGCAGTGGTCGCAGCGACCTTCGCCGCTGTTAAAGGAGAACGACGAGCTGTTAAAACCAGCGGCTTTGGCGGCCGGCTCCTTCGCGAAAAGTTCGCGGATCAGCTCCCACGCCTCGGTGTAAAGCGCCGGATTGGATCGCGGGGTGCGTGAGAGCGGCGACTGGTCGACCAGGACAATCTCGTCGAACAGCTCGTCGCCGGTGATTGCGGCGATCACGGCCGGATCGTCGGTTAACTGGAGGCGTTTCGCCAGCAGGCCCTGGTGAATCACGTTGTCCAATAGCGTGGATTTGCCCGAGCCGGACACGCCCGAGAGCGCGACGAGGCGGTGCAGCGGCAGGTGGAGGGTGACGTTGCGCAGGTTGTGTTTGGAGGCGTCGGTGAAGGTCAGCCAGGCGGGAGGTAATGCACAATGTCCAAGGTCCAATGACCGATGACCAATGGCGGAGGGGGAGGGGGGCAATGCACAATGTCCAATGTCCAATGCGCAATGACCAATGCCCGATGGGGAATGACCAAGGCCCAATGACCGATGACCAATGTCCGAAGATTTTGGCGCGATGGGGGTTACCGGGCGGCGGGTGGCGGGGGCGGCGATGGTTTCGCGGCCGGACAGGTAGCGGCCGGTGATGCTCGCTTCGGAGGCGAGTAGGGCGGGCAATTCGCCCTGGAATACAATGTGGCCGCCGCGCGTGCCGGGTTCGGGGCCGACCTCGATGAGGTGGTCGGCGGCGCGGATCATGGCTTCGTCGTGCTCGACCACCACCACGGTGTTACCGGCGTCGGTTAACGTGCGGATGATCGCGATCAGCCGCTCGATGTCGCGGGGGTGCAGGCCGACGCTGGGCTCGTCGAGGACGAAGAGCGTGTCCACCAGCGAGGTGCCGAGGCAGGAGGTGAGGTTGACGCGCTGAACTTCGCCGCCGGAGAGGGTTTTGGAGCTGCGGTCGAGCGTGAGGTAGCCGAGCCCGACCTGTTGCAGGTAACTCAGGCGGGTGCGGATCGAATCGAGGGCGAGGTCGGCGGCGCTGGCGCCGCCGCTTGGAGCTTGGAGCTTTGAGCTTGGAGCTTCGCGCAGCCGCGCGAGTAGCTCGGCGACGGGAGTCAGGTAGAGTTCGGGCAGGGTCTTGCCCTGCCAGCGCCAGCAGAGCGATTCGGGTTGGAGGCGCGTGCCGTGGCAGGTCGGGCAGAGGTTATAGGTGCGGTAGCGCGAGAGGAAAACCCGCACGTGCATCTTGTAGGTGCTCTTTTCCAACCAGCGGAAAAAGCCCTTTACGCCGTACCAGGCGCGCGGCCATTCGAGGTCGTTCTCCCCGTAGCCGGGCTCGCCGTTGATCACAAAATCACGCTGCTCCGGCGTCAGGCTGCCAAAGGCGACATTCGTCGGGATTTTCTTCCGTTTGGCGATGCTCTTCAGGTCGTCTTTGGACGCGCCGTAAACCTCGCCTTCCCAGCATTTGATCGCGCCGTCGTCGATCGAGAGCGTCACGTCAGGGATAGCCAGGCGGTAGTCGATCTCGATGATGCGGCCAAAGCCCTTGCAGTGCGGGCAGGCGCCGAGCGGGGAATTGAAGGAAAACAGTGAGGGGGAGGCCGCGCGGAAGGTGCGGCCCGTTTCAGGCGAGTGCAGCCCGCGCGAATAGTGGCCGAGCGGCGACGAAGCTAAGAGCTGGGAGCCGGGAGCTGAGAGCTCGGCGGAGAAGACATAGAGTTGTCCCTGGCCGAAGTGCAGCGCCTGTTCGGCGGCTTCAAGGAAACGAGCGCGGGCGTCGGCGGTGAGCGTGACGCGGTCTTGGGCCACGAAGAGGGCGGCGTTCGGGGCGAGCTGGGCGTCGAGGGCTTCGGGATTGGCTAGCAGGTCGTCGATGCGGGCGACGGCGAGGTGGCCGTCGAGCGTCGGCGTGAGCACGCGGACGTAGGACTGGCCCTTGAGGTGGGTGAGGATTTCGTGCCAGGTGAGCTTTTCCGGTTTGGTGACGCGGAAGGCGACGATCACGGCGGCGTCGGGGGCGCTGGCGTGGGTTTTTTGCCAGATGGAGGCCGGGGTGTCGTCCTCGACCGGTTTGCCGGTGGCGGGGTCGAAGCAGGTGGCGACGTGGCTGAACCAGACTTTAAAGAAATCGGTTAACTCCGTCATCGTGCCGACGGTCGAGCGCGAGGTTTTAACCGTGTTGGTCTGCTCGATGGCGATGGACGGGCGGATGTTCTCGATCGCGTCGACTTGAGGCTTGTCGAGCAGGTCGAGGAACTGGCGAGTGTAGGCGGAGAACGTCTCGACGTAACGCCTCTGGCCCTCGGCGTGAAGGGTGTCGAAGACGAGCGAGCTTTTACCCGCGCCGGACAGGCCGGTGACGACCACATAGTTGCCCAAGGGCAGGTCGAGATCGAAGCCCTTGAGGTTGTTTTGGCGAACCCCGCGCAGGCGGATGCATTCGGGCTTTCTCGAGGCGAGGGAAGGGGATGCGGATAAGGAGGGACGAACCACGGCGGAGACGAAGCGCAGTGATTTGCAGAAAGCAAACCGGGATGCGACCTGCGAGCAGCTCAGATTTCCCCCTCACTTGAGCCAAAAACTTAGCAGGCAGTAAATTTAAGAGTGTTGAATCAACAATCCACGGCAGTTTGGCCGCGAAAGAACGCAAGGAGCGCAAAGACCAAACACTGTATTTCTATGCGTTCTCTGCGTTCTTTCGCGGCTAAAAGGATCGAAGTATTCCGTTGATTTTGCAGTACCGGCAGATGCGACAACTTAAATGTTACTGTCTGACAGAGAGACTGCGCTGAACGCAACGCGGCGCACTCTTCCAGCGCAGGGCACTTGTGCTTAATGCCTTGGACGAGCAGGTGCTTAGCGCTCCCCTACAATAGTGCTATCGGCCGCTTTTTCGTTGGCTTTGGGCGCGAGGGTGAGGGTGGCGCCGTTGGTCTTGATCGCGGCGGCGATCGCGGGGCTTGGGCGTTGGTTGGTGACGATGGTGAATTTATCCTAAATCCGGCAATAGAAACTAGCCAAAAATCACGCAGGTGATTGTTTGGCTGTCATATGCCGCCGTTTTTACCGCCGGAAAAAGCTCACCCCGAGGGTGAGTCAGAAAACCCTGATCACAAGGCAACGCCAAGCGATGCCGCCGAGGTGTTGATTGTGGATACACCCGGAGGACGTTTTCGTGCGCAGTTCGCCCCAGAGTTGCCGGTGAGCCCCTTGGGGGCACTGGTGTTTTTCACGCAGTACTTGTGTGCGACAGGAGGCTTCGAGGCACTGGTTGCGGACACGCCGCTTTGTTACAGCAGCAACCGCGCACACCGCCCTCGCGACGTGATTGGAACCCTGCTTTTGGGGATGCTCTCCGGGCACTATCGCTACGCGCACCTCGCGGCCCTGCGCGGCGACGACATTGCCCCGAGCCTGCTCGGACTTAAGTCGATTGTCAGCGAGGATTGTGTGCGCCGGGCGCTGGCTCGCATCGGTGCCGAGCAGGGGCAGGACTGGTTGCGGCGTCACCTCGACCAAACCTGTCATGGGTTTTTGGATAACCAGTGGATCCTCGACATCGATGTCACCATCAAGCCCATCTATGGACGTCAGGAAGGTGCCAGCATCGGCTATAACCCGCAAAAGCCCGGACGCCCCAGCCACGCCTACCACACCTACTGGATCGCCACCTTGCGCCTGTGTCTGGACGTGGAGGTGCACCCCGGCGATCAATCCGCCGCCGGACATGGTTTTGCGGGGCTGTGGGCGCTCATCGACCGACTGCCAGCCGAGCGCCGGCCCCATCTTTTGCGCGGTGACTGCGCCTATGGCCAGGAGGCGCTGCTCAGTGAAGCTGAAGCGCGTAAACTCAACTATTTGTTCAAACTGCGCCGCACCGCCAAGGCCCGCGAGCTGGTGGCCGCGCTTGAACGCACCACCACCACCGCTTGGACCGACGCCGGACAAGGCTGGCAGGGCTGCGAAAGCTGCCTGCGCCTGCAAGGCTGGAACCGGGCCCGACGTGTGGTGGTCTTGCGCCGTCGCCTCAACGACCAACGCCACCCCCGGGCCCGCCGCCGCCTCGTGCGCGAGCAAGCCGACCACGCTTTGCTGCTGAACATCCCCGACGCGGCCGCCTGCGAGCCGATCATCTACGAACATCAGATCCTCGTTACGAGCCTGCCCTACGAGATCCTTACCCTTGCCACCCTGTATCGGGAACGTGGGGGCGCGGAAAACCCCTTCGACGAGCTCAAGAACCAGTGGAGCTGGTCGGGGTTTACCTCCCAGGAGCTAAACTCCTGTCAGCACGCCGCGCGTTTGGCCGCACTGGTTTACAACTGGTGGACGCTCTATCACCGCCTGCTTCAACCCGGTCAGCACCACGAGGCGGTGAGTACACGTCCCCGTCTGCTCTGCGGAGCGACCCGGCAGAGCGAACACTCCGGTCAACGCCGCCTGGACGTGCGCTTGAGCCATGCCGAGGCACCTCGCCTGAGTGAACTCATCACAAAGCTGGCCAGATGGTTACATGGTATCCTTCATAATGCGGAGCAATGGAGTGTCGCCCAGCGCTGGGGGCAAATCGTAGCGAGGATTTTACAGGAAAACTTCCCTGTACTCGGCCCTGAACCGCCTTTGGCCACCGCCCCAAGCTGATCGCGCTTCCGTTCAGCCTGCCGCAGCACTCTCCACCCTCATCTATCCGACGGGCAACGCCCGCCGGCCGCACTTTCTATTGCCGGATTTAGGTTTATCGGAAAAGGGCGCCGTCAGGCTCAGGGCTTTGCGGCCGAATTTGGAGTTGTCCATGGCGAAGATCGTGCGCTCGGAAGCGGCGATCATTTTGCGCTGGGTGGCGACCACCAGCGTGTTGTGGTTCCAGATGCCCGCTTCGGTGATGCCCGCGCCGCCGAGGATGGCGATGTCGGCATGGATCTGGTCAAGGGATTGTTCGCAGAGCGGCCCCACCAGCACGCCGAGGCGGCTGTGGACGCTGCCGCCGGTCACGATGGTTTCGAGCGAACCGATTTCACTGAAGAACCCCGCGATGGGCAGGGAGTTGGTGATGACTTGGAGGCGCTTCTCGGTGAGCAACCGGGCGACCGCGTAGATCGTGGTGCCGCCGTCCAAGATGACGGTCATGCCGGGCTGAACTTGGTCGGCAATGTGACGGGCGATGGAAAATTTTTCCTCCGACTGGCGCTGATCGCGCGAGATGAAATCGTACTCCTTGGCGACTTCATCGGTTTCCACCAAGGACGCCCCGCCGTGGTGGCGGCGCAACACCCCGCGCGACTCCAGCTCGTCGAGCGCGCGACGCACCGTGGACAAGGAGCTGCCAAACAACGTGGCCAGCGTGTGCAGGTCGGCGTAGGTGTGCTTGCGGATGTGTTTCTCGATCAGGTCGAGCCGCTGCTTGTTGGTCATGGTTTTGGTTTTTTAGGAACCGGTGCGCAAAGGTCGAGGCGCGTGTGCGGGCCTGTCGTGGATTTTTCGTTGCCCGCTGCGCCCCGCGCTGTGGAGAGTGGCGCGATGAACTCTTCCTTTTTAGCCCTGCTGGTGCGCTGGTCGGTGCTGGCGCTGGGTGTGACCATCGCCACCCGGGTTATCCCAGGGATCCACTATGACTCCTTGGGGACGCTGGTGGCCGTGGTGGCGCTGCTCAGTCTGTTTAACGCCGTTCTTAAACCCCTGCTGCTGCTCTTCAGCCTGCCCTTCATTGTGCTCACGCTCGGGATCGGCGTGTTGTTTATCAACGCCTTGCTGTTCCTTTTGGTTGGCGAATTGGTCAACGGCTTCTCGGTTGACACCTTCTGGCACGCCATGGGCGGCGCCTTGATCGTGAGTCTGACCAATATGATTGTGAGTCTGTTCATCGGTAAGCCGCGCACAGCCGCCGGCGGCGGCGTCCCCCGCCCGCCTTCCCGGCCCAAGATCAAACCGACCGACGTCATCGACATCTGAGTTTACTTTCTCTTTGACCGGCGCCCCCGCCGGCGCGACTTTGCCCCCTCCTTCAGCGGTAACTGTTCCTCATTCTTTTTTCATTATGGCAGACACAATTGAATACGATCTGATCGTCATCGGCGGCGGCCCAGCGGGTTACGCGGGCGCGATTCGCGCCGGTCAACTGGGCAAGAAGGTCGCCTGCATCGAGCTCGAACGCGCTGGCGGCACGTGCCTTAACTGGGGCTGCATTCCCACCAAGGCCCTGCTCAAGAGCGCCGACCTCTTCCAGAAGATCAAAAAGGCCGAGTCCTTTGGCATCACCGTCAAGGACGTGACCTTCGATTTCGCCAAGGTCATGGAGCGCTCGCGCGGCGTGGCCGGCCAGATGGCCAAGGGCATCGAGTTCCTCCTCAAGAAGAACAAGGTTGATTATTTCACCGGCAAGGCCCGCGTGATCGCCCCCGGCATGGTCGAGATCATCGAAGGCGAACAGAAGGGGAAGTTCTTCAAAACCAAGAATATCCTCATCGCCACCGGCTGCAAAATGCGCCGCATTCCCGAGCTCGCCGTCGATGGCGTGCGCGTGATGACTTCCCGCGAAGCCCTCGCCAACACCACGTTGCCCAAGTCCATCGTGATCGTGGGCGCCGGCGCGATCGGCGTGGAGTTCGCCTATTTCTACAATGCGTTCGGCACCAAGGTGACCTTGGTCGAAATGCTCAATCAGGTTCTCCCCGTCGAGGACGAGGAAGTCGCCAAGGTGTTACAAAAATCCCTCGAAAAACAGGGCATCACCATCCTCACCGGCACCAAGTGTGAGAACTTCCGCGTCGGCAAGGACTCCGTAAAAGTGGACTTCATCACCGGCGACAAAAAGCAGGAAGTCGAAGCCGAGGTGGTGTTGTCCGCCATCGGCGTGGTGGCCAACATCGAGGGCGTCATCGCCGACGCGGTGAAGATCGATCTCGACCGCAACTACGTTAAGGTTGACCACGAGTACCAGACCACCGTCAAGGGCATCTACGCCGCCGGCGACATCATCGGGCCGCCCTGGCTGGCCCACGTTGCCACCTTCGAGGCCGTCAGTTGCGTTAACGGCATGTTCGGCCACGGCAAAGCCAAGCGCGTGACCAAGTTCCCCGGCTGCACCTATTGCCAGCCCCAGGTTTCCAGCACCGGGCTCACCGAAAAAGCCGCCAAGGAAAAGAAACTCGACTACCGCGTGGGTAAATTCCCCTTCACCGCCTCCGGCAAGGCCGTCGCCTCCGCTGACAGCGAGGGCTTTGTGAAGGTGATCACCGACGCGAAGACCGGCGAAATCTACGGCGCGCACATCATCGGCAGCGAGGCCACCGAGTTGATCGCCGAGTACGGACTGGCGATCGAGTTGGAGGCGACCGTTGACGAGATCCATCAGACGATCCACGCGCATCCTACTCTGAGCGAAGCTGTGATGGAGGCTGCCGCGGCCTCGCTGGGTGAGGCGATTCATATCTGAGAATGAGCTGAATTGGCCGGGGACGGCCAACGCTACAACGACAAGCCCTACAACGGGATCGGAAAAGTGTGGAGTTGGCCGTCCCGGCCAGGGATTGGGGGCTGAGGCAAATTGGCCAGGGACGGCCAACTCTACAGCTTCCGATCCCTTGTAGCGTTGGCCGTCCCTGGCCAAATTTCGCGCTTTGTTTTGGCCTGTGCGCGCCCAAGCGCCGTGGGTCAAAAAACCTTCAGGCCGTACGAGCGGAAGCGCGTGCGGACCGCCTCGGTGGCTTCTGGCGTGGGCGGCGGGGTGTTGCCCAGCGTGTAGGTCACCCCGCACGCAGCCCACTTGGCCTCGCCCATTTTGTGAAAGGGCAGCACTTCACACGCTCCACCGCCGGCCCCAGGCTCGCCACAAATCCGGCGACCCCGTCGATGTTTGCCTCGTCATCGGTCAGCCCCGGCACGAGCACGAAGCGGATCCACAGCGGGCGTTTGCGCTCCGCCAGACGCCGCGCAAATGCGAGCGTGGGGGCGACTTCTACACCGGTTACCTTTTTGTACGTCGCCGGATCAAACGACTTGATGTCGAGCAGCCACAAATCGGTTAACTCGAGCCTGTCCCGAAAGCATAAAAACCTAGCAGTGAACTATTAGCATAAGTTTAATGATGCCTAAAGAGGGGTAATTCCCTGGTTTTGGTCAAAAAAAAGCCGCTATAATCGGCCATGAAGTCAAAACCCGTATCCGCCACCTCGGCCATTGCCCTGCAACGCTGGTTGCGTCCGGCGCTAACGCCAGTCGGTGCCAATAAAGATTACGCCGAGTTTCGCCAGCAATTGGAAGGACTCGACGCGTTGTTGCGTGGCAGCCACTTGGAGACGATGGCGATGGACTTTGCCAAGGCGGGGGCAGGCCAAGCCAGTGTCGCACAACTACGCCAGCGTATGGAGTTTGCGCTCAAAGCGTTACGCTTTGAAGTGTTGCGGGTGCATTTGGGCAACATATCCTTTCGCGAGCTTTCCCGTAGCATTGCCTCAAGTGATTTACTGGCGGATTTTTGCGGTGTTCGCACGCTTGAGGGAATCAAGGGGGCGTCCAAAAGTGTGCTGGAGCGGGCCTCGAAGTTTTTCACCGCCGAACAGGTGCGCTGGATGGGGCAAGTGTTGGTGGAGATGTGCGGCGAGAAGGATCGCGCCACTGAACTCGGGTTGAGCGCGCCGCTGGACATGGATGTTTGCCTCATCGACGGCACGTGCTTGGAGACCAACATCCACTTCCCGGTGGACTGGGTGCTGTTGCGTGATGTGTCCAAGACTTTGCTCAAGGCCATGATTTTAATCCGCCGCGCTGGACTGCTCCACCGTATGCCTGAAGAGCCGGAGTGCTTTGCCAAGCAGATGAACAAGTTGTGCATGTCAATGACCCACGCAGGCCGCCGCAACGACGCCAAGCGCGCGCGTAAACAGATCCTGCGCAAGATGAAGACGCTGTTACGCACGATCGGAGAACATGCCCGCCGCCACCGCGACCTGTTGGCGCAGAAGTATAGCCAAACCCATTACAGCCAACGCCAAACCAAGCGGATAACCACCCGCATCGACGCTATGCTCGGCCAACTGCCCGCCGTCATCAAGCAGGCCCACGAGCGCATCATCGGCGGACGCCCGGTGCCCAACGACCAAAAGATCCTCAGCGTGCATGAACTTGATGTGAACGTACTGGTTCGCGGCAAAGCAGGGAGCCAAGTCGAGTTTGGCAACTCGTTGCTGTTGAGCGAGGCGCTCTCCGGTTTAATCACCGACTGGCAACTCTACCAGGGCGCGGCTCCGGCAGAATGGTGCCAACTCGAGGAAAGCCTGGCGCGGCAGAACCGCTTTGACCTGAGTGCGCCGATTAGCGCGGTCGGCACCGACCGCGGCTTCGCCACCAAAAAAACTTCCGCAATGCTCAAGCAACAAGACGTTTACGATGCGGTATGCCCGCGTGATCCGCACGCGCTCAAGGAGCGTTTGAGCGAAAAACGCTTCGCCCAATTGCAGCGGCGCCGTTCGGCGACCGAAGCGCGCATTGCGATCCTCAAACAACGCCTCGGCGGACGCTTGCGCTGTAAAGGGTTTGCCAACCGCTACCGTTCGGTGGGTTGGAGTGTACTCGGTCACAACCTCTGGCTGGTGTCACGAATCCTTGCCGAGGAAATAACACTTCCGCTGGCCGCTTAATTCAATTTTCCGGCAAAAATGTGAATAACCCTGGGGCTCGCCCCGGCTTTGCCGTACCTTACTACCGCGCTTGGGGGCGGGAAAAATCGATTCGGGCCGCCGTTTAACGTCGCTGGGGTGATTCGTTGTGAGCGGCGGCGCGAACACCGTCTATTTCTGGCGGTTACAAAATCACCTGTCGTAAAAGCCGATGACCGGCCCCGCCAGGGGCCGATCATCAGGCCCGGTCAGCTTGCAGGTTCGTCGGCTAGGCGGTCTTTCATGCGGTAGGATTTGCCCTCGATGACGACGGTCTGGGCCCGGTGCAGTAGGCGGTCCAGGATCGCCGCGGTGATGCCAGCGTCGTTGTTAAAGATCCCTGCCCAGTGTTTGTAGGCCTTGTTGGTGGTGACGATCAGCGAGCCGCGTTCGTAGCGTTGGCTGACGATCTGGAAGAGCAGGTCGGCCCCCGACTTGTCGAGCGGCAGGTAGCCGACCTCATCGAGCACGAGCACCGCAGGGGTCATGTAACGCTTCAACTCGGCTTGCAACCGGTGCAGGGACTGGGCGGTGACCAAAGCGTTGATCGCGTCCACCGCCGTCGTAAACAGCACCGTGTAACCCGCCTGGCAGGCCGCGTAGCCCAACGCGCTCGCGAGGTGTGTTTTACCGAGCCCCACACCACCGCAAAACACCGCGTTGGTGCGCTCCTTGACAAAGCCCAGTTCGAAGAGGTGCCGCACCTGCGCTTCGTTCAACTCCTTGGGCCAGTCCCACTGGAACTGGTCGACGGTTTTCTTGACCGGGAAGCGCGCCGCCTGGATACGCCGCTCCAGCGCCCGGATCTGGCGGTCCTGGGTCTCGGCCTGCACCAGTCGGCGTAAAAATTCGGCGTGCGAACAGCGCGCCTTGGCCGCCTCGGCGGTCAGTTCGCCGTGGTGACGCAACAGGTAACCGAGTTTCAGATACTTGAGCTGGTCTTTTAATAAATCGGGTTTTTCGGGTTCTGTTTTCATTGGGTATAGGGGCTTAAATCCGGGGGACACAGTTCGAGTTCCAACGCGGCCAACGCGTCGGCGCGGGTGAGGTGGATCGGCCCGGCTTGCGGCAAGGCCCGCGCGCGTTGTTCGAGCAAGTTGAGGATGTAATCGCTGGAGTAGGCGCCGAGTTCATGGGCGCTTTCGATCGCCCGGCCGACTGCCTCCGTTCCATACAGGGCCACCAAACCCACGATAGTCGCCACGTGATGGCCCGCGTTGAGCCGGCGCTCCTCCAGCCCGCGTTGGTAGGCGGGCGCCGCCGGGCTCAGTTCCAAAAACCGTAGCCGCAGGCGCTGCCGCGCCCCCTGCCGTTTGCGCTCCTCGAGTTCGCGCACATGCTCGGGGTTTTCCACATCGGCGCGGCGGGCAAAACTGCGGGCGTGCTCGGCCACCAGGGTGCGTTCCGCAAAAAACCTCACCTGCGCCCCCTCGATCTGCGCGGTGAGTAGCGCCCCGGCAAACTTCGTGGGCACCGAGTAGCGGTTCGTTTCGATACTCACCCGGCACCGCCGCGACGCCCGCACGCTTAAGGTGCGCACCGCCGGACTGGCCACCGGGTTAAGCGGCAGGAGCGCAGCGCGCTCCTCGGGCAGCCGGTCCACCGGCCGGCCCTGGGTTTCAGCGTGCACGCGCACGTTGGCCACCGTTTCCAGCCACAAGCTGGCGGCCGGCCCCAGCTCGGTAAACCCGTTCATCTGCCGCCCGCCAAGGAAGCTTTTTTCACGTAACCCACCGCGTTTTCCACCATGCCCTTGGACTGCGGATGCCCCGGCCCGCACGCTTTTATCGTAAACCCGTAGTGCCGGGCAAAGTCCAGGTACTGGGCGTTGTACACCGGGTCGGTCCCGGGCACATGCGAGAGGACGGCCGTCTTGCAGTTGTCCACCATCACCTCGCGCGGCACCCCGCCGAGTTTTTCAAAGGCGCGCCGGTGACAGCCCAGCCACCACTCCTGGCCCTGCCCGAGGGTAAATTCCACATGCAGGAACCGGCTGTACCCCAAAACCATGACGAAAAAACTTAAAGCCCGCCGGGTGCCGTCCACCTCCACCGCGCCAAAACTGCCCCAGTCCACCTGCGCGGTCTGGCCGGGGGCAAACTTGAGGGTAAGAAACGCCTCCAGGTTCCTCGGCCGCACCCGCCGCACGTAGTCTTTCAAAATTGAATACCCGCCCGTGTACCCCCGCTCGCGCACCTTTTGCCAGAGCTGCATGGCGGTGAACGGATGGGCCTCCAGCCAGCGCGCGATCGCCGGCTTGTGCACGTCGAGCTTGCTTGGCCTAGGCACCTGCGCGGCCTGGCTGCGCACGTACTTTTCCTGCGCCTGCCAGCGCCTCACCGTCTGCACGTGCAA
The DNA here is from genome assembly GCA_024998815.1 of Opitutus sp. Lineage (NCBI taxonomy): Bacteria > Pseudomonadati > Verrucomicrobiota > Opitutia > Opitutales > Opitutaceae > Opitutus > Opitutus sp. The sequence continues at coordinate 96,450 of JACEUQ010000001.1, forward strand.
CTGGAGCGAGCGGGCGATTTGCGGCGCACTGTGACCGGCCGCCTCCGCCTGTTTTATCCGGCAATACAGTTCGTAATCGATCACGCGCCCACCTCCCGGCTCGGCGGCGGCGTTGCCGCCAGCGTGTGCGTTGGCCTGCCCCGGTCCAAGGAGAGCACCTGGTAAAGTGGCGCGGCGTAGGCGATCACCCCGGCCTCGATTAACTGCCGACGCGCCTCGACCAGGCCGTCCTCGCTGAGCGTGAGCAGCCGGGCCAGGGTGCGCGTGGCGTAGTAACTCAGCCCGTCGGCGTCACCCACGGTTACCAGGACCAGATAAAGTCCCCAGGCGGGGGCACTGGCCCGCCCCAGGTAATTGCCCCGCACCAGCCGGTGGTCCAGCCAGCTAAACTGGGCCGGCGTGCGCCGGAGTTGTTCGCGATCGATCGGTTGTTTTTGCATAATCGGGCGGCTGGACGTCGATGCCCAGGATCACCCGCCCCCGGGATTGCAGGTGTCGCAGCATGGGTTCGAGGTCCTCTTGTAACGTCACTCCGGCGAACTGCGCGATAAGCCCCACGAGCACAGGGTTTTGCGACTCCCATCTGTCTTGTAACGGCACGCAGGGATTCGGTAACGCCACCTCGGCGACCGGCTCGGCTTTAGGCTGGCGCACAACGGATTGCGTAGTTGGGATGTCTTGTAACGCCACCCGCCGTCGCGGCCCCCTCCGCCGTGAGTACCCCGGATTGGCCTTCCGCCACTCCTGCACCCGTTGGACATTTTCTGGGCCTTTCCAGTGGTCGAGGTTCTCCGGCTTCGCCAACCATTTGGCCTGACTGGCCGCCCGGCTCGCCCGTCGGCATCCCGGCTTCCCGCAGTAGCGCTGACGCTCGCGGTTATGCGCGTCGGGCAGAAAGAAATCGACACAGTGCAAACACTTGCGTGAACCGGTTGGATGCATCGCTGTGCATCCGCCAAGCGTCCCGCCGGTTCAATCTCCACCCATTCGCACCCCTCATATCCCCAGCCGGACAGGGAAGAAAACCCACCCACGGAAGAAGAGTATTACTCTTTTTAAGGGGAAGAAGATCCACCGAAGAAGAAGTGCATTCCTAACCGCCAGAAATAGACGCTTTCCCGCTCGCCGCTCACAGATTCGTGCCACCTCGTTCGCCCGCAATCCCAATGGACCTCTGCGCACTTTTTAAAAATCCGGAAATTTGGGACAGGCTCTAACTACCAACATAAAGCACACTAAACGAAGGCTTTCGGTTGTTTGCCCAAGGGCGGTTCGAATCCCCCCCCCCCCCCCCCCCCCCCCCCCCCCCCCCCCCTCTCCGCCAGTTAACTCGCTCCATACAAGCGACTTAATGAAACGGGCTGACTGGGTTGTCCAATTGACATGGCAACCTAAACATGTCCCCGACACCCTTCGTCGTTTCCCGCTTCGTAAATCCTAACGGAATTACCTCTTGGCGAGTCGATGGCCGCATCAACGGCCTGCGCATCCGCAAGAACTTCAAAACCCGCGGCGAGGCCGGTGCCGAAAAAGACGCTCTAAATATTAAGGCGGCTCAGTCCGATACCGGCATCCGTGCCACCTCCGCCCGCCTGTCCGACGAACAGCTCCACGAAGCCGAGGCCGCGTTCCGTCGTTTGGCCGACGCGCCCAAGTCGCTTGAGTTCTATTTAGCCTGAATTTCGAAGTTCAAACCAACCACAGATTACACAGATTGCACAGATACAATCCCTTAGGGGGTAAACGGACTCAGCTTGATCCCCTTTTTTTCATCCTGTCTTCAAATTCAGTAACACTCTGTTATCTGTGCTCATCTGTGAATTCCGTGGTTAAAACTTCGGCGTTCGGGTGTGCGACCATGAAACTAACAACCATAACAGTGAAAGTCTGTTCGGCCGAATTTAACGATTCGCGGTCGAAGGGCCCGGTCACGGATGCAGGCCGCGAGGCCTCGCCGGAAAGCACGACCGTGTGCCCGAACCAGTCAGCCGCAACGAAGGTGAACCCCATCCAATGAGCTCCGTTACCGAAACAACCGACGAGTCCAGCCGCTACCTGAACGGTGAAGCCTGCAAGGATCGGAAAAGGCAGTCTCGCAAAGACGTAGGACCTAAATCGTTGATTTCCGATCAACACGTCGGCGGAGTCAGCGGGGGCGGCGGGGTGGGAAAGGTCGTTAGGTTAAGTGGTGAGACCTGCGGCGGTGGGGCGTCTTGCGATGCCTCAACCACCGGCACAAGCGCGGCAAAACCTCGTAAGGCCGGACGGGCCGTGGCAGGAGTCGGAGACCTCCATAGTAGTGATGATCTAGCGGACATTAAAACCGCCGGGGAGCGAAGGGAGGGCACTTGTTCCCACGCATCACAGAGCGGCAAAGGACCCGACGATGGCTGGGGTGATGAACTCTGGATAAAAACGTCACCGAAGGTTCGGAAGCTGCAACGTGTGCTATATCGGAAAGCAAAAGCGGAGCCGCATTGGCGGTTCTATAGTTTGTATGGAGAGCTGTATCGGCAGGACATTCTGTCGGATGCGCTCGATCAGGTGATCGCCAATGACGGCGTGCCGGGAGTGGACGGGTTCGAGGTGGAAACGCTCGTAAAGAACGAAGCCTATCGGGCGGCATGGCTGCTTGCGCTGGCGGAGGAAATGCGAACGAAAACCTACCGACCCAGTCCGGTCCTGCGCGTCTATATATGGAAGGATCAGGCCAGGACCAAACGTCGTGCGCTGGGCATCCCCACGGTAAAAGACCGTGTGGTGCAAAGTGCGGCGGCGATCGTGTTGCAACCCATCTGGGAGGCGGACTTCCATGACCACTCCTACGCCTACCGGCCGAAACGCCGGACCCATCAGGCGATGGACAAAGTTAAAGAGGCCCTGCTGAGCGGAAAGGTGGAGGTGGTGGACGCGGATTTATCGAGCTACTTCGATATGATCCCGCACCGCGAACTCCTGCAATTGGTGGCCAAACGGGTGAGCGATGGGAGCGTGTTGCGTTTAATAAAAACGTGGCTGCGCGCACCCATCGTGGAAGAGGACCGGGACACGGGGTGCCGCAAGGTGAGCGCGAACCGGTGTGGCACGCCACAAGGCGGAGTTATATCGCCTCTGCTGGCGAACCTCTACCTCAACGACCTCGATCATGCGGTGAATGAGAAGTGCGAACAAAAGCCGACGATGGTGCGTTACGCCGACGACCTCCTGATCCTGTGCAAACCGGGTCAAGGGGCGGGGCTGCAAACGCGACTGAAACGGTGGCTGGAGGCACGTAAGTTAAAGCTCAACGAAGAGAAAACCCGACTGGTGGATACACGAAAGGAAGGCTTTGAGTTCCTCGGTTTTTCCGTCGCATGGCGGCAAGGCATGAAGAGCAAACGAAGGTATCCGCACGTGGAACCCAGTGCGAAAAGTCTGGCCAAGTTACGCGACAAAGTGCGGATGGAGCTAGATGTGCGAACGCGCAACCAACCGGCGGTGGCGGTGGTCCGCAAGGTCAACCAAATCACTCGCGGTTGGGCGACGGCGTTTCATTACGGCAACAGCACGCACGTGTTTAGTAACCAGCAGGCTTTTGTGCGCAACCGGTTGCGGCGGTGGCTGTGGCGAAAGTATAGCCGCACCCACGGACTCTTCGAGTTCTTCACCGACGACCGTTTGCATGGTCAATACAAACTATGGCACTGGCCGCTTACGGCGGCTTGGAAGCAATGAACTCCGCTGAAACCAAACCGAAAGAATGGGGACTCGGTAAGCCGTGTGCGGGAAAACCGCTTGCACGGTTTGACGAGGGGGAGGGTCGCGCTGACGGGTTACCGACGCGCGGCTCTCTCTACTCTACTTAGAGTACGCTCTGGCCAACTACCGCGCCCCCGAGCGTGAAATCACCGTGGATGACGCCGTCGCCGTCTACCTTGACACCAAGAAAAAAGAGCACGCCACCGGAGAATGGGACGAAGGTGATTTAAGGGACGGATGGGACGGATGCCTCGCGGGCGAGGCGGCGTTCCCAATACCAGGCGAAGAAGACGGGGACGGAGAAGAGGGACGCGATGTCGAAGATCATGCCGCCGATCACGGGCAACATCATCGGGGCCATCAGTTCGGCACCGCGTCCGGTGGCCCATAACACGGGGACAAGGGAGAGCATCGTGGTCATATTCGTCATGATCGCTGGGCGGCGGCGGCGTAGGCCGGCTTCGAAAATGCGCGCGTGGACGTCGGCGAGGTCGCGGGGGGCGGTGCGGAATTTTTCCTGGAGGTAGGTGCCGAGGAGGATGCCGTCGTTGAACATCACGCCGAGCAGGACGAGGAAACCCACCGTTACGGCGGTGGTGAGCTGCGCGCCCCAGAGCCAGACGAGGACGAAGCCGCCGGCGGTAGTGACCGTGGCATTGCAGAAAATGATGATGGAGGTGATCAGCCACGAGCGTGTGCCGACAAAGATGAGCATGACCATGACGGCGAAGGACGCGGCGATGACCCAGCCGAGGGTGCGGTCGGCTTTTAACTTTTGCTCGTAGCGGCCGACCCAGCGGTAGGTCGCACCAGAAGGCAGGGGGAGTTCGCCGGAGGCGATGGCCGCGCGGAGACGGGCGTCAGCGGAGGTAACGATGTCGGTCTCTGACGCGCCGGGGGCGGCGTTGAACATCACGTATTGGGTGCGTTTGCCGCCTTCGCTGCGGATGGCCATGGGGCCGATGACGTAGGTGAGGCCGGCCTCGCTCGGACGCTGCGCGACGACGTGGGGCGTGAGGGTGGCGGGGAGGTTTTCGCCGGCGGGAATGGTGAGCTCCGCGCGCTCGGCGCGCGGAATGACCAATGACGAATGACCAATGTCCAATGACGGGTCGTTCACGCTCCTCGCTACGAGATTGTCGATAGGGACGAGGTTGCGCTGGTGGGTGAGCGAGAGGGTGGCGAGGAGGGCGGAGGTGGAAGGGACTTCGAGAGTGAAGGTGGTGGGTTTGGCGAGGAGGCTCGAGAGCGGGACGGCGCCGTGTTCGCCGGTCATGCCGACTTGGAGTCCGAGCAATTCGTCGGGGTCGTCGCGGCGTTCGCGGAGGTAGCGGATGCGGACGGGGTAGCGGAGTGCGCCTTCGACGGAGAAGGTGACGGGCATGCCGCCGAAGGCGGATTCGACGCCTTCGAGCACCATTTCCTGGGTGAAGCCGAAGCGGGCGAGTTTGGCGGGGTCGAGGCGAATCTCGGCGTAGGTTTTGCCTCCTTCGCGCTGCATCTGGGCGTCGGCGGCGCCGGGGGTGGCCTGGATGATTTTTTCGGCTTTTTCGGCGAAGCGTTCGAGCGCGGCGGCGTCGTCGCCGAGGAGTTGCAGGGCCATGAGGCTGCGGATACCGGTGGAGAGCATGACGACGCGGGTCTCGATGGGCTGGAGCCAGCTGGGGGCGACGCCGGGCAGGTCGGTGGCGGCGGCGAGGCTGGCGCGGACTTCGGCGAGGGTACGCGGGCGGCGTTCAGTGGTGCCGTCGGGGAGGAGGATGTCTTCGATGGGCCAGTCTTTGTAGGGTTTTAGGACGACGACGGTCTCGATCATGCCGATGGGGGCTGGGTCGAGGGCGGTCTCGGCGCGGCCGAGTTTGCCCATGACCCCGGCGACTTCGGGGACTTCCTCGATGGCGCGGTTTTGAATGGCCATGACGCGCTGGGTTTCGCCGAGTCCGGCGGTGGCGGGCACGGACGGCATGAAGAGCAGGCTGCCTTCGTCGAGGGGCGGGAGGAAACTAGAGCCGACGCCGGGGAACCAGCGGGTGAGGAGGGCGTCGGCGTGGGTGGAGCGCAGGTCGCCGCCGGCGGCGGAGATGGCGGCCCGGAGGGGCGTGCTGACGCGGGGCCAACCGAGGCCGAGGAGGTAGCCGCCGCCGGCGAGGAGGACGAGGGTGGAGGCGAAGAGGACCTTGTGGTGCAAGATATGGGTGTAGGCCCAGTCGTAGGAGACGTGGATGGCGCGGCTGGTGGGGTTTTGCTCGTAGTCCACGAGTTTCTCACGGCCGAGGCGCCAGACGGCAGAGCCGACGAGTGCGGCGAGAGCGGGGGCGAAGAGCCATCCGGGGACATGGAGCGACCAGCGGTCGTGGTCGAAGGGGAGGATATAACCCGTGTTTATATACCAGCCAAAGGTGAGGCCGGCGGCGAGGCCGGCGAGGAGGAGAAGCGGGGTCTTGCGCACCTGCCAGGGCGGGAGGAGGAGGCGGCAGAGGGCGGGGACGAGGAAGACGCCGACGAGGACGGCGCCGCTGATGGCGAGGGTTTTGGTGAGGGCGAGCGGGATGAAGAGGCGGCCTGCCTGGTCGGTGAGGGCGAAGAGGGGGAGAAAGCCGATGACGGTGGTGGCGGCGGAGGTTACGAGGGGGCGGGCGACCTCGCGGGAGGCGGTGACGACGGTTTCGGTGATTTCCTCGTTCCAGGGCGAGGTGGGCATGGGTCGGTTTTCGCGCCGGCACTTCGCCTGGAGATAGACGAGGTGTTGGGTGATGTTTTCCGTCATGATGATGCCGAAATCGACCATCACGCCGATAGCGATGGCGATGCCGGCGAGGCTCATGAGGTTCGCACTCACGCCGAGGAAGTGCATGACGAGGAACGCGAAGAGCATGCCGAGCGGCAGGCTGACGGCGGTGGCGATGCTGGCGCGGAGGTGTAACAGGAAAAGCACGACGACGAGCATCGTGGTGACGATGGCCTCGCGGAGGTTGTCGGTGACGGTGGCGTTGGTCTCGTCGATGAGCTGGGAGCGGTCGTAGAAGGCGACGGGTTCGAGTTTCTCGGCGGCGAGGGTGGGGGCGAGGTCGGCGAGGCGTTGTTTGATGCCGGCGATGACGCGTTTGGGGTCTTCGTGGACGCGGAGGGCGACGATGGCGCCGACCTGTTCCTGGTGTCCGTCGGCGAGCAGGCCCTGGCGGAATTGTCCGCCGAGCTGAACCTGGGCGATCTCGCCGAGGCGGATGCCGGAGCCGGTCATGCGGTCGCCGCGGATGACGATGTTTTCCACGTCCTTGACGGAGCGGATGAAGCCGGCGCCGCGGATCATGGTCTCGATGCCGCTTTGTTCGACGCTCATGGCGCCGACGTCGCGGCCGGCGGCGCGTACGGCGGTCATGAGCTGGTCGAGGGTGATGGATTGTTCCTCGAGGCGGGTGGGGTCCACGTCGATCTGGTATTCGCGGACGACGCCGCCGGCGGGGGCGACCTCGGCGACCCCGGGGACGGCGCGGAGGGCGGGGACGACGACCTGGTCGAGGACGTAGCGTTTGGACTCGGTGTCGCGCGGGCCTTGGAGGGTGAAGGCGTAAACCTGGCCCATGGCGGTGGCGTCGGGGCCGAGTTTGGCGGTGACGCCGGCGGGGAGGATGCCCTGGATTTGGGAAAGGCGTTCGAGGGTGCGGGTGCGGTTTTCGTAGAGGTCGCGGCGGTCCTCGAAGATGACGTAAACGTAGGCGGTGCCGTAGAGGGAGAGGCCACGCACGGTCTGCACACCGGGGAGGCCCTGGAGTTCGCGGGCGAGGCGCGAGGTGATTTGTTGATCGACGTCGGCGGGGGATTGGCCGGGCCACTCGGCCCAGACGATGACCTGGTTATCGGAGAGGTCGGGAATGGCGTCCACCGGCACGCGGCTCCAGGCCCAGAGGCCGGCGAGGGCGAGGGCCAGCGCGGCGGAGAGGGTGACGAAGAGGTTGCGGATGGCGAAGGCCAGCATGGCTGGAATGACCAATGCCCAATGTCCAATGACCAATGGGCGGAGGTGGTCGGTCGTGGGTTAGTGTTGGTGGGCGGGGGTGGGGGCGGTGGCGCCGTTCGGGAAGAGGAGGCTGGGGGTGCCGGCAAGCTGGGCTTGGCTGTCGATCAGGAAGGCACCTTGGGTGGCTACCTCGTCGCCGGCGGCGAGGCCGGTGCGAACGACGTAGAGGTCTTTGCCGTTTTCGTCTTCGAGGCGGGGGCCGAGGGCGAGCGGGGCGAGGGCGAAACGGGCGTGGCCCTTGGCGTCGCGGGAGGTGATTTTCCAGGCGACGTGGCGAACGCCGGTGGAGAGTACCGCGGTTTTGGGAATGAGGACGAATTGGCCCCAGGTGGAGCGATCGGTGGGGGCGGCGGGCTTGAGGTCTTTGCCAAGAGCGACTTGAAAACGGGCGCTGACGAGACTGCCGGGGGAGAGAAAGGTGCGGGCTCCAGTGAGGTGGATGCGGACCTCGCGGGCGCGGTTGGAGGGGTTGATCTCGGCGGCGACTCGAGTGACGGTGGCTTTGACTTGAGGGAGCGGGCCGGCGTCGTCGCTTTCGATTAACACGGACTGACCGGTGGCTATCCAGTTGGCGCGGTGTTCGGGGACGTGGACGACGAGGACTAGCTTGTCGGGATCGACGAGACGAAGCAGTGGGGCGTCGGCCATGATTTCGCGGCCGACGGCGAGGGCTTCATTGATCATGTCGGTATCCTGCTGGAGGACTTGGCCGGAGAAGGGTGATGTAATGATGACGGTATCGCGAACGGGTTGGCCGGCGACGATGGCATCGGCGACCTCGGCGAGGTGCCAACGGGCGAAACGTTCGCGCAGGCTGGCGATGAGGGCGGGTTCGTTGAGTTTTAAGGCGGCTTGAAGTTCGCCTTGGGCGGCGATGAGTTCAGGGCTGTAGAGTTCGACAACGGGAGCCCCGGCTTCGACCTCCTCGCAGCAACCGTAGGTGGCTTCGAAGCGTTTGACGATGCGGCCGGCGACGCGGGGGATGACGAGTTGGGTGAAGCGGTGGTCGTATTCGGCGGCGCCGTACGCGTGGACGGTTGCGGTGGCGGGGCCGAGGGTGGCAATGAAGGTTTCGAGGCCCATGCGTCGGGTTTGTTCACGAGTGAGCTCGCTGGCGACGACTTGGGTCATGGCCATGCCGCAGACGGGGCAGGCGCCGGGTTTGGTGCCGATGAAGTCCATCATGGGGCAGGCCCAGCGTTCGCCGGCGACGGGAGCGGAGGCGGCGTCGGCGTGTTGGTGACCGGCGGCGTCATGGAAGAGCGTGGAGGATGGCAGCAGGGCGACGGTGGCGGCACCGGCGGCGAGGCCGGCGAGGGTGACGACCCAGGGAGGGAGGGAGAGCATGGGGAAAATGACCAATGACCAATGACCAATGTCCAATGACCAATGACCAATGAGACGGAGGCGTGGAGGCGTTTAGTTTTTGACGACTTCGTTGCGGAGGGCGGAGGGGCCGTAGCGGTCGGGGTCTTTGGCGAATTTGGCCGGGCAGGCGGCGCAGCCGAAGCCGACGAGTTTGCCCTGGTAGGTGGCGGGCTTGAGGTCGGGGTCCACATCCATGCTGCAGATGGCGCAGATGGTGTTTACGACGGCTGCAGGGGCGGTGGCAGTGTGGCCGGCGTGGGGATCGACGACGGGTTTGGGCGCGGGAGGCGGAGTGCCGATCTGGAGCTTGGTGTCCCCGGGGGCCGGGGCCGCGTAGGGGTCGTGCAGGGCGGTGCGGGTGGCGAAGGCTAGGGCGGCTCCGACGAGGAACGTGGCGAGGAAAAGGATGACGGATTTCATGATTTAGAAAAGGGAGGCGGGGGCGTAGCGCCAGAGTTCGGCGCGGGCGGAGCGGGCGGCGTAGTCGGCCTCGACGACCTGGAGATCGGCGTCGGTCTGGCGTTCTAGGATTTCGAGGACCATAAGGACGGAGGTTTCGCCGCCAGCCATGGCGGGGGTGCCGGCGGAGCGGATGAGGGAATCGTATTCGGCGTCGAGGCGGGAGGATGTTTCGGCGGCGAGTTTGCGGGAGGTTGCTGCGAGGCGTTCTGCGCGCTCGGAGCGGGAGAGGGCGGAGCGGGCGCGGTGGCGGGCGGAGTCGGAGTCGGCGCGGGCGGCGGTCTCTTCAGCGCGGGCGGCGCGTTGTTCTGCGTGGGCGTAGGCGCGGGAGCGGAAGGGCAGCTCGGTCATAAAGATGACGCCAATGGTATCGGTGTTGCCCAAGCTTTCTTGCTCGCGCTCGAAGCGGAGGCCGACGGACGTCATGGGGCGGGCAGAGGCCCGGGCCATGCGGACCATGGCGCGGGCTTCGTCGGTCTTGGCGGAGGCGAGGCGGAGGGCGGGAACACTTTCCGGATCGATCTCGGCGGAGGCGGGCGCGGAAAAGGCGGGAAGCGGGGCGTCTGGGGGGAGGCCGAGGCGGCCGCGGGCGTCGGAGAGGGCATCGTCGGCCATGCGGTTTTCCTTCGCGATCATGAGGCGCATCGACGCGATGCGGGTTTGAAGGGCGAGACGGTCGGCGACGCGGCCGGAGCCGGAGGCGAGACGGGCGTCGAGGGCGGAGAGGATTTTTTCGGTTCGGGCGATCTGTCGTTCGAGTAGGTCGGAGCGGGCGCGGGCGGCGTCGGCGTCGGCGATGGCCATGGCGGTGTCGGCGGCCATCTCGCCGGCCATGACGGCATAGTCGGCCTCGGCCATGGAGAGGACGGCGGAGGCGCGGTCCCGGTCGGCGGAGCGTTCACCGGCTTTGGGGAGAGGTTGCGAAAAGGTGAGCGCCCACATGGGAAATTTTTCGCCGCCCATGGGTTGGCGGACCTGCGAATACATGCCCTCGAGGGTGGGGTCGGGGAAGCGACCGGCGGCGCCCGTGCGGGCCTCGGCCGCCTGGGCGCGGGCGCGGGCGGCTTGAAGGGTGGGCGCGCGGGTGACGGCGTCGAGAAGAGCGGTGGACGGCGGCGGGGGAGCTGTAACCGGCACGGCCTCTTCGCCACGCACGGCGGCAAACGAGAGCAACAGACTCGCGAGTGCGAGGAGGCGGTGGGGGCGCATGGCGAAGGGGCCGGTGGGGGGGCGGATTTGATTAATGGGCGTGGGCGCTGTGGGCGTCGGCCTTTGGAGCGGCGGGCGTGGGGGCGGGGGCCGTGGCGGAGGAGTCGAGTTTGGCGAGGTATTTGGCGGGATCTTTGAGGAATTTCTTCAGGCAGCTTTTGCAGCAGAGACGCACCTCGCGGTCGGGTTTGCCGGCCTCCTTGTGGATATGGATGAAGGATTCGCCCATCGAGCCGAGGGCTTCGCCGGAAACCACGCAGGTGGAGAGCGGGTAGGCGGTGGCCTGGGTGGCGGTCGATGTGGAAGGTTCGGAAAGGGGGGAGGCGCAGCAGGTCGAGGCGGCCTGAGCGGAAAGTGCGCCGAAGCATACGAGTGCGGTGGCGACGAGGGAGGAGCGGAGGAGGATTGATTTTTGCATGGCAGGAGAAAGCTTCACCTTGTTTTACGCCGTTGGCGCGTAAATCCCTCGGATTTCGAGGGTTTATTTTTGAGGCCGAACGCGTGATGGGGTTGGGCGAGACTTGGAATCGGCAGTTAGATGTAGGGCACGCCGTCTTTCAGATTGGGACCGAGCAGGCCGTGCCAGTGCACGGAGGATTCTTCTTTCGCGAGGCGGTTGTTGACCTGGATGCGGGCGACCTCGCCTTCGCGAAAGCGCAAGGTGTGATGCTTGCTTACTGGTTAAATTCTTCGTGCGAGGCCTTTCCAGAGGGTGCTCCTCACCGACTGGCTCCACGGCAAGCGTTTCCGTAAGAACATCGCCCGCTCGCTCCGAAACCCCTCGCCGCGCCTCAGGCCCTGGAAATGTAGCAGTTCAAAACCCCGCTGCTCCCAAAATTCGGGTTATGCCCCATGCGCTTTTCGCTGCTTTCGGGTTATTGTGGCATCCTAGCGTTTCCCGCTGGTTTGAGCCGCCCACCCCGCTGAGTTAAAAATCGACGCGCGCTCCGACGGGTGGGGGCATGTTGTTGCTCGTGGGTTTGTTCAGCCTCTCAGTAATCAACTCAATCAAGCCCGTCATGACTGCATCCGACGCCGCTGTTGTTTTGTTCATCTTCTCCGTCGCCACCGTGAGTGCCGATAAACAGGGCGTGAATTCTGCGGCTGTGCAGCACACGGTTTTGGCGGTGCATTCGGGCAATCAGCGCGTGGACGCCGTCTTGGTGGCGTTGGCCGGGGTTAGTCTCAGTCTGGGCACGCCCGTCAAAACTCAGATTGAACGATTGGCCGCTGCGATGGATCAAATCGAATCGCTGGCCGCTGAAGTCCGTGAGCGTTCCAGTGTGATGCAATCGCAGGGGGATGGTTATTTTTTTCGGTGGGAGCAGGAGTTGGCTCAACTGCATGACGAGTCCAGCAGAGCCCGGGGTTTTAAGCGTAAGCAGGTGGTTCAGGCTCAATTCCTGAAATTGCGGGCAGGCTACATGCGGGTTAACTCCGGTTTAACCCAGTTCCTGGCCGACCTTCGGGTTGTTCGCGCCTTGTTAGACCATGACCTTACCCCGTCAGCGGTTTTGGAGATCAAAAGCGTAAGCGAAAAAGTGACGGTAAGTGCCCCTTCATTGCACGAATCCTTGGCGAAACTGGATGAGGATTTTAAGTCGCTCGGCAAAGAGCTCACGTTTGTCGGCCAACCGAGAAGTCAGTAGCGGACGCCGGGAGGAAGGTCGGATAATCTCTCTTCGCGATCCGTTCAGGCGGGGCGGAATTCAGTCGGTTCGCTGGAGGCGCGGGGCTTTGGCTTAAAATCCCTGCGCTCACGCGCAAGGCCACCCGGAGCGTTTGCGCGCGTTCCTGGCGGCTACAGGGACGAACTCACCAAATCGGATTCGCTGCTGTCTTCGGCGGGCTGAGGGAACTTGCGGAGGAAATCGACGTAGTTAATCAGCTCAAAGCGGCCGTCGTGGTGCTCGACGACGGCGGTCAGCGACTCAACCCAGTCGCCGCTGTTGAGGTAGTGAATCTCGCCGAGCATCTTGTCGGCAGCCGTGTGGATGTGGCCGCACATGACTCCGGTGCAGCCGCGCGCCTTGGCGAGCTCGGCAATGTGTTCCTCAAAATTCGATACGTGGTTCACCGCGGATTTTACCCGGGCTTTGATCGCTTTGCTCAGCGACCAATATTCGAGCCCGCGCCAGGCACGCCAGGCGTTGTAGGCGCGGTTGATTTTCAACAGCGCGCGGTAACCCCAGTCGCCTAGGTGCGCGAGCCAGACGAAGTTTTTGGTGATGGTATCAAACACGTCGCCGTGCAGCACGAGGTAGCGCCCGCGCAGACCTTCGTGAATGTACTCCTCGACGATGTTCAGGTTTTCAAAATCAAGCGGCAGAAACTGCGAAAGGATGTCGTCGTGGTTGCCGCGCAGGTAAATGACCTGAGTGTCCTTCTTCTCGATTTTCTTCAGCACGATGCGTATAAACCGAGTGTGGCTTTTAGCCCAACTGCCGCCGCGCTGCAGCTGCCAGCCGTCGATGATATCTCCGTTGAGAATCAGCTTTTCGCAGCTCACGTGCCGCAGGAAGTGATTCACCTCGGAGGCTTTACTTTCAACGGTACCGAGGTGGACGTCGGAGAGGATAACGGTACGAACACTGAGTTTTTTCATGACGGTTGCGGGGCGAAGGCGGCGGACGGATTTTGCGTGAGCAACGCGATGGCGCGTGAGTTGGTGGGGACGACGATGCGAAGGCTTTGCGGGTGCACGCAAACCTCGATGAGGGCTGCGGCTTCGTGCGTTTCGCCATCGGTGTGGACGATGCCAGGGGCGGGGCGCTCGATGATGAAGCGAGACCCGCGTAGCCGGAGGATCGACGGACTTTGGTCGATGTTGCCGAGGAAGAGCCGCGAGCCGAGGACTGCGGCAGAGAGGTGGTTAACCGGACGAATGGCTATGAGGTCGAGCTGGCCGTCGTCCACGCGGGCACCGGGAGCAATGAAGGCGCGGTTGCCGTATTGGTCGGAGTTGGCGATGGCGATGAGCAGGATGTCGAGGGTTTCGCTGCGCTCGCCGACGGTTATCTTGCAGCGCTCGCTGCGGCGCTGGTTAAACGCCGCGAAGGCCGTGCTGGCGTAGGCGGGAAGGCCGCGCGTGGTGAGGTGATTGAAACGCTGGCTCACATCGGCATCGAGGCCCAGCCCCATGGCGTTAAAGAATGGGCGTCCGTTGACCGAGCCGGTATCGATGGCGGCGATGCGTCCGCTACTGGCAGTGACGAGTTCCAGAGCGGCAAGCGGGGCGAGGGGAATACCGAGGTGGAGCGCCAGGCCGTTGCCCGATCCGCAGGGCACCAGCGCGAGCGCCGCTGGGGTGTGAATCAGCGCTTGGGCAACCTCGTTGAGGGTGCCATCACCGCCGATGGCGACGACGAGCTGGCAACCGGACTGCACTCCGGCGCGCGCCAGTTCCACGGCGTGGCCCGGGCCGTCGGTGACGTGGAGCTCGGCGTCGAGGCTGCGTTCGCGGATGAAATCGCGAAGCATCGGCACTAAGCGGACGGTGCGTGAGTTGCGCCCGGAAACGGGATTGAGAATGAAGCGGATCTTCATTTAAGGGCGGGACCGGTCGGGCGCATCGTCAAAGGGCCGGTTTGGGCTGGGCGGCCGGCGGGTGCGGTGGTGACGCGGGTGTTGGCGGCGTCGATGAGGTGTTGCGCGATGACCTTGGCGGCGTCGTTGCGGACAATGGGGGCGAGGGCGTTGCGCCACTGCTGCCAAACGGCTCCGTGGTTGGCGAAGGCGGTGCGCAGGGACTGCATGACCGCAGTTGGGGTGGTGGCGAGGGCTCCGGCCCCGGTGCGCCGCAACAACTCATAGTTGCCCTCCTCTTGGCCGGGCACGATCTGGTTTACGATCATGGGACAACGCGCCGCGATGGCCTCCTGCGTGGTGGCGCCACCGGCTTTGCTGATCACCACATGGTGCGTCATGAGCAACTCGGGGATTTTGTCGGTCCAGCCCAAGCAGTGCACGGGCAGGGCTCGGCCCTTGGCGAGGTTTTCCAGTTCGCAGCGCAGGGCTTCGTTGCGGCCCACTGCGATCGTAATTTCCCAGGCGGTTTCCGCGATCAGCAGGCGCGCGGTTTCCGCAGCGTTGTTGGTGCCGGAATTGATGATGTAGAGAACACGCGGGGCCGCGCCGGGTACGCTGAGATCGGGTGGGGCGAGGCGAGAGGCGTTGGCGCCAAAGAAGGACGGTACGGGGAAACCGGTGACGTGCAGGCGCTCGATTGCAACGCCACCTATGCGCATCACGTCGGCCGAGTCGGTGTTGGGGACAAACCAGCCGTCGGCACCGGCGCGCCACCACAGGGAATTAATGCTGATGGAATCGGTGACGATGTTGAAGTGGGGCGGGAGGGTGTGGCCTTCGGCGCTGAGGCGTTCGATGATGAAGGCATAAACCGGATACGTGCTGCAAATCACCGCTGGTTTTTCCTCGGCGATGATCTGGGCGAACAGGCGGCGTTCCTTACCGAGCAACCAGAGGCAGCGCGGCACGATATTGGAGCGGTCGATCCACGCGTAGAGGCTGCTCCAGAGGCGCGGGGCACCGTTGATCGTGGCCAGGTAGGCGCGGCGGCTGATCTGGTTAAAACGGGGGTGAGTTAACGCAAACAGGTCGACGACTTTCGCCGTGCCAGGGCCGTGGTTTTCTTCGCAAGCGGCGGCGAGTGCGCGGGCGGCGGCGTTGTGGCCTTCGCCATAACCAGCAGTAAAAATAAGGATGCGCGTGGGCATTTAAAGTGAGGCGAGTTGGTGTTGGCGGGCAGCGGTATCGCTGTTTTCGCCAACAATAGAGGCCAAGTCTTGTTCGAAGCGAACAATGACCTTCGACCAGGATTGGGGTTCGACGGTGGTGCGGGCGGCGCGGCGAAGTTTTTCCCGCAGTGCGCAGTCGGTAGCCAAGCGCACGCCGGCTTGGATCAGAGCTTCGGGCTGGTCACAGGGGACACTCAGGCCGTTTTCGCCGTCGCGGATAAACTTAAAGGCGGCCGCGTAGTTAAAGCCGGCAACCGCCAGGCTGCTGGCCATCGCTTCGGTGAGCACGTTGCCAAACGTCTCGGAGAGGCTCGCGTGGATGTAGATGTCGGCGGAGGCGTAATAGCGGCCGATCTCCTCGCGTGAGAAAAATCCGGTGAAAATGCACTCCGGGTGTTCGCGCATGAGTCGTTCTTTGAGCGGGCCCTCGCCGGCGAGTACGAAGCGGCATTTAGGATTTGCGGCGCGCATCGCATCAAAGGTGCGAAACACCAGGTCGTAGTTTTTCTCGGCGGCCATGCGTCCCACGTGCAGGACAACGGGCGTGTCCGCTGCGGCGTTCCAGCTGGCGCGCAGATCGTCCGAGCGGCGCGAGGGGCTGAATTGGCGGGTATCGACGCCGCGCGACAGGACGGCCAAATCGCGGAAGCCGACGGCGGCGAGTTCCTCGCACAGTTCAGGCGTGGGCACGAAGGTGCGGCGCGTGCGGTTGTGCACGTGGCGCAACCAGGAAAGCGTGATCTGGTGAAAGGCCCCGTAGCCGTAGGAGCTCGTGTACTTGTGGAAATTGGTGTGGAAGCTGGAGCTCACGGGCACGCCGAGGGCGCGAGCGGCGGTGACGGCGGTGGCCCCCAGCGGTCCCTCAGTCACAACATGAACGAGGTCGGGTGGTTCGGCGCGCCAGAGGCGCTTTAGTGTGCGGCCGGCAGGCAGTCCGAGTCGCAGCAGCGGATAACCGGGAATGGGCATCCCGGGTAAGTTAACCACACGGTATGCCGGGGTTGCGTCTGCTGTGGGGGGATCATCCCGCCGAGGCCGGTAAACGGTAACATCATGCCCTCGTTCCGCGAGTTCTCGGGCGATGACGCCGAAGGTCATGGCCACTCCGTTTACTTCTGGCGGGAACGTTTCAGTGACGATGGCAAGTTTCACGTTGGTGGGGGGAGAACGTAACGGAGCGTTTGAAATAGATCGTGGAAAAGTCTTGGACTGAGACGTCACCGTACAGCTGCTGTGTTACGATTGCGTGGCGATCAGGTTACGATTGAGTGATTGCGTCGCCGTCGGTCGATCGGGGCAGTGGGGGGGGGCAGCGGAGTATGAAGCGCTGGCTGAGTGAATTACTGGCATTGGCTTTACGTTTTTAGTGGTTGTGTTCGTTTGGCTGTAAATGCGCGCACCCTCCGCTCAATGATCCCCGTTCCCCATACCCTTGCGGCGTTGCGCTCAGGTCAGCTCGCCGGGATAACCCGGCTCGATCTGGCCTGCGGGCTTGCGGAATTCCCGCGGGAAATCTTCGACCTCGCCGATTCCCTTGAGGTCTTGAACCTCTCCGGCAACGCGTTGTCGTCCCTGCCGGATGATTTGGCCCGGCTGGGTAAGGTGCGCGTGCTGTTCTGCTCCGAGAATCGGTTTACCCACCTGCCCGAGGTGCTGTCTTCGTGCGCGAACCTTGAGATGGTGGGGTTTAAATCGAATGCGATCCGTACGGTTTCCGCCGCCGCGCTCGCCCCCGTTTTACGCTGGTTGATCCTCACGGATAATCAGATCGCGGAGCTTCCCGCTTCAATTGGCAGCTGTACCCGGCTGCAAAAACTCATGCTCGCCGGCAATCGGCTCGCGAGTTTGCCCGAAGCCATGGCGGGGTGCGTGGGGCTGGAGTTGCTGCGGCTTTCGGCGAACCGCTTCGAAGCGCTGCCGGACTGGCTGCTGCAATTGCCCCGGCTGACCTGGTTGGCCTTTGGCGGAAATCCCTTTTCGTCGGCACCGCGCGGATACAGTTCGCCCGTGGCCCGCGTGCGCTGGGCGGATATCGAGTTGGGCGCGAAGCTCGGAGAAGGCGCCTCGGGGGTGATTCACCAGGGCAACTGGCGGCCGTCGCCCCCTTTGGCCGGGCGGAGTGTGGCGGTTAAATTATTTAAAGGGGCGGTGACCAGCGACGGCTTTCCCTCCGATGAAATGGCGGCCTGCTTAGCCGCGGGTAATCACCCGAACTTGATCGGTGTGGTCGGGGAAATCACGGGGCATCCCGCCGGCACGGGCGGCTTGGTGATGCCGTGGATCGACCCTGAGTTTTGCAATTTGGCTGGGCCGCCCAATCTGGCGACGTGCACGCGCGATATTTACCCCGACGGACAGCGGTTCCCCCTGCCGCTCACGCTGGGGCTGGTGGCGGGTTTGGCGCGTGCCGCCGAACACCTGCACGCACGCGGGATTCTGCACGGGGATTTTTATGCGCACAACGTGCTCTATCATCCCACCGGCGCGTGTTACTTGGGGGACTTTGGGGCGGCGTCTTTTTATCGGCCGCAGCAGCACGGTGCGGGTGCGGTTAAAGCGGCAAACGCGTTTGAGGCGGTGGAGGTGCGCGCCTTCGGCTGCTTGATGGGCGAATTGCTTGAGCGCTGCGTGACCGAGGCCGGCGACCGCTGCTTTGAGTCGTTAACGGCGCTGCATGCGCGGTGCGTGGCGCCGGAGGTGGCGACACGGCCGACCTTCGCGGAAATCACCCAAGCGCTCGAAGCGTTGGATGATTGAGCCGCCGGTTTATTAACCCTCGGCGAGCAGGCGGCGGAGTGTTTCGTCGACCAACTTGGGGTTAGCTTTGCCCTTGGACGCTTTCATCACCGAGCCCTTAAACGCGTTGATCGCGCTGTCCTTGCCGCCTTTGAATTCGGCGACGGCTTTGGCGTCGGCCGCAAGTGCGGCGCGGCACCACGTTTCCAGTTCGGCGGTGTCGGTGGGTGCGGCCGCGAGGCCTTTGCGGGCCACGATGGCCGCAGGCATTTCACCGCTGGCCGCCATGTCGATGAATACCTCTTTGGCGGCGTTGTTGAGCAGCGTGCCGGCGTCGATGAGTTTAACCAATTCGGCGATGTGGGCCGGACTGATTTTGGAATCAGCCAACTCAAGTTTGGCGGCGCCGAGTTCGCGTTGGAGGTCGTTGACGACCCAGTTACCCACAGCCTGGGCCTTGGGGGCACCGGCGAGTTGCACGGCCTCTTCAAAAAACGCGGCGAGGGCGTGGTCCCAGACCAGTGCGGAGGTGAGCGTGTAGGGCAGTTGGTAGGCGGTTTGAAAACGGGTTTGTTTTACGAAGGGCTGTTCAGGGCACTCGGCGAGCAGGCGGGCTTTCCACGCCGCGTCCACCTTGACCGGCATGAGGTCGGGGTCGGGGAAATAGCGGTAGTCGTGCGCGTTTTCCTTGTTGCGCAGCGATTTTGAGGTGCCGGCTTGGCCGTCGAAGTCGCGGGTCTCCTGAACGATCACGCCACCGCTTTCGACCACGGCGATCTGGCGTTTGATTTCGTGGGCGATGCCGTCGCGCACGTAGGAGATGGAGTTGAGGTTTTTTAACTCAACCTTGGTGCCGAGTTCCTTTTGGCCGACGGGGCGAATGGAGATGTTGGCGTCGCAGCGCATCTGGCCCTTTTCCATGTCACAGTCGGAGATGCCGCCGTAAACGATGGTGGCGCGCAGCGAGGTGAGGAAGGCGTAGGCTTCGTCGGCGCTTTTGATCACGGGCTCGGTGACGAGCTCCATGAGCGGGGTGCCGGCGCGGTTGTAGTCGACGAGAGAGTCGAAGGCCTCGTGGTTGAGTTTGCCGACGTCTTCTTCGAGGTGGATGCGGGTGAGGGCGATGGTTTTGTGTTCGCCCTGAATGTTGCGCGACGGGCCGGGGAGTTCGATTTCAACGGTGCCGTTGAGGCAGATCGGCTGGGCGGCCTGGGTGATCTGGTAGTTTTTGGGCGAGTCGGGGTAAAAGTAGTTTTTGCGGTCCCATTTGCACAGGGGTGCGATGTCGCAGCCGAGCATCAGGCCGGTTTTGATGATGGCATCGAGGGCGGCCTTGTTCATCACCGGGAGCACGCCGGGCAGAGCGAGCACCACGGGATCAGTGAGCGTGTTCGGCGGCTGACCGTAGCCTGCGGCGACGCGGGTGAACATCTTGGAACGGGTCTTGATTTGGACGTGAACCTCAAGACCGATGACTGCTTCGTATTTCATGAAAGGGGGGGGGCGGATGCGGAATTATTACACAGAGGGCACGAGAGGTGGCACAGAGGTCACCGAGCCAGGCGGCGGAGGCCTTTAATCAGGGTCGTGGAGTTGAAATTGAGGAGGAGGCCGAGGTGACAGCCCGTGAACTTTAAGTAGGTGAGAACTTGGGCCTCATGTACGTCGGTGAGGGAATCGACTGCTTTCAGCTCAACGACAACCAGTCCCCCGACCAAAAAATCGAGGCGGTAGGCGTCGTCGATAACCAGAGCTTTGTATTTGATGGGACAAAGTTTTTGCTCCTCGAACTTCAGCCCGCGAAGGGTGAGTTCATGCGACAAGGCCCGCTGGTAGGCGGATTCGAGCAGCCCGGGGCCAATCTCACGATGGACTTCAATAGCCGCGCCAATGATCTGTTCGGTCAGTTGATTGATCTCGGTATTCATCTCCGTGGCCTCTGTGCATCCTCATGTGCCCTCTGTGTAACTCGTATTAGAGTTTCGGGGTGCGGCGGGACCAGTCGTGGGCGGAGTCGTAGGCGTTGGCGATCGCCAGCAGCTCGGCTTCCTTGAAGGGCTGGCCGATTAACTGCATGCCGATCGGGAGCCCGCTCGCGGAGAACCCGCACGGTACGCTGATGCCGGGCAAGCCCGCCAAGTTTACCCCGATCGTGTAAACGTCACACAGGTACATCGCCAACGGATCGGCCTTGGCTCCGCGCTTAAACGCCGGTGTCGGTGCCGTCGGCGTGATGATTGCGTCGACCTCGTTGTAGGCGTTGAGGAAGTCCTGGCGGATGAGCGTACGTACTTTTTGGGCACGCAGGTAATACGCGTCGTAGTAACCGCTGCTCAGCACATAAGTACCGAGGATGATGCGGCGTTTCACCTCGGCGCCGAAACCCTCGGCGCGCGACTTGAAATAAAGGTCAACGACGTCGTTGGCTTCGGTCGAGCGGTGGCCGTAGCGGATGCCGTCGTAGCGGCTCAGGTTTGAGGAGCACTCGGCCGTGGCGATGATGTAATAAACGCCCACGCCGTACTCGGTGTGTGGCAGGGAAACGTTCTTAATCTCGCAGCCCATTTTTTCGTAAAAGGTGACCGCTTTTTCCACCGCGGCCGCCACCTCGGGGTCGAGCCCTTCGGCGAAATATTCCTTGGGAATACCGATGCGCCACGGGCCTTTTTTCTCCTTTAACGCGGCGCGGTAGTCGGGGATTTCCGTCTTCACCGAGGTCGAGTCGTGCTCGTCGTGTCCGACGATGGATTGCAGTAGGATCGCGGCGTCTTCGACCGTGCGCGTAAACGGGCCGATCTGGTCGAGCGACGAGGCAAAGGCGATCAAGCCGAAGCGCGAAACCAGGCCGTAGGTCGGCTTGAGTCCGACCACGCCGCACAACGCGGCCGGCTGGCGAATGGACCCGCCGGTGTCCGAGCCGAGGGTGGCAATGGCCTCACCGGCGGCGAGGGCGGCCGCGCTGCCACCGGACGAACCGCCAGGCACGCAGTCGAGGTTGTAGGGGTTGCGCGTGGTATGAAACGCGGAGTTTTCCGTGGACGAGCCCATCGCGAATTCGTCGAGGTTGAGCCGGCCCCAAATCACTGCGCCGGCCTTTTTGAGCTTCAGGGTGACGGTTGCGTCGTAGGGCGAAACGAAGTTTGCCAGCATCTTTGACGAGGCCGTGAGCGGCTGGCCGGTGACGGCGATCACGTCCTTGATGCCGATGGGAATGCCGTCGAGCGGGCCGAGGGCCTGGCCGGCGGCGCGGCGCGCATCGGAGGCGGCGGCTTGGGCGAGGGCGTCGGTGGTGTCGTAGGAGTTAAACGCTTTAACGCGTTCCTCCACGGCAAGGGTGCGCTCGATGATGGCCTGCGTGAGGGCGACCGAAGTGGTGGTGCCGGCGGCGAGGGCGTCGGCCAGTTCGGCGATGGATTTATAAAAAAGTGGCGTGTCGATCACGGTAAAAAACGAAGCAAAGGGTTTTGATGCGGACATTGCACCACCGTTTTTGCGCAAAACGCAGGGTGCTCCCACAAGGCGCGAGTTAACCGTTTCACTGGCTGAAAAGCCTCCGCGCACTTTCGGTGATCAGGTTCACCGCGGGATGCGAAAGCCGACGTTCGGCCGTGATGGCATACACGTTGTCCACGCAGCGCAGCGTCGTGCCGATGGCCACCAGGCCGTAGCGCGTCTTCGCCTCCGCCACGATCACGGACGGGATTGCCACAAAGCCGCGTCCATCGGAAGCGATGACCTTCATCAAAGCGCCGTCGTCAAAATCCGCCAGCACCTGGGGGCGTACCCCGATGGCCCGAAACCATTTTTCCAGGGAGCGGCGCAGTGCAGTCGATTCCCCTGCTAGCAATGCGGGCGCACCGTGTAGTGACTTGGGGAACCCGGGCTTGAGTGCGGCAGCCAATTCCGGCGCCGCACAAAAGGTAACCGACGACTCTCCGAGGTGGTGATTAAAAACCTTGCTGGTGCTCACTCCGGAGGCGGGTTCGTCGGCGAGCACGATGTCGAGCCGATGCGCCGCCAAATGCCCGAGCAGGTCTTCCGTTTTTCCCTCGCGGCAGATCACATGCACCTGCCTCGACATGGCGAAGACCGGCTTGAGGATTTCATGAGTGATCAACTTGGGCAGTGCGTCGGCGATGCCCACGTGCAGTCGGAGCGTCTGGGTCGTGGGGCCCTGCTTGATCGCGTTGGTGAGTTCACGGCCCAGATTGAAAATCTCATCGGCATAACGCAGCGCGGTCTGGCCGGCATCGGTGAGCACGTTGGCCCGGCCTTTGCGCCTGAACAGCTTTTCGCCGAGCGCCGCCTCAAGCTCGCTGATTTGCGCCGAAATCGACGGCTGCGAGATGTTTAACTTCTCCGCCGCCTGACGCAGCCCGCCCTCCTTGGCCACAATCCAAAAATAGCGAAGGTGATGATAATTGAGCCAATCCATGGGTTTTATGAGTTAGGTTTAAACGAACTGAAAGTTAGAAACACGGTATTAGTCGAATCTAGTTTTTCAGGCTAATATGGCTTCCGCAGACCGCTTCGAGTGCTCGCTCCTCTGGCGGTCACGTCGAAGCGGACAACAATTGCCCCCCCCAAAAAAAACAACATGCAGCTCACCATCAATAATCTGAATCTCCCCGTCGGTAGTTCCCTGGATTCTTTGGTCGAAAATCACCTCACGGCTCTCTCTCAGCAGGTGCATATTGATGAGGCTAAAGTTGTGATCGAACGGCGCATTGAAGCTTCGCCACCTTATCGCGTTCACCTCCACATCTCTGTCCCTGGCCCGGACCTCCACACGGAACGTGTCGCCTTTACGCCGATTCAGGCCCTCAAGTTGGCGCTCAAGGAGATCGAATCCAAAATTCGGGCGCGCAGGACGATTCATTTGGCTCGTGTGAAAGCACGGCGAACCGCCGGTTCCCGTGTCGGGAGCTTCAGCTCCCATTAGCACCAAAGGCTGCGCAGCGTGTCTCTGATTGCTTACTGCACGCTGGGTAGTGCTGGTGATGTGCAGCCATTTAAATTTATAACTTACTCCAAATGAATATTTTTTGGTTAATTAGGCCTCGGGTGGGGGCAATCCGCTCAGCGGATCGAGCGGGATCGCCGACTTGGCCTTGTTCGGTTCCGTCGCCTCGGCGCACATCTTCACAAAAAGCATGCGATCGGCAGATGCCTGATTTAGCGGAAAAAACGACCGCAATTGCCGTCATGAAGTCCGTGCAGTCGTAAAGTTATGAAAAACCGTAAAAATTTAATCCCTAAAGAACTCATCCAGTACCTGCGCTCATTACCCGATGGCCCTGCCCCCACCACCGATTCCTATGTGGCCAAGGGCGGCGATTTGGTCAGCGCCGAAGCGATCCTTACGCTTCGGGAGATGCTGCCGGATATCCGTAAAAAGCTTTATCAGGTGCAAGCCCCCACCGCCTTTGTCCAAAGCGTGGAGTTGTTGGCCATTTATTTTGAAGAAACGCTGGGCTCGCCCGCCTCCGTTTGGCCCGCTCGTCAGCAGACCACCTTCGCGCTTCTGTATTTTTTAAAGGGCTACGATCGCATCCCCGACTCGATTCCCGAAATCGGCTATGTGGATGACGCCGCGGTGATCAACCAAGTGATCGAAAACCACCGGCAAACCCTGCGTGAGCACTGGGCCCATCGTAATTGGGAATGGCCTTCAACGGTCTAGGCGGGCCGACGTCCCGCCAGTCGGACAACGGGCGCGGTGTGCATCGCGTCCGTTTTAGGTCTGGGGCTTACTCGACGACTTTGGGCACCACGATCATGTGGTCACGCTGGGCAGGGGCGTTGCGTAGCGCGTCCTCAACGGACAGGCCGGGTTGGGCAACGTCGTCGGCCCAGACGTTGTAAACCGGGAACGCATGGGCCGTCGGCTCCACGCCGGTCACGTCGACCTGGCTGAGTTTTTCGATGTTCGCCAACACGTCCACGAGCTGGGCGGAGAACTTGAGTTTTTCCTCAGGCGTGAGCGCGAGGCGGGCCAGTTGCGCGATGCGGTCGATGTTGAGTTCAGCGGGAGCGGACATGGGCGGTTTTATTTGCGGATTTGGTAGGGCGTGGTTTTGAGTAACTCGTCTTGGATCTGGGTGAAGACGGCGTTCACTTCGTCGTCGGTGAGCGTGCGGTCGGGGGCACGGAAGACCAAAGAATAGGCTAGGCTCTTAGTTCCTTCGGGCAGGCCTTTGCCTTGGTAAACGTCGAACACGTGCACCGCTTCGAGCGCGAATGCCGCGCCCACGGCGGCACGAGCCACCTTGGCGAGGGCTTTTTGCACTTCAGCGGAGCTCGTCGTTTCGGGGACCAGCAACGCGAGGTCACGCAGGGCGGCCGGTTGTAAACCGAAGGGTTTGTAGCTGCGACGCTCGGCCTCGGCGCTGACCTTTTCGGATACGATGGCAAAAAAGCCTGCGTACACTTTGCCCGTGATGCCGAGGGATTTGAGGTGGGCGAGGCTCACCAGGCCGAAGGTGGACGTCCACCCGTGTTTGATGTCGCCGGCGGTGGCCGCGTGGCCTTCTTGCCAACCGTGGGCGGGCACGTGAACCAGCGAGGTGGGCTGGCGCTCCAGCTCGATGCCGGCAAAAGCGCTGATCGTCGCCGTGTGGCGCTTGGCGGTGTAGAAATCGGCGGCTTCACGGGTGCGCCAGCTGCGCTCGCCCGTGTCTTCGGCGATGATGAAGGCGGCGGCGACGCACTCGGACAGCTGACCGTTGCGCTCAATAAAAACCCGGCCGGTCTCAAAGAATTGCGAGGCGGCCACGCCACGCGATTGGTTGAGTTTGAGGGTTTCCAACAGGCCGCTCACCAGCGTGGGTCGCAGGTGCGATTGGTCTTCGACGAAGGGGTTGGCCAACGCGAGGTCGGCGACCGCCTCAGTGGTCGCCCACGCCGCGAGCTCTTTGCCTGGGCGCAGCGTGTAGTTAACCGCTTCGTTGAAACCTTGGCCCACGAGGGCGTCGGTGACGTGGCGGTTAAAGAGGACGATCGGGTCGTCGTTGCCCACCAAGCCAGGCGCGGTGATGACGCTGCTGGGGATTTTTTCGGTGCCGTAGAGGCGCACGACTTCCTCGACTAAGTCGATCGGGCGGTCGAGGTCATCGCGCCAGCTCGGCACGGAGAACGTCCAAGTGAGGCCGCCGTCTTCGGTTTGCTCTTCGCGCGCGAGCACCAGCTCCAGCGATTCGAGCGAGGTTTTGATGATATCGGCAGGAATCTCGAAGCCGAGTTTGGCGTTAATAAAGGCCGGCGTTACGGTGATCTCACGCTCCCACGGTTGGTCGCCGCCGACACGGTGGATAGGGCCGGCGACTTGACCGCCAGCGTGGGCGAGGACCAGGTCGATGAAGCGGTGGGCGGCTTCGTCGAGCGAGTGAACGTCGACGCCACGCTCGTAGCGGTAGGAGGAATCGGAGCCGAGGCCGAGGCGCTTGCCGGTGGCGCGCACCGATTGGCGTTTGAAGCAGGCGACCTCCAGAATCAAATCGGTGGTCGTCTCCGTGACGCCGGCGTCGGCCGAGCCCATGATGCCGGCGATGACCACCGGTTTGTGAGCGTCGGCGATCACCAGCATGGGCGAGCCCAGTTCGCGTGTTTTACCGTCGAGGGTGGTGATTTTTTCGCCCTCGTTGGCGGAGCGCACGATGAGTTCGGCACCGGCGAGTTTGTGGGCGTCGAAAGCGTGCACGGGCTGGCCGTATTCGAGCATCACGTAGTTGCCGATATCGACCACGTTGTTGATTGGGCGCAGGCCCACAGCGGTGAGGCGCTGCTGCATCCACTCCGGGCTGGGTCCGACGTTGACGCCGGTGACCACCGTGGCGGTGTAAAGCGGGCAACTGGTCGGATTATCGACGCGAATCGATTTTAACAGGTCGGTACGCGGCGAGGTGCCGATTGAGGCGGGCGTGAAACTGACCTCGGGATAACGCAGTTCCTTTTTGAACCAAGCGGAGAGCTCGCGGGCGACGCCGAGGTGGGAAAGGCAGTCGGGGCGGTTTGGCGTGATCTCGATGTCGAACACCGTGTCGCCGGTCGGGAGCGCGTCGTTGATGGGCGTGCCGGCGGGCAGGCCGCCGTTGAGCAGCAGCAGACCTTGCGCCTCGTGGGATAGCGTGAGCTCCTTGGCTGAGCACATCATGCCCGAGGAGGCTTGACCGCGGACCTTGGCCTCTTTGATGACAAAGTCACCGGGCAGAACTGCGCCAGGCAGGGCAACCGGCACGCTGTTGCCGACGTCGCAGTTGGGGGCGCCGCAGACGATGGTACGCACGCCTCCGTGAGCTGCGCCGACATCGACGGTGCAAACGGAGAGCTTGTCGGCGTTGGGGTGTTTGTCGCGGGTGAGGATGTGGCCAACGACCACGTTGGTAAACGCTGGGGCGCCGGTGCGAATGACCTGCTCGACCTCGAAGCCGAGGAAGGTGATGGCGCGCGAAATATCCTCGGCGGACACACCGGTGAGATCTACGTAGGACTGGAGCCAGTTGAGGGAAACTTTCATGGGCGGAGGCAGAGTGTTCGGAAAAGGAGAATTACACAGAGGGCACGAGAGGTGGCACAGAGTTCACTGAGATGACTTGAGTTGGATTACTCCGTGACCTCAGTGAATCCTCTCGTGCCCTCTGTGTAACTCGCCGTGGTTTTTCGTCTTGGGTTACGCGAATTGGCGCAGGAAGCGGGCGTCGTTTTGGTAAAAATAGCGGATGTCATCGATGCCGTAGAGCAGCATGGCGAGACGCTCTAGGCCCATGCCGAAGGCGTAGCCGCTCCAGACTTCGGGGTCGTAGCCGACGTCTTTAAACACGATCGGATCGACCATGCCGCAGCCGCCGATTTCGATCCACTCCTTGTTCACCTTGGGCAGGTGGCGGGCGGACAGATCCACCTCAAAGCTGGGCTCGGTGTAGCCGAAATAGTGGGGGCGGAAACGGGTCTTGGTGTCTTTGCCCAGCAGCGAGGCGAAGATGTAATCGAGCAGCGCCTTGAGGTCGCGCACGGTGACGTTTTTGTCGACGTAGAGGCACTCCAGTTGGTGGAAGTTGGCCGAGTGGGTGGCGTCGGTGGTATCGCGACGATAGACGCGGCCCGGGGAGACGATGCGGATGGGCGGCTGGCCTTTGAGCAACGTGCGGATTTGCACCGATGAGGTGTGGGTGCGCAGCAGGTATTTCTCGTCGGGATTTTTTTTTGCGACGTTACCGAAGCGGGCCGATTCGGGGAGGTAAAATGTGTCCTGGGCGTCGCGTGCCGGGTGGTCGGCCGGAGTGTTCAGTGCGTCGAAGCAGTAGTATTCGGTTTCGACCTCTGGGCCCTCGACCACGGTGAAGCCGACTTTACGCAGAATGCGCGTCATCTCCTCGCGTACGAGGGTGAGCGGGTGCTGGGTGCCGAGGGCGCGGTCGGGCGAGGGTAGGGTGGGATCGATGGCGGGCCCGAGCTGGGCGGCGAGAGCGGCGGCCTCGATGCGGGCCAGCGCGGCGTCGAGGTGGGCCTGGAGGGCGGTCTTGGCCTCGTTGACCAGTTTGCCGACGACCGGCTTCTGCTCCTTGGGCACGGAGCCCATCTGCTTCATGAGGGCGGTTAACTCACCGTTGGGGCCAACGTAGCGCGCCTTGGCGGCATCGAAGTCGGGACGCGTGACGACTGCGGGTAGTTCGCTGGCGGCTTTGGCGATAAGGGCTGAGAGCAGGTCTTGCATGGAAGGAGGGAAAAGGGGTGCCGACGAAACGCAGCAAAGGACACAAAAAACGATCAGGTTTTTATGGGCTGAGCGGGCATAAAAAAGGACGGCACCTCAAATGAGGCCCGTCCTTCAGTAAGACGCCCCGACTCGTGGGAGGCGGGGCGAGCTTAGAAGCGAGCCGGGCAGGCTCGCCTGGTTAAGACTTTAGACCTTCGCGGCGGCTGCAGCGGCGATCTTGGCCTTCAAAGCGGCCTTAACTTGGTTCACCACGGAGGTGAAGGCGGCTTCGTCACGGATCGCGAGATCGGACAAAACCTTGCGGTCGAGACCGGTGTTAGCGGCGTGGAGACCCTCGATGAAGCGGCTGTAGCTGAGGTCATGAAGACGCACAGCAGCGCTCAAACGGATGATCCAGAGGCTGCGGAATTCGGCCTTCTTTTTCTTACGATCGCGGTAAGCGTACTGCCAAGCGTGTTGTACAGCGTCTTTGGCGTAGCGGAAAAGCTTGGACTTCGAGCCGAAGTAGCCACGGGCGTACTTCAGCGTTTTCTTGTGCCGCTTGCGGGAAGCGGGGGAGTTTGTTGCACGAGGCATGTTATTTTATTTGGTTTTGGAGCTTTCGGGTCGTCTCGTTAGGATTCACCCGACTAGCTGGTTATGGTTGATGCCTGGTTTTAGAGGCCGAACGGCAAGCAGCGTTTAAGCGGCTTAGCGTGGCCGGGAGCCACGAGCTTGTCTTTGGAGGCACGACGCTTCTGCTTCGTGCTCTTCGCGGAAAGCAAGTGACGGAAACCGGGCGTGCGGCGTATCAGCTTACCAGTTGCGGTGAGCTTGAAGCGCTTGGCGACGGACTTTTTGGTCTTTTGCATGAGGAGAGCGGCCGAAAACAGAGGCAGCCTTCGCGCTTGGCAAGGGGAAAGTTTATCCATTGTGAGAATTGCTCGAATTGGATTTGCCTCAGCAGTGCGGCTCGTGCCTTTGCGCAGTCAGGGGGGCGCGCGGAATTCGCATGAATCTTAATTTCCGTTTAATGGGCCCATCCCCTTACTACCGCTTCAGCGCATTTGGGCTCCGCAATGTGTGCACTAGCGCTCAAACGCCCCGGATCAAAGCCGAGGGTTGCGCCAGGTTGAGCCCCTTCGCTCGTGATTGGATTTCCGGCAGCAGGCGCTCACCCTCCGAGCGGGCTGCGCCGAATAGCGCACCGCCGCCGCCCTGATTCGGGTAGCCGTGATTGATCCGGAAAAAAGCAGGTCATCTTCGTCGCCGGCCTTCCCAGATGCATTGGCAGCACGTCCACTCGCCCCGCCGGCAACGGCAAAGAATCATGGTATGCGCTCAAACTGATCGAGGAAATCGAGCCCCCCGGCGAATGGGCCATCGATTTCGATTACCGATATGAAACTCCTTAGTCTTGGGCGAGCGAAGCTGCATTTTAAACTTAGGCTGGAGCAGCCCCAGCCTAAGTCACCGCACAAGAAAACACCGGTCCCTTGAGCTCTGGTTCAGCTGTGCGCAGGCGTGTGGGCTTCGGATTTCTTCGGGAAAGCCAATGACCAGACTACCGACACCCCCAGCAGAACTCCGATGATGCCAAGTGACCAAGTGATGGGGAACTTGCCGCCGAAGGCGTGATTGAGGTAAACCATCTTCAGGCCGACGAAGGCGAGGATGAGACCCAGTCCGAATTTAAGCGCCCAGAACTTGTGCATGACTCCCGCCAGGAGGAAAAACAAGGCCCGCAGTCCCAGAATAGCGAAGACGTTGGAGGTGAAGACAATCAGCGGCTCCTTGGTGATGGCGAAAATCGCCGGCACCGAATCCACCGCGAAGACGATGTCCGTCACTTCGATGAAGACCAAGCACACTAACAAGGGAGTGGCGTGGAGCACACCGCTTTTGCGCAGGAAAAACTTGTCGCCGTCCAAGGTGGGCGTGATGGGCAAAAACTTCTTTAAAAGACGAATGATCGGGTTTTTCTCCGGTTCGATTGGCTTTTCCGATGCGAACAGGATCTTGATACCGGTCAGGATTAGGAAGATGCCGAAGATCCAGATGACCCACTCATACTGCATGAGTACTGAGCCCAGGGAGATAAAGATGATGCGGAAAAACAGGGCTCCCAAAATACCGTAGAAGAGCACGCGATGCTGGTACTTGGCCGGAATAGCGAAGTAGGAAAACACCACCACAAATACGAAGATATTGTCCACCGAGAGAGCCTTCTCGACTACGAAGCCGGTCAGAAACTCGAGCGCAGATTGGTTAGCCAATCTCGCAGTCTCGGCGGCGATCGCGGTGGCACCGGTTACGCCTTGCGCCGCTAGCGCGTCGAGCAAGGGCGGATACTGAGGGAATTTCCATAGCGAGTATTGCCAAAACCCGTAGGCGAAAAGCATCGCGAGTGAGATCCAGGCCACACTCCAGCCGGCGGCCTCCTTGACCGTCACGACATGGGCGTCGCGGTGAAACACGCCCAGATCGAGAGCGAGCATGCCGAGCACGAATAACAAGAAGAGGCCATAGAGCCACCAGTAGCCGGCGATGGGAAAGAGAATTAGATTTTGCATGTATTAAGAAATATGGCTCGAGGGCGGTTTGTTACTGAACGGTTTCGGACCTCGCACTCAAGGCCGGTGCTTAGGTTTGGAAACAAAGGAGGTAAATTCCAGCCTGTTAAAACTCGCATTCTGCTCCAGCCCCCGTCGCGGCGTAGGGTCTTCTGCTCCGAACGCCTAAACCCGAACTCCGAAGTTCAAACCAACCACAGATTACGCAGATGGCACAGATACAATCCATTAGGAGGTAATCAACCCCGGCTTTATCCCCCATTTTTCAGCCTCTCTTAAAATTCAGTAACATTCTGATATCTGTGCTCATCCGTGAAATCTGTGGTTAAAACTTCGGTATTTGGGCGTGCGACCATGAAACTAACAACCATAACAGTGAAAGTCTGTTCGACCGAATTTAACGATTCGCGGTCGAAGGGCCCGGTCACGGATGCAGGCCGCGAGGCCTCGCCGGAAAGCACGACCGTGTGCCCGAACCAGTCAGCCGCAACGAAGGTGAACCCCATCCAATGAGCTCCGTTACCGAAACAACCGACGAGTCCAGCCGCTACCTGAACGGTGAAGCCTGCAAGGATCGGAAAAGGCAGTCTCGCAAAGACGTAGGACCTAAATCGTTGATTTCCGATCAACACGTCGGCGGAGTCAGCGGGGGCGGCGGGGTGGGAAAGGTCGTTAGGTTAAGTGGTGAGACCTGCGGCGGTGGGGCGTCTTGCGATGCCTCAACCACCGGCACAAGCGCGGCAAAACCTCGTAAGGCCGGACGGGCCGTGGCAGGAGTCGGAGACCTCCATAGTAGTGATGATCTAGCGGACATTAAAACCGCCGGGGAGCGAAGGGAGGGCACTTGTTCCCACGCATCACAGAGCGGCAAAGGACCCGACGATGGCTGGGGTGATGAACTCTGGATAAAAACGTCACCGAAGGTTCGGAAGCTGCAACGTGTGCTATATCGGAAAGCAAAAGCGGAGCCGCATTGGCGGTTCTATAGTTTGTATGGAGAGCTGTATCGGCAGGACATTCTGTCGGATGCGCTCGATCAGGTGATCGCCAATGACGGCGTGCCGGGAGTGGACGGGTTCGAGGTGGAAACGCTCGTAAAGAACGAAGCCTATCGGGCGGCATGGCTGCTTGCGCTGGCGGAGGAAATGCGAACGAAAACCTACCGACCCAGTCCGGTCCTGCGCGTCTATATATGGAAGGATCAGGCCAGGACCAAACGTCGTGCGCTGGGCATCCCTACGGTGAAAGACCGGGTGGTGCAAAGCGCGGCGGTGATCGTGTTGCAGCCAATCCTAGAGGCGGACTTCCATGACCATTCCTACGCCTACCGGCCGAAACGTCGGACCCATCAGGCGATGGATAAGGTCAAGGAAGCCATGCTGAGCGGAAAGGTGGAGGTGGTGGACGCGGATTTATCGAGCTACTTCGATATGATCCCGCACCGCGAACTCCTGCAATTGGTGGCCAAACGGGTGAGCGATGGGAGCGTGTTGCGTTTAATAAAAACGTGGCTGCGAGCACCCATCGTGGAAGAGGACCGGGACACGGGGTGCCGCAAGGTGAGCGCGAACCGGTGTGGCACGCCACAAGGCGGAGTTATATCGCCTCTGCTGGCGAACCTCTACCTCAACGACCTCGATCATGCGGTGAATGAGAAGTGCGAACAAAAGCCGACGATGGTGCGTTACGCCGACGACCTCCTGATCCTGTGCAAACCGGGTCAAGGGGCGGGGCTGCAAACGCGACTGAAACGGTGGCTGGAGGCACGTAAGTTAAAGCTCAACGAAGAGAAAACCCGACTGGTGGATACACGAAAGGAAGGCTTTGAGTTCCTCGGTTTTTCCGTCGCATGGCGGCAAGGCATGAAGAGCAAACGAAGGTATCTGCACGTGGAACCCAGTGCGAAAAGTCTGGCCAAGTTACGCGACAAAGTGCGGATGGAGCTAGAGCCTCCTCGAAAAGCCTTTCGCAACGGGCGTATTCCCGCCCCGGCCGGCCACTGGGGGCGCAAACAGCCCTGAACGAACTCGGTTTACGTGTTCACGAAGGGGCGGCGGCCTAAAAACAGCCCCGGCCCCATCACTAAGGTCGCTTTTCCAACGGCGAAGTCCACGGCGGTTCGCTCCGGGGCTTTTGCACCGAACTAATTGAACCGATTTGGGTTAGCCGCGACGAGCGAAGCGACTCAGGCCGCCAAGGGCAGCGGCTTTTCCTGAGACTTCCTCGCGCGCACCAAAATCATCCGGTCAAAGTTGTGCGCGAGGATCTTCAGGGTCAGTTCGCTGCGCACCGCCGCCAACCCGCGACGACCCGGCCGGCCGAACCCGTGGTTGAACTTGAGCGTAAACATCAGCGACTCGATCGCGCTGCGCTCGGCGCGAAGCGTGATATAATCCTGGTGGTTCCACAGTTCCTCGCCGAGCAAGGCGCGCCCCTTGGCGCCGGAGATGCTCACCTTGGCCACCTTCAGCTCGTATGCCTGCGCCAGCCCTTCGGCGCTGGAGTAGCCGTCGTCGACGTTCGCGCTCGCCGGCACCAGGCCCGTGTTGGCGATATTCTGGATCAGCAGGGGCACCAGTTGCTTGCAATCAGCCACGTTGCCCGCGTCGAGAATCAGCGCGGTGACAAAACCGCCGCGGCTGCGGGCCAATTGCGGCTTGTAGCCAATCACCGGTTCCCGCCCGCCTTTTTCAATAAAAGCAGCACTGCGATCGGCCAGGCTGAGGACCCTTTCCCTCGACTTGGTCTTCACCCCATCATGCACCCGCGCAATGCTTTGCTGGATCGTCGTAATCACCGCGACCACGTCCCCGTGGATGCAGTCCAGTAGGTCTTCCGCGATCCGGCGCTTGGAGGGCCGCAGCTTGGCCAGTTTAACATTTGCTTCGGCCTCTGCGGCTTCTACTTGGGTGAGCAACTTGCCGCCCAACTTGCAGGCGATTTGGTAAAACTGGTCGTAGAGCAGCCGGAGTTTTTGGGCTCGGCGGGGACCACCACCCAGCAGGGCGATGGCGCGGGCGCTCTTTCGCAACTCCTCCAGCCAGTGGTCTTTGAAGCCATCCTGCAGCGAGTTAAGCCCGACCTGGTCGAGCTTGCCGCCCATGCGGTAGGCTCGCTCAAAGAGGCGGTAAATGATACCGGAGTCTGTTGGCCAGCAACTGGATGCCTTGATCGCCGTGCTGTCCAGGGTGATATCGGTAAACGAATCGAGCCCTTCGGCCAAAATATCGGCCAATTGGGCCCGGTGGATCAGGGCGAGAGTACTCTCACTCAGGCGATTTATCAGGGGGCCAACGGTATTAGGTGCAGGCAGCGTGTACCCCAAATCATCGAGCAAGGTGCGCAACGATGCCGATTCAAGCAGCACCATCCGGGGGCAGGCACTGTATTGCGACCCCAAGTAACCGGTGGCCATGGCCGTGATAAAAACCACAACAGCGGGGGTGCGCGGACGCCCTGCGGCGAGGAACTCGGCTTGCGTTTTTTCCGCCGTGCCTGACGCCGGCACGGCGAACAACGCCTCGGTCTGCGCCAGTTCGAACTCCCGGTCCTTCCGCCGTTCGCGCTTTTCCGCCATGGCGTGGGCGTCGAGATCGGCGGTCATGGCCACTTCGATTTCGGGGTGGGACCGCCAAAAGCGCTGTAATTGCAGTAAGAAATCACCAAAATCACTGCGCGCCGGGGTTGAAAAGAAGTCGCCGGAGGGATAAACGATCGATTCGTTACTTGATAATTTAACGCCGCTACTTATTTTGTTTCCTGTTTTCATGCAGTATAATACGGCACTTTTACAGTAAACTTAAATCACATAAGTTGTTTTTACTAGAAAAAACCAAAAACCTTTTCGAGGAGGCTCGAGCTAGATGTGCGAACGCGCAACCAACCGGCGGGGTGGCGGTGGTCCGCAAGGTCAACCAAATCACTCGCGGTTGGGCTACGGCGTTTCATTACGGCAACAGCACGCACGTGTTTAGTAACCAGCAGGCTTTTGTGCGCAACCGGTTGCGGCGGTGGCTGTGGCGAAAGTATAGCCGCACCCACGGACTCTTCGAGTTCTTCACCGACGACCGTTTGCATGGTCAATACAAACTATGGCACTGGCCGCTTACGGCGGCTTGGAAGCAATGAACTCCGCTGAAACCAAACCGAAAGAATGGGGACTCGGTAAGCCGTGTGCGGGAAAACCGCTTGCACGGTTTGACGAGGGGGAGGGTCGCGCTGACGGGTTACCGACGCGCGGCTCTCTCTACTCTACTAAACGGAACGGGTGGGTGAGCTGGTGTTTGTTTTTGGCTAAACGGTTCCTCGACGGTTCCAGTGGGACGTCCCCAATCCATTTGCCACAAAAACACAAGATGACACAAAAACGGCCCCCTAATCCGTTTAACCACGAAGGCTCGCGAAGGTGCGCAAAGAATAACGCAATTACTTGTTAATTAAATGTATTTATCCGCTTCGCGTCCGCGTAGCCTAAGTTAATCGCGCTTAATCGCGCAGCAGCGATTTGAGGTCGGTGAGGGTGAGCTTGGCGTTGTTCAGGTCGCTGGCCTCAAACACGTCGGCGAGCAGGGCGCGTTTGGTTGCCTGCATGTGCAGGACCTTCTCCTCGACCGTACCCGTGCAGATGAGTTTGTAACTGGTCACCACGCGTTTTTGGCCGATGCGGTGGGCGCGGTCGGTGGCTTGCGCCTCGACGGCCGGATTCCACCACGGGTCGAAATGCACCACGGTGTCGGCGCCGGTGAGGTTGAGGCCGGTGCCGCCTGCCTTGAGTGAGATCAGGAAAACGGGGATGTCGGCTGAGTTGTTGTAGCGATCCACTTCGGCCTGCCGCTGCTTTTGCGGGGTGCTGCCATCGAGGTAACAGTAGGACAAGCCCTGTTCCTCGAGTTCGGCGCGCAAGAGTCCGAGCAGCGAGGTGAATTGGGAAAACACCAGCAGGCGGTGCCCGTCGTCGACTGCCTCGGCAAGGAGTTCGCGGAAGGTTTCCAGTTTGCTGGAGTGGTCGGCGGAGGTGGCCGGTGCAACGAGACGCGGGTCGCAGCAGATCTGGCGCAGGCGCAGAAGCTGGGTGAGGGTGGCCAGGCGTAGGGAATTTTCGGATGCGCCGTCGGCGGCAAGGGCGTCGAGCTCCTGCTCAGACTTTTGCTGCCACTCGGTGTAAAGGCGGGACTGGACCGGCGACGGCTCGCAGTAAAGGACCTGCTCGATCTTGTCGGGCAACTCGGGGGCGACGGCCTTTTTGGTGCGGCGCAGAAGGTAGGGCGAGGTTTTCGCCCGCAGGCGTTCATCGAACCACTGGCGCTCGTCGCTGCGGGTGCCGGCGGGGATTTTTTCGAGGTACCCGGGCATGAGCAGGTCGAAGAGCGCGCGCAGGTCGTCGAGGGCGTTTTCCACCGGTGTGCCGGTGAGCAGGAAGCGGCTGCGCGCGTTGAGGCTGCGCAGCGCCTGGGCGTTCTGAGTGCGGCGGTTTTTGATGTGCTGGGCCTCGTCGGCGATCAGGCAAGCAAGCGGGATGTCGGCAAACAACTCGCGGTCGCGGGCGAGCGTGCCGTAGGAGGTGATCAACAGGTCGTGAGGGGTTGCGGACTCCGGCGTGGTTAAACGCGTGGTGCCGTGGTGGACAAAGACGCTTAAATGCGGAGCAAAGCGGGCGGTCTCACGGCGCCAGTTTTCCACCAACGAGGCGGGGCAAACCACCAGCGACGGCAGTCCATTGGGCGAGGAGTGGCCGGGGCGGCCCGATGAAACTTGAAGTGAGGTAGTCGTTGGCGTTGCGCCGGCACCGCGTAGGGCAGCCAAAAGGGAGATGGCTTGCAGGGTTTTGCCCAGGCCCATCTCGTCGGCCAAAATGCCGCCGAGCCCGTGGCGATGAAGGTGCCAGAGCCAGGCCACGCCAATCTGTTGGTAGGGGCGCAACAGGGCGTTGAGTTCGTCGGGCAGCGGCGCGGGCGTGAGCGTGGAGAGGTTGCGCAGGGCCTCGCTGCGGGCCTTCCAGCCGGCGGGTGGCTGGTAGTGGGGCACGAGTTCGTCGATCAACCCCTGCACTTCGGCGACCCGTGCGGCGGGGACGCGCCAGGTGCGGCGGGCGGCAGCCGGGGCGTTGGCGCTGCCGGCGAGCGCGCGTTGGGCGGTGGTGAGGCGGGCGATTTTCTCCGGCGGCAGCAGATAAACTTTACCCGCTTCTTCCACATAGCCGCGATTGGTGGCTAGGGCCGTGCGCAGTGCGTCGTCGCTGATCTTGCCGGCCTGCAAGCCGAGTGTGAGGGTGAAATCACCGGCGGTTTCGGTGATGTCGCACTGCACGTCGATCTCGGCTAATTTGGCCGTGTTGGCTTCGAAGTTTTCGGTGAACTCCGCGTGATAGGTGTCACGTAACGCGACGAGGTGAGTCGCGAGGAAATTGAGGGTTTTGTGGCGGTCTCGCAGCCACCAGGTGCGCGTCGTGGCGTCGAGGGAGAACCCGTGGGTTTTGACCAAATCAAGGGCAGTGGCGTATCCGCTTTGCTCCCGTGAGGGCAGGGTGATGGCCAAAAAATGCTCACTGCCGTCGACCGTTAACAGCGTGACGGGGGCGGGGGCTTTACTCGCCGCTGCCAATGATGAGGCGCGCACGGCGAGGGGAGGGCGGACGGGGAGATCGGGTTTGGCAACGGGGG
This sequence comes from Opitutus sp., assembly GCA_024998815.1. Taxonomy (NCBI): domain Bacteria; kingdom Pseudomonadati; phylum Verrucomicrobiota; class Opitutia; order Opitutales; family Opitutaceae; genus Opitutus; species Opitutus sp. The sequence goes on from JACEUQ010000001.1 coordinate 133,661, forward strand.
CTTCTTCCAAAAGCTCGCTCACGCCGCGCAGGCGCGGACCGATCCACAGGATGGAAACCGTGGGGGTGGCAACTAAGCTAAAGGCGGGTTGGCCCCTGAGTGCGGCGATCAGTTCGCGCAACTGGGCACGGGTGAGTTGCACGAAGGGCGGGGGAGTGGCGACGCCGCCGCACAGGCGTTTGAGAATCGCCAGAGCGGGGAATTCCGCGCGGTTGGGCGCGGCGGAGGCGACGATTTCGATTTTAACCGCGATGGCGTCGCGGGGGGCGGCAGCGGCGAGATTGGGCGGTAACAGGAGGCGCAGCATGTCGTGGGGGGCGGTGAACCTGCCCACTCCCTATCGGCGGCGGAAGTAAAAACGCCGGTTCGGCACGAAATGTTACCCGACTGCAAAAAAGAACTGGGGTTGTGGTCGCATGGCTTCCCTCGACGGGTCGTGCTTTCTGAAAAAGGATGCTCTTCGCGAAGGGAAGACGCACGGGTCCAATACGTAAGCAGCCCCGCTTGTTATCTGTTTATGTTCGTCGCTACATCAAAAGCCAACGCTACGAAGGGGTTTGAAATCGGGTAAACGACCGGATGCGCGCCGCGATTTTACATTTCATCAGCTAAAACGGGCTCGACATCATGCCTGAAAAAATAATTTTCGTGTCGGCTGTTCAGTTTACTACGGTAAACAGGGGGCTACTTTCTCTGTATATTTACTAATTAATCTATGAAATCCATACGTCTTACGTTGTCCATTATCGCCGCTGCCGTGGGTGCCCTTGTGGCCTCCGCCCAGCAGGCTCCCGTCGAAGCAGTCATTTCTTCGTTTGTCGGCACAGTGACGGTCACTGCTCCTGGCGCAACCGCTGGCGTCCCCGCTGTGGTCGGCCAAAAACTGCCCGAAGGTTCCACTGTCACCACCGGTGAAGGTGCCAACGTTTTGATTCAGTCCCACGAAGGCATCACCACCGGTTTGAGCGCGAGCGCAACCGCTGTCGTCGGTACGCACAGCGTCAACGCTGAGGGCGTCCGCACCGCAGTGATCGACCTGAAGACGGGCACCACCGTCTCGGTTCTCGATCCGAGCAAGCGTAAGATTAATAACTACGGCGTTCGCACCCCTAAGGGTGTCGCTGCCGCCCGTGGCACGACCTATTCGACCAACGTTAAGGTCAACGGCCAGAACGTTGAGGTTACGGTCAACACCCTGACGGGCAAAGTGAGCTTCTCTATCGCAGGCGGTGCAAACATCGAGGTGGCCCCCGGATTCACCGCTACTTCCAATGGCACTAGCGCCATCATCACGAATGCCACTCAAAAAGAAGCGCTCTTGTTGGCCATCCAGATCGTTGCGATCATCTCCGAGACCAACCCGGCCGCTGCTGAAACCCTTAACGCCGTTGTTGATCAGTCCAAAAAAGCCGGCCTCACCGATGACGAAGTCAACGCAGCCAAGGATGTCAGCAAATTGGACATCAAGGTGGCAAAGGCCTCGCCCGATGAGCCCAAGAAGATCATTGTCGAGACACCGAAAAACACCCTCGACATCACGATTGTCAGCCCGTCCCTCTAATTTCGGACGAGGTTAACTCCTAAAAACCGGCACCGTCGTGGTGCCGGTTTTTTTGTGCCTGATTCCATCAATCTCATGCAAACGCAGACAGCAGTTGTGAGATCGGGGTGCCAGCTACTACCGGAGTGCTTGGATATTGATCAAAGCTGACTGGCACCTCGATCCACGACTTACAACCCGCCATGGCCGGAGTGCGCCTCCAGCGTAATGGGGGTGTTTAGTTGGTGAACCTGCACCACCAAGGCATTTAGCCCCGGCGGCTGTCCCCAATCGAACTTTTCGCGAACGGTGGCTTCCGTCCAATCATGAAATGGGTCCAGCGCGGCGACGGCCGACCAGTCGGACACGAATCGGTGATGCGTCACCTCGGCGAAAGCGGTGAGCGTAACCTGCGTATCGAGTGGTTCGCTTGGCTCGGAATTCAGCCGCTGGGCTAGAGCTGGTTTGGTCTTTTCGCGTTGGGCGTGAAACTGTGTCGGAAAAAGCCAAAAGCGGTCTGCGCGTTCCGGGTCAAAGCCGCCGCGCCCCTCCGCAATACCGCCCTTGCGCAACAGCAGCGATTGTTCGCCAGCCGCCAGTGCGTCGACGATCACCTGCCATTCTTTAAAGGCGGGATACAGGTAACCGGTTGTAGTCGAAAGCGTGGTGTCGGAGGTCGGCATTTGGGCAAAGAAAAACCGCAGTGGTTAAACTGCGGTTTTAAATTTTTGTCAGAAGCGAAGATTGCTTACTTCTTGGCCTTGGCGGCGGGCTTCTTGGCAGCGGCGGCGGCCTCCTTCTTGCGTTTGTGGTAGGCAATGCGGCGCTTCTTCTTGATGTGTTTGTTGGATTGTTGGCCCATAGATTTTTTAGGTGAGTTGCAGACCTTGCCGGATGCAGGCAGCCGGAGTCAAGCGCAGGGTCGTAACTAACTCCGGGTATCTTTCAGGACCTTGAGGGGCGGTCGGCGCGCCCGGGCACGGAAAGACTGCGAGTTCGGCAATGTTGGGGGTTGAACGTTGGGGCCTACTCGCTTTGCTCGGCCGTTCGCCATGTCGCTCCTTCCTTTTTCCAGCCAGCTCATCGCCGATGTCGGCATCTCCCTCGGTGACGAGGGCAAAGGCCGCCTGATCCCCGAAGTCGTCCACGAGTTGCGCAACACCGCCGCTCAGGTCACCACCGTTCTCAAGGTCAATGGTGGCGCCAATTCCGGCCACACCGCCGCCGGCATTAAACTCAATTTGCTGCCCTCCGGCGTGGTCGAAAAGGAGCTCGCTCACCTCGCCATCGGCGCCGGCGTGGTCGCCGATCCGCGCAAGGCCTGGTGGGAAGCCATGCCGCTGGAGAAAAAGGGCTACAACGTCCTCGCCCGCCTCGTCATCGACGAGCGCACCATGGTCTCCGACCTGACCCATCGCCTGCTCGACCTCGCGTGGGAGGATTATCGCGTCAACGTCCTTCAGGAAGAGCCGCGCGGCTCCACCGGCCGCGGCATCACGCCCGCTTACCAGGATGAAGTGGGCCAATGGCAAATCACCTACGCCGACTTCCTCGGCAGCCGTGAGGCCTACGCCAAAAAACTCGCGCAACGCGCCGAGCGCGCCCTCGCCACAATCCAGCACGTGTGCCGCGTCAGCGCCGAGACCTTCGCCGGCTTTTTTGACAAACTCGGTGCCGCCGAATTACGCGCCAACGCCGAGGCGATCGAGCTGGGCGTGTTCACCCCTGCTGAGTTCGACTTCACCGCTTTTCGCGGCACTGGCCCCTTTGCGATCAACTTGGCCGCGCTGACCGAGACCTACTGGCAGGCCGGCCAACGCCTCGCCAAAAACATCGGCGAAGTTCGCGAGTTGATCCTCAAGGAAATCCGCGCCGGTCACACCATCATCGGTGAATTCGGCCAGGCCTACTGGCTCGACAAGCGCCACGGCTTTTCGCCCAACGTGACCGCTTCGCACACCTTCACTCCCGAGTTTTTCGAGAGCGCTGGCATTCCGGTGCAGGCCATCCACACCTTCGGCGTCGCCAAGGCCTACGACACCAAGGTCGGTACCCACGTTTTCATTACGCAGATGGACGAGGCGCACCCGCTCTCCTTCCTGTTGAAAAAACTCGAATTCGGCACCTCCACCGGCCGCCAGCGCATGGTCGGCTGGTACGACGCGGTGGAAAAGGGCGACGCCCTGCGTTACGGCGGCTTCCAGGACGTGATGATCAACAAGCTCGACGCCCTGACCCACCAGGGGGCGTGGAACTCCGATTTGCTCATCTGCACGGCCTACGAGGATGCCGCCGGCAAGCGCTACCACCACGTCCCGCGCAACGACGCGGTGCGCAAAATCCTCAAGCCGGTTTATAGCAAACACCCCGGTTGGACCGAGGATGTCTCCCAGGTTCGCCACTTCGCCGACCTGCCTAAAAACGCCCAGCGTTACGTGGCCGCGATGGTCAAGGCGCTGCTCGACGTGGCCTTCCATGGCGAGCCGCTGCCGGCCGCCGCCAAATTGCCCAACCTGCGCTACCTCGGCGTCGGCCCCGAGCCCTCCCAGATCATCAAAGACGTCCCGGCGACCTCCGAGCTCATCAAGCTGGTGTAATCCTAATGCCTGTAAGGCATGGCCCGGATAAATCTAGGGATAAGCAAGTTGCGCTATAATATTGATATACGAACGAAGGAATCGAGTACACCGAACCGAAACGCCCCCGAGTCCCTGACGAAAGAGAACGAGTAAGAGAACGAGAACGATTCAATCCCCGTCCACCGATCGGCACGTCAGCGGCACCGCTGAATTCCGTATCGTTCTCGTTCTCTTAATCTTACTCGTTCTCGATCCGACGCCGATTGCTCGAGGTAGAGCATGCCTTAACGGCATTGGGCTTAATCCCCCGTAGCCGCGCGGGCCCCGGCTTGGGCCTTGTGATCGGGGAATCGGCGGCGTTTATGGAGCGCATTTATGTGCGCTGCATTTTCACCGGAAGAAGACTCGTTGTTCGAAAAGACCGGTGCCGCCGTGCTCAAACGGCTGCGCAAAACGCGCAACCCGGCCGACCTGCTCGCGGCCGTGGTCAGCGCGCACAAGGAGTTTGACCGCGCGTTTGCTACGGCTGCGCCCGAGGCCAAAGCGGTAGTCGCGTGCCGTGCGGGTTGCGACGCGTGTTGCCACGTGCCGGTGGGCGTTCAGGCCCACGAGGTGCTGATCGCCGCCGCCCACGTGCAAACGCATTTTTCGCCCACGCAGCTCGATGAACTGATCGCGCGCACCGCTGCACACCGCGCGGCGTTCGCCGGTCGGAACAACGTCGAGCGGACGGCGCTTAAACCCCCCTGCGCGCTGTTGGCGGAGGGGAGCTGCTCCATTTATGCTGCCCGGCCCGAGGCGTGCCGATCGCATCACAGTCACAACGCCGAGTCCTGCCGCACCAATCTTCAGCACGGTAACGAAGCGCTCGACGTCTATATCCCTGGGGTGCGCGGGCGGATGTTTGCCGTCATGCTGGCGATTGATCAGGCGGTGGTGGAGGCCGGCTTTGACGGCCAGGCTTATGATTTCGGTTCCGCACTGCATGAGGCGCTCACCAGCAGTCTGTGCGCGGTGCGCTGGGTTCAGCGCCAAAATGCGTTCCCCGACGCCTGCCGTGAGGCCGGAGATTCGGACGATGACGGGGACTCGGGTGTGATGCACCCGGAGGGGTATTTTCAGGATTAACCCAAACGCCGAAGTTTTAACCACAGAATTCACCGATGCGCACAGATACCAGAATGTTGCTGAATTTTGAGACGGGATAAAAAAGGGGGATAACGTCGGCTTCGTTTAGCTCCTAAGGGTTTGTATCCGTGCAATCTATGTAATCTGTGGTTGGCTTGAACTTCGGAATTCAGGATTAATGGCTTCGTCTTCTGCTGAAGCAAATTCCCCTTGGGCTCAGGGGTGCGCTTCGGTTTTCGGCGCAGTTTTGCCTTGGGCCAATTGGGGCGTGACTGTTTCGCCCGATTGGCCGACTTGAGCCAACGATCGGGCCAGACGGGTGCTGAACACACGCGCGCCGTCGGGGTTGAGGTGCATCGAGTCGGCGAAATTGCCCTCGTCTTCCACCCAGTCGCTGGCGTTGAGGTAGGTTGCCCCCGCCGCGCTCGCCAGTTCGCGCACGTGGGCCCGTAGCCGAGGCCAGATCGGCTTGGCGTAGAACGCGGCGCGGTGCTGCCGGGGCATGGGCATCTCCACGAACAGCACCCGGATCTGGTGCGCGTGGGCGAGTTGCACGATTTGGCTGATCGGCGCGGAAAACCCCGCCCGCTTGTCCGTGATCGCCGTGCAACGTTCGACAAACGAGGCGATTTCCGGCGCTCCCGGCGGCCCGAAATCGTCCACTCGGCCAAACCGGTTCGTTTTTTGTGGCGGTAATCCGATCGCGGAAAACTGCCGCCGCAGCCGTTCCACTTTTGTCCACAGCGAGGAGCGTTCGGCCAGCATCGGCACGTGCTGGGTGAAAACCAGCTCCCAGCGCTTCAACAGGGATCCGGGTGCGTAGAGCTCAGCGGCCAGCTCCGGGTCGTAGTACGAAAAGGCCCGATTACCCACGAGGTCCGACCATTCGCCAAGCGCGGGAGCATTGAGTTGATCGTCAAAGAAACCATAGACGAGCCACTGGGGCCGCAGGTCGTGCGCGAGTGCCCGGCGCCAGATGAGGAAATGCTCCACGGGCGTGGTCGCTCCCAGCGCGAGATTGAGCGAGGGGGCCGCAGGTTGGTTCGCGGGCCAACCCGCCCGAAACGATGCCGGGTCACCGCCCGCCTCCATCAGTGAATTCCCCAAAAACACCACGGAGGTGTCCGCTGGTGGGTGCGAAACGGCGGCAAGCGCCTGCTGCCGTTGCGAACGCACGGCCAGATGCGCGATGAGGGCGTTGTAGCCGAGGAGCACGAGCAGCGCCACGCCGAGCGCAAGGAGGAGTCGCTTGGTTTTCATCGCTTAAAAATCGATGTAGATGAACCGCGAAGATTGACCGCAGAAAAGGATCACCGCGCCCAGCAGCGCCCCCCACCAAAGGCCGCGCAGCCAGGCGCGGTCAAGGTGCCCGGCGCCCACAGGGGGGGCCGTGCCGCAGCCCTGCAGAAACTCGCACACCGACTTGATCCAAAACAACGTTTTCATGGGGAGGTTAAACGCCGGCGATTCGCCGGAAAAAGAAGAGTGCAGTCGGTAAATCCATACAGAAAAACGCCCAGCCGAGGTTAACCGAAACGAAGGTCAGCGCCCACCCCGCCGCTGCACCCCAGGGCGAGGGTTGCGCACTAGCCGGGCGCCAGCTTTTCCATATCCGGTGCCCGGCCAGCAGGATTCCGTGCCACAGGCCCCAGACGAGGAAGTTGAGCCCCGCGCCGTGCCACAGGCCGCTGACCGCCAGAGTGGTTAATACGTTGAGGTAAACGCGCTGCGGTGACCGGCGTGACCCGCCGAGGGGAATAAAAACGTAATCCGTGAGCCACTTGGTGAGCGAGATATGCCAGTGAGCCCAGAACGCGGCGATGTTGGTGCGGGCGTAGGGCCAATCGAAGTTCTCCGGCACCTTGATGCCAAACAGGCGGGCCGAGCCGATCGCTATGTCCGAATAGGCCGAGAAATCGACGTAGATTTTCACCCCATAGGCCAACAGCCAAAGCGGTAGGGCCCACCGCTCCGCCCGCGCTATATCGGCCATGTTCAGGTGGTCGGTGAACGCGCTGAGCAGGTCGGCGATGGCGAACTTTTTGGCCAACCCGACGAGGATGCGAGTGATGCCCAGTTCCCAGTCCTCCGCCCATTCGAGGGAGGGCTGCGCGAGTTTGGCGGCGAAGTCGGGGTAGCGCTTGATGGGGCCAGCCACCATGGTCGGGAAAAACAGAATGAAGGCGAGGTAGTCGGCCAGTTTGCCGCGTTCGGCGGTGCCGCGGTAACGGTCGACCGCGTAATGGATGAATTCGAAGGTGAAAAACGAAATGCCGAGAGGCAAAAACGCCCCCGCCCAATACCACGGATTCTGAGGTGGCGGCCCCAGCACCAGACTGGTGAGGAAATTCCAGTATTTGAAAATGATCAGGAACACGAGGGCCTGGGCGATGCCGGCCAGGCACAGCCAGGAGCCGGGTTTGTAGAGGCGGCTGAAGGCGCTCTCCCACATAAAGATTAGCAGGCAAAACGCGCCGGCGGCTCCGCCGATCTGGGTGAGGGAAAAGAAAATAAAGAAGGCGGCGCCGAAGAAAAAGCATACCCACGGCTGCCAGCGCGCCCCGGCGATCCGAAACCCGATGGCCGCCGGAACCAGAAAAATCAGGAAATAGGTGAAGGTGTTGAAAATCATGGCGGCCTGCGAGCCGCGCAGAATAGCGGATCTCGGGGGCGACCGCACTGGGGCGCTAGCCGTATGAGAGGGTGGGGCTCAACCCACGGGGAGCCACCTCCGCCGGAGGTTTTGCACTACGGCGCGTTGGCCCTCATCCGTTGACCAACACAAGGACGGTGAAACCGGTCCCAAGTACACAAGCGGCGGGTTTGGAGCGCCGAACTTCCTTCGAACGGCCTCGCCAGTCCCTTTTGTGTGCACACAAAAAAAGGAGCCCGGTGAAGGGCCCCTTTTTTAACTTTTGTGATTATCGAGCAAGGCTCGGCTCACTCGAACGGCAGCGCTTTATTGGCAGCAGGCGACGACCGAAACGGGCGGCAGGCTCCAGATGTCCTTGGCGTATTCGCGGATGGTGCGATCGCTGGAGAACTTACCGACGCGTGCGGTGTTAAGAATCGCCATCTTGGCCCAACGTGACTTGTCGCGGTAAGCCGCGTCCACGCGTTCGTGGGCTTGGACGTAGGTGCGATAATCGGCGAGCACCTTGTAGGGATCGCCACCATCGAGCAGGCTGTGGTGGAGCGAACCGAACGCATGGCTCTCGCCGGGCGTGAAGTACTCGGAGCCGAGCCAATCGATGACCGCGCGCAATTCCTCGTCGTCCCCGTAGTAGTTCCACGGGTTATAACCCTTGGCGTCGAGCGCCTCCACATCAGGCACCTTCAAGCCGAAGATGAAGATGTTGTCTTCGCCCACCTCTTCGCCGATTTCAACATTGGCGCCGTCAAGGGTGCCGATGGTGAGCGCGCCGTTGAGGGCGAGCTTCATGTTACCCGTACCGGACGCCTCTTTGCCAGCAGTCGAAATCTGCTCGGAAAGGTCTGCGGCAGGGATGATGCGCTCAGCCAGGGAAACCCGGTAGTTGGGCAGGAAAACCACCTTGAGTTTGTCCTTGATACGCACGTCACGATTGATGCGGTCGCCGATAACGTTGATCGCACGGATGATGTTCTTGGCGAGGTCGTAGCCGGGGGCTGCTTTTGCGCCAAAAATGAACACGCGGGGGACGATATCGAGGGACGGATTTTGCAACAAGCGGCGGTAAAGGGTGATGATGTGCAGCAGGTTGAGGTGCTGTCGTTTATATTCATGCAGGCGCTTGATCTGGACGTCGAAGAGCGCGTCCGGAGAGACGACCACACCGCACTGGTCGTGAATCACCGCGGCGAGGTCTTGTTTGTTGGCGCGCTTGATCGCCATGAACTCCTTTTGGAAGTCGGCCTGGTCGGCGAACTTCTCCAATCCGCGTAGCACATCGAGGTCGCGGGCCCACACCAAGGGCGAGCCGAGTTTCTCGGTGATCAGCCCGGAGAGGCGGGGGTTGCAATCGAGCAGCCAGCGGCGCGGGGTGATGCCGTTGGTCTTGTTCTGGAACTTGCCCGGATAGAGCGCATCGAAATCAGGGAAGAGGTCCTTTTTGAGCAACTCGGTGTGCAGGGCTGCAACGCCGTTGACCGCGTGCGAGCCGACGACGGCGAGGTTCGCCATGCGGAAGGATTTGGCACCACCTTCTTCAACCAGCGAGAGAATGGCCTTCTTCGAGTTATCGCCGGGCCACTTGGCCTCGACCTTTTCCATGAGACGACGGTTGATCTCGAAGATGATTTGCGTGTGCCGGGGCAGCACGCGGGTGAAAAGAGGCACGCCCCAACGCTCCAGCGCCTCAGGGAGCAGCGTGTGGTTGGTGTAGCCGAAGGTTTTGACCACAATTTCCCATGCGTTTTCCCACGTGAAGTTATTCTCGTCGATGAGGATGCGTAGCAGTTCGGGCACCGCGACCGCAGGGTGCGTGTCGTTGAGCTGCACGGCGACTTTGGCGTCGAAGTTAGCCCAGGAGTTGCCGGGGAGGCGGAAGTGACGGCGGATGATGTCGCGAAGCGAGCACGAGACAAAGAAGTACTGCTGAACGAGGCGCAGCTCCTTGCCGTTTTCGGTCTTGTCATTCGGGTAAAGGACCTTCGAGACGGTTTCGCCGATGGCCTTTTCGCGCACGGCATCGACATAACCGCCGCTGTTGAAGGCGACCAAATCGAACTCCTCGGTCGAACGCGATGCCCACAAGCGGAGCAGGTTGACCGTTGCCGTGCCGTAGCCGGCGATCGGAATGTCGTACGGGACGCCCAAAATAGTTTTCGTATCGACCCAGCGGGGACGGGAGTTGCCGTGGTCGTCAAACACGTGCTCGACCCGGCCGTAAATCTTAACCTCGGTGGTGTATTCAGCGCGTACCACTTCCCACGGGGTACCGAACATCATCCAGTTGTCGGGATGCTCGACTTGGTGGCCATTGACGAACTCCTGCTTGAACAGGCCGAATTCATAATGGATGCCGTAGCCGATGGCGGGCAGGTCCAAGGTGGCGAGCGAGTCTAGGAAGCATGCAGCCAAGCGGCCAAGGCCACCGTTGCCTAGACCCATGTCCACTTCGCTCTCGCGAACTGACTCCCAGTCAACGCCGAGGTCTTTGAGTGAAGCGCGGGCTTCGTCGTAAAGGCCGGTGTTGTAGAGATTGTTCTCAAAGAGGCGGCCCATCAGGTACTCGAGCGAGAAATAATAAAGACGGCGCGCGTTGTGTTTGTTGTGTTCGCCTTGGGTGCGGATGAGGCGGGCGAGAATGTGTTCGCGAACGGCCAGGGAGGTGGCGATCCACCAATCGCGCGGAGTGGCCGTGGTGTGATCGCGCGCTAGGGTGAAATTCAGGTTGCGAACGATCGCTTGGCTCAAGGATGAAACCGGTGTGTCGGCGACTCGACTCGAGGGGGGCGATGAGGCCCCGTTCGCCGTAGCGATGGGAGCGGTTGAGGAGGCAGCCGTGGACTTGGTTTTTTTAGGAGCGGGCATGCTTAAATTTTTTTGAAGCTAACTACTAGAATCGTGCCAGTTTGCTCGTGGCGGTGTGGCAACGAACGTTGTGGGTGAATTTTTACGTAACTCGAACCTTAAAAAACGCTGCGACCGCTTTTTTTAGCGCTGAAAACGGCGAGCTAAATCGCCTTGGCTTAATTCGATGTGCGTCGGCGTGCCGCCCGGACTGGTCAGCGGGGCGCGGCAGGCGAACAGTTGTCCGACCAGTGAGAGCATGGCGGCTTCGCTGACGGTTTCGCCAAGCCGGACCGCGCGGGCTGCGGCAAGGCGGGCGAGTTGATCGCGCGCCACGTCGATTTGGCTCTCCTGCAGGCGGCCGTCGCGTAACGCACCGAGCAGCTCGCGCACAAAGGGCTCGGCGTCCCCCGGCGCCATCCACGCAGGCATTCCCTCGATGCGGAAAAAATTGCGGCCGAACTCAACGACCTCGAAGCCGTGGCCGTTGAGAAACTCCAAGCGGTCCAGCAGTAGCGCGCTGGCAATGGGGTCGAGTTCCATCGGTACCGGCAGCAGCAGCCGTTGACTGGGCACCGAGCCGTCGCGGAACTGCGCCTGCAGGCGCTCGAACCAAATGCGTTCGTGCGCCGCCCGGCGGTCGAGCAAAACCAAACCCGCGCGCGTCTCGAACAGGGCGTAGGTACCGTGGGCCACCCCTAAAAAGCGCCAACCGCCCACGGCCGTGGTCGTGGCGGGTGCCAGCGGCGCTGAGGGTTTGGGGCCCGCAGTCGCGCCGAGGCTCGGCCCGCTGCTAGCAGCAGGCGGGGTTGCGCGTGCAACCTCGGGCTGGGCGCGCAGCTGTGGCAAAGGGGCGCTGGGTTGCGGTGCGCTTGGGGCAACCGCCGCACGCGGCGGTTGCGGCAGCGCTATAAGCGGGGTGGCGAGTCGCTGAAGTCCCGACGGCAGCGGCTTTGCCTCGGTTGCTGCTGGCGGGCGAGTCGCGGCTTGCGGTGAATCCACCTCCACTGCCGCATTGAACGCCGGCCGCGAGGCAGAGTCAGCCCAATCGCGTAGTCGGGCCAGCACTGCGCGGATAATAAATCCCCGCACCTGCGTCTCCGAGCGGAAGCGTACTTCACGCTTCGACGGGTGTACGTTCACATCGACCGCGGCCGGATCGATTTCGAAAAAAACAAACGCCAGCGGGTAACGCCCCTTGGGCAACGATTCGTGGTAGCTCTCAATGAGAGCGTAGTTGATCGCCTTCGTATCCACGGGACGCTGATTGATGAAGGTGATCATCTCGTGGCGGGTCGAGCGGCCCGCTCCCGGGCGACCGATCAGGCCGCTCAAGCGCATGCCGTTTTCCGCAACGTCGATGGGCATGAGTTCTCCCGCCAATTGCCGGCCGAAAATCTCCGCCACTCGGCCCATCAAATCAACGCACTCCGGCGAGCGGAAAATCACCCGACCGTCCTCGATCAAGGTGAACGCCACCTTGGGAAACGCCAAGGCGTAGAGGCGCACGCCGGTGATGATGTGCGCCGCCTCGGTGGCGTCGGTTTTGAGGAATTTGCGCCGCGCGGGCACGGAGTTGAACAACTGCGCGACTTCGATTCGCGTGCCGACGGGGCGTCCGCAGTCGTGGACATGCACGAACTTGCCGCCGTTAACCAAAATCTCCGAGCCGACGTCGGCGGCGGCTTCGCGGGTCTGTAACGTGAAGCGGGATACGCTGGCGATCGAGGGCAAGGCTTCGCCGCGAAAGCCAAAACTCGCCAGGCGGTTCAGGTCGTCAGCCTCGTTGATCTTGCTCGTGGCATGGCGCTCAAGGGCGAGCAGGGCGTCGTCGCGCGACATGCCGTGGCCATTATCCTCGATTCGCATGAGCGAACGTCCGCCGTGGCGAAACTCGACTTCGACGCGGGTGGCACCGGCGTCGATGGCATTCTCGACGAGCTCCTTCACTACCGCTGCAGGGCGCTCAATCACCTCGCCCGCGGCGATCTGATTGGCGACGCGGTCGGAGAGGATGCGAACTTTGGCCATGGATTCGGGGGCAAAAAAAGGTAGGCGCCTGAAAACCGGCGCCTACCTTGATACTCAGCTCAAGAGCTTCTGCCAGCGGGTGAATTGTTTCTTCACCTGCGCCGGGCCGGGCATTCCGGTGCCGCGGCGTTTGGCCATGGCGCGCTGCAGATCAAACACCACGGCCCAATCGTCGCCGTAACCGGGGTGGATTTTCTTCACCTCGGCGGTGGGCAACTTGTCCAGCGGCAGCTTGAGGGTTTCGGCGAGTTTCACGACCGAGCCGACGGCGTGGTGCGCCTCACGGAAAGGCACTCCGCGATCGACCAAATAGTCGGCGAGATCGGTGGCGAGCAGTGCCGGATCGGCCACTGCCTCGGCGCAGCGCGGGCGGAAAACCGTTAGGCCGGCGATTGTACCGGCTAGCACGTCGGCGCAAAGCCCAGTCTGGTCAAAGCTGTCGAACACCGGCGGTTTATCCTCCTGCAGGTCGCGGTTGTAGGTGAGCGGAAGGCCTTTCGCGAGGGTGAGCAGCGTGTGGAGGTTACCCTGAAGGCGGGCCGATTTGCCGCGCAGCAGTTCGCACGAATCGGGGTTTTTCTTCTGCGGCATGAGCGAGGAGCCCGTGCAAAAGGTGTCCGGCAAATCGATGAACTTAAACTCCACGCTCGACCAGATGATGAGATCCTCGGCGATGCGCGACATGTGCACGCCGAAGAGTGCGCAGGCGTTGGCAAACTCGATGAACAGGTCGCGGTCGGCGACGGTGTCCATGGAGTTTTGGGTGACGCGCGGGCGGCCCTTGGCATCGACAAAGCCGAGCTGGGTGGCGGTGAACTCGCGATCAATCGGCAGGGTGGTGCCGGCGATGGCGCCCGACCCGAGCGGGCACCAGTTGGCGTGATCGGCCACGACGGCGAGGCGTTCGCGGTCGCGCTCCAGCATTTCCAAATAAGCAAACAGGTGGTGCGCCAAAAAGACGGGCTGGGCGCGCTGCAAGTGGGTGTAGCCGGGGATGAGTACATCGCCATCGCTCTGGGCCACCGAAAGGATGGCACGCTGGGCACCTAGGATTTTGTCGGAAAGGACTGCGCAGGCGTGTTTGAACCAGAGGCGCATGTCGGTGGCGACTTGGTCGTTGCGACTGCGGGCGGTGTGGAGTTTGGCGGCGGCCGGAACGCTTTGGGTGAGCGCCTGCTCGATGTTCATGTGAACGTCTTCGAGCTGGGTGCTCCAGGTGAATTTACCCGCGGCGATTTGCGCGAGAATGGCGTCGAGGCCGCGATGGATGGCGTCGCGCTCCTTGGCGGTGATGAGGCCGACGTGCGCCAGCATCGCCGAGTGGGCCTTGCTGCCTGCGATGTCGAACGGCGCGAGCCGGTGGTCAAACGAGACAGACTCGCTGAACTTGAGCATCAATTCCGCGGGGCCGGCGGTGAAACGCCCGCCCCAAGTCGCTTGAGATTTCTTCGCCATATATGAAAGCGCAAAGAACACGCACCAGCCCTTCCGTGCGCAATGCGAAATACAACTCGCGCCTACGCGACTCAGCGCCGATTCATAGCGGGAAGTTTAGCGAGGTAAGGGCGCGGAGCGCGCGACGGTCATGATTTTCTGACATGTGAGCGAGAAAGTCGGAGGTATAAAGGTGATGTTTTTGGGGGCGTTGGCCGCGCCAGTGTATGAAAAGGCTATTGGCCCAGCGGTTGAACATACCGTGGATAGAAACCGCGTTCGGGCGGCGTAATCGGCAGCGATCATCCTGGCGCGAGGCGTCGAGGCGGGCATGCAAAGCGGTTTCGATTCCCCAGTGCGCAAGGTTGACCTCCAGCCATTGGGCGGGAGTCAACTCGGCGGCGGGGCGACTGGTGGTCAGCGCCACGGTCTCGGTGGGCTTGCCGTGGCGTTTTCGGCAGGTTCTCGCGGCTTGCGCCACCAGGGGGAAGCAGGCGCTTTCCGCGCTCAACTCGCGCGCCACCAGGGTGCGCGTCACGGGGTGCTTCTTTTCCTGGGTGGTACGTTGCTCGGCAGCGGGATCTTTTAACGGGTCCAAAAAGGGGCGCCCGGATCGGGCACTTGCGCGGCTACGATTTTCTGCAGGCCGGGCTGATTGCCTTTGACGGTGAACAGGTAGTCGCCGCCGTGCTCCAGTACGATCGCCCGCGCGGTGTCCGCCTGGGTATGCAGGGCGTCAAGGCGCACGAGTTTGTCGACCAAATCGGCCTCTCGCACAGGGCGCGGGCGGCGGGGATCTCGTTGCTTTTTTCGGCGACGACCTCGCTGCCCAGATAGAACAGGCTCGGCGAGGTCACTGCGGTCACGACGTTTTGTCCGCCGCTGTGCTTGGGGACTTTGCCGTCGATGACCACGATCTCGCTGTCGGGGGGCTCGCCTCGCACCTGACGTTGGTGAGCGAGCAAAACCTCCTCGATAGGCGCGGCCTGCACACGGGCGAACAGCCGGCTAAAGGTGGGCTGGCTGGGTGCCCCGTATTTGCCGCGGCGGCGGATCACCCCGAGGGCTTGGCGTTGGCTGGAGGAGAGTCGGCGGGCGAAGGCGGCCAGGTCACGTTGGCCGCGTGGCGCTCCGGCCAGATAGGCCGCCGCCGTGATCGCCAGCAGCGCGTGCAAGGGATAGGCCCCGATGTAGGCGCGGTATTCAGGCACTTGCCGGAAGGCCTCCGCCAGGCTGATTAAATCGGGGACCTTCAGGGTACTTCGCACCGGAACTTTCGCCTCCACCGCAGCTAGCGAGGGTTTGATTTGCCCTGCCTGAAGAGCTCGCCGGGCCCGGGGCTCCAGCTCGCGCACAAACAGCCGCTTGGGCTTGGCGTGGTGCTCGTAGTAATCGCGCGACTTACGCGTGTTGCCCTTGGTCTGGCCCAACTCGGTCCACCCGGATGCCTTGTATACACTTCCCGTAAAACGCTCGGGGGCGACGAAGGTTTCGACCACAAGCACGGGATGCTGGTAACGCGCTTGCCAGTCGGCGCTGAGCCGGCCGAGCACCCGGCTCAATACCGCCGAGCCCAAGTTGGACACCGCCGGCTTGGGCAGCAGCAGAAAACGCACGTTGTTAACCACCAGCGCCAGTCGGCGTCGACGTTGTTCGCCGCTCCAGCCAATCCACGCCTCCCTCCCTCGCAGGTGCAACGCCGCCGCAGCAAACACCTGCACCGCCACCCAGGTGCCCTGCGCATCGCTCACCGCGTACAGCAGCCGCTCGCCCACCGGCCTTACTGCGCCCAGATAGTGATGCTCCTCAAGCAGCCCCTGCGCTCGGGCGTTTAACTCAGGGCTGTCTAGCACCTGCACCTGCAAGTGGCTGGAGTTTGGCCCCTGACTAGTCGAACGAAGATCAGCCGAATCCTTGAGCTCACGCTCAAGGCCACATGATTCGCGAACACACCCCTTGTGGCCTTGAGCGTGAGCTCAAGGTCTGGAGTTTGGCCGTTTAACCTGAATTCCGAAGTTCAAGCCAACCACAGATTACACAGATTGCACAGATACAATCCCTTAGGAGGTAAACGGACTCAGCTTGATCCCCTTTTTTTCATCCTGTCTTCAAATTCAGTAACACTCTGTTATCTGTGCTCATCTGTGAATTCCGTGGTTAAAACTTCGGCGTTCAGGTGTGCGACCATGAAACTAACAACCATAACAGTGAAAGTCTGTTCGGCCGAATTTAACGATTCGCGGTCGAAGGGCCCGGTCACGGATGCAGGCCGCGAGGCCTCGCCGGAAAGCACGACCGTGTGCCCGAACCAGTCAGCCGCAACGAAGGTGAACCCCATCCAATGAGCTCCGTTACCGAAACAACCGACGAGTCCAGCCGCTACCTGAACGGTGAAGCCTGCAAGGATCGGAAAAGGCAGTCTCGCAAAGACGTAGGACCTAAATCGTTGATTTCCGATCAACACGTCGGCGGAGTCAGCGGGGGCGGCGGGGTGGGAAAGGTCGTTAGGTTAAGTGGTGAGACCTGCGGCGGTGGGGCGTCTTGCGATGCCTCAACCACCGGCACAAGCGCGGCAAAACCTCGTAAGGCCGGACGGGCCGTGGCAGGAGTCGGAGACCTCCATAGTAGTGATGATCTAGCGGACATTAAAACCGCCGGGGAGCGAAGGGAGGGCACTTGTTCCCACGCATCACAGAGCGGCAAAGGACCCGACGATGGCTGGGGTGATGAACTCTGGATAAAAACGTCACCGAAGGTTCGGAAGCTGCAACGTGTGCTATATCGGAAAGCAAAAGCGGAGCCGCATTGGCGGTTCTATAGTTTGTATGGAGAGCTGTATCGGCAGGACATTCTGTCGGATGCGCTCGATCAGGTGATCGCCAATGACGGCGTGCCGGGAGTGGACGGGTTCGAGGTGGAAACGCTCGCAAAGAACGAAGCCTATCGGGCGGCATGGCTGCTTGCGCTGGCGGAGGAAATGCGAACGAAAACCTACCGACCCAGTCCGGTCCTGCGCGTCTATATATGGAAGGATCAGGCCAGGACCAAACGTCGTGCGCTGGGCATCCCTACGGTGAAAGACCGGGTGGTGCAAAGCGCGGCGGTGATCGTGTTGCAGCCAATCCTAGAGGCGGACTTCCATGACCATTCCTACGCCTACCGGCCGAAACGTCGGACCCATCAGGCGATGGATAAGGTCAAGGAAGCCATGCTGAGCGGAAAGGTGGAGGTGGTGGACGCGGATTTATCGAGCTACTTCGATATGATCCCGCACCGCGAACTCCTGCAATTGGTGGCCAAACGGGTGAGCGATGGGAGCGTGTTGCGTTTAATAAAAACGTGGCTGCGCGCACCCATCGTGGAAGAGGACCGGGACACGGGGTGCCGCAAGGTGAGCGCGAACCGGTGTGGCACGCCACAAGGCGGAGTTATATCGCCTCTGCTGGCGAACCTCTACCTCAACGACCTCGATCATGCGGTGAATGAGAAGTGCGAACAAAAGCCGACGATGGTGCGTTACGCCGACGACCTCCTGATCCTGTGCAAACCGGGTCAAGGGGCGGGGCTGCAAACGCGACTGAAACGGTGGCTGGAGGCACGTAAGTTAAAGCTCAACGAAGAGAAAACCCGACTGGTGGATACACGAAAGGAAGGCTTTGAGTTCCTCGGTTTTTCCGTCGCATGGCGGCAAGGCATGAAGAGCAAACGAAGGTATCCGCACGTGGAACCCAGTGCGAAAAGTCTGGCCAAGTTACGCGACAAAGTGCGGATGGAGCTAGATGTGCGAACGCGCAACCAACCGGCGGTGGCGGTGGTCCGCAAGGTCAACCAAATCACTCGCGGTTGGGCGACGGCGTTTCATTACGGCAACAGCACGCACGTGTTTAGTAACCAGCAGGTCTTTGTTCGTAACCGGCTACGCCGATGGCTGTGGCGAAAGTATAGCCGCACCCACGGACTCTTCGAGTTCTTCACCGACGACCGTTTGCATGGTCAATACAAACTATGGCACTGGCCGCTTACGGCGGCTTGGAAGCAATGAACTCCGCTGAAACCAAACCGAAAGAATGGGGACTCGGTAAGCCGTGTGCGGGAAAACCGCTTGCACGGTTTGACGAGGGGGAGGGTCGCGCTGACGGGTTACCGACGCGCGGCTCTCTCTACTCTACTTAACTCGTGCCAAGAACCATACAGGTGCTGCGCATCATGTATGGCGATCTGAGCTGATCACTCCGGAGAGTTTCGCAGACTTCGCAACAGCCACCCGCACGTCCACGAACGCATCGAAACCCATGCCGTTGCTACCTGCGGTACGCTTCTACCTTAGCTGGGGGGACGGATCTCAACTCGTTTTGGGGCCAAACTCCAGGCACCTGCACCTGCACCTGCAGGTGGCGCAGCGAAATCCCCTCCCCTTGGGGGGGGGGCGACGGGTTCGTTTCGGCGGGTATCATTTAGGCCAGCCAAAATGATTTCACGGGGCTTGTTCCGCTTACTCCGCTCCTTTGTTAGTATTCAGGTGTTTAGCTGTTCAATGAATCGGCGGTGGGATGACTGGGCGGACGGCTGCGTTGCTCCGACCCAGCGAGCGGGTGCCGACAAGCGTGTAGCCGAATTGGCGCAACGTGCCGCATCTAGAGCCTCCTCGAAAAGCCTTTCGCAACGGGCGTATTCCCGCCCCGGCCGGCCACTGGGGGCGCAAACAGCCCTGAACGGACTCGATTTACGTGTTCACGAAGGGGCGGCGGCCTAAAAACAGCCCCGGCCCCATCACTAAGGTCGCTTTTCCAACGGCGAAGTCCACGGCGGTTCGCTCCGGGGCTTTTACACCGAACTAATTGAACCGATTTGGGTTAGCCGCGACGAGCGAAGCGACTCAGGCCGCCAAGGGCAGCGGCTTTTCCTGAGACCTTCTGGCGCGCACCAAAATCATCCGGTCAAAGTTGTGCGCGAGGATCTTCAGGGTCAGTTCGCTGCGCACCGCCGCCAACCCGCGACGACCCGGCCGGCCGAACCCGTGGTTGAACTTGAGCGTAAACATCAGCGACTCGATCGCGCTGCGCTCGGCGCGAAGCGTGATATAATCCTGGTGGTTCCACAGTTCCTCGCCGAGCAAGGCGCGCCCCTTGGCGCCGGAGATGCTCACCTTGGCCACCTTCAGCTCGTATGCCTGCGCCAGCCCTTCGGCGCTGGAGTAGCCGTCGTCGACGTTCGCGCTCGCCGGCACCAGGCCCGTGTTGGCGATATTCTGGATCAGCAGGGGCACCAGTTGCTTGCAATCAGCCACGTTGCCCGCGTCGAGAATCAGCGCGGTGACAAAACCGCCGCGGCTGCGGGCCAATTGCGGCTTGTAGCCAATCACCGGTTCCCGCCCGCCTTTTTCAATAAAAGCAGCACTGCGATCGGCCAGGCTGAGGACCCTTTCCCTCGACTTGGTCTTCACCCCATCATGCACCCGCGCAATGCTTTGCTGGATCGTCGTAATCACCGCGACCACGTCCCCGTGGATGCAGTCCAGTAGGTCTTCCGCGATCCGGCGCTTGGAGGGCCGCAGCTTGGCCAGTTTAACATTTGCTTCGGCCTCTGCGGCTTCTACTTGGGTGAGCAACTTGCCGCCCAACTTGCAGGCGATTTGGTAAAACTGGTCGTAGAGCAGCCGGAGTTTTTGGGCTCGGCGGGGACCACCACCCAGCAGGGCGATGGCGCGGGCGCTCTTTCGCAACTCCTCCAGCCAGTGGTCTTTGAAGCCATCCTGCAGCGAGTTAAGCCCGACCTGGTCGAGCTTGCCGCCCATGCGGTAGGCTCGCTCAAAGAGGCGGTAAATGATACCGGAGTCTGTTGGCCAGCAACTGGATGCCTTGATCGCCGTGCTGTCCAGGGTGATATCGGTAAACGAATCGAGCCCTTCGGCCAAAATATCGGCCAATTGGGCCCGGTGGATCAGGGCGAGAGTACTCTCACTCAGGCGATTTATCAGGGGGCCAACGGTATTAGGTGCAGGCAGCGTGTACCCCAAATCATCGAGCAAGGTGCGCAACGATGCCGATTCAAGCAGCACCATCCGGGGGCAGGCACTGTATTGCGACCCCAAGTAACCGGTGGCCATGGCCGTGATAAAAACCACAACAGCGGGGGTGCGCGGACGCCCTGCGGCGAGGAACTCGGCTTGCGTTTTTTCCGCCGTGCCTGACGCCGGCACGGCGAACAACGCCTCGGTCTGCGCCAGTTCGAACTCCCGGTCCTTCCGCCGTTCGCGCTTTTCCGCCATGGCGTGGGCGTCGAGATCGGCGGTCATGGCCACTTCGATTTCGGGGTGGGACCGCCAAAAGCGCTGTAATTGCAGTAAGAAATCACCAAAATCACTGCGCGCCGGGGTTGAAAAGAAGTCGCCGGAGGGATAAACGATCGATTCGTTACTTGATAATTTAACGCCGCTACTTATTTTGTTTCCTGTTTTCATGCAGTATAATACGGCACTTTTACAGTAAACTTAAATCACATAAGTTGTTTTTACTAGAAAAAACCAAAAACCTTTTCGAGGAGGCTCTAGCTAGGGGAGTGTTAGCCCCGTTGGTGGGCTTGTTTTCGGCGCGCGGTGCGGGGGCTAGCGGCCTGCGTATAAACCTGTCTACCAATGGTATTTGGCTGCACGTGGCGGCGATTCAGGGTGCTTACAAATCCAAGAAACCTTTCCAGAAAGGCTGAAACCAGCCCGGATTACTTAGGTCTTGGTTGAAACGCGCGGTTTTACGGCTCATTTCTGCTACACTTTAACAAAACTATGAACTCACTCTGGTATCTCGCCATCTTGATAGGTCCCTTCCTGTTCGGCTTATACGCGCAGATGCGCGTGCACGGTGCGTACAATAAAAACGTACAAATCCCTTCGCGCGGCCGCATCACCGGTCGTGAGGCCGCCGACGCAGTGATGCGCTCTGCGGGCATCACCAATGTAGAAATCGTCGAAGTCCCCGGCCAACTCACCGACCATTACGATCCCATTCACCGCCGCTTGGCGTTGTCGGAGTTAAATTACAACGGCACCAGCTTGGCCGCGCTGGGTGTGGCGGCGCACGAAGCCGGGCACGCCATCCAGCACAAAGTGGGCTATAGCATGATGACGGTTCGCCAAACCATCGCTCCGGCCACCCAGATCGCCGCCGGTGTGTCCAACTACGTGATCATGGCGGGTATTCTCATGCTCACGTTCTTGAAAGGTTTCGGTTCGCTCGGCTATAGTTTGCTCATGATCGGCGCCGTTGCGCTGGCCGTCATCGTGCTATTCCAATTGGTCACCTTGCCCGTTGAGTTTGATGCCAGCCGCCGAGCCAAGAAGCAGTTGGTTACCCTTGGCATCCTTGATAAGGACGAGATTAAGGGGGCCAACGAAACCCTCGATGCTGCGGCGCTGACTTACGTCGCCGCCTTTGTGGCCGCGTTGGGCTCCTTGCTACACGTGGTCATGATGCTGATGGGGAGCAATCGCCGCGAAGAATAACCGTTGTGTAAAAAAAAGACCGGGAGCCTTTGGGCCTCCCGGTCTTTTTTTTGTGTCCTGATTTCCGCTACCGCGGCCACCCATGGCCGCTGTAGCGGGCGGATATCATTCCTCCTTCTGCAGGGCGGCGATCACGGAGAAATCCTCCAGGGTTGAGGTGTCGCCCTTCACTTCGCGACCGGCGGCGATTTCCTTAAGAATACGGCGCATGATTTTACCTGAACGGGTTTTCGGCAGGCCGGCGGCAATCCGCACGGAGTCCGGCTTGGCAAACGAGCCAATTTCGCGGCCGATGTGCGAGCGGAGTTCCTCTTTGAGTGCATCGCTGGTGACGACACCGGTTTTGAGCGATACGAACACCACGAGCGCTTGGCCCTTGAGGCTGTCGGGACGGCCCACTGCGGCTGACTCGGCAACCGAGGGATGCGAAGCCAGTGCGGCTTCTACCTCGGCGGTGCCGATGCGGTGGCCGGAGATGTTGAGCACGTCGTCCACGCGGCCGGAGATCCAGAAATAACCGTCTTTGTCCTGCTTGGCTCCGTCGCCGGTGAAGTAAACGCCGGGGAAGTCGCCGAAGTAGGCCGTTTGGTAACGTGCGTCGTCATTCCATAGGGTGCGCAGCATCGAGGGCCAGGGCTTGGTGATGACCATTTTGCCATCAGTGCCGCGTGGCACTTCCTTGCCTTGTTCGTCGACGATCTTGGCCGCAACGCCGAAGAACGGCAGACCGGCTGCACCGGGCTTGAGCGGGGCGGCACCGGGCAGCGTGGCAATGAGGATGGAGCCGGTTTCGGTCTGCCACCAGGTGTCGACGATGGGGCAACGGCCTTTGCCGATCATCGCATGGTACCAGCGCCACGCCTCGGGGCTGATCGGTTCGCCGACCGAACCGAGCAGACGCAGTGAGTCGAGACGGTGGCGCAGAACGTAGTTGTCGCCCCAACGCATAAAGGCGCGAATCGCCGTCGGCGCCGTATAAAGGATGGTAATGGCGTGGCGGTCGATCATCTGCCAGAAGCGGTCGGGTTCGGGCTGGTTGGGCGCGCCCTCGTAAAGGAATACCGTCGAACCGTTGGCGAGCAGGCCGTAAACAACATAGCTGTGGCCGGTGATCCAGCCGATGTCGGCGGAGCAGAAGTAGCGATCGTTCTCCTTGAGGTCGAAGACGTGGTGGGCGGAGAGCTTCGCGCCGAGCAGGTAACCGGCGCTGGTGTGGAGAACGCCCTTGGGTTTTCCCGTGCTGCCGCTGGTGTAGAGGATGAAAAGCGGGTGTTCGCTGTCGAATGCCTTGGCTTTGTGCTGGTTGGGGCCTCCCTTCCAGGCGTCGTGCCACCAGATGTCACGGCTCTCAACCATGTTGATCTCGTTACCGGTCCGTTTGAGCACGATGACCGCTTGCACGCTCGGGGTTCCCTCGAGGGCGCGGTCGACCACAGACTTGAGCTCCACGACTTTGCCGCGCCGCCAACCCCCGTCGGCGGTGATGACTAGCTTGGCTTGGCAGTCGTTGATGCGATCCTTGATCGCCTCGGCGCTGAAGCCGCCGAAGATCACCGTGTGCACCGCACCGATGCGGGCGCACGCCAGCATGGCGACGATCGCCTCGGGCACCATGGGCAGGTAAATCGCCACGCGATCTCCAGCGTTGATGCCCATGTTTTCAAACACATGGGCCAGACGGCTCACGTGCATAGAGAGTTGCTTGTAAGTAATCGTGCGCACATCGCCCGGCTCTCCCTCGAAAATAATCGCGGCTTTGTTCTCGCGTGCGGTGCCGAGGTGGCGATCGAGGCAGTTTTCGGCAACGTTGAGCTTACCGCCCTTAAACCATTCGGCGTGCGGGCTTTTCCAGTTCAATACCGTGGTGAACGGCTTGCGCCAGACCAGCTGCTCGTTGGCCTGCCGCCCCCAGAAATTTTCTGGAGAGTTGACAGACTCGGCATGGAGCTTCTTATACGTGGCAAGACTTCCTAAGTTGGCTTGACGTTGAAACTCGGCTGAAGGCTTGAAAACCCGTTTTTCGCGGGACTCGGAGGTAATCTTAGGTTCTGACACGTTATTATTTTTAGGATTTTTCATGCGCGCGGATATTCGTGCGCTGGGGCTATGACCGTTGTTTCTGCGGTTTATAATCCCGTCAATGGTGTGCCAACGGTTTAGCACCCCTTATGCAGTCCGCTTCTTCTCATTTTTTTTATTCATTCTCATGGCTAATACATCCGCCCCCATCATCCCCGCTCCGGCTCCGGTCGAGAGCCAACCTGCGCCCCTGCCGGCTGCCGCTGACATCCCTGTCGCCGCCGTTCCCGTTGCGGTGTCCGCGCCCGTTGCTCCTCCCGTATTTGAGCGTCCGCCTGAGGTCGTCATCCACGTCGAGGGCGTTCTCGACATCGACATCCAGAAGGGGGGTAACGGCCAACTTCTTGACCTTACGCGCTACGGCAAACGTCGCCCATCCGATACCTTTGTTCCCAAGGAGCTGATCCGCCGCTTCAAATTACGCCAAGGCAGCCGCATCACCGGCACCGCCTGGCCCGCCGAGGGGCGCTTCACCAACCCAAAGATGAAGTTCGTCGAGACTGTCGACGGCATCTCCATCGATGAGCGCAAGGATCGGCCCGAGTTCATCGCGCTCACCAGCATGTCGCCCGACAAACAGCTCAAAACCGAGCTCAAGGACGGCCGTATGACCACCCGTGCCGTCGATCTATTTTGCCCCATCGGCAAAGGCACGCGCGGCCTTATTGTCGCTCCGCCGCGCACCGGAAAAACCACCCTGTTGCGCGATTTAGCCTTGGGCGTGCTGCAAAATCACCCCGAGTGCCACGTCATGATCCTGCTGGTCGATGAACGCCCCGAGGAGGTCACCGACTTCCGTCGTAGCGTCCCCGCCGAAATCTGGGCTTCGTCCAATGATGAAAACGTGGACAGCCACGTGCGCATCGCCGACATGGCTATCGAGCGCGCCAAGCGTTTGGTGGAGGTCGGCAAGGACGTCGTGCTTTTTATCGACTCAATCACCCGCTTGGCCCGCGCTCACAACACGCTTAAAAACTCCGGCCGCACCGGCTCGGGTGGTCTCGATGTGCGCGCACTTGAAAAACCCCGCCAGCTTTTCGCTGCGGCCCGCAACGTTGAAGAAGGTGGCTCGCTCACCATCGTGGCCTCGGTGCTCGTCGAGACCGGCAGCCGCATGGACGACGTGATTTTCCAAGAATTCAAGGGCACGGGTAACAGCGACTTGGTGCTCGACCGCAAGTGCGCTGAGATGCGCCTTTGGCCGGCGATGAACATCCAGTCCTCCGGCACTCGCAAAGAGGAGTTGCTCATCGACGCCAAGAAACTCGATTCGATCCACTTCTTCCGCCGCGCCCTCGTCGCCCAGAAGGTTGAAGAGGCGACCGACACGATGATTGCCCGTCTCTCCAAGACAAAGACCAACGAGGAGTTCCTCAAGTTAATCGCCCGCTAAGTCCGGCCCTAGCGCCGATTTTAGCGCGTTAGTCAGTTCAAAATTTAGCATTAAAAGTAGCGCAGACTTCCAGTCTGCTCCGCTTGGATTGCTGACGAGCCTGCACCTAGCACACGGTTCGGGTGCAGTGGTTTGATTACGCGTCTTTTTCCTTCGCCCGTTTCCCTAGCTTTTTTATTTTATGCGCACTGCTCTTGTCATTCTAGCCGAAGGTTTTGAGGAGCTGGAGGCCATTGCTCCGATCGACCTTTTACGCCGCGCTGGCGTCAACGTCACCGTAGCTGCGCTAGCCGAAACCATTCATGTCACGGGGCGCAGTGGCATCACCTTACATGCCGATTCGCCGTTGTCGGCGGTTGGAGATCAACTCTTCGACCTGCTCCTCATTCCCGGCGGGCCCGGGGTAAAACTCCTGCGCGCCGATCCGCGTGTACGGACGCTTGTTCTGGCCCATCACACCGCTCATCGCTGGCTGGCGGCGATTTGTGCAGCGCCAACCGTGTTCAATGACGCCGGTTTGCTCGCTGGCCGAAGGTACACCGCCCATTTTTCTGTCGCGAACGAACTGCCGACACTCCTCGGCGACGAGCGCACAGTGGCCGACGGGCAACTGCTTACTTCGCGAGGTGCGGGCACCGCAGTCGATTTTGGGCTGCTGCTAGTCGAGAAACTTGTTTCACCCCAAGCCTCGCTGGATATAGCGCAATCGATCTGCGCTTAACGATAGCGCCAATGGCACCGAGATGCGCCGGGCGGGGGGCTGATTGTAACTGCCTGTAATTCTTATTGATGGGGGCGAGCTGTGACGCACTGTTTGCTGTAACCGAGAGGGCATTCCTGCCGTCTTTATCCGAAATCGTGCGCGGGGTGGTCGTTTCTTATTTTCCCTGGCCTGCTTAAGACCCACGGAATGGAGCCGATAACTAAGTGCATAGTCCTGTTTTTTTAATACCTCATGCTCGCTTGTCGTAACCTCACTGTCCGTCCTCGTCTCGGCGCCGCGCCGCTAGTTCACGGCGCCACGGCCTGTTTCCCGACGGGGGGCTTGCATGCGTTGATTGGCCCTTCTGGCTGCGGTAAAACCACGCTGTTGAAGGGCATTTTGGATATCCTGCCCTCGGAGGGTGAGGTGAGTTTGCACGGCAGGGTGCTTGCCTCGCGCGAGGAGTTGTTACGCGAGGTGGCGTTCGCTCCTCAATTCAGTATCGCCCACGCCAAACTTACCGTGGCCGAAGCGGTGAGTTGTGCGCTGCGGCTGTATCAAAAACACGACCAGTCGAGCTTGGTCGCCCGCAACGCCGAACTCCTTCAGTTGGTCGGCCTCAGTGAGCGTGGGAACACGGTGGTGGAAAAACTCAGTGGCGGGCAGTTGCGCCGACTGGGCTTGGCGCTGGAGCTGACGACTGACCCGACCTGCCTGTTGTGCGATGAAGTGACCAGCGGGCTCGACCCACGCTCGGAGGACCAGATTCTGGCGGTGTTGCGGGCGCTGGCCGACCAGCGGGCCAAGACCGTGGTGTGCGTGATTCACAACCTGGCCAAGTTGGCGCAATTCAACACGGTCACGGTTGTGTTTGAGGGCGCGGTGGTCTGGCAAGGGCCGCTGGTGGCGATGTTGGACCACTTCGCAATCGCGGATGCGCTGGAGCTCTATGATCGGCTGAGCGAGCAACCCCGTACGCATTGGCAGGAGCGATGGGCGGCGGTGGTCGCGGGGGCCGATCACGCCAAGCCGGCGCTGGCGGCGACCGTCGTTCCCGCCGGCCACGGGCGCACGGAGCGGGGGCCGTGTGAGCGCCCGTCGGCGCTTTCCCAACTGCGCACTCTGTTGGCGCGCCGCTGGCGTTTGCTGGTGCGCGACCGCGGTTACCTGCTGCTCACCTTGGCAATCACCTTTGGGTTTCCCTGTTTAGTGGTGATTTTTGCGCTCGGTGGTTTGCCGCAGATGAAGGGCTTGGCCTTGGAGAGCACGGGCGGCTTTTTGGAGACCTTGCAGGCCCGCGCGGCGTACCGGCAGGCGTCGGCGGAGACTGCCACCTTGGTGTCGGGATTGATCATTTTCCAAGTGATCCTGCTCAGCCTGATGGGCAGCAACAACGGCGCGCGTGAGATTGCCGCCGAACGTGCGCTCTATGAAAAGGAGCGCATGTCGGGATTGCGCCCGACGGCTTACGCTTGGTCTAAGCTCCTGTACACCGCACTGCTGGGGGCGGCCCAAGGCGCATGGATGACGATTTTTGTGAAATTGCTCTGCGAGTTTCCGGGCGGGTGGGGAGCGCAGTTGGCTGTGCTGAGTGCGACTGGCGCCTCAATGAGTGTGGTCTGCCTAGGAATTTCGGCCATGTTAGCCTCGCCCGACAAAGCCTCTTTGCTGTCGATTTATTTGGTGGGGTTTCAGCTGCCGCTCTCGGGAGTGGTGCTGGCGCTGCCGTCGGCGTTGGTGTGGGCGGTGCGGCCGTTTATTGCCACCTATTGGGGCTGGGCCGGATACCTCATGGCGATGACCGACTCGCGGTTTTATGACGCGGTGGTGACGCTCGACAAGGGCTGGCTAGCGCCGCCCCTCGCTGCGGTGGGCGTGCTCGGCGCGCACTTTTTGGTCGGGTCCATCCTCGTGTTTTGGGGTTGCCAGAAAAAATGTTGGCCATGAACTTATGAACCTACCCCCTATGTCGCTTTCGCCCCTGCGTGTTGCGTTTCGTTACCTGTTGTTCGTGCTGCTGTTGGCCCCGCTTTTCCTGGCGACTGGTTGCGGCCGTTCAGGGGAACCGTTTCCGGTTCGCGCGTTTTTGGCGGCGCCCGACAACCTGCTTGGCAATCGCTACGAACTGGAGGCCGAGATTGATGCGCAGCTAAACTGGCGCGAGGGACTCGGGCGTATCATTGCAGTGCGCACGCTCCGCGACAGTGCCCGTCTGCCGATTTTCATTTCGGATTCGATGAAGGCTAATCTTTTAGTTGCTCAGCGTTACCGTTTTGAAGTCAGCCTTCGTAAGGGCGGCCTGCTCTACGTGGAAAACCTCAAAAAACTCTGACCATGCGCCGCCTCCCGCTCATCCTCCTCTTCGCTGCTGGTTCAGTTACTCTTCACGCACAGGACAATCCCTTCGGGACAGACGCTGGGGCTACCACGGGTGCCACCGGCGCGGCAAAGTCTGCTGGGAAGGCCTCAGGAGTTAACCCTTCCGCCGGTGGTTCCGCTGCCGAATCGCTGACTAGGGCAGTTAACATCAATAGCCTAGAGAGCGGTACTCTGCTGAAGGTGATTAACCAAGCTTTCGACACCAATTCCGACGCGATCGACCCAGAAAAGGGGACGATGAATTGGAAGGGGCATTCCTATGATGTGGGCCAGTTCCGCGTTTTCCGCGGCCGCTTTGAGCGCTACCTCTCGCTGCCGGCGACACGTGATCAGGATGATTACGCCGCGACGGTTACAGAGATTTTTAACCGGCTTTCCACCCGCACCGCCAACGGGTCTCAGGAAAATATAGTGGCCGCGTGGAAGTTGCTCTATCGGGCCGCCGAATTTGAGGCGGACGGCGGTAATAGTCTCGGGGTTGCCAACCAGGTTTTTAATGCCTGGCGCATCCGCGATGAGAAGGAGGCCATCATGGTCACCCAATCCGAACTTCAACGCATCCGCCGCCAACAATCAGGTCGGGTGGTCTATTCCGCCGACGTCATGGCATCGGAGACAGGCAAGACGATCGAGTCGGTTGCTAGTTCAGCGCTGCTGGGAAATTTGAATACAGGTGGCGCCGATTCGGGCTCTACAACCACCACAACAGACTCTACGGGCACGAAGACGACCACCGGCGCTGGCGCTAAAAAGTCAGGTGATGGGTCCGCTCCACGGCAAACTATCGGAAGCAGTACTACGGTCGGTGGCGCCAATCTGACCATGCAGGCCCGTGATCTCGCCGAGACCGAGGTTAAAATTAAGTCCTTGGAGGCTGCCGGAATGCTGTCGGTTACCCAGGCGAAGTTGCAGTTCCAAAGCCAGATCATGAGCCTGTTCATGCAGCGCCGATTCCAACACGCGCTGATTGCCGCCAGTTTTTACCGCTACATTTTTAAGGGGTCTCACCAAAACCTGGAGGTCGGTAAAAAGGAGCTCTCGTCATTCCTCCCCTCGACCGATCTGGCCATGACGGTCGAAACCATCGAGTTTTTGTCCCGCGAGGCCATCAACGACGTCAACAGTGGCATGTCGGCAGTGGGGTCCAGCTATGATGGCAATCGGAAGATCGCCGCGCTGGAGCGCCTTCAGGAGACATTTTTCCTCGGTGAATACCTTCCCGCGGTCACCCAGTTTGATCCAGCACGGAAGGATGCACTGTTGACGCTTTACCGCAAAGTGGACGAAGCGCGTAAGCTCGCGGATTTGAAGGATTATGAGGCCGTTATCCACCTCACCGACGAGATTGGTACGTTGACCGGCGACTTCCGCTCAGCCGAGGTGAACGCTGCGGTGCGTTCAGCACAACGCATGAGTACGCTCGCGCTCAGTGCAGCCCAGCAGGTGGCAGCCACGGGCGATTACGCCAAGGCACAGGAGTTGGTTGAGAAGTCCGCGCAGCTCTGGCCGCTCAATCCGTCGATCAAGAACTACAGCGAAAACATGGCCTCCCAGGCCGATATGGGTACCCAAGCCGGGGTGGTCTTTGACGATGCCTTTAAGCGCGATGACTTTCGGCGTATTTACGAACGCCGGGCCGAACTAGCCGCCGCCTTCCTTAACGACGGGGTTCGCGCCCCACAACTGAAAGCCGTCATTGATCGCATGGCGCGCGTGGAAATTTACCTCGCGCAGACCGAGGAACTCCTGGCGCAAAACAATGCCTTTTCAGCTTGGGAGGCGCTGGTCGCGGCAGTCGCTTTTGCACCCAATGACGTCGTGCTCAATCAGCGCATGGCCCAGCTTGCACCCCGGGTTGCGGAGTTCGTCGGCCGACTGGATCAAGCCAAGCGCTACGAAGCCGACCAACGTTTTGCCGCTAGCCTTACCCAATATCTGGCCGCCCAGGATATCCATCCGGCGAGTCAGCTTGCCCGCACTGGTTTGTCGCGGGTGAGCGAGTCGATCATGACGCAACTCTCCACGGAAGTCCCAGCCCCGATCGTTCGGTAACCGGCACGGAATTGTTGCTTTACGCCACCGCCCAACCCGCCTAACACATTCGGTTAATCCCCTTTATGCGCACCCATTGAGCTTGGAGTGATCGACGAATAATCCACTCGAATATTCCCTCGGTGAGTCGACCTGATGCAGCTGCAGCGTTAGCCCCAACTTAAAACGATACCCCTAAAATGATCAAAATAGATGCCTACGATCTTGCCACCTACGTGAAGACACAACGCGGGGGCCCCCTGCTCACGATCCTCGACGAGGTTCGCGACTTGGTGTTTATCAAGGATGTCGACGGCCGATTCCTGTTCAGCAATCGCTCGCATCTGGCTCACATGGGACGCACCGAAGCCGAGTTGGCCGGTAAAACCGACTTCGACTTTTTCCCAGCGCGTTTGGCCGAGGCCTTTTACTCGGCCGAAACCCATATGTTTGAAACCCTAACCCCGGTTATCCGCCTGCAGGAGTCGGTGGATGCCAAGGGCCAAAAGTTTTACTCCACCGCCATCAAGATGCTGATTTGCGATCAACGCGGAAATGTCCTCGGTCTGATCGGTACGGTTCATCGTATCGCCATGGATAGTAAATACGACGTGGAGCAGTCCAAGGCGCACATCCTTTCAGTGCTGCGTTTCCAGCCGGGCATCACCCCCAGCCAGATGCAGGCCTTCGAAGCGTCCCTACCGACGGTGATGGAAAATCACTGAACCGGCCGACTTTCACGGCATAAAAAAACGACCTCCGTAATCGGAGGTCGTTTTTTTGTGCCTTAGGGTAAGCGCTAGGCTTATTGGCTAACGGTGACGATGCGGATGCTCTCCACTTCGACGCGTTGGGTAGGGGTGCTCTTTTCGCCGCCGCCACCGTTGGTCGTCGCGACGGTGGCAATCTTCTCGAGGACGTCGTCACCGGCGACCAACTGGCCGAACGCGGTGTACTGCTTGTTGAGGAAGCTAGCGTCGCCGTGGCAGATGAAGAATTGGCAACCCGCCGAATCAGGGCTGGCCGAACGGGCCATCGAGATGACGCCGCGCACGTGGGCCTTGGCGTTGAACTCGGCCTTCACCTTGTAGCCAGGATCGCCGGTGCCAGGCATACCGCTGGCACCCTTTTTGGTGTTGGGGCAGCCACCCTGGATCATGAAACCCTTGATGATGCGGTGAAACGCGGTGCCATCGTAGAACTTCTCGTTGGCGAGTTTTTTGAAGTTTTCGACCGTCTTTGGCGCGACGTCGGGCCAGAAGGCGAGGGTCATTTCGCCGAGGGAGGTCTTGATGATAGCTTGTTCAGTGGAGGTGCTCATGGGAAAAGGGCGAGCAAGCCGGCGGGGCCTCCGCAGGGCAAGCCAAACTAAGGCCTTCATTTTGGGGTTTGGCCTTTGCGGATTTGAGATTTCAGTGAGGCACACATGCCCTATTTCGACCACAACGCCACCACCCCCCTCGCCACGGTTGCCCGCGAAATATGGCTACGGGCGCAGGACGAGGCCTGGCAAAACCCCTCGAGCCCGTATCGGGCGGGCGCGCAGGTGAAGATTCGCCTCGAAGCAGCACGGGAAAAGTTCGCCATTTTGCTGGGGGGCGAGGCTGAGCGTTATGTGTTTACTTCCGGTGCAACGGAGGGGGCCAATCTCGTTTTGGCGCATTGGGCGCGCACCTTGCCTGCCGATGCCCTGATCGGGCTCAACCCGACCGAGCACCCCTGCGTTTTGGCACCGGCGCTGGCCTTATTTGGCACTCGTGTGCGTTGGCTAACGCTGGACGCGGCGGGCGTGGTGGATGTGGCCGCACTCCGGCAAAGTAACCTATTAGGTTACTCTGGCGGCCGGATTGCTGCCGTCGTGGTGATGGCGGCAAATAACGTCACGGGGTTTTTGCAGCCGTGGGCGCACATCGCCGAGCTGTGCCAGCAGGCCGGCGTCGCCTACCTGTGCGACGCCTCCCAGTGGCTGGGCAAACTGCCCGCCGGCGGGATCGGGGGACACGGCTTCGTTATAGCCTCAGCCCACAAATTTGGGGGCCCGAAAGGGGTGGGGTTACTTAAATTGGCCCCGCAGTCCGAGGGGCTGCGCGGCCAACTCGGTGGCGAGCAGGAGCGTGGCCACCGTGGAGGAACGGAGGATTTTCCTGCAATCGCGGCGATGGGCGCGGCGTTGGCCGAGGCCGAACAAAAAAAGGTTTTTCTGGAGACGGAACGACTGCGTTGGCGCGATGACTTTGAGCGCGACCTCACCCTTGCCCTTCCGGGCTTACGCGTGGTGGCCGTTGGTGCTGACCGGCTTTGGAATACAGTGGCGTTGATCATGCCTTTTGGGGCAAGCACGCGCTGGGTCACACGGCTCGATAAACGCGGATTTCAGATTTCGACCGGCGCGGCCTGCGCGACCGGCAAGTCCGGCCCTTCCCCGGTGCTGGCGGCGCTCGGTTTTGAAGTCGATACTGCCCAGCGATTGGTGCGAGTGAGTGCGGGATGGGAGACGAGCGAGCTGGATTGGGGAGCGCTGCTTGGCGCTTTTATCGGGGTCGCTGTGGAGGTGCGAGAGTAGGGGAGGGATGAGTTTTTCAGTCTTTGCAAAGGCATCCCTTGGCAAGCGCCCCGCTTTGTGCACCATTACGGTTTATGTTCGTAGACGAGTGTGTAATTAAAGTTCAAGCCGGTGACGGCGGACGTGGAGCCGTGAGCTTCCGCCGCGAAAAGTATGAACCGTGGGGTGGCCCCAACGGTGGCGACGGCGGTCGTGGCGGTGACGTTGTCCTTCTGGGCGATGACGACACCAACAACCTCATCGACTACAAGTACAAGCCGCACTGGAACGCCAAGGTGGGCGAGCACGGTCAAGGCGCTGATTGCAACGGCAAAGAAGGCGACTCATGCATTCTGCGGCTGCCGCTCGGCACCGTCGTCATTGACGAGGAAACCGGCAAGGCCGTCGCGGAAGTCATCGAGGACGGTCAACGCATCGTTCTGTGCAAGGGCGGTAACGGCGGCTGGGGAAATACCCATTTTAAAACGGCCACCAATCGGGCGCCCAAGCGAGCCAACGCCGGTCAGGAGGGCGAAATCGGCAAGTTTCGACTCATCCTCAAGAGTATCGCCGACATCGGCTTGGTGGGTTTCCCCAATGCCGGTAAGTCCTCGCTGACTACGCGTATCACCAAGGCCCGCCCGAAAACGGCAGCCTACCCTTTCACTACGCTGCACCCTCAGATCGGTGTCATCGAGTATCCTAAATCCTATGACCGCCTACTGCTGGCCGATGTTCCTGGCTTGATCGAGGGCGCCAGCGAAAACCGCGGGCTTGGTCATCGCTTCCTGCGGCACATCGAACGTTGCACACTGCTCATGTTTCTCATCGACATGGCTGGCACCGACAACCGTGACCCCCGCGAGGATTACAAGACGCTCGTTAATGAACTGAAGCTCTACGACAAGACTCTGCTTAAAAAGCCCCGCGTCGTCGTGGCCAACAAGATGGATGTCGAAAGCTCGGCGGCGAATCTCAAGAAATTCAAAACCCGTAACAAGGTGGACATCATTGAAATCTCCTGTGCCACCGGCGAGGGGCTAGAGGAGCTAACCGACGCGTTGCGCAAGCGGGTGGTCAAAAATGGTGGTACGCCACGCATGATCAAGAAAACCGCCTGAGCCGGTCCATCGTTCCATGAGTATGACTCCAGAAGGTCGATCGCTGTTGATGCGGGCGAACCGGTTGTTAGGCGCCAGTCTGGTCGAGGCCAACTTGGTTAAAATCGAAAATCTCGAGTCCGCCAATGAGCGGCTGCTCGAGCTCATTGCGAGTGGCAACTACCGCAAAAGCTCCGTGCTCGCCATTCTCGCCTACGAGCTGCAAGTGGTGCAGGAGGCGGATGTTTTGCACCATGTGATGGACGAGCTGGGTGTAGGAATCGTTGATCTTCGTTCCTACGATGTGCCCGAAGAGCTCGGGACTGCCACGGATTTGAACTCATGCTGGGCGACATGGACGATCCCCTTCGACCATGAAGAGGGGGTTTATTTTGTAGCCACCGCCTACTACTTGAGTCCGGCCGTGATTACCTATTGGGAAAAACAATTGGGCGGGCCGGTCGTGTGGTACTGTACCAATTTGGAGATCATCGCCGACTATATGGAAAAGCTTGAGGCTTCTCGCGCTCCTGTACCGGTTTCCCCCGCAAATTAATCCGCCATGCCTCTCGGAAAAATCCAGACCCAGATTGTCTCCAAGCTCGCTGGGATGGCGCGTCTCACCGACGTCCAGGTTCAGGCGCTGGTTAATCACCCCGACGACCTCAATGGTGACGCGCTCGACAAGCTGCTCACCGAGGAGTACCGGGTTACTGCGTTCCAGATTTTTGTGGCGCGCGCCAAGGCGGTTAACATGGCCCCTTTTAACGTAGCCCGCTGGAAGCTTACCCCCCAGACCTTCGAGCGTATCCCACAAGAGTTTTGCCAAGAGAACCTCGTGCTGCCGGTTGGACAGGTAGGCGACATGCTCCTCGTTGCTTTCGCCAATCCGTTTGAGGTCAACATCCCGGTTAAAATACAGGAGATGACCGGGATGAAGGTCGCCCGTCTGCTGGGGCGGGAAAAAGACATCAAGGACAAGTTCGTTAAAGAAACCCCTGGCTCGGTCGGCTTCGAAGACGTAGTTCAACAGATCGGCGCCGAGTTCGGTACTTCCGCTGATGCTGTTGAGGTAGACGAAGTCACCGAGGATTCAGGCCCGATTATTCAGCTTTCCAACCGAATCATCGAAGACGCCTATTATTTGGGTACGTCCGACATTCACATCGAGCCGCAGGAAAAAGAAGTGGTCGTGCGCTACCGCATCGACGGTATCTGCAAGGAGAAGTTGCGCCTGCCTGCCAAGGTTGGGCCGGCGCTCGTAGCCCGCCTCAAGATCATGTGCAACCTCGACATCGCCGAGCGACGCTTGCCGCAGGACGGACGTATCGTTTTTAAGCAGTATACGAAAAAGGGCGTCGATATCGACTTACGTGTGTCTACCGCACCGCTCAATCACGGCGAGGGCGTGGTGATGCGTATTCTGGATAAGCAAAAGTCCACTCTGCCGATGACCGCTTTGGGTTTCTCCGAGGAGAATCTTCGGAAATACCGCGAGGTTATTCAGCAGCCTTACGGTATGATTTTGCACTGCGGGCCGACCGGCTCCGGTAAGTCGATGACCCTGTATTCCGCCCTTAACGAGATCAACTCGCCGGAGTTG
This sequence comes from Opitutus sp., assembly GCA_024998815.1. Lineage (NCBI taxonomy): Bacteria > Pseudomonadati > Verrucomicrobiota > Opitutia > Opitutales > Opitutaceae > Opitutus > Opitutus sp. The sequence continues at coordinate 169,195 of JACEUQ010000001.1, forward strand.
GTGATCCGTACGGCTGAGGACCCCATTGAGTACACCTTGGCAGGCATTAACCAGATGCAGATGCACAAGCAGATCGGGTTGACCTTCGCCAGTGCCCTGCGCGCCTTTTTGCGGCAAGACCCCGACATCATTCTGGTGGGTGAAATTCGAGACAAGGAGACCGCCAACATCGCAGTCGAGGCGGCGCTCACGGGCCATTTGCTGATATCCACGCTCCACACCAACGATGCGCCGAGCACGGTTGCCCGTATGACGGATATGGGAATTGAGCCGTTCATGATCTCGTCTTCGCTGCTGTGCGTTTGCGCGCAACGTCTGATCCGGCGGGCGTGCAAGACCTGCAAAGTCCAGAGTGAGCCGACTCCGCGTGAGAAGGAGATCCTTGAAAAAGCGCTTGGTTGGAGCGGGCCTATTTACAAGGCGGCGCCCAAGGGCTGCCCCAAGTGCGGAGGTTCAGGGTACAAGGGCCGCGTCGGTATCCATGAACTGATGATCACGACCGAAGAGCTCATCGAGGGCATCAATAAGGGCTTTGAAACCGCCGAGCTTAAGAAAATCTGTATGCGGGCGGGCATGAAGACCCTTCATCAAGACTCCATGCTAAAGGTGAAGGACGGCCTGACCACGATGGAGGAGGCAATTGCCAACGTTCCGCTCGATCTTTGATTTTACCACCCATGAACCGATTGTTTGCTCTGCTCGTTTGCGCCGTACTTGCCCTTAGTGCCGGCTGCTCCAAAAAAAACAAGGAAGTGCCTGCGGCGATTAAGTCCGAGGCTGCGATGCTCGCCAGCGAGGCTCAGTTCGCGATGCAGATCCGTGAGTTTAGCCGTGCCGAAGAGTTGATGCAGCGGTCGCTAAAACTGCGCGATGACATGCCTGAATACTGGGTGACCCTTGGTATGGCGCGTCGTAAGCAGGACAAAACGGACGGTGCGCGCAAAGCCTATAAAACCGCATTAGAGCTCCATGCTGATCGTTATAAGGAGGGGCATCAGCCTGAAGAACTCGCTCAGCAAGCCTTCGTACTGGCCTTGCTCGGTCGTGGTGACGAGGCAATCGCGCTGTTAAATCAGGGGCTTAAGGATCATCCGAATAGTCCTGCGATGCAGAAAATGGCCGATCCTCGTGGCCTGCCTCGTACCTTTAAAACAGAGGAATTCAAGGCGCTGAAGCTGTGATTTCAGCGGATGGAGTCCTGTTTATAGGATTGCGCGCTGATCGTTAACGCCGGCGTAGGGCCTTTACAGGTACACCCCACCACCCAACAAGCGCTCGCCGTCATGGATTGCGAGGATTTGCCCGCTCGCAAGTCCTCGCTGGGGCTCGTCGAAACGGACCACGGCGGAGTCAGCGGAAAGCGGGGTGAACTCAATCGCCACTCTGGGGTCGCGATAACGTACACGGCCCTCCAGTCGGCAGCGAGTGGTGATCGGCGCACTGTTCCATTGCAATGCGTGCAGACGTACCTCGGCTTGGAACAACCCGGGCGCGTCGGCTGAGTCAAACGCTACTAGCAGCGCGTTGTCGTCGGCGCGTTTGCCGACGACGACATAGGCCTGATTATCGGTATTTGACGGCACGCCGATGCCTTTGCGCTGACCCAGAGTGTAATAGTGCAACCCGCGGTGTTCGCCGATGAGTTTGCCGTCGGTTGCGCGGAGGATCGGTCCGGACAAGTCGGGCACGTATTGACGGAGAAAGTCTTGCATTTTGACCTCGCCGATAAAGCAGATGCCTTGGCTGTCCTTTTTGGCGGCTGTAGGCAGGCCAGCCTCAGCGGCTAGGCGACGCAGTTCGGGTTTGGGCAAGTGGCCGATGGGAAAGCGGGCATCGGCCAGTTGGTCCTGTGAAAGCAGGGAAAGAAAGTAGGACTGGTCCTTGTTCTTGTCGGCACCTTCAATAAGCGCAAAACGAGCACCGCCGGCCTGTCCCTCGTCGCCGCGAGTGAGACTCGGCGTGTTGGTGAGTTCGATACGGCGGGCGTAGTGACCGGAGGCCACTGCTGAGAAACCGTGGTCGCGGGCCCAGTGACGGAAGACCCCGAATTTGATCTCGCGGTTGCACATGATGTCGGGGTTGGGGGTGAGACCGCGCTGGTAACCGTCGAGCAGATAGGCGACCACGCGCTCACGGTAATCCTGCATCAGGTTGACCACCCTGAACTCGATACCGAGCCGATCGCAAACCGCACGGGCGTCATCAATGTCCTGCATCCACGGACAGTGGCCGATGACGTTGTCCTCGTTGATCCAGTTTTTCATGTACGCGCCCACCAGATCGTGGCCCTGGCGCTTGAGCAGCAGGGCGGCGACGGAGCTGTCGACTCCACCGGACATGGCGACGAGGATTTTTTCGGTTTTCGGCACTGATCATGACGACGTGATCGGAGCGGGTGGTTTGTCAATCGCTAGTCCTCTGGTTGATGGCTCGTCTTGTGTTTTCGGTCTTGTGCGAAGGCATCGGGCCCAATGATATCGGCGGCACTATCATGGCTGCTCGTGTCCCTAAAATTGCTAGCGCTTGGTTAACTTCGCCGACACAGGGCGTGATTGAGCTTTGCCAAGATTGGCGGGCGCGAAAGCTCCCTCCGTTAACGTTGAGTTCAGGTGCGAGCTTTGCGGGGTTACACCGAGTGCCCGACTACACCTTCGGCTGTCAGAGCGCCTATTTCGTTAATCGTAAGGGCGAAATCTGGTTTTTCATCCGAAGTGAGCTTCACCCCGAAGTGATCGCCGACAAGGAGAAGGTTTTTCTCGCGGGCGATTTCAACGGTTGGCAAGAGGCGGTTTTTCACACAGAATGGACGATGCGGCCCGCAACTCTGGGAGGTGAATCAGTGCTCATCTGGTCGGGGCCGGCGGAGCGGTTTTTTAGGCAGCCGCACTTTAAGTTCAAATTTGTCACCGATAAGGGACGGTGGTTGAATGTGCCCAATTCGGCTCCGAATGGCGTGCGGGACGAGACGGGGAACCTGAACTATTCGATCGATCCTGATCGTACAGGTCAGCACTTGTTCAAGTTCGACCTCGCCGCCCCCCTCGATTTGTCGTCTTCTTGGTCGGTACTTTGGTATTCGTTTAAGTCCGACCTCTCGGCGCCCCTGGATTTATCTTCCGCGTGGTCGGAACGTTGGTCGGAAGCGGCTGATTCACACAGCGTACCGCTGATGCCTGGCGACTTCTTTTTCCAGATGGAAAGCAACTTGCCGATGGGCGCCGGAGTGAAGGGCGGCGAGACGGTTTTTCGGTTGTTCGCACCCCGCGCTAAAACCGTTGAGTTATGCGTGTGTTCGCAACTGAGTGAGCAGCACGCCCCTTATCGGTATGCGCTCAATAGCCTCGGTCAGCTTGGTGGTATAAATGCGGGCGTGTGGGAAGTGGTGTTGACCGAGAATTTACACGGTTGGTTCTACTGGTACCACGTGGACGGGCCAAGGGATGTCTGCGGGCTTTTTGAGCCGGCGCATCGGGTGCTGGATCCCTACGCGCAGGCCACGATCGGTCGGCTCGGGCCAGGCATCGTGCTCGACCCACAATGGGTGGGGAAGGGGGATCGAGGCTTTAAGACGCCGGCATGGCAAGATCTCGTGATTGCCGAAGCACACGTGCGCGACTTGGTTTCGCACGCGCCACTAACCCTGGACGGGGACGAGCGGCGTGGGTTCGCCGGACTCCGCAAGTGGGTCGAGCATCCCGATTTTTATTTACACCGGCTCGGGGTGAACTGTGTCGAACTCCAGCCGGTGCAGGAAAATGATGCCGCTTCGGCAGACGAGTATCACTGGGGTTATATGACCTCCAATTTCTTTTCGCCTCATAGCGGCTACGCCACCAATCCGGCTAAGGCCAGCGGGGTGAAGGAATTTCAAGACCTCGTGCATGCCTTCCACAAGCGGGGGATGGCCGTGGTTTTGGACGTGGTTTACAACCACGTTGGCGAGCCGGCGCATCTGATGTTTGTCGACCGGCTGTATTATTTCGAGCAGGACAACAAGGGCCAGTTGTCCAATTGGAGTGGTTGCGGCAATGACCTACGCTGTTCCGCGGCCATGGTCACGCGGCTGATCATCGACAGTTGCCGGCACCTCATTGAGACCTACGGCGTCGACGGTTTCCGTTTTGATCTGGCCGATTTGGTGAGTGCGCCCGTGCTGATGAAGGTCGAGACCGCGCTCAAGCGTGTGAAGCCCGACGTCATACTGATCGCCGAGCCGTGGAGTTTCCGCGGGCATATCGCGGGCGAATTGCGCGACACGGGCTGGGCGTCGTGGAATGATGGTTACCGCAACTTTGTGCGTGAGTACGTTCGCGGCAGTGGAACGCGGGAGGGCTTTGAGTACTACCTGAAGGGCTCACCGTGGTATTACGCGAAATGGCCGGCTCAGACGGTTAACTACACGGAGTCCCACGACGACAAGACGTGGATCGACAACATCACCGACAATGCCAATCGCAACGGCGACACGCCAACGGCCAATGATCGTCGGCGTACGCATTTGATGGCTTCGATCCTATTTATGTCCGTGGGCATTCCGATGCTTTCGGCCGGACAGGACTTCATTCGCTCCAAGCTGGGTATCCACAATACCTATCAAATGGGCGAGGTGAACGCCTTGGATTATCGTCGCATTTTCCGCTTCCCGTCCACGCATACTTATTACGCAGATTGGATCGCCTTCCGACGCTCCGAGGAGGGGCGCTTGGTCCGTCATTTTACCCGCGCGAGCGAAGGATTTTTTCAGTTTTATTGGGCGCGCATCACTGCGGCTGCCGCGATTATCTATAATGCGGACCTTTCGCAGGGCCCTGTTCAATTGCTTTTTGCGATCAATAACACGCTCAGCGATGTGACGATTTCCCTCGGCGAGGGCATCGCTTCGCCGGCTTGGCGGCAACTCGCCGACCATGAGCGGTTCTTTGGCAACGCCGGCGTAACTGCGCTTCGGCAAACCGTAGCGAATGAAATATTTCTTCCGGCGCTAGGCTGCGCGTTGTGGATCCTTGATGCGTAACGGGTCGTGCGACCAATAAACGCATCTTAATTACCACAAGTTGCGCACCCAAAACCCTTGCCAACGGCAAACGGCTCGCCTTCTTTGCTCATCTCGCGCCTTCACGGCGCGATTAACTTGTTTCAGCAACCTAACTCATAGAAACGGATTCCTCCCATGGCAGTAAAAGTCGCAATCAATGGTTTTGGTCGTATCGGTCGTCTCGTGTTCCGCGCCCTTGTTGAACAAGGTCTGCTCGGTAACACCCTCGACGTCGTCGCCGTAGGCGACATCGTTCCGGCCGACAATCTAGCCTATCTCGTCAAGTACGACTCCACCCAGGGCAAGTTCCAGGGTACCGTTTCGTCCAAAAAGTCCTCCCCCGACAAGGCCGAGGATGACGTCTTGGTGATCAACGGCAAAGAGATCCTCGTTGTCTCCGCCAAGTCCCCTGCCGAGCTGCCTTGGGCCAAGTTGGGCGTTGATATCGTCATCGAGTCCACCGGTCTCTTCACCGACGCTGAGAAGGCCAAGGGCCACATCACCGCTGGTGCCAAGAAGGTTATCATTTCCGCCCCTGCTAAGGGCGAAGACATCACCGTTGTGATGGGCGTCAACGACGACCAGCTCGACGTCTCCAAGCACAGCATTATTTCCAATGCCTCCTGCACCACGAACTGCCTCGCGCCGCTCGTTCACGTGCTGCTCAAGGAAGGCTTCGGTCTTGAGGAAGGCCTGCTTACGACCGTGCACGCCTACACTGCCACGCAGAAGACTGTGGACGGCCCCTCGAAGAAGGACTGGAAGGGTGGCCGTACCGCCGCTCAGAACATTATCCCTTCCGCCACCGGCGCCGCCAAGGCCGTCGCGCTTGTTCTCCCTGCCGTCAAGGGCAAGCTCACCGGTATGGCCTTCCGCGTGCCTACCCCGACCGTTTCCGTCGTCGACTTGACCTTCAAGACCACCAAGGAAACCTCCCTCGCCGAGATCAAGGCCGCCCTTAAGAAGGCTTCCGGGACCTACCTCAAGGGCATCCTCGGTTACACCGAAGACGAAGTCGTTTCCTCTGACTTCATCCACGACAAGCAGTCCTCGATCTTCGATGCCGGTTCCTCGATCGAGCTCAACAGCAAGTTCTTCAAGCTCGTTTCCTGGTATGACAACGAGTGGGGCTATTCCAACCGCGTCGTCGACCTCACCAAGGTGATCGCTTCCAAGCTCTAATTACCACTGAGGTATTGCCCACGGAATACACGGAACACACGGAATTAACTCTTCCGTGTATTCTGTGTGTTCCGTGGGCACTTCGTTTCTGAGGATTTACATATGGCCAAATTCAAAACTATTCGCGACCTCGATCTCGCCGGTAAACGCGTGTTCATGCGCGTTGATTTCAATGTCCCCCAGGACAAGAAAACCGGTGCTATCACCAACAACGCCCGCATTGTCGCCGCGCTGCCCACGATCAAATACGCGCTCGAAAAAGGTGCGTCCGTCGTCCTCGCCAGCCACCTCGGCCGTCCCGATGGCCAGGTGATCGAAAAATTCTCCCTCAAGCCCATCGCTGCCGAGTTAGAGAAGGTTCTCGGTAAACCCGTGGCATTCGCGACCGACTGTGTCGGCCCCATAGCCGAACAGGCCGCCGCCGCCCTCAAGCCCGGCCAAGTCCTCCTACTTGAAAACCTGCGCTTCCACATCGAGGAAGAGGGCAAGGTTAAGCTCGAAGATGGCACCTCGGTGAAAGCCGATCCGGCCAAAGTGACTGAGTTCCGCGCCGGTCTTTCGAAGCTCGCCGACGTTTACGTCAACGACGCCTTCGGTACCGCCCACCGCGCTCACAGCTCCATGGTTGGCGTGACCTTGCCGATCAAGGCCGCTGGTTTCCTCATGGAAGCCGAGCTCAAGGCATTCGCCAAGGTCTTGGATAATCCTGATCGTCCCCTGCTCGCCATACTCGGTGGCGCCAAGATCGCCGACAAGATTCCCCTGATCAAAAACCTGCTCGATAAGGCCGATAAAATCATCATCGGCGGCGGCATGGCCTACACCTTCCATAAAGTTCTTCGCGGCACCCCGATCGGCACCAGCTTGTACGATCCGGAAGGCGCTAAGATCGTCGAAGAGCTCGTAGCCAAGGCTGCGGTTCGCAACGTTGAGCTGATCTTCCCGATCGACTTCGTTTGCTCCGACGCCTTCTCGCCCGACGCCAACACATGCGCCGCCGACCTCGCCACCGGTATTCCCGACGGCTGGGGTGGTCTCGACGCCGGCCCCAAGTCCATCGAGCTTTACCGCCAAGCGATCCTGTCGTCCAAGACCATCATCTGGAACGGCCCCGCTGGTGTATTCGAGTTCGACAAGTTCGCCACGGCCACCAAGGCCATGGCCGATGCCATCGCCGAGGCCACCGCCAAGGGCGCCACGACGATTGTCGGCGGCGGCGACACCGCGACGGCCGCGAAGAAATTCAAGGTCGCCGACAAGGTCACCCATTGCTCCACAGGCGGCGGCGCTTCCCTCGAGTTCCTCGAGGGCAAGTCACTGCCCGGCGTGGTCTTCCTTGAAAGCTAAAATGCGTTTCACCGGTGAACAGTTGGCCTTTTGGTTACCTGTTCGCCGGTATTAATGTCCTCGCACTCTCCATCAGCTAATCAGCCTTTTAACTCTCATGAATATTCGTAAAAAACTCATCGCCGGTAACTGGAAGATGAACAAAACCTCCGCCGACGCCTCTGCGCTTTTGCAGGAAATCGTCACCGAGGTGGGTAAACAGACCGACGTGGATGTCGTCGTGTGCCCCCCGTACACGTCACTCGAAACCGCCGCCAAGTCCCTCGATGGTTCGACGGTTAAATTGGGCGCGCAAAACCTGCACCCCGAAAAGAGTGGCGCTTATACCGGCGAAATTTCCGCCGAGATGCTCCGAGCACTTTTCGTGAACTATGTCATCATCGGCCACAGCGAGCGCCGTACTTACTTCGGCGATACCGACGCGTTTGTTAACCTCAAGGTGCTTGCCGCGCTGAAGAACCAGCTCAAGCCCATCCTTTGCGTGGGTGAAACCCTCAGCGAGCGCGAATCCGCCCAGACCCTCAAGGTCGTGCAGACTCAGCTCGAGGCTGGCCTTGAAGGCGTCTCCAAGGAACTCGCAACCAGTGTCGTCATCGCTTACGAGCCTGTCTGGGCTATCGGCACCGGTAAAGTTGCAACCACGGAGCAGGCGCAAGAGGTTCACGCCTTCATTCGTTCGCTCCTGGTGAAGCTCTTCGGCGAGGCTGTTGCGCAGAAGGTCCGTATCCTTTACGGCGGCTCCATGAAGCCCTCCAACGCTCCCGAACTCCTCGCGCAAAAAGACATCGACGGCGGCCTCATCGGTGGCGCTGCGCTGGAGTCCCGGAGCTTCGTTGAGTTGATCAAGGCTGCCTCGGCCGCTAAGTAAACCTCGTTCGTTTTTCTTCCTGAGGCGGTTCCATCCGGAGCCGCCTTTTTTGTGTCCCAGTGGCCGCCGTCCGGTTTGAAGGCAACGAACTGTTGCAGCACCGGGCGTCATTAGGTCCGACGTGTGTCCGGAAAATAAGGATAGGAATTGGGCCTAAAAACGTTGCGCCAACCGTCGGTACATTGCTGTATTTTCGCTTTTCCCATCATGGCTACACCCTCGCTGATTCAGGAATTTGAACGTGCCGGACAAGGGCATGTTTTCGCATTTTATAACGAGCTCGCGCCTGAGGCGCAGCAAGCGCTGCTGGCCGAGGCGGCCGAGATCGATCTGGCGGAGGTGGATCATCTCACGCGCACCTTGCTATCTAAGGATGCCGCATCGGGTCTCGATCTCACTGGTTTGTCACCTGCTCCTTACGAGCGTCGCCCTGAAAATGGGGGTGATGCAGCCGCCTGGAGCGCGGCCAAAGTGGCAGGTGAGGCCGCCTTAAGTGCAGGTCGCGTTGCCGCCTTCACCGTAGCCGGTGGGCAGGGGACACGCCTAGGTTATGACGGGCCCAAGGGTACCTATCCGGTGACTCCCATTAAGCATAAAACACTCTTTCACGTTTTTGCTGAGAAAGTCCGTGCGGCCGGTGCGCGTTACGGCAAGCCGATCCATTGGTTTATCATGACCAGTCACGTGAACCATGGGCCGACCGAGGCATTTTTTAAGGCCAATGGCTACTTCGGCCTTGCCGAGACCCAGGTTCATTTTTTCCGTCAAGGTCGCATGCCGGCCGTCACGCCCGAGGGTAAAATCCTGCTCGAAACCAAGGGCACCATCGCCATGTCGGCCGACGGCCACGGCGGTTCGCTCCGCGCCCTCGATCGCAGCGGCGCGCTCGATATCATGGAGAAGGAGGGCATCGATATCCTGAGCTACTTCCAGGTGGATAATCCCCTGGTTCGGGGCATTGATCCGGCGTTCATCGGCTGGAATGTTCTGCGTGGCTCCGAGATGTCGAGCAAGATGGTGGCGAAAGCCTATGCCGGCGAGAAGGTCGGTCATTTCTGCTCCCAGCGCGGTCAAAATATCGTGATCGAGTACTCCGACTTGCCGAAATCATTTCAAGAGGAGATCGACCCAGCCACCGGCGCTCTGCGCTACATCGCCGGCAGCATCGCGATCCATATTCTCGATACGAAGTTCATCCGCCGCATGGCCCGCGGATCCGATTCCCTCCCGTTCCACCGTGCCGACAAAAAGATCCCGACGATTGATGCAGCGGGCAATCCCGTGAAACCGGACAAAGCCAACGGCGTTAAGTTTGAAATGTTTGTTTTCGACGCGCTGCCCTTCGCTGCCAAACCCGTCGTCATCGAAACTCCACGCGCCGACGATTTCTCGCCGGTTAAAAACGCCGAAGGCCTCGATTCGCCCAAGACCTGCGTGGATGATCAGCTCCGCCAGTTTGCACGCTGGCTCAGCGCCAACGGTGCTGTCGTGCCGACCGATTCCACCGGCCTTCCACCTTTCCCAATCGAGGTTTCGCCACTCTTCGGGTACGACGAGGATTCTTTTGCGAACGCTTGGAATAAGCTTTTGACCAAGCCTGTAGTCGCCGCCGGCCTCTATCTCGAATAATCCACCCTGTTACCAGCGCCCAAACCATGAGCACACTCACCCTGATTCAAGCCGCCGGTCAGTCCGGACAACTTCTTCCCGAAACTGTAAAGAACCTGACCACCTGGTTGGGCGCCTCCCTTCCTAGCTGGGCCGTAGCTAGCATCGACGAACTCGTCGCCAAGGCAGCTTGGGACGAACTAAACAACCGCTTCTACCGCGACCTCGAGTTCGGCACTGGCGGCATCCGCGGCCGCACCATCGGCCAACTGCCAACCTCGGTCGAGACCGGCACGCTCGGCGAACAGGGCACACCCAGTTTTGCCGCCATCGGCAGCAACATCCTTAACGACTTCACGCTCACACGTGCCACTATCGGGCTGTTCCGCTACACCCAGGCCTATCTGGCTGAGTCCGGTCGCGCCGACATTCCCGCGTTGGTGATCGCTCACGACGTTCGCCATTTCTCGCGCCATTTCTGTGAATTGGCCGCCTCGGCTTGGACTAAACTCGGTGGTAATGCCTACATTTTTGAAGGTCCTCGTTCGACGCCTCAGCTGAGCTTTACGGTCCGCCACCTCCGCGCCCATGCCGGAGTGGTGATCACGGCGAGCCACAATCCGCCCCACGATAACGGCTTTAAGGCCTACTTCGAGGACGGTGCTCAGGTCGTGGCCCCGCACGACAAGGGGATCGTTAATGAGGTTAACGCGGTTCCTCTCACCGAGCTCTCGGCTTACCTCGAAAAAGACCTGTCCCGCGTGGTTACGCTCAAGCGTGCGACCGACGATGCGTATCTCGCTGTCGCCAGCAAAGCGGCCATCGATATGTCTGTTTTCAAGAAAACTAAGCTCAAGGTCGCCTTCACTAATATCCATGGCACGGGCGGCGTGATGTCCGTTCCTTTGTTGGTCCACGCCGGGGCCGAGGTGCACGAGGTTCACGAGCAGGTGGCCTTTGATGCCCGTTTTCCCTCGGTCAAGTCGCCGAACCCCGAGAATGCCGAAGCCCTTTCACTCGCGGTGAAACTCGCCGAAAAACAACATCTGGACGTGGTTTTGGCTACCGATCCAGATTGCGATCGTATGGGCGTGGCCGTGCGCGGTCCCGACGGCAAAATGCACTTGCTCACCGGTAACCAGATCGGCGCGTTGCTGGCAGAGTACCGCCTGACCAAATACAAGGAGCAGGGGGTTATCCCGGCCGCCGGTTCCGACCGTGTGGCGATCATTAAGACCTTCGTCACCACTTCACTGCAGGATGCGATCGGCCTTGGTCACGGCGTTAAGGTCATCAACACGCTGACCGGCTTCAAGTGGATCGCTGCCAAGATCAAGGGTTACGAGGATCAGCTCAAGAAGGCCCTCCTCACCAAGCAGGGAATCGCGCTTGATTACGATGCAACGCCGTTTGAGACGCGCGCCAAGCTGCTCCAGCAGTACAGCACGTTCTACGCTTTTGGCTGCGAAGAGAGCTACGGCTACCTGCCCAATGACTATGTCCGCGACAAGGACGGCAATGCAGCCTGTCTCATGTTTGCCGAGCTCTGCGCGGCGGTGAAGGCGCAGGGGCTCACCGTGCCGGAGTACCTCGACAGCATTTACCTCAAATACGGTTTCTACCTCGAGGGCGTGGTTAACCTTTATTACGAAGGCGCGACGGGCGCAGCCAAGATCAAGCGTATCTTGCAAACCTACCGCTCAGCCCCGCCCAAGGCGTTTGGAGACGTCGCGGTGACCCGCTTCCAGGACTTCGGGGTCGAGGTGTTCCGTGACGCGGACAATGAGGCCATTCCCAAGCAGGACCTATATTTGGTCACGTTGGCCAATGGTTATAGCTTCGCGGCTCGTGGCAGTGGCACGGAGCCAAAGATGAAGTTTTATGTCTTCGCCAGCGCACCGGTTAAAACCGCCGCTGAATTGGCGACGGTGAAAACCCAGGTCGCGGCTGAACTCGATCGCGTAAAGGCGTTGATTGAAGCCGACGCACAGCGGCGCGCCGAGGGCTGAGCCCGTTGGTCTCTCCCCACAAAAAAGGCCCGACTTAAGTGTCGGGCCTTTTTTGTGCAACGCGTGGGCAGTCCGGTTGAGGGAAGCGGTTTAGTGCTTTACGTGGACGGTTTCGCCTTTGGGCTGGCCGATTTGGGCGAGCAGCGTTCCGAACCAGGGTGCGGTGGTGTCGAAGGGCTTGCCGCCTTTGATGCGGGGGAACTCGATGGCGCGCAGGATGCCGCCTTGGTCTTCGTCATGGCCGATCACGCCGCTCTCGCGGCGCAGGGCGCATTCCACGGCGAGGTCGGTGCAGCTCTTGATCAGCCGCAGGTCGGCATTGTTGGCTGCGGCGGCGCGGGCGAAATACCCGCTCTTTTGCACGAGGACTTTTTCGGCGCCCAGCATCTTGGCGAACTGTTCGCCAAACCATTTGCCCGGGTTGATTGCATCGAGTTTCACGTGGCCGAAGGCGTCACGGGGAACCTCTTGGCCCTTGGCCTGCATCTCGGCGATGATCGACTCCACGCCGGCACCTTCGCTAATGAAGATGTTAACGTTATCGACGCGGTCCATGATCGCCTTGAGGCGGGTGGCTTCAGCGGCGAGATCGACCGCCATCTCGGGGATGAACACGGCGTGGACGTCGAGGTTTTCGCGGGAGAGGCCGAGGCCGGGGACAAACTCTTCGCGATCGAGGATCTTGCGGTATTCAGCAGCGGTGGCGGCGGTGAGCCAGCCACAGTTGCGCCCCATGACCTCGTGGATGATGAGCATGCGCGGGTTGGCGTTGTGCTCGGAGACGACGTTGCGGAAATAGCGCGCGCCCTGCTCGGCAGCGGTCCAGGCGCCGAGGGATTGGCGAATGGGGAATACATCGTTGTCGATGGTCTTGGGCAGGCCGATGACGGAGAGGCCGTAGTTGTTTTTGGCGAGGAAGGCGGCGAGATCCGCGGCGGCCGTATTGGTGTCGTCACCACCGATAGTGTGGAGAATGTCCACGCCGTCCTTGATGAGCTGGTCGGCGGCGACTTTTTGCGGGTCCTGACCTTCTTTGACCAAGCCGCGCTTCACGCAGTCTTTGACGTTGGTGAGTTTCACGCGGCTGTTGCCGATGGGGCTGCCGCCGTGCGCATGAAGAATGGAGGCTGAGGCGCGCTCGGCGGGGCCGATTTTGTAGGAGTCGCCCAGCAGCAGGCCTTTGTAGCCACTGTGGTAGGCGATCAGCTCGATGTCGGGGGCGATCTCGGTGTAGCGCTCAATCAGGCCGCCGACGGCGGAGCTGAGGCAGGGGGCGAGTCCGCCTGCGGTAAGGAGGGCGACTTTTTTCGGGCGGGTGGGAGAGGTGGGCGTGTTGCTCATAGCGATTATAAGAGTGCGGGGAATGGAAGGGGGAGGGAGGCGTCGCCGGCAAGGTGAAAGCATGCCGGCGAAGGCATCGTTATTTGGTCCCCAATGTCAGTCCGATCACATCGGCGGCGTGGTAACTGGAGCCTTCAGCAGGGAAGAACCGCGCCAGGTGCGCGACGTCGTGACCGGCGGTGATCATCGGCGGCTCGACGTGGTTTTTGTAGGTTTGGCCAAGGCCGACGGTGGCGAGAAGGCAGTTGCAAAGGCACTTCCGGTTGGTGGTGGCGTCCTCGGTTCCCCCTTTGCGTAGGAAGTTGCCTACGGGTTCACCTCCGCAGCGGTAGCCGACGGCACCGTCTGGCTGGGTGTAGACTTCGCGCAAATACCCGAGGTCGCAGATGCGCGGGCGATCCTCGTAGCAGCTGGGGTTAGATAAGGTTTTGGGGTGATTAAGGACCTTGAAGGGAAAACCCGTTGGCGAGGCGAAGGGATCAGTGAATATTTGAGTGAGCCCGAAACGCACCAATTCGCCCACCTCTTGTTTGAGCTGGGAACCCATGCCAGACTCTTCACAGAAGGCGAAGGCGGTGCCAATCTGTACGCCAACGGCGCCCTGTTGCTGGGCTTCTGCTAGGCGTTCGGGCGTGGCGTGGGCACCTGCAATCCAGAAGGGTAACCCGAGAGCGCGGATCTTGGCCACGTCGGGCAGATCCCGCTCTCCGTAGAGCGGCTCGCCCTTGGCTGTGAGTTGCAGCGGACCTCGCGGCGGGGCGTTGTGGCCGCCGGCGGCCTCGGTCTCGACCACAAACCCATCGACTTGGCCGGAGGATTTGCGCGCGAGCGTCATCGCCAAGGTGGCGGAGCTGACGATGGCCAAAAAGCGCGGGCGTTTTAAGGCCGGAACAGGGGCTTTGAGGAACTCAGCCGGGTCAAACGAGCTAAAGGCCTCGACGGGCGCTTGCTCGGGGCTGACGGGGGCGGTGACGTCGATCTTGAGTTTGGCTGCCTCACCGCGGGAAAACTGGTCGAGCACCCCGGGTATGGCGCGGGGGATGCCGGCGCCCATGAGCACATAATCCACGCCGGCCAGCATCGCGCCGTACAGCGAGGGCAGGGTGGGGAGCTGGATTTTCTCAAGTAGGTTGATGCCCACGACGCCGGCGTGGTTTTCCTTGGCGAGAAAAACCTCCACGAAATTGGCGATCACCGTGAGCTCGTTGAAGGATGGGCTCGAGGTGAGCGTAGGCATCTCGACGGACTTGAAGGGTTTGTCGGCCGGCTTGCCTCCGGGGACGAACCAGTCGTTGAGCACCCGATCGGCCATGGCGGGAATGGGGAAGTGCGAGAGCGCCCGGCGCATGTCACCGGCGAGGTCACCGAGCTGGAGGCGGCGCGAGAGAACGACGGCCAAAAGGGTGCCGGAAACGACACCGAGTTGCCCTTGTTGCGAAACGGCGCGGGCGAGCGTCCAGTTGGAGACTCCGACGCCCATCCCTCCTTGAATAATGATCGGCAGTGACATAGCCAAACACTCAACCGGCGAGAGCCGGCGCATGAAAGGTGCATTTGCCTCCAGCCGGCAGTGTGATGGAGTCTGAATCGTGCCTATTCGATCGGCTTATAGTGGCGGAAGGAGGGAACCTTCAGTCGCTGGCTCTGCGTTACGCTTCAGTTTGAAAAAAGCTTGGATGAGCGTGCGGCATTCCTCTTCGAGCACTCCCCCGGCGGTGATTTCGAGGTGGTGGTTGACGCGTGGCAGGGCGTTCAAATCGGTTGCGCCGCCCAAGCAGCCCATTTTGGGGTCGGGCACCGCATAACAAACGCGCTTGAGCCGGGACATGAGGGTGGCCCCGGCGCACATCGGGCAGGGCTCTTTGGTGACGTAGAGGGTGCAGTCCTCAAGGCGCCAGTTGCCCAGCTTGGCGGCAGCTTGGGTGATGGCCAAAACCTCCGCGTGGGCGGTCGGGTCTTGGGCGCTTTCCACGGTGTTGTGGGCGAGCGCGATGACCTCGCCGCCGTGCTCGATGACGCAGCCGATGGGCACTTCGTCGCGCCGCCACGCGTCGATCGCCTGGTTGTAGGCGAGGCTCATGAAAAACGTGTCGTCACGCGAAAGCTGCGAGGGGAAACGCTTTTCAAACGGACACTCTTGAGGGCGGGAGGATGGCATGGTGGCGGCAATGTGAACGGTGCGCCACAAGCGGCGTGCCGAGGAAAAACTTGACTAAGGCGGACGAAGGGTGGCTTACAAGTAGCTTTTATACACCGAATCGTTCGCATGCTCATACTCGTCCCAGGCCTCGTTGCCGCTTTTAACCATGTCTGAATCCTCTGACGGCAAATCCATTGAAGTTGAAGGCAAGGTCGTCACCGTGCTTCCGGGGACGATGTTCAAAGTCCAGCTCTCCAACGGGCACATCGTTCTCGCCCATATCTCGGGCAAGCTACGCAAAAACTTCATCAAAATCGCCGCCGGCGACGGCGTGAAGATGGAGATGAGCCCCTACGATTTGGAGAAGGCGCGCATCACCTACCGCATGAAGGACGTCAACGCCCAGCCCTTCGTTCCCCGTAAGCGCCGCTATTAAAAGCCCGCCTCGCCTCAGTCCGACTTTTTCCATCGACGCCGTCATTTCGACGGCGTCTTTTTTTTGCCCGTGCCCGACTCATCTTCCGCTCCCTACAAGCCCCATCTTGGTCTGCCCTCTGGGCTCGACGAGCCGATCCGTGATTTTGGCAACTCGCTCACCCTTGAGCGGGGGCGTTCGGATCGAACGCTTGAGGCCTATGAAAGCGACCTGCGCCAGTGCGCGGCACATCTGGCACGGGCGGGTGTTAAAACATGGCAAGCCGCCACGGCCGATCAGGTGCGCGAGTGGCTCTATACGCTGAGCACCGGGCAAACGTCTGCCGGCGACGACTATACCGAGGCCAGTCTGGCGAGAAAACTCTCTGCGCTCCGGATGTTTGCCCGCCACCTCGTGCGTGAACGGGTGCGTCCCGATGATTTCACCGAGCTGCTCCAGGGCCCCAAGCTCCACCGCAAAATGCCTGGCACGCTCAACGCCGAGGAGATTGACGCTCTGCTGGCCGCGCCCGTAGGCGGCGACGCCCACGCACTGCGCGACCGGGCTATCCTGGAATTATTTTACTCCAGCGGCCTGCGGGTTTCGGAACTGGCCGGACTGATGATCCAGCAGGTGGATTTGGAGTCGGGTTTCCTGCGCGTGTTCGGCAAGGGTTCCAAGGAGCGCGTGGTCCCGGTGGGCGGCAAGGCGGCCGAGGCCCTCGGTGCCTATTTGACCGCTGCCCGCCCCCATTTCGTTAAGCCCAAAACCGGCAGCCAACTCTTCCTCAGTGAGCGTGGGACGGCGATCTCCCGGCAGATGCTCTGGGTGCTGGTCAAAAAATATGCCAAGCAGGCCGGCATCACCAAGACCGTGAAGCCCCATTTATTGCGCCATTCCTTCGCCACTCATTTGCTGACCGGCGGTGCCGACTTACGCGCAATCCAGGAGATGCTCGGGCATGCAAATATTTCAACAACACAGATTTATACTGCTGTTGAGGAGCGTCGGCTGATTGAGCAACACGCGCAATTTCATCCCCGCAACCAGGGTTCAAAAAAAGGTAGGGTAAAAACCCCTTGACCGGTTGGGGATTCACGGCGTCATCGTTTACTTTTAACGGCCTGTGAAACTCAACGTAATCGTCACTCCCGCCACCTTGCGAAAACCGCACGGCAACTTCACGGGGACATTGCGGACGGTTGCCACCAAACTACGACCGGCCCCCGTGCCGAGCGTCGGCCCCAGTCAGGATTTCTGTTTCCACTCATGAGCGACAAGATCACCCACGAATGCGGTATCGCGATGGTTCGGCTGCTTAAGCCGCTGTCCTATTACCAAGAGAAATACGGCACGCCGCTTTGGGGCTTCACCAAGCTTTTTCTGCTCATGGAAAAGCAGCACAATCGCGGCCAGGATGGCGCGGGTGTGGCCTGTGTGAAAAGCGACATCGCCCCGGGCGAGCCGTACATGTTCCGCGATCGGTGCGTGAAGACCAATCCGCTCGACAAGATATTCAAAACCTTGCTCGGCCAGTACAACGAGAAGGTTGCCACCGGCGAGATTCACCCTGAGTTCGCCGAAACGGTCAAAAAGCACTTCGACTTCGGCGGCGAGTTGCTCATGGGCCACCTGCGCTACGGCACCAGCGGGGGGTACAACATCTCCTCCTGCCACCCTTATTTCCGTCGTTCGCCTTGGCCCACGCGTAATCTCGCGTTGTGCGGTAATTTTAACATGACGAATACCGAGGAGCTTAACCGCTCGCTCATCGCCATGGGCCAACACCCGATCTTCGCCACCGACACCCAGGCGATGCTCGAAAAAATCGGCTTCTTCCTGGACGAGGAGCACGAGGAGCTGTTCCGCAAGTTGCGCGGCGAGGGCCTCACGCCTGAAGCCACCTCCCAGCGCATCAGCGACGAACTCGACCTCGCCCGCGTCATTACCCGCGCCTCGCAAAAATGGGACGGCGGATACACACTCTGCGGCCTGATCGGTAACGGCGACGCCTTCGTCGCCCGCGATCCTTCTGGCATCCGCCCTTGCTGGTATTTCCAGAACGACGAGGTCATCGCTTTTGCCTCCGAGCGCGCTCCGCTCATGACCGTGTTCGACCTCACCCTCGACCAGCCCAAGGAGGTCAATCCCGGTCATGTCGTGGTGCTGAAACGCAACGGCCACGTGAGCAGTTCGCCCTTCACCGCGCCGCTCCCGCGCACCTCGTGCTCGTTCGAGCGCATCTATTTCTCGCGCGGTAACGACATCGAAATCTACCAGGAGCGTAAACTCCTCGGTGGTCGCCTCGCTGATCAGGTTCTCAAAGCTGTCGGCTACGACTGGGAAAATACCGTTTTTAGCTTCGTGCCGAACACCGCCGAGGTCGCCTACTACGGCCTTATGCACGCGCTGCGTGAAAAGCGGCGCGACGAGGTTAAGAAGGCTGTTCTTGCCGCCTCAGCGGCAGGAGAACTCACCGACGCACTGCTCGATGACCTTATCCTGCGCAACTGGCCGCGCGGTGAGAAGGTCGTCTCCAAGGACATCAAAATCCGCACCTTCATAGGTCAGGAAGGCATGCGTAACCAGCTCGCGAGCCACGTTTACGACATCACCTACGGATCGATCAAACCGGGCGACCACCTCGTCTGCGTGGACGACTCCATCGTGCGCGGCACCACCCTGCGACGCTCGATCTTACGCATCCTCTCCCGGCTCAACCCGAAGAAGATCGTGATCGTATCCACCGCGCCCCAAATCCGCTTCCCGGACTGCTACGGCATCGACATGTCGGAGCTCGGTAAGTTTGTCGCCTTCGAGGCGACCGTCACCCTGCTTAAAGAGCGCGGCCAGTCGCACCTCCTGCAAGAGGTTTACGAGCTTTGCCGCGAAGCCGTGGCCAAGGGCGAATGTGTGAACCACGTGCGCAAGATCTACGAACCGTTCACTCCGGAGGAAATTTCCGCCAAGATCACCGAGCTCGTCCGCCCCAAGAACATCGAGTGGCAAGGGGAATTCGAGATCATCTATCAGACGATCGAAAACCTTCACGCCGCTGTACCCAATCACACCGGCGATTGGTATTTCACCGGCAAATACCCGACGCCCGGCGGCTTCCGCGTGGTCAATCAGGCTTACTTGAACTACTTCGAAAAAGGCGAAGGTCGCAGCTACTGAGCGACCTGTTTTTAACCTTTTCCGCCGTGCCGCGTGTCGGCACTGCGAAAAGGGCCAATCGGTTATCGTCACCTCCTTTTAAAATCAGCGTTTAATAGCGGTTTTCCCGTTCCTCCTGCATGTCGCTCTCCTACGAATCCTCCGGCGTTAACTACGACCAACTCGACGCCTTTAAGCGCGCCTGCCAAAAGGCGGCCAAGACCACCGCCCCGCTACTTGAGTTGCACGGCTACGCCGAGCCTGCCAACACCCGCGGCGAAAGCTGTTACCTGATGGAGGCCGACGACCATTTCCTCGCCCATGTCGAGGAGGGGCTCGGCACTAAAAACTTGGTGGCTGATGCCGTTTACGCCCAGACCGGCAAAAACTTTTACCGTGAAATCTCCATCGATACGGTCGCGACCATCGTCAACGACCTTGTGACTTGCGGTGCGTTGCCCATTTCGGTGGCCATGCACGCCGCAGTGGGCGAGTCGTCGTGGTTTACGGACGCCAAGCGTATGGAGGCGCTTGTGGAGGGCTGGGCCGAGGGCTGCCGCCAGGCAGGCGCGGTCTGGGGTGGGGGCGAGACGCCTACGTTGCGCGGAATCGTTAAAGAAGAGGCCATCGTGCTCGCTGGTTCGGCCATCGGTAAAGTTTCCCCCAAGTCGCAGCGCATCGTCGGCGATGTGCAGGACGGCGATGCGATTGTGTTTCTGGCCTCCTCGGGTGTGCAAACCAACGGACTGTCGTTGTGCCGCCTCATCGCGTCGAAGTTGCCCCAAGGATACCAGACGCCCATTGGCCATGGCGACCCGCGCACCTACGGCGAAGCGCTGTTGGCGCCGTCGGTTATCTACGTTAAATTCGTCAACGAGTGCCAGCAGGCGGGCATCAAGTTGAACTACGTTTCCCATGTGACCGGCCACGGCTGGCGCAAACTGATGCGTCTCGACGAACCCTTCGTTTACGAAATCACCAATCCCGGTGAAGAGCCCGCCTTGTTTAAGTTTTTACGTGAAGCCGGGCCGATCGATCTTCGCGAGGCCTACGCCACGTTTAATCAAGGCATCGGTTTTGCTGCGTACGTTTCGCAAGACAACCTTGAGTCGACCCTGGCTGCAGCCAAAGCCTCGGGCTACAAAGCGTGGCACGCCGGCACGGTTAAGAAACAGGGTGAGCGCAAAGCTGTAACGATTCCCTCCCTCGGCATCGAATTCGACGGGAGCACCCTGCAGGTGCGCTGAGCTGGGTACTAACCCGCAGCACCGAGATGACTCGGTGCTGTTTGAGCTGAAATTAGATTGCTGGTTTCAGGGCACAAAAAAGGCCGGTCTGTTCAGGACCGGCCTTTTTTGTCGAGGAGGCTTACTTGACGGAGACCGGGACGGTCACTTCGCCGGAGCCAAAACCCTTCAAGAAGAGGGTGCCTGAACCGGGTTTACCACCGGTGACATTGATCGTTGCGCTGGTGCTGCCGGCAGGGACGACGACCTCGGGCATGATCACGCTCTCGGGCGCGTCGGTGGTGACGTCCAGCAACAGACCGCCGGTTGGGGCTGGGTTAGGCAGCGTGAAGGTCAGCGACTGGGTCTGGCCGCGGGTGAGCGAGAGCTCGCTGGGGCTGACGGTGAGCGCGGTGGGGTCGACCCGGAAGGTGCCGATAGGCGAAGTGCCATTGGCGCTGATCAACTCGACTTTGTAATTGCGGCCGGCATCGACCGCAGGGACGAAGAAGCTGATCGAGTTCGGCGAATCAAAAACGGTGCGTGCTGTGGTGCCTTCGAATGAAACGGTGTCCTTCGCGGTGAACCCGCGGCCGAGGATGCTGATACGCGCGCCGACTGGACCGCGGTTGGTTTCGAGCGAGAGCACGTAACGACCGACGATCTTGGAGTGGATCACCTCGGTGAACTCTTCGCGGTCGCGGATCACGCCTTGTTGTTCAAATTTGTAGTTAACCAAGAAGTAGTACGCGATCTCGTTGCGACCGGCCGGCAGTTGGTAGTCGAAATCGTAGATTTTGTTGCCGAGGTCACTCGGGCGCATGGGAAAGCTTTGCCCGTCAATGATGATGCGTACGGCCAAGCTGCTGGAGATGATGTTGATCGACTTAGGCGTGATCCGCGTGGAGATCGTGTAGATCTGCGACGGGTTTTCAGGGAGTACGCTTGGGGTAAGGTTGGTGATGCCAACGTTACAGCCGGTCAGGATAAAAAGACCGAGGGCGGCACTAATCGAGAGGGCGATGCGTTTAGCGCGGTTAAAGCGGTTGTGATACATTAGGATTTTGTGATTTAAAAGTCGGTGCATACGCAACAGAAACCCCGGACCTTGGCAATGAGCGAAATAAATCCACTGTCCGTAGCTGGCAATCAGGTCGGTCCGTTGGGCCTTTATGTGCATGTGCCTTTCTGTTCGTCCACTTGTGATTTTTGCGCCTTTTACCAGACGGCGCCTACCGCCGATGGCATCAGCCGTTACATGCAAGGTATCGATGCCGAGGCGGACTTGGTTGAGTGGGGCGGTCGAAGGGTGGAAACGGTTTTTTGGGGTGGCGGCACGCCTGGGCTGCTCTCGCCAAAAGACATTCTAACGCTGGGTTGCATCGTGCGCTCTCGTTTGAATGGGGGGGCTGCCGAATGGACTGTGGAAATGGCGCCTGCATCGGTCACCCAGGCACGTTTAGCCGCACTCAAGGAGATCGGCGTGACGCGGATCTCGATGGGGGCGCAGTCCTTCCAGCCAGCGTTGCTTGACGGGCTGGGGCGCCAGCATACTCGAGAGCAAATTTTTCGTGCTTATGAGCGTATCCGCGAGGCGGATTTTGCCAGCGTTAACATTGATCTGATGTTTGCCCTGCCCGGCCAGGACGAGGCGGCGTGGCTCACCGACTTAGGCGAAGCCTTGGCCTTGGCGCCCGATCACCTCTCGACCTATTGCCTGACTTTTGAGGAGGACACCAAGCTTTGGGTTAAACTTTCCAAGGGCCAGGTGAAGCTGGACGTGGAGCATGAAGCCCGCCTTTACGAAACGACGTGGGAGCGCCTGGAGGCTGCCGGTTACGGGCAATACGAGGTGTCGAATTTCGCGCGTTCCGGCCACGCCTGCCTTCACAACTTGAATACGTGGCGCATGCATGAATGGGTCGGGCTCGGGCCTTCGGCCGCTTCGCAGCACGCGGGGGTTCGCGGCGGCAATGTGGCCGATCTGGCGAAATGGCATGCCCACCTTGCCCTCCGTGACCGGGTCACCGAGGATCGCGTCGCGTTGACCCCGAGCTTGCTCGCCGAAGATGCGCTGATCTTTGGCGTGCGCATGAACGCTGGGGTCAATTTGGCGGAGTTAAGCAGGCGGTTTCCTTCTGCTCCTTGGAGCGCGGTTGAGTTTCAGATCAATCGGCTGCAGGAGGCCGGTGTTGCTGAGGTAAATGGAGGGCATCTGCGCCTAACGCCACGGGGGCGTATCATTGCCGATGCAGTGGGTGCTGAAATCATGGATGCCTTCGCAGATACGGCGACAAAGTGAAGGCTGCGCAGGGTCGCTCCTTGCCACGTGGGAATCTTCCGACCAAAGCCTTTAGAGCTTATGAAAAACCCCGTTCGCTTTCTGTCGGTTATCTTTAGTCTCACCGCCCTGCTTGGGGCGATCGGCTGCAATACGTCGAGTAAGAAAAAAGACTACGACACCATGGTCGCGCGTTTTTTGATCGAGGCCGATGAGCGTGAGGCCTTTGCCACGGTTACCCTGCCGATCAGTGGCGTGCAGATCGCGGTGAACAGCAAACCCATCGTGACTGAATTCGATTACACGGGTGTTTCGCTCGCGCAGTCCGATCTTGGCAAGTTTCTGGTCTTTACTCTGACCGCCGATGCGGCGCGTGACGTGTATCGATTTACCGGTAGCAACCAAGGTAAACGGCTCGTGCTTTTCATCAACGACAAGCCGGTCGGTGCGCGTATGATCGACAGTGCATTCAACACGGGTTCGATTGCGGTGTTCGCCGCGTTACCCGAGGAAATGCTGCCCGAACTGGTGAAGAACTTGGACGGGACCTCGGTTGAAATGCAGAAGAAAATCGCCAAGGCGAAATAAGCGGTGAAGTCGTCCCGTTTTCCCTGGTTCTTACTGGCACTCTGCCCTGCGTACCTGTGGGCCGCGGAACCGAAGCTGGAGTTGGCGTGGCCGACTCCGAACACGGCCTACGCTGAGGGCAAACCGATCGACGCCTATGTGCAAGCCACCGCCTCGGGCGAACCGGCCTCTGGACTTTTTGGCTGCGCCCGCAGCGGCGGCCATCAGTTCCATGAGGGCATCGATTTAAAGCCGATCAAGCGTGATGCCCGCGGCGAGTCCAGCGATGAAATCTTTGCCGCTATGCCTGGCGTGGTGCGCCACATCAACGTCCGCGCCGGGGAGAGTAATTATGGCCGCTACATCGCCATCGAGCATGCCGAGGTGCAGCCACCGGTTTATAGCCTCTACGCCCATTTAAGCGCCGTTCTGCCGGGCTTAAAAGTGGGGAACGCCGTTAAGTCAGGCCAGGTCATCGCCACCATGGGGCGTACTTCTGGAGGCAGTACAATTCCGCGGGAACGCGCCCACCTCCATTTTGAGATCGGCCTGTTGGCCACACGCCAATTTCAGTCGTGGTACAGCTGGAAAAATTTCGGCAGTCGCAATGAACAGGGGCTTTACAATGGGATGAATTTGCTGGGGCTCGACCCCATCGACTTTTACACCCAGTTCCGCTCCGGGCGCGTCACCGGCTTCGTTGATTATTTCGCACAACTCCCGGCGGTCGCCCGGGTGCGAGTCGCTACCTCGCTGGTGCCTGACCTGGTGCAACGCTATCCCCAGTTGCTCACCTCCGAGGTGCCGGCTGCTGGCGTCGCCGGCTGGGAGATCAAGCTGAGTGCCACCGGCCTGCCATTTTCGTGGAAGCCACTCTCAGCTACTGACGTTCTTGGCTGCCGAGCCAATGAGGTGAGGGTATCCGAGGTCGATGCTGAGGCTCTGCGGCGTTGCCGTTGCAAGTCCATCGCTGTTCTCAAGCGCGGGCAATACGTGCCGGGAAGTGATTTGACGACGATCCTTCAGCTGGTTCTTGGCTTACGTTAACAGAACTTAACCCCTGCCTTGGACCGGTAATCTGCCTCTGCACCAAGTGTATCTCAGTTTCTGGCCGACCTTGGTGCATTCAGTTTTTTCTGGCGCGAAACAACGAGGAGGCCATGGCGGGTTAACCAGAAATCCTGCATTGATCGGCGCGATCTGATTCAAACGTACCGGGCGATGTCCATTCGCTCGTTCAATCGAAGCCCACTGTTGAATGTACCTTGGCGGGGTGCGCTCGATGTTTTCGCAGGGGAGTGCCCAAGGCCTCAGTCGAAAAATGCCGGAAGTCGATAAATCAGCTGTGGGGGAATGAAATTCCGTTTTTGCGCCCCCTGAGTGCTTCGCGAGGTAACCAGCCGTTTTGCTGCCGACCCGGATGATGGGCCTCGCGAAGGCTTCGAACGAGGCACCGGGTAGATGCTGGGCCTATCACCTACCCGATCTTCCTCGTGTTACTTGCGCCCCTCGGCGGTGTTTTTTGCATTGGCTGCCTCGGTGGCAGCCGAGTTAAGCTGGTCCACTTGGAGGTAGTAATGCTCACGGCGCTTGTAGTCGGATGGCAGGATGGCCCGCTTGATAAGATCGGGCTTGATGAGGGCGAGCGCCGCTTCGCGTTCCGACTGCGCCTTCAGGGCGGCCAGGCGGGCGGCCTCGCGCTCAGCTGCAAGTTTTTGCTCCAGTTCGGCGGCGGCGATTTTGGCTAACGCGCTCTGGCGGGCGGCTTCGGCGGCGGCGGCTTCGGCGGCGCGCAACTCGGCGGCGCGCCGATTATTGGCTAAAAGTTCGGCCTCGGCCGCTGCCGCCTTTGCACGCGCTGCGGCGGCTTCGGCCTGTTCGGCCTCGGCTGCCAGGCGTGCCGCAGTGGCCCGTTCGATCGCCCTTTGGCGCTCCTGTTCGGCGGCGGCAAGCACCTCGGCCTCCTTACGGGCTTTTTCCTCTGCCAACCGCGCGGCTTCCGCCTGCGCCGCTGTTGCCTCCCGCTGGCGTCGATCGGCATCGGCTCGATCCGCTGCGAGTTGCAGCTCAGCCCGCTCGAGCGCGGCCTTTTGCTTGTAGTGGCGGAATGCGAAGATGCCGCCAATGCTGAGTAAAAGGACTAGGATTATGGCTAAATATCTTTTTTTCATGTTCTTATAAATTTAAGCGGAATTTTAATCAGTAAGCCGCACGGGTGTTAACCCTTGGCCTGGGAGCCGATCGTGCAAACGCTGATGGATGGGATTGAGCGAGACGCATAAGGTGTTCAAGCCAAGCTTTAGACCATTCAATTAGCTCCTGTTTCCCTCAAGCCTTGCGAAACACGCAGAAGAGGCTCCTGCAGGGACATCCCTGTTGCCAATTCGCCCTTTTGGGGCTAATAAAAAACCCACTTCTCATTGCTGGAAAGCGGGTTGGTAAATTGGAGGCGCGAGCCGGAATCGAACCGGCGGTAGAGCTTTTGCAGAGCTCGGCCTTACCACTTGGCGATCGCGCCTAAAACGATCGAGGGCGAAACGTGGGCGAAGAAATCCGCGTTCGCAAGTACGGAAACAAAGGTTTTTTTACGTCCCTAAATACTTCTGCAATTGGTGCGTCGGCTTACCTCACCTCGACTTGCCACTGGCGCGATTGCTTACTCCCAGCCAGATGGACCGTGTAGCGGCCGGGTTTAAGGGCTCCGCCGGGCAGGGTGATAACCACTGCGCTTTCCTTGGAGCGCGCGGTGAGTTCGCCGCTGAGAGGTTCGAATTGAGGGACGATCACCACGCTGCCGCCGCGCACAAATACCTGCGCGCCGCCGAGCTGGTGCTTTTGGTCGGACGAGGCACAGGTGAAAACGACCGGGTAGGGCAGCAGCGTGGTCGTCTCGCCGGAGGCCGTCACTGAGCCAAACGAGAGCGGTAACTGAGGGGGCTCAACCAGGGTTGTCGAGAGCCCTTCGGTCAGGCCGGCTTCGGCGTCGGTCACGGTGGCTAGGCGCGTCAGTGCGCGCACGAGTAACTGCGGGTCGGCGGGGCGTTCGGCGGAGACGTTGATCCGCTGGTAGCCGGCATCGAGTAGGCGCATGACGTTGGCCCGCTGCTTGGAGTCTTCGTAGGGCTCAAAGGCAGGAGCGGCCTTGCGGTATTTGAGCGTCAGCACCGTGTAGGGAATGATGCAGCCTAGGATCACCAAAAAGACCCACTTCATGGGCCAGGGTTTGCGGTTGAGCGGACTCGACATAGGGCGCGAGTGAAGGGGGGCGCACCTGCAAGGCAAGGCGGGACGTGGTTTGCCGCGGGTGCGGAGCGGTGGGCTGGGGAGGCAGGGCTCGCTTGCGCTGCGGGTGGGGCTGCGCGCAAATAATGCGCACGTTTCGGCAAGTTAACGGCGGAACACAGGCTTGCGCTTGCTGGTCAGAGGACGCTTGCTCGCTAGGTCAACCGAACATCAATTCCCTATGAAACTCATCATCTCCATCATCAAGCCCTTCAAGCTTGAGGAAGTTAAGGAAGCTCTCTCCTCGATTGGTATCGAGGGCATGACCGTCACCGAGGTCAAAGGCTTCGGCCGCCAGAAGGGCCACACCGAGATCTATCGCGGTTCCGAGTACACCGTGGATTTCCTGCCCAAGGTGAAGATCGAGATCGTGGTGACCGACGACATGGTGACCAAAACCATCGAAGCGGTCGTCAAGGCCGCCAAGACCGGCAAGATCGGCGACGGTAAAGTGTTCGTTCTGCCCATCGAAGAAGCGGTGCGCATCCGCACCGACGAGCGCGGCGACGCTGCAGTTTGAGCATTTCTGCTCAGCTAGGCTGGTCCAGACCGGTTCCGTCCCTTTACGGAGCCGGTTTTTTTGTGCCCGAATGGTTTTAGGGGTGGGCGGAGTAGATGCCACGGGTGGTCCGCCATGGGTCGAATGCAATGAGGACATGCCTCCATGCATGGAAAATGCGTATTTTTGCGCACGGGTTTAGGGTGGTCGGAGAAATAATTTGGGAAATAATGGGTATTTAAATAATTATAATTTAATAAATTATAGTATTAAGTGAAAATTATTCATTAGTGTTATGCGCATGGCCTGAGGTTTGCTTAAGGATGATCCGTTCATGAAGACCACACTTAAAACCATCCTTTGTTCGCTAGCCTTGGCTGGCGCATCGTTCACTGCCTACGCGCAGGAAGCCGCTCCGGCTCCCGCCGTGGCTGCCGTCGCTGCCGCGACTGCGCCTGCCGTTGCCCCGGCTGACGCCGCGTTTACCGCCTATGTGAATAACACCGATCCCGGTGCCGCCCTCGCGGGTGTCGCCGGTCCCGGTCACAACGGCTTCATGATGATCTGCGCCGCCTTGGTGCTGTTCATGACCTTGCCCGGCTTGGCGCTGTTCTACGGCGGTCTGGTCCGCAAGAAGAACGTCCTCTCGGTCTTGGCGCAGTGTTTGGCCATCACCGGCCTGGTCACCATCATGTGGTGGGCCTTCGGTTACTCGCTGGTGTTCGGCAAGAGCTTTAACAGCGCCTTCCTTGGCGGTACTGAGTTCTTGTTCCTCAAGGGCGTGACTTCTGCGCCCAACACCGATTACGCCTACTGGATCAGCCAGAACGTATTTTCGATGTACCAGATGATGTTCGCTATCATCACACCGGCCCTGATCGTCGGCGCGATTGCCGAGCGCATGAAGTTCACCGCCATTATGCTCTTCGTCGCCATCTGGATGGTGGTCGTTTACTTCCCCCTCGCTCACATGGTTTGGGGCGTAACCGGCTGGATGAATGGTGTCTGGAACGGTGACGCGGTTATCCGTGCGATCGACTTCGCTGGTGGCACCGTGGTGCACATGAGCTCCGGTTGGTCCGCCCTGGTGTTGTGCATCATCCTCGGGCCCCGCCTCGGTTTCGGTAAAGAAAAGATGACCCCTCACTCGATGGTTCTCTGTATGGTCGGTACCGGTATGCTCTATGTCGGCTGGTTCGGCTTCAACGCCGGTTCGGCCCTCGCTGCTGATGGTGTCGCCGCCAACGCCTTCATGACCACCATGATTGCTGCCGCCGTCGCCGGTTTCGTCTGGGGTATGATCGAGTTGGTGTTCCGTGGCCACGCTTCCATCCTTGGTTTCTGCTCGGGTGTTGTCGCCGGTCTCGTTGTGATCACCCCTGCTGCCGGTTTTGTTGACTCCACGGGTGCCGTCATCATCGGCGTGATCGCCGCGATCGTCCCCTATATCTTCTGCACCAAGCTCAAAGCTGTGTTCGGTTACGACGACGCCCTCGACACCTTCGGTGTGCACGCGGTCGGTGGTACCATCGGCGCGCTGATCACCGGTGTGCTCGCAACCTCCTCGGTCAATGGTAACCTCACGGATGCCAACGCTTACGCCAAGAAAAACGGTCTCGCTGAATTGGTTGCCAATGGCGGCCTCTGGCTCGAACAGCTCAAGGCCATCGCCCTGACCCTGGTCTTGTCCATCGTCGCCACCATCGTCATCGCCTACATCGTCAAGGCCATCGTCGGCCTACGTCCGACCACCGAGGTTGAGCGTCAGGGGCTCGACATCAATGAACATGGCGAAGAAGGTTACGTGAACTAATTGACGCCATTTCAGTTCCAACTAATTAAAAACTTACATGAAACTCATCATCTCCATCATCAAGCCCTTCAAATTGGAGGAAGTTAAAGACGCCCTCTCCGCGATCGGTATCGAAGGTATGACCGTCACTGAGGTCAAAGGCTTCGGCCGCCAGAAAGGCCACACCGAGATCTACCGTGGGTCCGAATACACCGTGGACTTCTTGCCCAAGGTGAAGATCGAGATCGTCGTCACCGACGACCTCGTCACCAAGGCGATCGACGCGATCGTCAAGGCCGCCAAAACCGGCAAAATTGGTGACGGCAAAGTGTTCGTGCTCCCCATCGAGGAAGCCGTGCGCATCCGTACCGACGAGCGCGGCGACACCGCTGTCTAAGTCGCGAACGCTTACGTTCTCCATACAAAAAGCCCCGTCGCTGGACGGGGCTTTTTTTATGCCGTGAGGCTGAATATCGAAGCGATAGAAAGTAGCGCAGACTTCTAGTCTGCTCACTGGAGTTTGGCCCCTGACTAGTCGAACGCAGATCAGCCGAATCCTTGAGCTCACGCTCAAGGCCACATGATTCGCGAACACACCCCTTGTGGCCTTGAGCGTGAGCTCAAGGTCTGGAGTTTGGCCGTTTAACCTGAATTCCGAAGTTCAAGCCAACCACAGATTACACAGATTGCACAGATACAATCCCTTAGGAGGTAAACGGACTCAGCTTGATCCCCTTTTTTTCATCCTGTCTTCAAATTCAGTAACACTCTGTTATCTGTGCTCATCTGTGAATTCCGTGGTTAAAACTTCGGCGTTCAGGTGTGCGACCATGAAACTAACAACCATAACAGTGAAAGTCTGTTCGGCCGAATTTAACGATTCGCGGTCGAAGGGCCCGGTCACGGATGCAGGCCGCGAGGCCTCGCCGGAAAGCACGACCGTGTGCCCGAACCAGTCAGCCGCAACGAAGGTGAACCCCATCCAATGAGCTCCGTTACCGAAACAACCGACGAGTCCAGCCGCTACCTGAACGGTGAAGCCTGCAAGGATCGGAAAAGGCAGTCTCGCAAAGACGTAGGACCTAAATCGTTGATTTCCGATCAACACGTCGGCGGAGTCAGCGGGGGCGGCGGGGTGGGAAAGGTCGTTAGGTTAAGTGGTGAGACCTGCGGCGGTGGGGCGTCTTGCGATGCCTCAACCACCGGCACAAGCGCGGCAAAACCTCGTAAGGCCGGACGGGCCGTGGCAGGAGTCGGAGACCTCCATAGTAGTGATGATCTAGCGGACATTAAAACCGCCGGGGAGCGAAGGGAGGGCACTTGTTCCCACGCATCACAGAGCGGCAAAGGACCCGACGATGGCTGGGGTGATGAACTCTGGATAAAAACGTCACCGAAGGTTCGGAAGCTGCAACGTGTGCTATATCGGAAAGCAAAAGCGGAGCCGCATTGGCGGTTCTATAGTTTGTATGGAGAGCTGTATCGGCAGGACATTCTGTCGGATGCGCTCGATCAGGTGATCGCCAATGACGGCGTGCCGGGAGTGGACGGGTTCGAGGTGGAAACGCTCGCAAAGAACGAAGCCTATCGGGCGGCATGGCTGCTTGCGCTGGCGGAGGAAATGCGAACGAAAACCTACCGACCCAGTCCGGTCCTGCGCGTCTATATATGGAAGGATCAGGCCAGGACCAAACGTCGTGCGCTGGGCATCCCTACGGTGAAAGACCGGGTGGTGCAAAGCGCGGCGGTGATCGTGTTGCAGCCAATCCTAGAGGCGGACTTCCATGACCATTCCTACGCCTACCGGCCGAAACGTCGGACCCATCAGGCGATGGATAAGGTCAAGGAAGCCATGCTGAGCGGAAAGGTGGAGGTGGTGGACGCGGATTTATCGAGCTACTTCGATATGATCCCGCACCGCGAACTCCTGCAATTGGTGGCCAAACGGGTGAGCGATGGGAGCGTGTTGCGTTTAATAAAAACGTGGCTGCGCGCACCCATCGTGGAAGAGGACCGGGATACGGGGTGCCGCAAGGTGCTCCCGAACCGGTGTGGCACGCCGCAAGGCGGAGTCATCTCGCCACTACTGGCGAACCTCTACCTCAACGACCTCGATCATGCGGTGAATGAGAAGTGCGAACAAAAGCCGACGATGGTGCGTTACGCCGACGACCTCCTGATCCTGTGCAAACCGGGTCAAGGGGCGGGGCTGCAAACGCGACTGAAACGGTGGCTGGAGGCACGTAAGTTAAAGCTCAACGAAGAGAAAACCCGACTGGTGGATACACGAAAGGAAGGCTTTGAGTTCCTCGGTTTTTCCGTCGCATGGCGGCAAGGCATGAAGAGCAAACGAAGATATCCGCACGTGGAACCCAGTGCGAAAAGTCTGGCCAAGTTACGCGACAAAGTGCGGATGGAGCTAGATGTGCGAACGCGCAACCAACCGGCGGTGGCGGTGGTCCGCAAGGTCAACCAAATCACTCGCGGTTGGGCGACGGCGTTTCATTACGGCAACAGCACGCACGTGTTTAGTAACCAGCAGGCTTTTGTGCGCAACCGGTTGCGGCGGTGGCTGTGGCGAAAGTATAGCCGCACCCACGGACTCTTCGAGTTCTTCACCGACGACCGTTTGCATGGTCAATACAAACTATGGCACTGGCCGCTTACGGCGGCTTGGAAGCAATGAACTCCGCTGAAACCAAACCGAAAGAATGGGGACTCGGTAAGCCGTGTGCGGGAAAACCGCTTGCACGGTTTGACGAGGGGGAGGGTCGCGCTGACGGGTTACCGACGCGCGGCTCTCTCTACTCTACTTAACTCGTGCCAAGAACCATACAGGTGCTGCGCATCATGTATGGCGATCTGAGCTGATCACTCCGGAGAGTTTCGCAGACTTCGCAACAGCCACCCTCACGTCAACGAACTCATCGAAACCCATGCCGTTGCTACCTGCGGTACGATTCTACCTTAGCTGGGGGGGGGCGGATCTCAATTCGTTTTGGGGCCAAACTCCAGAGCGCAGACTTCTAGTCTGCTCAGGACGTTTTTAACACCAGAAGCAGACTGGAAGTCTGCGCTACTTCGGGACGCTAAAGGCCAATTGGTTGAATCAACTCGCCTCGGTGAGCTGCCCCGCCGCATGGCGGATCGTGCGCTGGTAGGCGGTCAGGCCGGGGTCTTCGGTGGTGTCCACCAGCGCGGTCAGAGCGATTTGCAGGGCCTCGGCGTGCTGGCCAAGCGCGTGCAGAGCGAGGGCGAGAAAGATGTCGAACTCGCGGTTGTCGGGGAACTGGCGCTGGCCGGAGCGCAGCACTTCGGCTGCGCGAGTGGGTTGCCCAAGCCCGCGTAAGGTATTGGCTAAACCGATCAGGGCGTTTGCGTGTTCGTTGGGCGTGAGGCCGAGGGCCACGGCTTTTTCGTAGGCGGGCAGGGCCTCGGCCAACTGGCCGCTGGTTTCCAGCGTCCAGGCGAGCTGGTAGTTGATCTCGGCCACGTTCGGATAACGGGCGTCGAGTTTGCGCAACAAGCCCAGTAGGTGCTCGGTTTGACCGCCGTGACGGGCACCAATCAGGACGTCGAGTTCGTGTTTCCAGGCGGACATGGGCGGGAGGAGGCTGAAATGACCAATGACCAATGACCAATGACCAATGACCAAGGGCCAATGACCAAGGGCTGAAGTTATACTGAGGGTACGAGAGGTGTCGCGGAGGCCACGGAGTGAGGGCTGTGCAGGGATCGAACTCTCCGTGATCTCTGTGCCCACTCTTGTGCCCTCTGTGTAACGGGTTTGGTTCTTCCTTAGGCTCCCGCTTTCTTTTCGATCTTCACCGGCAGGGCGCGGGTTTTGATCTCGTTGACCAAGCGCTCCAGGTATTCGGCGAAGGGCAGGGTGCCTTCGTCGCCCTTGGCGCGGCTGCGCACGCTGACCGACTTCGTTTCGGCTTCCTTGGCACCGAGTACGAGCATGTAGGGGACTTTTTCCAGTTCGGCGCGGCGCAGCTTGGCACCGAGCTTTTCGTTCCGGTCGTCCAAAGTGGCGCGCACGCCGGCCTGACGGAGTTGCGCGAGTAACTCAGGGCCGTAGTCGCCAATCTTGTCGTTGATCGGGGCAAGGCGAACTTGCTCGGGTGCGAGCCACACCGGGAAATCGCCGGCGAAGTGTTCAATTAACACGCCGCAGAAGCGCTCCATCGAACCGAAGGGCGCGCGGTGGATCATCACCGGACGGTGCTTTTCGTTGTCTGCACCGATGTAGGAGAGGTCGAAACGCACGGGCAGGACGTAGTCCACCTGCACGGTGCCGAGCTGCCATTCGCGACCGATCACGTCTTTGATGACGAAGTCGATCTTCGGTCCATAGAAGGCCGCCTCGCCGGGTTCTTCGGTGAAAGGAACCCCGAGGGTCGCGGCAGCGTTGCGGCAGGCGGCTTCGGCGATGTCCCATTGCTCGGGGTTGCCGGCGAACTTTTTGCCGTCGGGATCACGCAGACCGACGCGCACGCGGTAGTCGGCCATACCGAGGGTGGAGAGCACGGTTTTTACCAGCGAGAGACAGCCTTGGACTTCTGCGGCGACTTGTTCCTCGGTGCAGAACAGGTGGGCGTCGTCCTGGGTAAAACCACGCACGCGAGTCATGCCATTTAACTCACCGGACTGCTCCCAGCGGTAAACGGTGCCGAACTCGGCCAGGCGCACCGGCAGGTCGCGGTAGGAATGCGGCTGCGAGGCGAAGATCTTGATGTGGTGCGGGCAATTCATCGGCTTCAGC
Source organism: Opitutus sp. (assembly GCA_024998815.1). NCBI lineage: Bacteria > Pseudomonadati > Verrucomicrobiota > Opitutia > Opitutales > Opitutaceae > Opitutus > Opitutus sp. The sequence goes on from JACEUQ010000001.1 coordinate 202,711, forward strand.
ATGAAACCGTCGAGCAGCTTAGTCGGATCCATCACGCGGTCGGCGGTGATCATTTCCTTGCCCACGCGCTCGTTGAGGGCGGCGGCGAAGGGCGCGGAGACGGCCTCGAGGCGGGCGGTCATCTCGGCGCAGCCGCAGCCCTCGCTGGCGATCTGGGCGAGCTGGTCGGGCTCGGGAATGGCGGGGAATTGCGACTCCTTGTAATAGGGGAAGTGGCCCGAGGTTTTGTAAAGGGCGAGCTTGCCAATGTGCGGGGTGAAAACCTGCGAATAACCCTGCTTGCGCAGCTCGTCGCTGATGAAGTTTTGCAGCTCCTGGCGGAGGATGGCGCCGTTGGGCGTCCACAGGATCAGGCCTTGGCCCACGTCTTCGTCGATGTGAAAAAGCTTGAGGTCGCGACCGAGTTTACGGTGGTCGCGCAGTTTAGCCTGCTCCATGCGCTCAAGGTATTGGGCGAGTTCTTCCTTGGTCGGGAAAGCGGTGCCGTAGATGCGCTGGAGCTGCTTGTTCTTCTCGTCGCCGCGGTGGTAGGCGCCGGCGATGGAGAGCAGCTTGAAGGCTTTGAATTTGGAGGAGTAGCGGATGTGTGAACCGGCGCACAGGTCCATGAACTCGCCGTTCTGGTAAAAGGAGATTTTTTCGCCCTCGGGAATGTCGGCGAGACGGCCGAGTTTGTAGCGCTCCTGGCCGCGCGACTTGATGATTTCGGCGGCCTCTTCACGGGAAACTTCTTTGCGGATGAACGCCTGGTTTTCCTCGGCGACCTTTTTCATCTCGGCCTCGATTTTGGGCAGGTCTTCGAGGGTGAGTTTTTGGTCGAGATCGATGTCGTAATAAAAGCCGGTGTCGGTGGGCGGACCGATGTCGAGCTTGGCATCGGGATAGATGCGCAGGATGGCGGTGGCTAGAATGTGGGAGCCGGAGTGGCGGAGTTCTTCGAGAGGAGACATCGACATGGTAAAAGGGGGATTAGGAAACGGAGACGGAGTGGTTACACAGAGAGCACCGAGGAGGCACAGAGATCACGGAGAAACGTAACTAGGTCGGGTGATTTTAAGTCGTGGCGGCTCGTGGTGATAAAGGAGTTTGTTTTGTTCTCCGTGGACTCAGTGCGACCTCAGGGTCCTCTGTGTAACGGATCGATTGGGTTTATTTTTTAACGGGTTCGAGTGAGTAGCCGTCTTTGCGGTCGAGCATCGACCAGCCGGCGGCGGTGAGCTCTTTGCGCAGTGCGTCGGCACCGGTGAAATCTTTGGCCTGCTTCGCCGCCCAGCGCTTTTCGGCTAGGGCGGTGATCTCGGCGGGTATTTCAGTTTTGGCTACGACCGGTGCGGCCAGGTCGAGGCCGAGGGCGAAAATCACGCGCTCGAAGGCGGCTGGGCTGCTGTCGGTCGCGCCGCGGTTGATGAGCGTGAACAGCGCACCGAGGGCACCGGGGGTGTTAAGGTCGTCCTGCAGCGAGGCGAGCACGGGGCCGAATGGATCGGCGGTGCCGGCGGGCGTAAGCTGGGCGCGGAAGGCGCGCAGCGTGGACAGCGCTTTTTCGGCGGCGGGAAGCGCGTCTAGCGTGAAGTTGAGCTGCTTGCGCGGGTGGCCTGCGAGCAAGGCGTAACGGAGCGCGGCGGGGGTGAACCCTTTGGCTTTGAGGTCGTCGAGCGTGTAGAGGTTGCCCAGCGACTTGCTCATCTTTTTGCCGTCCACGAGCAGGTGTTCGCTGTGGTACCAGTGGCGGGCAAAGGTGGTGCCGTTGCAGCATTCACTCTGGGCGATCTCGTTTTCGTGGTGAGGGAAGAGCAGGTCCACGCCGCCCGTGTGCAGATCGATGGTTGGACCGAGTAACGCTTTGCTCATGGCGCTGCACTCGATGTGCCAGCCGGGACGACCTTCGGCGGTACCGCGAGGGCCGGGCCATTTAACGTCGCCGTCCTCGGGCTTGTGCGCCTTCCACAGCGCGAAATCACTCACGTCTTCCTTTTCGTCGGCATCGGCTGCGGCCGACTTGAGGGTGGCGCCGACCTGGAGTTCGCGTTCTTTGACCCGGGAGAGCGCGCCGTAGCCGGGGTAGGAGGCGACCTTGAAATATACCGAACCATCAGCGGCGCGGTAGGCGTTACCTTTTTCCATCAGTACCTCGATCATGTTAACCTGCTCGCGAATGAATCGAGGGTCGGCGGCGCGGGGCTCGTCGTGGGGGGGCAGGCAGTTGAGCGCGGCGCAGTCGGCGTGAAATTTATCGGTCCAATGGCGGGTGACCTCGGCGAGCGGGCGGCCCTCTTCGCGGGAGCGGCGGATGGTTTTGTCGTCCACGTCGGTGAGGTTGCGCACGTGGTGCACCTTGGTTTTGCCGAACTCGAGTTCGAGCAGGCGGCGCAGCAGGTCGTTGACGACAAACGTGCGGAAGTTGCCGATGTGCGCGGCGGCGTAGACGGTGGGACCGCAGTTATAAAAACGGAAAACCCCGTCGGCCTGCGAGGGGAGGAGTTCGCGGGCCTCGCGGGTGAGCGAGTCGTGGAGCTGGATGGCCATGGAAAAAGGAAGGTAGTGGGTAACAGGTTTAGACCGGCGGCGGAAAGGTGTTTTTTGGGCACATAGCGTTTTGTCCAACGTAAGCGTCAGGTCTCCGCCCTCGGATGAGGGCGGGGAACGATTTGTTCCCCACATCTGACGGCCACGCGCATCCGATCTTTAGTTTTACGGCGTCCCTGCTGCAGGAGTTCCGCCCGCAACCAGTGAACGGCTCAACAGTGTCATGCCGCCAGGGATCTTTGGGGCCTTGCGAACAACCGGAATTGATAAAACTCGCCCTGACCACCTTGGCATTATGACCTTGGTATTATGACACTACAGGTTGTGGTTGGTGGAGTCACGTAAATACCCATATAGCAATAAACACCGTGGCTACCTCGCCGCCCGCTCCGGCGCAGCAAGCCTGCCTGCGGACGCTAGCGCCGCAGAGTTGTTGCCCGCCGCAGCAGGTGTGCCGCCTGCTCGCACCGCCACCGCTCCCCGCCGACGCCCAGCCTGGCGCGACCTCATTCGCCAAGTCTGGGGCGACGATCCCTTGCGCTGCCCGCGCTGCTCCGGCCCATTGCGCCCCAGCGCGGTTGTCAAAACCCCTGCGGCCATTCTCGCCACCCTGACTACGCTCGGTCTAGACGAACGCACTTTGCCACCTGCCAACGGCCCGCCGCCTCCCGGAGGCGAGGTGCTGGTGGACGCCGCCAGCGGTACTCGCCATCCAATCGCCCCGTCGCCTTGCCCGACGCGCCTGCCGTATACCCAAACCCGCCCAGAAAAACTCCGCTTCCGCGCCGAGATGGCCCCCGCTGGCCAAGCCTATGACCAACTCGGCTTCGAGTGGGGCCCTGAGTGGGTCGCGACCGACAGGGACGCAGCACAAGGCGAGCTTTTTGGTGACGACTCCTGCCAACCGGATGCACCCAACGATGAGCCGATTTTCTGGCTGGAACCTGCCGCTGACGGCGCAAGTTTTTATCCCGACGAAGCACCCGCCGACGAGGGTGTTCAGGCTGACGCACTCCAAGGCTGAGCGGCGGCGTTAAAAAACGGCTCAACGCTTCGCGCCTTGACGCGAGCGGAGGCGGAGCTTTGCCTACGCGGCATGAGTAGCCGCCCGCAAACCACCCCAAAACGGCTTGGAACGTGGTGTTTTCAATTGGGGCGTTCGTTAAAACAACGAGTTTTGCAAAACCGAAATCCAAACCTGCCGGCCCGAGCACCGGCGCTAGGTTTTCATGCCCCGTTCACGCTGTAAAACCACGTCCGGCTCATGGTCTACAAAATCCAGTTTCCTATCAGCAACCGATCCGCACTTTTAATAGCCCTCTTTTTGGGCCTCATGAGTCATTCCGCCTTGGCGGATTTTGAGAAAGGCATCGCAGCCTATCAGGCGGACAATTTGCCCTTAGCCTACAAAGAGTTTCGTGATTCGGCCGAAAAGGGGCACATGGAGTCACAATTTAACCTAGCCGTGATGTTTGAGCAAGGTATCGGGGTACAGAAGGACGATGCACAGGCCTTGGAATGGTACAGCAAGTCCGCAGCGCAGGGGAATGCCGGTGCCCAATTTAATCTTGGGGTGCTGTATGAAAATGGTCGTGGCACAGCGGTGGATTTCGCAAAAGCCAATGCCTGGTATCGCAAGGCCTCAATGCAGGGCGATGCGATGGCGATTGGAAACTTGGGCATGTTATATATACGTGGCGACGGCGTGAAGGCCAACATGGTTGCAGGCGTGGCGCTGCTTCTGGTTTCCGCGACCCTCGATACATCCCCTGAGAATTTCGCCCGACGAAACCTCTCATCAACCCGTGGCTTGACGCCTGATATAGTCGCCGCAGCGCAGGCCCTTTCTGATGAAATGACCAAAGGAAAAAACTTACTATTTCCGCTGGATGCCTACTTAGCAAAAGCACAAAAACCGTAACACAACGAGGCGGAACGGGGACTAATACCATTTCGGATTCAAATAATTACAAATGAACCGGTTTGCCGCTAATGAACGCTAATAGCCGCTAATAAAACCATGCTTTCATTGCTTCTGAATTAGCCTAAATCCGGCAATAGAAACTAGCCAAAAATCACGCAGGTGATTGTTTGGCTGTCATATGCCGCCGTTTTTACCGCCGGAAAAAGCTCACCCCGAGGGTGAGTCAGAAAACCCTGATCACAAGGCAACGCCAAGCGATGCCGCCGAGGTGTTGATTGTGGATACACCCGGAGGACGTTTTCGTGCGCAGTTCGCCCCAGAGTTGCCGGTGAGCCCCTTGGGGGCACTGGTGTTTTTCACGCAGTACTTGTGTGCGACAGGAGGCTTCGAGGCACTGGTTGCGGACACGCCGCTTTGTTACAGCAGCAACCGCGCACACCGCCCTCGCGACGTGATTGGAACCCTGCTTTTGGGGATGCTCTCCGGGCACTATCGCTACGCGCACCTCGCGGCCCTGCGCGGCGACGACATTGCCCCGAGCCTGCTCGGACTTAAGTCGATTGTCAGCGAGGATTGTGTGCGCCGGGCGCTGGCTCGCATCGGTGCCGAGCAGGGGCAGGACTGGTTGCGGCGTCACCTCGACCAAACCTGTCATGGGTTTTTGGATAACCAGTGGATCCTCGACATCGATGTCACCATCAAGCCCATCTATGGACGTCAGGAAGGTGCCAGCATCGGCTATAACCCGCAAAAGCCCGGACGCCCCAGCCACGCCTACCACACCTACTGGATCGCCACCTTGCGCCTGTGTCTGGACGTGGAGGTGCACCCCGGCGATCAATCCGCCGCCGGACATGGTTTTGCGGGGCTGTGGGCGCTCATCGACCGACTGCCAGCCGAGCGCCGGCCCCATCTTTTGCGCGGTGACTGCGCCTATGGCCAGGAGGCGCTGCTCAGTGAAGCTGAAGCGCGTAAACTCAACTATTTGTTCAAACTGCGCCGCACCGCCAAGGCCCGCGAGCTGGTGGCCGCGCTTGAACGCACCACCACCACCGCTTGGACCGACGCCGGACAAGGCTGGCAGGGCTGCGAAAGCTGCCTGCGCCTGCAAGGCTGGAACCGGGCCCGACGTGTGGTGGTCTTGCGCCGTCGCCTCAACGACCAACGCCACCCCCGGGCCCGCCGCCGCCTCGTGCGCGAGCAAGCCGACCACGCTTTGCTGCTGAACATCCCCGACGCGGCCGCCTGCGAGCCGATCATCTACGAACATCAGATCCTCGTTACGAGCCTGCCCTACGAGATCCTTACCCTTGCCACCCTGTATCGGGAACGTGGGGGCGCGGAAAACCCCTTCGACGAGCTCAAGAACCAGTGGAGCTGGTCGGGGTTTACCTCCCAGGAGCTAAACTCCTGTCAGCACGCCGCGCGTTTGGCCGCACTGGTTTACAACTGGTGGACGCTCTATCACCGCCTGCTTCAACCCGGTCAGCACCACGAGGCGGTGAGTACACGTCCCCGTCTGCTCTGCGGAGCGACCCGGCAGAGCGAACACTCCGGTCAACGCCGCCTGGACGTGCGCTTGAGCCATGCCGAGGCACCTCGCCTGAGTGAACTCATCACAAAGCTGGCCAGATGGTTACATGGTATCCTTCATAATGCGGAGCAATGGAGTGTCGCCCAGCGCTGGGGGCAAATCGTAGCGAGGATTTTACAGGAAAACTTCCCTGTACTCGGCCCTGAACCGCCTTTGGCCACCGCCCCAAGCTGATCGCGCTTCCGTTCAGCCTGCCGCAGCACTCTCCACCCTCATCTATCCGACGGGCAACGCCCGCCGGCCGCACTTTCTATTGCCGGATTTAGGATTAGCGTATCTTAACGTCATTAGCGGTTAAAAATTCCGTTGTTTGATGTTTGGCTACCTGGTTGCTGGTGCGGTGAGCCTGATTTCCAATCAGCAATAACCTCGCCGCGCAGGAACCTGCCCGCGTCAAAGAGATGTCCGAAGCGCACCAGTAATGGTTGTCCCGCTGCTCTGGCGAATTTAAATCCCGACAAGATAAAAAACCCACGCCCGCCACCGGCGAAGCTGGCACTCCAAAGAGAGAAGAATAATCGATAATTGGGGCGTTCGTTAAAACAACGAGTTTTGCATAACCGAAATCCAAACCTGCCGGCCCGAGCACCGGTGCTAGGTTTTCATGCCCCGTTCACGCTGTAAAACCACGTCCGGCTCATGGTCTACAAAATCCAGTTTCCTGTCAGCAATCGCCCGTCAGCGGCACCGCGAGAACGATCCGGGTACCACGGGGGCTTGCGGGAGTGATGCGCATTTCGCCCCGGAGTTGCTTCATCCGCGCGCGAATACTGAAGAGGCCATAGCCGCCGGTAGGGCCGAAACTTTTTGCCGGTTGGCTATTATCAAAGCCGATCCCGTCGTCCTCCACGATCAGCTCCAGGCACCCGGGATGGGGTTGCAGGGCGACGACCACGTTCTGTGCGTGTGCGTACCGAACCACGTTTCGCAGCAGTTCACGCGCGGCATTGAAAATGATAATCTCGACTTCCGGCGGCAAGACGCGCGTCTGTTCATTAGGCTCGAAGCGGATGGGAGTTCCGTGCTGCTGCCCAAACTGCGTGCACAACGCGTTCAGGCCGGCCGACAACCCGTGATTTTTCAGGACGGGCGAGGCCAGGTCGAACGTCAACGAGCGCAGGAGCGTCATGATATTTCCGGTCTCCTTCTCGGCCTCACCGATACTGGCGCGGAACCTCGCCGATGCTACCCTGCCGGGCGGCCAAAACAGCGCCATCTTTACGACGCAGAGCCGCTGAAGGATGTCTTCGTGGATTCCCTCGGCAATGCGCCGCCGCTCCCCCTCTTCGGCCACGGCCAACGCCGCCAGAAGGCGGAGGAGTTCCTGATTGGCATCCCGCAACTCGGCGGTGCGTTCGACCACCCGCTGCTCCAGTTTTTCGTTCGTATCACGCAGCGCTGTCTCCGCCTGAACACGCGTAGTAATGTCAATAAAGCTGATCAGGATTTCCGTGATATTCCCCTTGGCATCCAGGGTTGGAAAACCATTGACCAGCACCCAAGTCAGCGTCGCTTCGCCGGGCCTATAGATGCCGCATACTTGGTTCTTTATCGGCTTCTTGTCTTTTATAATCCGTTTAACCGGATTATGATCCAATGGTAGCGGCGCACGGGCTTCATTCGTTAATCTCCACGCCGGATCGATCGCCTTTTTCCCACGCATTTGGTCGTCGCTTAGCCCCAGTATTTCGGCGGCTCTCGCGTTATTAAGAACCACCGCGCTATCCGGGGCGTGACAAACCACGCCGGCTTCCAGATTCAGGAGCAAAGCGCTAAACTGTTCCACTCGCTTGAGCAAATCCGCCTCCGCCCGCATCTGCGCGGTTATGTCCCAGTTGGTGCCGAGCATCCGCAACGGAGTGCCCAGTTCGTCGCGGAACACCTTGGCCACGGCCTTAATGTGGCGAATTTCCCCGTCAGGCCAGATGACGCGGAATACCGTGTCGAATGGCTTTTCACCGGCGATCGCCTCCCTGACTTCCTGGTCCCCGCGCCCAAGGTCCTCTGGGTGTAATGACGCCCGCCACGCCTCTTCGGTGCCGACGAAGTCTTCGCGCCTGATACGGTAAAGCGCGAACATCGAATCGTCCCACACCATCTCTTGGGTAACCAGGTTCCAGTCCCAGATGCCGATGCCATTGTGGAGCGTGGCGAGAGCCAGGCGCTCTTCCTTTTCCAACAGCGTTTTTGTAGCCCCTTCGTTGCGATCGACCGCTTGCGACTGCGACGCGCCCAGTTCCGCCTTCACCCGACGCAGTTCATCGTTCAGCACATCCAGCTCGATTTGCTTCAAGCACAGTTCGTCGATCAGCTTCTGGCTGGTTTCGGGCGAAAGCGCCTCCGGGCTTTTTGGTGCCCCGGCGTTTTTCTCCCTGAATGCCGCTTCCACCCGCGCCCGCAATTCGGCGACGTCTAATTGATCAGCCGTGGCGTTAGTTGCCGATAACGGACTGGGCTTGCTGAGGCCTTGGACAGGACAGGTTTTCGCAGAGGATGGCGGGGAATTCAGCACGGGAAGGACAAGAAATTGCGTAAGCGAGCCAACAACAATGGATTTCTTACTAAACTAATAGCTTAAACGAACGGGGCTATTTTTAACGCCAAGCCGCCAAGACGCAAAGTTCTCAAAGTTCGCAAAGTATTACAAAGAAATGATTTCCTTGCGCTTCTTCGCGTCCTTGCGCCTTTGCGTTAAAGCCTAAAATCGGAACGTGAAGGGTATAGTTGAGATCCGTTCGATCAGCTAAGGTAAAAGCGTGCCACAGGTAGCATCGCTATAAGTTTCGATGCGTTCGTCGACGTGAGGGTGGCTGTTGCGAAGTCTGAGATACGTTCCGAAGTGAACAACTCGAACCGACATTCGCCCTATATGTGATACGCAGCACCTGTGTGGTTAATTACACTCGTTAAAAGCCAAACTCCATAGTGTCACCTATTAGGTGACACTACCTTAAGCTTTTGGGGGCCAAACTCCAGGGAGCAGACTGGAAGTTGTGAGCGGCGGCGCGAACACCGTCTATTTCTGGCGGTTACAAAATCACCTGTCGTAAAAGCCGATGACCGGCCCCGCCAGGGGCCGATCATCAGGCCCGGTCAGCTTGCAGGTTCGTCGGCTAGGCGGTCTTTCATGCGGTAGGATTTGCCCTCGATGACGACGGTCTGGGCCCGGTGCAGTAGGCGGTCCAGGATCGCCGCGGTGATGCCAGCGTCGTTGTTAAAGATCCCTGCCCAGTGTTTGTAGGCCTTGTTGGTGGTGACGATCAGCGAGCCGCGTTCGTAGCGTTGGCTGACGATCTGGAAGAGCAGGTCGGCCCCCGACTTGTCGAGCGGCAGGTAGCCGACCTCATCGAGCACGAGCACCGCAGGGGTCATGTAACGCTTTAACTCGGCTTGCAACCGGTGCAGGGACTGGGCGGTGACCAGGGCGTTGATCGCGTCCACCGCCGTCGTAAACAGCACCGTGTAACCCGCCTGGCAGGCCGCGTAGCCCAACGCGCTCGCGAGGTGTGTTTTACCGAGCCCCACACCACCGCAAAACACCGCGTTGGTGCGCTCCTTGACAAAGCCCAGTTCGAAGAGGTGCCGCACCTGCGCTTCGTTCAACTCCTTGGGCCAGTCCCACTGGAACTGGTCGACGGTTTTCTTGACCGGGAAGCGCGCCGCCTGGATACGCCGCTCCAGCGCCCGGATCTGGCGGTCCTGGGTCTCGGCCTGCACCAGTCGGCGTAAAAATTCGGCGTGCGAACAGCGCGCCTTGGCCGCCTCGGCGGTCAGTTCGCCGTGGTGACGCAACAGGTAACCGAGTTTCAGATACTTAAGCTGGTCTTTTAATAAATCGGGTTTTTCGGGTTCTGTTTTCATAGAGTGTAGGGGCTTAAATCCGGGGGACACAGTTCGAGTTCCAACGCGGCCACCGCGTCGGCGCGGGTGAGGTGGATCGGCCCGGCTTGCGGCAAGGCCCGCGCGCGTTGTTCGAGCAAGTTGAGGATGTAATCGCTGGAGTAGGCGCCGAGTTCATGGGCGCTTTCGATCGCCCGGCCGACTGCCTCCGTTCCATACAGGGCCACCAAACCCACGATAGTCGCCAGGTGGTGTCCCGCGTTGAGCCGGCGCTCCTCCAGCCCCCGTTGGTAGGCGGGTGCCGCCGGGCTCAGTTCCAAAAACCGTAGCCGCAGGCGCTGCCGCGCCCCCTGCCGTTTGCGCTCCTCGAGTTCGCGCACATGCTCGGGGTTTTCCACATCGGCGCGGCGGGCAAAACTGCGGGCATGCTCGGCCACCAGGGTGCGGTCCGCATAAAACCTCACCTGCGCCCCCTCGATCTGCGCGGTGAGTAGCGCCCCGGCAAACTTCGTGGGCACCGAGTAGCGGTTCGTTTCGATACTCACCCGGCACCGCCGCGACGCCCGCACGCTTAAGGTGCGCACCGCCGGACTGGCCACCGGGTTAAGCGGCAGGAGCGCAGCGCGCTCCTCGGGCAGCCGGTCCACCGGCCGGCCCTGGGTTTCAGCGTGCACGCGCACGTTGGCCACCGTTTCCAGCCACAAGCTGGCGGCCGGCCCCAGCTCGGTAAACCCATTCATCTGCCTCCCGCCAAGGAAGCTTTTTTTCACGTAACCCACCGCGTTTTCCACCATGCCCTTGGACTGCGGATGCCCCGGCCCGCACGCTTTTATCGTAAACCCGTAGTGCCGGGCAAAGTCCAGGTACTGGGCGTTGTACACCGGGTCGGTCCCGGGCACATGCGAGAGGACGGCCGTCTTGCAGTTGTCCACCATCACCTCGCGCGGCACCCCGCCGAGTTTTTCAAAGGCGCGCCGGTGACAGCCCAGCCACCACTCCTGGCCCTGCCCGAGGGTAAATTCCACATGCAGGAACCGGCTGTACCCCAAAACCATGACGAAAAAACTTAAAGCCCGCCGGGTGCCGTCCACCTCCACCGAGCCAAAGCTGCCCCAGTCCACCTGCGCGGTCTGGCCGGGGGCGAACTTGAGGGTAAGAAACGCCTCCAGGTTCCGCGGCCGCACCCGCCGCACGTAGTCTTTCAAAATTGAATACCCGCCCGTGTACCCCCGCTCGCGCACCTTTTGCCAGAGCTGCATGGCGGTGAACGGATGGGCCTCCAGCCACCGCGCGATCGCCGGCTTGTGCACGTCGAGCTTGCTTGGCCTAGGCACCTGCGCGGCCTGGCTGCGCGCGTACTTTTCCTGCGCCTGCCAGCGCCTCACCGTCTGCACGTGCAACTGGAGCGAGCGGGCGATTTGCGGCGCACTGTGTCCGGCCGCCTCCGCCTGTTTTATCCGGCAATACAGTTCGTAATTGATCACGCCCCCACCTCCCGGCTCGGCGACGGCGTTACCGCCAGCGTGTGCGTTGGCCTGCCCTGGTCCAAGGAGAGCACCTGGTAAAGTGGCGCGGCGTAGGCGATCACCCCGGCCTCGATTAACTGCCGGCGCGCCTCGACCAGGCCGTCCTCGCTGAGCGTGAGCAGCCGGGCCAGGGTGCGCGTGGCGTAGTAACTCAGCCCGTCGGCGTCGCCCACGGTGACCAGGACCAGATAGAGGCCCCAGGCGGGGGCACTGGCCCGCCCCAGGTAATTGCCCCGCACCAGCCGGTGGTCCAGCCAGCTAAACTGGGCCGGCGTGCGCCGGAGTTGTTCGCGATCGATCGGTTGTTTTTGCATAATCGGGCGGCTGGACGTCGATGCCCAGGATCACCCGCCCCCGGGATTGCAGGTGTCGCAGCATGGGTTCGAGGTCCTCTTGTAACGTCACTCCGGCGAACTGCGCGATAAGCCCCACGAGCACAGGGTTTTGCGACTCCCATCTGTCTTGTAACGGCACGCAGGGATTCGGTAACGCCACCTCGGCGACCGGCTCGGCTTTAGGCTGGTGCACAACGGATTGCGTAGTTGGGATGTCTTGTAACGCCACCCGCCGTCGCGGCCCCCTCCGCCTTGAGTACCCCGGATTGGCCTTCCGCCACTCCTGCACCCGTTGGACATTTTCTGGGCCTTTCCAGTGGTCGAGGTTCTCCGGCTTCGCCAACCATTTGGCCTGACTGGCCGCCCGGCTCGCCCGTCGGCATCCCGGCTTCCCGCAGTAGCGCTGACGCTCGCGGTTATGCGCGTCGGGCAGAAAGAAATCGGCACAGTGCAAACACTTGCGTGAACCGGTTGGATGCATCGCTGTGCATCCGCCAAGCGTCCCGCCGGTTCAATCTCCACCCATTCGCATCCCCCATATCCCCAGCCGGACAGGGAAGAAAACCCACCCACTGAAGAAGAGTTTCACTCTTTAAAATGGGAAGAAGATCCACCGAAGAAGAAGTGAATTCCTAACCGCCAGAAATAGACGCTTTCCCGCTCGCCGCTCACATGGAAGTCTGCGCTACTTTTTCGGCCACAGACGACACGGAGGTCGTCCCTCGTGTGCCCGGCATGGGCGTGAACTAAACACATGAAACGAAATGTTCGGGAAAAGTGACAACAACCGTAGCCAAGACCAAGGCGGGAGCCGCGAGGCACTCAGCACGAAAGAAGGAGGAGGCAAAAGTCCGACCGTAGGAACACGAACAGGCAGAGAGGCCGCGATGCGGGCGACAAGCGTGCTAGGAAACGCGAAGTCCAACCGTCACCGAAAGACGCATCGGGTAGAGCCTGACGGCGCGGATGGAGAGTTCACGCACCTTACCCGGGGAGGCCTGCCAAGCGAAAGCGAGGCAGGAGTCAGCAGAGGCCGTAGTAGTGAAGATACCCGCTTAACGGCGGGAGGAGCGAAGGGCCGAAGAGAAGGAGAAACGCGGATCGCCAGAAGTCCCCGAGGCAATGGGTGTTCAACGACAATCTGATTTCGACACTGACGACAATCGGGCCTCTCTCGCCGTTATTGGCCAACATCTACCTGCATCCGCTCGACACCGAGCTGGAGAAACGCGGGCTGTCGTTTGTGCGTTATGCCGACGACATCGCGATCTTCTGCGCAAGTGCGAGGTCGGCGCAGCGGGTGGAGGCCAGCGTGATCGCGTGGATCGAACGCGAGCTGAAGCTGCCGGTTAACCGGGCCAAAAGTGGCAGTGGTCCCAGCGATGGGACCGCGCTGCTCGGCTTCCGGTTGGAAAAAGACGGCACGATTCGGCTGGCGCCGAAAAGCGTGGACCGCCTCAAGGCCAAAGTCAGGGAACTGTGGGACGCACGCCAAAGCCTGACGAGCGAGGAGCTACGAGAGCAGTGGCTGCGATACATTAACGGATGGTGGGGTTACTTCCGGCTGACCGAGAGGCGCTGGGATGTGACCGACCTATCTGGCTGGATACGCCGCAACATGCGCAAATGCTTCTGGCAAAGATGGCACCACCCAAGGGGGCGACTCAACGCCCTGAAGCGGCTGGGACTGCGGGGAGAAATCCTCGGCATGGCCTACAGCGCGAAAGGAGCGTGGGCGATCGCCTGGCACTGGGTGATGACGAGTGCGCTGAAGAACAAGACGCTGAAACGCTACGGGTTTACCCTGCCGTGGGAAACGGCGACGACATAGGTCGTCCTCCGACTCAACCGCCGGATGCGAAAAACCGCACGTCCGGTGGTGTGGAAGGCTCACGGGGCGCAATCCCCGTGAGCCCATCCGATCAAAAGTCTAAATGCGAAGAGACGTTGGTATTACGGGACATCCCCGTCACACAACCTGTCGTGGTTACGACCATCACCGACGATGATCCTCGGACCCTGGAGGGGGAGGAGCGTTGATTTCACCGCTCTGCCAGCGATAAAGGCGAACGTCGCTAAAACTCCGTAGGCCTTGATCAAAACTGGCGGCCTCCGCGTTATCCGTAGCGGTCGAGGCGGCGAGGTAGGCATCACCAAAAGAAATTTTCTGGCCGGTGATCCGTGCCAACGCATCCAGCACGATTTCATCCTCCGGACAGGTGGCCACGCCAGTATGGAGAAATTCGGCGAGTATGCGGGCCGCCTCGGCGCGCGGGAGTCCATAGGCTCGGCTCAGCACATAAAAAACCTCCATCACGGTGATCGCGGAGACGATCAGTTCGATGTCTTCACTGGCCTGCGCCTGTTGAAACAGGGCAGCGGCTTGCAGGGATTGTAGCGGATCGTCATTGCGCAAAAATCGGAGTATGACGTTGGCATCAAGGTGGATCCGTTTCACGGGGCGTTGTTTTCAGCCCCGATCGCATCTACGGCCAACTCCCGCTCCTGCGGGTTGCGCGGTTGTGCTGAACCGGCCCGACCCAGCAGCGCCATCACATCAGGGGCGGGGCGCACGGATGCCGAGCCATCGGGGTTACTGGTCCAGATGACGCGTGAGGCGTGCCAACGCTTGCGAAACACGACTGGAATGGTGGTTTGCCCCTTACGACTGACTAAAGTCTTTACCATGTCAAAAAAGTAGGGGGTAGGGGTGTAACGTCAAGTGTTGGCCCTAGACTCAGACATCCTGACGCCCCTACGAGGCGAGAGACTGGATGCGGAATGTAGGTGAGACCATCCCCGACGAATCCAGTAGGGACTCCGTGTCTTTCTCTTTCCTCTTTATCTTTCTCTTTCCTCTTTATCTTAATCTTTCTCCCTCTGAATCCGTATTAGGCCGACAAATAAATTTCATAAAAACCTGTGGAATAGCTTTTTGTGTCGTTAACGGCGATTAGCGAAAGAGCCTGACGAAAGAGAAAGATTAAGAGGAACGAGAACGAGTCGATCCCCTCGGCCACGCCTTTAAACGGAATACTGGCGTCACGAAGATTCCACTCAGGCGTCAGGAGGCCCTAGACTCAATGGTGGTGCCCACCCGCACGAAACAAAACGAGGTTCTGCTGGTTATCGTTGGGTAAAAGCGACGGATTGAGCGGGACGACCTCAGTGTCGTCTGGATTGGCGAGAGCGGGAGGGCAACGAACGAACGAGAGAACGAGTAAGAGTAGGAGAACGAGAACGAGTCGGGGCGGGAGGGACGACCTCCGTGTCGTCCGAATTGAATCGCGGTTCAAGTCCCTGCATATCAGGTTTTTTCAGCTTTTCCCCACATCCCTTACTTACCTTTGCTGTTGGTCTCCGACCAGCGCCGGTTGGCCTCGATCACGTCCGTCAACATGTAGGCGCGGTCGTTGTCGAAGGTGATGCTCCAGTCTTTTTTCTGTGAAGGCAGGTCAAACACCCAAACCGCCGCCAGATCCACCTTCGCCGCCTCCATCGCCGGTATCAGTTCGCGGTAGCCCGTCTTCACCTTCTCCGGGGTGAATTTGCCGTTACTCGCCAAGCCGAACTCGCCGATAAAAAGCGGGCGCCGCGTCTCGGTCGCATAAGCTTTCAGCTGTTTTAGGTAGTCGGCCCAGCTTTTGGTCCACTGGCCACCGAGTTTTGAGACCTCCTCGTCGGCGTAAATGTGAATACTCACGGTGTCGTAGCCCGTCGGGTTCTGGCGTGGCAGCACCGCGCGCCACTGCTCCAGGGTGTCGGCCTTCCAGCTATTATTCTCGGTGTTGTTCCAGGCGGCGGGCCGGGGCAACGAATGGCCGGTGATGAGCGGACGAGTGCTATCCACTGCCCGCACGGCGGCGGCGAATTCAGCCAGGGCCACGGCGAGTTGGGTGCTTTTGAGGTCGTCGTTCGCGTCCTCACCGGGGCGCCGCAGGTCGGCGGCGTTGGGGAGGTCGACTTGGAGATTCCACTCGTTGCCAAACTCCCAGGCCAAAATGGCCGGCGAGGTTTTGTAGCGGGTCACCACTTCCCGCGTGTGGTCACGCATGATTGCCAGGGTGCGACTGTTGCGATCGCCCCAGGCTTGTTTGTGCTCGTCCACCGTTTTGTTAAGAAAGGTGCTCCAAAACAGCGAGGGAATCAGGCCGATGTGGTTCTGCTCGGCCGCCTGCACCACGCGATCCATTTGGGCGAAATGCGCCTCCTTGTTGGCGAGGTAACGCGCCCAGTCCGCCGCGCTAAAACAGCCCGCGTTGAAACGAACAAAAGGCACGCCGGCCTGGGCCAATTGCGCCAACCCCAACAGCGAGGACTCATTCGCGGGTTTGGCGGCAACCCGGGTGAACAAATCGTAGTAATTAACCCCCACGGCGCGGTACGGCTGACCCGCCCGGTAAAATTGGCCCGCCTGGACCGTGAGCCCGGGAGGCGGCTGCGGCTTGGGGGTGGTGGAGCCAGCCTGGACGGTGAGCCCGGGAGGCGGCTGCGGTTTGGGGGTGGGGGAGCCAGCCTGGACGGTGAGCCCGGGAGGCGGCTGCGGTTTGGGGGTTGGGGAGCCCGCCTGGACGGTGAGCCCCGGTGCCGGCTGCGGTTTGGGGGTGGGGGAGTGGCAGGCAGCGAGTAGCGCGAGGCCAGCACAGCTTGCGAAAATCCACAAACAGCGCCCTGACCCCATAGGTTTGCGCGCTATACTATTCATGTTTCGATTTTGGGCTTTAACGCAAAGGCGCAAGGACGCGAAAAAAAATCAAGGAAATCATTTATTTGTAATACTTTGCGAACTTTTAGACTCTACGGCTTTGCGTTAAAAATAGCCCCGTTCGTTTAAGCTATGGGTCTTACATGGCGCCCCGGTCCTTGGCGTGCACCTTCGGCGCCGTCGGCGCGGCCTTGTTCGTGGCTGCATCGGCCTTGCTGGACGTCGGCATCGGGGCGTTGGTCGACTTGCGCCAGGCGATCAGGCGTTCGTGCAGTTCCTTGGCCTTTTCGGGGTTTGTCGCCGCGAGGTTCTTGGTCTCACCGAGGTCGTCCTTGAGGTTGTACAGTTCGAGGTGACCGTCCTCGAGGAATTCCATCAACTTCCAATCCCCCATCTGGACGAGGCTGACCGGCAACGAGCGCCAGAGACCGGGGCCGGACCCGAGGTAACCGGGGAAGTGCTGGAAGATCGCATCGCGCTTCAGGGCCGACGACTTACCGATCAGCAGCGGCAGGAGGCTCTCGCCGTCGAGGACCTGGCGCGGCTTGGCGGCGCCGGCAAGTTCGAGCAGCGTGGGGAAGAGGTCGACGTGCGCGGTCGGCGTCCCGAGCGCGGCGCCCGCTGCGACCTTGCCGGGCCAGCGGACGATGAACGGCACGCGGACGCCGCCTTCGTAGAGGCTGCCTTTGCCGCTGCGCAGCGGGGTGTTGTCGGTGATGCCGCCGCCGCTTTCTTCTTCGTCCGCGGCCTTCGCCTTCTTGACCTTGGCTTCATAGCCGGGTTCGCGGATCAGCCCGTCGGGCCGGTCGTAGCCGCCGACGCCGCCGTTGTCGCTTGAGAAGATAACCACGGTGTTTTCCGCAAGCTTGAGCTCCTCGAGCTTGGCCATCACGCGGCCGACGCTTTCGTCGACGCTCGCGATCATCGCGGCGAAGGTGGGGCTGTTATGACCGCCGACGCCGGGCTTACCCTTGAACTTGGCGGTCAGGTCGGCTTTGGCTTGGAGCGGAGTGTGTACCCCGAAGTGTGGCAGATAGAGCAGGAAAGGCCGGTCCTTGTTGCGGGCGATGAAGTCCACCGCCCGGTCCGTCAGCCAGTCGGCCAGGTAGATGTCGGCCGGGTATTCCGTCGGCGGGTTGACCTTGAATTTGTAGTGCAAGCCCATCGTGACCAGAGCTTCGTCGAAGCCGCGTTTCGCCGGATGCAGTGGGCCGCCCTCGCCGATGTGCCACTTCCCGAACATGCCGGTCGCGTAGCCGGCCTTCTTGAGCTGATCCGCGAAAGTGTCGCGGTCCAGCGGGAGGTTCACGACGTTGTCGACCGGACGCAGCGGGCGTTTCGACCAGTCGAAGCGGTCGGTGCTGCCCACCGTGTACATCCCCGTGCGGGCGCTATACTGGCCGCTCAGCAGCGCCCCGCGCGTCGGCGCGCAGTTCTGGGAAACGTGGTAGTTAGTCAGCCGCATGCCCTGGGCGGCGAGCCGATCGAGGTTCGGCGTCTCGTAATATTTGCTCCCGTAACAGGCCAGGTCGGTCCAGCCGAGGTCATCGGCCAGCACGAAGATGATGTTGGGCGGACGATCCGCGGCGCGGAGCGGCACGAACAGGCCGGCGAGCAGCAACCCGAGGAGAGGAAAGGAGGTGGGGAGCGCCACGGCTAACCGTTTTATTTGATTCATGTTGGGTCTTTTATGTTGGTTCTTCGCCCGTTCCAGTGGGTAGCTAAAGCGAAATCAAGACGCCGGATTTTTTAACCGCTAATGAACGCTAATGGACGCTAAAGAAACAAGGATTCCTCGCTCATTAATTAGCGTATATTAGCGTTCATTAGCGGTTTAAAATCCGTGGATGGATGCTTGGCCGGCTGGTCGCGCCAGACTTGGTTGGCGCAGTGGTAGGTGGGTTTTGATTCGTATGAATGCAAAGTGGTATAACAAATGATTGCGTCCGTCTTCGCGCAACTTCGCGAGCCTTCGCGGTTAAATGGATCGAGGCCTTAGTTTTTGTGTCATTTTGTGTTTTTTGTGGCCAAAGGATTGGGGGCGACCCACCGAAAACGTCGAGGGGCCTTTATATTATACCATTCACGTTTCGATTTTAGGCTTTAACGCAAAGGCGCAAGGACGCGAAGAAGCGTAAGTAAAGCACTCCTTTGTAATGCTTTGCGAACTTTGCGTGTGCGACCATGAAACTAACAACCATAACAGTGAAAGTCTGTTCGACCGAATTTAACGATTCGCGGTCGAAGGGTCCGGTCACGGATGCAGGCCGCGAGGCCTCGCCGGAAAGCACGACCGTGTGCCCGAACCAGTCAGCCGCAATGAAGATGAACCCCATCCAATGAGCTCCGAAAGCGCAAATCCTAGTGAGCCGAGCCGCTACGCAAACGGTGAAGGTTGTCAGGGTCGGGCAGGGCAGTCTCGCAAGGACGTAGGACCCAAATCGTTGCTGTCCGATCAACACACTGGCGGAGTCAGCGGGGGCGGCGGGTTGGGAAAGGATGTTAGGTTAAGTGGTGAGACCTGCCACGGTGGGGCGTCTTGCGATGCCTCAACCACCGGCACAAGCGCGGCAAAACCTCGTAAGGCCGGACGGGCCGTGGCAGGAGTCGGAGACCTCCATAGTAGTGATGATCTGGCGGACATTAAAACCGCCGGGGAGCGACGGGAGGGCACTTGTTCCCACGCATCACAGAGCGGCAAAGGACCCGACGATGGCTGGGGTGATGAACTCTGGATAAAAACGTCACCGAAGGTTCGGAAGCTGCAACGTGTGCTATATCGGAAAGCAAAAGCGGAGCCGCATTGGCGGTTCTATAGTTTGTATGGAGAGCTGTATCGGCAGGACATTCTGTCGGATGCGCTCGATCAGGTGATCGCCAATGACGGCGTGCCGGGAGTGGACGGGTTCGAGGTGGAAACGCTCGCAAAGAACGAAGCCTATCGGGCGGCATGGCTGCTTGCGCTGGCGGAGGAAATGCGAACGAAAACCTACCGACCCAGTCCGGTCCTGCGCGTCTATATATGGAAGGATCAGGCCAGGACCAAACGTCGTGCGCTGGGCATCCCCACGGTAAAAGACCGTGTGGTGCAAAGTGCGGCGGCGATCGTGTTGCAACCCATCTGGGAGGCGGACTTCCATGACCACTCCTACGCCTACCGGCCGAAACGCCGGACCCATCAGGCGATGGACAAAGTTAAAGAGGCCCTGCTGAGCGGAAAGGTGGAGGTGGTGGACGCGGACCTATCGAGCTACTTCGATTTGATCCCGCATCGCCAACTCCTGCGACTGGTGGCCAAGCGGGTGAGCGATGGGAGCGTGTTGCGCCTGCATCAAGCCCGCAAGTCGGATTCAGGACTGGTTACTTGGCGCAAACCTGAGTGGAACAAGCGCATAGATAAAAATGAGTGGGACGAACTGCCGCAGATCCTCCAGCTGCGGGTGGTTCGTTTTCAGGTCGTGATCCCAGGCTTCCGCACCCAACACATTGGCTTGGTCACCACGCTGCTCGACGAAGTTGCCTATCCGGATTCGGTTCTGGCCGATCTGTTTCGTCGCCGCTGGCAGGTGGAACTTTTTTTTCGCGACATCAAAACCACCCTGGCCTGGATGTGTTACGCACCAAAACCCCGGAGATGATCGAGCGTGAAATCATCGTCCAGACAATCGCTTGCAACTTGATCCGCGCCCGGATGCTTGAAGCAGCCAAACAACATGATGTGCCTCCGCTACGCATGTCGTTCAAAGGGACCGTCGGCGTCCTGCGCACCTTGCCCCTTTATACAGTCCGGACAATAAAAAGGCGTCGCAGCGCTAGGAAGATCTACTGCTGGCCCTCGCCTCCGCCCCCGTGCCGCTTCGCCCGGACCGCAGCGAACCACGGGCGGTCAAGCGCCGCCCCAAATCCTATCAATTACTCACCCGCCCCCGCCACGAAATGCGCGTATCCACTTCTCGGCGTCAGAAATTGACGATAACACCCCTTAACTAAGCGCCATTCGGGTCTGGGTACATTGGCGCTGGGCCGCACCCAAGTTCTTGCGTCAAACCTTCGTGGAATGGGCCGGCCAGACGGTCCTGCGTTGAGCTTGGGCCCATGCGTTTTATCAGCGCCAAAAAGCCGCCGGCAAGGGGCACCACGCCATCCTTCGCGCCCTGGCCTTCAAATGGATTCGTATCCTGTGGCGCTGCTGGAAAGACAACGTCCCCTATGACGAAACACGCTACCAAGCCTCACTGGCCAAGCGCGGTTCTCCCTTGGCCAACGCAGCCTAAAAAAACTCCAAAAATGCCTTGATCGGAGTACCTCAGCTTTTGCGCTACATTCGGAGGCGGATACCGCCCAATACGCTTGCGAGCCTGCGCGCCTCGCGGCATTCGCTTTTCCCACTCCATGATCACCGATACCCGTTACACCCAACTCGCCGAGGGCCTCACCGGATTTTCCTGCGAACTCAAAAAGGGCGAACGCGTCCTCATCGACGCCTTTGACGTCCCCGAGGCCGTGGTCATCGCCCTCATCCGCGCCACCCGCGCCCTCGGTGCCTTGCCATACGTTAATCTCCACCGCGCCCGCGTCACCCGCGAGCTCATGCTCGGTGCTGAGGAGGCTCAATACGCGCCCCAGGTCGAAATCGAGTATGCCCGTATGCAGAAAATGGACGCCTACATCGCCCTGCGTGGCTCGGATAATATTTTCGAAAACTCCGACATCCCTTCCTCCCGCGTCCAACTGGTCTCGAAGCTCATGAAGCCCGTGCTCGACCACCGCGTGAACAAGACCAAGTGGGTCGTGCTGCGCTGGCCGACTTCAGCCATGGCCCAGCAGGCCGGGCTGAGCACCGAGGCGTTCGAGGACTTTTATTTCAAGGTCTGCACGCTCGACTACTCCCGCCTGATCCCCGGCATGAACGCGCTCAAGGCGCTCATGGACAAAACCGACCAGGTTCACATCAAAGGCCCGGGCACCGACCTGAAGTTTTCGATCAAGGGCATCGGCTCACGCACCTGCGGCGGCCGCCACAACATCCCCGATGGCGAAGTGTTTTCCTGCCCCGTGAAGGACAGCGTCGAGGGCGTCATTTCCTACAACGCCCCCACGGTTTACCTCGGCACTTCCTTCGATAACATCCGCCTGGTTTTCAAAAAGGGTAAAATCGTCGAGGCCACCGCTAACAACACCAAGCGCCTCAACGAGATTCTGGATAGCGACCCCGGCGCGCGTTTCATCGGCGAATTCGCCCTCGGTTTTAACCCCCACATCCTGGAGCCGATGCGCGACATCCTGTTCGACGAGAAGATCGCCGGTTCCTTCCATTTCACCCCCGGACAGGCCTACGAAGGCGTGGGCAACGGCAACAAGTCCCAAGTTCACTGGGACATGGTCAGCATCCAGCGCCCCGAGTGGGGTGGCGGCGAAGTTTGGTTCGACGGCAAACTCATCCGCAAGGACGGCCTGTTTGTGCCCAAGTCGCTGCACAAGTTGAACCCCGAATACCTGCTCGGGAAGAAGTGAGTTTTTTGCCCACGAAACACACGAAATGACACGAAGGCAGAGCGGCAGAGCGGAGTTTTTAACCGCGAAGTCGAGCCGAAGACTCGCTAAGTCCGGAATGGGGATCGGGCTAATCGATCCCGTTTTTTTGCCCACGGAACACACGGAATACACGGAAATCGGAACTCTTTTTTCAGTGTGTTCCGTGTATTCCGTGGGCACCTGGTTTTAATGGATTTCATCCAATCACTCCCCAAGACCGAGACGCACCTGCACATCGAAGGCGCGCTGCCTTACGAACTGCTGAATGCGTGGCAGCCGGATAACTACCCCGCATCTCCGCACTTTCACGCGGCTGATTTCCGTTACGCTTCGTTCCCCGCGTTCGACGAAATACTTCTTGGCCACGCCCTGCCGTGGTTTGTCTCAGCGGAACGTTATTACGAAGCAGCGACGGCGATTTTCGCCAAACAAGTCGCGCAAAACGTGCGCTACGTGGAGACCAGTTTTCACCTGCCGGTGGGCGGCTTTATCAATACGCCCCCTCGCGAGATTTTGGCCGCCCTGCGCGCCGCCGTTCCGCCCGGACTAGAGGTGCGATTTTTCGCCGGCATGCTCCGCACCGATTACGCGGGACCGATGCAGGCGGTGATCGATGGTCTGGTGAATTGGGACGAGCTCGCCGGCGTCGATTTACACGGCAACGAAGCCACCCCAACCGAGGCGTGGACTGCTCCGGTGTGGGCCCGGTTACGGGCTGCGGGTAAGGTCACCAAGGTTCATGCGGGTGAGTTCGACGGGGCGCACCGCGTACGCGAGGCGATCGAGCAACTCGGCTCCACCCGCATCCAGCACGGCGTGCGCGCCATCGAAGATCTGGCGGTTGTGGCGCTGGCCGTTGAGCGCGGAGTGACCTTTGATGTCTGCCCGCTGAGTAACGTGAAACTGCGTGTGGTCCCGTCGCTTGCCGCGCACCCGTTGCGCACGCTCCTGCAAGCGGGTGTGCGCTGCACGGTCAGTACCGACGACCCGCTGGTTTTCGCCAACACGCTCAATGGCGAATACGCCGCACTTGCCACCGAGGCGGGGTTTACCCGAGGGGAGCTGGCCCAGTTGGCCCGTAACGGCTGGGCGGTAGCCGACGTGCCTGTGGCAACCCGTGCGGCGATGCTAGCCGAGATCGAGCGCGTGGTCAGCGGGTAGCCCTCATTCGCGGTCAAGGTGAGCCCACGGGCAAAACTTCGCTGAGCTCACGCTCAGGGCCACGGGAACGAGCCAAGCTGAGGCAAAACTCCTCGTGGCCTCGAGCGTGAGCTCAAGGTCTGGGCATGGACCGAAAAAACTCCCTGAGCTCACGCTCAGGGCCACGGGAGCGAGCTAAGCTGAGGCAAAACTCCTCGTGGCCTTGAGCGTGAGCTCAAGGTCTGGAACACAGTTTTAGGGATAAAAAAAGTCCGGCCCGGTAAAAACCGGGCCGGACTTGAGGCCGACTGAGCCAGTGGGGCTATGACGAGTAAACCTCAGGCCACCGGCTTGAGCGTGGCGCAGAACTTGGCCAAACGGCTCACGCCCTTGGCGATGATTTCATCGCTGGTGGCGTAGCTGAGGCGCAGGTAGCCTTCGGCTCCGAACGCACTGCCTGGCACCGCAGCGACTTTCTCGGTCTCCAAGAGGCGGGCACAGAACTCGGCCGAACTCAGGCCGAAGCTGGAGATGTTGGGGAACAGATAAAACGCACCCTCGGCGAGCAGGCACTTGATGCCGGGGATTTTGTTGAGCTCGGCGTGGAGGAATTTCCGGCGACGATCAAAGGCGACCAGCATGGTTTTCAGCGCGGCGTCGGTTTTGTCCTTTTCCTTGAGTGCGGCAACCGCGCCGTATTGGGCGAAGGTCGTGGCATTGGAGGTCATCTGGCTTTGCAGCTCAGCAATGGCCTTGGCGATGGGCGCAGGGGCCACCGTGGTGCCGAGGCGCCAGCCGGTCATCGCGTAGGTTTTGGCAAAACCGGAGACGATGATCGTGCGGGCAAAGGCTTCGGGGCTGAACGAGGCGGGGCTGTAGTGCTTGGCTCCATCATAGGTGAGATGCTCGTAGATCTCATCCGACATGATGTAGAGGTTGTGCTTGAGCGCCACGGCGGTGAGCGCTTCCAGCTCGGGCTTGGTGTAAACCGCGCCGGTCGGGTTGGACGGCGAGTTGATGATGAGCAGCTTGGTCTTCGGGGTGATCGCCGCTTCCAGTTGCGCGGGCGTGAGTTTGAAGCCGGTGGTGTCATCGGCGAGAACCAGCTTGGGCGTGGCGCCGGCCAGTTTAACCATCTCCGGGTAACTGACCCAGAACGGGGCGGGAATGATCACCTCGTCGCCGGGGGAACAGACGGCCAGGATCGTGAGGTAGCAGGAGAACTTGCCGCCCGGGGAAACGATGAACTGTGAGGGGGCATACTTCAGGCCGTAGTCGGCGAGGTATTTGTCGGCAAGGGCCTGGCGCAGGGGCTCAATGCCGGGCGTGGGGGCATACTTGGTCTTGCCGGATTTGAGCGCGGCGATGCACGCGTCTTTGATGTGCTCGGGTGTGTCGAAGTCGGGCTCGCCGGCGGCAAAGCCGCAGACATCTTCGCCTGCAGCGGCGAGTGCCTTGGCCTTGGCATCGACGGCAAGCGTCGGCGAAGGCGATACGTTAAGGGCCCAGGTGGAAAGCGGAGCAGGTGCTTGGCTCATGAATTAAAAAGGAGAGCAAAAAATGCGGACATAAGAAAGGCAAGCCCCGCGGACAGCGGAAACTTGCCTGGAAGTTGGCGGCTAATTGACCGCTGACGACGGTGGTTATTTGGTTTTTTTCTTCGGGGCGACGGCCACTGCGCTCTTGGCGGGCAGGGTATCGATGGCCACGCGCAGCAGTTCGCCGACACTGACCTTCTTTTTCTTCGCGGCCTTGACGAGGAGGGCCTTGGTCTGCGCGGGCAGGCGAACCGAAATCTGGCGGTGTTCGGGCGCATCGGACTCGTAGAGGCTGATGTCGAACTGGCTGATCGCATGGCGAATGACCTCGCTGGTGCTCTTGAGGCCGAGCTTTTTGCGGTGGGTTTCGATCTTGTCGATTAACGAAACGGGGAGATCAAATGTGAGCGGTGCCGGAGGCGGGGTGGTTTTTTTGGCCATGGAAGAGTGGTCTAGTTAAGATCCCAATAGCAGGGAAAAGTTCGTTTTGACCAAGGCTAAACAGCCTGGGTGCTTCAATAAAATTTAAAACCAACGGGTTTCAGGAACTCGGCGTGGAGGCGGGCGTCTCTAGCGCGGCCGCGATGAGTGCATAGGCCTGTGGCGGTGTCTCGACGACCTGCCAGGCGCGCGTGGCAATTGACGTTTCGACTTCTCGGCCGTGGTGGATGAGCACGGTGCGCACGCCCGCTTCGGCTCCACCGAGTACGTCGGCATCAGCATCACCGGAATAGAGCGCTTGGTGCGGTTGCACATCGAGGCGGGCGAGAATCTCCAGCAGGCCGCCCGGGTGGGGTTTGTGCGTCGGTAAGTCATCGCCGCAGACCACGGTGGTGAAAAATCCGGCGAGATTGTGGGCGGTTAAAAGCGACTCGGTCGTACCCCGATCGCGGCCCGTCCAGATCGCCAAACGGAGCCCGCTGGAGTGCAGCATTTCCAGAAGGCTTCTCATGCCATCGAAGGGCTGCACGAGAGAGCCGTTTTCGAAGCCAAAAGACTCCAGTCGGCGCAGGGCTTCACCGGCTTTGGCCTCATCGCCGATGAGCTCCAAAAAGGTGCGTTCTGGCGGGCCGCCCAAACGCTGGAAAATCCCCGCCATATCCAGATCAGGCCTAAATGGCGCCAACGCGTGGGCGAAGGCCCGCATCACCAGCGGCATTGAGTCGATCAAGGTGCCATCGAGGTCGAAAATGACCGCGCGAATTCCAGTCAAACGTTCAGGAGACGAATTGGGTCGTGTGCTCATGGTGTGAGGCGGTGGATACGCTCGGCTGGTGGTGGTGTGATGGCGCCGCCCAATGCGGTGGAATCAAATAGTGCGCCGGAAAAATCGAGGCCGAGGGCCGCGCCGGTCACAACAAACTGGGTTTTGTTGCGCGTGGCCTCGTCGCGCAAATCAATGGTTTTTACCATCCACTGATCGTCCACCTTTTTGAGGTCGAGCACCGTGATGGATTTCAGAACGCGTTCCTCGGTCCCGATTTGCTGGGCCTGCACCAAGGCGCCGAATTGGGTATCCAAATAAACGCGGACTCCGCTCAGTTCGGGTTTGAGCGCAACGATGTCGGCCGGCGGATAAACGAGAAACACGTGGGCGGGGCGGCCGCGAACCGGGGCGACACCCTCGAAGACAAAGTCATTCCAATAAAGGAATGGCATCTGCAGGTCGAAGGCGGTGAGGTCGGTGCCCGCGAGCGGAGCGAACAAGGCGGACGGATCCAGCGCGCCGGGGAGCGTGGCTGTGGCCGCAGTGCCAGCGATCCAGACGGAACCGGTGGCGCCGTTTTGCACGAGCAGGCGGCGGGCGGAAGCGCCCTCGACGGCGGGTAATTCCACGCGTGAGACCGGACCGATTTCATTGCGGCTGCCCCAGAGGCGACCTCCCTTGACGACGTGCGTCTCGCCGCGCCGGGGCAATACGTGGAGTTCAAACTCCAGGAAGTAATCGCCAGAGATTCCCTGGAGGCGGAAGTTTTCGAGGATTTTACGGCCCTCGCCTTGGTCGGGCTGACCAAATTGCACGTATCGAGCCGGTGGGCGGTAACGTTTGGATTGGCCCCACGATTCGAGTGGAGTCAGCGCGCTAAAAACAACAAGGCAGGCGAACAAAGTCGTCTGCCTTGAATGACTCGTCCGAAGGGACGCGAGGTACACGCGAATCAGTTTTTGGCGGCTTCGGCCGGAACTGCGCTCGGCAAGGCTACGCTGGGGGCGGCCGGAGCAGGCGCCGGAGCGGCGGCGGGCGCTGCTGGAACGGCGATGGTGGGAAGCTGGCCTTCGGTGGTCTTCGCGTGCTTGGATGCGTAAATATTGGCCAAATACAGACCGAACGTGAGCACGAAGAACAGGATGGCGGCGTTGATGGTGAGCTTCGTTAAGACGTTGCCGGTATCAGCGCCGAAGGCCGCTTCAGTGGCACCGCCACCGAGGGCCGCACCCATGCCGCCGTCGGTCTTGGCTTTCTGCGCCAGCACTACGAGGACAATGAACACGGAGACGAGAATGAGGACAGCCGTGAAAAGCCAAATAAGGATGTTTACCATGATGGAAACGGTCAGAGAGCCGAAGCGCCGGTAGGTTGTCAATCGTCGGAAGTTAGGAATCCCGCCGATGGGCTGGAATCAGGGCGATCGGCTAAATCTGGTAATCGCCCGGCTTGTCGTGGTCGCCTTTGGCTACCGGGCTGGCGGCATCGACGCCGGTGGTGTTGTCGCGGTTGCGGTCGTAAAAAATACGCACACCGGCCTGCGGCTTTGAGTTGGTTTGCTGGAGCAGTTGCGAGGCGCGCAATAAAGCGCGTTTGGTGCTCATCGTGAGGTTCGCCTCGGCGGGGAAAATGTTTTCGACGCCGACCGTCTTGAGCGCACCGCTTTTCCTGAGCACTTGTTCGACGTCGGGATTGATGCCGCTGATGAGCAGATGACGGCCGGTTTTGCGGAGGTAAGCGTGCAGTTGCAGCAAGGACATGACCGCCGTGGCATCGAGATGGCGGGCGTTTTTCATGCGCAGGATGACCACGATGAGGCCGTCGTTATCGGCCAGCAGCCGGACTTGTTCTTGAAACAAATCTGCGGCTCCGAAGAACAATTCCCCCTCAACGTGCACAATAGAGATCGCCGCGTTGCTGCGTTGGTTGCCGCCATTGAGTTCGGCGAGTTGGCCTTGGTCGTTGAAGCCGTATTCCACCAAGGCGGGAGCGCTGGCCTTGCGCAGAAAAAGCGCCAGCGAGACACCTACGCCCACATAAATGGCTGTGTCCAAATTCAGGAAAAACGCCGAGCAGAGCGTTACGGCGAAGACGACTGCATCGGAGCGGGTCGCGCGCCAGGAGATGCGAATCTGCTCACGGTTGAGCATTTTTAGGCCGATGCGAATCAGGTGGGCGGCAAGACAGGCAACCGGGATTGAGTTGATCACCGGGGCCACGAAAAAAAGCGCGCCGAGCACCAGTAGGCTGCTGAGCAAAGCGGAGACCTGCGTCTTCGCCCCGCTTTGCAGGTTGGCTGCCGAGCGGGCAAAGGAGGCCGAACCGGGCATCGCTCCAAAAAAACTATTGGCGATATTCGCCGAGCCCATCGCAACCAACTCCTGGTTGGCGTCGAGGCGCTGGCCCGATTGCGAGGCCAGCGTCTTCGAGATGGAAATGGCCTCCAGCATACCGAGGATCGCGATGGCGAGGGCGGCACTGAGCAGCGGCGGCACCACCGACCAATCGGATTGGCTCAACGGGATTCCGATAAACGAGGGCAATGCAGCCGTAAGCGCCCCCACGTCCTCAATGGTCTGGATTCCCAGCACCTTTAAATCGAAGTGCTGAGTGATCAGCGATAAGGCGACGAGGCCGATCAACTCCACCGGAATCCGTGGCCAGAAGCGTTCCAGCGCCCAGAAAACGAGCAGGGTAACTACCCCCATGGCCAACGGATAGGGGTTGAACGCAAACTGCATGAGGTGCTGCGCCGCCGCCTTGAGGGAATCCAGCGTGCTGCCGTGCTCCACTGCGGTGCCGAGCAGGTGGGGAATCTGGCCGGCCGCCAGCAGCAGCCCGATCGCCGTTCCGTAGCCGATGATCACCGAGCGCGAAATGAACTGCGTGAGTTTGCCCATCTGCGACAGGCCGGCGATGCATTGAAACACCCCGATGAGCAGCGCCAATATCAGGGCCAATTCAGCGGCAGACAGGGCTCCACCGCTGAGCGAATGCAGTGTCGCCGCCAAAATGATACTTACCGAATTGGTCGGCCCGAACACCATGTGGCGGGACGAACTGAACAGCGCGCAGACAAAGCCGCCGACCACCGCAGCCATGATCACCATCAACGGCGGCAGACCGGCGATGAGCGCAAACCCGATCGCCTGCGGAATGGAAACCAGCGAGACGGTCGCGCCGGCGGCAAAGTCCGCCTTTAACTTTGCCCAGCTATAATTCGCCAGCTCTTCGCGCAGCGGGAACCGCTCACTCAACCACCGACGCGAGTGCCGCTGGATATTATCCAGGGCGGAGGCATCCGTCGGTGTGGCCATCGTCAGGCTTCGATCCCGAGCTTTTCGAGAATGCGCTGCAGGTCGTCATTGCCCGCGTAATCGATGACGATTTTTCCCTTTTTCGGGGTGTGCTGAAGGGCGACCCGTGAGCCGAAGTGGGAGGTTAAACGTTTCTCGATTCCGGCGACTGCGGAGGCGTCGGAGGCGGCGAGCTTGCGGACCGCGGGAGACTGAGCGGAAGGAGCGGGGGCGCCGGCCTTTTTGGCCTGCACCAGCTTTTCGGTGGCACGGACGCTCAATCCCTCCTCGATGACACGGCGGGCGATCAGGGCGCGTTGGGCGGGGTCTTCGATGCCCAGCAATACTTTGGCGTGGCCCACCGAGATGATGCTCTTGGAGACATAGCCCTGCAGCTCGGCATCGAGTGAAAGCAGGCGAAGGGCGTTCGCCACGGAGGCGCGGCCTTTGCCCACGCGCTCGGAGGCGGCCTCCTGGGTGAGGTCGAAGTCGCGGATGAGGCTGGCGTAACCGTAGGCTTCTTCGAGCGGGTTGAGGCCCTCGCGCTGAAGATTTTCGATCAGGCCGAGGGCGGCCGAGGAGGCGTTGCTCGCCTCGTGCAAGCGCACGGGGATGGTCTTGATTTTAAGCAACTGAAAGGCGCGCCAACGGCGTTCGCCGGCGATGAGTTCATATTTGTCGCCGGCCTTGCGCACCACAATCGGCTGCAGCAGGCCTTCGCTGCGGATGCTTTCGGCCAACTCGGATAATTGCGCGGGCGAGATTTCGCGGCGGGCCTGATAGGGGCTGGGCACGATCAAACTCACGGCGATTTCGGCAAAGCCGGGGAAACTCGGCACGGTGGCAGAAGGTGCCGGGGCTGGGGGTTTAGCCGTAACTGCGGCGGCAATAATGCCGCCTAGACCACGACCGAGACGAGATTTGGGAGCTGCACACATGAGATTTATTTGCCTCCAGGAATGAAGAGCGTGTCACCGACGCGCACTTTGGACGGATCAGTGATTTTGTTGGCGTTAATAATGTCGGAAAGTTTTCCGCCCGTTTTGCGGGAGATGATCGAAAGGGTGTCGCCCTTTTGAACCGTGTAGCTGGTGCCTTCCGAGGGGAAGTTGGGCGTGAAGCTTGGGGCGGTGGCCACGCGTTGGGCCTGGCCCTTGGTGATGGAGTCGAGGGCGGCGTTGGTCGCCTCGCCGAGTTTCTTGATCTGTGCGGCGGCGGTTGCAGAAGCGGCGGCATCGCCCGACTTGATGGCCTGGTCCAGGCTGGCGACGGCATCGTTGAGTTGCTGGACCGTGGCGTAGGCCTGTGCGTTGGAGTGAGCGTTGGCTGTTTGGGTGCGTAGCGTCGCGTTCTCGCGCTGCAGGTCTTCGACGGTGAGCGTGAGCGAGCCCACCTTTTGGGTGAGAATACGCACGTCTTCGCGCAGGTTGGCCAGTTCGACGCCCACCGATTGCTGGGCCTGGGCCGTGAAGGTAATCAGGGCGAGGCCGGCGCCCCAGGTGAGGAATTTCAACATGAGGCCAGACGTTGCGGAAGTTTTTTGGCGAAAACAAGACCTAGCAACCGGACCCACTTCAGAAGCGGTTCAGCGGTAAGCGATTTTAGGGCTGCCAGAGCGGGACTAGAGTCTCGGCGCGGACCCAACCGGTCTGCCCGTCGGCAAAGCCCAGACGGCGCCAGCCGAGGAACGTTTTGTCGGTGGACGCCACCACGCCGACTGCCAGCGGGGTTGATTTTTGCGGCGTGTCCAGCTCGGTGGGGATCGAGCGCAGCGTGGTCGGCTTCACCACCACCACGGCATGGGCATCGGCGAGTGAGCCATAGGTTTTCAGGCTCAACCCGGCGGCAAACGCCAGTAGGATTGAGGCGGCAAAAAGGCTGCGCACCAGCCAGCGAGGCCAGGATTTCGGGCTGGGGTGGTAAGCGGCATAAATCCTCAATGCAAGGGCCACCGCGGTGAGCCAGGCCGACGCGAGAAGCGCGGCTTGCCACTGGGTGGGCGAGGCGAGGCGGGCCACTGTGGCGGTCGGGGCGTCGGTCAGGAAGGGGCTCAGCGCGGCAGGGGTAACACCGGCGGATTTCCAGGCGTAACCGAGGTGCCAGTTAACCGAGGCGTTTTGGGGCTGCTGGACGAAGGCGGCGAGGGCATGGCCGGCGGCTTCGCTGGCGCGATTTTGTTGGAGCAGGGCGAGCGCGAGGCTGTGGTGCGCAACCCAGTCGGTCGGTGCGTTTTTAAGCTGGGTGGTCCACGCGGTTTCAGCGGCGGCAAAATCACCTTTGGCGTAGGCGTCGCGGGCGTCGGCGGCTTGGCTTTCGGGGGCGGCCAACACGACTGCGGCGAGGATGAGGAGCGGGATCAGGTTGCGCGGGATGAACAGTTGCCACGTCGAAAACGCGGGGGGCGGACGGGCGGCGAGGGCCTGTTGCGCGCGTTGTATCCAGTCGGTGGGGAGATCCGCCGCGCCGTAAAGCGTGCGATCGGCTTCGGACCACAGCGTGGACCAGGTGGCGTCGCTGAAGTGGCCGGGCGTGGGCACGGCGACGGAGAGTTTCCAAATGATGGCGGTGTTGCGCTGCCAGGCGAGGAGCTGCGAGCTGGGAGCTGGGAGCTTAGAGCTGGGAGCTTCGAGCTTAGAGCTGTCGGCGAGTTGGCGCAGGGTGGAGCTCAGGCGGTCGTGGGCTTCGCGCAGGGGGCGGCCCGGGTCGGTTTGGCGGGCGCGGCGGCGAGCAAGGGTGAGCCAGAAGCCGAGGGGCAGGAGGGCGGCGGAGACCAGGCCAAGGAGGAGGCTGGAGGTGGCGAGCGGGCTCGAACTGGTGCCGGACGGCGGAAGCGGATCGCGAGGAATAGCTGCGGCGGGGGCGGCGGAACGTTCAGCAGGTAACTTTGCGCGTTCGCCGTTCAGGGGGCCGGTGCTTCCCGTGGGCGCTTGAGCGCTTGGGGCGGAATGCTGACCGTTGGGTGCGGCGGGCGTATCCGCGACTTGGATTGTCACCGCAGGAGAGGACAGGGTTTCGTAGGCGCCCTTGCTTGGGTTGAATATAACTACGCTCACAGGGCCGAGGGTGTAGCTGCCGGCGCGGGTGGGGATCAGGATGATGTCCTCGGTAATCGAGGCGTCGAAGAGCGCGTTGTCCTTGTTGGTGCGCTTGGCCTGGGGCTGCACGAGACGAAAATCACGGGAGACCGAGCGGGAGGGCAGGCCGCTGATGTCCGGCCAGTTGCCTGTGCCGTCGAGGGTGAGGGTCCACGTGATGGGTTCGCCGATACCGGCGGTGGCTGGCACGACTTTGGACTCAAGGTTGAATTTGCCGACTGCGCCCGTGAAGCCGGCCGGTGCCGGGGCTGGCAGGGCGCGCACGGTCAGGCTGGCGGGCTGGCTGGTGACAGAGAACTGATCCAGGCTCTGGCGTGCAAACAGGCCGAAACCGGAGGGTGCTCCCGTGGTGAGGTTAACCAACTGGGTGGCGGGGTTGAGCGCGACCGGGCCGGGAGTTTTGGCGTAGGCGCGGGTTTTATAGGTGATCGCGAGGCGCTGCTCGTTGTTAACGTTGGTTTCGGTGGCCTCGGGTTTGCTCCAAGGCTCGACGCTCAGGGGCGCGGGTGACCATTCGGGTTCTGCGCTGCCGAGTTGGTAAAAATAACGACGGGTTGAATTAAGAGTGTAAATAAGTGGGAAAACTTCGCCGGCCCAGACTGAACCCGCTGGCAGCGAGAAGCGGGTTTGCACAATCGAATCGAGGGACACGTTGGACTGGCCAACGGTGGCGTCCCCGATTTCAAACTCGGCGGCCGCCACGGTTTGCCGACCCTTGTCGGTCTCGACTTGGAAGGCGGGGATGCGGATCGGCCGGCGCTCGTTGGGGCGCACTTGGTAAGTGAGTGTGATGGTCTTGAGGGAGGTGGCCTTGAAGTTGACCACGGAGTAGGAGCTGGACGTGGAACGGGTGGGTTGGCCCACAAAGCTGAGCCCAGGGACGCTCGGTAATTTGAACGTGTCGGCTGGTTCGCATTGCTCGAAAATTAAGCTCAGTTCGCTGGTCTGGTTGAGCGCGAGCGTGCCCGCGCCGGGCTCCCAGCGCACCGTTTGGGCGTGCAGGGATACGGTGAGGCCGACGGCGAAAAAGGTAAAGAATGTGAGGAGCGAGCGGAGCATCGGAGGACGGAGGGCGGCGGGCGGATGTCAGAGATCGGAGGTCAGAAATCGGATGGAAGAGGTCGGCGGAGGAGAACGTTCAATGTTGGACGTTGCCTGGTGCTCACCAGTCTTTGCCCTTGGTGGCGGGTTGGCCTGAGGCGGGGCCCTGCAGGAGTTGAAAGAGGCGCGCCGGGGAATCGCCCTGTTTCACTTGATCGAGTTTTTGCAACGGGATCGTGAGGTTGGGGTCTTGGCGGGCCGGATCGGTGGAGGGTTGCTCGGGAGCGCCGCCCGCCTGCTGCATTTCGCCGGGCTGCGGCTGGTCGACGGGGGGCTTGGCTGCTTCGGGCTGCGGTTTTTCCGCGCTGCCGTCTTTGGGCGGCGGCTGTTTGGAGGGATCGTCTTTCATGTCGCCAAAGGCGGACTGGCCCGGGGAGTCGGGTTTCTTGTTGGAATCCTTGGGGGGCGGGGACGAATCGCCGGGTTTTTCGCCTTTGCCGGATTGTTGATCTTCGGACTTCGATTGATCCGGTTTAGCGCTTTGGTCTTTGTCCTTTTCGGGTGGTGGCGACGACTCGCCCTTGTCGCCGGATTTATCCTTCTGGTCGGCTTTATCTTTTTTGTTCTGCTCGGGTTTTTTATCGTCCGGTTTTGATTTGTCGGACTTGGGCGGGTCTTTTTTGGGTAGGAGTGATTCCAATTGCTCACGCAAGGTGGGCCAGTCGGCGACCTTTGGATCCAGCGCGGAACCTGATGCGACTGCGGCGAGGGCGTCACGTACGGCGCCTTCAGGAACGGGTTGCTGGGCTGCTTTGGTTCGTTCGCCGTAGGTGAGGGTGGTGCGGGCGAATTCGGCCAAGTCCGTCGCGCTGGCATTCGGGAGCGTGGCGAGGCGGGTAACCAGTTGGGTTACGGGCGCAGCCAGTACGGCTGGCGCTGCGGGGGGCGTGGGTTCGGCTGCGTTTGCGGGCGACGACGGCCAGAACAGGGTGCCCAATAATGCTAGGGCGACGGCGGCGCTCTTGGCGGGCGAGGCTGCGAGTTGAATCAGGCGTGGGCGCGGGCGCACCGGAAATTCGCGCCAGAAACTGAGCAGCATCAGGACCAGTGCGGCGGCGAGCGGCCACTGGTAGCGCTCGGCGAGGCGCACGCGGTTTTTCTCCAGAAACTCGCCGCGTTTTCCCTGCTCGACGGTGCTCTGGATCAGTTGTGCGAGGTCGACCCAGCCGCTGGCGTCGGCATAGACGCCAGCGGTTTTATCGGCGAGTTCGCGCAAGCTGGCGGGGTTGAGTTTGGAGAGAACAACCGCGCCGCGTTCATCTTTAACAAACGCTCCGGTACCGTCGGGGATCATTGCACCCGCGTCGGTGCCCACCCCGAGAGTGAGAATACGGATACCTTTGGCCTTAAGTTCTTCGACGTGTTTTTGCCAGGTTTCGGACTGGGCTTCGCCGTCGCTGAGCACGATGAGGAAGCGGTCGGCTGCGCTGGAGTTGCCGAAGGCAGCGAGGGTGGTTTCGAGCAGGGCGTCGTAATTGGTGCCGCCCTCGGGAAGGTAATCGGGGTTCAGGACCGGCAGGAATTCGCGGAGTATCTCGTAGTCGGAACTCAGCGGGCTTTGCAAAAAGGCGGTGCCGGAAAAAACGACCAGACCGACGCGCTCGCCTTTGAGTCGTTCGAGCAGGCTGGTAATGAGCAGGCGGGCTCGTTCCAAGCGGGATGGTTTTACGTCTTGCGCCAACATGCTGCGGGACAAATCGAGCGCGATGATGATCTCACGTGCCTGGTCGAAAACGGGCTCATCGAGCTGGCCCAATTGGGGACGGGCGACGGCAAAAATAGCGGCGACGAGACCAAGGGTGAAGAGCAGGCGGGTGCGGGGTGCCCCGGCGCGGGCTGACGGTGGGCCGAGAACGAGGGACGATTGGCGGGCTTCGGCTTGGTGGATTTTGGGGCGCAGGTTAGCCGTGGCGGTGCGGCGACGCAGCAGGTCGAGCGCGAGCAGGCCAAGCGGGATGAGTAACAACCAAAAAGCGTGGGGCCAGTAAAAGCTCATAGGGAAACCGGCGGGCGCGGGGTTGTGGTGGGCGGGGTGGTGAGGTCGCCGGATTGAGCGCGGCGGGCGGAGGTGGACACGCGCCAGGAGGCGGCACCGGCGACCAGCGCGGCGAGCAACAGGCTCGTTACACCGGGCACGGCGACCCATGGAAAAAGCTCTGTGGTGAGCAGAAAACTCTTGGCCTGAAACTCGATTTTTTGGGCTCTGTCGATGGCTTTGAAGGCGGAGGCGATGGTCTTGGAGTCGTCGGCGCGGTAAGCGCTGCCCCCGGTGAGATTGGCGATCTCGATGAGCATGCTTTGGTCGAGGTCGGAGGCCATGCGGGTGTAACCGACTTTTTTTCCGCTCTGGTCGAAGACGGGAAAGGGGACCAGTCCGTCGCGGCCGGCGCCGATGGTGTAAACGGGGATGCCACGACCTTTGGCAACCGCAGCGCTTTGCATCGGGGTGAGCGCGCCTCGGTTGTTGGCCCCGTCGGTGAGCAACACGGCAAAGGCACCCTTGCGCAGCCCATTTTGTTCGCGCGCCGCCTGTTCAAGTCGGGTCAGGGCGAGGCCGAGGCCGTCGCCAATGGCGGTGCCGTCCTCGATCAGGCCGATCTTGAGTCGCTCGACTTGGCGGGCGAGCCAGTCGTGGTCAAAGGTCAACGGGGCGAGCGTGTAGGCGCGCCCGGAGAAAACCACGATGCCGATGCGGTCATTGGGGCGCTGCGTAATGAAGGCTTGGATAACCGGTTTGATGGCCTGCAACCGGTTGAGTCGCTCGCCGCCCTTTTCGAAGTCTTCGGCCTGCATCGAGCCGGAGAGGTCGATTGCCAGCATGATGTCGTAGCCTTGGCTGTGGATTTCGCGTTTGTCCTCGACCCGCTGCGGGCGGGCGAGCGCGACGACCAGCAGGATCAGTCCGAGGCCGGTGAGCCCCGCAGGCCAGCGCGAGGGCGAAACCCGCGAGGGCCGGTGCCAGGCGGAGGCAAAGGGCACCAACAGCACGGGAACGGCGCGGCGTCCGCGGAGCCACACGACGGCCGGAATCAGCAGCAGGGCCAAAAGCCAGGCCGGATCGGCGAGCCGGAAGTTTAGAAAATCGAACGTCCAAAAGCCGACGACAACGGGCGAAGAAAATGGAGCTCCCACAAGGGCTGGAATCATTTTGGCGATTGGCGTTTTTACCTGTGGAGTGGGCGCGTTAGTGCGCTTGGCGGGCGTGGAAAAAGCGCACCAGTGCGTCGAGGCGGTCCTCTTCGGTGCTCACGATCAGGCGGGTCAGTGCGTCGGGAAACAGCTCGCGCCAAGTCGCGTCGCGTTGCTCGCACCAGCTGGCGTGGGCCGCCCTCTCGGCAGCGGAGTTTTCCAGCGTGACGAGTTGGCCGCTCACCGGATCGTAAGCGGCGAAGGCGTCCCCTTCGGGCAGCTTACGATCCCAAGGATCATCGACGCGGAATCCCATCGGTTGATAGCGCTTGCGCATCACGGCCCAGCCGTCGGGCGCGACACGCGGGGCGAAATCCCCCAGCCAGATGAGGATGCTGTGGCGGGGCGCGGCGCGGGCGAGCAGGCGCCAAGGAATGTCGCTGCGAGCTTGGAGTTGTGAGCTTGGAGCTGTGAGCTGTGGAGCGGGAGCGCCGAGTAGCGATGCGGCGGCGTGGAGGATAGGACCGCGACCGCGTACCGGTTCGCGCAGGGTGTAGCCATCGGGCTTGGCGTGGAGGAAGCCAACCCGGTCGCGATTTACCGCGCCGAGCAGCATGACCAGTCCAGCAAGTTCCAGCAGTGCCTCGCGCTTCGATTGGGCGCCGGAGCCGAACTGCAGGCTGGGCGTGTCCTCGAAAACGATCATCACCGTGACCTCGCGCTCCTCGACGAATTTCTTGCGGTAGGGTTCGCCGAGGCGCGCGGTTACGTTCCAGTCGATGTCGCGCACGTCGTCGCCGAATTCGTATTTGACCACCTGGTCAAACTCCATGCCGCGGCCGCGGAACGCCGAACGGTATTCGCCGCTTAGAACGTTCTCAACCGCGTGACGCACGCGCCACTCCAGCTTGCGCAGCAAGGCGAGCGGGGAGGCGGGGGCTGCACCGGGGGTGATGGGAAGCGGGCTGGGCACGGGATGAAAAATCTTTCTCGTTCCTCTTCATCTTAATCGTTCTCTCAGTCCGAAAAAACGGCGGAGAAAGAGAACGATTAAGAGGAACGAGAAAGAGGCTGAGTTCAGACGCTGGGCACCGGGGTTTTCCGGATGACCTCGGCGATGAGGTCGTCGGCGGTGATTTCTTCGGCCTCGGCTTCGTAGGTCAGGCCCACGCGGTGGCGCAGCACGTCGGGCGCGATTTCCTGAACTAGGCCGGGCGAAACGTAGTCGAGTCCGCGCAACCAAGCCAGGGCGCGTGCGGCTTGGTAAAGCGCGAGCGAGGCGCGCGGCGAGGCACCGAAGCTGAGGTAACGTTTCCCGCCGGCCACCGGTGCAGCCAGTTCGCGGGTCGCCCGTACCAGTGCGAGGATGTAGCTTTGGATGGCGGGAGAGAGGTGAACTTTGTCCACCTCGCCGCGCAATTCGAGCAGCTCTTCGCCATTGGCCACAGCGTGCAGCGCGGGCTGGCGGGTGACTTGTCCCCACCGCTGCATCATAATGGATTCCTCGTCTAGGGTCGGGTAATCGACGATCAGCTTGAACAAAAAGCGGTCCGTTTGCGCCTCGGGTAACGGGTAGGTGCCTTCCTGTTCGACCGGGTTCTGCGTGGCCATGACGAAGAACGGCTTGGGCAGCAGGTGGGTTTGGCCACCGATGGTGACTTGGCGCTCCTGCATGGCTTCCAGCAGGGCGGACTGGACCTTGGCGGGGGCGCGGTTGATTTCGTCGGCCAGCACTAGGTTGGCGAAAATGGGACCGCGATGCGCAGTGAAGCCACCGTCTTTGGGGGAAAAAACCATCGTGCCGACCACGTCGCTGGGCAGCAAATCGGGGGTGAACTGCACGCGCTCGAACTGGATGCCGAGGGCGGTGCCCAGGGATTTAATCAAGAGGGTTTTGGCGAGACCAGGCATGCCTTCGAGAAGGACATGGCCGTTGGCCAGCAAGGCGACGAGCAGGCGCTCGACGACGGCGTCTTGGCCGATCACGGCTTTGCCGATTTCGTCGCGGAGTTTTTGGGACCAGGTGGGACCAGTAATCATGAAGGAGTCGGTGGGTGGGGGGGCTTTAAGCGGAGTCGGGGGACAAGCTTGCGGAAAAAATGTTCCACTGAGAAAAAGGAGCCACCGTGGATTTACCAACTCAAATTCAAGACCGTCTGGATGCGCTCGGTGTCCTGGCGGCTGACATCGAGGAGCGGTTTGTGCGCGGTTCGGGGCCGGGCGGGCAGAAGATCAACAAAACCAGCTCGACGGTGTGCGTAAAACACCGGCCTACGGGAGTCGAGGTGCGTTGCCAGCGCGAGCGTTCGCAGGCGGCCAACCGCGAAACGGCGTGGGCCGAGTTGTGCACTAAATTGGAAACCATCCTGCGCGTCGCCGAGCTGGCCCGCCAGCAAGCGGCGGCCAAAACACGCCGCAGCACGCGCAAGCGCAGTAAACGCCAAAAGGCCATTTCTGTGGCAGGTAAACGGCACCGCGCCGAAATCAAGGCCGGTCGCGGCCGACCCGCGCCGTAACGCGCTTGGTGCGGGCTGCGGCAACTCCCGTGGCTGCGAATGCCCGCAGCGCGGATGGCTTACTGCTTGCGCGAACGGGCGGACACTTCGTTATAGGTGGCCCATGGCCCGCCTCCCACTCGAAGATAACTTTACTGACGTCATTGCCAAAGCCCAGACCGGGCTACGGATCACCGATGAGCAGCTGGCCACGCGCGCCGAAATCAGCATGGAGGATTTGCTCGCGGTGAAATCCGGCCACCTCCTCGATGCGGTCATTCGCCGCATCGCCCGCCACTTGAAGCTGGGCACCAACGCGCTGGAGGCGCTCGCCCACAAACGGTTTTACCCGACCGCCCCGATTTTTTCCCGCGGCCTGACTCTGTTCAACACCCCGCAGGGCGAACAGACGGTCAACAACTACCTGATCTGGGACGCGCGCTCGCGCTTCGCCGCGGTGTTTGACACCGGCACCAACGCCGAGGCGCTCATCGACACGATCCAGGCCGAGCACCTAGATGTGCGGCATATTTTTATCACTCATACGCATTACGATCACATTGCCGCCTTGCCGGCGCTGGCGGCGGCTTGTCCGCGCGCCGAGGTGTGGTCGAGCGAGCTGGAGCCGGTGGATTTCCCCGGCGCCAAAACGTTTAAGGAAAACGCCCATTTTCATGTAGGCGACGAGCTGGCCATCAAGACGCTGTTCACCCCGGGGCATTCACCTGGGTTGACCACCTTTTTTGTGACGGGCTTGAGCTGGCCGGTGGCAATTGTGGGGGACGCATTATTCTCCTCCTCAATCGGTGGCAGCGCCGAGCATTACGCCGAGCAGTTGCGCAATGATAACGATAAAATCTTCACCCTGCCGCGTAACACCGTGATCGCGCCAGGGCATGGTCCAATGACCACCTTGGCGCTGGAAAAACTGCATAACCCCTTCTTCGCGCGCCAATAATTGGCGCGCGGCGGCAGTCGATTCGTAGTGCTTAGTCTCTCTCGTTCGGTTCCTCGTCGCTTGCGCCGCGCAGTTGTTTGAATGCCGCGAGCGCGGCCGCGCGGGCCGTGGCGTGATCGACCAGCGGGTCCGGGTAACGCCCGTCGATTTGGGCGTACTCGCGCACCGAGGCGGGAGCGGTCCACGGGGCGTGCAGGAATTTGTCGGGTAACCGCGCGATTTCTGGCACCCAGCGGCGGACGTAGGCGCCTTCGCCGTCGAAGCGTTCACCTTGGGTTACGGGCGCGAAAATTCGGAAATACGGCGCGGCATCAGCCCCGCAGCCGGAGCTCCACTGCCAGCCCAGGGTGTTACTGGCGAGGTCGGCATCGACGAGCGTGTCCCAGAACCAGCGCGCCCCGTGTTGCCACGGCAGGCGCAGGTGTTTCACCAGAAACGACGCCACGATCATACGCACGCGGTTGTGCATCCAACCGGTGTGCCAGAGCTCGCGCATGCCGGCATCGACGATGGGGTAACCGGTCTGACCGCGTTGCCAGGCGTGCAGTTTTTTGCCGTCCGCATCCTCGGCCCAGTGGAAGCGTTTGAAATCCTCGCGCAGGGGCTGAGTGGGGGTTTGCGGGAAATGAAAAAGCAGGTGGTGGGCGAATTCCCGCCAGCCGATCTCACTGAGGAAAACCAGCGCGCCCCGGTTGGGGGGGAATACGCCGCTATCTTTGGCGAGCGACTGAACCGCCGCCCACACCTGGCGCGGCCCGATTTCGCCCCAGTGCAAGTGCGGAGCGAGTCGGGAGGTGCCGGGGCGCGCCGGCAGGTTGCGCTGGTCCTCGTAGCTGGCCATCGCGGTGGAGACGAAGGTCTGGAGTTGGCGCTGCCCGCCTGCTTCGCCGGGAGTCCACGCGGCGTGAAAGCCGGCATCCCACGGAATCGACGGAAGCAGGGCGAGGTCGGCGAGGGCGAGCGACGGCGGCCACGCGTCCGCAGTAGGCGATGGGAAAGCGCCCGCTTTGAGCTGGGTCGCCGGGGCGATTTCACGCGTGAGGCAATGACGCCAGTAGGGCGTAAAAACTTGGAACGGCTTGCCCTGTTTGTTGGCGATCGTGTGCGGCTCGAACAGCAGTGCGGCGTTAAAACTTTTCGTCTCAACGCCAGCGGCAATCAGGTCGGCCTTAAGGGTTTTATCGCGGGCGATGACGGCCGGCTCATAGCGCCGGTTCCAGTAAAGGGCGTCGGCACCGGTGGCCGTGATGAGTTCGCTCAACACCTCGCTGCTGTCACCCCGGGCCAGCAAGAGCCGGGAGCCACGGGCGCGCAGTGAGGCGTCGAGTGCTGCCAGCGAGTGGTGCAGCCACCACCGGGATGCGGCGCCTGCGGGCCAATCACCTTCGCCGGCATCGTCCAGGATGTATACCGGGATTACGGGACCGCCACGGGCGATAGCCGCAGCCAGGGCGGGGTTGTCTTGCAAGC
This sequence comes from Opitutus sp., assembly GCA_024998815.1. Taxonomy (NCBI): domain Bacteria; kingdom Pseudomonadati; phylum Verrucomicrobiota; class Opitutia; order Opitutales; family Opitutaceae; genus Opitutus; species Opitutus sp. The sequence goes on from JACEUQ010000001.1 coordinate 244,125, forward strand.
GCAGGTCCTGACGAAACCAGAGGAGGGTGGGGGCGGTATTCAAAGGGAGAAGACGTAGCTCAGACTTCCAGTCTGCTGAGTTTTGTTCGCGTTAAAATTAGCCTATCGTGACTTTTGGCCAGGGACGGCCAACGCTACAGGGCTAGGAAAAGATGTATGGTTGGCCGTCCCGGCCAAGGATTGAAAGTCGCGACTTTTTTCGCGCTCAGACGCCACCGAGCTTTGCGATGACTTTGAATTCCGCCGCAGTCAACGGCATCACCGAGAGCCGTCCCTGGCGCAAAAAGGCGGTCTCTTTGAGCGCGGGCTCACCCTTGATCTGTTCGAGCGTGACGGGGCGGGGCAGGGCGCGCACCGGCTTGAGTTCGACTGCGACCCAACCGTCCTCGTCGGCGGTCGTATCCGGGAAAAAACTGCGCGTGACCTCGGCCAGACCCAACACGGCCTTGGTGGTGACGCTCGCATAGAAAAACACCTGGTCGCCCGGGACCATGGCTTTGAGGTGGTTGCGCGCTTGGTAGTTGCGCACGCCGGTCCAGTCGGTGCGGCCGTCACGCATCAGATCGGTCCAAGCGTAGGCTTCGGGTTCAGATTTCACCAACCAATATTGGGTTGTCATAGGTGCGTGCAAAAGGTGCAGTTCGACTACATGGAACCTCGTGACGATGAAAAGGTAAAAGCCCTGCCGGCGGCGGCGGGTTTTGGCCTGCTCGCCTCGCTGGCTACGGACGCACAACGTGCGTGTTGCGCATGAATAAAACCCTTTTACCGATCCGCGTATTATTTATAGCCCTGTGCGCCGCCGCAGGTTGGCTGGTGTGTTACTCCGTGCCGGACTGGGATGCGCAGCGGATACGCGCCTCTTCAATCGGCTTGGCCATTGGATGCCTTGTGGTTCTGGTTGATCTGCTGCTCAAGGGCTTTTCGCTGCGAGGGCTTTCGGCAGTCACCTTTGGGTTGGCGGTGGGCACGGTGATCGCGTTCATGATCCACATCTCGCCGCTGCTTCACGATGGCGATCCGCAGATTATTTTCCTCGTGCGACTGGGGTTGTTTTTGATCTGCCCGTATCTGGCCACGGTGATCGCACTGCGCGGCAAGGATGAGTTTAACTTGGTGATTCCGTACGTGCGTTTCGTTCCGCACGATGTCGAGGTTCCGGTGATTGTGGTGGATGTACGCGCGCTGATCGATGGGCGTATCGCACGGGTCTGTAAAACGGGCTTTTTGGGGTCGGCTGTCGTGGTGCCGCGATTCGTGATTAGCGAACTCCAAGCGATGGCCGATTCCATGCAACCGCACCTGCAGGCGCGGGGTCGCCGTGGTCTCGATACGCTGGGCGAGCTGCGTAACATCAAAAACCTGGATTTGCGCATCCATGAAAGCGAACTGGCCAAGAAGGCCGATATCGACGCCAAGTTGGTGTTTTTGGCCCAGTCGATGCGGGCGAAATTACTTACGGCCAATTACAGTCTTACCAAACTGGCGGAGTTTAACAGTGTTGTTTGCCTGAGCATGGCCGATCTGGGCAAGGCGTTGCGCCCTGAGTTGGTCGCCGGCGAGGTCATCGATGTGGAATTGGTGAAGCCGGGCAAGGAAGAGGGCCAGGCACTCGGTTATCTTGATGAGCATGCGATGGTCGTGGTTAACCACGGCCGGGCCTATATCGGCCAAGTGGTGACGGTTCAGGTCATCAGTGTATTGCCCTCATCGGCAGGCAAAATGGTGTTCGCCCAGCTGGTTGAAGCGTAAGCCAGTGGCTGATACGGAGCGCTGAGCGCCAGCTCGGCATGGTCAGGCTGATCAAGCGTGGTCAGGAGCCGAGCTGGAGCTCAGCGTTCCGTAGGGAAGCAGCCTCAAGACCTTACCGTTCGATGCGGGGAATCGCGCTGAGCAGCGTGCGGGTGTATTCGTGCTGCGGGTTTTCCATCACCTCAAGCGTGGGCCCCATCTCTACGATTTTCCCTCGGTACATCACCGCGATCCGGTCGGAAATGTGTTTTACCACCGACAGGTCGTGGGAGATAAAAATGAGCGTGAGGTCGAGCCGGTGGACCAGATCGGCGAGCAGGTTGAGGATCTGCGCCTGGATGGAGACGTCGAGGGCCGAGACCGGTTCGTCGGCGATGATGATGCGCGGATTCAACGCAAGGGCGCGGGCAATGGCGATGCGCTGGCGCTGGCCACCAGAGAATTCGTGCGGGTACTTTTGCAGGTCGCGCACCGGCAGGCCGACTTGCCCCATGAGCTCGATGACACGATTTTTCACCTCGGCCGTCGGGCAAATCCGGTGGACGGTCAACGGTTCTGCCAATGTGGCAAACACCGTCATGCGCGGGTTGAGCGAGGCGAACGGGTCTTGGAAAACCATCTGCAAATCCCGGCGCTGGGTGGCGAACTCTGCCGCCGTGCCTTCGGTGAGGTTTTTGCCGTCCAAAATTACCGCCCCCGAGGTGGGCGGGATCACTTGCATGAGGGTGCGCCCGAGCGTGGATTTACCCGAGCCGGATTCACCGACCAACCCAATGACCTCGCCGCGTTTGATATCAAAGGTCACCCCGTCCACGGCGCGCACCACGCCGGAACGGGAGGTGAAGTGGGTTTCGAGCGCTTTGATTTCCAGAATATTGTCGTTGGGGTCGATCGGCGCGCGGGTCGTCACCGGGTGCGCGGGCGCGTCCGGCGGAAGGGCGAAGCGGGCGAGCAGCGCGGCTTCGTCGATGGGTTTTGAAAGGTCGGGCGGCAGGCCGGGAATGGTGAACAGCGGGCGGCCTTTTTCCTGCAGTGCGGGCACGCAGCGTTGCAGCGCTTTGGTGTAGGCGTGCTGCGGATCGCGGAAAAGCGTGCGGGTGTCGGCTGTTTCCATGATGCGCCCGGCATACATGACCTGTACGCGGTCGCACAGGCCGGAGACGACGCCGAGATCGTGGGTCACAAAAATCACCGCCATGCCGAACTCGCGCTGGAGTTTTTTAATCAACGCGAGGATCTGCGCCTGCACGGTCACGTCGAGGGCGGTGGTCGGTTCGTCGGCGATTAAGATGTCGGGCTTAGTGATGAGCGCCATGGCGATCATCACGCGCTGGCGCATGCCGCCGGAAAACTCGTGCGGGTAGCTGTGCATGCGTTTGGCGGCGTCGGTGATGCCAACGGCCTCCAGCATGGTCAGGGCGCGGGCCAGAGCGGCGGTGCGCGAGATCTTTTCGTGGATGAGCAGCGGCTCGATAATCTGCTCCGAAACCCGGGTGTACGGGTTGAGCGAGGTCATCGGGTCTTGGAAAATCATCGAGATGCGACGGCCGCGAATCGAGCGGAGCTGGGCCGCAGGGGCGGAGAGCAAATCGACGCCGTCGAACATCGCCGTGCCGCTTTCGATGCGCCCGGGCGGCTGCGGCACCAGACCCATGAGCGAGTAACAAGTGACGGATTTGCCCGAGCCGGATTCGCCGACGATGCCGAGGGTTTCCCCGCGTTCGAGGTGGAAACTTACGCCGTCCACCGCGCGATAAACGCCGCTGCGCGTGTGGAAGTAGGTGCGAAGGTCGGTGACGGTGAGTAGGGGCATCAGGCGGAGCGGCGGCGGGTTGGAAGAGGGATGGTGGTGCGGTTAACTTAAGTGTTAACGCCCAACCGGAGCGGATGCGGTGAGTTTATCGAGCTCGGAGACGACGGTGGCCGGGGCGAGGTCGTGGAGATCGCCGCCGCCTTGGGCCGGGCAACCGGGAGGCTGGAGCAGCGTGGTGGGCGCGGCGAAAATCGGGCCGGTGCGCACGGGATTGGTGGGGCCAAAGAGCGCCAGCACGGGGCAACCGAGGGCGTTGGCCAAGTGCATGCCGCCGGTGTCGTTGGTGACGATCAGCGCACAGGAACGTAGCTCGCGCAGGTAGGCGTTGAGGTCGGTGGCGCCGGCGAGGTTTTGCACGCGCTCGGGCGAGAACCCAGCGGCCACCTGATCGGTGATCTCGCGGTCGCGGGCGGTGCCAAAGAGTTTAAAAACATGGCCGGGGCGGGCCTCGATGAGGGCGCGCCAATGTTGAATCGGCCAGCGTTTGGCCGGGGTGTTCTCCGAGCCGGCGATCAGGCCGATGGCTTTAGGGCCACTTGGCTGGTCGAGTTCAGGCTGGGGCAGGGGAGATTTATCAATCGGCTCGGTCAGTCCGAAGGTGCGCAGGAAGGCTTCCCACTGGCTGAATTGGTGGTGGGCGGCCTGGTCGAAATCGGCTGGCAAGCGGTGGGCGTGGCTGAGCAACGGCCGTCGGTGGCCGGGGCGGATGATGCCGAAGCGTTGCGGGCAACCGGTGAGCCGCGCTTCGAGGTCGCCGCGCAACGAGTGGGTGAAGATATAAAAGACCTCCGGCGGGGCTTTGCGGATTTTTAAAAAGTGCCGGAAGTAACCGAGTCCACGAGGTGGCAGCGGCTCGTAGCGGTCGGCCACGCCTGCCGCCTCGATGAGCGGGGCAAAGGCGGCCTTGCCGATCAGGGTGAATTCCACGTCGGGGCGACCGGCACGCATCGCGCGCAGCAGGGGCAGGAGCATGACGACGTCGCCCAGCCAGTTCGGCAGGCGCACGAAGTAGCGTTTGTTGCGCGGGAGTTGCGACCAGCCTCGGTAGGCCAACTCCTGCGGAATAAAACTGCGGCTCAGGTTCAGGTTGAGGCTGTGGTTGGGGGTATGCAGGATTTTCCAGCGGGCATGCGACCACAGCCAGGTGGCGCAGAGGCGTTCGTTGGTCGAAAGGGTGCGTTCAAACCAGCGATTCAGGGCCACGGTGGCACCGGCAATGGTGCCGTCGTTGGGCACCGGCTCAGAGTTGAATTCCATGCGCCAAAAGCCTGTGCGCAGCGGGTAAAGCGCGTTGAGTTCGGCGCCCTCTTTTTGGAGGAAAAGTCCGGGCAGTTCGGTGCTCGCGCAGAGCCGACCAAAAAGCGTGGTGAGCGTGCCGGTGTTGCCGGCGTTTTGGTCGAACATCAGGGTGATGATCCCGTTGCGTCCGAGGATGGCGCGGGCGGCATTCAGGCCTGTCTTGCGCGATAACATACGCAGCCCGAACCGTTCCCGTGTGAGCCGGAGGTAGGCGTCCATCGCCGGGGATTTTAGCGGGCGATAAATCACGCCGGATTCCGGCACGGGTACGGGGCTGAGAAAGCCAAGCCACGTGAGGCTTTCCCAGTAGGCAAAATGGCCGTCGGTCATCACCAGTGGGCGAGGGCGTTTTTGATGGTCGGTTAACAAACCGGCTAGCGACGGGGCAACCGTAGCCATGCGTAGCATACGCTCGGGCGCAAGGTACGGCGAGGCGAGGGCGAGCAGGGCGGTTTCCATCAAACACCGGTGGCTTTGCCGGGCCATGCGGGCCCGCCAGCTCGCCGGGCGCTCGGGAAAACAAATGCGCAGGTTGTCGCGCACGAGTCGGTCGCGCGGGGACCACGCCATGAGTTCACCGAGGATGAGGGTGAGCGTTTTGAGCAGGGGCTCCGGGGTGCGCGCAAGGGTCCAGCCGGTGGCGGTGATGAGGGGGATGAGCACGGGTGGACGGCCGGATTATGGTTTGATTTCGAAACGCGGAGGCCCATTAGATGGGCGTAATTTTCCAGTTTAAAGCTGATTTTTTTGGACGTAACCCCGCATGCCCCGCATTCTTGTCATTAAACCCTCTTCGCTGGGCGACATCGTGCATGGCTTGCAGGTCGTCGCGTCACTTAAGGAGCAGGTGGCCGGGGTGCACGTGACCTGGGTGGTGCGGGAGATTTTTGCCCCGTTGGTCCGCGCCTGCACTGCGGTGGACGAGGTGATCGTGTTCCAGCGCAAGCAGGGTTGGCGAGGGATCCGGCTGGTGATGGGCGAGCTTCGCGCGCGGACTTTTGACGTGGTGTTGGATTTACAGGGGCTCTTGCGCAGCGGCCTGATGACCTGGAGCGCCCGCGCCCCGCGCAAGCTCGGCCGGACTGACGCACGCGAGGGCGCAGGGTTGTTTTACGGCGAACGCGTCCCGTTGCCGGCGAGCGGGCGCAACAGCCACGCCCTGGAGATTTTACTCCAGTTCACGCCCCTGCTCGGCGGCCGGGCCACGCTCGGCACACCCCTGACTTTCCGTTCGGGCGGCGATTTCACGGGCGCGGATTTTTTTAACAACGGGGCCGCCGCTCCCGTCGTGATGTTTCCCGAAAGTCGTCGCCCCGAAAAGTGCTGGCTGGGCTTTACCGCTCTCACCGCACTGATGCTGCAGGCCGATCCGGCGGTGCGGATCGTCTGGAGCGGCAGCGAGCGACTCGCCGATGGGGGCGCCTTTCCGGCTGAGCGTTTTTTGAATTTAACCGGGCTCACTGCGCTCGACGTCATGCCGCAGATCATCGGGCGTGCCGGGGCGGTTTTTGCCAACGACAGCGGCCCGATGCACCTGGCCGCCGCCCTCGGCAAACGCACGCTGGCTATCTTTGGGCCGACCGCGCCGGAGCTGTTCGGTCCCTATCCGCTGAGTTGCCCGCGGCACGTGGTGGTGCGCGCGCCCGAAGGGGATTTGGCGCGGTTGACGCCCGAAGCCGTTTTCCAGGCTTGGCAGGCCTAGGGAAGTTAGGGCGATATGGGCGGGAATTTAACCATGTCTGCTGCTGCGCCCACCGCTTCCATCCCTGCAACCCAATCGCGTCGAGGTCTGGTGCTGGACCGCGACGGCACGATCATCGTGCACGTGCCTTATTTGAGCGATCCGGCCGGCGTCGTTTTGTTGCCCGGGGTGCGCGATGCGTTGTTGGCAGCCCGGGCCGCAGGCGTGGACCTGTTTGTGCACAGCAACCAATCCGGCGTGGGTCGCGGCATGTTTGACCTTGCTGCCGTCGATGCCTGTAACCGTCGCATGATCGAGCTGCTCGACTTGGGTGAACAGCCGTTTGAGCGCATCTGCGTGGCGCCCGAGGCCCCGAAAGAACCGGCGGTTTACCGTAAACCCGAGCCGCGCTTCGCCCAGGAGCTCCTGCGCGACTTCGGCTACGCCCCGCACAACCTGGCGTACATCGGCGACCGGGGGTCCGATTTGGAAACCGCCGCGCGGGCCGGCATTGGCGGGCTGGGCGTGGCGACCGGACTCGACGACTTGCCGGCGGAACTGGCCGAGCTCGGGCTCGACAAAACCTTCCCGGTTTTTGCATCGCTCTCGGAGGCGGTAGAACATTTTTTAAAAACTCCGCTATGAACACGCCCTTAGTTCTCACCTTCGACGAGATGCTCCGCTTCCGCCAAAAGGCCGCCGCCGAGGGCCGCCGCGTGGTGTTGACCAATGGCTGCTTCGACCTGCTGCACCGCGGCCACATCGAATACCTGCATCAATCCGCCGCGCTCGGCGACCTCTTGATTATTGCGGTGAACAGCGACGCCTCGGTGCGCGCACTCAAGGGCCCCGACCGCCCCCTCAATTCCGAGCAGGACCGCGCTTACGCCCTCGCCAGCCTGCGCTGCGTGGCGGCCACGTTTGTGTTCCCCGGTTCCCGTCTCGACCAGGAAATCCGCCTGCTAAAACCCGACATCTACACCAAGGCCGGCGACTACACGATCGACTCGCTCGACGCCGGCGAACGCGACGCGTTGCTCAGCGTCGGGGCCGACATCCGCCTGATGCCCTTCGTTCCCGGCCGCTCCACCACCAGCTTGGTCGAACGCATGCGCGCTCCCTGCTGAGGGGCGCGTAACCGATTCCCACCGCGCCGCAGCCTGCCTCCGCCCGCTTCCGATTTCCACGCACACCCTTTTTTTCGACATGCAACTCACCGATAAAATTCTCGTCACCGGCGCGGCCGGCTTCATTGGCAGCGCCTTGGTGTGGGCGCTCAATCAGCAGGGCTACGAGAATATCGTGCTGGCCGACTTCCTCGGCTCCGACGAGAAGTGGCGCAACCTCGTTCCCCTGCGCTACGCCGACTACATCGAGGCCGACCAGCTTTGGGCCAAACTCGACACGCCCGCCCTGCGCGACGTGCGCTGGGTGTTTCACCTCGGCGCCTGCTCGGCGACCACCGAGAAAAACGCCTCGTACCTGATGGATAATAATTTCGACTACACCCGTCGCCTGGCCGAGTGGGCGCGCGCCGGTGGCCGTCGGTTTGTTTACGCCTCCTCCGCCGCGACCTACGGCGATGGCGCCCAGGGCATGCTCGATGGCCAGGAGAACCTCAATGACCTGCGCCCGCTCAACATGTACGGTTACTCGAAGCATTTCTTCGATCAGTACGCGCAACGCCAGGGCTGGTTCGACGGCGCCAACGCCATCGTGGGCCTGAAGTATTTCAACGTTTTCGGTCCCAACGAGGACCACAAGGCCGACATGCGCAGCGTCGTCCACAAGGCCTACGCCCAGATCCGCGACGAGCACAAGGTGCGGCTGTTCCGCAGCTACCACCCCGATTACCGCGACGGCGAACAGAAGCGCGACTTCGTTTACGTGAAGGATGCCGTTGCCATGACCCTGCACCTCGCGCGCACGCCCGTTGCCGGCGGCCTGTTTAACGTCGGCACCGGCCGCGCCTCCACTTGGATCGAGTTGGTCACGCCGATCTTCGCCGCGCTTCAGTTGCCCGCGCAGATCGAGTTCATCGAGATGCCCGAGGTGCTGCGCGGAAAATATCAGTATTACACCTGCGCCGACACCCGCCGCCTCGCCGCCACCGGCTGGACCGGGAAAAACCACACGCTCGCCGAAGCCGTCACCGACTACGTCACGCGTTACCTGCTCACCGACCACCGCCTCGGCCACGTCCGCGGTTCCTGAATACCCCAAATCCCCGTTCACCATGGCCACGCCTGCTTTTATCGAATCGCTGGAAGAACTCCGCAGTGTACTCACCGCCAGCACCGTGCTGGCGCCCGTCGTCACCACGGTGGGCGAGGCGATTCTCGCCAGCCTGCGCCAAGGCGGCAAGTTGCTCACCTGCGGCAACGGCGGGAGTGCCGCCGACGCCCTGCACCTCGCCGAGGAGCTGGTCGGCCGCTATAAAATCGAGCGCCGCGCCCTGCCGGCGATCTGCCTCAATTCCGACGTGACCGCGCTCACCTGCATCGGCAACGACTACGGTTACGACGCGATTTTCGCCCGCCAGGTCGAGGCCCTCGGTCGGCGCGGCGACGTGTTGGTGGGCTTCACCACCAGTGGTAACAGTGCCAACGTGCTTGCCGCTTTCGCCGCCGCCCGCGCCCGTGGCATCACCACCGTTCTGCTGTCCGGCAAGGACGGCGGCAAGGCCCGCACCCAGTGCGATTACCCGATCATCGTTCCCAGCGCCACCACGGCGCGCATTCAGGAAGTGCATACCCTCGTCCTTCACCAGTGGCTGGAGGCGATCGACGCCGCCGACTGGACCCAACTGCCCGCATGAACATTCCCGCCATCCTCGCAACCTTCCGCAACCTGCGCGTCCTCGTGATCGGCGACCTGATGGTCGACCATTACATCTGGGGCGAGGTGAACCGCATTTCCCCCGAGGCGCCCGTGCCCGTGGTGCATGTCGCCCGCGAGAGCCACACCGCCGGTGGCGCGGCCAATGTTGCCCTCAACTTGGCCGCCCTGGGGATTGCCGCCGAATTGATCGGCTCGCTCGGTGAAGACGAAGCCGGCCGCCGCCTGCGCGCTCTGCTGGCGACCTCCCGCATCGAAGCCTCGCGCTGCGCCACGATCCCGGGCACGTCCACCATCGTCAAAACCCGGGTGATTGCCCGCACGCAGCAGCTTTGCCGAATCGACCACGAAGGCGCCCGCGACGGCTACACTTTGGAAAACGGCCGCGTCTCCGACGAGGTGCTGGCGTTGGCGATTGCCGCCGCCGATGCGGTGATCATTTCGGATTATGCCAAGGGCGCCATCAGCCAAACCCTGATCAACCGCGTAATCGCCGCCGCGCGCATCCACGGCAAATTGGTGGCGGTCGATCCCAAGCCCTCGCGCCACCTCTCCTTTAACAACGTCGGCCTGATCACCCCGAATCGTCACGAGGCGCTGGAATTGGCCGACCTGCCTGAGCCCGGGGTGGGGGAGAGTTATCCGCTGGAGGAAGCCTGCCGCCGGATTCACGCCAAGTTCTCGCCCGACCTACTGGTGATCACGCTCGGGGCCGACGGTATGGCGGTGTGCCGCAACGGTGTGGTTGAGCACGTCATGCCGACCGAGGCGCGTGAAGTGTTCGATGTGTCGGGTGCGGGTGACACGGTGATCGCCACCCTGACGGCGGCTCTGGCGGCCGGTTGTGCGCCGATCGACGCAGCCCGGCTGGCGAATAAAGCTGCCGGTGTGGTCGTCGCCAAGATGGGCACCGCCACCGCCAGCCCGGCAGACCTGCTGCAAACGAAGGACTGAGCCGCGCCGGAGTATCGCCGTTGACGTAGAGAGCCAACGGCGACCTCTTGACGCGAACGCCTGCTTCGTCGATGGATTGCGGCTAATTATACGATGAGCAACGGCCCCGCCACGCCCTCCCCATTAGCAAGTAACGCAACGATCAAGCCCACCGACCTGCGGGGCATCTTGAAATACGTCCCGCGTTTCCAAGGGCAGATCTTCGTTCTGGCCATCGACGGCTCCATCGTCGCCGACGAAAATTTCAGCAACTTGCTCGTCGATGTCGCCGTGCTGCGTTCCCTCGGCATCAAGGTCGTTTTGGTGCACGGCATCGGCCAGCAAATCGTTGAGCTGTCCACCTCGCGGCAGATCGCCATTTCCAATGCCGACGGCACCGCCGTGACCGACGCGGCCACACTTGATCTGGCCATCCGCGCGTCTTCGCGTGTCTCGCACTTGATCCTGGAGGGGCTTACGCAAAACACCCTCAAATGCGCCATCACCAATGCGGTGCGGGCGCTTCCGGTTGGCATCATCAAGGGCGTTGACCAACAGTTCACCGGCAAGGTGGACCGCATTGATAAGGAATTTATTTCCCACCTGATTAACGCCGACATTATTCCGATCATTCAGCCGATCGGCTACGGCCCTGATGGGAGATCGTTGCGCATCAATTCCGATCTGCTCGCTGCCGAGGTGGCAGAGGCGCTCAAAGCCTCCAAGGTCATTTACCTGACCCCGCAGGCCGGGTTGGAAATCAACGGCGAGGTTAAGCGTGACATCGCGGTGGATACGTTGCGGGCGTTGATAAAAGACCATCCAGAGCAGATCAACGACCAGTCGCGGAGCAAAGCCATGTACGCGATTCGCGCGATCGAGACCGGCGTTCCGCGGGTGCACATCGTGGATGGGCGAACCTTTGACGGGTTGATTAACGAAATTTTTTCCAGTGAAGGCGTGGGTTCTTTGATCTACGCGAACGATTACCAACAGATCCGTAAGGCGACGAAGCGCGACGTGCGTTTTTTGTACAATCTGACGCGCCACGGGGTGAAGCGTGAGGAGTTGCTCCATCGCACCCAGCTGGCGATCGAGAAAAACATCGACCAGTTTTACGTCTACGAGATCGACGAGAACATCATCGCCTGCGTCACGCTGTACACGTACCCCGACAAGCCGCAGCTGGCGGAGATCGGCTCGCTCTACGTGCTCCCCTTTTATCACAACCGCGGGGTTGGCCGGAAGATGGTCGATTTCGCGTGCATGCGGGCCAAGGAAAAGAGCGTCACGACCATCGTAGCGCTGTCGACCCAAAGCTACTCGTTCTTCACGTCGGCGCTGGGTTTTGCTGAAACCGAAAAAACGGTGCTGCCCGAGATTCGCCTAAAAGCCTACGAGGAAAGCGGGCGCAATCCGAAGGTGTTGATCAAGCAGCTGAGTTAAGCCAGCTGCTGAATGCTTTTAGACTCAAATCCCACGGGCGAGACGCCCGTGCCACGTCGAGCAGTTCCGAGCGTGGCTTGGGCGTCTCGCCCATGTCGGGGAAAAGTCTAAACCTAAATCCGGCAATAGAAACTAGCCAAAAATCACGCAGGTGATTGTTTGGCTGTCATATGCCGCCGTTTTTACCGCCGGAAAAAGCTCACCCCGAGGGTGAGTCAGAAAACCCTGATCACAAGGCAACGCCAAGCGATGCCGCCGAGGTGTTGATTGTGGATACACCCGGAGGACGTTTTCGTGCGCAGTTCGCCCCAGAGTTGCCGGTGAGCCCCTTGGGTGTGAGCGGCGAGCGGGAAAGCGTCTATTTCTGGCGGTTAGGAATGCACTTCTTCTTCGGTGGATCTTCTTCCCCTTAAAAAGAGTAATACTCTTCTTCCGTGGGTGGGTTTTCTTCCCTGTCCGGCTGGGGATATGAGGGGTGCGAATGGGTGGAGATTGAACCGGCGGGACGCTTGGCGGATGCACAGCGATGCATCCAACCGGTTCACGCAAGTGTTTGCACTGTGTCGATTTCTTTCTGCCCGACGCGCATAACCGCGAGCGTCAGCGCTACTGCGGGAAGCCGGGATGCCGACGGGCGAGCCGGGCGGCCAGTCAGGCCAAATGGTTGGCGAAGCCGGAGAACCTCGACCACTGGAAAGGCCCAGAAAATGTCCAACGGGTGCAGGAGTGGCGGAAGGCCAATCCGGGGTACTCAAGGCGGAGGGGGCCGCGACGGCGGGTGGCGTTACAAGACATCCCAACTACGCAATCCGTTGTGCACCAGCCTAAAGCCGAGCCGGTCGCCGAGGTGGCGTTACCGAATCCCTGCGTGCCGTTACAAGACAGATGGGAGTCGCAAAACCCTGTGCTCGTGGGGCTTATCGCGCAGTTCGCCGGAGTGACGTTACAAGAGGACCTCGAACCCATGCTGCGACACCTGCAATCCCGGGGGCGGGTGATCCTGGGCATCGACGTCCAGCCGCCCGATTATGCAAAAACAACCGATCGATCGCGAACAACTCCGGCGCACGCCGGCCCAGTTTAGCTGGCTGGACCACCGGCTGGTGCGGGGCAATTACCTGGGGCGGGCCAGTGCCCCCGCCTGGGGCCTCTATCTGGTCCTGGTCACCGTGGGCGACGCCGACGGGCTGAGTTACTACGCCACGCGCACCCTGGCCCGGCTGCTCACGCTCAGCGAGGACGGCCTGGTCGAGGCGCGCCGGCAGTTAATCGAGGCCGGGGTGATCGCCTACGCCGCGCCACTTTACCAGGTGCTCTCCTTGGACCGGGGCAGGCCAACGCACACGCTGGCGGCAACGCCGCCGCCGAGCCGGGAGGTGGGCGCGTGATCGATTACGAACTGTATTGCCGGATAAAACAGGCGGAGGCGGCCGGTCACAGTGCGCCGCAAATCGCCCGCTCGCTCCAGTTGCACGTGCAGACGGTGAGGCGCTGGCAGGCGCAGGAAAAGTACGTGCGCAGCCAGGCCGCGCAGGTGCCTAGGCCAAGCAAGCTCGACGTGCACAAGCCGGCGATCGCGCGCTGGCTGGAGGCCCATCCGTTCACCGCCATGCAGCTCTGGCAAAAGGTGCGCGAGCGGGGGTACACGGGCGGGTATTCAATTTTGAAAGACTACGTGCGGCGGGTGCGGCCGAGGAACCTGGAGGCGTTTCTTACCCTCAAGTTTGCCCCCGGCCAGACCGCGCAGGTGGACTGGGGCAGTTTTGGCGCGGTGGAGGTGGACGGCACCCGGCGGGCTTTAAGTTTTTTCGTCATGGTTTTGGGGTACAGCCGGTTCCTGCATGTGGAATTTACCCTCGGGCAGGGCCAGGAGTGGTGGCTGGGCTGTCACCGGCGCGCCTTTGAAAAACTCGGCGGGGTGCCGCGCGAGGTGATGGTGGACAACTGCAAGACGGCCGTCCTCTCGCATGTGCCCGGGACCGACCCGGTGTACAACGCCCAGTACCTGGACTTTGCCCGGCACTACGGGTTTACGATAAAAGCGTGCGGGCCGGGGCATCCGCAGTCCAAGGGCATGGTGGAAAACGCGGTGGGTTACGTGAAAAAAAGCTTCCTTGGCGGGCGGCAGATGAACGGGTTTACCGAGCTGGGGCCGGCCGCCAGCTTGTGGCTGGAAACGGTGGCCAACGTGCGCGTTCACGCTGAAACCCAGGGCCGGCCGGTGGACCGGCTGCCCGAGGAGCGCGCTGCGCTCCTGCCGCTTAACCCGGTGGCCAGTCCGGCGGTGCGCACCTTAAGCGTGCGGGCGTCGCGGCGGTGCCGGGTGAGTATCGAAACGAACCGCTACTCGGTGCCCACGAAGTTTGCCGGGGCGCTACTCACCGCGCAGATCGAGGGGGCGCAGGTGAGGTTTTATGCGGACCGCACCCTGGTGGCCGAGCATGCCCGCAGTTTTGCCCGCCGCGCCGATGTGGAAAACCCCGAGCATGTGCGCGAACTCGAGGAGCGCAAACGGCAGGGGGCGCGGCAGCGCCTGCGGCTACGGTTTTTGGAACTGAGCCCGGCGGCACCCGCCTACCAACGGGGGCTGGAGGAGCGCCGGCTCAACGCGGGACACCACCTGGCGACTATCGTGGGTTTGGTGGCCCTGTATGGAACGGAGGCAGTCGGCCGGGCGATCGAAAGCGCCCATGAACTCGGCGCCTACTCCAGCGATTACATCCTCAACTTGCTCGAACAACGCGCGCGGGCCTTGCCGCAAGCCGGGCCGATCCACCTCACCCGCGCCGACGCGTTGGCCGCACTGGAACTCGAACTGCGTCCCCCGGATTTAAGCCCCTATACCCAATGAAAACAGAACCCGAAAAAACCGATTTATTAAAAGATCAACTCAAGTACCTGAAACTCGGTTACCTGCTGCGCCACCACGGCGAACTCACGGCCGAGGCGGCCAAGGCGCGCTGTTCGCACGCCGAATTTTTACGCCGACTGGTGCAGGCCGAGACCCAGGACCGCCAGATCCGGGCGCTGGAGCGGCGCATCCAGGCAGCGCGCTTCCCGGTCAAGAAAACCGTCGACCAGTTCCAGTGGGACTGGCCCAAGGAGTTGAACGAAGCGCAGGTGCGGCACCTCTTCGAACTGGGCTTTGTCAAGGAGCGCACCAACGCGGTGTTTTGCGGTGGTGTGGGGCTTGGGAAGACACATCTCGCGAGCGCGTTGGGCTACGCGGCGTGCCAGGCGGGCTACACGGTGCTGTTTACGACGGCGGTGGACGCGATCAACGCCCTGGTCACCGCCCAGTCCCTGCACCGGTTGCAAGCCGAGTTGAAGCGTTACATGACCCCTGCGGTGCTCGTGCTCGATGAGGTCGGCTACCTGCCGCTCGACAAGTCGGGGGCCGACCTGCTCTTCCAGATCGTCAGCCAACGCTACGAACGCGGCTCGCTGATCGTCACCACCAACAAGGCCTACAAACACTGGGCAGGGATCTTTAACAACGACGCTGGCATCACCGCGGCGATCCTGGACCGCCTACTGCACCGGGCCCAGACCGTCGTCATCGAGGGCAAATCCTACCGCATGAAAGACCGCCTGGCCGACGAACCTGCAAGCTGACCGGGCCTGATGATCGGCCCCTGGCGGGGCCGGTCATCGGCTTTTACGACAGGTGATTTTGTAACCGCCAGAAATAGACGGTGTTCGCGCCGCCGCTCACACCTTGGGGGCACTGGTGTTTTTCACGCAGTACTTGTGTGCGACAGGAGGCTTCGAGGCACTGGTTGCGGACACGCCGCTTTGTTACAGCAGCAACCGCGCACACCGCCCTCGCGACGTGATTGGAACCCTGCTTTTGGGGATGCTCTCCGGGCACTATCGCTACGCGCACCTCGCGGCCCTGCGCGGCGACGACATTGCCCCGAGCCTGCTCGGACTTAAGTCGATTGTCAGCGAGGATTGTGTGCGCCGGGCGCTGGCTCGCATCGGTGCCGAGCAGGGGCAGGACTGGTTGCGGCGTCACCTCGACCAAACCTGTCATGGGTTTTTGGATAACCAGTGGATCCTCGACATCGATGTCACCATCAAGCCCATCTATGGACGTCAGGAAGGTGCCAGCATCGGCTATAACCCGCAAAAGCCCGGACGCCCCAGCCACGCCTACCACACCTACTGGATCGCCACCTTGCGCCTGTGTCTGGACGTGGAGGTGCACCCCGGCGATCAATCCGCCGCCGGACATGGTTTTGCGGGGCTGTGGGCGCTCATCGACCGACTGCCAGCCGAGCGCCGGCCCCATCTTTTGCGCGGTGACTGCGCCTATGGCCAGGAGGCGCTGCTCAGTGAAGCTGAAGCGCGTAAACTCAACTATTTGTTCAAACTGCGCCGCACCGCCAAGGCCCGCGAGCTGGTGGCCGCGCTTGAACGCACCACCACCACCGCTTGGACCGACGCCGGACAAGGCTGGCAGGGCTGCGAAAGCTGCCTGCGCCTGCAAGGCTGGAACCGGGCCCGACGTGTGGTGGTCTTGCGCCGTCGCCTCAACGACCAACGCCACCCCCGGGCCCGCCGCCGCCTCGTGCGCGAGCAAGCCGACCACGCTTTGCTGCTGAACATCCCCGACGCGGCCGCCTGCGAGCCGATCATCTACGAACATCAGATCCTCGTTACGAGCCTGCCCTACGAGATCCTTACCCTTGCCACCCTGTATCGGGAACGTGGGGGCGCGGAAAACCCCTTCGACGAGCTCAAGAACCAGTGGAGCTGGTCGGGGTTTACCTCCCAGGAGCTAAACTCCTGTCAGCACGCCGCGCGTTTGGCCGCACTGGTTTACAACTGGTGGACGCTCTATCACCGCCTGCTTCAACCCGGTCAGCACCACGAGGCGGTGAGTACACGTCCCCGTCTGCTCTGCGGAGCGACCCGGCAGAGCGAACACTCCGGTCAACGCCGCCTGGACGTGCGCTTGAGCCATGCCGAGGCACCTCGCCTGAGTGAACTCATCACAAAGCTGGCCAGATGGTTACATGGTATCCTTCATAATGCGGAGCAATGGAGTGTCGCCCAGCGCTGGGGGCAAATCGTAGCGAGGATTTTACAGGAAAACTTCCCTGTACTCGGCCCTGAACCGCCTTTGGCCACCGCCCCAAGCTGATCGCGCTTCCGTTCAGCCTGCCGCAGCACTCTCCACCCTCATCTATCCGACGGGCAACGCCCGCCGGCCGCACTTTCTATTGCCGGATTTAGGCTAAAATAATTCTGTCGTTGGTATTAGCCCCCGCCTGCGTACACCGGGCGCCGGGCGTGGCGTTTTTTTAACCCGCACAAAAAAGCCGCCGCAGGATTTGCGGCGGCTTTGGCGCGAAAGAGCCGAGCTGGAACTCGGCGTTCCCCGGTGAGATTAACCGGCGAGCTGCGTGCCGATGCTGTGCGTGGTGGCGTCTGCGGGCAGGATCACGCGGTCGCACCAGTCGCCGAAGCCCTCGCCGTCGTTACGCTCCAGAGCGTAGCGTTTGATGATGGGTGTGAGGCGCGTTACGGCGTCGTCGATCGTGATGCTCGGGGAGAACAGGCGGTTGAGGCGGGTGCCGTTGTAGGAGGCACCCAAATACATCGCATACTTGTTGGGGGCTTTGCCGACAAAACCAATCTCGGCGAGGTAGGGACGGGCGCACCCGTTGGGGCAGCCGGTCACGCGCAGGCTGATTGCGTTTTCGCGCAAGCCGGCCTGATCGAGGACGTTTTCAAACTTCTCGAGGATGTCGGGCAGCGCGCGCTCGCTCTCGGCCAGAGCCAAGCCGCAGGTCGGTAGGGCGACGCAGGAGAGGGCGTTGAGACGCAGTCCTGAGCGTGCGTTCTCGTTGTCGAGACCGTGCTTTTTCAGGATGGCTTCAATGATGGGCTTTTGCTCTGCGGAGACCCCGGAAATGGTTACGTTCTGTGACGGGGTGAGGCGGAAATCGCCTTTAAGTATCTCGGCGATTTCGCGCAGGGCGGTCTTCATCGGCCAACCGGCGCGGTCGACAATACGCCCAGAGAGAATGTGCAAGCCGTAGAACCACGAGCCGTCGGCGTTTTGGTGCCAGCCGTGTTGGTCCTGGATGGTGGTGAACACGGCGGTCTTGGCGGGGGCGAAGGTGATGCCGCTGCGTTTTTCGACCTCGGCCTTGAACCAGGCGATGCCTTTGTCCTCGATGGTGTACTTAAGGCGCGCGTGTTTGCGGTTGGTGCGGTCACCGTGATCGCGCTGCGTGGTGAGGACGGCCTCGCCGACTTTGTTCACGAGGTCTCGGGTGATGAAGCCGAGGGTGTCGGCGACACGCGGGAAGGTTTCCGCGTTACCATGGCTCATGCCGAGGCCACCACCAACGGTCACGTTGTAGCCGGCGAGTTTGCCGTTTTCGATGACGGCGATGAAGCCGAGGTCTTGGGAATAAATGTCGACGTCATTGGAGGGCGGGACGACGAAACCGGTCTTGAATTTACGCGGCAAGTAGGTGCTGCCGTACATGGTCTCGACCTCGGGCTCGCCGCCGGCGACGAGCTCCTCGTCGAGCCAGATTTCGTGGTAGGCGCGGGTCTTGGGAAGAGCGTAGTCGCTCCAGCCAGCGGCGTCTTGGTAGACCTGCTCGATGACCGGAGATTGCTCAGGGTTGACCGGGGCCATGACGTTGCGGTTCACGTCGCCGCAGGCTGCGATGGAGTCTAGAAGCACCTTGTGCATGCCCTGGATGAGCGGCTTCATTTTACCCTTCAGAACGCCATGAAATTGGAACGTCTGGCGGGTGGTGATACGCAGGGAGGGCAGAGCGAAATCGTTGGCGAGCTGGTCGAGCACGATCCACTGCTGCGGGGTGGTTTTACCACCGGCCAAACGCACGCGCAGCATGAAGGAGAATGCCTTGTCCTTGCCGGCTTTTTTGAGGGCCAGACGCTGGTCACGGTCATCCTGTTGGTAGGTGCCGTGGAATTTGATGAGTTGCTCGCTGTCGGCTGAGACGACGGCCGTCGAGGTGTCGGCGAACTCGGCGGCGAGGTTGCCGCGCAGGTGACGCGAGGCGGTCTTGATACCTTCGTTGGCGGCGAGGGGCTTGGGAGCAGCAGAGTCGTTGGTCATATTGAAGCGAAGAACGTGTAACTGGGAGCGGAGCGCATCAAGGGTGAAAAAGCTTCTTGGGCAAGTTAGTCGGGATTACAGGTTGAGGGATGCCGGGCCGCTTTGGATTTACTAGGGGTTACCCACGAAAAAGGCCGCCGGAAGATTCCGGCGGCCTTGGGGCGATACTCAGCGAGTGATCGCTTAGTAGCGGTAGTGCTCGGGCTTGTAGGGGCCGTCCGGTGACACGCCGAGGTATTCGGCCTGACTCTTGGTCAAGGTGGTCAGCTTGGCACCGATCTTTTCCAGGTGCAGGCGGGCGACCTCTTCGTCGAGGTGCTTGGGCAGGCGATACACGCCGACCGCGTAGGTGTCCTTGTTCTTCCAGAGATCGAGCTGGGCGAGCGTCTGGTTGGTGAAGCTGTTGGACATCACGAACGACGGGTGGCCAGTGGCGCAACCGAGGTTCACCAGGCGGCCTTCGGCGAGCAGGTAAATGGTCGGGCCTTTGGCGAAGGTGAACTGGTCGTATTGCGGTTTGATGGTCACGCGCTTCACGCCCTTGGCCTTGTAGAGGCGGTCGACCTGGATCTCGTTATCGAAGTGGCCGATGTTACAGACGATGGCCTGGTCCTTCATCTTCTGCATGTGCTCCAGGGTGATCACGTCCTTGTTGCCCGTGGTGGTCACGTAGATGTCGGCCACGCCGAGGGTGCTCTCGACGGTGTTAACCTCAAAGCCTTCCATCGCGGCCTGGAGGGCGTTGATCGGATCGACTTCGGTAACGATGACGCGGGCGCCAAAGCCCTTGAGCGAGAACGCGGAGCCTTTGCCCACGTCGCCGTAGCCGCAAACGCAGGCAACCTTGCCGGCGATCATGACGTCGGTGGCGCGCTTGAGGCCGTCGGCCAGCGACTCGCGGCAGCCGTAGAGGTTGTCGAACTTCGACTTGGTGACCGAGTCGTTCACATTGATCGACGGGACGAGCAGCTTGCCCTTCTCGTGGAGCTGGTAGAGGCGGTGCACGCCGGTGGTGGTCTCCTCGGAGACGCCGCGCCACTCCTTCACCATGGCGGTGAAGATGCCCTTCTGGGCTTTGCCGATTTTCTTAAGGAGGTCTTTGATGACCTGCTCTTCGTGTGAACCGGAAGCGGTGGTGTGCCAGTCGCTGCCCTGCTCCATCTCGTAGCCCTTGTGGAGGAGGAGGGTGACGTCGCCGCCGTCATCGACGACGAGCTGCGGGCCCTTGTTGCCGGGGAAGCTGACGGCCTTCCAGGTAAGATCCCAGTATTCTTCGAGGGTCTCGCCCTTCCAGGCGAAGACGGGAACGCCGGCCTTGGCGATGGCGGCGGCGGCGTGATCTTGGGTCGAGAAGATGTTGCACGAAGCCCAGCGGACGTCGGCACCGAGAGAGACGAGGGTCTCGATCAGGACGGCGGTCTGGATCGTCATGTGCAACGATCCGGTGATGCGCACGCCCTTGAGGGGCTTTTTGGCGCCGAATTTTTTGCGCAGGGAAACGAGGCCGGGCATTTCGTGCTCGGCGACGTTGAGTTCCTTGCGGCCCCACTCGGCGAGACCGATGTCACGCACGATAAAATCTTGGCCTTTGGGAACGTTTTTCAGGAGGGAAACAGTGGACATAGTGTGAATCGGGAAGCGCTGAGCTGGATGTTAATGATCCCAAAAAGATCAGCGCGGAAAGCGCCGTTCCTTTTGGGATTGGTTGGTTTGGGTTATAGGATTTCGCGCGAAGCGCGCCTTACTTGGCTGCCTTCACGGCGGCGAGCAGGGCGGCGACCTTGGTGGTCTGCTCCCAAGGCAGATCGGCTTTGCCGAAATGGCCATAGTTGGTCGTCTCGCGGTAGATCGGGCGGAGCAGGTCGAGCTGCTTAACGATATCGGCGGGCTTGAAGCTGAACACCGTCTGGATGGCGGCGGTGATCTTCTCGTCGGAGATGGTGCCGGTGCCAAACGTGTTCACGTAAACGCTCACGGGATTCGGGTGGCCGATGGCGTAGGCAAACTGGACCTCGACCTGCTTGGCGAGTTTGGCCGCGACGATGTTTTTGGCGACCCAGCGGCCCATGTAGGCGGCGGAACGGTCAACCTTGGACGGATCTTTGCCGGAGAAGGCGCCGCCACCGTGGCGACCCCAACCGCCGTAGGAATCGACAATGATCTTGCGGCCGGTGAGGCCTGAGTCGCCCTGGGGCCCGCCAATGACGAACTTGCCGGTGGGGTTGATGAGGAACTCGGTCTTCGCGTTGAGCAGCTTGGCCGGTAGTACCTTTTTGATGACGTTCTTGATGAGGAAAGCCTCGATCTCGGCGTGGGAAACGTCAGCGGTGTGCTGGGTCGAGATGACCACGTTGACGATCTCGGTGGCAACGCCGTCAACGTAGCGCACGGACACCTGCGACTTGGCGTCGGGGCGGAGCCACTTGACCTTGCCGCTCTTGCGGATGGCGGTGAGTTCGCGGCCCAGACGGTGGGCGAAAATAATCGGGGCGGGCATCAGCTCCGCGGTCTCGTCGGCGGCGAAGCCGAACATCAGGCCTTGGTCGCCAGCGCCTTGCTCGGCGGTCTTCTTGCCGGCGGCCTTTTTGGCGTCCACGCCCTGGGCGATGTCGGCGGACTGGGCGGTGAGGTAGTTGTTGATGAAAACGGTGTCGGCGTGGAACACGTCGTCGTCGTTGGTGTAACCGATGTGGCGGATGGCATCACGGATGACCTTGCCCACGTTGATGACCTCGTCGATCGGCTTGGTTTTGCCGGTCTTCTTGTCCTGCAACGAAGGGATGGTGATCTCGCCACCGACAACGACGACGTTCGATTTGACGAACGTTTCGCAGGCGACACGGGAGTTTTTGTCGATCGCAAGACAGGCATCAAGGATGCTGTCGGAAATGAGGTCGGCAACCTTGTCAGGATGCCCCTCGCCTACGGACTCGGAGGAAAACACGAATGAGTTGGCCATAAGATAAGAGATGGAAAGCGAGTCATCGGCACAAAGGGTGTGCAAGTTTAATATCAACGTATGCAAATATCCTGATGCGTTGAATTGGGGTCGCTTGAGTTTTCCTGAAACAAGCAGGGGCTTTGCGGTACTAAGCGGGGCGACGCATGCCTGAACCCATGGACTCAATTCCGTCCGCCGCAGCCGAATTATCGTGGCAGCAAACCCGTGGACGGAAAATCCTGCTGGTGGACGATGAGCGGCTGAACCTGACCATTTTAAGAAAAATGCTCGAGCCGGAAGGTTATGTGTTGGCGGAAGCCGGTTCGGCGGAAGCAGCCCTGGATCAATACGCATCCTTCTCGCCCGACTTGGTTTTGTTCGACGTGCTGCTGCCGGGCATGAATGGCTTTGATGCGTGCCGGGAGTTGCACCGGCTTTACCGCGATCAAGCCGCGCCGGTCATGTTTATCACCGCTAAACAGGATTCGGACGCCATTGTTGAGGGGTTTAATGCAGGCGGGGTCGATTATGTGCTCAAACCGTTTCGGCAAAAAGAGGTGCTGGCACGTATTCACACCCATTTGCAGATCCGGTTGCTGGTCGCCCACCAACAGACGCTGGTCGCCCAACTCAGCCGGGCCAATGCGGCCAAAACCCGCTTTCTCGGCATGGCGGCCCACGATCTGCGTAATCCGCTCGCCACGATTCGCGGCCTGACAGAGTTCATGCTGGACGGCACCGTCGGACCGCTGACCCCCGACCAGGCCGAGCTGGTCGAACTCATCCACCACACCAGCCAGGGGATGGTCACCCTAGTTAACGACCTACTTGATCTGGCGACGATCGAGTCCGGTGAATTTAAACTCGATTCCGCGCCCACACGGTTGGCCGACGTGGTGGCCCAAGCGGTGACTCTGACCGCTATGGCCTCTACGCGGAAGCGCACCCGGATCGAATTTGCGCGGGGCCATGATGCGCCGCTCATTCGGGTCGATGCGGCCAAGGCACTCCAGGTCATCGACAACCTGTTGAGCAACGCGGTCAAATACTCGCCGCCCGGCTCAACCATTCGCGTCGCACTCGAAGTCGACGCCGGCACCCGCAGCCAGATCCTCCGGGTGCGCGACCAAGGCCCAGGGATTCCCGAGCAGGAGCGCGACCGCCTGTTTACCGATTTTGGCCGTCTCTCGAACCGGCCCACCGGCGGCGAACAATCCATCGGCCTCGGCTTGGCGATTTGCCGGAAGATCGTGGAGTCGCACCGCGGCACCATTGAGGCCGAGAACCACCCGGATGGCGGGTGCGAGTTCCGCGTTACGTTACCCAATTTTATCACATGAACCTCATCGAAAAAGCGCTCATCGTCGACGATGAGTACCACATCCGCAAATACATGGGCCTGGTGTTGCGCTCCATGGGCGTGACGACGATCTGCGAAGCCTCCAACGGGGCCGAGGGCGTGGACGCCTACACCCGCGAGCAACCCGACCTGGTCCTGCTCGACGTCAATATGCCCGTCATGGACGGGATCGAAGCCCTGCTCAAAATCCGCAGCCTCAATGCCGACGCGAGCATCGTCATGCTGACCTCGTTGGCCACCCGGCACACCATCGAACAAGCCGTTGACGGCGGCGCATTGCACTACATCCGCAAAGACACGCCGCGAGCCGAACTCATCGCGCTGCTCAACGGTTTGTTGGCGGAGAAAAATCAGGTCGTAAGTTGACCCATGGACACCGCCACCTCCACGACCGCGATTGCGGCCGCGCCAGGGATTGCTCCACCGCCACCGTCACCCCGCTTGGGGGAGGTGCGCTACAGCTTGCCCGAATTGCTTCACGAGCTTCAGGTGGAACGCACGAGCGGCTCGTTCTCCCAGGAAAAACTCCACCAGGAGGAAATCAGTAAGCTCTTCAAAAACAGGACCAAATACCGTGGCGATCCACTCGCCTAACGCCTGTTTAGGCGACCGCATTCGCCAGCTCCCTGGGTTCGAGTTTTCCGCCGAGTTAACGTTACTTGAAAAGGAAACACCCCTGGGATTACCCCAACTCGAACGCATCATCGAGCAGTGCATCGTTCCCAAAGACCTTGCCTGCAAACTCTACGCCGACGTCCTCGGCATCGCCTATGTGGACCCGTTTGCCTCCTTGATCACGGAGGAGGCCGTTCAGGCCATCCCGCTTGAAATCGCCCAAAAAGTGCAGGCCATCGGCCTGTACTTCATCGATGGCGTGCTCACGGCCGCCTTTTCCGCTCCCGAAGATGCGCTACGCGTCAAGCGCCTGAGCCTGATTATTAAGCGGCCTGTGAGCCCGGTGTTTGCACTGCCCCGCGACATCGATGACGCCATTCTTATCCTGTATTCGAATGAGACAGATATCTCGGCGGATATTAACGAGTTAAGTACGTCCTCGGTTTTTAATAATCCGGAACTGGCCGAAGCGGAGCCCTTGATCAAAATTTTCGACGACATCGTTTATTATGCGATTCGGGAGCGTGCGACCGACATTCACGTTGAAGCGCAGGATACTTGCTGCCGCGTGCGCCTGCGCATCGATGGTATGTTGCGTGAGGTACTCACCTACTCGCGCAAACTGCACCGGGCGATTATCGCGCGGATAAAAATCCTTTGTAATCTGAACATCGCCGAGACGCGGATCCCCCAGGACGGACGATTTTCGATGAAGATCGGCTACTGCACTGCCAATTTCCGTGTATCGACCATACCCGCCCAATTCGGCGAAAAATCGGTCATCCGCATCCTCGCGATGAGCGGGCGAAAATCGATCGTCACCCTCGAGAAAATGATGATGTCGCAGAGCGTCCTCATTCCGTTCCGGCGCCTGATTCAGAACCCCAACGGCATCCTCTTTGTCACCGGCCCCACCGGTTCGGGCAAGACCACCACGCTGTATGCCGCACTCCACGAGCTCAACACACCCGACAAAAACATATCGACCATTGAAGACCCCATTGAAATCCAGGTCGAAGGCATCACCCAGACCCAGGTCAACGCCCAGATCGATCTGCGGTTTTCCACCGTGCTGCGTTCGCTGCTGCGCCAGGATCCTGACATTATTTTAATCGGTGAAATCCGCGATTTGGAAACCGCCAAAATTGCGACGGAGGCCGCGCTGACCGGACATATGGTGTTCGCGACCCTGCACACCAACAGTGCCGCGCAAGCCATCGTGCGCCTGCTTGAAATCGGCGTGGCCCCCTACCTGGTTGCCCCCTCGATTGTCGGCGTACTCGCCCAGCGCCTCGCCGCACGGATATGCGAGAACTGTAAAGAACCCTACTATCCGTCGCGCGACCTGTTGCTGAAGTTCTTCAAAGAAGACGGACTGACGGACGTGCCGTTTTACCGTGGTCGGGGCTGCCGGGTTTGCCGGGGAACGGGTTACAAGGGGCGAGTTGCGATTCATGAACTGGTGCTCATCACCGAGGAAATTCGCACCCTGATTACCACGGGGGCCAGCGTGCAACAGATCACGGCCGCCGCGAGTAAAGTGGGGTTTAAGCCCCTTCGCTACGACGGGCTAAAAAAAGTATTGCTCGGCTTGACCACGATTGAGGAAGTAGAGGCCAACACTTCCTTTGAGTGGGAAATCTAGCTGAGTTCGCGTTGAGTTTACGCGCTGGGGCCCCTTCTTCAGTGCGAAACCCGTCTAACCCCGTTCATACCCCTATCCGCCATGTCATCTGCCCCCCTGATCGATCCCGACGCCATTGAAAACCTTCGTGCGCTCAGCCCCGATGACGACGATGCGTTTTTGAAGGAGATCTTAACGATTTTTTTGGCCGACGTGCCTGAGCGTATCGCTGATTTAAACACGCACCGCGTTGACGGAAATACCGCCGCTTTCATCCGTGCCGCGCACAGCATCAAGGGCAGCTCCAGCAACGTTGGGGCCTGTGAAGTTCGCGAGATTGCCCAACAGATCGAGCACGATACGCGCCAGCAGGGCGCCCCGGTTTCGGAGGTGCAGGTGGCTGCGCTTGAGGCCGCCTTTGCGCGGGCCAAAGGGGTTATTCTCCCCATGTTGGATTGATCGCCGTTTTCAGCGGCACACTGCGGTGGCAGGCGGACACAGCAGAGCGTAAAACCGACGAGAGAATCAGTTTAGACTTTTCCCCGACATGGACGAGACGCCCAAGCCACACTCGGAAACGTCCGACATGGGCGAGACGCCCAAGCCACGCTCGGAAACGTCCGACATGGGCGAGACGCCCAAGCCACGCTCGGAAACGTCCGACATGGGCGAGACGCCCATGCCACGCTCGGAACCGCTCGACGTGGCACGGGCGTCTCGCCCGTGGGATTTGAGTCTAAGGGCACAAAAAAGGCGGGCTCCCGAAGGAGCCCGCCTTTGGCTATGGAGGCGGCGCGTGGCCGCCGGGTGATTAAAGGCGGCCGGCGTAGATGCCGGTGGAGCCGAGCTCTTCCTCGATGCGGAGGAGCTGGTTGTATTTGGCAACGCGGTCGGTGCGGGAGGCCGAACCGGTCTTGATCTGGCCGCAGTTGGTGGCGACGGCGATGTCGGCGATGGTGACGTCCTCGGTCTCGCCGGAGCGGTGGGAGAGGACGGCGGTGTAGTTGCTCTTATGGGCGAGCTCGACGGCGTCGAGGGTCTCGGTGAGGGAACCGATTTGGTTGACCTTAACCAGGATCGAGTTGGCGGTGCCGGTGGCGATGCCCTTCTTGAGGAACTCGACGTTGGTGACGAAAAGATCGTCGCCGACGAGCTGGATCTTGTCGCCGAGGGCGACGGTGAGCTTCTTCCAGGTGGCCCAATCGTTTTCGGCGCAGCCGTCTTCGATGGAGTCGATCGGGTACTTGGAGCACAGCTCCTCGTAGTAGGAGACGAACTCGGCACCGGTGAAGATGCGGCCGTCGGACTTCTTGAAGACGTACTTGCCGGTCTTCTTGTCGTAGAACTCGGAGGCGGCGACGTCGAGGGCGAGGGTGATGTCCTTACCGAGCTTGTATCCGGAGGCTTTCACGGCCTCGGCGATGGCGTCGAGGGCGTCGGTGGTGGAGGCCAGCTTGGGGGCGAAACCGCCTTCGTCACCGACGGCGGTGGCGAGACCCTTGGCCTTGAGGACCTTCTTGAGGTTATGGAACACCTCGGCGCCGGCGCGCAGGGCTTCGGAGAAGGTGTCGAACTTGATCGGACGGATCATGAACTCCTGGAAATCGATCGGGGCATCGGAATGGGCGCCACCGTTCATGATGTTCATCATGGGAACGGGGAGGACCTTGGCGTTCGGGCCGCCGATGTACTTGTAGAGGGGCTGGCCGAGAGCGTTGGCGGCGGCGTGGGCGGTGGCTAGGGAGACGCCGAGGATGGCGTTGGCGCCGAGCTTGGACTTGTTCTTGGTGCCATCGAGTTTGATCATGGCGTGGTCGATGCCGACCTGGTCGAGCGCATCGAAGCCGATCAAGGACGGGGCGATGATGCCCTTGACGTTACCCACGGCGGCGAGCACGCCCTTGCCGAGGAAACGGGTCTTGCCGTTGACGCCCTTGGGCAGGGACTTGGCGGTCACGTCGCTGTCGCGCAGCTCGTGGGCCTCGTGTTCGCCGGTGGAGGCACCGGACGGGACGGCGGCGCGGCCGACGACGCCGTTGGCGAGCTTAACGTCCACCTCAATGGTGGGATTACCCCGTGAATCGATGATCTCGCGGGCGGTGATGGCACTGATCGTGGTATTGCTCATAGTTGGAAAAAGAAACGCCACTCAATCGAACCGCGCGTTCGAGGGAAGCCGAAACACTGCGCATGTGTTGGTTAACGCTGCGCGCAGGAGGATGTAGGGAGTCGGCTGGGGGGCGGGCGTACGCTGCAAACTTGAGGGATTCAGCCCCGTTTATCTGAGATCGGCATTTGCCTGCACCTCGAAACCGGATTGGATTTTGGCCCCCACCAGCAGCTTTTGAATCCACGTCGGTGGGTTTTCACCTGACCCGTGCAACTCCTGCCTGACCCTCAGTTCAATGTGAATGCCACCGGCTCCTGCACGGTGGCCCAGCCTTGGGGCGGCCTGCGTTCCGCGTTAGTCGGGCTGTTTATTTTAGTCTGCCTGGTCCTGCCCCGGCTGATTTGGCAGCCTCAAGTGCAAACGGTGGAACCCGAGGTTCTGGCATTGGATGCATGGCTCGAGTTTTTTGACCCCGAGTTTGCGGTTCTTCAATTTGACGCGGCGCCCCCCTTAGACGTGCGCTTGGGGTTGGTTCGCCCTTGGCCCGATGAAGCCGAGGCGGACGTCGACGTCCAACTGGCGTTATGGGGCACGCGGGTCTGGTCTTGGCTACCGGCCGAGGTGGAACGGGGCTATTGGATGGAAGGCCGGTTTTCTCCTGCGTGGCGCAAAACCGATGCCGAGCAGTTCAATTACAAGGTGACGCCCTCATTTAACTTTGAGCAAAAAGGGCTCAGGCCAAGTGGCGTGGTGATCCGGCTTTGGATTAACTTTTGATACCACTTCGCAATTCAAGGAAATATCAACGAACCTATTAACCGCTAATGAACGCTAATTTCCGCTAATAAAAACCAATGCTTTGTTGCTTCTGAATTAGCGTATCTTAGCGTTCATTAGTGGTTAATGAATCAGTTGATCGATGTTTGGCTACTTGGTCGCGGCTGCGGTGATCCGCAGCTCGTTCAGCCCTGAGCGAGTTCTTCGGCGCGGGCTTTGGCGGCTTGCACCGTCTCCACCATCATCGCGCGAAATTCACGCGCCTCGAGTCGCTTCAGGCCGGCAAACGTCGTGCCGTTGGGGGAGGTGACTTGGTTGCGCAGTGTCTCCGGTTCAGTGGCGGTCTCGGCCATGAGGCGAGCAGAGCCGAGCAGGGTTTGCACCGCGAGCATCTGGGCGGTGTCGCGGTCCAATCCCGCTGCCACGCCCGCTTCGCGCAATGCGGCAGTGAACTCGAATACGAACGCCGGTCCGCAGCCACTCACGCCCATGAGCGCTTCCATTTGGTTCTCCGGCACCTCGACCTCGCGACCGACGGCGCGCAGGAGCTTGAGAACCGTGGCGCGATCCGTGGCGGTGAGTGCGGCGAGCGCGCACCAACCGGTCATTCCTGCACCGATGGCGCTGGGGGTGTTGGGCATGGTGCGCACGATGTTGCGCGCCGAGGGGAACGCGCTGGCAAGGCGCGCAAGCGTTTTGGCGGCGAGCACCGAGATCACCAGTTTTCCGGCGCAAAGTGCAGCGAGGTGTGGGTCGAGCGCGGCAAGGTGCTGGGGCTTGAATGCGACCACCACGATGTCGGCGTCCGCCAACAGTGACTCGGCGGTCGCCGCTAGGCGGATACCGGTGCGATCGGCGAGTTTTTGTGCGCTGGCCCCGGTGCCGCCGAGACACGCCAGGTCGGCGGGAGTGCAGACGTTTTTAGCAAGTAGTCCGGTGACAATGGCGGAGGCCATGTTGCCGGCTCCGATAAATGCGATCTTGGGCATAGGTAAAAAGGGGCGTGTTGGACGTTGGCGTCAGGCAGGTGCGCGTGTCGGCTTACTCGTCATCACTTTCGCCAATCAGGGCTGAGGGAATGATGACGGCATCGGTTGGGGCGCCGCGCTTTTTTTTGCGTTCAAGCGGGTGGATGATCACCGCGACTGCGCCGCCTCCGGCCCGATTGACGAGGGTGACTTCGCCACCGAGATTACGCATGGAGTGGCGGGCCACCGTGAGCCCCATGCCTCCGCCCACTTTGGTTTTCGTGCCGACAAAGGGCTCAAAGATGCTGTCGCGGATGTCCGCGTTGATGCCCGCGCCTTCGTCCTCAATGGTGATCTCGAGCATGCGGCCCTCGGGCTTGTTCAAGAGCGCGGTGCGCAGCCAAACGGTGCGTTCGGCATCTGGTTTTTCGCTGTAGGACTCAAAGGCGTTTTGGAGGAGGTTGAGCAGCACCTCCTCGATCATTTCGCGCTGGGTATCCACCTGAATGTCGCCGAGTAGGTTTTCGACAATAACAGGCGGAGTGATCGTTTGTGCTGCTTGGTATCGAGCGACTGCCATGCGGATGATCTCGTCGAGCGGACTGGAAACAAATTGGGGCCGCGACTGGGCGACCAGCTTGCCCAGTTGGCGGATGATATCGATGATGCGCAGCACGGCCTTTTCGACCTGTTGCGCATTTTTTTTCACCTGCACGGGGTTGTCGCTGTGCAACTGGACGAGGTCGAGATACCCAAGGGCGACGCCGAGCAGGTTGTTCAGGTTGTGGGCAATGCCTTGGGTGACGGCGCCGATGGTTGCCGTGCGACGCGCCTCGTCGAGGCGATGCTGGATATCGCACATCTCGCGGTTGATGCTGACGAACCGCAGTTGGGTTTGAACTCGCGCCAAGGTTTCATCCGCCTCGATCGGCTTGGTGATGTAGTCCACTGCGCCGACTCCAAGGCCGGCGATTTTGCCGCTATGGGAGTCATCTGCAGTTACGAAAATGACCGGAATGTGGCGGGTGCTTTCGTCGGCCTGAAGGCGCTCGCACACCCCGAATCCGTCGATGTCGGGCATCTGCACATCGAGCAAAACCAGATCAGGTTGCGTCTGCGCAACCACCCCAAGTGCCTCCGTCCCGCTGCTGGCCGTCAGCGTGTCGATCCCCGCTTTGCCCAAAATCTGGCTGATGAGTTCGACGTTGCTGGGTTGATCGTCGACGACCAGGACTTTGGGGCGAAGCATGGGGTAGGGGGGCTTTGTAACTCAACGGGGCGGATGCTCGGCCGGCACCCACTCAGGCGTGGTTCTGTCGGTGTGCCTTGACCGTGTTCTTCATGAGCATGGCTACCGTCATGGGGCCCACGCCGCCGGGCACCGGGGTGATCTTCGAGGCGAGCGGCGAAACCGAGGGGAAATGGACGTCTCCAGTGAGGCGATACCCCGTCTTTTTGCTCGGATCGGGAACGCGGTTAATGCCCACGTCGATGATGACTGCTCCGGGCTTGACCATGTCGGCGGTGACGAATTCGGCGCGGCCAATCGCGGCGATGAGCACGTCGGCTTGGCGGGTGAGCGCGCCGACGTCCTTGGTGCCGGAGTGGCAAATGGTAACCGTGCCGTTGGCGCCGGCCTTTTTCTGGAGCGCGAGCAGGGCAACGGGTTTGCCGACGATGAGCGAGCGGCCTAGGACAACGACGTGTTTACCCTTCAAGTCGGTGCCCGAGCGGGCGAGCAGTTCCATGATGCCGGCGGGCGTGCAGGCGACGAAGCCGGTGTCGTCTTCTTGGGCAACCTTGCCGATGTTGAGGGTGTGGAAGCCGTCGACGTCCTTGTGGGCGGCCAGGCGGCGGAAGGCGGCGGGCTCGTCGAGGTGTTTGGGCAACGGCGACTGGACAAGAATGCCGTCCACGGTCGGGTCGTTGTTGAGCTCGTCGATGAGCTTTTCGAGTTCGACCTGGGTGATGCTCGCCGGAGGTAGGATGATCCGGCTCTCGATGCCGATGGCGGCGGCGGTTTTCTGCTTCTTCGTCACATATGAGACGGAGGCCGGGTCTTCGCCTACACGCACGAGCGCTATGCAGGGCTTACGGCCGGCTAGAGCGGCCACTTGGGTGGTGAGTTCGGCGACGATGTCAGCCGCGATTTGGTTACCGTCGATCAGTTCCATGATGTAAAAATGAGGAGCCCACGAAACCCACAAAACACACAGACGAATTCATGACTTCGAATTCCGTGTGGTCCGTGTGTTCCGTGGGCAATAAGTTCGGGGTTCGGGATGTTTAGCGAAGCTGGAGGCTTTCGGCGACGACCACCATCTCAGTGCTGCCGGGGACGGAGCGGGCGGTGCCGTAAACGACGACGGTGCGGTCCACGTATTTGTTGAGCTGTTCGGTGGCGAGCAGCTTGCTGATGTCCACGTAGGCGTAGCGGGCGCCGGCGTCGTCGGTGAGTTGGAACTCGTAAGGACGGCGGGGGCGCAAGGGGTGGTAGGTGGAGGCAAATTTGCCCTGGAATAGGCGGGGTAGAACGCTGGATCCACCGTCACCGACAGGGGCGGCACGGCCGATGTTGACCACGGCTGGGGTGGGCGCGGCGGCGGTGGTAGGAGCGTCCTTAACGGGCGCCGGGGTCACTGCGGCTGCCGGTGCTGTCGCCGGCGACTTGGCCGCGGGTGCGGGAGGGGTTGCGGGTTTGGCGGGGCTCTTGATGAAGCCGGTCACCGGCTTGCTGAGGCGGAACTTGGTCCACTTGCCGCGGTAATCGATGATCTCGGTCTGGTCGCCTTTTTCGGCGATCGCGAAGACGGGCGAGCCGGTCTTAGGCTCGGTCAGGTAGGGCGAACCGGGGCGCACGTCGAGCGCTTTGGAGACGTCCTTGTTGGAGGCATAAACTTCATGCGGACCGGCGAGAGTGACGGCGGTCCAGCCAGCGGGCACATTGGAGCCGTCCACCGTGATGACAGGCTCAGTGCCAGCCTTCAGCGTGGCGAGGACCGTGGAAGTTGCATCGGCTTTGGCATAAACCGGTGTGGCTTCGGTCAAAGGTGCGGCTTGCAGGCCGATGTTGAGGGCGCCGAAGACGGCGAGGAGAAGGGTGGTGGACTTCATGATTTTTTAGCGGTGCGTTGAGCAAGGGCGACGGCGAGCGGGTGGTGGCCGGGGTCCTTGAACAGAGAGTTAATTTCTTTGATGGAAAGCTGTTTCATTGCCCGCATGGGAATTCCTTTAAGAGGGAAAGAGCCGATCTGGTACCGGCGGAGGCGTTTTACATCGTAGCCGAGTTTGCCGAAAAGCACGCGGATCTCGCGTTTTTTGCCGTGGTGCATGGCGACGTCCATGCTCTCGGACTCCTCGCTTTTGCCGGCGTTGACCAAGGTGGCGTACTCGACCTTGAGGTGTTCACCTTCATGGGTGAGACCGCGGATGAGCTGGGAAATGCGCGACTGCGGAAAGGGTTTTTTGAGCGAGACGAAGTAGCGTTTAACCACCACGTTACTCGGGTGCATCAAACGGTGCGCGAGGTCGCCGTCGGTGGTGAGGATCAGCAGGCCCTCGCTTTCTTTGTCGAGGCGGCCAGCGCAGAAGAAGCGGAATTTGGAGAACTCACGGGGCAGCAAATCGAAGACCGTGTCGGGGTTGAACGGATCGTCGTTGGAGCAGACCAAGCCGCGGGGCTTGTGCATCGCCAGCGTGATCTTGGGTTGCGGGGCAACGTGTTTGATCGACTTGCCGCTGACGGTAACCTTGTCCTCGCCAGGAGTGACCTTTTGGCCAGGGATCGCCTTTTTGGCGTTCACCCAGACTTCGCCTTCACGGATCAGGACCTCGGCATCACGGCGCGAGCAGATGCCGGTTTCGGCTAGGTATTTTTGCAGACGGATAGGCTCAGGTTCGCTCATGAGCGAATGAGTTGGCTGTAAAGCGCAGGCCGACGCAAGCCCGCGTGATGCAGATTGCAACTAAGGGCTTGCGGGCGAGTGCGGCGGGCGCTCAATTTGGGTTTTTATGTCCGCTCCCGAAGCCACCTCCACCTTTTCCAAAGACCGTCCATTCCCGGCCAAAGTGACCGAGAATCGCCTGCTGAACAAAGTCGGCTCTGCTAAAGAGACCCGCCATATTATCGTGAACTTGGGTGATAGCAGCCTTTCGTATAAGGCGGGCGATTCACTTGGGGTGTTCCCGTCGAACCGTCCCGTTGAAGTGGGCGAGATTATCGAGTGCATCTGCGCCACCGGCGACGAACTCGTTTCCCCGGCCATGCTCAAGCTCGCGACGCCGATCACCCTGATTGAAGCGCTTTCGCATCGCCTGGCCCTGTCCAGTCCGACCTCGAAAATCCTTAACACGCTTAACGCCAAAACCACGGACCCCGTGGAGAAAGCCAAGCTTGAGGCCCTGCTCAAGCCCGAGGCCAAGGAGGCTCTTACCGCCTATCTCGATGAGCGTGAATACGTCGATATCCTGGCTGAGTTCGCACACACTAAACTTACGCCTCAGGAGCTGGTCGACCACATGCGCAAGTTGATGCCTCGCCTGTATTCGATCGCCTCTTCGCCGCGGATGCACCCGCAAGAGATTCATCTCACGGTTGCCATTGTGCGTTACACCACCAACCACCGCGAGCGTCACGGCGTGTGCTCGACGTTCTTGGCCGACCGCGTGCGTTTGGGCGAGACCCCGACCCCGATCTTTGTTTCCAACTCCCACTTTGGCCCACCCGAGGACCACTCCAAGGACGCCATCATGGTCGGTCCGGGGACTGGCATCGCGCCGTTCCGCGCTTTCTTGCAGGACCGCGTCGCCGCCGGCGCCACGGGGCGTAATTGGGTGTTTTTCGGTGACCAGAAGAGCCACACCGACTTCCTCTACCAAGAGGAGTGGGAGACGTACCTCGCTGATGGTAAATTGACTCACCTCGACCTCGCTTGGTCGCGCGACCAGTTGCTTAAGGTTTACGTGCAGGATAAGATGCGCGAAAAGGCCGCCGAGCTTTGGTCGTGGATTAACAACGGTGGCCATTTCTTCGTCTGCGGCGATGCCAAGCGCATGGCCAAGGACGTCGATGTCGCCCTTCACGATGTGATCTCTCAGCAGGGCGGTATGACCATCGAGCAGGCTACCGACTACGTGAAGCAGATGAAGAAGGACAAGCGCTACCAGCGCGACGTCTACTGAAGCCACGCGCACCCTCGGAAATCTCAAACGCCGAATTTAACACTCAATAAATCACCCCTTCGCCCCGTTGGTCATCTCGCCGATTGTTTGGCTTTTGTACCTTTGGTCTTTGGGATTTTAGAAAAAACATGACCTTCACGAACCGCACTGCACTCGTCACCGGCGCCGGCCGCGGCATTGGTAAAGCCATTGCTGAAAAACTCGCCGCCAGTGGCGTCACCGTCATTTGCGTCTCCAAATCGGCCGAGTCCTGCGGGGCGGTTGCTGCCGCTATCACCGCTGCGGGTGGCAAAGCCGTGGCTCGCGCCGTCGATGTCTCCGACGGTGCCGCTGTCGCCCTCGCCTCCGCCGAGCTGCTCAAGGAGTTTGGCAAAATTGATATTTTGGTAAATAACGCCGGCATTACTCGCGACGGCCTGTTGGCGCGTATGTCCGACGACGACTGGAACGCGGTGCTCCAGACCAACCTGAACAGCTGTTTTTATTGGACCAAGGCGATTGGTTGGCCGATGTGCCGCAGTCGCTGGGGCCGCATTATTAACATTTCCTCGGTCACCGGCATCATGGGCAACGCAGGCCAGGCCAACTACGGTGCGGCCAAGGCCGGCATGATTGGCTTTACCAAGTCCATCGCCAAGGAATTCGCCAAGCGCGGGGTCACGGCCAACGTGGTTGCCCCCGGCTTTATCAAGACCGATATGACCGCCGAACTCAGCGAAGAGGTGCAGAAGGGCGCGTGCGCTCTCATCCCCATGCAGCGCTTCGGTGAAGCTGCCGATATCGCCAACGCCGTCGCTTTTCTCGCCTCCGAAGAATCATCCTACGTTACCGGCCAAGTTTTTGCCGTTGACGGCGGTATGGCGATGTGACCCTTTTCAACCCCTCAGCAAATACTACTATGGCCGACCAAAAAACCATCGAACAACGCGTCAAAGAAATCATCGTTAATCAGCTTAACGTGAACGAAGAGCAGATCACTCCCCAGGCCTCTTTCCTGGATGATCTCGGCGCCGATTCTCTCGACACTGTCGAGCTGATCATGGCCTTCGAAGAAGAGTTCAAGGACGAGATCAAGGGCGAAATCCCCGAGTCCGACGCTGAGAAGCTCACCACCGTGGGCCAAGTCGTTGAGTACATCACCGGCAAAGCCGCTGCCAAGTAATCGACTTCTGTCTTTTGGCGTTCTACCGAGCCTCTCACGAGACTGTCCGGTAGGACGCCTTTTTTTTGGGCCACGCCGACCTGTTCGATGCGGTAAATCCCGCCTCTGTCTGTGGCGATCACTGCCTAGACTGGCCCTCCACACCCTGTTTCATTGTTACTTTTATCCTCCATGGAAACTCTCCCTGCCTCCCAGCGCGTCGTTGTTACCGGTCTTGGGGCCATTCACGGTCTCGGCCACGACGTGGATTCTTTTTGGGCCAGCCTGCTCGCCGGTAAACCCGGCATCGATCGGGTTTCGCTCTTCGATCCGACCGCTTTCGCCACCCAAGTCGGTGCCGAGGTTCGCGACTGGAATCCGGAGCTTTTCATGGACCCAAAGGAAGCGCGTCGCAATGACCGCTACACCCACTTCGGCTTCTGCGCCGCCAAGCAGGCTTTTAAAGACTCCGGCCTCGATATGGCGCAAGAAGACCCCGACCGCGTTGGCGTCGTCATCGGCTCGGGCATCGGCGGTATGATGACCTATGAGACGCAGCTCAAAAAACTCTTCGACGGCGGCCCCCGCAAGGTTTCGCCTTTCACCATCCCAGCCCTTATTGGCAACATCTGCTCGGGCATGTTTGCCATCGAGATTGGTGCCCGTGGTCCCAATTTCGGCATCGTCTCAGCCTGTGCCACCGGCACCCACGCCATCGGCGAGGCCATGCACATGATCAAACGTGGCGATGCCGACGTGATGATCGCCGGCGGTGCCGAGGCCGCCATCACCCCCTTTGCTTACGCCAGTTTCTGCTCGATGCGCGCCATGAGCACGCGCAACGACTATCCCGCCACCTCCAGCCGCCCCTTCTCCTTGGGCCGCGACGGTTTTGTCATGGGCGAAGGCGCGGGCGTCCTCGTTCTCGAATCCCTTGAGCACGCGCAGAAACGCGGTGCCCGCATTTACGCCGAGGTCGGCGGTTACGCCGCCACGGCCGACGCCCACCACATCACCATGCCCGATCCTGAGGGCAAAGGTTTGGGCATGGCCATGACGCGCGCGCTCAAGGCTTCTGGCGTGACCCCCGACCAGGTGGACTACATCAACGCCCACGGCACCAGCACCCCGTACAATGACAAATTTGAAACGCTCGCCATCAAGCGGGTGTTTGGTGATCGCGCCAAGTCCGTCGCCATCAGTTCGACCAAGTCCATGACCGGCCACCTCCTTGGTGCGGCTGGCGGCATTGAGAGTGTGATCAGCGTGAAAACGATCCACACCCAGTCGATTGCGCCGACGATCAACCTTCACGAACCTGATCCTGAATGCGACCTGGACTATGTTCCTAACGTGGCACGCCAAGCCAAGGTGAAGGTCGTGATGAGCAACAACCTCGGCTTCGGTGGTCAAAACGCCGCCGTGGTCTTTAAGGCGCTTTGATCTGAACTCCGCGCTTTGCGCGGTTGCCAAACATCTAGCCCGTAAGCGGGATTAGACGTTTGGCTCAGCTCACGCAGGTTTACGCGCGCTGCGCCAGATCATCAGCACCCCGCTGCCGATTAGGAAAATCGAATAAAACGAGCCCCGGCTCAGCCCAAGAATGGGCGAAATGCCGGCGTCGGGCTCGCGGAAAAGCTCCCCGATCATTCGCACTCCGGCGTAAACGACGAGGAATTCACCGGCCATGCGCCCTGGTTGGCGGGCGGCTACATCGGTGCGCCAGAAGCGCCATTGCATCAACGCAAGCAACAGTGCGCCCTCCAATGCCGCTTCGTACAGCTGCGAGGGATGGCGTGGCGGGATCAGAGCCAGCGGCAGTCCACTGTGGTCGCTGTCGGGGAAAATCACCGCCCAGGGCACTTCGGTGGGTTTCCCCCAGAGTTCGCCGTTGATGAAATTAGCAATGCGCCCCAGCAGCAGCCCGAGGCCTGTGACTGAGGCGATCAGATCGGCCAGGTGGAAAAAAGGAATGCGCTGGCGGTGGGCGAACCACGCGATCGCCACGGCTACTCCGATGAAGCCGCCATGGCTGGCCATGCCGCCTTGCCAGATTTTAAACAGGGCAAGTGGGTCGGTTCCCAGCGAGCGCCAGCCCTCATAAAGCAAAAAAGAGCCCAGCCGGCCTCCGACCATCACGCCGATGACCAGCGCGATGATGAAGTCGGGCACCAGCGCCGAGGGCAGCCGGGATCGCCCGGCGCGGGCATAGGCGTGCAGCAGAAGGCCTCCCCCGACAAAGCCCAGCATGTACGCCAAACCGTAATAACGGATGCCGATGGTATCGGTGAATTGAACAACGAACGGACTCAGGTTGTGGACCCAGTAGGCGAGGAACATGAAGAGGAGGGCGCAGCGAGATTTTTAAGGACGGCTTGAGCTGCTCGGGAATGGGTAATCGACCGAAGGCGACCGGTGGAGTCGAGGAGTTTAATGTTTAGGCACGGTGTGTTTTTCGACAGTTCCTGTGGGTAGATAAATGCGAAATCAAGGCACCGGATTTTTTTACCGCGAAGACGATCCGAAGGAACGCGAAGTGGATAAATTCAATTGATTAACAAGTGATTGCGTTGTTTTTCGCGTAACTTCGCGAGCCTTCGCGGTTCAACCCGAACGCCGAAGTTGGAGTGCGATTTAGTGGAGGAAAGAGGCGGTAGTGGCTAAGTGCAGGCAGTCATAACGCAGGGCGATAGAGGGTCGGAATCCAACTTCGGCGGAGTTGGCGGACGCCACTGCAAGGCGGCATCAATGAGGGGCTTGTGTTTTGAAAGGCCACCCCAGGCTTGCGACAGTTTGACGGCGATTTGTTTGCCGGCGAGCCCGAGGATCGCACCGGCGACGAAGACCTGGCTGCGCAGGGTGGCAGGTTGGCGGTAGGGCTTTTCGGGCGTGACTTGACGCTGGTAAAGACTGAGCAGGTTGAAGGCGTAGAGTACGCCGAGGAAGGCGGATTCGGTGCCGAAAAACTCGCGCACACAAAAGCCGTCGGCCGCCAGATCGTTTTTGAGTTCCTCGATACGCTGCTCGATGCAGGCCCGCCCGTTGTAGTCGCGCCAGATGATCTCGGCGGATTCGCAGCGATTGGTGACGAAGATGCGGAAGGTGTAGCCGGGCACCTCGATGAGCCTACGGCCGACCGCCGATTTGTCCTCACGCTCGCGCTCGCGCAGCACCACGAAGCGTCGCGTCACGGTCCATCCGTGCAGTTTTAACCAAATCTCGCCGACCGCATAGTTCTCGTCGAGTGCGGTCCATTCGGTCAGCCCGGTGCAACGTGCCCTGATCGAGGACGTCATACCATTTTGCATTCAAACGCATTAAAACCCGACCCCCACCGTGATCACGTCAGTAGCGATCCATCATCTAACCTTAAAACAACTGGAGTTTTTAACCACTAATGACCACTAAGATACACTAATCCAGAAGCGGCGAATTCCTTGTTTTTATTAGCGGCTATTAGCGTCCATTAGTGGTTAAAACGATTTGTTTGTATGTCTTTGAACGCGAAATGGTATCATGCGGGCGACAACGATGTAGGGCAGCTTTTTTCCTCCAAAAAAGAGAGAAACCCGTTCTCGCAAAAACCACTATCGGCGCGAACGCAGGCGATTTTTAATCCCGCCGGTGCCAGCGCTAAGGCCTCCTGTAAAAACGCGACGACCCCGCGCGCCGAGCCGCAATTACCGCTGCGCAACCAGCCATGTAGAATAAACTGCGCCTCGGCCAACACCGCCAGCAGCGGGTGGTGACTCGCGCGGCCCTTGCGCTTCGGATTGTAGCCCTTGCGCGCGCCCTCCTGCTTGCCCTCCCGCAAAACACCGTCGAGTCCAAGTCCAGGTGAAACCCGCCTGCGGGCACCACCACTAGGGTAAGCAAACACGACCATAGCGGCCGCCAAAACTCCTCGATATGACGCTGGGTAAACCGACGGAAGAAGTCGCGCACCGTGTCGTCGCCCGGGAATCGCGGGATGCCGAGCAGCGCATGCAAGGCCCTGTCCCCGCGCAACCAATCGACATGCGCAAAGCGACTGGCCCCGGTCACCACTGCGAAGAGAAACGCCGTCAATGTATGCTCCAACGGGATACCGTTGGGGGAAGTCAGCGCCGGGAACGGCATGGCCTGCGCCACGCGGGCCCCGAAGCCGATCTGCTGCAAATAAACGATGAAGCTGCACAACCCTCCGAAAGGCGTCACTGCCTTGGCGGTTTCGTCCACGACCACTTTCGCGCCCCCAAACAATGGGGTGACTGGAGTGGCGTCTGTTTTGTGGGCATCTGTGGTTGTGGTTTTTTTTGTCATTCAACCACCCTACAATGAAGCGCTTTCGTGATTCCACTCCTGACTCAACTTCGGAGTTCAGGTGTGCGACCATGAAACTAACAACCATAACAGTGAAAGTCTGTTCGGCCGAATTTAACGATTCGCGGTCGAAGGGCCCGGTCACGGATGCAGGCCGCGAGGCCTCGCCGGAAAGCACGACCGTGTGCCCGAACCAGTCAGCCGCAACGAAGGTGAACCCCATCCAATGAGCTCCGTTACCGAAACAACCGACGAGTCCAGCCGCTACCTGAACGGTGAAGCCTGCAAGGATCGGAAAAGGCAGTCTCGCAAAGACGTAGGACCTAAATCGTTGATTTCCGATCAACACGTCGGCGGAGTCAGCGGGGGCGGCGGGGTGGGAAAGGTCGTTAGGTTAAGTGGTGAGACCTGCGGCGGTGGGGCGTCTTGCGATGCCTCAACCACCGGCACAAGCGCGGCAAAACCTCGTAAGGCCGGACGGGCCGTGGCAGGAGTCGGAGACCTCCATAGTAGTGATGATCTAGCGGACATTAAAACCGCCGGGGAGCGAAGGGAGGGCACTTGTTCCCACGCATCACAGAGCGGCAAAGGACCCGACGATGGCTGGGGTGATGAACTCTGGATAAAAACGTCACCGAAGGTTCGGAAGCTGCAACGTGTGCTATATCGGAAAGCAAAAGCGGAGCCGCATTGGCGGTTCTATAGTTTGTATGGAGAGCTGTATCGGCAGGACATTCTGTCGGATGCGCTCGATCAGGTGATCGCCAATGACGGCGTGCCGGGAGTGGACGGGTTCGAGGTGGAAACGCTCGCAAAGAACGAAGCCTATCGGGCGGCATGGCTGCTTGCGCTGGCGGAGGAAATGCGAACGAAAACCTACCGACCCAGTCCGGTCCTGCGCGTCTATATATGGAAGGATCAGGCCAGGACCAAACGTCGTGCGCTGGGCATCCCTACGGTGAAAGACCGGGTGGTGCAAAGCGCGGCGGTGATCGTGTTGCAGCCAATCCTAGAGGCGGACTTCCATGACCATTCCTACGCCTACCGGCCGAAACGTCGGACCCATCAGGCGATGGATAAGGTCAAGGAAGCCATGCTGAGCGGAAAGGTGGAGGTGGTGGACGCGGATTTATCGAGCTACTTCGATATGATCCCGCACCGCGAACTCCTGCAATTGGTGGCCAAACGGGTGAGCGATGGGAGCGTGTTGCGTTTAATAAAAACGTGGCTGCGCGCACCCATCGTGGAAGAGGACCGGGATACGGGGTGCCGCAAGGTGCTCCCGAACCGGTGTGGCACGCCGCAAGGCGGAGTCATCTCGCCACTACTGGCGAACCTCTACCTCAACGACCTCGATCATGCGGTGAATGAGAAGTGCGAACAAAAGCCGACGATGGTGCGTTACGCCGACGACCTCCTGATCCTGTGCAAACCGGGTCAAGGGGCGGGGCTGCAAACGCGACTGAAACGGTGGCTGGAGGCACGTAAGTTAAAGCTCAACGAAGAGAAAACCCGACTGGTGGATACACGAAAGGAAGGCTTTGAGTTCCTCGGTTTTTCCGTCGCATGGCGGCAAGGCATGAAGAGCAAACGAAGATATCCGCACGTGGAACCCAGTGCGAAAAGTCTGGCCAAGTTACGCGACAAAGTGCGGATGGAGCTAGATGTGCGAACGCGCAACCAACCGGCGGTGGCGGTGGTCCGCAAGGTCAACCAAATCACTCGCGGTTGGGCGACGGCGTTTCATTACGGCAACAGCACGCACGTGTTTAGTAACCAGCAGGCTTTTGTGCGCAACCGGTTGCGGCGGTGGCTGTGGCGAAAGTATAGCCGCACCCACGGACTCTTCGAGTTCTTCACCGACGACCGTTTGCATGGTCAATACAAACTATGGCACTGGCCGCTTACGGCGGCTTGGAAGCAATGAACTCCGCTGAAACCAAACCGAAAGAATGGGGACTCGGTAAGCCGTGTGCGGGAAAACCGCTTGCACGGTTTGACGAGGGGGAGGGTCGCGCTGACGGGTTACCGACGCGCGGCTCTCTCTACTCTACTAAACGGCCAAACTCCAGACCTTGAGCTCACGCTCAAGGCCACGTTCGGGCGGGTTAAGGCTGGAGTTGGCCTTTGCCCGGCGAGGCTTTGGCTTGGCGTGGCTTCGTGCGTGAGCACGAGGTGCTTTTTCTGGCGGCGGGGCGCCTGCATCCTTGAGCTCACGCTCAAGGCCACGTTCGGGGGATTAAGGCTGGAGTGCGCCTTTGACCTCCGTGTCGTCCGTGCTGTGCCTCAAACCCGCTCACCACCCCGATCTCGTTACGGTTTAAGCGGGGCGTCGTAGATGAGTTGCAACTCGCCATTGCCCACGGTCCGCCGACCCACCGCCAAATCCCCCGGACTGGCCCAGTTGCACTCACCGGTGGCTTCGTCGCCGATCACATAGGCGACGAACTCTAGCTTTGGCCCGCCTTCACCCTCAGCCCAATACTCCACGAGCCCGTCCCCCGTGAGCACGGGTTGACCGCCGACACTGTGCAGTGGGAAATCCACAAACCCCTCCAGCGCGCGTGCAACCAATTCGCTGCACAAAACCTTATCCGCATGGGCGAAATCAAAATCGTAGTCGTAGGGTTTTCCCACCTGGTCAAAAGCCCGCGCCACCATTTCTAGGCGCTGGACCGGACGCAGCTTGGGCCGCAGCACTGCCACCGAATCCGCCTCGCCGATCGTGCGCTCAAGTGAGGTCAACCCTACCCCATTTCCTTCTACGCTGATGACCGCCGCGTGGTGTCCGCTGGCTTCGGGTGTGGCGAGTTTTTCTAAGTGCCGCTGGACGCGCATGTCTTGATCGAGCGCGCTTTGCTCCAATTGCCCGGTCGTGCCGACGTAAAGTGAGAGTTGCGACCACGCGCCGGGCAGGTGTCCGGTGGCGCGATAGCCGTTGGCTTTGGTGAGCAGGATGTCGCCTGGCTGGAGAAACGGCCGCACTTTTTCCACCCATTCGGGAGTGATTAACGCCTTGCCGTGCTTGGGTTCGCGCGGTGCCAGGGGCGTGAACAATTCCGCCCGCGCCGCGTCGTCGAGCCGCAGGTTCCAACGGTTGGCGAGGTTACTGGCGGCTGCCGCGGCGGTTAACTGCAATGTCTGGGCGCGAAGTCGGCTGGTTTCATCGCCGAGACGGGTGTGATTTTGGTGGCCCCAAGCCAGGCGCCGCAAGGTGGTGTGGTAACGCAGTACGCGCGCTTGGCGTTGCAGAGGTGCCAGCGACGCTGAGGCGGCGGCGGCGGCCGAGGTCGATTCGGTCCAACTGGCGCTGGCCGTTGGCGTTGACGGCGCTGCAACTTCTTCGGTGTTGAAGCTCGCCAGTTCGGCGAGCACCACGGCCAGCTTCTGTTCGTCGTCGGTTAATTTTTCCTCCAATTGGGCGGGGGTGAACCGGGAAAAATCGGGGGCGTTTCCGCGAAAAAATTCGATCGGGGAAACGTAAATGAGGGCGGCCGCGCAGCTCGCCACCACCAGTAAGCTCGCCGCCCCCAAGCC
Organism: Opitutus sp.; assembly: GCA_024998815.1. Classification (NCBI taxonomy): domain Bacteria; kingdom Pseudomonadati; phylum Verrucomicrobiota; class Opitutia; order Opitutales; family Opitutaceae; genus Opitutus; species Opitutus sp. The sequence goes on from JACEUQ010000001.1 coordinate 287,554, forward strand.
CTGGGTCACCGCGCCCGGCAGCGGATACCGCACGCGCAGTCGCTGCCGAAGCTGGGTTTGGCCCAAAGCCAACATGCCGCCGAACAGCAGCAAACCGGCCCACACGACCGCCACCCACAGCTGGCAATAGTCGCGCACCCAATACGTGGAAAACCCGCACCAAAACCCATAAACGGGCAGGCCCCAGAGGAGCCGATTGAGCGCGGGGGAAAAGTCGCCCGGGGCCGGAATCCACAGGGTCAGGGTGCGGATCGCCAGCCACGGGGCGAGTTGGCCGAGGATGCCGAACAGCGTGAGGATCAGGCGCAGCCAGAGAACAGGGCAGAGGCGCTCCGCACCGCGTTTCAGGCCCGCAAGGCGGCGCACAAGAAACCAGGCAATCGGGTGGGTGGGTTTGGGCTTGGCCATGAAATGGGGAAAACGGGGGACTCGGGCTGATCGAAAAAAGTAGCGCAGACTTCCAGTCTGCCTCCGACACGAAAGCTAACCCAAAGTGGCTCAGACTCTAGTAGGTAGTAACATTTAAAGAATCGGATCGAACGTAGTGCGGTGCTTCAGCCCGCATCGGTAATGGCAGTTGGCAATCCGTTGCAAACCTGCGGGCTAAAGCACCGCACTACCTCAGAATTCAATCGGGCAAGATTCAAGTCTCTGCTACTAGGGCTGGGCTACTTTTTCAGCGTTTTTAGGTAGGCGACCCACTCGGCGAGCACGGTTTCGGCGACTGCGCTTTGCACGGAGATGCGGTTAAGGCCGGCGCACACCACTCGCCCCGTCACCACCCGCCAGCGGCGCGCGCTCACGCGGTGGGCGATCGCCCAATAGGCAAACGCCTCGGCCACCCCCTGCGCCTTCGCCGGTTCGGCGTAGCCGGTGGTGGCCACCGCCATGTCGGCCCCGAATAAGCGAACCGCCCCTTGCGCCATCTGCGTGGCGACGGCGGCCGACACGCCGTTAACCGGGGTCGCGGCCGCGCGTTTTACCCCGAGGAGTTTAACCTTTTGGTCGATGCTGTAGGCGGTGATGCCACCGAGAAAAAAGCCGGACGCGCCCGGCACGGCGGTAATCGCGGCCTGGACGCGGCCACCGGTCAGGCTCTCGGCCACGGCAAGGCGCAGGGCCGGCTGGTGGCTTAAGCAGAGGGTTTTGAGTTCCCGGGCGAGGGCTGTGGGCATGGGTGGTGGGTTTATTTCTTCGCGGTGGTGCGGCGCAGCTTGGCCAAGCGCTTGCGCAGGCGCCAGCGGTGGCTTTTGGCCACGATGTAGCCCACGCACTTGGGAGAACCGCACCGGCAGGGGTGCTGCCGCCAGTTTTCCACGTCGAAGCCGTAGTCGAAGGAGAGTTCCTCGCCGGCGGCAATGTCGCGGCGCGCGGAAATCCAGATGCGCCCGCGGACTTTTTCGCTTTGGCAATTGGGCTCGCAGGAGTGGTTGATCAGGCGTGCGGTGTTCCACTCCATGTGGCCGTCGAGGTCGTGGCGTTTATTGATCTCGAAAATATAAACGCACCCATCGCCGCCCTCGGCTTCGCGGGCCGCGCGTGCGGCATCGCGCCGCTCGGATTCGGCCTTGGTGATGCGTTCGCCCTCATACTCCATGATGCGCGTGCCGGACGGGATATCGCGGCTGGCCCGAATGCCCTGACCGTGTATCGGCGACTGCCATACGTGTGCCCATTCCGAGGTCGTTGCGGCGCGAACCGGGGCGGCCGGTTTGGCTGTGGCGCCTTTCTTTTTAGCGCGTGCGGGGGCGGCGGGCGCGGCAGGGGCGGTTTTTTTTTTGCTCATGTCGTGAGTTCCAGGCCCACGGGGCAATGGTCGCTGCCCATGACTTCAGGGGAGATCCAGGCGCGTTTGAGGCGTGGTTGCAGAGCGGCGGAGGCTAGGAAGTAGTCGATGCGCCAGCCGATATTGCGCGGCCGGGCTCCGGCGCGGTACGTCCACCACGAGTAGTGGCCGGGGCCCTTTTCAAAAAAACGGAAGGTGTCGATGAAGCCGGCTGTGAGGCAGGCGCGAAACCCGTCGCGCTCCTCGTCGCTGAAGCCGGGGTTGCCGACGTTTTCCTTGGGGCGGGCCAGGTCGATGGGTTCGTGGGCGACGTTGAGGTCACCGCAGACGATCACCGGTTTGGTTTTTTCCAGGGTGCGCAGGTGGGCAAGGAAGTCGCGGTCCCAGCGCTGGCGATACGGCAGGCGCGCGAGCTCGTTTTGGGCGTTGGGAAAGTAGACGTTGACCAGATGGAAGTCGGCGAACTCCGCGGTGATTACGCGGCCCTCCTGGTCGTGTTCCTCGATGCCGATGCCATAGGAGACGGCGAGCGGGGCGTGGCGGGTGAAAATCGCCGTGCCGCTGTAGCCTTTTTTCACCGCGCTGTTCCAAAACACCGAATAGCCCGCGGGCCACTCGATGTGTTGCACGTCGCCGGGGTGGCACTTGGTTTCTTGCAGGCAGACGATGTCGGCGCGCTCGGGGCTAAGTTGGTCGAGAAAGCCCTTTTGCAGCACGGCTCGCAGGCCGTTCACGTTCCAGGAGACGATTTTCATGAGTGGGCCGAAGCTCGCGCCCCCGCCGCGCGGTTTCAACTCAGGATTCACTCACGCCCCACTCCCGAAGAGCGGCGTTGCCAGCGGGCGTGGGTTCCGCCCCATTGTTCGCTCAAATGTCCGTGTTTACTCACCTTCCGCTCGGTCAACGCATCCCTCCCAGCCTGCATGGCGTCTCCGCCAGCCTGCCGACCATGCGCGATGTGATCGGTTACGAGGAAAAAGACCCTGCTGTCACTCGCCACCTGACCTCTGGCTACCCGCGCTTTGTGGTGCATCCTTTTTCCAAACAAGCCGGCGCCTACCTGCTTCGCACCCTTGGCTTGGCCGGGCACAGCGTGTGGCTCACCTCGTCGATTCGCGCCGCCGAACAACTCCGCTTGCATCTGGGCGAACCTGCCGCGCTGCTGCCTGCCGAGGCCGCGCTCACCGGTATGCCCGACGGGGTCAGGCCGTGCTTTGTTGGTTTTGGTAGTTCGTAAATGTTGCCATCAGCAAAAATCGGTTGGCGAGTCGCCGGACAACGTGTTGGGGTGGCCGCCCGCCATGGCCACTTTCCAGCTCGACCTCACCCACCGTCCCCGTCGTCTCCGCCGCAACGCCACCGTGCGTTCCCTCGTCGAGGAAACCACCCTGCGTCCGGCCGATTTCATCGCCCCGTTGTTTGTGGTCGAGGGCAACGGCGCCCCCGAGCCGATCACCTCAATGACCGGGGTGTTTCGCTACAACATCGTCGATCTGGTCAACGAATGCCGTGAACTGGCCTCACTCGGGGTGCCGGCGGTGGCCCTGTTTCCCAAGCTGGATAAATCTTTTAAGGACGATGTCGGCACCTCTGCGCTCTCGCCCGACGCGCTGATCCTGCGGGCGGTGCGTGCAGTCAAACAGGCCGTTCCTGAGATGGTGGTCATGACCGATATCGCCCTCGATCCCTACACCACGCACGGCCATGACGGCGTGCTCACTGCCGACGGCCGCGACGTGGCCAACGACGCCACTGTGGAGATTTTAGTGAAAATGGCGGTGCTGCACGCCCAGGCCGGCGTGGATTTTGTGGCGCCCTCCGACATGATGGACGGACGCATTGGGGCGATCCGCCACGCGCTGGATGCGGCCGGCTGTACGCAGACGGCGATCATGGCCTATTCGGCGAAATTCGCCTCGGCGTACTATGGGCCGTTCCGCGACGCCGTGGGCAGCGCCTCGGCCGCTGGTACGCATCTTTTAGATAAACGCACCTATCAGCTCAATCCCGCCAATCGCCGCGAAGCCTTGGCCGAAATCGCCCTCGATGAAGCCGAGGGCGCGGACGTGCTCATGGTGAAGCCCGCCGGGGCTTATCTGGACATTATCCGCGAGGTCCGCGATGCGACGCGCAAGCCGGTGGCCGCCTACCAAGTGTCGGGCGAATACGCGCAGATCCAAGCCGCTGCGCAACTGGGGTGGCTGGACCTGCCGCGCACCCGCCACGAGTCGCTTTTGGCGATCAAACGCGCGGGGGCTGACATGATTTTAACCTATTTCGCCAAGGAAATGGCGGCGGTGCTGCGGTAGGCTTGTCCCCGCGCAGACTTCCCAGCCTGCTCCGATGGTGAGGAAGGAGCCGCTTAGACCTCTTCGTGATTCGGAGGGGGGGGCGGCGGCGACCCTGAGTTCACGCTTAAGGCTACCGTCAATCTCAACTTATTCGGAACTGTGTATTATGCTCGGGACTCGCAACGCACCCGGCCAAAAATACGGTCTTCAGGCGCCTGAGGCCGGCAGTTGTAAGTTGCGGGCGTGGAAGGCCAGCGAGTCCTGAATGTGCGTCTCCCAGTAATCCCAGGTGTGGCCTCCCGCGTACTCTTGGTAACGATGCGGCACGCCAGCGGTGGTAAGGTCGGAATCAAAGGTGCGGTTGTCTTCGATCAGGAAATCATCGCGACCGCAGTCGATCAGGAGCTCCGGCAAGTTGCCGTTCGCCAACGCACGCCGGGCTTGGACAAGCAGGTCGTGATCAGTACCACGCGGATCATCGCCAAAGATGTGGCGTAGTTCCGCGATAAAAGCGGGGCCGCGAGCCACCAGTGTTGGGTTGCTGAAATCCTGCCAGCACACCGCGCCCGAATGGCTGTTGACCGAGCAAAACCGGTCGGCGTAGCCCAAGCCGATTCGCAGCGCGCCGTAACCGCCCATCGACAGGCCGCCAATGGCGCGGGCCGCGCGCTCTGGACGGGCCTGGAAGTTGCGCTCGATGAAATCGGGTAACTCCACGCCGATGTGGCGCGCGTAATCCGGCCCGGCGGCGTGCTTGGTGTAAAAACTCCGATACCCGTCCGGCATCACGACGATTATCGGCAGGTCGCGCACGAACCACTCGATGCGCGAGCGGCGCATCCACATACTGGAGTCGTCCCCCAGCCCGTGTAGCAGGTAAAACGTGGCAAACGGGGGCTTGCCGATTTCCGGCAGCATCACCTCTGCGGTGGTCTGCTTGCCGAGAATGTTGCTGTACCAGTGAAGGGTAGACCAAGCCATGTTGTTCTTCACGAAACCCTAAATCCCAACCGGCTAAATCCTAAAATCAGAATAATCGTTTGGGGATTGTTCAGGTTAGGATTTAAATGCCGGGATTCCGCCCTTTACCCCGTTGGGGTTCCCCGCGACAGTCACGGTGATTTGCCCCTTTGATTCTTTGGGATTTGTACCCACGGGATTTGCCCGTCGAGGGCTGTTATTCGACGCGGACGATGTAGCCGCGCAGGTATTCGCTCTCGGGCATGGTCACAAGCACCGGGTGGTCGGCGGGTTGATGGCAGAATTCGGCCACGCGCACCTTGCGTTTGGCGTCGGTCGCCGCCTCGGCCAAGACGCTGCGCAACTCGGCATCCTGCATGTGGTGCGAACAGGTGTAGGTGGCCAATACGCCGCCGGGCACCAAGCTCTGCATGGCGCGCAAATTGATCTCCTTATATCCGCGCAACGCGCCCTCTAGCGCGCTCTTGGATTTGGCGAAGGGGGGCGGGTCGAGCACGATCACGTCCCAGAGCGGTTCGCCATGGCGTGCGGGGTCGTTGAACCAGTCAAACACGTTGGCCACGGCGAAGGAGGCGTTAACCCCGTTGCGCGCAGCGTTTTTGCGCGCTTGGTCGATGGCGTCGGTCGCGCTGTCGAGACCGAGAACCTCCTTGGCGCCAGCACGCGCCGCATGCAGGGCGAACGGGCCTTGATTACAGAACGCGTCGAGCACGCGCTTGCCGGCGCAGTATTTGGCCAAGACGGCGTGTTGCTCGCGTTGGTCCAGGTAAAAGCCGGTTTTTTGGCCGCTTTGTAGGTCGAGCCAGTAGTCAAAGCCGTCGATCTTCTCCCAGCGCGGCTCCCAGGCGCGACCGCTGCGGGTGTGTACCCCGAGCGAAAGCCCCTCAAGTTTACGGATATGGGCGTCGTTGCGCACGATGATCTCGGCTGGGGCAAGCAACTCGGCCAGCAGTTCCACGATCACATCCGTGCGCTGGTCCATGGCGAGGGTCTGCACTTGCAACACCAGGGTGTCGCCAAATTGATCGACCACCACGCCGGGAAGGTCGTCCGATTCGGACCACACAAGTCGGCGATGCTGCTGAGCTCCAGTCGCTTGGACGTTGGAGGCAGGGGTTTCTCTGCGGGCAATGGCTTTTGTGAGCGCGAGCCTGAGGTAGGCCTCGTCGAGCGTCACGCGCTGCGTGCTTAAGCGGCGCCAGATGATCTGCGACTTGGAATTATAAATGCCGCTGCCGAGGAAGCGGCCGGCTCGGTCGCGACATTCGACGACCCCCCCGTCATTTACAGCCGGAAGGAGGGCTTCGACCTCATTGGCAAACACCCACGGGTGGCCAGAGAGGACGCGGGACTTGGCGTTGGCTTTAAGTTTTAGCGAGGGGACCGGTGACGACATCGGGGCATCATCACGCCCAATGCGCGGAGGAGAAGCTCAAACTCAGGCTGCGATCTTCTCGTCGGAAAGAAACTCGTTCGAGCACTCGATCACCACGGCTTGGCGGCGACCCTCGTGAAAGCCGAACTCGTCCTCGTAACCTTCTGGACTGCGTTTCATCGAACGCAGCATCCAAACGAGACCGATGACATAAGCGGAGGCGACTAAAGTGGCGATAATGGAGATCATTGGGATAAGGGGTAGTGGTGTACCCCCATGTATCGTCACAAAGTCGGAAAAATAAAGTGGAATTTAGCCTCTGGCCGTCCACCCCGTCCGTGCTCAACAGCGGCTCTGGATACTCCACCCTACGAGGGGAAATCGACTTCATTAGAGGGGGCGATTGAGGGATAACCCCTAGATCCCCGGCCCGCTTTCCGCCAAACCCCGGTTAGGTAATGAACCCTACTTACTCCCGACCCCGATTTCGGCCCAAACGAGGGGCAAATCAGCGGCTCTGATCGTCATCGACCGGTTGGCGACCGGGTTGATAGCCGAGTTCATTCTCGAAACCTTCGGGGGCACGCAGGAGCGCACGGGCAATTACAAGAACGCAGACGACGTACATCGCCGATAACAATATGAGTACTAACGACATTTCAGGGGTAAAGATGGCGACCAAACTCATTTTCAATTCAGGCGCGTCAAGTTTCATCACTAAAGTCTATGGAATTTAGCGTTTTATTTACTTTGTGCCAGGATCTACCCGGCCGGGAACCTGACGCATTCCGCACCTGCCGCCTTGCGCTCGCCCGCTGGTCGGCGTCTGCTCCACCTTCCACTGCCATGATCGGTCTCCGTGATGACACTTCTGATGCCTTGCCAGCTCCGCCGCCCCCCTCGCGCGCGCCGGAGTTCGCCGCGAAGTTGTTCTCCGCGGGCGGGTGGTTGCAAACCAGCCTCGGGCTCGAACACCGGCCGCAGCAGGAGAAAATGGCCCGCGCCGTCGCTCAGGCCATGAAGACCGACCAGTCCCTCCTGTTCGAGGCCGGCACCGGCGTGGGCAAATCCCTCGCTTATCTGCTGCCTGGCATCGTGCACGCCATGGACCAGTCGCGCCAGATGATCGTCTCTACCCACACGATCGCTCTCCAGGAACAGCTAGACCAAAAGGACCTGCCGCTGTGCCGCCGGGTGTTTTCCGCCACCGAGGAAACCAATCCTTATGCGGCGTTCAAATCTGCCGTGCTGGTGGGCAAGAGTAACTACCTGTGCACCTCGCGCCTCGCCGCGGCCCTGCGCGACAAAAACGAGTTTTTCGCCACGCCCGAGCACGAGGAGTTGCAGCGCATCGCAACCTGGGCCGAGACCACCACCGAGGGCCTGCGCCATGAACTCAACCCCGCGCCGCTGCCCGAGGTCTGGGAGTTGATCAACGCCGACTCCTCTGGCTGTGCGCGCAAATACTGCGATTGCGACAGATGCCCTTACCAACGCGCCCGCGCCCGCATCCGTTCGGCCCACCTGATCATCGTTAACCACTCGCTGCTGTTCGCCCACATCAACGCCGGCGGTGCGGCCGCCAAGGGGGAGTCCACGCGCGGCGTCCTGTTCCCCGACGATTTTGTCGTCCTCGATGAGGCTCACACGGTGCCCGAGGTCGCCACAGACCACTGCGGCTTGCGGCTTTCAAGCTACGGGGTGGATCGCATGCTCAAGTACCTCTACAACCCGAAAACACGCCGCGGCTTGTTGCAAAAACACGGCGACGCAGTCGACCGCCAACTGGTCGTCGACGTGCTCGAAGCCGCGCATCATTTCTTCGCCTTCCTCGACGAACGCCTGCTCACCCAGCAGCCCCTCGTGCGCGTGCGAGTCGAGGGTTTCGCCGAGGCCTGGATGGATGCGCCTCTGCTCGCCTTGTACAAGTCGGTGCGCAACCGTGCCGATCACATGGACGACGGCCGCGAGCGCGACGAACTGCTCGAACAAGCCGGCAAGGTCAAAACCCTGCAGACCAACCTGCGCGCCTTCCTCGGGGTGGCCGACGCCGACAAGACCGTTTACTGGGTCGAGCGCATGGGCAAACGCCAGAACATCGTCGCCCTGCGCACCGCGCCCATCGACGTGGCACCGTTCATCCGCGAGGAGTTAATCAATCGCGGCACCTCCGTGGTGTTCACCAGCGCCACGTTGGCGATGGGAGGCAAAATCGAGCCGTTTCAGGCCCGCATCGGTGCGCAACAGGTTAAAACCGCCGTGGAGCATTCGCCCTTTGATTTCGAGCGGCGCATGCGCGTGTTCGTGGCCGCCGACGTGCCGCTGCCCAGCGCGCAGGACGCCCGCCTGGCGCTCGACGTGCTCACCGACTACATCGACTTCTGCACCCGCCGGACCAAGGGCGGAACCCTGGTGCTGTTCACCAGTTATTTTGACATGAAGCGCGTGGCTGAGGCGCTGGAGCCAATCTACGACGGCGCGCACCGGCCGTTTTTTATGCAGGGCCGCGATTACTCGCGTACGGAACTGGCGCGTAAACTCCGCGAAGCCGGTAACGGCGTGCTCTTTGGCACCGACAGTTTTTGGACCGGCATCGACGTCCCCGGCGACGCATTGTCGCAGGTGATCATTACCCGCTTGCCCTTCGAAGTGCCCACGCACCCTGTGCTCGAGGCGCGCACCGAGTGGATTCGCGAGCGCGGCGGCAACCCCTTTAACGAGCTCACCCTTCCCGACGCACTGATCACGTTTCGCCAAGGGATTGGTCGTCTTATCCGCACCGCCAAAGACCGCGGCGTAATCACGATACTGGATTCGCGGGTCACCCAAAAAGCCTACGGCAGGCTCTTCTTGGAATGTATCCCGCAAAAGAACGCCGTGCGCATGAACCGTGAAAACCGCGTTGAGCGATTTCAGCCTTTTATTTGACGCGTACGCACCTACGCTCCGCTCCTCGTCCCACAAAATTCGCGCATGAAAATCCAATCCGCCGCCATCACCGACATCGGTAAAATCCGCGAAGAAAACGAGGACCGCTACCTGTGTGATGAGGCGCTCGGGCTGTTCGGGGTGGCCGACGGCATCGGTGGCGTGGTGGGTGGCGGTGAGGCGGCGGAATGTACGGTGCAAGCGATCAGCCGAAGCTTGCCGGAGCTCGGTGAGCAGCCCGACCTCGTGGCATTGACCCAAGCCGCCAGTGCCAGCGTACGCGAACTGGGCCTTATTCTGAATCCCCCCTACGGCATTGGTTCAACCCTCAGCTTTGGAGTATTTAAAGGCTGCAAGCTGCGGCTGGCTCACGTCGGCGATTCGCGGGTTTACGTGCTTAAACAGGGCAAGTTGCATTGCCTCACGATGGATCACTCCATGCAGAACGAGATTAAAAAACTGCATGCCCGCGGCGAAAGAATCGAACTCACCTCGGCTAACCGCAGAGCGTTGACCCGCTGCATGGGGCAACCCGGTGTGCCTGAGGTCGACTCTTGCGAGCTGCCGGTTGCCGCTGGGGAGCGCTACTTGTTTACGACCGACGGCATTGTTAATCACCTCGAAGAATCCGAGTTGGCCGAGATTTTAGCCGGATCAGGCAGCCCCGCATCGATTCTCGACGCGCTTGTTGGACTCTCGCTCCAACGCGGGGGCCACGACAACTTGACTGCGGTGTTGGTTTTTATCGACGAAGCCGAATGACCACTCCCGCCCGCTCTACGCACTTTGCCGCGCTCGTGGAGAAACAGCCGGATAACCCGCTGTTCCGCTTCAGCCTCGCCCAGGCGCTGCTCAACGAAAAACGTGAAGCCGATGCGGTCGAGCACCTCGTGCAGTGCGCCGGTGGCAGGGCCGACTGGATGATGCCGCGCATTTTACTGGGCAAAGCCCTGTTGCACCTCGGCCGACCAGCCGAAGCCAAGCCCTGGCTGGTGGAGGCATTGACGCTGGCCATTGAGCAAGATCACCAAGATCCCGAAGGCGAACTGCGCGCGTTGCTCGCCGGATTGTAGTCGATTCGTGTTTTACCGGTGGCGAGCTGCGGTTGCGGGGCTCCCCTTGGTCACGAATTAGCGTTCGAATCGAGGTTTACGGCAACCTTAGCACGCTTTGCGGCAACACGCTTCGTGGCCTTGAGCGTGAGCTCAAGGTGGCAGGGCTGCGCAAGGTTGCGGGCGCCTCGGATTGAACACGCCCCCGGCATCACGTCTCAATCAAAGAGCCCCCGGCGCTATCGTCGCTACTGCACCCCGCCTTGGTGCGCCTCGGGGTTTTTAAGCTGGTCCTTCCAGCTTAGGATTTTTGCCTGCGCACCGTATTTTTCGGCCGTGGTCTTGTCGCCCTTTTCCATCCAGATGCGCGAGAGCGTGGTGTTGATAAACAAATCGTCGGGCCGGACCGCATGGCCTTGCTCGGCGGCGTGCAAGGCATCGTCAAAGCGGCGCAGGCTGAACTGGATTTCGGCTAACGCGTGCCAAGCCTCGAAGCAGCTGGGGGCGGCCGCAGTGGCACGGGCGAGTTTGGCTAAGGCGGTATCAGTCTCGCCCATCGTGAAATCAAAGGTGGCGTCTTCGATGAGCGTTTGCAGGTCAGCGTCGGTCATGGTGGCTAAAAGCGCTATACGCGGGTGCAGGTCAAGCAGGGCTGACGGTCGGCTCAGGCGCGGGTTCGGCGAATGAAGGTGATGGCAAACAGCGCCACGCTGATGCCCACGCCCAGCGCCAGCAGCTCCACTCCGGGCATGAAGTGCTTTTTGTAGGTGATAAACTCGATGCCGGTGATCGCGTCGCTTTGCTTCACCGCAATTTGGGTCTTGGTCCACCCCGGGTTCCAGCCGGCGGCCGCCCAAAAGGCGAAGCAGAACAGGGCGATGAAGCCCGCCAGCATTCGGAATAGGACCCGCCAGGCGGCGATGCCGGCGGCCGAGGGAACTGTCGCGCTGGAGCTTGGCGTTGGCGGTGTGGTCATGGGCGTTGGCGGGTTTGGGTCGAGAAGGCGAAGTGGGCTTACAAAATCAACATGGCGTCGCCGTAACTAAAAAAACGGTACTCCCGTGCGATCGCCTCGGCGTAGAGTTGCTGCAGCCACGCGATCCCTTCGGTCGAGCCCGGCGTCAAGAAGGCCGACACCAAGCAGAGCAGGGTGGAGCGGGGCTGGTGGAAGTTGGTGATGAGCGCATCGACCCCACGAAACGGGCGAGGTGGGTAAATAAAGATCCCGGCTTCGCCAAAATGCGGCCGCTCTAGTGGCGCCTCGTGGTGTTGCAGGAAATCCTCCACCGAGCGCACCGTGGTGGTGCCGACGGCGATGCGTCGACCCCCGCCGCTACCCGGGGCCGCAAACAGCGCGCGTTGGGTGGCGATGGGCAACTCATAGAGTTCACGGTGGATGGGGTGGGCCTCGACGTGCGCGGTGTCGATGGGTTTGAAAGTGCCGAGCCCGACGTGCAACGTGACCTCCGCCGCGTTGACACCCTGCTTGCCGAGGATGGCGAGTAACTCAGGGGTGAAGTGCAGGCCCGCTGTGGGAGCGGCTACGGCGACTTGGCGGGCCCGGTCGGCGTAAACGGTCTGGTAGCGCTCGATATCGCGAGGACGTTCGGCGGTCGGATCGGCGCGCTCAATATACGGAGGCAACGGCACGTCGCCCAAACGGTTGGCCACATCGACGATGGTTTGCCCAGCGGGCGTGGTGAACCGCACCAAGGCCGCACCGTCGGGATCCTTCGCCAGCACCGTGCCGGCGAAATCGCCATCCAGGGCAAACGTGGCGGCCACCGGTAACTTTTTTCCCGGCCGCACCAAGCACCACCAGACGTTGTCACCCTGGGTGGGGTCAGGGCGGAGCAGCAAGCACTCGATCAATCCCCCAGTAGGCCGCCGGGCATGCAGGCGCGCCGGCAGAACCGCGGCGTTGTTACGAAAAAGCGTGTCCCCCGGGCGCAAAAATTGCGGCAGATCGGCGAACGTGTGGTGCGCGACCGTGCGTGAGGCACGGTCTACCACCATGAGCCGCGAAGCGTCACGGCGAGCGGCAGGGGTTTGCGCAACAAGACGATCGGGCAAGGTGTAATCAAAAAGGTCGGTCGATAACGGCACGGGCTGAAATATGAGCATGGCGTTTGCAAGGAGTGCGAGTTTCTTCCGGGCGCCCCAACGTTTTCGCCGAATAGCAGCCAAGTCCCTGCCAATAAAACCATCCCCAGATACAACAATGTGGCTCTTTGGCCCTACGCGTGTGTTGTGAAATCGATCTTAGCCGATCGAAATTAGCGCGGTGCTTCAGCCCGCATGAGGGCCACAGTTTTAGGCGAAAGGCCGATACCTAAACGCAAGCGCTTAGGATGAATCTAGTCGGCCCTGAAGAATGAGTGCCAAGTGTTAGACCTGGTGTTCACTCGCCTACGGAGGCGGTCCAAAGTCGTCGTAACATACGCCTGCACGCCCCATTCCCCTGTTTCCTACAGCAAGACCGGGCTTAGCCCGCGACCCCTCGAAAACCTGGTTTTAAAATGGTGGCAAAACTCGGATTTGAACCGAGGACACGCGCATTTTCAATGCGCTGCTCTACCAACTGAGCTATTTTGCCGTGAAGGAAGCCGAGAGCAAAAGAGCTCCATGAGCGGCGTCAATGGGAATCTCAATGATTTCCCTCGATTTATCCATAATCGATTTCGATCCCAAAAGGTGTCCCCCGCCGCTGTTTCCGCCACCTCCGTCTGCGTCCTTGTCAAGCGCCGGTCGACCTCGCAACTTCGCCCTTTTTCCTACCATGCGTTTCCATAAATACCACGCCCTCGGCAATGATTACATCGTTTGTGACCCCGTTGATTTTCCTCAGTGGAAAAACGGCCCCTCCGTCGATGAGATCCGCGTGATCTGCCACCGCAATTTTGGCGTCGGTTCCGATGGCATTCTTTGGGGCCCGCTGCCTTCCGCCAAAAGCCAATTTGGCCTGCGCATCTTTAACCCTGACGGTTCCGAGGCGGAAAAATCGGGCAACGGCCTGCGCATTTTTTCGCGCTACCTGTGGGATCAAAAACTCACCCCGGCGGCGACTTTCACCATCGAAACCCCCGGTGGCCATGTCCAGTCGGTCATCAAGGACAACGGCAAGCTCATCACTGTGGACATGGGTTCGGTGAGCTTCCTGAGCACCAAAATCCCCCACACGGGGCCGGAGCGTGAGGTCATCAATGAGTCGATCACTGTTCTCGACCGTACGTTCACCTACTGTGCGGCCACCATTGGTAACCCGCATTGCGTGATCCCGCTGCCCGCGGTCACCGCCGAGATGGCCCACCGCTACGGTCCGCATCTGGAAACGCACTCCAATTTCCCGCGCAAGACCAACGTTCAATTCATGCAGGTGATCGACCGAAACAACATCCGCATTGAGATCTGGGAGCGTGGTGCCGGCTACACCCTCGCCTCGGGCAGCAGCTCCAGCGCCGCCGCCTCGGTGGCCCACAAACTGGGCTTGGTCGATGCCAACGTCACCGTGCACATGCCTGGTGGCCAGATCGGTATCGAGATCGGGGACAACTTCGCCATCCGCATGACCGGTACGGTTAACAAGGTGGCCGACGGGGTCATGCACCCCGAGTTATTCGCGGTCAAAGTTTGATCGAGCGGGGGGGCGGGCTGCCTGCCCCCCGTGCGCCCAGCGACTGGGTGTAGTACACGGCTGCTTGTGAACGACGGGTCACGTGCAGCTTTTCGAACACCGTGCTGAGGTAGTTTTTCACGGTTTTTTCGGCCAGGCCCATCTCGTTGGCCACCTCTTTGTTGGTGCGCCCATCGGCGATCAACGCCAGCACCCGTCGCTCCTGTGGCGATAGGCTGTCGACTATCGGTTGGGTTCGCTCGTTTTTTAACAGCTCCATGACCCGCGACGTGATTTGCGTGTCGAGAATCGAGCGGCCGGCGGCGACGTCGCGGATACCTTGAATCAAGGCCGCCGTATTCACTTCTTTAAGCAGGTAGCCGTGGGCCCCTGCCTGGATGGCTGCATCGACGCTATCCGACGCGGCGCTAGAGGTAAGAAAAAGCACCCGCATCTCGCTCTTGCTGCTCAGCAGTTGGCGACAAACCTCGATGCCACTTCCATCCGGCAGGTTAATGTCGAGCAGCACCACATCGGGTGCTTCGCGAGTGCACACGGCCAAAGCCTCGGCCGCACTTGCCGCCGTACCGCAGAGGGTGAACCCGGACGCGGATTGCAATAGGGTTTGCAGGCCCATGCGGACCAGCTCGCTGTCATCAACAATTACCAAGCGAAGGGGTGGGGGCGTCATGAGTGATTTAAGATCGGGAGGGTGAGTACCACGCGGGTACCGTGGCCGGGGCGGCTATCGAGCTTGAGGGCTGCGCCAAGGGTGGCGGCACGGGCGCGGAAATTCGTCAGCCCATTCCCGCCGCCAGAACCCTTGGCCGTGGCGTCGAACCCGGATCCGTTGTCTTGGATCATCAGGGCGAGTTGCGCGCCCTCCTCATGCAGGCGAATTTGGATTTGCGAAGCGGACCCATGCCTGAGGGCGTTGCTCACGGCTTCGCGCACGATTTGCAGCGTGTCCGCAAGCTGGCTGGCAGCTAGCCGGGACTCGGCGCTTTCGTCGATGCGCACGAGGAACGATACCTCGCGTTCCCCTTTTAAATCCGCCACGAGAACGGCCACTGCTTGAGTGAAACTCAGCGGCATGCCCCCCGGCGACTCGCTCGGAGGCTGGATGTAGCCGCGGATTTCACGGATGCTTTGATTGAGCAGTTCAATGCCCCGATCGAAGAGCACATCGGCTGCAGCCGGATCAACGCCCTGTTTTTGCCGGGCGGATTCCAGGGTCAGGCCGGTGGCGTAAAGCGACTGAATCACGCCGTCGTGGAGATCACGCCCAAGCCGGATTTTTTCGGCGAGGACCTCGTTGAGCAGCAGTTGTTGCAGCTGGAGGTTTTCATCGGCGCGGCGCCGTTCGGCGCGTTCGAGCCCCAAGGCGGCTTCTTGGGCCACATTGGTTTTGGCCAAATGTTCGACCTGCTGCATCTCCTGCCGGGCTTGCTGGGCCTTTTCGCCTATGGAGGTGGCGGGTCGGGAACCGCCCACCAACGCCACGGCCAGCAAGGACAGCAGCGACACCGTTACGATCAGCCCGACGGCGTTTTGTTGATCGCGTTGGCACGCGCGCAGAGCGATGGGAGCGGGGGGCTCGGCTGAGGCATGCTGACGGGCCACGGCGCGGTGGTTAACCCAGAGCTGGGTGAGCGCTGCGGTGGCGCCGACGGCGGTCAGGGCCAGCAGAAATACGAAAAGGCGGAGTGCATTGCCCATGGTGCGCGCAGAAAAAGGTGACGGGGTGGTGCAGGCAGGCAACGGCAAACACGGAAACTCACCACCTCGATTCGTGTTAAAAAAGCCGAGGTGAAGCCTTTGCTCAAAAACCGAGATGCGCCCACCGTCGTCGATAACCAGTCCGTTTACCCTCACCGAGCCTGACTTCCCTCCCGGCGATACTTTTTCTTTTCCAATTTAGCCGCTTGAATGCGGTGGGAGACGCCCACACGGTGGATCTTTAACACACACTTCAACCGCATCGTAGCCCAGCTTCTGCTGGACTCATTAGCCTGCCCGCATGGACGTCTCCCTTACTCGTAATTTTTGTATCATTGCCCACGTCGATCATGGCAAAACGACGCTGTCCGACCGCCTGTTGGAATACACCAACACCGTCGCGCAGCGCGTGCTCACCGAGCAGCACCTTGACTCGATGGACCTCGAAAAGGAACGCGGCATCACCATCAAGAGCCATCCGGTGACCATGAGTTACCAGGCCAAGGACGGCAATGCGTACAAGATCAACTTGATGGATACGCCCGGGCACGTGGATTTCGCCTACGAGGTTTCGCGTTCGCTGGCCGCCTGTGAGGGCGCCGTCCTTCTCATCGATGCCGCTCAGGGCGTCGAGGCCCAGACCGTGGCCAACTACCACCTCGCCACCGCCCAGGGCCTGAAAATCATCCCGGTGATCAATAAAATCGATCTGCCGTCGGCCAATCTGGAGCTCTGCATGAGTCAGCTTGAGGACATCCTCACGATCCCCGCCGAGGAGGCCATCCTGGCCAGCGGCAAATCGGGTATCGGCATCCAGGACATCCTGGAGGCCGTCGTCGCACGCATCCCACCGCCTCGTTTGTCGCATTATCCGACCACGCGCGCGCTGGTGTTCGACTCTCTTTACGATTCCTACCGTGGCGTCATCACCTACGCCCGCGTTTTCTCCGGTGCGGTTAAGGCTGGTGATCAGATGCTCTTGATGAGCAATAATCAAAAATCCGAAATCAAGGAGGTCGGTGTTTTCACCCCGAAGATGACCAAGGTGGACGTCTTGGGCGCCGGTGACGTCGGCTACGTGATTTCCAACATCAAGGACACCACCGAAATCAAAATCGGTGACACGCTGACCCTCGCCAAACAGCCGGCCATCGACATGCTGCCGGGTTATAAAGAGGTGCGCCCGATGGTGTTCTGCGGCCTGTATCCGCTCGAGTCCAACGACTACGAAAAGCTCAAAGCCGCCCTCGGCCGCCTTCGTCTCAACGACGCGGCGTTCCTCTATTCCTCGGAGAGCTCCATCGCCCTCGGCTTCGGTTTCCGCTGCGGCTTTCTCGGCCTCCTGCACATGGAAATCATTCAGGAGCGCATCCGCCGCGAGCATGACGTCGACATCATTTCGACGTATCCGAGCGTTGTTTACCGCGTCAAGCCCTACAGTCGCGACGAAATCGAGGTCGATAACCCGGTTAACCTGCCCGACCCCGGCACCATCGAGCATATCAGCGAGCCCACCATTAAGGCGTGCATCCATATACCCAACGACTCCATGGGCGACATCCTCGCGCTCATCATGGAAAAGCGCGGCATGTGTAACCAAACCGAAACGCTGGACGCCAATCGCGTGATGCTCACCTGCGTGCTCCCGCTCAATGAAATCCTCGTTGATTTCAATGACCGCCTCAAATCCGTCACCCACGGTTACGGCTCGATGGATTACGAGCTCGGTGACTACCAGCAGTCCGATCTGGTGAAGATGGACATCATGATTAACGGCGATCCCGTGGATGCCTTTTCGAGCATCGTTCACCGCGAAAAAGCCGAGGGCAAGGGCCGCGTTCTCTGCGAAAAACTCGCCGAGATTATCCCGCCGCAGATGTTCAAAGTCGCCATTCAGGCCGCCATCGGCGGCAAGATCATCGCTCGCGATAATGTTAAGGAAATGCGTAAAGACGTGACAGCCAAGTGCTACGGCGGCGACATTTCGCGTAAGCGCAAGCTCCTCGACAAACAGAAGGAGGGTAAGAAAAAGATGAAGATGATCGGCAAGGTGAACATTCCGCCCGACACCTTTATTCAGATCTTGAAGAACTAAGCCCGCGCCTGCCCCCAGGCGTCAGCACTCCCTCAAACCACCCCATGTTTTTCGGACTCTTTGACTCGGTTGAAAAGAAGATGCGCGACAGTGCGGCCAACTGGCTGGAGCTGGCCGATAAGGTTTACGCCTACCGTCGCGACCGCCTGAGCGAACTGGATCGCAACGCGCTCCAGCAGTCCGCCCTTTCGCTGCGGCGCCAGTTGCGCGAAAAAAGTGACGCCAGTAAGCTCAAGCTCGGCATCGAAGCGCTGGAAGTTATCCTTCGCCGCACGGGCGGGACGCATTACCCCAAGTCCGGAATCATGGAGAACGTGGAGTTCTTCCTGGTTGCGGCCATCGTCATTTTGGGGGTTCGCATGTATTTCGTGCAGCCCTTCAAGATCCCGACCAACTCGATGTGGCCCAGCTACAATGGCATGACCCCCGAGGTGTTCGCGACGAAAGCCGATGAACCCAGCGCTCTCGCCAAGGCGGTCCGGTTTGCCGCCATGGGCGCGCGGTCGCGCACCTTGGATGCTCCCGTGGACGGTGAAGTGCTCATCCCGGTCATGGGTAATGGCGACCGCGTTGCCATTCCGTTCCGCGAGGTAACCGGCCGCGATTGGTTCGTTTTCCCATCCCGCCACAAAGAATACACCCTTTTCGTGAATGACCGCGCCGTCACGGTCACCGTGCCGCGCGATTTCGATTTCGAGTGGGTGATCCGTGATGCGTTTATCTCCAAACAAGCCTCGGGCCATGATCCCGGCGGCGTCGACTTGGCAGCTTTTTTAAACGCCAATGCCGGTCAGGTCATTCGCATGCCGGATGGTAAGCCCGCCTGGCGAACCGGCAAAACCGTGCGCGCCGGCGACCGCGTTCTGGCCTTCGACATCCTTACTGGAGACCAACTATTTGTGGACCGCTTGAGTTATCATTTCGTGCGACCCCAAGTCGGCGACGGCTTCGTTTTCCGCACCGATCACCTCGACAGCCCCTTCATGAAGGATGCTGTCGGACGGCAACTTGAGCAGTATTACATTAAGCGCCTGGCGGGCACTCCCGGTGACACCTTGGAGATCCGCGAATTCACGCTTTATCGGAATGGTCAGCCTGCGACCGGCGCCAAGGCCTTCGGTGCTAACGCCAAACGTGACCCCCATTTTTCCGGCTACCGCGCGAGTGGTCTGCTGGCACCTGGCCAAGTGTTCACCGTTCCTGCGGACAGCTACATCGCGCTCGGTGATAATTCAGCTAACAGCCAGGATAGCCGTTACTGGGGGACAGTTCCGGCCCAAGATGTGGTGGGTCGCCCCCTGTTTATTTATTATCCACTGACTCGCCGCTGGGGACCTGCTCCCTGAGCCAGGCTTACCAGCGAATGTTCGCTGCGTAACGCCAGCGCAGCTAATGCCGCCAGCATCATAAGTAGAATGATCGCTTCTAGGGGTAAAAACGGATTGCGAGTGGCTTCACGCGCTCTCTAGGGTCTGCGTTCAAGTTCGCGCACTTTCGCCCGTTCTAACCCATTCAATCTCAACACCACCGTTCATGCCCATCGCCATTGGTTCAAAAGCTCCTGATTTCACCCTCAAGACCAAGACCGCTGAAGGTCTTAAAGACATTAAGTTGAGCGACAACTTCGGCAAGAAGCAGACCGTGCTGTTGTTTTTCCCCCTCGCTTTCACCGGGGTGTGCACCACCGAGATGTGCGACATTTCCAACGGCCTGTCCGAGTACAGCAGCCTAGGCGCCGAGGTCATCGGTATCAGCGTGGACAGCCCGTTTGCCCAAGAGGCCTGGGCAACGGCCAACAAGATCACGATTCCCCTCGTCTCTGACTTGAACAAGACGACCACGCAGGCCTACGACGTGGTCTTCCCGGGCTTGGCCGGCATCGGCGACACCTCGGCGCGCGCCGCCTTCGTGATCGGTCAGGACGGCGTGGTTAAATACGCCGAGCAGACCGCCACCCCGAAGGACCTGCCCAACTTCGCCGCAGTCAAAGCAGCCCTCGCCAAATAAGCTTTTAAAAAACCGCGCCGAACACCCTTTCGGCGCGGTTTTTTTTACCGTTTTAACGTTAACCACCGCGCACTTCCAACCTGATGAGTCTCCCGAATCCCTTCAACACGCTGCAGGCCTTCTCGGCCAACGGCACCTCCCATAAATTTTACTCGTTGCCCGCGCTCGAGCAGGCCGGCTTCGCCATCAAGAAGTTGCCCGTCTCCATCCGTATCGTGCTGGAGTCGCTGTTGCGCAACGCCGATGGCAAGCGCGTCTCCGAGCAGGCCATTCGCGACCTCGCCGGCTGGCAGGCCAAGGCCTCCCGCACCGAGGAGATTCCCTTCGTGGTCGCCCGCATCGTGCTGCAGGACTTCACCGGCGTTCCCCTCTTGGTTGACCTCGCCGCCATGCGCTCCGCCGTGGCCCGCATCGGCAAAAACCCGAAGATCATCGAGCCGCTCGTGCCTGTTGACCTCGTAGTTGACCACTCCGTACAGGTCGATTTCGCCGGCTCGGCCGACGCCCTCGCAAAGAATCTCGATCTGGAATTCTCCCGCAACCGCGAGCGTTACCAGTTCCTCAAGTGGGGCATGCAGGCCTTCGAAACCTTCAAGGTCGTCCCCCCCGGCATCGGCATCGTTCACCAGGTTAACTTGGAGTATCTGGCCAAGGGCGTGCTCAAGGACGGCCAGGGTGTTTATTATCCGGATACGCTCGTCGGCACTGATTCGCACACCACGATGATCAACGGTCTGGGCATCGTCGGCTGGGGCGTGGGCGGCATCGAGGCCGAGGCCGGCATGCTCGGCCAGCCGGTTTATTTCCTTACTCCCGACGTGGTCGGCGTGTACCTCACCGGCGAGCTGCGCGAAGGCGTCACCGCCACCGACCTCGCACTCACCCTCACCCAGACCCTGCGCAAGGCCAAGGTCGTGGGTAAATTCGTCGAGTTCTACGGTCCCGGCGCCGCCGCGCTGCCAGTGGTCGACCGCGCCATGATCGCCAACATGGCCCCCGAATACGGTGCGACCATGGGCTTCTTCCCGATCGACGCGGAGTGCGGCAACTTCCTGCGCGCCACCGGCCGCAATGAGGCCGACATCGCCGTTTACGAAGCTTACTACAAGGCCCAGGGCCTGTTCGGCATCCCCCAAAAGGGCGAAATCGAATACTCCAGCGACCTCTCGCTCGACCTCGCCACGGTGGTCCCGTCGGTCGCCGGCCCCAAGCGCCCGCAGGACCGCATCGAGTTGCCCAAGATGAAGCAGGAGTTCCTCTCCGCCTTCTCCAAGCCCGTCACCGAGTCCGGTTTCGGCAAAAAGGCCGAGGACTTCTCGACCGTCTCCGCTCAAATCGACGGCACCAAGCTCGGCCACGGCTCCGTCTTGATTGCCGCCATCACCAGCTGCACCAACACCTCCAACCCCTCCGTCATGCTCGCCGCCGGCCTCCTGGCCAAGCGCGCGGTGGAAAAGGGCCTGAAGGTTAACCCGCTGGTCAAATCCTCCCTCGCCCCCGGCTCGCGCGTGGTCACCGATTATTTGGAAAAGACCGGCCTGGCGCCCTACCTTGACCAGCTCGGTTTCCAGACCGTCGGCTACGGCTGCACGACCTGCATCGGCAACTCCGGCCCGCTCGATCCCAAGATCGAAGAAGCCGTGGTTAAAAACGACCTGGTCGCCGCCTCCGTGCTCTCGGGCAACCGCAACTTCGAGGCCCGCGTTCACCAGAACATCAAGAGCAACTTCCTCATGTCGCCCCCGTTGGTGGTCGCCTTCGCCCTCGCCGGCCGCGTCGACCTCGACCTGTCCGTCGATCCGATCGGCACCGGCAAGGATGGCCAGCCGGTCTTCTTGAAGGACATCTGGCCCTCGCTGAAGGAAGTGCGCGATCAGATGCAAGCCGCCCTCAAGCCTGAGGTGTTCCGCAAGCTCTACAGCAACTTCGCCGAGCAAAACCCCAAGTGGAACGAGATCCCGTCGACCACGGGCAACGTTTACACCTTCGACAACGCCTCCACCTACATCCAGGAGCCGCCCTTCTTCACCGACTTCTCGCTCACCCCCGGTTCGATCAAAGAGATCAAGGGCGCCCGCGTCCTCGGCCTGTTTGGCGACTCGGTCACCACCGACCACATCTCGCCCGCCGGTGCTATTAAGAAGAGCTCGCCGGCCGGCAAGTTCCTCATCGACAACGGCGTCACCTTTGAGGACTTCAACTCCTACGGCAGCCGCCGGGGTAACGACCGTATCATGACCCGCGGTACCTTCGCCAACGTCCGCATCAAGAACCTGATGCTCGGTGGCAAAGAAGGCGGTAACACCCTCGGGCCGGACGGCGCCGAGACCTCGATCTACGACGCGTCCATCGCTTACCAGAAGCAGGGCGTTCCCTTGATCGTGATCGCCGGCCAGGAATACGGCACCGGCTCGTCGCGCGATTGGGCCGCCAAGGGCACCAACCTGCTCGGCGTTAAGGTCGTCGTCGCCCAGAGCTTTGAGCGTATCCACCGTTCCAATCTGGTCGGCATGGGCGTGCTCCCGCTCCAGTTCAAGGAAGGCGTCACCGCCCAGAGCTTGAAGCTCGACGGCACTGAGACCTACGACGTGGTCGGCCTGACCGCCGCGATCAAGCCCCAGCAGGATCTCACCCTCAAGGTGACGCGCAAGGACGGCACGGTGGAAAACGTGTCGGTTCGCTGCCGCATCGATACGCCCATCGAGATCGATTACTACCAGCACGGCGGCATTCTGCCCTACGTGTTGCGCCAGATCATCGCCGCGAACTAAGACGTTTCGAGTTCTTGCAAAGGCGTTAACTTGGGAAATAATTCCGGGTTAGCGCCTTTGCGCTGAAGTCGAATCTCGTATCTTTCAACCATGGCCGACGTCCCCAAGCCCGCTTTCCTTGTCGATACCGCATCGGACCCCGTTGCTATTCGTATCGAGGGCCGCGCATCGTTTCAGAACAGCCCCTGCTTAAACGAGTTTTTCAACGCGTTGGTGGCGCAGGGCCGGACTCGCTTCGTGATGGATTTTCAGAACTGCACCAGCATGGACAGCACCTTTTTAGGTGTGTTGGCCGGTGCCGCCCTTCAGTTGCGAAAGCAGTCCACGCCTGGTAGTCTGGTGCTGTGCCGGCTCGGCGAGCGTAATTTGGAATTGATCCGCAATCTAGGCCTGCATCGCCTTCTCACCGTCGACATGGAAACCTCCGGGGTGCATTCGACCACGTTCGCCGCGCTGACCAGCGTGCCAATCCAAGGTGAGCTGGATAACGCACGTATGGTTTTGGCTGCTCACGAAAATCTCGTGGTCGCCGACGAGGCAAACCGCGCCAAGTTCCAAGATGTGCTCAGCTTCTTGAAGAGCCGCGTGCAGCAGGGCTAACCGAACAGCCCGCGGCCAAAGTACGCCGACTGTTCAACCGACTTCCAGTCGGTCCGAAGTTAGGCTCCGTCAAGTAGCGCAGACTTCCAGTCTGCTTCCGCCGACACGAAAAACCCGGGCTTGTAGCCCGGGTTTTTCTTTTAGTGCGATACGTTGGCTCGCAGCTTACTTGAGGATCATGTCCTTCACCGTTTTGCCTGCGGGAATCATCGGCAACACGTGCTCGGTGTAGGGCACGATGATGTCGAGGACGAAGGGGCCGTCGTGATCGAGCATCTCTTGAATCGCCTCGCGCAGCTCACTCTTCTTGAGCACCCGCCGACCTTTCACGCCGAAGCCCTCGGCGATTTTTACGAAGTCGGGATAAAGTCCGCCGGGGTTATCCGGACTGCCGATGTTGCTCTGGTGACCCAGGACGGTGTTGCCACGCACCGAACCATAAAAACGGTCTTCCCATTGTACCACCATGCCGAGGTGCTGGTTGTTCAAAATCATCGCCTTGGCGGCGATCTTCTCCACCGCGGCGGTGGCCAGCTCCTGGATGTTCATCACGAATGAACCATCGCCGTCGATGTCGATGACCTGCTTGTCGGGGCAAGCAACCTTGGCGCCGAGGGCGGCCGGGTAGCCGTAACCCATCGCGCCCAAACCCAACGAGCTGATGTAGCGGCGGGGTTCGTCGAATTGATAAAATTGCGCCGCCCACATCTGGTGCTGGCCCACGCCCGTGGTGATGATTGCATCGCCCTTGGTCAACTCGTACAGCGCCTTGATGGCTTCTTGCGGCAGGATGTGCTTGTGGTCCTCGAACCGGAACGGGTGGTCGCGTTTCCAGGCTTCGATCTGCGCGTGCCACGACGAGATGTCGGGCGCGGTAAATTGGGTCGAGTGGGTCAGCGCGTTGAGGCGCGTCATCGAGTCTTTGAGCTCACCCAAAATTGGGTGGGCAACGCGCTTGTTTTTGTTGTGCTCGGCCGCATCGAGATCGATGTGCACGATGGTGGCGGAGCTGGCGAATTTAGAGGTGTCGCCCGTGATACGATCGTCGAAGCGAGCGCCCAGGCAGATCAGCAGGTCGCATTGATCAACCGCCCAGTTGCCATAAGCGGTTCCGTGCATACCGAACCAGCGCATCGACAGCGGGTGGCTCTCGGGGAACGCGCCAATGCCCATCAGCGTCGTTGCAACCGGGATGTTAGTTTTTTCGGCGAACGCCTTCAGGTCGCTGTGTGCCTCGGCCGACACAATGCCGCCTCCGGCGTAGATCACCGGCTTCTTGGCGCTCGCGATGAGTTCAAGAACGCGTTTGAGCTGTTCGTCGGAGGCTTTCGGCTGCTTCGCGATGGACGGGTTTGCAAAGCTGATTGTCTCTGGGAAAACCGGGACGAGTTTCGCCTGCTGCACATCCTTTGGAATATCAATGACGACCGGGCCGGGGCGTCCACTGCTGGCCAAGAAAAAGGCCTCCTTGATGATGCGCGGCAGGTCGGCGGCGTTGAGCACGAGGTAACTGTGCTTCACGATCGGCAGCGTCATGCCGAAAAAATCCGTCTCCTGGAACGCCATCTTACCGATGTATTTTTGGAAAACCTGTCCCGTGATGGCGACCATCGGAGTCGAGTCCATGTACGCGTCAGCGATGGCAGAAACCAAGTTGGTTGCACCGGGGCCGCTGGTGGCCATGCACACGCCGACTTTGCCCGTCGCACGCGCGTAGCCTTCGGCGGCGAAGGAGCCGCCCTGCTCGTGGCGAGGCAGGATCACGCGCACCTTGTCGCTGCGGGCGAAGGCCTGGTGCAGCTCCTGTGAGGCGCCGCCGGGATACGCGAAAATCACGTCAACCCCTTCGCGGGCCAGCGATTCTACGACCACGTCGGCACCATTCATTAGGCGGCCAGTTTCGGGTTGCGGCGTCGACGAGGGCGAGGTGGGCGTTTTCATAAGCGTTAGAGCGGAGATCGTAAGGGTGAGAGAAAACCGACCGCTCCAGTTGCTGGCAAGAGCGGAAAACACGGTGGCATCACAGTTTCGAGTGCCCTTGAGCATGAGCTGTTCAGGGATTCCAATAACAACCATCCGCGTCTCGTCCCGACCTCGTGCTCACGCACGAAGCCACGTCTGCG
Organism: Opitutus sp.; assembly: GCA_024998815.1. Classification (NCBI taxonomy): domain Bacteria; kingdom Pseudomonadati; phylum Verrucomicrobiota; class Opitutia; order Opitutales; family Opitutaceae; genus Opitutus; species Opitutus sp. Next base: position 312,895 of record JACEUQ010000001.1, read on the forward strand.
TGTGGCCTTGAGCGTGAGCTCAAGGATTGCGCAAACCCCACTTCTGAAAACACGGATATTTGGGGGTTGGTTTGCCGCTCCCAGTGTGCTCCTTAATTGCCGTGCCAAAAATTTTGTTTATCGGGGACATCGTGGGTAAACCCGGCCGGGAAATCCTAGCCGAACGGCTGTTGCGCCTGCGCGCCGAGTTGAAACTCGATGTCGTCATTGCTAACGGCGAAAACGTCGCCGCCGGTTCCGGCATCACCAGTTCCTTGGCCAAGGTGTTACTATGCCTCGGCATCGACGCGATCACCCTAGGCGACCATGTGTGGGATCAACGCGGCTGGGATGACGATATCGATGATTTTCCCACCGTTTGCCGTCCCGCGAATTTACCGGCCTCTTGCCCCGGCGCCGACCATGTCATCCTTGACGTGAAGGGCTTTAAATTGGCCGTTTTCACCGTCCTAGGTCGCACCTTTATGGGTATGAAGGCGGATTGCCCGTTTCTGGTTGCCGAGGCCATGTTCAAGAAACTGGAGGGCAAGGCGGACGCCGTGTTGGTGGAAATTCACGCCGAGGCCACCAGTGAGAAAATTGCATTGGGTTGGCATCTCGACGGGCGCGCCGTGGCCGTTTTGGGCACGCACACTCACGTGCCTACGGCCGATGCCTGCGTGCTTCCTAAAGGCACGGGCTTTATGTGCGACGTCGGCATGACCGGGCCGTATGCCTCGGTGCTGGGCCGCGAAGTTGCCCCGGTCCTCTCTCGTTTTATAGACGGTATGCCCAAACGCTTCGAAGTGGCCGAGGGCGACGTGCGCATTTCGGGCGCCTTGGTGGACTATGACGAGGTCGCTAAACGCACTCGCAGCGTTGAGCTGATCACGGTGCGCCGCGCTGGCGGACGGTGACGCAAAAAAGGCGGGCCTGAAGGGGCCCGCCTTTTTTTGGGGTGCTGGTTGGATCGGGATGTCAGCGCCCATTTATGGGCGAAAAGCGTCCCGTTCGCTTGCTCAGTTATGCACCACGCCGGCTTCCTCGTACATGCCGAGGCGGCGGTACCGCTCGTAGCGTAGGTCAAGCAGTTCGTCGGCTTTAAGCGCGCGCAGGTCGTTGAGGTGTTTTTGTAGTGCGTAGCGCAGCGTCGAGGCGGCCTTTTCGTAGTCGTTATGCGCACCGCCGAAGGGCTCGCCGATGACCTCGTCGACCACGCCCAGCTTTTCGAGCTGGTCGGCGTTGATCTTAAGTGCCTCGGCGGCCTTGGCTGCCGCAGTGGGGTCTTTCCACAGAATCGCCGCGCAGCCTTCGGGCGAGATCACCGAATAGTAGCTGTTCTCAAAAATGAGTACCCGGTCGGTCACGCCGATGCCCAGCGCGCCACCGGAGCCACCTTCGCCTACTACAATCGAGATCGACGGGACACGCAGCATCGCCATCTCGCGCAGGTTTACCGCGATGGCTTCGGAAACGTGGCGTTCCTCCGAACCGAGACCGGGATACGCGCCGGGAGTGTCGATAAACGTGATCACCGGCAGGCCGAATTTTTCAGCCGTTTTCATCAGGCGCAGGGCCTTGCGGTAGCCCTCGGGCTGGGCCATGCCGAAGTTACGCGCGATTTTCTCCTTGGTGTCGCGGCCTTTTTGCTGGGCGATGATCATGACGGCGTCACCGTTAAAAAAGGCGGTTCCGCCGATCAGTGCGCGGTCATCGTTGAATTGGCGATCACCGTGCAGCTCGGTGAAGTTTTCGCAGATCAGGTTAACGTAATCGAGCGCGTACGGGCGCTTCGGATGACGGGCGATCTGCACCTTCTGCCACGGGGTGAGGCCGGAGTAGATTTCGCGTTGGGTGGAGGAGATTTTGCGCTCAATGGCTGCAATTTCCTTGGCCACGTCGAGGTTGTTCTCAAGCGACTGCTGACTGAGTTGCTCCAGCTGGACGCTGAGGTCACGCAAAGGCTTCTCAAACTCGAGGGTGTAGGCGGGTTTTTCCATGTGAAGCCGGGAAGGCTAGGGGGTTGGCGCTGCGTGTGTCAATTGGAGGTATGCGCAAGACGCCGGGGGCGCGGGGATCAGCCCGGTTTTTGCGCTAGTACCATGTACCACAAATAATTTCGGATTGGAATATACAATTTAAATGTGTCTGATGAGGCATGGCCAACCGATACAAAGTGACCCTAACGCAAGCAGAGCGCGATCAACTCACCGAGCTTGCCCGCAACGGAAAATCGACGGCGGTAAAGTTTATTTACGCCCGCGCGCTGTTACTCTGCGACGCAGGGGAGTTTGGGCAGCGGTGGACGGTGGCGGACACGGCGGCAGGGATGGGTGTGAGGACACGTACCATCGAGCATCTTAAGCAGCGCTTTGTTGAAGGGGGATTGGATGCGGCGTTGGCGCGCAAGCCATTGATTAAGAGCAAAGCGGCTGTTTTTGACGGTGAGTTCGACGCCCGCTTGACTGCACTGGCCTGCTCGCAAGCGCCGAGCGGCTACCAGCGGTGGACAGTACGGCTCTTGGCCGACAAGCTCGTTGAGCTAAAGATCGCCGAGGCCGTCTCCCCGATGACCGTTCATCGTTCTCTAAAAAAAACGAACTGCGGCCTCATTTAAGCAAATACTGGAAGATCCCACCCGATGCTGACGCGGCCTTCGTTGCCGCCATGGAAGATGTACTGGAAGTATATCGTCTGCCGCTTGATCCGCGCTTCCCTGTGATTTGTATGGATGAGTCTAGCAAGCAATTGGTTGGAGAGGTTAATGCGCCAATCCCGATTGCTCCAGGCCATGGCCAAATCATCGACTACGAATACGTGCGCAACGGAGTGGTCATGCTTTTTGTTGAGGTCGAGCCGCTGACGGGACGCCGCCACGTCGAGGTGACTGAGCGACGCACCCGCAAGGATTGGGCCTGCTTTATTAAGGGCATGCTCGATGAACGCTACCCCGACGCGGTCAAGGTCCGCCTGGTCATGGATAATCTCAATACGCACGCCATCGCCTCACTCTACGAAACCTTTGCACCGGCTGAAGCCCGCCGCTTAGCCGAGCGGCTGGAAATCCACCATACTCCTAAGCACGGCAGCTGGCTAAACATCGCCGAGATCGAACTGAGCGCACTCAGTAGCCAGTGCCTGTGCCGACGTATTCCCACCCTCATCGACTTGCGCCATGAGGTTGCCTCTTGGCTCCACCACCACCGCAATCAGCGCGCCGCCACCATTAACTGGCACTTCACAACTGAAAAAGCTCGGATAAAACTAGTGAGACTTTATCCGAAACTTTTAGTGGTACATGGTACTAGGATAGTTCAAAGCCTCTTTTTTAAGGCTAGGTACGCCGCAAGGGTTCGAACTTCTCTTTGTCAGTGTGGTGCGCAGCCGTGGCCGTGAGCGTGAGCTCACGGTGGTGGTAGGACGCCTCGCCGTGTGTGCGACTGAGTTATTACTTCGGCAGGTGGCCGGCATGGACAGCTGCGGCGATTAACTCGGCTGCGTGCTCCCAGACCGCCGGTGCGCCCTCCGCGATGTATTGGCCGCGGGCGATAACCCGGTCGCTGGTGACGCCGTTTTGCCTCCACGCGACGCCCTCGGTGAGGCAGTTTTGCAGCATTGGCTGAAACCGATCCAGTGCGGCGGCAAATTTGGCTTCCGGTGTGGTTCGCGCCTCGAATTCGTCCCATAGGCTGCGAAACTCGGCGGTTTGGTCAGCGGGAAGCAGCCCAAAAATCCGCTCGGCGGCACGTGACTCGCGGGCGTGCTGGTCGGCTTGTTGAGCGGGAGAGTAGGCGAATGTATCGCCCGCATCGATTTCGACGATGTCGTGGATGAGGAGCATTTTGAGCACCTTTAGCACGTCGAGGTTCGGCGTGTTGGCGTGTTCGGCCAGCACCAGAACCATCAAACAGAGGTGCCAGGAGTGTTCTGCGTCGTTTTCCTGGCGGCGGCTTTGGGTGAGCAAGGTTTGGCGGAGGATCTCCTTTAACTTGTCCACTTCGACGATGAACCGGATTTGCTGAATTAAGCGCGCGTTGGCCATGTCGACTCGATGACTTTCGGCCCCGCGCTTGGCGAGTCCGGAGGCTGCGCCACGAGTTTTCACCCAAACGCAAAGTGTCACCTATTAGGTGACACTTTGCGTTTGGCTGGAGTTTGGCCTCTGACTAGTTGGCCCGGAGAAGGCCGTAGAGATAAATGGGGCGTCGGGCCCATGGGAAAAAGCGTGGCCATGAACGATGGTGTCGGACCATGAGCACCACCACCAAAGTTCAGCGCATCATCCGCAAAAACAGTGAGCAGTGGTATGTGACATTACCCGCTTCCATCGCCCAGACGATGGGGTTCGCCAAGTCGGAGGCCGTCGAGTGGACCGTCACCGACGCGCATCATTTGGTCCTCTCACGCAGTCTGGTCGCGCCCGTTATGCCGGTCACGCCCGAGCTGGTGGACGTAGGCGTTAAAAAAAAGTCCAGTTGGGTTTATCCGATCGGCTGGGACGACTTATGAAACGGGCTTGTGCTGCGGCTTGCGCCGCCCCCGAGTGCGCCCGGAGACTGCAGGGGCATCTCATGGCGGCACTGGTTTCACCGTGCCGGGGGACTCTTACCAACCTGATTTGTCTGTGCGGGCGTGCCCAGCAGGACTGGACGGCCGACTACCGGTTGTATTCGCGTGACCGGGTGAAGCCGGCGGGGCTTTTCCGCACGGTCCTCCATGAGCTTGAGGTAAACCTGCCGGCGCTTACCCCGTTGGTGGCCGCCATCGATGACACCCTGGTACGCAAAACCGGGGTCAAGATCGACGGCGTCGGCTGGAAACGCGATCCGCTCGGCCCCGCGTTCCAAACCAACCTGGTGCGCGGCCAGCGCTATGTGCAACTCTCTGCGGCCTGGCCTGGTTCCGACGGACACGCCCGGATGATTCCGGTGGATTTCACCCACGCGCCGACGCCGCCAAAGCCGGGTAAAAAAGCCACTACCGACGAGGTTCAGCAGTACACGGAGAAGAAAAAACAGCAGCGGCTTAATGTCGTCGCGCTCGCCCGCATCCAGCAGCTTCGCCAGGCGCTGCCAGACACGCGCAAACTGGTGGTCGCCGGCGATGGCAGTTACACCAATGCGGTCGTACTCAAGGGCCTGCCCGCCAAGACCGTTTATATCGGCCGGATCCGCCGGGACGCCGTGCTCAACGCCCTGCCTGGACCACCCGCGGCCACCGGTCGCCCGCCGGTCTATGGCGCGCCGGTCCAGACCCCGGAAGAGCTGCGCACCGACGACACCGTGGCCTGGCAAAGCGTCGAGGCTTATGCGGCCGGAAAAAAGCACACCTTTAAAATCAAGACCCTCGGGCCGGTGCTGTGGCGTAAAGCCGGGGCGACGCTCCCGTTGCAAGTCATGGTGATCGCCCCGGTGGGCTACCGATTGCGCGCAGGCTCGAAGCTGCTCTATCGCCAGCCTGCCTTCTTGGTTTGCACCGACCCGGATATGCCCGTGGGTGACCAACTCCAGTATTACCTCTGGCGTTGGGTCATCGAGGGAAACTTCCGGGATGAGAAAACCCTGATCGGCACCGGCCAGGCACAACTGCGCACCGCCGCCTCCAACCGCAACCAACCCGCCGCCACCGTCGCCGCCTATGCGCTGTTGTTAATCGCCGCCCTGCTCTTCGGCGATCCTGCGGGGCAAACCCCTGATCCGCCGCCGCATCTTCGCCCGCCCAAATGGCGCACGCACTCTTCGGGCGCCTCGCCTGCGACCAGTTCCACGGGGGACCTCTTGCGCACCCTGCGCAGCGAATGCTGGGCCGACCAGATCGCCCCAGAGAGTTTCTCCGACTTCACGTCGACCGACCCTCCCTCCACGAACTCATCAAAAGCGCCACCCTTCTTGGCTGAAGCACTCTTCCGCGCTGCGTAACCGGGCCTCCGGCCGCTTCGCATCCACCTGCTTTTGGGGCCAAACTCCAGCCAAACGCAAAGTGTCACCTATTAGGTGACACTTTGCGTTTGGCTGGAGTTTGGCCTCAAAACGAGTTGAGATCCGTCCCCCAGCTAAGGTAGAAGCGTACCGCAGGTAGCAACGGCATGGGTTTCGATGCGTTCGTTGACGTGCGGGTGGCTGTTGCGAAGTCTGCGAAACTCTCCGGAGTGATCAGCTCAGATCGCCATACATGATGCGCCGCACCTGTGTGGTTCTTGGCACGAGTTAAACGGCCAAACTCCAGACCTTGAGCTCACGCTCAAGGCCACGTTCGGGCGGGTGCGGCCTGGAGTGTGCCTTTGCCTGGGTGGCTTTGGCTCGGTGTGGCTTCGTGCGTGAGCACGAGGTGTTTTTTCTGGCTGCGGTGCGCCGAATCCTTGAGCTCACGCTCAAGGCCACAAGGAGTGTGTTCGCGAAGAGTGTGGCCTTGAGCGTGAGCTCAAGGATTCGGCTGATCTGCGTTCGACTAGTCAGGGGCCAAACTCCAGCCAAACGCAAAGTGTCACCTATTAGGTGACACTTTGCGTTTGGCTGATTGGGGGGGGGGAGGTGTTGCAGCCCCGATTGGTGGAGGATTAGTAGCGGATTAGGCGTGAATTGGGCGGCGGGTAACGAGGACGCAGACCTGGTTTTTTCAGGGTTAATTAGGGGTAACCTTTTACTTGCTTGCGAGCGCTGGGGGCTTTTCCCTTGTGGGCTATTTTCCCATGAAAATCCTCGTCGCCGACAAGATCTCACCTAAGGGAGTTGCCTACCTGCGTCAGCAGCCGGGCTTTGAAGTCATTGAGGCCTATGGCTCCACTCAGGAGCAGGTCCTCGCTCTCGTCAAAGACGTGCACGCCATCGCCGTGCGCTCTGAGACCAAAATCACGCGTGCCATCCTTGAGGCCGCTCCGCTCTTGAAGGTCGTCGGCCGCGCCGGCGTCGGCGTGGACAACGTCGATGTCGATGCCGCCACCGAGCGTGGCGTCGTGGTCATGAACACTCCGGCCGGCAACACCATTGCCACCGCCGAACTCACTTTCACCCACATCCTCTGCGGCGCACGTCCCGTCGCCCAAGCCGCCGCCTCCATGAAGGCCGGCCAGTGGGACCGCAAGAGCTTCAGCGGCATCGAGCTTTTCAAGAAGACCATCGGCGTGGTCGGTTTCGGCCGCATCGGTGGCGAAGTCGCCAAGCGCGCCCAGGCTTTCGGCATGCGCGTGCTCGCCTACGATCCGTATCTCGCCCCCGCCCGCGCCAAGGCCATGCAGGTCGAGTCGGTTACCCTTGATGAGCTGCTCACCCAATCGGACTACATCACGGTTCACATGCCGATGACCGACGACACCCACCACATGATCAACGAGGCCGCCTTCGAGAAGTGCAAGAAGGGCCTGCGCATCTTCAATTGCGCCCGCGGTGGTATTATTAAGGAAACCGCCCTGATCGCCGCCCTCAAATCGGGCAAAGTCGCCGCCGCCGGTCTCGACGTGTTCGAGGAAGAGCCCCTCGCCAAGGACAGCGAACTGCGCTCGCTGCCCAACGTCGTGCTCACGCCCCACCTCGGCGCCTCCACCAGCGAGGCCCAGGAAGCCGTTGGCATCGAAGTCGCCGAACAAATCGCCGACCTGCTCATCAGCGGCGCCGTGCGCAACGCCGTTAACCTTCCCTCGGTTGACGCCGCAACCGCCAAGATGCTCGCCCCGTACATCGACCTCGGCACCAAACTCGGCACCCTCGTCCAGCAGATCGCCCCCGCGCAGATCGCCACCCTGCGCATCACCTACGCCGGCAAGATCGTCGAAATCGATGCCAACGCCATCACCCGCTCGATTGAGCGCGGGTTCCTCCGTCGCATCAGCGAGGATGTTAACACCGTCAACGCTCCCTTCGTTCTGCAGCGCCTCGGCATTCAGGCCGACGTGATCAGCAGCAACGTGGCTTGCGACTACTCCGAGCTGATCACCGTCGAGGCCATCAACGCCGCCGGCGAGGTCTTCTCGGCTTCCGGCACCCTCATCGGCAAGGCCAACGAACCCCGCATCGTTGGTATCAACGGCCGCGAGGTCGAGGTTGCCGCTGAAGGCAAGCTGCTGGTTTTGGAAAACATCGACCAGCCCGGCATGGTCGGTGCAGTTGGCACCCTGCTCGGCAAGGACAAGGTCAACATCGCCGACATGTCCCTGAGCCGTCTCACCCCAGGCGGCACCGCCTACATGGTGGTGCGTGTTGACACCGAGCCGAGCGAGGCTGCCCGCAACGAAATCAAGGGCAACCCGGCTATCAAACAGGCCAAGTTCATCCAGCTCTGATTGTAACCTAAGGTAGGTGCCCATTTTTGGGCGATGGCTGCATGCCATCGCCCATCGGTGTGCGCCTACCTCTTTTTTTGTTCCCATGTTGATCCCCCTGACAATCGCCGCGCTTTTCGGTTACCTATTGGGCGCTATTCCTTTCGGTTACATTGTGGCGCGTGCCTACGGGATTAACATCTTCGAACACGGCAGCAAAAGCCCGGGGGCGACCAACGTGAAGCGGGTGCTGGGCAAGCGCGCCGGCAACACCGTGTTCGCTCTCGATGCGCTCAAGGGCGCGGCGGCCGCCGGTTGGCCGCTACTGTTCGCCCAATGGGCCGCCTACAAGAGCGCGGCTTCCTCCATCGCCGCTGTGGCCACCGCCGCCCACCAAGAGACCACCTGGACGATTTTCGTCGCCAACGTTAAAGTGCTCACGCCTGAGACCGTGATTCCTGCGGCGGTGGTCGGGCTCTTGTGCGCGGTGATCGGGCACGGATTTTCGTGCTTCACTCGCTTTAAAGGCGGCAAGGGCGTGGCCACCTCCGCCGGTGGTTTTGTGGTGCTCATGCCGGTGGTGACGCTGATCGCCTTGGCGGTGTGGCTGGTGACCTTTTACACCTCCCGCTACGTGTCCTTGGCCTCGATTGTGGCGGCGGCGGCGATTCCGCTGGCGGCCTTTTTACTCAAGGCGCCCACGCTGGTCATTGGGTTGGCGGTGGCGATTGGTCTGTTTGTGATCGTGTTGCACCGCGCCAACATCAAACGCCTGCTCGCCGGCACCGAAAACCGCTTCGTTAAAAAGTCGCCCGCCGACGCTTCCTGAGTTTCGGCGAGTGCCGCGTTCAGCCGAACGCGGCAACGGCGATTCGTTCGCGGTTCGCTCAAGCGTTCTCGCCCGTGACTGGTTTGCGCGCATCGCTCTTTTTAGACCCAAGCCTGAAACCGGCTTGAAGGGGATTTACCTCTGGCGTCCACTTGAGACCATTTAAGACCAAAATGAAAATTTACTTCATGGGGATTTGCGGGACGGCGATGGGCAACGCCGCGTTGCTCGCTCGCGCTGCTGGCCACGATATTGTCGGCGCCGACACCGGCGTTTATCCGCCCATGAGCACGGTGCTCGCCGATGCCGGCATTGTTTTGCACGAGGGCTACGATCCGGTCCGGCTTGCCCGGCTCGCCCCCGATCTGGTGGTGATCGGCAACGCGATGTCGCGTGGTAACCCCGAGGTCGAGTGGCTCCTCGATGAGCGCGCGATCGCCTTCACTTCCCTGCCTGCGCTGCTGCACAGCACCGTATTGTCCACGCGCAAAAACATCGTCGTGTGCGGCACCCATGGCAAAACCACCACGACCGCCCTCACCGCATTCCTTCTGCGTGAAAACGGCCGCGATCCGGGCTTCCTCATCGGCGGCGTGCCGCTTGATCCACCCGTGGGCAACCACCTCGGTTCGCCCGCCGATCCCTTCGTCATCGAGGGCGACGAGTACGACAGCGCGTTTTTCGATAAACGCTCCAAGTTCATCCACTACGCCCCGCATGTCGCGGTGTTGAACAACCTCGAGTTCGACCACGCCGATATTTTTCGCGATCTGGCCGACGTGCAGCGCACTTTTTCCCACCTCACGCGCATCGTCCCGCGCAACGGTTTTATTGTCCTCAATGGCGACGACGACAACCTGCGCGCCCTCGGTCCGCTCGCCTGGACTCAGGTCGTGCGCGTGGGCCAAGGCGAGGGCAACGATGTGCGCATTGTGGATTTCACCGAGACGCCCGCCGGGGTGAGTTTTCGCCTACTTTGGGGCGGGGTGGAGTGGGGCGCCGTTAACTGGTCTATCCCGGGTCTCTACAACGTCCGCAATGCCGCCATGGCGGCGACTGCGGCGGCGCTGGCAACCCAGCCGTCCGCGCCCACGAGCTTTTCGCTCGCGCCTCTGGCCCGTTTTCGCGGGGTCAAGCGCCGTCAGGAAGAGCGTGTGCGCACCGCTGGACTCACTGTGATCGAGGATTTCGGCCACCACCCGACGGCTCTAGCCGAGACGCTCAAATCGTTCCGCAACCGCTTTCCAGGTCAGGTGTTGACCGCCGTGTTTGAGCCACGCAGCAACACCGCGCGCACCAATACGCTACAAGCTGGGTTTATGTCGGCATTGGCGCTAGCTGATGAGGTTTACCTTGGTGCGGTTAACCGTGCCGAAAAGCTCAAAGCCGACGAACGCTTCGATACCGTCGCGGTGATTGCGCATCTGGAAACCTGCGGCGTGCGTGCGGCCAGTGCGCCGACCAACGCGCTGCTGTTGGATAATCTGGTCGCCGCCACGTTGCCCGCCTCCAGCGCCAAGCCGCGCCTGGTGGTTTTCTTTAGCAACGGCAGCTTCGACGGCATCATCGCCAACTACGTGAAACAGGCCGCGGTCGGTTAGTCGGCGACGCGCCCTGTTCGCAGGGCGGGCGGTCGCTCAGGCGTGGAAGCTTTGCAGCGTCCGACGTGTTTCCTCGATCCAGCGCGCCTCGCGGGAGGCGAAGATATGGATGTCGGGCGTGGAATGGAGGGTTTTTGCCCATTCCGCCCACGCGGAGGTTTCCCAGATGTCCACATCGATGATCGTGCCATCCCCGCTGAAGCCTAAGCCGTAGATTTTGGCCCACTGGTTCGCCACCGCCACCAGAGCAACCGTGCCCTGATGTTCGGGCGCGGCCCGCCACGGGCTGTCGTGGTACGCAATGGTGTCCAATACCACCGGCGGAAGCCCCGCTTCGGAGCCGAAAATCCACCCCGCTTCACGATGGTCCATGCCAATGCGCGCCTGTTCAAGCGGGGGCAACGACGCGCGGTCCTGCCAGGCGGCGAGCAGTACATTTTGATAAACTTCGGGGACGACCACCGAGAGGGCGATTTTGCCCAAATCGTGCAGAATGGCGCAGGCGGGAAGTGAGTTGCCCGCTTGCCGTCCCATCCACGCGTCGAGCCGGTCGGCCAACATGGCGGTGGCGAGCGCGTGCATCCACAGGTGTTTCCAATCAAACCCGCTGGTGATGCCCTCGCTGTCGCGCTGCAGCAGCATCGAGGCGGACAGCATCCTTACGCGGTCCACGCCGAGCATGTGCACGGCGGTGTCGAGGTCGCTGACGGGTTGCTCCGAGGCGATGTGGACCGAGTTGGCCATTTGGAGCAGGCGCAGGCACAAGGCCGGGTCATGGCTGATCGAGCCGACCACTTCGGGGATGGAGATAATCTCGCGCCCCATGGAGTGGCTAAAACGACGGGCGAGGGATTTGAGCGCGGGGATTTGTTTTAAGTTCTGTAAGCGGGCCTGCACCTGTTGCCAATCGGCGGGGTGCTGCGCCGAGGCTTCAGCGCGTGCGGCAACTTCGGCGGCGCTGCAGCGGAAGGTGGCGGCGAGGCGTTGGGCGTGTTGTTCGGCGCCCTGGTGGGAGGGGCGCGGCGCCGCAGCTTCAAGGGCGTTTACAGTCGGCGGTGTGGCAGCAGCGGGAGGTGCCGGTGGCGCGGGGGCGATGAATCGCTGCGCAGGCCGGGGAGGCGGGGATCCGGAGAGCCGGGCAAAAAAAGTGAGCAGCCACGAAAACACGTTCTTTCGTTAATCGGCGCAAATTCATCCTTCTGAAGCGCTTTCTTCTCAGTTTATCTGCGATTTTTACTGCGCCGCCTCTGTGTCCACCCGCGCATCACCGTGATTGTTATCGCCTCGGAGGGGAGGCGACGGAGCCAAAAAAAGCCCGACCGGTGAAGGTCGGGCTTTTTTTGGGGGCTGAGTGCGGAGCGGGATTATCCGCAGGTGCCTCAGGCGGGGATTTCGACGTGAGGGTTGATGTCCGCTTCGTAATCGATGCCGGGCAGGCCGAAACCGAAGAGTTTCAAAAACTCGGTGCGGTAGCCTGCGATGTCGGTGAGCTGCGGGAGGGTTTCGGTGTTCACATCAGGCCAGATCTTGGTGACCTCAGCCTGGACGTCGGACTTCATCTCCCAGTCGTCGATGCGCACGCGGCCGGCGTCATCGAATTCCAATCCCATGCCGCCGTACATTTGGGTGCGGAACAGGCGCTCGATCTGTTCCATGCAGCCCTCGTGTGAGCCCTTGGCCTTCATGATCTTGTAGAGGATGGAAATGTAGAGCGGAACCACCGGGATAGCCGAGCTGGCCTGGGTGACGAGCGCCTTGTTGACGGAAATGAAGGCGCGGCCATAGCCGTTGCACTTGAGGGTGGCGTTGATCGATTTGGCGGCGCGCTCGAGGTCGTTTTTGGCCAGACCGATGGTGCCGTTTTTGTAGATCGGCCAGGTGACTTCAGGCCCGATGTAGGAGTAGGCAACCGAGGTGGCGCCGGGGGCGAGCAACTTGGCCTCGTCGAGGGCGTTGATCCACATTTCCCAGTCCTCGCCACCCATGACGGCGGTGGTGTCGGCGATCTCGGCTTCGTTCGCCGGTTCAATGGTGATGTCGGAGACGATGCCCTTGTCGGTATCGACGGTTTTATTGGTGTAGGACTGGCCGACCGGCTTGAGGCAGGACTTGTGGGTGACGCCAGTCTTGGGGTGGGTGCGGCGCGGGGAGGCCAGCGAGTAAACCACCAGGTCGACCTGACCGAGGTCCTTTTTGATGGTCGCGAGGACGTCGGCTTTGACTTGGTCGGAGAAGGCGTCGCCGTTGAAATTCTTGGCGTAGAGGCCCTCCTTGTGGGCGGCGGCGGTGAACGCGGCGCTGTTGTACCAACCGGGAGTGGCGGTCTTGTCGATTTCGGAGGGGCGCTCAAAAAAGACGCCGATCGTGGCGGCGCCGGAGCCAAAGGCTGCCGAGATGCGCGAGGCCAGGCCGTAGCCGGTGGACGAGCCGATCACGAGGACCTTCTTGGGGCCCTTTTTAACGGCGCCCTTTGCCTTCACATAGTCGATCCATTCTTGGACATGCGCGGCGCAGCCGGCAGGATGGGCGGTAACACAGACAAATCCACGGACTTTGGGTTTGATGACCATAAAAAGGGGAGAGTCTTCGGGGTGAAACGGCGGTGGGCAAGACTAGAGTCTTAACTAATCAGTAGTAAGCGCGGCGGTTGGCCGGGCAGGGTTTCGGGTGCGCGGTGGATGCAGGGAGGCACGGGGTTGCCGGGATAATCCACGGCGATTCGCCAGAGGTTGCCCAATCCGAATGAAAATGGTTTCGCCTGCGGGGCGGGAGCGTAGTGCAGGTCATAGCAGTTTTCATTCAGGAAAACGCGGAACTCTTCGTCGTCCGCCCCGCCATAAAGTTTAAGCAACTCAGCCCGGGTTTCAGGGACATCCACGCGGCGTTGGGCCTCCTCGTTGCGCAGGCCCTCACTGGAAGGCCCAAAGTAGGTGCACAGGTAGGTGTCGGCCTGAACCGTGGCGCTGTCGGCGTGGAAGGAATACACGTCGATGGGCACAACCGTGGGGTCCTCATCGCGCGGGTAGGCGACAATGCAGTCGAGGTTGGGCAGCAGGCCGTGCTCGCGCAGCAGGCGCTGATCGTCGAGCAGGATGGCAATGGCCACACGCCCCTCGTCACTCACGGGCAGGGTATTGAGGCGCTCGGCGTCAAGGCAGGTGATATCCTCATCGACGACCAGGTGTTCGACGATCTCGGCGAAATTACCCGGCAGTGTGCGCTGCCAGCACAGGGCGTTGACGCCGTTTTCGAGCGGCGTGGTGACCAGTTCTTGGAAACTGTGCACCCACTTGATGCGCCAGTAATCGATGGGTGGGGTGACGGGATCCACGGGAGGGCCAGCTTAGCGCTTGCTCCAATCCAGCATGCGCTGAATCGGCGCGAGGGCGGCGACGCGGATGGGTTCGGGGACGTCGATGACCGGGGCCAGGTTTTTTAGTGCGTCACGGACCTTCTCGATGGTGTTCATTTTCATGAACCGGCAGTCGTTGCAGGCGCAGGAATCGGTGGGGCCGGCGATGAAGGTCTTGTGCGGAACTTCTTTGCGCAACCGGTGGATCATGCCGCTCTCGGTCACCACGATGATTTCGGTGGCCGGGGTTTCTTTGGCGAATTTCACCATGAGCTCGGTGGAGCAGACCTCGTCGGCGAGATCGCGTACCGCCTGCACGCACTCCGGGTGTGCCACAACCGGGGCACCGGGAAACTTGGCGCGGACTTTCTCGATCGCCTGGGTCGTGAACAACACGTGGGCGTAACAACTTCCCGGCCAGAGGCGCATCTGGCGTCCGGTCTGCTGCGAGACCCATTGGCCCAGGTTCTGGTCGGGCACAAAGAGGATGTCCTTGTCGGCGGGGATTTGGTTAACGATTTTAACCGCGTTGCCGCTGGTGCAAATGACGTCGCTCAGTGCCTTCACGCCGGCGGAACAGTTGATGTAGGCGACGACGTAGACGTTGGGATTGGCGGCTTTGTAGGCGGCGAGACGCTCGGCAGGGCAGGAGTCGGAGAGCGAGCAACCGGCTTCCAGCTCGGGCAGCAGCACGGTGCGACCCGGATTTACGATCTTGGCGGTCTCGGCCATGAAGTGGACGCCGCAAAACAGGATGACGTCGGCTTGGGCGGCTTGCGCCTGGTAGGACAAACCGAGGGAATCTCCCACGTAGTCGGCGACCTGCTGAATCGCCTCGATCTGGTAGTTGTGCGCGAGGATGACGGCGTTGCGCGCCTTTTTAAGGGCGAGGATTTCCTCTTGGATCGGCGTCAGTTTAGGCGCGCTGGTGCGAGGTGTAAAAACGATGGGTTCGTAGTCGAGTGCGGGCATGGCGAGGGCGCAAATGACGAACGACTGGTGCCGCGATGTCGATTGCCAAACCGCAGCTTACCGAGCGAGAACCACGGGCTCAGTTCTGCGACTTGAGTTTGGCGAGGATAGCCTTGAATCCGGCCGAGGTTTGCAGGCTCTGCAGGTCGGAATCTTGCGACATCCAGTCGTAGTCCGTGTAGCCACGATTGATCGCCTCTTGGAGCGCGCGAAGGGCATCGGCCTTGCGCTTGGACAGGGCGAGGCTGCAGGCGAGATTGTAGTGGGCGGTGGAGTTTTCGGGCTGCAGCTTGACCAGCTTGCGGTCCATTTTAAGGCCGTCGGCGATCCGCCCCGTTTTCGTGTAGAGTCCGCCGAGCAGTTCTATCACGTCGGTGTACGCAGGTTCGCGGCGCAGCACCGATTCATAGAACGTGATGTCGAACGCCGGGTCTTCTTTGCGCGCCATGGTGATCAGGCGTGGTTTTTGCAGACGCCGGTCTGCTGAAGCACGTTGCAATGGGCGCTGACCTGGAGGCGCTGCGAGACGGGCGTGAGCCCCAGTTTACTGGAAACCGTGCTGCCGTACCACTCCATGAACGGGGCGCTGATTTCGAAGATTTTATTACAATCCACGCAAATCACCTGGGCCACCTGGGCGTTGTCGGTGGTGTTGGGCAGGTAATATTTGATGTTGGTCCCAATATCGACCTCTCGCAGCAACGCGCTCTCGGTCATGATGGGCAGCGTGCGATAGACGGTGGCGCGCGAGACGGAATCATCGATGGCGCGGGCGTGATCGAGCAATTCTTCAGCGGTAAAATGCTCCTTGCGTCCGAACGCGGCCTCGAAAATTGCCAGACGCTGATCGGTCACACGAAGACCTTTGGCGGCAAGGTGGGTTTTGAATTTTTCGCGGGCGGCGGCGTTACTCACCCGCAAAATCTCAGTTTCGTGGGGCGCACTGTCAACTGGTTCGTCGGCGCCCGAAATTAGCGGTCACCGCGCTTGCACGGCAAAGACGGGGCGTGCATCAACCAGCTTCATGACGGTCGGCGTTCATCCCCTCGCGGGTTTCGACAAGCTTCTGCATTACCAAGTGCCGGAGTCGCTGGGCGCGCAGATCGCGGTCGGGTCGCTGGTGCGCATCCCCATTTTTAACCGCCTGCATTTGGGCATCGTGGCCGAGATCGACACGCCCATCGATTTCCCGATCAACCGACTCAAGCGGCTTGCCGAAGTGGTGTATCCGTTTCCTGCACTGCCGCCCGACCTGCAGGCGCTGGCGCGGTGGATGTCGGTTTACTACGCGGCCAAGCATGACTCGATCGTCGAGGCGATGCTGCCTGCGGCGGTGCGCAACGCCGTCAGCCTCAAGCAGGAAAAACTCCTCTCGGTGGCCAGCCAATTGCCGGCGGACGAGCTCGCGCAACTGGTTAAACGCGCACCCGCTCAAGCCAAACTTTACCTGTTCCTCGCCCAGCAGTTTAAACCGCAGAGCAAGTCACTGGTTCTTAATCGGCTCGGCGTGACCGCCGCAGTGGTCGCAGCCCTGGTGAAACGAGGTTTGGTCAACGAAGAAATCAGGCGGGTCGAACGCATCGCTTACGCCGACAGCTGGTCGACCGGTGAGGTGGTCGCCTCCCAACCGCACGCGCTCAATCCCGGTCAACAGTCTGCGGTGGACGCAATTGCCGCGACGTTGGCCGAGGACAAATTTGTCGTCACCTTGCTCCACGGCGTGACCGGTTCGGGCAAAACCGAAGTCTACCTGCGGGCGATTCAAGATGCCCTGAATGCGGGTGGAGGGGTGGTTTTTTTGGTGCCAGAAGTCGCCCTGACGCCGCAGACGGTGGCGCGCTTGCGCGGGCGGCTTGAGGCGATTGCGCCCGGGCAAAAGTGCGTGGTTTGGCACAGCCATTTGAGTGAAGGCGAACGGCTCGACGGCTGGATGTCGCTCGCCACGGGCGAGGCCCGCGTCGTGGTCGGAGCGCGCTCGGCGATCTTTGCGCCGGTGCACAACCTGAAGTTGATCGTGGTCGATGAGGAGCACGAGCCCGCCTACAAGCAGGATGAAACGCCCCGTTACCACGGCCGCGACGTGGCCGTGATGCGGGCGAAGTTGAATAACGCCCTCTGTCTGCTCGGCTCGGCGACGCCCTCGCTGGAAAGTTTCGCCAACGCCCAAGCCGGGAAATACCGCCTGCTTAGGTTGCCCGAACGCGTCGATGCTCGAAAACTGCCGTATATCAACATCGTGGATATGCGCATCGAGGTCGTGCGCCAGCGCGGGTTTACTTCGCTCTCCGGCAAACTGGTGGATGCCATGCACGCCCGCTTCGAGAAGCGTGAACAGACGATCTTGTTTCTCAACCGCCGCGGTTATTCGCCATCCATGCAGTGCACCAAATGCGGCCACGTAGAAGAGTGTCCGCATTGCAGTATCACGATGACCTATCACCGCACCGACGAGCGGTTGCGTTGCCACCTCTGCGGCAAGGAATCGACTGCACCCGCGCGCTGCCCGGCGTGCGGAGCCCCTGAAATCCGCTGGAAAGGCATGGGCACGCAACGGGTCGAAGAAGCCGTGCGTCGCGTGCTGCCCAAGGCGCGTTTGGAGCGCATGGATACCGACACCATGTCGAAGAAAAACCGGTTTCGGGAAATTTTAACCGATTTCCGCGCGGGTAAAATCGATATCCTGATCGGCACGCAGATGATCGCCAAGGGGCTGGATTTTCCCAACGTGACGCTGGTCGGGCTCATCGATGCCGACATCTCGATGCACATCCCCGATTTCAGGGCGAATGAGCGCACGTTCCAACTTCTGGTTCAGGTTGCGGGGCGGGCGGGGCGGGGCGATCGGGCGGGCGAAGTGGTGGTGCAAACGTTCACCCCGCAGGCCGAGACGATCCAGTTTTCGCGCCACGCGGATTTTGAAGGGTTTGCGGCCAGTGAACTCAAGATGCGCAAAGATTTTAGGTATCCGCCGTACCGGCACCTGATCCATCACCTGTTCCGCGGACCGAGCGAAGAAAAGCTTAAGTTTTTCACCGAGCAGTGGGCGCGGCACGTCGAAAAGGAATTGGCCGGACGCGTCGAGTTACGCGGACCCTCGCCCTCGCCGATCGAAAAAATCAAAGACGAGTACCGTTACCAGGTCTGGTATTTCACCAACGGGGTGACGCGGGTGATTGCCGATTTGAACGCTTTGCGCACGGCCTTCAAGTGGCCCGACGACATCACGCAGGTGCTCGACGTTGATCCTGTTAACCTGACGTGACGCGGGGCGCAGTGGGGGAGTACGAGAAGTGCAACGGAGCGCGTCGTGACGACTGTGGTTGATGGCTAATAAAACAAGTTGCGATCTAGGCTGCGGTATTGGATCGCCTCGAGCAGGTGGGGCGACTCGATGCGTTCGGCTGCGGCGAGATCGGCGATGGTGCGGGCGACTTTAAGAATGCGGTCGTAGGCGCGGGCGGAAAGGGAGAGTTGCTCCATCGCCTGCTGAAGCAGGTCGCCAAGCGCAGTGTCGATCACGCAATGCGCGCGAATTTGCGCGTGGGTCATGCGCGCGTTGGATGTGGTGCGAGTGCCTGCGAAGCGGGTCAATTGTCGCTGGCGAGCGGCTTGCACCCGGGCGCGGATGGCCTCGGATGATTCGCCGGGTTTGTCCTGGCGCAGCTCGTTGATCGAAAGTGCGGGGGCCTCGATGTGCAGGTCGATGCGATCAAGGAGCGGACCGCTGATACGGGCGCGGTAACGCTGGATTTGCGACGGAGAACAACGGCATTCGTGGCGCGGGTCGCCGAGGTAGCCACAGGGGCACGGGTTCATTGCCGCGACCAACATGAAGCTGCACGGCAGCGTGACCTTGCCGGCGCTGCGCGAGATGGTCACGTAGCCATCTTCGAGCGGTTGGCGGAGGACCTCGAGGGCGCTGCGTTTGAATTCAGGGAGCTCGTCGAGGAACAGCACACCGTGGTGTGCGAGGGAGATTTCGCCCGGCCCTGGAATAGTCCCGCCGCCCAGCAGGCCGACGTCGGAAATGGTGTGGTGGGGCGAGCGCACGGGGCGGCGGCCGAATACGTGGGCGTCATTACCGGCGAGTGTTTGGCCGGCGGCGGAGTGGATGCTGAGAATTTCCAGCGACTCGTCGAGGGTCGGGGAGGGCAGGATGGTGGGGATGCGTTTTGCGACCATCGATTTGCCGCTGCCGGGAGGGCCAATCATGCACAGATTGTGGCCGCCGGCGGCAGAAACCTCGATGGCGCGGCGCAGCGCGTGTTGACCCTTGATTTCCGAAAAATCGCCTGCGCTCAGATCAGGGCCAACATTGAGCCCGATTGCGGCTGAGTGGGCGACGGCGGTGACCGCGACTTTACCGCTGAGAAAGCGAACCGCCTGGTCGAGGGACGCGATGGGATAAGCGGCTACTCCCTCGACCAGGGATGCCTCTGCTGCGGAGGCCGGCGGCAGCATGATGCCGTGTTTGCCGAGTTTTTTGGCCAGGCGGGCGAGTGCGAGCGCACCACGC
The DNA here is from genome assembly GCA_024998815.1 of Opitutus sp. Taxonomy (NCBI): domain Bacteria; kingdom Pseudomonadati; phylum Verrucomicrobiota; class Opitutia; order Opitutales; family Opitutaceae; genus Opitutus; species Opitutus sp. The sequence continues at coordinate 332,398 of JACEUQ010000001.1, forward strand.
ACGGGTCGGGTTGCACCGGACAAGCTCAGTTCACCTGCGATGAGGTAATCATCGATGCCGGGGGCGACGAGTTGTTCGGTGGCAATCAGGATTCCGAGGGCGATGGGCAGGTCGTAAAACGGGCCTTCCTTGCGCAGGTTTCCGGGCGCGAGGTTTATCGTTGTACGCGTGCGGGGTGGCTTGAATCCGCTGTTACTCAATGCAGAAACGACGCGGTCATCGGACTCTTTAACGGCGGCATCGGGAAGGCCCACTAGAATAAGTCGAGGGTCGCCGCTTTCGCCTGAGTTCACCTCCACGTGAACCAACTCCGCATCGATGCCTTGAAGGGCTGCTGATGCGATTGTGGCGAGCATCGCGGATCAGCTGCCAGAGGCGGCGTGGCGCTGGGCGATCACGTCGAGGTTGTATTCAATTTTATCGATGTACCGGTTGCGGCCATCGGGCTGGTTGAGGAAGCGGTAAACCCCAAGGAAATCGTGGTCGAATTTGGGCTTCACGACTTTTTCCCAAAACGTCGTGGATCCGCCGGCGAGGTGCGAGGCGGACTTGAAAAGGCGTTGGGGGGCGGGCAGGCAGCGGAAAGCATCCGACTCGGCGAACTCTTGAAATAACAGCCCGAGTTCGTCGGGGTAGTCGTCCGCGGCCATTTGACCGATGTAATCCGCCGTGGCGACCATGCTGGCGAGCACGTGGTCGTCTTTACGATTAAATCGCAGGTTCATTCCGGTGGTTGATGGTCCGGTGCACCGAATCGCCCCGAGCACGATGTCGACTTCTTCGAATTTTAACCCGCGTGTGGGGAGGTGGGAGGCCGCCAATGCGCAACTCCGCAGGACGTGGCAGAACGTGTATTTGGCACCAGTCCCCTCGCGGTCGGAGCGCAATTTAAGGTAGCCGCTGTCGTGATACAGGGCGGCGGTCAGCCCGAGCTCAAATTGCCGATGCGAAAACGGCGGGGATTCATTTGAATTTTGGCGCGCTACGAAAAGATCCATGAAGGCAGCCGATACCTGCAGGGTATGGTGGAAATCATGGTAGGGGAGATCGTTGGCCTGATAATCGGGGTGGTTTCCCGAAAAGAGGTTTTTGCAGTCGGCAAATATGGATCGGATGAATGATTGGTCCGCGCCGGGTGAAATCCCTTCTGCTACCTTCAGTGCGGCCTCGGTGACAGTCGCAGCGCAGGAGGTATCAATCGTGAAGGGAGAGGTAATCTGCGTCATTTAGGGGCAAGATGTTGTGGAGGCGCAAAAGCTTGGCGAAGCAAGTTTCGAGTAATGAATTGCCGAAACCTCGGGCAAGCTCAATTTCTTGGGGTTTTAAACCCATAACCAAATGATTTTAGGACTTACAGGCAGCATGGGCGGAGGAAAATCCACGGCCGCACGTTTTTTTGTGGATGAGGGATTCCGGCTGCTGGATACGGACCGGATTGTTCGCGAGGAATTGCTGACTTCGCCCCCTGTTATCACCCAGATCGCGGCGCGGTTCCCTTCCGCGGTGAACGCGCAAAATGAAGTGCAGCGCCCGATCTTGGCCGGGTTTGTTTTCGCAAATAAGGCTGATCTTCATTGGCTGGAGGGTCTGCTGCATCCGCTCATTTATGAGAAATGGCGCGAGGCTTTCGCGAGTGCACCCCAAGCCGATTGGGTGGTGGAGGCACCGCTTCTTTTTGAGCAAAACCTGGAAAATTGGTTTGATTTCACGGTGTGCGTCGCGACATCGTCCGCCAATCAACTTGCTCGGTTGATAGAGCGCGGAATTACCCAATCGCTCGCCGAGCAGCGTATTTCCACGCAATTGCCTTTGGTTCAGAAAATAGAAAAAGCCGATTTTATCCTGTCGAATGACGGCACTCCGGAAGCCTTGCGCCTGCAAGTTAAGCATCTGGCTGAGCGGCTTCGTCGCACGGGATTACAGCCCATTTCAAAGTAGCTTCAGTTAATTTCACTCATGGACGAATCCGATATCACTAGCTCCGCCGCAGCAGGCTCAGGCAAACCTAAGAAGGCGGTCAAGCGAACCACCCGAGCTGTCTCCAGCACCGCCGCGGTGAAAAAGCCAAAGGTCGTAAAACCTCGCGCCCCCAAAGCCTCCAAATCGGGTTCAAGCTCCAACGCAGAGCCCTCCTTGTTTGAGATCTCCGCACCGCCTCCTGCACCCCAACCCGTGTACCGCGCGCCGGAACCCGCTCCAGCGCCTGCGCCCGCTCCGGTGGCTCACGTTGAACCCCGCGAGGAGCGGGCTGCCCCGGTCATATCGTATGAGCCTCCTCAGGCCCCTGTTGAGCGGCCGGTTTTTGTCCCCTCTTCAGATCATGCTCACGTCGCTCCACCCAGTGTTGAGCCGGCTTTTTTCCCCGTCGAGGCTGCGCCTGAGTCCGGTGCGGTAGCGGCCGCACCTCAGTTCACCGCGCCTGCGGCACCTGCTGAGCACGGTGGTGGTGGTGGTGCACCGCAAGCTGGCGCCCACGACGATGATCGCGGACCGTGGTGGAAGCGCAAAAAGGACAAAAAGGGGAAGTGGAAAGATAAGCAGCAAAATGGAGGTGGACATCAGGGAGGTCATCAGGGCGGCCGCCCCGGTGGCCCTCAGCATCCGCCCCAACCGCCTCCACCTGTTTTACAGGTTAAACATTACGGAGATTTGCCTAACCCCGCCCGCTTTACCGACCTCGATGCCCTCGATACGTTGGCGGCCACATTGAAGGTGGGTAACGGCGCAGAGCCGATCCAGGTGGATAAAATCTACTCGTTTCACCTCTTCGATCTCACGGTATTTGCCCGCAAGCTCGGCTTGGTTTTCGACGTAACGCCCAATCGGCTGCAGGCGCTGGAGGCCATCTTCTTTCATGCCGCCGAACAAAACATTCCCCTAGTTGAGCGCGGCTTTGTCGAACTGACGGACAATGGCTATGGCTTTATCGTGCATGAACAGGCCAACTATCGCCTATATCCAGAAAGCACATACCTGCCTGAAACCCTGATTAAGCGCTTTGCGTTGAAGCGGGGTCATAGCATCGAGGTGATCGTGCAGCCACCGCAACCAGGCGATCGTTGCTTGGCCGCGGTCAGCATCACGTCGGTGATGGGGAAACTTCCCGGTGAAGTTTCCAAGCTCACGCCGTTCGAGGAGTTGGTTCCTTATTACCCGCTGCAGCGCATTTTGCTCGAAGCACCTGAGATTCATAAGGACGTTTCGATGCGTGCGGTGGATCTGCTCACGCCGATTGGGTTTGGCCAGCGCGGACTTCTGGTTGCGCCGCCGCGCACCGGTAAAACCGTGCTGTTGCAAAACATCGCCAACTCGATTTCGCACAACTTCCCCGAGAAAAAGCTCATCCTTTTGCTCATTGATGAACGTCCGGAGGAGGTGACCGATTTCAAGCGCCACACGAAGGGCGAAGTGGTGAGTTCCACCTTTGATGAGGCGCCCGAAAGTCATGTGCATGCCGCTGAGATGGTGATCGAAAAGGCGCGTCGAATGGTCGAGCAAGGTGAGCATGTGGTCATCCTGCTGGATTCGATTACCCGGCTTGCGCGTGCGTACAATGCGTTGGCCGCCAACTCGGGTAAAATCATGTCGGGAGGCGTCGAGGCGACCGCACTGCAAAAGCCCAAGCGGTTTTTCGGGTCTGCGCGAAACATCGAGGGCGGCGGTAGCATCACCATTATTGGTACCGCTTTGGTCGATACGGGCAGTCGTATGGACGAGGTGATTTTCGAGGAATTCAAGGGCACCGGCAACATGGAGTTGCATCTCGACCGTGGGCTTTCCGACAAACGTATTTTCCCTGCGATCAACATTGACCGCTCGGGTACGCGCAAAGAGGAGCTCATTTACCATCCAGAAGAGATGCTTCGCGTCTATGGTTTGCGCCGGGCCATGCAGGGCATACCGGCAGTGGAGGCGATGGACATGTTCATTCAGCGCTTGAAGAAAACCAAAACCAATGCGGAATTCTTAATGAGTTTGAATCGCTAGTCCCCCATTTGCTTTCAGTTCGTAACTTATCCCCGTTTTAGCCCTCTATTACCCCACCGTGACATCCTCCGACGATTTCGTTCTGCAGCTTGCCGTTGATAAAGGCGTGCTCACTAAGTCACAGATCAATGCAGCGAGTGTCCAACTCGCCTCGCACAGCAACCCAAACATTGCACCTCCCTCGCTGGTTGAGGCCCTGATCGCCAGCCGAGTGGTGGAAGCACGCCAACTGAGCAAGTTGCTGGCTGACGAGTTCGGCATGCCCTTGGTTGACTTGCCTGCGTTGCGGGTGCCCAACGTTGAGGCGATGGCTTTGGTCTCTCGGGCTTTTGCTACACGTTACAACGTGTTTCCAATTTCGCGGGAAGGTGGCGTCCTTAAACTCGCGATCGCTGATCCGCTCGATGTGGACGCGATTGATAGTCTAAGTCATGTCATCAAGTTAACCATCGAGCCATCGGTTGCTCCTGCCGGTGATATCAAGCACGCCATAACGCGTTTCTACGGCAAAGATGCCGATGGGCTGAATGCGATGTTGGATGACTTTTCTATTGGGGGCGCGGAGGCGGTTGCCGTTTCCACCGTTCCCGTGGCTGGCATGGCCAACGTTGAAGACGGTGATGCGCCCATCATCAAGCTGGTTCACCAAATCATTCTGGAGGCGATTCAGCGCCGGGCCTCGGACATTCACCTTGAGCCGTTGGAAAAGCGCTTCCGCGTCCGGTACCGAATCGACGGCGTGCTGGTGGAAGTCGAGAGTCCGCCTAAACGGCTTCAGCTCTCCATGATTTCACGCCTGAAAATCATGGCGAACATCTCGATCGCGGAAAAACGCATTCCGCAGGACGGTCGCATTCAGATCAACACGAGTGCTAAGCAGATCGACCTGCGTGTTTCCTCTTTGCCGACCGCGCACGGTGAAAGCATCGTGATGCGTATTTTGGATAAAGATGGACTCCAGTTGGGGTTACCTGAGCTTGGGTTTTTCAGTGATGACCAGGCCATTGTTGAGCGGCTGATCGCGTTACCCGATGGTATCATGTTGGTGACCGGACCGACTGGCTCGGGTAAGACCACCACGCTGTATTCCTGTCTCCATTTCATTAACAAATCCGATCGTAAGATCATCACGGTTGAGGATCCGGTCGAGTATCAGCTGGCTGGTATCAATCAAGTTCCGGTCCGCCATGATGTGGGCATGACATTCGCTTCGGCGCTGCGTGCGATGTTACGTCAAGCGCCCAACATCGTGATGGTGGGTGAAATTCGCGATTTGGAGACCGCTGAAATCGCAATCAACGCCTCGCTCACCGGTCACATGGTGTTTTCCACGTTGCACACCAACGATGCGCCAGGAGCCATTACCCGCCTAATCGATATTGGTGTTAAGCCGTTCCTGGTGTCGACCTCCCTGCGCGCCGCCGTTGCACAGCGACTGGTGCGCAAGATTTGTAAGCAATGTAAAAAGGCATTCACTCCCGATGCTAACGAGTTACGTTCGCTCAACATCACCCCGCAGCAAGCCGCTTCGGCGACATTCATGCGGGGTGAAGGCTGTCAGAATTGCAATGGCACCGGTTACCGGGGGCGTAATGGCATCTTTGAGATGTTCGTGGTGAATGAGGAGATTCAGCGCATGATCTACGAGAATGTCGGTACGGCCAAACTCCGCGATAAGGCCCGCTCCCTCGGCATGCGTACGATGCGTGAAGACGGCGTCCGCAAGGTGCTAGCCGGTCAATCAACGATTGATGAAGTCGTCTCCATCACCGTGGGTGACGCGAGCTAGGTTAATACTAACCATACTCGATTCAAATGAGTTATGAAATGAACGATTTGCTGGAGCTGATGGTGGAGCAAGGTGCTTCAGACCTTCATCTCCAGGTCGGTCAACCGCCTACGCTTCGTCTTAGCGGCGGCATGGTTCCGATTGATGGACCGGCCCTAACTCCGGCCGATACCGAAAAGCTGATGCTGGCGATCACCCCAGATAATCACCAGCAAGGGGTTAAGTTGAATGGTGGAGCTGACTATGGTTTTGCCTATCAGGAAAAGGCACGGTTGCGCGTGAGCATTCTGCGAGCCAAGGGGAATTACGGTTTGGTGCTTCGACAGATCCCTAATAAAATGTTTAGCCTTCGCGAGATCGGCTTGCCCGATAAAGTACGCGAACTGCTCTATCGTCCCCGTGGTTTGATTTTGGTAACAGGTCCGACCGGATCAGGCAAGTCGACCACTTTGGCTTCGATGGTGAATTATATTAACGAGACTCGCGATGGGCACATTATCACCATCGAGGATCCGATTGAATATTACCACCCCCACAAACACTGTATTGTCACGCAACGTGAAGTGGGCGTAGATGTTCCCAGTTTCTCCGAGGCTATTCGACGCGCGTTGCGGCAAGACCCTGATATTATATTGGTCGGTGAAATGCGCGACTTGGAGACGATTGAAGCCGCCATTAGTGCTGCTGAAACGGGACACCTTGTATTTGGGACCCTTCACACCAATGGCGCGGCAAAAACGATCGACCGTATCGTCGATGCATTTCCTGCCAACATGAAGGACATGATTCGCACGCAGCTCGCTTCATCGATCGTAGCGGTCATTTCGCAGGTGCTGTGCCGGAAAATCGGCGGCGGCCGAATTGCCGGTTATGAGATCATGGTTAACACCAACTCAATCGCTGCGCTTATCCGCGAGAATAAGACGTTCCGGATTTCCTCGGATATTCAAACGGGGGCCAATCTCGGCATGATCACCATGGACTCGCACCTGATGAGTTTGGTTAACAACGAGTTGGTTACAGCTGATGAGGCACTCGATAAGGCTCAGGATGTTTTGGTCATGCGCGAGAAACTCCTCGCGATGGGCGCCGAACTCCGCAAACTCTAACAATAAATCGTATCTGCGCTTAACCTCGGTTTTTCCGGTTCTACCCCTATGTTTGAAAGCCACAGTTATACTATTCTCGAGCTTTGCCGTGATCAGCATCTGGTCGCTCCCGCTACGCTTAATGACCTCAATGAGGAGCATAAAGCCACAGGCAAACCGATTGCCACGCTCCTCATTGAGATGGGGTTGTTGGATAAGGAGATGCTCCTCCGTAAGATCGCCGAGCACTTAGGGTTGGAATACCTGGAGGGTAATATAGGCGATATTACGAATGAAGTTGCCAGTTCGATTCAAGCCAACTTGGCCCGTATGTATGGCGTGGTCCCGGTGCGATCAGATGGCTTGAGCATCGATCTAATGGCCATCGATCCCTTTAATAACCAAGTTATCGACGATCTCACCTTTGCGCTCGGCAAGGACGTGCGCATGGTGGTGGTGGATCCAGGCCGTGTTGAGGGGCTGCTTAAGCTTCATTATGGCGAAGACGATGCCACCATTGATGATCTTCTTAAGGAGATATCGGGTGACGATCACGACGCCGGAGCCAAAGGGGGCAAAGATCTTTCGGCCCATGATTTGGAGTCGATGGCCGGACAAACCCCAATCATTCGCTTCGTCAATTTAGTGATTGGTCAGGCGATTCGGGACAAGGCATCCGACATCCATTTCGAGCCCTTTGAGCACGAATTTAAGATTCGTTATCGTATTGACGGAGCGCTCTATGAGATGGCTCCGCCGCCTCCGCACCTCGCGTTGCCAATCGGCTCCCGCATTAAGGTTCTTGCTGGCCTTAATATAGCCGAGCGGCGTATCCCCCAGGACGGCCGTATTAAACTCACTATTGGTGGCCGTCAGGTCGATCTTCGTGTCTCGACTCTACCGACACAGTTCGGCGAATCGATTGTATTGCGCGTACTCGACCAATCGGCCGTGCAATTAGATATTTCCGCGCTCGGTATGCCGACGGATGTTTATGACGGAATTAATGAAATAATTAAGCGGCCCAATGGTATTTTTATCGTTACCGGGCCGACCGGATCGGGCAAAACGACCACGCTTTATTCTGCCCTTCGAGTGATTAATACTCCGGACCTTAAGCTTCTTACAGCCGAGGATCCCGTTGAGTATGAAATCGAAGGAATCATGCAGGTCCCTGTGAATCACAATGTCGGCTTAAGTTTTGCCGCCGCGCTGCGTTCATTCCTGCGCCAAGATCCCGACGTGATCATGTTAGGAGAAATCCGCGACTTGGAGACGGCGCAGATCGCAATCCAAGCTGCGTTAACCGGACATTTGGTGCTTTCAACCCTTCACACCAACGACGCCTCGGGTGCCGTTACTCGTCTTGTCGACATGGGCGTTGAACCGTTCCTCATCGCTTCATCACTTGAGGCCGTGTTGGCGCAACGTCTCGTTCGCCGCATCTGCAAGTCCTGTCGAACGGCTTATGAACCCCCCGCAGTGCTCTTGCAACAACTTGGAATCGACCCGGTGGATATCGGCAATCGCGAGTTCTTCTATGGCAAGGGTTGTGATATTTGCAGTAACAGCGGTTATAAGGGACGTATGGGCGTTTACGAGTGGTTGCGCATGAGCGAGGGTGTGCGCGACTTGGTCGTGGCTCGCGCCTCGACCCTGGTTATAAAACAAAAGGCCCTTGAGCAGGGAATGCGCACCCTTCGGGATGATGGCTTACGTGCAATATTCGACGGCGCGACGTCCATCGAGGAAATCGTGAAGTACACCTAATGAGTTTATTTTCAGTACTATAATACAAGCAATTACCACATTTGATACATTACCCCAAACATGACTAAATTCACCTACAGTGCTATCGAGTCCGCATCCGGAAAAGAAAAGAAAGGCATCGTTGAAAGCGTATCAGCCGAGCAAGCCTCCGCTGAATTAAAGGCCATGGGCCTAATCCCGACGTCCATCGCCGTTGAGGCATCCAGCGCCAAGCCGGTAGCCGTTGCAAAAAAAGAAGTTAAAAAGGCCGCGACTTCGCCTGGTAAGGTTGAGGCTGGCACGGTTAAAAAGAAAAAGCCGGGCATTACCTTTGGACGTATTCTTAATAATCAAGCGCTGACGGTTTTCACCCGCCAGTTGGCCACGCTTGTGAATGCAGGCATGCCGATCATGCGGAGCTTGGAGACGCTTTCGCGCCAAGAGAAAAACCTTCTTTTTAAAGACGTGATTGATTCACTGGTGGACAACATCCGTTCGGGCGGAAACTTCTCCGATGGACTTCTCCAGCACCCCAAGGTTTTCGATCGTCTTTATATTAACATGGTAAAGGCCGGTGAAGCCGGTGGCGTTCTCGGTACGACACTGGATCGCTTGTCTCGATTCATGGAGAAATCCGAAAAGATCAAGGGCAAGGTGAAGGCCGCCATGACCTACCCCGTGATCATCGTATTCGTGGCTGTCGCCATTGTCGGCGCACTTATGGTTTTTGTGATTCCGCAGTTTGAGAAAATCTTCTCAGGCATGTTAAAGGGACAGTCGATGCCGGCTCTAACACTTGCAGTTTTGGCGTTTAGTAATTTCATTAAAAACAACATTATTCTTACTGTAGGCATTGGTGCAGTGGGTTACTTCGCCTTTAAGGCTTGGCACAAAACGGCTAAGGGCACGCGTGCAGTTGACTGGTTCCTCCTGAACGCGCCGGGTGTCGGGCCGCTTTTCCTGAAGTCGTCGATTAGCCGTTTCACCCGCACGCTTGGCACCTTGCTGGCATCCGGCGTGCCGATCCTCCAGGCGCTGCTCATCACGCGCGATACTTCGGGTAACGTTCATGTATCTGACGCACTCAACCTGGTTCATGATCGAGTTAAGGAAGGCGACAATGTTGCCCGCCCGCTTGATTCGACTGGCGTGTTCCCGTCCATGGTTACCTCGATGATTGAGGTCGGCGAGGAAACTGGCGCGCTGCCCGAGATGCTTAACCGCGTCGCTGATACTTATGATGATGAGGTGGATAACTCGGTTGCCGGTCTCACCTCGATTATTGAACCGGTCATGATCGTTTTCATGGCGGTAGTTGTGGGCACCATCGTGATCGCCCTGTTCTTGCCGATCGTTAAGATTATCCAGACGCTATCGTAAGCACGGCCCATGTAGGGCGGAAGGGGCGGCCTTTAATCAGGCGCCACTTCCGCCTGGCCTAGGCGGCGGATTTTGTGGTGTGGCAGTTAGATTGAATAAGCGGGTACGGCGGGCCCCGGTGCTGTCTTGAGGCCTGATCCGGTCGGCTGGGGCGCTATAGGCCCTCCGGCGATAGCCTTCGCGCGACGGATCCCGAGCGCATGTGAGTTGATAATCCTGCATTCGGGCGAATAACCCGAGCAATTGTTCCGGCAGCGGGTAGTCGTCGAGACCGGAACGTTGTAATGCGAGGAGGAGTTCGTGAGTCGCTTCCAGTGTCGAAAGGCAGCCTTCCACGGGTTGTTGTTTGATCACGTAGCGACTCGGTGCCGAGGGCGTGAACATGAGGCGCGGCAGCCTTTGCAGCGAGGGACTGAGTCGAAGCATTTTTTTCGCCAGCGACCACGTTGCATCGAGCAAAAACACGACCAGTTGCCGATCGCCAATGTCGGCGGCTTGGAGGTCGCCTTTCGATAGGTTGCGGGCCCCCGCACTCGGATACACGAGCATGGGAAAGTTGCGTGGATCGTGTATTAACTCCTGAACGGATTCGTGGTCATCGAAGCCGACGCCCATATGGATTTCGCTCTGGGCCAAGCAAAGGTGTGTGAGCCTTCCGGTTGCGGCTTTCTCGTGCTTGAATTCCTTCGGGTGCATGAGGAAAACGAAACGTGTTTTCGATGGCATCGCCGTGATCGATGGACACCAGCAAAGCGACTTGGGCCAAAAACACCGGTAACACGTTTCGCGACTCATGAATGGAAAATGGAATTCGAACTACGCCGTCAATTCACACGCACTCAAGGCATTCCTGAGTTCGGCGATGGATTCAGCGTAGGCCGTTTCGCTGAGCAGGTGCTTGGGATCGGGCATCATGGTGAAAGTGGTTCCCCACGAAGGACCGTCCACGTATTTGGGAACGAGGTGCATGTGCAGGTGCGGAAGTTTGTCCGAGTACGCACCGTAATTGATTTTGGCTGGATTAAAGGCGGACTTCATTGCGCGGGCAGCACTTGCGACATCTTGAGTGAACAGGATGAGCTCCGACTCGGGTAATTCATACAGTTCGTTGATGTGTCCATTGTAAGCAACAATGCAGCGTCCACGATAGGTTTGCTCCTTAAAAAGATAAAGAGTCGAGACTTGAAGCGGGCGACTTCGATCATCAGGTCGGTTAACCGCTGATCTTTGCGGCAGTAGAGGCAGTCGGGGAGGTGAGGCATGGAGGTTTTCGTTGGTTTTTTTCAAACAAGCGGGAGTCGCTTGGTTGGTGCAAAACAACTCAGGATTCTCACCCTCGCGCCTTATAACGAGGGTGATCACGTGAAACCATTATCACACTCCCAATGCCCAGTGCTCTGCGTATGTGGATTCCGGTTCGCCGAATCCCGATTCAACTCCATCCGTAGCAACACACGACATAATCATAATAACGGGGTTTTCTGATCGGAAATCCGTAGTGGAACGCCGAGGGCGTTTTGAGTTCGGCACGAAAGGGCTCAGCACATCAGTTACGTCGATCGCTCCTCCACTCGGTTAATTTCCTGCTTTGTCCCTGCTCCGTTGCGGCGTGTCGCCCGCGATGCGCGCTACTCTAGAGCCTGTCCCAAATTTCCGGATTTTTAAAAAGTGCGCAGAGGTCCATTGGGATTGCGGGCGAACGAGGTGGCACGAATCACCCCAGCGACGTTAAACGGCGGCCCGAATCGATTTTTCCCGCCCCCAAGCGCGGTAGTAAGGTACGGCAAAGCCGGGGCGAGCCCCAGGGTTATTCACATTTTTGCCGGAAAATTGAATTAAGCGGCCAGCGGAAGTGTTATTTCCTCGGCAAGGATTCGTGACACCAGCCAGAGGTTGTGACCGAGTACACTCCAACCCACCGAACGGTAGCGGTTGGCAAACCCTTTACAGCGCAAGCGTCCGCCGAGGCGTTGTTTGAGGATCGCAATGCGCGCTTCGGTCGCCGAACGGCGCCGCTGCAATTGGGCGAAGCGTTTTTCGCTCAAACGCTCCTTGAGCGCGTGCGGATCACGCGGGCATACCGCATCGTAAACGTCTTGTTGCTTGAGCATTGCGGAAGTTTTTTTGGTGGCGAAGCCGCGGTCGGTGCCGACCGCGCTAATCGGCGCACTCAGGTCAAAGCGGTTCTGCCGCGCCAGGCTTTCCTCGAGTTGGCACCATTCTGCCGGAGCCGCGCCCTGGTAGAGTTGCCAGTCGGTGATTAAACCGGAGAGCGCCTCGCTCAACAGCAACGAGTTGCCAAACTCGACTTGGCTCCCTGCTTTGCCGCGAACCAGTACGTTCACATCAAGTTCATGCACGCTGAGGATCTTTTGGTCGTTGGGCACCGGGCGTCCGCCGATGATGCGCTCGTGGGCCTGCTTGATGACGGCGGGCAGTTGGCCGAGCATAGCGTCGATGCGGGTGGTTATCCGCTTGGTTTGGCGTTGGCTGTAATGGGTTTGGCTATACTTCTGCGCCAACAGGTCGCGGTGGCGGCGGGCATGTTCTCCGATCGTGCGTAACAGCGTCTTCATCTTGCGCAGGATCTGTTTACGCGCGCGCTTGGCGTCGTTGCGGCGGCCTGCGTGGGTCATTGACATGCACAACTTGTTCATCTGCTTGGCAAAGCACTCCGGCTCTTCAGGCATACGGTGGAGCAGTCCAGCGCGGCGGATTAAAATCATGGCCTTGAGCAAAGTCTTGGACACATCACGCAACAGCACCCAGTCCACCGGGAAGTGGATGTTGGTCTCCAAGCACGTGCCGTCGATGAGGCAAACATCCATGTCCAGCGGCGCGCTCAACCCGAGTTCAGTGGCGCGATCCTTCTCGCCGCACATCTCCACCAACACTTGCCCCATCCAGCGCACCTGTTCGGCGGTGAAAAACTTCGAGGCCCGCTCCAGCACACTTTTGGACGCCCCCTTGATTCCCTCAAGCGTGCGAACACCGCAAAAATCCGCCAGTAAATCACTTGAGGCAATGCTACGGGAAAGCTCGCGAAAGGATATGTTGCCCAAATGCACCCGCAACACTTCAAAGCGTAACGCTTTGAGCGCAAACTCCATACGCTGGCGTAGTTGTGCGACACTGGCTTGGCCTGCCCCCGCCTTGGCAAAGTCCATCGCCATCGTCTCCAAGTGGCTGCCACGCAACAACGCGTCGAGTCCTTCCAATTGCTGGCGAAACTCGGCGTAATCTTTATTGGCACCGACTGGCGTTAGCGCCGGACGCAACCAGCGTTGCAGGGCAATGGCCGAGGTGGCGGATACGGGTTTTGACTTCATGGCCGATTATAGCGGCTTTTTTTTGACCAAAACCAGGGAATTACCCCTCTTTAGGCATCATTAAACTTATGCTAATAGTTCACTGCTAGGTTTTTATGCTTTCGGGACAGGCTCTACTCTATAGCAAGAGTGGGGCAGGGGTTTATTCCCCGGGCATGACTTCCACTGTTTTGGTAGCGGATTCCTTTCCTTGCATTACCCCTCATTTCGCCCGGATCGTTTGGCTTAACGGTAACGTGTGAGCGGCGAGCGGGAAAGCGTCTATTTCTGGCGGTTAGGAATGCACTTCTTCTTCGGTGGATCTTCTTCCCCTTAAAAAGAGTAATACTCTTCTTCCGTGGGTGGGTTTTCTTCCCTGTCCGGCTGGGGATATGAGGGGTGCGAATGGGTGGAGATTGAACCGGCGGGACGCTTGGCGGATGCACAGCGATGCATCCAACCGGTTCACGCAAGTGTTTGCACTGTGCCGATTTCTTTCTGCCCGACGCGCATAACCGCGAGCGTCAGCGCTACTGCGGGAAGCCGGGATGCCGACGGGCGAGCCGGGCGGCCAGTCAGGCCAAATGGTTGGCGAAGCCGGAGAACCTCGACCACTGGAAAGGCCCAGAAAATGTCCAACGGGTGCAGGAGTGGCGGAAGGCCAATCCGGGGTACTCAAGGCGGAGGGGGCCGCGACGGCGGGTGGCGTTACAAGACATCCCAACTACGCAATCCGTTGTGCACCAGCCTAAAGCCGAGCCGGTCGCCGAGGTGGCGTTACCGAATCCCTGCGTGCCGTTACAAGACAGATGGGAGTCGCAAAACCCTGTGCTCGTGGGGCTTATCGCGCAGTTCGCCGGAGTGACGTTACAAGAGGACCTCGAACCCATGCTGCGACACCTGCAATCCCGGGGGCGGGTGATCCTGGGCATCGACGTCCAGCCGCCCGATTATGCAAAAACAACCGATCGATCGCGAACAACTCCGGCGCACGCCGGCCCAGTTTAGCTGGCTGGACCACCGGCTGGTGCGGGGCAATTACCTGGGGCGGGCCAGTGCCCCCGCCTGGGGACTTTATCTGGTCCTGGTAACCGTGGGTGACGCCGACGGGCTGAGTTACTACGCCACGCGCACCCTGGCCCGGCTGCTCACGCTCAGCGAGGACGGCCTGGTCGAGGCGCGTCGGCAGTTAATCGAGGCCGGGGTGATCGCCTACGCCGCGCCACTTTACCAGGTGCTTTCCTTGGACCGGGGCAGGCCATCGCACACGCTGGCGGTAACGCCGTCGCCGAGCCGGGAGGTGGGGGCGTGATCAATTACGAACTGTATTGCCGGATAAAACAGGCGGAGGCTGCCGGTCACAGTGCGCCGCAAATCACCCGCTCGCTCCAGTTGCACGTGCAGACGGTGAGGCGCTGGCAGGCGCAGGAAAAGTACGCGCGCAGCCAGGCCGCGCAGGTGCCTAGGCCAAGCAAGCTCGACGTGCACAAGCCGGCGATCGCGCGGTGGCTGGAGGCCCATCCGTTCACCGCCATGCAGCTCTGGCAAAAGGTGCGCGAGCGGGGGTACACGGGCGGGTATTCAATTTTGAAAGACTACGTGCGGCGGGTGCGGCCGAGGAACCTGGAGGCGTTTCTTACCCTCAAGTTTGCCCCCGGCCAGACCGCGCAGGTGGACTGGGGCAGCTTTGGCTCGGTGGAGGTGGACGGCACCCGGCGGGCTTTAAGTTTTTTCGTCATGGTTTTGGGCTACAGCCGGTTCCTGCATGTGGAATTTACCCTCGGGCAGGGCCAGGAGTGGTGGCTGGGCTGTCACCGGCGCGCCTTTGAAAAACTCGGCGGGGTGCCGCGCGAGGTGATGGTCGATAACTGCAAGACGGCCGTCCTCTCGCATGTGCCCGGGACCGACCCGGTGTACAACGCCCAGTACCTGGACTTTGCCCGGCACTACGGGTTTACGATAAAAGCGTGCGGGCCGGGGCATCCGCAGTCCAAGGGCATGGTGGAAAACGCGGTGGGTTACGTGAAAAAAAGCTTCCTTGGCGGGAGGCAGATGAATGGGTTTACCGAGCTGGGGCCGGCCGCCAGCTTGTGGCTGGAAACGGTGGCCAACGTGCGCGTGCACGCTGAAACCCAGGGCCGGCCGGTGGACCGGCTGCCCGAGGAGCGCGCTGCGCTCCTGCCGCTTAACCCGGTGGCCAGTCCGGCGGTGCGCACCTTAAGCGTGCGGGCGTCGCGGCGGTGCCGGGTGAGTATCGAAACGAACCGCTACTCGGTGCCCACGAAGTTTGCCGGGGCGCTACTCACCGCGCAGATCGAGGGGGCGCAGGTGAGGTTTTATGCGGACCGCACCCTGGTGGCCGAGCATGCCCGCAGTTTTGCCCGCCGCGCCGATGTGGAAAACCCCGAGCATGTGCGCGAACTCGAGGAGCGCAAACGGCAGGGGGCGCGGCAGCGCCTGCGGCTACGGTTTTTGGAACTGAGCCCGGCGGCACCCGCCTACCAACGGGGGCTGGAGGAGCGCCGGCTCAACGCGGGACACCACCTGGCGACTATCGTGGGTTTGGTGGCCCTGTATGGAACGGAGGCAGTCGGCCGGGCGATCGAAAGCGCCCATGAACTCGGCGCCTACTCCAGCGATTACATCCTCAACTTGCTCGAACAACGCGCGCGGGCCTTGCCGCAAGCCGGGCCGATCCACCTCACCCGCGCCGACGCGTTGGCCGCACTGGAACTCGAACTGCGTCCCCCGGATTTAAGCCCCTATACCCAATGAAAACAGAACCCGAAAAACCCGATTTATTAAAAGACCAGCTCAAGTATCTGAAACTCGGTTACCTGTTGCGTCACCACGGCGAACTGACGGCCGAGGCGGCCAAGGCGCGCTGTTCGCACGCCGAATTTTTACGCCGACTGGTGCAGGCCGAGACCCAGGACCGCCAGATCCGGGCGCTGGAGCGGCGTATCCAGGCGGCGCGCTTCCCGGTCAAGAAAACCGTCGACCAGTTCCAGTGGGACTGGCCCAAGGAGTTGAACGAAGCGCAGGTGCGGCACCTCTTCGAACTGGGCTTTGTCAAGGAGCGCACCAACGCGGTGTTTTGCGGTGGTGTGGGGCTTGGGAAGACACATCTCGCGAGCGCGTTGGGCTACGCGGCCTGCCAGGCGGGTTACACGGTGCTGTTTACGACGGCGGTGGACGCGATCAACGCCCTGGTCACCGCCCAGTCCCTGCACCGGTTGCAAGCCGAGTTGAAGCGTTACATGACCCCTGCGGTGCTCGTGCTCGATGAGGTCGGCTACCTGCCGCTCGACAAGTCGGGGGCCGACCTGCTCTTCCAGATCGTCAGCCAACGCTACGAACGCGGCTCGCTGATCGTCACCACCAACAAGGCCTACAAACACTGGGCAGGGATCTTTAACAACGACGCTGGCATCACCGCGGCGATCCTGGACCGCCTACTGCACCGGGCCCAGACCGTCGTCATCGAGGGCAAATCCTACCGCATGAAAGACCGCCTAGCCGACGAACCTGCAAGCTGACCGGGCCTGATGATCGGCCCCTGGCGGGGCCGGTCATCGGCTTTTACGACAGGTGATTTTGTAACCGCCAGAAATAGACGGTGTTCGCGCCGCCGCTCACAGCAATCACTGAAGAGCAAACGAAGCTATCCGCACGTGGAGCCCAGCGTGAAAAGCCAGGCCAAGTTACGCGACAAAGTGCGGGAAGTGCTAGAGGTGCGCAGCCGCAATCAACCCGCAGTGGCGATGGTCCGAAAGGTCAACCAGATCACTCGGGGATGGGCGACGGCGTTTCATTACGGCAACAGCACGCACGTGTTTAGTAAGCAGCAGGTCTTTGTTCGTAACCGGCTACGCCGATGGCTGTGGCGAAAGTATAGCCGCACCCACGGACTCTTCGAGTTCTTCACCGACGACCGTTTGCATGGTCAATACAAACTATGGCACTGGCCGCTTACGGCGGCTTGGAAGCAATGAACTCCGCTGAAACCAAACCGAAAGAATGGGGACTCGGTAAGCCGTGTGCGGGAAAACCGCTTGCACGGTTTGACGAGGGGGAGGGTCGCGCTGACGGGTTACCGACGCGCGGCTCTCTCTACTCTACTTAACATAACGGCGAGGCGCCCAGGGGCTATCAATGCGCTTTAATGGCCATGCGAATATCCAAGCAGGTACGCTTGGCGTTTTCGATTTCTTCGGCCATGGCGCGGGGGTGAAAATCGGGGTTCTGCGTGTAGGGGTGATCCGCCGGCAATACCCACGGTTCCTCGTCGAGACGGTATTGATTAAGCTCAGAACTAACGCGGGCGTAGTCGAGCAGTTGCAGCAACTGGTCTTTTGCCTGGGCTTGGGGGAGGTATTGGTCGGCAACGCGCTGGTGGATGCTGGGGCTAAACTTCCAGTTCTTGAGCAGGGTCGCGCCGGCTTGATCGCTGCGAAACCCAATGTTGAGCTCCTCCCATTTTTCGCACGGGGTGGTTTTGTCCCACACCAGTTCGGAGCGACCTTTGATCAGCAGTTCGTTGATGACAATGCGTCCGATTCCGTGGAGCAAACCGAGCAGGTAGGCCTCGTCAGGGAAAATCCCCACGCGACTGGCTTGAGCTTCCAAAAACACGCCGCAGAAGTAGCTGTAGGCCCAATAATCGTCTGCGGTCATGCTGTACGCGGGCAGGTCTTTCATGAAGACCTGCTTGGAGAGCGCGGTACCGATCAGGGAGATCACCTGGTTGTAGCCGACCTTGATCAGCGCGGCCTCCACATTGGAGATTTTCGGGCCGATTCCGTAGCGCACGCTGTTGCTCGCACGGATGGCGTTGGCACTGAGCGCACCGTCAGATTGGAGCAGCTTGGCGACATCATCGATGCCGTTGTTGGGGTCGTGCAACATGCTGCCGAGTCGTGAGAGGACGGCCATGTTGCCATTGAGGCTCTCCATCTTGCCGAGGATGCGCAAGTATTCTTCTTTTTCCGAGGTCGAGGCGGTTGAGGGTAAAGCCATGGGAGTAAAACGTAAGGGGTTGGGGTCGTTGAATTTTTCTACTGCTCAGCCGAGGCCAAGACAATCCATCATTTTGGATTGTAGATCTTGCTGGTTGAACGGCTTGGTGAGGTATCCGGTGGCTCCGGTTTTGAGCGCTTCGATGATGGAATCACGACTACCCTCGGTCGTAATCATGAGCACGGGAATATCGATCCAGCGAGGGTCCGCACGGAGTGCTTTTAGGAATTCCAATCCGCTCATAACTGGCATGTTCCAGTCTAGGCAGATTAAATTAAAGCCCGCCGGATCTTCTTGGAGCTTTACGAATGCTTGTTCGCCATTGGCGGCTTCGACGCATTCGGCGCCAAGCAGCGCGGCGGCTGAGCCGACTATGCGGCGCATCACCAACGAATCATCAACGATGAGTAGTTTCATGACAGAGTAAAAGTTAGGGTTTACGGCGGTAGAATACCGACTCTCCGATCACTTCGGTGGCGAACAAGTCCTGGTGACTGAGCAGTGATTCCGAGCCGCCGAGCAGCAGGCGGCCGCCTGGATTGAGCGCGGCGGCAAGGCGCTGAAAAAGCCGGTTCTTAAAATCGGCTTCAAAATAAATGGCGACGTTGCGGCAAAAAAGGAGGTCGAATTGACCGAAGGGGTTGAGGTCATCTTGGAGATTGTGGCGCTTGAAGGTGACGCGCTTGCGGATGGGTTCGGCGATCGTCCAGATCGGGCCGTTGGCCGTGAAATACCGCTGGCGCCAGACCTCGCCCATTCCGCGCACGATCTCGATCTGATTGTATCGGCCGTTGGTGGCGAGCATCAGGGTGCCGGCCGACACATCGGTGCCGATAATTTCAAATTGCTCGGGGCGTACTCCGGGTAATTTGCCTTCCAAGCAGAGCGTATCGATGAGCATGGCGAGCGAGTAGGGCTCTTGGCCCGTCGAGCACGCCGCACACAGGATGCGCACACGCGCCCGGGTACCGCCACGCAGCAGCTCGGCGAGTGCGGGCAGGATTTGATTGCGCATTGAGGCCCAGGGCCGCTCGTCGCGAAACCAATACGTTTCGTGCGTCGTCATCGCATCGATGATGCGGTCACGCAGGCGGTTGGTCGGGTCAGTCTTCGCTAGGCGAATGAAGTCGGGGATGTCGACTGCGCCCGATTGGGCGATGATCGAGCCCAGCCGCGCCTCGAATAAGTAGCCCTTTTCTTCGCCGAGGTGGATGCAGCAGGCCTCCGCCACGAAGCGGCTGAGCTGCGCGAGGTCACCGGGTTTTTGTTCGAGTACGGGCATGGGTTATTGGCGGCTGCGGGCCAGTTCAGTTAACCGAGGAGCGATGGCGGGCAGGGCGAGAATTTCGTCTTCCAGTTGGCGGCGCACCACCGCCTGCGGCATGCCGTAGATGACCGACGTTGCCTCGTCCTGGGCGATCGACCAGGTGGGCAAGGCCGCTTTGAGCGTGGCCACGCCAGCGGCGCCGTCTTCACCCATGCCGGTGAGAATCAGGCTGAGCGCCCCGCGCAGAGCGCAGCGCGAGGCCGAGTTGAACAACACGTCCACCGCCGGCCGACAGGAGTTAACCGGCGCAGCGTCAGTGAGGCGCGTGATAAGACTGCCCTCGGCATCGCGGATAATTTCCAGGTGGCGTCCGCCGGGTGCGATGAGGATGCGTCCCGCGACGACACGTTCGCCGTCGACCGCTTCGGAGACGCGCAGGTTGCACACCTTGTCGAGCTGTTCGGCCAACGTGCGGGTGAACAGCGGCGGCATGTGTTGCACGATGACCACGGGAAGGCGGAAATCCGCCGGCAGGCCTGGCAGCAAATCCTGGAGGGTGCGCGGTCCGCCGGTGGACACACCGATGAGCAAAATATCGAGGGTAGCCGGTGGCAGTACGCGGCGGCGGGTTGGCTGGGCCGGGGTGGCAGGCGCGGGCGCAGTCGCAACACGATTGCCGAAGAGTCCGCTGGCCGTTGCTGCAGCGCCAAGGGCTGTGGGCGCGGGTGCGGTGCGGGGCGCGGCGGGAGCGGTATTAATTCGCCGCAGGTTGACCATGTTCACCACATGCTGCAGCTGGCCGCGCAGGCGCGTCATGCCTTCCGCAAACGAGGTGGTTTGGGGCTTCGGGATGAAATCGAGGGCGCCGTTAGCCAGCGTGTTGATGGTGATGGAGGCATCGGCACCGGTCGCCCCGCTGATCATTACGACGGCGACTTTGGGGAAGTCGCGGCGGATGATCGCGAGCACCTCGGGGCCGTTCATCTCGGGCATAAAGACATCGAGCAGCACCAGGTCGATGGGTTCGGCGGCGAGTCGGGCGAGCGCGAGCGGGCCCGAAGACACCGCCCCGGCCACTTCTACCCCAGCGAGTGGGGTGGCAGCGTCGGTGAGGAGCTTCCGGTAGAGCGCAGTGTCGTCGACGATGAGCAGTCGCATGATTGAAAAAAGCGGAGCGTTAAACGGTTAACGTGTGGACGTTGCCGGCAGGCAGAAGGTCATTTCCAAGGTGCGGCCGTCGTCGGAGTGGCGCAGCGCGTGGGTGAGCGAGCGCATGACTTGAATGCCGAGTGAAATGTGTTCGGGGTCGACCGGGGGGCGCGGGGCATTGGGGTCGAAGCCCCTCCCGTCGTCGGTGATGCGGGCGTGCAAGAAAGCGGCCGTGCTGTTCACCAACAGCTCAACACGCGTGGTTTTGGCGGCGTCGTTGTTACAGCCGTGATCGAGGGCGTTGAGGGTGGCTTCGCGGATGCACAGCAGCACGTCGTGGCGGGTGTCTTCGCCGAGTTGCGGCAGGGTGATGGTTAACGTGCGCGCCCATAAGTCCTGAATAGCGTCGATGCGCGGGGCCGAGTCGCCCGGGCACGTCTCGTTGAAAATCGGCATCCAGATCTCGCCCAGCGGGGTCGCTTCATTGGGCGGATTCCAGTCGAGGCGGCACACCACGATGTCGTCGTCGGCTCCCTTGAGCAGCGTGTTGGCCAGCGTGTTAGCGGGGGATTGCAGGATACGGTAGGCCAGTGCGATCGGCGGCACTTGCAGGCGTTCGGCGTGGGCTTCGAGGCCGTCGCTGAACAAAACGAGTAACCCGGCTACATCGAGAGTAGCAGTGAGTTTCTGCGGCTCGATCTCTGGAAACCAGCCCAGCGGCGCTCCTCCCGGGGCGAGTTGCTCGATGTTACCGCGGCGGTCCGACAGGATCACCGCAGGGCCTCCGCAATTGAGCACCGATACGCGCCGCCCGCCAAAGTCCACTTCAAGGAAGGTCGCGCTGAGCGAGGTGGATACGGCGAACGGGTCGGTGTCGTTCCACTGGTTGAGCAGAAAGCGGTTAAAGGATTCGGCGATCCCTTGGCAAGTGGCCGCCTGGTTGGCCATGCCCTCGATGATGCCTTGGAAATAGGCGGACAGAAACCCCTCCTTGAGCCCGTGGCCGGAGACGTCACCGAGCACCAGCAGGATGCGGTCGTAATCGAGTGCCGTGGTTTTCACCAAGTCGCCGCCCGCCTCGTTGAGCGGGTAAAACCGGGTGACGAGGTTGATTTTAGCCGAGGTGCAGACAGCGGCATCCAGCGCGGTGCGGGTCAGGCGCTGGTTGATGTCGGCGATGTCGAGCAACCGGTGGGTGGCGGCCAGTTGCTGCGTGCGGTTGCGGTGAATTTCGCGCGCCTGGCGGAGCGCACGCAGGATGGCGCGCAGATCGAAGGGCTTGTCCAAAAACTCCACCGCGCCACCGCGCAGCGAGGCCGAAACCAGCTCACGCTCCTGGTTGGCGGTCATGATAACGGTCGCCGTGGTCGGGGCGTTCACGTTGATCCACTCCAGCAGCTCCAGTCCGCCCATTCTCGGCATCTGCACATCGGTGAAAATGGCCTCAAAGGGAGTCGCGCCGCGTTCTTTGATCCGCTCAATTGCGTCGAGCCCATCGCAGGCGGAGACCACGCGGATGTCGGCCGATTGGAACATGAACACCAGCATGTCGCGCGACATAGGATCATCGTCGACGACAAGGATGTCAGGGGTGGTGGAAGGGGCGGTGTGGCTCATTTAGCGAAAAAAGGGGGTCGGAGGAGGCTTGGACTGATCGACTCGTTCTCGTTCTCTTAATCGTTCTCTTTCGTCAGGAGGATTGGGGCTCGATGATCGTGACGGGAGGGGGCGGAATCGGCAGGGAGAAATATTAAGATAAAGAGTAACGAGAAAGAGGCGGCGGGGGGCGGAGTTTTCGGAGAACGTTCAACATCCAACATTCAACATTGAACGTTCAACATTCGGAGCGGGGGGCTGGAGATCTGTTGGACGTTGAACAGCAGCCGGGAGGCATTGGTCATTGGGCATTGGTCATTGGGCATTGGGCCTTGGTCATTTCGAAATCCTTCCATCGCTCAGCTCGGCAGTACGCCGCGCAGCTCTTGCGCGGCTTTTTCGATGTCGGCAGCGCTGCCGGAAGCGGAGGCGAGATCCTGTGCTTTGGCGGCGGCTTCCATGGCGTGGCAAGCTGCGCGCAGAGGTTCAGCACCGAGGTTAGCCGCAGCGCCTTTGAGCGCATGGGCGGCGCGCGAGATCGCGGTCAGATCCTGCGCTGCAACCGCAGTGCGGATCGCCTGAAGCTGGTTTTCAAGGTTCGCCCCAAACGACTTCAAAATGTGGTTAACAATCATCATGTCGCCCATCAGCCGGTTGCTCAGCTCTGCCATGTTGATCGGGGCAATCGCTGCCGTGGTGTTAACAACAACAGCAGTTGCTGCCACAACTGGCGCAGGTGCGACCGTCGGCGTGGCGGTGGCAACAACTACAGGTACGTGGACTAGGGCGGGGTCGTTCATGGTGGGCACAGGTGTCGTTGACACAGGTGTTATCGGCACAATTTTCAGCCAGCGGCGTAAAGTTTCGAAAAGAATGCGTGGATCGATCGGTTTTGTGAGATAATCGCTCAGCCCAGCGGCGATTCCAAGCTCGCGATCGCCCGCCAAGGCGTGCGCAGTCATGCCGATGATGGGCAGATTGGGCCGACTCAGGCTCGTGCCCGGAGCGCGGATCGTGCGCGTTGCGGTGAGGCCGTCCATCACCGGCATCTGAATGTCCATGAGTACCAAATCGTAGTCGCTGGCCCGCAGCGCATCGAGGGCCAACTGGCCGTTGTCGGCGATGTCAGGCTTGACGCCGAATTTATTAAGGATGCCCGCAGCGACGAGTTGATTGGTCGGGTTATCCTCCACGAGCAGGATGCGCGTGTGCGCCGGCAAAGTCATGTTCGCAGGGCTACTGGCCGTCCAAGTCGCAGTCTCGGTGGTGTCCTTAAAATCAGGGCTGGCCGCTTGCAGCGGGATAGCGAACCAGAAGGTCGAGCCCTGGCCAGGGGTGCTTTCGACGCCAATCTTACCGCCCATGAGGACAACCAGTTCTTTGCTGATCGCCAACCCCAGGCCGGTGCCGCCGAATACCCGCGTGGATGTGCCGTCCACCTGCGAGAACTTTTTAAACAAGCGTCCAATCTGGTCGGCCGAAATTCCCGGGCCGGTGTCGCGCACCGCGAAGTGCAGTAGCGTGTCCGCGTTGCCGTCCAGGGTGCCCGCCGGCCGCAGTGAAACATTCAGGCGCACCTCGCCGGCGCTGGTGAACTTGAGGGCGTTGCCCGTGAGGTTGAGTAGAATCTGCCGCAGCCGGTTGGCGTCGGCGCGAATGTGCCGGGGCAGGTCGCTGGCGGGCTGGCAGACAAAGCCCACGCCCTTGGTTTGGGCCTGGATGCGCAGCGGCGCGGTGAACTCGCCAAGGAAGCGCTCCAAGGTGAAATCGATCGGGGTGAACTCGAAACGCCCCGCCTCGATTTTGGACAAATCGAGGATGTCGTTAATCAGGCTCAGCAGCGTCTGGCCGCTCGATTGGATGGTTTTGACGTAGTGGCGTTGGTCGGCGTCGAGGCTCGATTCACTCAGCAGGTGCGTCATGCCGATCACGCCGTTCATGGGCGTGCGGATCTCGTGGCTCATGTTGGCCAAGAAGTCGCTCTTGGCCCGGTTGGCGGCCTCGGCGTTCATCATCTGCATCTGCGCTTCGCTGACGGCGTCGGAAAGGCGCAAATTGGTGCTCTGCAACTGGGACTCCGACTCCTTGGCCGGGGTGATGTCGATGTGGCATCCGACCATGCGCGCTGGGCTGCCATCGGCTAACCACTCGACCACGCCGCCCGAGACGATCACCCAAACCAAGCTGCCGTTTTTGTGCATGTAGCGCGCTTCAACGTAGAAGGGCTTGGCGCCACGGCTGGTAACGTGGCGTTCGATGGCGGCGTAGGTGCCGGGCAGATCCACCGGATAAATGAGCTCCTGCCAGGTGTCGTCGCGCGGCGCCAATTCACTGGGTAGGTAGCCGAGCATGCGCGCAAACGCAGGGCTGTAAAAACCCGTGTGGTTAACCAAGTCCCAGTCCCAGTAGCCCGAGATGTCAGACTCGATGATGAACTCCAAGCTGCGGCGCTGGGCCTCGCGCAGTTCTTCGGCCTTGATGCGCTCGGTGATGTCGGTGGCGGCCGCATAGATGCGCTCACCCTGCGGCGAGGCGCGCCACTCGATCGTCCGGTATTCCCCCTTCTGCGTGCGGTAGCGGTTAATAAAGCCGTCCACCGTATGCCCCTCGGCGAGCACTTCCATGGCGGCCTGAGTCGCTTCGCGGTCGTCGGGGTGGACAAAGTCCAGCAAGTGGTGGCTGAGCAGCTCTTGGGCGCTGTAGCCGAGCGCAAGGGACCATGCGGCGTTGGCGCGCAGGAAACGGCCTTGGCCGTTGGTGATGCACAGCAAGTCCACGGCAAGCTGGAAAAAACCTTCAAACTCCTGGGTGCGCTCCTGCAGTGAGCGCTCGGCAAGCATGCGGTCATGGATGTCGGTGAAGGTGGTGTGCGTGCGCACCGGGACTGGATTGCCCGGAGCCAACTCGGGGATGCTATCCACGAGAATCCATCGTCTCGACGCTAACACCGGATTGAAGACCGACACCACGACGTTACGCACGGGCTTGCCGGTGCGCTGGGCCACACTGACGGGCTGTTGATCTAGGGGCAACGGGTGTCCTGCGGCATCCGTCATCTGCAAACGGGAGTCGGTGGAGGTGCGGCCCCGGAGTTGCGCCAAACTGAGCCCGAGTATTTTTTCGGCCGCAGTATTGGCACTTTCGATCCCGCCGCTGGCATGCTGGGTAACCACACCTTGCGCCATCGTTTCGAATAACGTGCGGAAGCGCCCTTCGGTTTCGGCCAGCGCAGCGGTGCGGCTTTCTACTAAACCTTCCAGTCGCTGAGCTGCGACTTCCATGACCATACGGGTTTCGGCCGCAGTGGTCTCACGTTCGTCGGTGAGCTGACGGAGATTATCCGTGCAGATGTCGATGGAGGCGGCCAATTCGCCGATTTCGTCGCTGCGGCTCAGGCCGATGTGGTGGTTGAGTTGGCCGCCGGCGAGTTGTTGAATGGCACGCACGCAGCGGTGGATCGGTTGGGTGATCGAGCGGGTGAGCAAAGTCGTCAGCAGGCCGCCGACGAGGCTGGTGAGGAGCAACCCGCTCCAGAGTTGGCTAAGGGTACGGCTGAGCTTCTCGCTAGTTTCGGCGGAGGCGGCGTCCATGGATTTGGCGGCGGAGGCGGCCATTTCTTGGGCGGCGGAAAGAATGGTGGCTGACAAGACGAGGCTTTTTTCAACTGACGCCGCGTGTTCATTAAAGTTGCGCTGAAACGAAGCGAGGGCTTGGGCGTAGGCGTGGGTGGCAGCGGCAAGGGTATCGAGGCGTTTGAGATCGGTGGGCAGGCGCAGGGCGGGCCGGATCTTGCCGATGTCGTCGTGAATGGCCTGTATCAACGGGGCGACGGATTGGAACTGCGAAGTCGAGCGTTGGGCGATGGCTTTGCGCGTGAGGATGCGGATATCCTGACCGTTGGAAAGAATGCGGGCGCTGGCGGCCGAGCGTCCAATGCTCTCGGTGATGCGGTCATTGTCCAAATCGGCGGCGACTTCGCTCTCTAGGCGTTGTTGGAGGTTATCGGCGATGTCTTTGCTGACGCTGATAAACTCATGGGCGCTCGCGTTGAGTACACCTTCATCGGCAGCGAGTGCGGCGGTGGCTTTGACGAGCGCGGTGGTGAGCTGGTGGTACTGGGCTACGGCCTGCTCGGCACGGCTGATGTTTTTTTGGAGTTCGGTAAGTTGGTATTTTTCGGCGAGGCGCTGGGCGATATCGAGTGCGATGTAAGTTTCCTGAAGGTTGGTGAAGGCGGCTTGGAGGTAACCCTCATCGTAGGTCAACGTGTACCCGCGCATGGCAAACTGAGTGTGTTGCCAGTTGCGTTCGACGGCATTGGCGGCGGTGACCGCCGGGATGGAGTGTTTCCGGATGTCGTCGCTCTGCTGACTTGCCGAGTGCATCTGCAGGGCCGCGTAGGAGCCCAGCCCCAGCGCGATCGACAGAATCGAGCCGGCCCCGAGGGCGAGTTTTTTACCGAGCGTAAGTTGCATGAAGCGGAAATGAGCTGGGAGCTGGGAGCTAGGAGCTGGGAGCTGGGAGCTGGGAGCTGGGAGCTAGGAGCTAGGAGCTGGGAGCTGGGTGTGGGTTGGTTTGATGAATTTGATGGCTCTAAGCTCCTAGCTCTAAGCTCATAGCTCATAGCTCCTAGCTCTAAGCTCATAGCTCATAGCTCATAGCTCCTAGCTCTAAGCTCATAGCTCATAGCTCCTAGCTCTAAGCTCATAGCTCATAGCTCCTAGCTCTAAGCTCCTAGCTCTAAGCTCCTAGCTCTAAGCTCTAAGCTCCTAGCTCTAAGCTCATAGCTCCTAGCTCTAAGCTCATAGCTCCCAGCTCGCTCACCGTTTCCAGTCGTCTAGGTCGTAAAGCGCTAGCAGTTGGGTCAGCGCGCCCGATTCGCGCATTTTACGCACGGTGGCCGTTAACTGCTCGGCGCGGGCGGTGGAGACCGGCTTTTTGGCGGTAAACGCGACGTGGAGCGGCGAACCCTCTTTGGCGAGCGCACCGGCTGAATGGATTTCGCCGGTCGGAACGCGCAGTTGTTTCAGCGTCCACAGCATGACGCTGGCGTCTTCGACCGCCGCATCAACCGCCCCGTTACGCAGGTTGCCTATAGTGGATTCGAGCGGGGCGTCGCCGGTACCAAATTGCACGGCGGGCGCAGTGCCCTGTTTGAGGTAGGTGTCGAGCGGACCGTCATTGTCGTAGGCATACCCGGAAGCGGCGGCTAGGCGGATCGATTTGAGCGATTCGATGCCCTTGAAGCGCCACGCGGTGCCCTTCTTAACGTAGAAAATATTCCGCATGGCACCGATGGTGAGTTCGGGCAAAATTGCTCCAGGAGAATCGCTCGGGCCGGCACCGAGGATGGCGTCGATTTTGCCCTCGGCGAGTTCGGCGCAGGCCTGCGCCCAGGGGCAAGTCTTGTAGTTAATGGTGTCGTTGGGGAAAGCGGCGCGGAGCAGTTCGACGACGTAGCCGGGGCGTTCAGCGGCAGGATCGCCGTTGTAAGGCATCCAGTTGTCGGCGCGCACTTCGATGATGTCGGCGCGTAGCGGACTGGAAAGCCCAAGGAGGAGGGCCGGGAGGAGGAGGAGGCGGGTAGGGAGGTTCATGGGAAAGGGGGTATCAGGCGTGGGGCTACTTAGTAATCGGCACAGGTTGGGGTTAACTGGAGTGAGATCGGTTATTTAGCCCAATCGTTCATTCCGTAGCGTTCGAGTAACCGGGCGAGTTCGCCCGATTCGCGCATTTTTTTCACGGTGGCCGTCAGCTGTTCGGCGCGGGTAACGGACGCTTCCTTTTGGCCCGTAAACGCAACATGGAGCGGATAACCCTCCTTGGTCAGTGAACCTGCGGAGTGAATTTCTCCAGGTGTGGCCTGTTTCTGGATGAGGTTCCAGTGCATGACATTGGGGTTCTCGACGATCACCTCCACGTCGCCTTTACGGAGTTGAGCGATGTTGTCATCGAGCGGGTTGTCCCCGGTTCCGAAGCGCACTGCAGGCGCTTTGGCTCGTTTGAGGTAACTGTCGAGTGGTCCGCCGAGGTCGTAAACATAACCGGCGATCGCGGCTAGGCGGATCGATTTAAGCGAGTTGATCCCCGTGTAGCGCCAAGGATCGCCTTTTTTAATATAGAAACAGTTCCGGTAGTCACCGATGGGTAATTCGGGGATGACGGCGCCCGGGGCATCGCTAGTGGTTGCGCCGATGATGGCATCGATCTTGCCCTCGGTGAGATCGGTGCAGGCCTGGGCCCACGAGCAAACGGAATAGTTGAGGGTATCGTTGGGGAAAGCGGCGCGGAGCAGTTCGACCACGTAGCCGGGTTGCGCGGCGGCCGGATCGCCGTTGTAGGGCATCCAGCTATCGGCGCGAACCTCGATGGTTTCGGCGCATAGCGGACTGGAAAGCCCGAGCATCAGGGCGGGGAGGATGAGGAAGCGGGAGGGAAGATGCATGGAAAAGGGGCTAGGAACTGACGGAGTCGGATGGGAGAACGATTAAGATAAAGAGGAACGAGAAAGATTAGGGGGGAGGGAGGGGACCACCTCCGTGTGGTCTGTTCCGATGCTGAAAAAGTAGCGCAGACTTCCCAGTCTGCCTCGGCTGCTTGCCGGAGCTGAGACGAAGCAGACTGGAAGTCTGCGCTACTTTCTGAATCGGACGACACCGAGGTCGCCCGCTCCCAGCTCATTGGGGTTAGATCTTAAACTTGGCGACGAGTTGGTTAAGGGTGGACGACAGCGCGTTGAGCTCGCCGACGCTGGCGCTAATTCTGGCCGCGCCCTTGGCTCCGTCGGCTGCGGCGGTGGACACCCCGGCGATATTACGGGCTACTTCGCTCGACCCGTCGGCGGTCTGTCGCACGTTTTGCGAAAGGGTAGTGGTAGCACTGGATACCCCATGGATTGTACCGACGATTTCCGAGGTGGTGGCGGACTGCTCTTCGACGGCCGCCGCGATCGAGGAGGAGATTTGAGAAACCTGTTCGATGATCTTCCCGACCTCCTCGAGCGATTTGATCGACGCGCCGGTGTTGCTCTGGATGAGCCCCACCTGTTTGCGGATATCCTCAGTGGCGGCAGCCGACTGGCGGGCCAATTCTTTGACCTCGTTGGCCACCACCGCGAAACCGCGTCCAGCCTCGCCGGCACTGGCCGCCTCGATGGTCGCGTTGAGCGCCAGCAAGTTGGTCTGTTCGGCGATGCGGTTAATTAACTCCACCACCTTGCCGATCTGGCGGGCCGAGTCGTCGAGTTTACCCATCAGTTCGCGGGTTTGGCGCGCCTGGGCATCGGCCTTGCGGGCGATCTCGGATTCATTGGCACAGTTGCGTGCAACTTCCTGAATGGAGGAGGACATCTCCTCCATGGCCGCAGCCACTGTGGTGGTGGAATCGGTGATCTGTGAGGCCGACTGCGACATGGCTTTGGAGTTACTTGATAACTGTTCGCCGGCGGCGGCCACCGTGCTGGCTTGAACCGTGGTTTCTTCAGCGGCGGCGGCCTGGGTGTGGGCGGTGTCGGCGAGGACCGAGGCGGAGCGGTTCAGGGCCTGGGCATTGGTCGCAAGTTCGCCAACGATGGCGCGCAGTTGGCTGCTGGTGGTGTTGAGTGCCGCGCCGAGTTCGCCGATCTCATCGTCACCCAAGTTGTTCATCGTGCGGGTGAGGTCACCTTGGGCGATGGCTTGGGTCGCCTCCACGGCCTTACGCAACGGTTGGGTCACCTGCCGGCGCACCACCCAGATGGCCATACCGCAGAGCAGCAAACTGGCGGGCACCAAAATGTAGAGGGATGTCTGGATGGTTTGCACCGTGGTGGTATCGGCTCGGGCGATCGGCTGGGTCAGAATGAAGGCACCGTGGACTTCGCCCGACTTCCAGTTTTCCATTTTGAAACCGAGCATGTCTTTGCCGTCCCCAGTCGGGCTGGTGGCGGGGTCGCCGTGACAGCTCAGGCAGTCTTTGGACAGCGTGATGGGCGCGGCGTAGACGAGCAGACCGCGGGCCTTGTCCTCCGCAAAGTATTCATGGACTCCGGGCTGGCTGACCGCTTTGAGAATCGGTGCCTCGTCAACGGTGGGGGCATGTTCTTGGTTGCGGGGGTTGTCTCGCACCGTGCGAAAACCAATTCCGAGATCTTTGGCCACTGCCTCAGCACTTTGCCAAGCCGCGACAATTGGTACGGAGCGGTAAATCGTGGTGTCGCGGTAACGGTCGAGCCCCACTTTTTTTAACTCCGCCTGAAGTGAGGCCATGTCAAAGGCGCCTTCCTTATGCAGCCGGGCCATGGCCTCCCGGGTGTTTTCCGCATTTTGAACGATGCTGTGCATCGCATGTTTGGTTTCGTTCACGCTGTTGCGGTGGCCGATGACCCAGGCGGTCGCCAGGGCGATGGTGGTGGTAGTTACAATTGTCGCGGCAGTGAGCAGCGGGAGCTTGAGGCTGAGTTTCATGATACGTGAGGGCGTTGGGGTGGTTAAAAAAAGGGGGGGATGAGCTAGGAGCTGGGAGCTGGGAGCTGGGAGCTGGGAGCTAGGAGCTGGGAGCTGGGAGCTGGGAGCTAGGAGCTAGGAGCTAGTGCTTACTTGCAATAATAAGTGATATTGTATCCGCTTTGTAGATGGGACGAAAAGCCGTGCGAATCACTTGTAGCGAGGGGGATCAGCAATCCCTAGAAAAACGGGCAACCAGCCGGATTGAGTCGAGGCAGCGAGTTGAGCGCGCCCGGATGATCCTTGGGTGCGTGAGTGGCGAGCAGGTGCAAGAGGTGGCGCGCCGCTGCAACACCAGGCCGAACACCGTAATAAAGTGGAGGGATCGCTTTGTGCTGCTTGGCATGAAGGGGCTGGATGATGCGGCACGGCCGGGCGCGAAGCGCACCTACGGTGAGGACTTTCGAGATCGGGTGCTGGCTTTATTGGAAGGGCCACCCCCTCCGGGGCAGGCGCGCTGGGATGGTCCAGCGGTGGCCCGTGTGCTCGGCGGCTCGGTGCACGCGGTCTGGCGAGTGCTGCGCAAGGAGGGCATTTGCCTGCAGCGCCAGCGCTCGTGGTGCGTGAGCACTGACAAGCAGTTCGCAGCCAAGGCAGCCGATATCGTCGGGCTCTACCTGAGCCCACCGGAAAAGGCATTGGTGATAAGTGTGGATGAAAAGCCTGGCATCCAAGCCCTAGAGCGCGCCACCGGTTACGTGGAGACCGACAATGGTAAAATCGTCCAGGGACTCAAAAGCACCTACAAGCGCCACGGTACACTCAACTTGTTCGCTGCCCTTGATGTGGCCACGGGCTTGATCAAGACGCAGAAAACCACCCTTAAGCGCCGGGAGGAGTTCCTGCTGTTCATGGACCAAGTGGTGGCGGATCACCCGCCCGAGAGAGAACTCCACGTGATTTTGGATAATTATTGCACCCACAAAAAGTGCGACGCTTGGCTCGCTCGGCACCCCAATGTCCACTTCCACTTTACCCCAACCTCGGCGAGTTGGCTCAATCAAGTTGAAATCTGGTTCGGCATACTAACAAGGAAGGCGCTACGGGGCGCGAACTTCAGAAGCGTCGCCGAACTTAGTCAGGCCATTGACGCTTTCGTCGCCGCCTACCTGCCCAATGCCAAGCCGTTCAAGTGGCGCAAGCGCGAGGTCAAGGGAAGCCAACTCAGAAATACTATCATTAATCTACGCAATTAAGCACTAGGAGCTAAGAGCTAGGAGCCAAGGAGATAGGCGCTTAGGGTTTGGAGCTCCTAGCTCTAAGCTCTAAGCTCTAAGCTCTAAGCTCCTAGCTCTAAGCTCATTGCGGATGGAGTACGTCGGTGATCGCCAGGCAGAGGCGCTCGCGGTCGAGTTTAGTTTCGTAGCGGTTGATGCCCGCCACCTTTGCCCGTTCGTGGAAATCTTCGGTGTCGCGGGACGATACCGAAATCACCGGGAGGTTTTTGAGGCGGGCATCAGCGCGGATGCGGGTGGTCAGTTCGAAGCCGTTCAAACGGGGCATTTCGAGGTCGGTGATGAGGATGTCGTAGCTGCCTTTTTGCAGGCGTTGCCAGGCCTCTTCGCCGTCTTTGGCAAAATCGAGGGTTTTAAACACGTCGTGGAGTCCGCGTTTAATCGCCTCGCGGAAAAACAGGGTATCCTCGGCCACCAGCACCCGTAAACCGGATAACCCCTCCTGCAACGCGGCGCCCTGATCCATGCCAGCGGCGCGCATGATGCCGTAAAGATCGAGGAGGATCGTGAGGCGGTCGTTGATCGTGGCCGTGCCCAAAACACCCGGCGCACGCAGCGAAACGGCGTCGAGCGAGCCGGTGACCAGGTCGGCCGCATCCATAATGTGTTCGGTGATCAAGGCGACGGGGTGGTACACCAGACGCGGCACGATGATGTGCACCTCGGCGGGAAGCGGCGCGCCCGGGGTGACCGGCAGGTGATCCTGGATACGCAACAGGCGCAGGGTGGGGCCGTCTTTTTGGCGCAAGTAATCGTGGCCACCGAGGCGCTCGATGCGGCTGGTGTCGATTTTTTCGATACGCCCGATGTTGGCGATGTGGAGCGCAAAAATCTCCGGCGTGCCGTCTTTGAACACCAAAATACGCTCCGATTCCACAGCGGCGGCCGCCTGCGTGAGTTGGCGCACCGCAGTGTCGGTGGGCAGGCGTCCGGTGGCGATGCCGGCGAGGTCGAGGATGAGGGCGATTTCGCCTTGGCCGAGCAGCGTGGCCCCGGAGTAAAGCGAGGTGCCTTGCAGGTGGCGGCCGAGCGGTTTGACGACGATTTCTTCGGTGTCGGCGATGGTCTCGACTTGCAGGCCAAAGCGGCGGTTATCGAGTTTCAAAACGAGTACGTAGCCGGGTTTGTCCGCCGTGTAACGGTCGGGCAGGCCGAGCAGCGCAGAGAGGTTGAGAACCGGCAGGAGTTCTTCGCGCAGGCGGATGATGTGCGAAGCGCCAAACGCCTCCAGCGGGCGATCGGGGCCGGGGCGCACGATCTCGACCAAGTTGAGCTGCGGCACGGCAAAGTGGCGGGTGTCGCAGCCGACGATTAAGGCGGGGATAATCGCGAGCGTTAAAGGCAGGCGAATGATGATCGCGGTGCCCTGGCCGAGCACCGAGTGGATTTCCACGCGGCCACCGAGTTTTTCGATGTTGGTTTTAACGACGTCCATGCCGACGCCGCGGCCGGACACGTCGCTCACCACGGCGGCCGTCGAAAAGCCCGGAGCAAAGATCAGTTGCCACGCTTCGGACTCGGTCATTTTGGCGGCCTGTTCGGTCGTGATGACACCTTTCTCGATCGCCTTGGCTTTGAGTTTTTCGGGGTTGAGACCGTGGCCGTCGTCACGGACTTCGATCTGCACGCGGCCCGCCAAATGCGCAGCGGAAATGCGCACGTGGCCGGCGGCGGTTTTGCCAGCTGCAACGCGTGCGGCGGGCAACTCGATGCCGTGGTCGGCGGAGTTGCGAATGAGGTGGGTGAGCGGGTCGGAAAGCCCCTCGATAAGGGCGCGGTCGAGCTCGACGTCATCGCCGACGGTTTCGAGCTGGATTTCTTTGCCCAGCTTCTGGCCGAGGTCGCGGATGATACGGTTAAATTTACCAAATAGGCCGCCGACGGGTTGGAGGCGGGCGCGCATGATGGTGCGCTGGAGGTCGGTCGTGACGCCGCTGATACCTTGAACAACGCTGGCGAGGCCATCGATCGAGGGGGCGCTGGTGGCTGAGGCGTTTTCCCGCGACGGGGCGGCGATGCGCAGGAGTTGGTTGCGGCCGAGGACCATCTCGCCGGCGAGGTTCATAAGGCCGTCGAGCAGCGCGACGGAAATGCGCACCGTGTCCTCAGTCTTGGGTTTTGCGCCGTGTGCGGGAGCGGCAGGCACGGCGGGCGAGAGAGGCGTGGGAGTGATGCTGGTGGACGTCGGCGCGGGGGGCGGAGTCGTGGCGACGGTGGAGGACGGAGAGACGGTGGCTGGAAGGGCGGTGGGCGGAGGCGCGGAATCGAGACCATGGGCGGGACGCCCATGCCACGCCGGATCAGGAGCGGCTTTGGCCACGGGGACGGGGGCGGATTTGGAGGGGGCGAGCGTGGGTTGGGTGTTTAACCACTCCTTTAACAGTTCGCTGGGGACGGCGGTGAGTTGGTTCTCGGGGAGATTAAAGGCGCAGAGCAGTAGATCGGGCTCCATCGCGGTGGAAAAGAGCAGCGAGCAGATCACGTCGGCGGCGAGCTCTTCGCCGAGGCCGCCACCACCATCGAGACCACCGTCGAAGCCACTCATTTCAGTGGCGGTGTCGATGAGTGTACCTAGGGCTTCGATGTCGCGGAAGTAGTCGAGCAGTGTTTGGCCTTTGGCCTCGATGTCGGCGTTCAGGTTGAGTTGCACGACGTAGACGTTTTGACCGTGATGGAGGCCGTTGCGCACCAGTTCGGGGTCGATGCGGAAGCCGCTCAAGTAGAGGGGCAGAATCGGCTTGTCGGGTGCTGCGGCTTTTTTCGGCGGCTCGGTGTGCAGCAGCGCGTGCAGTGCGGTGCGCTCGGCCGAGGTGTCGGTGCTCGCGGCCTGATCGGGCGCGGCGACCATGGCTTTGAGTTTGTCGGTGCCGGAGAGGAACAAGTTAATCAGGTCGCGGTTGGCGATCATGCGGCCGTCGCGCAGGAGGGCCATGACGCTCTCCATCACGTGGGCGAGGTCGGTGATCGGGGTGAGGCCGAAAAAACCGGCGGTGCCTTTAACACTGTGAATGGCGCGGAACAGGCGGTTGAGAAGTTCGGCGTTTTGCGGCGAAGCTTCGAGGGCGACCAGGTCGTTTTCGAGGGTTTCCAGGTGCTCGTTCGCCTCTTGGACGAACAGCCCGAGCATCTCGTTTTCTTCGTTACTCACGGTGGTATTTGGGGTGGGGGGGGGAGGCGGGCTATACCCTACACGTTTCGATTTTAGGCTTTAACGCAAAGGCGCAAGGACGCGAAGAAGCGCAATGAAATCACTCATTTTTAATGCTTTGCGAACTTTGCGTCTCGGCGACTTTGCGTTAAAAAATAGCCCCATTTGTTTAAGCTATTGGTATAACTTAGGCGGTGAGGCCGAAGCGTTCGTTGAGTTTGAGCAGACCGAGCAGGCGGCGGACGTCGGGCGTGGGGTTTTCGGCGCGGAAGCCGATTTTGCGGTTCTGGGTTTCGCGGTAGAGGGCGATGAGCAAGTTGACGCCCTTGGAGTCGACCAGGCGCGAATGGCTGAGGTCGGCGACGATGGTTTGGGCGGACACGTGCTGGGCCATGGCCGCGAGGATCTCGGTGCGCAGGGCGTCGATGTTGGTTGAAAGTAAATCGCCGTCGAAAGTGACGCGCAGGGTGGTGTCGGTGAGGGTGGCTTTCATGGGGGTAAAATTTTAGGGGTTCGCGAGGGGCTGCGGGTTGGGGGAGGGGGGACGGTAACGGGCGGGAGTAGGAGTAAGAGTAGGAGAACGAGAACGATTACGGAGGGGGGCGGATACGGCAGGGAGAACGATTATGATAAAGAGGAACGAGAAAGATTTCGGGGAGGGAGGGACCACCTCCGTGTGGTCCGTTTCGGGGGATTGGGCGGTTCGACTCGTTCTCGTTCTCTTACTCTTACTCTTACTCGTTCGTCAGGGAGGTTCGTTGATCGGATTCGGCGGGAGAGAACGATTAGGCGTAGGAGAACGAGAACGATTACGGAGGGGGGCGGATACGGCAGGGAGAACGATTATGATAAAGAGGAACGAGAAAGATTTCGGGGAGGGAGGGACCACCTCCGTGTGGTCCGTTTCGGGGGATTAAGCGGTTCGACTCGTTCTCGTTCTCTTACTCTTACTCGTTCGTCAGGGAGGTTCGCTGATCGGATTTGGCGGGAAAGAACGATTAGGCGTAGGAGAACGAGAACGATTACGGAGGGGGGTGGATACGGCAGGGAGAACGATTAAGATAAAGAGGAACGAGAAAGATTTCGGGGAGGGAGGGACCACCTCCGTGTGGTCCGTTTCGGGGGATTAAGCGGTTCGACTCGTTCTCGTTCTCTTACTCTTACTCGTTCGTCAGGAGGTTCGCTGATCGGATTTGGCGGGAGAGAACGAGTAGGAGTAGGAGAACGAGAACGATTAGGCGTTCGCGGTGGCGGGCAGTGAGAGGAGGGCGCCGATGTTGAGCAGGGTGAGCAGGCCGAGGGGTCTCGGAATCACGCCGCTCACGCAGGCATGGTCCATGCCCGACATGAGTTCGGGCGGCGGGGGCAGCACATTGTCAGGGCGCGTGAGAATGTCGCCGACCTCGTCGACGATGATGCCCAGCAAATCGGTGCCGGCCATTTCGGACTCGGCTGGCGGCAGGGCCAGGCGCGCCAGTTCCACGGTGGATTTAAACACCACGCAGCGGCTCGACGGCTGTGTGGCCTGAGGCTGCAACCCTAGGCGCTGGTCCAAGTCGAGGGCGGTGAGGATTTGGCCGCGCAGGTGAATGAGCCCGCGCACGGTGGGCGGGGCGCGGTCAACCGGCGTAATCGCGGGCTGGCGGAGGATTTCGCGCACCCACAGCAGGTCGCACGCGTACCACCGGCCTTGGGTTTTGAAGGTGAGTAATTGAGTAGGGGCGGACATGGGGCGATCTAGTGCTTAATTGCGTAGATTAATGATAGTATTTCTGAGTTGGCTTCCCTTGACCTCGCGCTTGCGCCACTTGAACGGCTTGGCATTGGGCAGGTAGGCGGCGACGAAAGCGTCAATGGCCTGACTAAGTTCGGCGACGCTTCTGAAGTTCGCGCCCCGTAGCGCCTTCCTTGTTAGTATGCCGAACCAGATTTCAACTTGATTGAGCCAACTCGCCGAGGTTGGGGTAAAGTGGAAGTGGACATTGGGGTGCCGAGCGAGCCAAGCGTCGCACTTTTTGTGGGTGCAATAATTATCCAAAATCACGTGGAGTTCTCTCTCGGGCGGGTGATCCGCCACCACTTGGTCCATGAACAGCAGGAACTCCTCCCGGCGCTTAAGGGTGGTTTTCTGCGTCTTGATCAAGCCCGTGGCCACATCAAGGGCAGCGAACAAGTTGAGTGTACCGTGGCGCTTGTAGGTGCTTTTGAGTCCCTGGACGATTTTACCATTGTCGGTCTCCACGTAACCGGTGGCGCGCTCTAGGGCTTGGATGCCAGGCTTTTCATCCACACTTATCACCAATGCCTTTTCCGGTGGGCTCAGGTAGAGCCCGACGATATCGGCTGCCTTGGCTGCGAACTGCTTGTCAGTGCTCACGCACCACGAGCGCTGGCGCTGCAGGCAAATGCCCTCCTTGCGCAGCACTCGCCAGACCGCGTGCACCGAGCCGCCGAGCACACGGGCCACCGCTGGACCATCCCAGCGCGCCTGCCCCGGAGGGGGTGGCCCTTCCAATAAAGCCAGCACCCGATCTCGAAAGTCCTCACCGTAGGTGCGCTTCGCGCCCGGCCGTGCCGCATCATCCAGCCCCTTCATGCCAAGCAGCACAAAGCGATCCCTCCACTTTATTACGGTGTTCGGCCTGGTGTTGCAGCGGCGCGCCACCTCTTGCACCTGCTCGCCACTCACGCACCCAAGGATCATCCGGGCGCGCTCAACTCGCTGCCTCGACTCAATCCGGCTGGTTGCCCGTTTTTCTAGGGATTGCTGATCCCCCTCGCTACAAGTGATTCGCACGGCTTTTCGTCCCATCTACAAAGCGGATACAATATCACTTATTATTGCAAGTAAGCACTAGGTGTGGCGGGCGAAGTGGGGCGGAAATCCGGAGGGCGGAGACAGCGGCTGAATGAATCGGGGGGCGGAGTGTGGCTGGTGGGGGAGCAGGAGTTACATCAAGGGCCTAGGTGTGGGCGTGAGTTCCTATGTATTCGGCTCATTTGGCGGTTAATTGAGCGAGCAAGTCAGGTTTACTGCGTATTTTTTGTGCCTATTTCGGGTTCAGGAATATGTATTCTTAGGCGTTTAATGATTTATTTTCTGACGGCATTTAGGAACTGGGTCAGCGTGCCGATATTCTAGTCGTGCACCTCGATTTGCTAAAAACCGCGACCGTTAAGCCTAGCTACACAGAAGAGACCACCTGCCTTAAGCTGACTTTGGAAGGGGATCTTAAGACTACGACGATCGCCGAACTACGCCGCGATCTGGCGACTATCCTTAAGCATGAGTATGTTTTTCTGCTGAAAATTGCTTTAGTGGAGGTGGATATCAGTTCGGCCTGTATTGTTGATACAGTGGGTCTGAACCTTGTGTTATCCGTGCTAAAATGGGCCGGAACCAGTAATGCCGAAGCCCGTATTATCGTTGGGGCCAGGGGCGTGTATGAAACGCTGCTGGCGATCGGTTTAGATAAGCATGCGCAGGTCATCTACCGTGAGTAATGCGTTGCGGGGATAAATTCCCCATTTCGGGCGTTCCATTTCGACCAGCGCCGCACTCGCTTTTTTTTAATATTTAACCTCAACCGGCCGACTTTCCCCTTTAGCTGGAGCCTCCTCGAAAAGCCTTTCGCAACGGGCGTATTCCCGCCCCGGCCGGCCACTGGGGACGCAAACAGCCCTGAACGGACTCGATTTACGTGTTCACGAAGGGGCGGCGGCCTAAAAACAGCCCCGGCCCCATCACTAAGGTCGCTTTTCCAACGGCGAAGTCCACGGCGGTTCGCTCCGGGGCTTTTACACCGAACTAATTGAGCCGATTTGGGTTAGCCGCGACGACCGAAACTACTCAGGCCGCCAAGGGCAGCGGCTTTTCCTGAGACTTCCTCGCGCGCACCAAAATCATCCGGTCAAAGTTGTGCGCGAGGATCTTCAGGGTCAGTTCGCTGCGCACCGCCGCCAACCCGCGACGACCCGGCCGGCCGAACCCGTGGTTGAACTTGAGCGTAAACATCAGCGACTCGATCGCGCTGCGCTCGGCGCGAAGCGTGATATAATCCTGGTGGTTCCACAGTTCCTCGCCGAGCAAGGCGCGCCCCTTGGCGCCGGAGATGCTCACCTTGGCCACCTTCAGCTCGTATGCCTGCGCCAGCCCTTCGGCGCTGGAGTAGCCGTCGTCGACGTTCGCGCTCGCCGGCACCAGGCCCGTGTTGGCGATATTCTGAATCAGCATGGGCACCAGTTGCTTGCAATCAGCCACGTTGCCCGCGTCGAGAATCAGCGCGGTGACAAAACCGGCGCGGCTACGGGCCAATTGCGGCTTGTAGCCAATCACCGGTTCCCGCCCGCCTTTTTCAATAAAAGCAGCACTGCGATCAGCCAGGCTGAGGACCCTTTCCCTCGACTTGGTCTTCACCCCATCGTGCACCCGCTCAAGGCTTTGCTGGATCGTCGTAACCACCGCGACCACGTCCCCGTGGATGCAGTCCAGTAGGTCTTCCGCGATCCGGCGCTTGGAGGGCCGCAGCTTGGCCAGTTTAACATTTGCTTCGGCCTCTGCGACTTCTACTTCGGTGAGCAACCTGCCGCCCAACTTGCAGGCTATTTGGTAAAACTGGTCGTAGAGCAGCCGGAGTTTTTGGGCTCGGCGGGGACCACTGCCCAGCAGGGCGATGGCGCGGGCGCTCTTTCGCAACTCCTCCAGCCAGTGGTCTTTGCAGCCAGCCTGCAGCGAGGTAAGCCCGACCTGGTCGAGCTTGCCGCCCAAGCGGTAGGCTCGCTCAAAGAGGCGATAAATGATACCGGAGTCTGTTGGCCAGCAACTGGATGCCTTGATCGCCGTGCTGTCCAGGGTGATATCGGTAAACGAATCGAGCCCTTCGGCCAAAATATCGGCCAATTGGGCCCGGTGGATCAGGGCGAGAGTACTCTCACTCAGGCGATTTATCAGGGGGCCAACGGTATTAGGTGCAGGCAGCGTGTACCCCAAATCATCGAGCAAGGTGCGCAACGATGCCGATTCAAGCAGCACCATCCGGGGGCAGGCACTGTATTGCGACCCCAAGTAACCGGTGGCCATGGCCGTGATAAAAACCACAACAGCGGGGGTGCGCGGACGCCCTGCGGCGAGGAACTCGGCTTGCGTTTTTTCCGCCGTGCCTGACGCCGGCACGGCGAACAACGCCTCGGTCTGCGCCAGTTCGAACTCCCGGTCCTTCCGCCGTTCGCGCTTTTCCGCCATGGCGTGGGCGTCGAGATCGGCGGTCATGGCCACTTCGATTTCGGGGTGGGACCGCCAAAAGCGCTGTAATTGCAGTAAGAAATCACCAAAATCACTGCGCGCCGGGGTTGAAAAGAAGTCGCCGGAGGGATAAACGATCGATTCGTTACTTGATAATTTAACGCCGCTACTTATTTTGTTTCCTGTTTTCATGCAGTATAATACGGCACTTTTACAGTAAACTTAAATCACATAAGTTGTTTTTACTAGAAAAACCAAAAACCTTTTCGAGGAGGCTCTAGCTGCGGCTAAAAGTGCCGATAGCAGGGAAGTGAACATCGACATTCCTCATACCGAGACGGTTAAACCGCTCTACATCACCCAAACGTCCTGCTTGCAGCTGACTGTTGCGGGCGACCTTAAAAGTACCACCACGGCGGCGTTACATCGGGATGTTTTTGCAATCCTCGCACATGACTACGCCCGATCCCTTTCGATCACGGTGGTGGAGTTGGACATAAGCGCCGCAACCATGGTGGATTCGATGGGGCTTAACCTCGTTATCGCCGTGCTCAAATGGAGTAAGCACCGAGAGGCAATACTTCGTATTCTAGTCGGTAAACGCGGTGTTTACTCAACGATGCTAGCAGTCGGCCTGGATCGCCAAGCCGAGCTGATCAATACCGATCCCAACCGTTGATACGCGGTTGGGATCAATGCCGAAGCGGGGGGCGGCTGAACCGCCCTACCGACTCAGCCCACCCAAGTGCGGGCGTTTTCGAATAAGCGCATCCACGGGCTGTTCTCACCCCAGCTCTTGGGCGCCCAGCTGTGCTGCACGCTGCGGAATGCCCGCTCGGGGTGCGGCATCATAATCGTTACGCGGCCCGTGGTGGTGGTGAGCGCGGTCATGCCATGGGGCGAGCCGTTGGGATTTAACGGGTAGTGCTGCGTGACTTGATGGTGGTTGTCCACGTAGCGCGCCGCCACGCGTCCACCGACGCTGAATGCATCTGCGGCGGTGGTGCTGGTGAACTCGGCGAAACCTTCGCCATGGGCAATAGCGATGGGCAATACACTGCCTTCCATGCCGGCGAACAGGATGCTCGGGCTTTTCTCGATGCGCACGGACGCCACGCGCGCCTCGAAGCGCTCGGACTGGTTTTGCACGAAGCGTGGCCAGCCTTCGGCGCCGGGGATGATGCTGTGGAGGTTACTCATCATCTGGCAGCCGTTGCACACGCCGAAGGCGAAGGCGTCTTCACGGGCAAAGAAGGCGGAGAACTCGTCGCGGGCGCGGGGGTTGAACAGCGCGCTCTTGGCCCAGCCTTCGCCAGCACCCAGGACGTCGCCGTAGCTGAAGCCGCCGCAGGCCACCAGGCCGCGGAAATCCTTCAGGCTAACCCGGCCCGATAGAATGTCGGTCATGTGAACATCGACGGTCTTGAAGCCTGCGCGATCGAAGGCGGCTGCCATCTCGACCTGGCCGTTGACGCCCTGCTCGCGTAAAATCGCGACTGGCGGACGGGTTTTGAGAATCGCGGGTGCGCTGATCTCAAACGTGAGCTTCGGCGTGAGGCCGGGGTTTTTGCGGTCGAGGCGCAGCGCGTGCTCCTGCTCGGCGCAGGCGGGGTTGTCACGTAGACCGGCGATGCGGCGGGTGACGTCGCTCCAGACGTCGCGCAACTTGACGAGGTTCTCGTTATAAATCTCCTGGCTGCCGCGTTTGATGCGCAGGGCGCGGTGCGGGTTGAGCGTGCCCAGGCGGCTGATACAGGTCTTGAGCCCGCAGGTGCGCAGCACGCCAGTCACGTAATCGAGGTCGTCGGCACGCACCTGAATGACCGCGCCAAGTTCTTCGCTAAATAACGCCGAGAACGCGCTGTGGCTGGCGGGGATTTCCAGGTCGATACCCGTGTTACCGGCGAAGGCCATTTCTACAAGAGTGGCAAATAGGCCGCCGTCGCTGCGGTCGTGGTAGGCGAGCAGTTTTTGCTCACGACCGAGTTGCTGGATGGCGTTCCAAAAGTTTTTAAGGTGAAACGGGTTGTCCACATCGGGTGTGGCTTCGCCGATTTGCGAAACGACTTGGGCAAGAATGGAACCGCCGAGGCGGTTCTGGCCGCGACCGAGGTCGATCAGTAGCAGTTCGGTCGGGCCGGCGTCGGTGATGAGCTGCGGAGTGAGCGAGAGGCGAATGTCGGTGACGGCGGCGAAGGCCGAGATGATCAGCGAGGTGGGGGCTGTTACGCGCTTGGATTCGCCCGTTGAGGCGTCTTTCCAAGTGGTGCTCATGCTCATCGAATCCTTTCCGACGGGAATGGTGATGCCGAGGGCGGGGCAGAGTTCCATGCCGACGGCTTTGACGGCGGCGTAGAGGTCGGCGCCGTCGCCGGGGAGGGCGGGGGCGGCCATCCAATTAGCGGAGAGGTTAACCTTTCCAATGTCGCCGATCTGGGCGGCGGCGAGGTTGGTCAACGCTTCGCCGACGGCGAGGCGGGCGGAGGCGGCCGCGTTGTTAACTGCAACGGGCGTGCGCTCACCCATGGCCATGGCCTCGCCGGTGTAACTGTCAAAAGCGGCGGCGGTGACTGCGCAATCCGCGACCGGAACCTGCCAGGGGCCGACC
Organism: Opitutus sp.; assembly: GCA_024998815.1. Classification (NCBI taxonomy): domain Bacteria; kingdom Pseudomonadati; phylum Verrucomicrobiota; class Opitutia; order Opitutales; family Opitutaceae; genus Opitutus; species Opitutus sp. Next base: position 375,446 of record JACEUQ010000001.1, read on the forward strand.
ATCTGGTCGCGGTGGATCAGGCCGGTGATCGAGCGGTCGCCGATGGAGATCAGGAATGTCTTGTCGGCGACGGTGGGGTGGGCGAGCACGCGGCGGGCGGCCTCGGCCAGAGTGAGCTCGCCCAGTTTAAGCGAGAGCTGCGGGCGGGGCAGGGTGGCGGCGACGCGGTGCATACGCGGCGGTTTTCCCAAGAGCACATCGAGGGGCAGATCGATCGGCGTGTTTTTGAAATGCGAGTCGGTGAGGACGAGTTTTTTCTCCTCGGTGGCTTGGCCGACGAGGGCAAAGGGGCAGCGCTCGCGTTCGCAGAGCGCTTGGAAAACGGCGAGGCGCTCGGCGGGCACGGCGAGCACGTAGCGCTCTTGGGATTCGTTGCACCAGATCTCTAGTGGCGACATGCCGGGCTCGTCGTTGGGCAGCTTGCGCAACTCGAACTTGCCGCCTCGGCCGCCGTCGTTGACCAACTCGGGCAGGGCATTGGACACGCCGCCCGCACCCACGTCGTGGATGAAGGAAATCGGGTTGGCGTCGCCCAAGGCCCAGCAGCGGTCGATGACCTCTTGGCAACGGCGTTCCATCTCGGCGTTTTCGCGTTGGACGGAGGCGAACTCGAGGTGCGCGTTGCCGGAACCGCTGGCCATGGAGCTGGCGGCGCCGCCACCCAGGCCGATCAACATACACGGCCCGCCGAGTACGATGAGGTGGTCGCCGGGATTGATGGCGCCCTTCTTAATGTGGCCCTCTTGGATGTTACCGAGGCCACCAGCGAGCATGATGGGCTTGTGGTAGCCGCGCAGTTCGGTTTTGGGCTGCTCTTTGGTCGAGTCGGACGCCGGGACTTCGGCCTCAAAGGTGCGGAAGTAGCCGTTGATGTTGGGGCGGCCGAATTCGTTGTTAAACGCGGCGGCGCCGAGGGGGCCGTCGATCATGATATCGAGGGCGGACACGATACGGCCGGGCTTGCCGTGGTCTTTTTCCCAGGGCTGGACGGCACCGGGTATTTTAAGGTTGGAGACGGTGAAGCCGCACAGGCCGGCCTTGGGCTTGGAGCCGCGTCCGGTGGCACCCTCGTCGCGGATTTCGCCGCCGGAGCCCGTGGCTGCGCCTGCAAACGGGGAAATGGCCGTCGGGTGGTTGTGCGTCTCGACCTTGCACAGGATGTGGATCGGCTCCTGGTGGGCGGCGTATTCGCCGGTGGTGGGGTTGACGTAGAAGCGGCCGCCGGTGGTGCCGGTGATCACTGCGGCGTTGTCACTGTACGCGGAGAGGATGCCTTCGCTGTGCAGGTTGTAGGTGTTCTTGATCATCTGGAACAGCGACTTCTCCTGCGCCTGTCCGTCGATGTCCCAGGTGGCGTTGAAAATCTTGTGGCGGCAGTGCTCTGAGTTGGCCTGGGCGAACATCATCAACTCGATGTCGTTGGGGTCGCGCTTGAGGCCGGTGAAGGCCTTTACGAGGTAGTCGATTTCGTCGTCTGCCAGGGCGAGGCCGAGGGCGGTATTAGCGGCGACGAGGGCGGCGCGGCCTTCGGCGAGCACCGGCACGCTGGTGAGCGGGCGTGGTGTTTCGTGGCTGAAGAGAGCGCTGCAGGCGGCGAGGTCGTTGAACACCACCTGGGTCATGCGGTCATGCAGCTTGCTGCGCAGGAGGGCGGCTTCCTGGTCGTTAAGGATAACGCCACCGAGGTCGATGGTGTAGGCGATGACACGCTCGATGCGTTTGACGGCAGCCAGACCGCAGATGTGGGCGATGTCGGTGGCCTTGGAGGACCACGGTGAAAGGGTGCCGGGACGTGGGGCCGTGACCTGGACTAAGCCGGTGACGGCGGCGGTGGTGGCGCGGCGTGGTCCGTAGGTGAGGAGTTTTTCGAGCACGCTGCTCTCGGCGGCGCTCAGTGCGGTGGTGAGCTCCGCGACGTGGACAAAATCAGCGGCCACGGCGCGAACGGGCAGGCCGGCGGCGACGAAGTCGTTGAGCAGTTTTTGCAGGCGAAATTCGGAGAGGGCAGAGGAGCCGCGGAGGATCAGCATGGTCGTTGAAAAATTGTGCCTAGCTGAACAGGCCCCGGGGTGCCTTGGCGATAGGGAAAACGCAGGGATTTTCCAGCCAGAGAACGACCCGCTTCCGGCAACAACCAACCCCTGATGTTATAGTGATTAGCGTATAAGTTGAGGTTCACGGCATCCTTGAGCTCACGCTCAAGGCAACACTCTTTGCGAACACACTCCTCGTGGCCTTGAGCGTGAGCTCAGGGTGTTTCCCCAAAGGTATGAGCTACCCGAGTAAGTAGGCTTATTAAGCTCATCTTGAACATGAGCCTGTGCTGGTTGCGCAGGGGCTAATAGGCCCGAGCGAGCCCCCCACTCAGACTATCACGGCCTGCGGCTCTTTCAGGACGGCGATGGCAGCCATGATTTTTTCTGAGGCAACTTGGTAGCGCTCTTTACCGGCTTTGGGGTCGTCGTAGTCGGCCGGTTGCAGGGGCTTGCCGTAAACAATCGAAACCCGGGTGCCGAGCCGCAAGTCGCCGCCTCGACCAAAAGCGATATGTGAGTTGAACAGCCGAGCCGGCACCACCGCCACTTGCGTGCGGCAAGCAATCATTCCTACCCCAGATTTGGCGGGTTGGAGATTGCCGTCCGGCGAGCGTGTGCCTTCGGGAAATAGGGTGATCGCTTTGCCCGCTTGTAGTGTGCGCAGGACGTTCTTGATCGCTTTCACGTCCGAAGCACCATCGCGGTCCACCGGGATGGATCCAATTCCATCCATCCACCACGTGGCAAATTTGCCGTTCCATAGGGTTTTGCGGGCGAAAAAGGCCATCTGCCGCGGGATGTGGCAGCCGATCATCGGCGGATCGAGGTGGCTGGCGTGATTGGCCGCCACTAAAAAGGCCCCCTCCTTAGGCACGTGCTCTAGGCCGGCGATTTCACCCCGGAAAGCCGCATCGTAGATAATGGTGATGATGTAGTGGCAGATCCCGTAGAGCGGATCCATTTCACCCTGACTGTGTCGGCGTTGCATGGCGGTGAATTAACCGATTTTGGACGCGATCAGTTCGGCGAGTTTATCCACGACTTGGGCGAGGTTGAGGTAGGTGCTGTCGATGTCGATCGCACCTGAGGCGAGCACCAACGGCGCGGTCTTGCGGGTGGCATCGAGACGGTCGCGTTCGGCCACGGCGTCGGCTCGGCCTTCAAGTTCACGGCGGCGCGCGCGCGCTTCCACGTCGGCATGTAGGAAAAAGCGCAGGTCGGCGTTGGGGAAAATCACCGAGCCGATGTCGCGTCCTTCCATGACCATGCCGCGAAACCCGTGGGCTCGGGCAACCTCCGCCTGGTTGCGCTGGTAGGCGAGGAGCGCGGCACGCACTTCGGGGATCGCCGCGAAATGCGAGACGGCCGCCGTCACCTCGGGACCGCGGATTTCCGCCTCGGGCACGACGCGGCCGCCCAGTTCCATGCGGGCGGCGCGGCCGTCGACTTGGGTTCCCAGGTGAAGCGAGGGCAGGAGCGCTTTGACCTCGTTGACTTGCTCGATGCGCAGGCCTTGGCGCAGCAGTTCGGCAGTGATGGCGCGGTAATAGGAGCCGGTGTCAACGTGGAGAAAGTTGAACCGCTCGCTGAGGGCGCGCGAGGTGGAGGATTTGCCGGAAGCGGCACCGCCATCAATGGCAACGATGAGAAAGTTAGACATCAGGCGACGAGGGGTTGAGGGCGCAGCGACTCAAGCAGGGCGAAGAAATGCGGGAAGGTTTTCACGCAGCAGGCGGGGTCTTTAATCGTGATCCAGCTCCGGCCGTCGCCGTGCAGATCGTGGCAGCCGAGGATGCCAAAACTCATGGCGAAACGGTGGTCGCCGTAGGTCTCGATTTCGACGCCGGTGCGCAGCGGTCGGGGCGTGATCGTGAGGCCGTCACCATCGGCATGTTCATCGACGTCTTGCCCGAGTTTTTGCAGTTCACGCACCATGCCGGCAACGCGGTCGGTTTCCTGTTTGCGCGAGTGGGCGATGCCGGTGATCCGGGTTGGCCCGGCGAGCAGCGGGGCAATCGCGGCAAGCGTGAGGAACGTGTCAGAGAACTCGTTGAAATCCTCGTCAACGCCTCGGCGGGGCGCACCGGATGTGAAGGCGACATCGAGTCCGCGCGGGGTCTTGTTGGCGGTCAGGCCAACGCTCTGGAGTACGTCAACAAAGCGGGTGTCGCCCTGCAATCCGGGGTGGAGGTTGCGCAACGTGAGTGCGCCCCCGGTGACGAGTGGCAGCGCGGCGTAGTAGCTGGCAGCGGTGGCGTCGGGCTCGATGGCGTAATCACCGGCATAGCTGTAAGGTTGCGTGGGGATTTTCCATGCCTGAGCATCGGCGTCAAAAGCGGCCGCGCCGCCGAACTGCTCGATCATGCACTTGGTCATCTGCACGAAGGGTTCGCGGACGTGGGTGGCTAGGCGGATGGACACGGGGGCTTTCGCCAACGGGGCGACCATCAACAGGCCGGAGAGCATCTGGCTGCTTTCGCTCGCATCGATGGCGACCACGCCCCCACGCAGGCCGTGGGCGTGGATTTCGATGGGGAAAAAACCTTCCTCGCCCGTGCAGCGAAGGTCGGCTCCGAGGTCGCGCAGCGCGTCGATGAGGCCCTTCATCGGACGTTTGCGCATCTGCGGGATGCCGTCGATGCGGTATACGCCACGCGGGGCGGCCGCGCAAAGGGCGGTCAGGAAGCGCGCCGCGGTACCGGCTAAACCGACGAACAGGTCCACCGGCGCGGGGTTTTGAAAGGCGTCGGCCTGACCGGAGACCTCGATCGCATCCAGTTTGGTCGAAGGGTTGACGGTGATGCCGAGGGCTCGCAGAGCCTCGATCATCAGGTGGGTGTCTTCGCTGAAAAGTGCGCCCGTGAGGTTAACAGGCCGTGGGCAGAGGGCTGCCAGCAGAAGGGCGCGGTTGGTCAGGCTTTTTGATCCGGGCAGGGTGACCTCGCCGCGTACAGGGCGGCTGAACGGCTGGATCGGGAGGAGTGCAGGAAGCGACGGCGACATGAAAAGAAGGTGGCGACGTTCACGCAAAGCGGCGGGACCGCCAAGTGGATTTTTAGCGAATCATGACTTTACGCGGGGTGCGCTTTACGTCTGTTGGCGTGGAAGCGTTCACGGGGGCGCTTCCTAACAGGCAGTGACATTTGAAGAGTCGGATCGAAAGGAGCGCGGTGCTTCAGCCCGCATTGGCGATTGTGAATGAAATACGATCAAGCCTGCGGGCTAAAGCACCGCACTACCTCGGAGCTCAATCCGATCCCGGCTGCGCGGCCGCAGCCGGATGATCCCTGCGCTTACTGGCCGTGGCAGTTCTTGAACTTCTTGCCGCTGCCGCACGGGCACGGGTCGTTGCGACCGGCTTTGGGCGTCTCGCGCCGGACTGTCACCTTGGGCAGCTCGATCTCTTTGGGCGCGGCCTCGGCTTGGCCGCCACCGCTGCTGGCGGTGGTGCTGATTTGCGGGGCATCGGCGGGGCCTTGTGCGTGCGCACTGCGGCTGAGCAGCGCCAACATGTTTTCAAACGCGTCGATGTTCGATGCGTTGCGGAACAGGCCAGTGCAGATCTGCAGCCGGATGTGCGTCATCATCTCCTCGAAATACTTGAACGCCTCGCCCTTGTAAGCCACGAGCGGGTCAGACTGGCCGTAGCTGCGCAGGCCGATCGCCCGGCGCAGCTCTTCCATCTCCGTCAGGTGTTCCTGCCAGTGGTGGTCGATCGCGTTGATGATCACATAGCGCTCCAGCGAGCCGAGCGCCTCGGGCACTTCGACCGACTCTTTAACCGCATAGGCTTTTTTCACCCGCTCCACCACGAGTTGGGTGAGCGCTTCGAGGTTACCACCGACGAGTTCCTCGGTCTTCAGGCCGATGGGGAAGGTGGCGTTGGCCCAGCCCACAAAACTGTCGAGGGCGCTTTGTGTGGGCGTGCCGCGTCCGGTCATGCCGGCGACTTCGAGGCGGCTGTCGATCTCCTCGGTGATTTGCTCAAGGATGATGTCCTTGGGGCGGTCGGCGTGAATGGCCGCGTTGCGGATGCCGTAAACCACTTCGCGCTGTTGGTTGAGCACGTCGTCGTATTGGAGCAGGCGTTTGCGCTGCGAGAAATTCTGCTGCTCGACCTTCTTCTGCGCGCTCTCGATCGAGCGGTTCAGCCACGGGTGCTCCAACTCCTCGCCGTCCTTCATCGAGCCTTCCATCAGGCGTGAGGCTAGATTGCCCTGCAGGAACAGGCGCATGAGGTTGTCCTCCAGCGAGAGGAAGAACTTGGTCAAACCGGGGTCGCCTTGACGCGAGCAGCGGCCGCGCAACTGGCGGTCAACACGACGCGATTCGTGGCGCTCGGTGCCGATCACATAGAGGCCGCCGACCTCGCGCACGCCCTCGCCCAGTTTGATGTCGGTGCCGCGGCCGGCCATGTTGGTGGCGATGGTCACGGCCCCGCGCTGGCCGGCGCGGGTGATGATCTCGGCCTCCTGCTCGTGGTACTTGGCGTTGAGCACGGTGTGGATAACACCGGCGCGTTTGAGCAGGCGCGAGAGCACCTCGGAGGACTCAACCGAGACCGTGCCGACCAGCACCGGTTGCCCGCGCTTGTTGGCGCTCTCGATCTCGGCGACCACGGCGTTGAACTTGTCGCGGCGAGTCTTGAAAATGGAGTCGTTGCGGTCGATGCGGATGCAGGGCTGGTTGGTCGGAATGACCTGCACCGACAGGTTGTAAATGTCGTTGAACTCCAGCGCCTCGGTCTCGGCAGTGCCGGTCATACCGGCGAGCTTATCGTAAAGGCGGAAGTAGTTCTGGATCGTGATGGTCGCGTAGGTACGCGTCTCGCGCTCGATGTTCACGTTCTCCTTGGCCTCGACGGCCTGGTGCAGACCCTCGGACCAGCGGCGGCCGGGCATGACGCGGCCTGTGTTCTCGTCGACGATCATGACCTTGCCCTCGGCGACCACGTACTCGACGTCGCGCTCATAAAGTGAATACGCGCGCAGCAGCTGCGAGATGGCATGGATCTCCTCGGAGATTTCCGCGTAACGGTTTTGCGACTTCGCCTTGATCTCCTCGCGCTCTTCGGGCGTGAGGTTCGTGCGGCGCTCCAGCTCGCTGAACTCGGTGGCGAGGTCGGGAAGCATGAAGGCGTCGGGGTTGTCGGGGCGCAGGCGGGTGCGGCCCATTTCGCTCAAATCGGCCTGGTGCTGGCGCTCGTCGATCGAGAAGTAGAGCTCCTCCTTGAGCGCGTAGAGCTCGGTCTTCTGGAAGTCGCTGTTCATCTCGGTCTCGGTCTTGTCGAGCAGCTTGCGCCACTCGGGTGTCTCCATCAGGCGCAGCAACTGCTTGTTCTTGGGGTGGCCGATTTTGACCTGCAGGAGTTTGATGGCCGCGGCATGGCGCTCGGCCGGGGTGACGTCGGGCTTTTCGAGCACCGCCTTGGCGTCGTTGGCCATGCGGTTGACCAAGCGGATCTGGTCGTTGACCAGCGAGTCGATCGTGGGCTTGAGGCGGGAAAACGGCTGTTCGCGCTCGATCGGAGCAGGGCCGGAAATGATCAACGGAGTGCGGGCTTCGTCGACCAGAATGGAGTCGATTTCGTCGACGATACAGAACCAGTGGTCGCGCTGAACCTGGTCCTCTTTGCGCGTGGCCATGCCGTTGTCACGCAGGTAATCGAAACCGAATTCCGAGGCCGTGCCGTAGGTGATGTCGCGGCCGTACATCTCGCGACGCAGGTCGGAAGGCATCTGTTGTTGGATACAACCGGTGGTCAGGCCCAGGAAGCTGAACAGGTGGCTCATCCACTCGGAGTCGCGGCGGGCGAGGTAGTCGTTGACCGTGACCAGCTGGGTGTTGCGGCCGATAAGGGCGTTAAGATAAAGGGGCAGCGTGGAAACAAGGGTTTTGCCCTCGCCGGTGGCCATTTCGGAGATCTTGCCACAGTGGATCGCGTAACCACCGATCAACTGCACGTCGAAGTGAACCATGTTCCAGGTCAGCTCGTGGCCGCAGACCAAGGCGCGGGTGCCGACGAGGCGCCGGGCGGCGTTTTTGACCGTCGCAAACGCCTCGGGAAGGATCTGGTCGAGGGTCTCGCCGCCCTTCAAGCGGGCGCGGAACTCGTCGGTTTTGGCGCGCAGCTGATCGTCGGTCAACGACTGGTAGGCGAGCTCATGCTCGTTGATACGCGTGACGATGGGACGAGCCTTTTCGAGGAACTTGCGATAATGACGACCAGCAAAGCGCTTGAAGAGAAAGGAGAGCATGAATGGGCGGGACCGTAGGGTGGAAACCGAGCTTGGCAAACGACAAAGTGCACAAGTTGGGTGACGATTTAACCCCATGGTAAACGGCTGCAGCGCCTACTTGCCACGGTGCCGGTTTCGCGTTTGAACCTGCGCCCTATGTCGAATCCCGAAGCAAAACTCGCCGAACTTGGTTTGAAACTGCCCGCCACCGCCGCCGCCGCCGGCAATTACGTGCCCACGGTGCGCTCGGGTAACGTGCTGTACTGCTCCGGGACCATCTCGATTGCGGACGGTAAAATGACCCACGAGGGCCAGGTCGGCAAAGAGCAGACCGTTGCCACCGCCTATGAATCGGCGCGCGTTTGCACCCTGAACACGTTGGCCAACATCAAAGCCGCGGTGGGTTCCCTCGATCAAGTGGCGCGCGTGATCATGGTCAACGGCTTCGTCAATGCGGTGAGCGGTTTTGCGGACAGCCCGGCGGTGATTAACGGTGCCAGCGATCTGCTCGTCGGGGTGTTTGGCGATGCCGGAAAACACGCCCGCGCCGCAGTCGCCGTGGCGGGCCTGCCGCGCAATTCGACCGTCGAAGTGCAGGTGATCGTCGAGCTCAAGAGCTGACGCGCGGAAACGGGGGAGGCATCCCTGAGCTCACGCTCAGGGCCACAGGCCGACGGGCCACACGCCGGCCGACCAATCCCCCGTGGCCTTGAGCGTGAGCTCAAGGTCTGGCGCTGTTCCAGGGCGCCCTTACCACCGATTCCCTCTCTCGCGCTCTCTCTACCCCCGATTCAAAAATCTCACCAGGAGAGCACCCAGTATTCGTCCTGGCTCACCTTTTGAGCCGCGGCGGCGGGGATCCAGCGTTCCTCAAAGCGCGGCCCCCACGAGTCCGACACGGCGATTTCCTTGGTTGCTCGGTTGTAACCGATGATCAGGCAGGCGTGGGCCGTCGTCGGGTCGGCGTAAAGTTTGTCGATCTCACGCGCGGTGGGCGTGGGCTTCCATTTGGCGGGATCGCCGGCGTTTTTGCGGGCGGCGCTGTTTTCGTTGGCCATCGTGTTGTAGTCTGCGGTGGAACAAAGCCCCCAAATGATTGGCCTGCCCTCGTCGATTAAACGCGCCACCGCCGCGACGTTCAGCTGGATCGAGACCCGTTCGAGTCCGCGCCCCTGTCGGCTCACGTAGTTGGCGGCGCCTTGAACCATCTCATGGAAACTCGTGCCGCCGCCAAAATCATTGCCGCCGCACGCAGCCAGCTCGTACATGTCGGCCGGGATGCCAGCGTAACGCAGGTAACGCTCAAAGGTGGCTGGCACGCAGTAGCCTTTGGGCCCCTGATCCACCATAGGAAGCTGGTCGATCACGACGTCGCCCCCGGCGCGGCGGGCAACGCGCTCCTTGAGCAAACGGCGCACCTGGTCGTCGCCCAGCCGGGCTGTGGCCGTCTTGCCCGCTGGCATGATTTTTAACAACACCATTTGGCCTGGGTCCTGGCTGACGAGCAGCGCCAGCCCGTGCCATTCCCAGCGCAGAGAAAGCCGGCCGGAATCGAGCCCGCCGAACAGCGCGCGTTCGCGTTTGGGCTCGCCCAGCTTTGCGGTGAGCCCCTTGGTCAGGGCGGTGAAGTCGCTTTTGAGCGTTTTCTCAAACGCCTTGAGTTCGGCCGCCGTCGGCTGGCTGCGGTCGTTGACACAGTGTTGGAAGCCAGGGAAATCGCCGCGATTGGCGAACTGTAACAGGATCGAGGTGACGCGTCCCTCGGCCGCCTGCAGCGAGATCATCAACGCCTTAGCACCCAGAACCTCACGTCCGGGTTGAGGGTAGGCCCGAAAACCCTCGAAATGGGCATTCTTGCCCTCGACGGCCAGTTTCAGTCGGTGCGCAACGTCCGAGGGGCTGTCGTCCCAAAGCGTTTCGTCGGCCAGCAAGGGCAGCCCCAGGAAGGTGTTAAACGCGTTAAAATCTACGCCCGTCGTGGCCTCACCGGAGGGTGGCAGGGGCGCAGTCGGTTTCTCGGCGCGTTGGGGTGCAGCCGAAGGAGCTGGCAATGAGGCCGGCGCCGACGCGCTGGCCTGCTGGGCGACGTAGGCCAGATCCTCGGACGAGAGTTGGGCGCGTGAAAGCGAGAGCGTGCGCCCGTCGGGACGGCGCACGTTGACCTCCGTGGGCGTTGCGCTGACCAGGTCGGCGTCAAGTGTGCGGCCCAGGGTGTCGGTCCAGGTGCGGGCATGACCAGCGGTGGTGCAAAGCAACCCAATGCAGGCGAGGAGGATGAGGTGGGGCAGGGCGGCTAACATAAGATGGGGCGTAAGCTAGGCACGGCCTTTGGCCGAAGGAAATACTCAACCTGCAACTGGTTCTCTGCTGTAAGCCGGCGAGGGTGGGTTTAGGCGCTCCGTCTAACACTGGTTATGCCCCATAGAAAACTTCCTCAATCCGGGCTAATCTAACCCGACGCTGATCGGTCGAGGTGTGGTTTGGTGCAACAAACCGTGTTGCCGCTTAATTTATACCGCCATTGGGCCCGAGCCTCAGCCGCTCCTCGTCACCCGCAACCCAAGCTCCCACCCCAACCCCCCGAACGCCAAAAAGATTATGAAAACCCCGCTACGCCTCATCCTTGTCTCGCTTGTACTCAGCGCTCTTACCTCCGTGGCCTATGCCGGTCCCGGTCCCCAACACTGGGAGAACCAGCGTCGTGCCGCACAGTTCAGGCAGCTTAAGCCCGGCGACAAACTGAACTACGTTTGCACCCAGTGCAAAACCGTCTCCGAGGTCCCCATTACCTCAAAAGAACAGGCTATGGAAATGTGCAAGGAGGGTGCCATGGTCACCTGCCCTTCTTGTCATATGAAAGCCAAGGCGACGGGGAAGCCTGGCAAGTCGGGGGACACTGCCGCCGAGCCTGAGGTTGTTTATGTCAACGAGAAGGGCGAGGAGTGTGGCTTCTTCGTTAAAGCAAATAATAAAAAGTAGGCTCCATTCGTTTCATCCTGATAATTCAGATGTTATCGGCGGGTAGCCCCCGGTCGATTGGCCACAAAAACCACAAAATAACACAAAATCGAAGGCCCCGATCCATTTAACCGCGAAGGCTCGCGCAGGTGCGCGAGGGAGAACGCTATTACTTGTTAATCAACTGGATTTATCCACTTCGCGTGTCTCTGGTAGGCAGTAATATTTAGTCGCCCCTGAATAATTCATAAGCTGATGACTAATATTAACTTGAGGTTTTTATTGTGCTCCTGTTTTCCTGGCTAAGTCTAGACACACCAACAAAAACAGGGGAAATCGATGAAGCCAAAAGCCACCGTCCACCAAGCGCAGCGGGAACTGTTCCGAACCGAGTTGGAGGGTTTGGTGGATGCGGGCCATGCCCTAGTGATGTCGTAAGGGATGCGGTAGGGCTTAAAGTACCGTTAATGCGTTGGGTTTGGGGCTTCCAGCCAAAGAAGCGACGAGAGCGTACCACGAATGACCCGCACCTCCCGAGGACTGATACCATTTCGCGATCAAAGAAATACAAACGAACCATTTTAACCACTAATGAACACTAATTTCCACTAATAAAAACAAGGGATTCGTCGCTTCTTGATTAGTGTATCTTGTTGTTCATTAGTGGTTAAGAATCCGGTTGTTTTAAGGTTGGGTGATGGGTCGCTACTGACGTGATCACGGTAGTGGTCGGGTTTTAATGCGTATGAATGCAAAATGGTATGATACCATTTCTCATTCATACGCATAAAAACTTGGTAACAGTTCAGACTCACCGCACCAGCAACCAAGCAGCCAAACATCAAGCAGCGGAATTTTTAACCACTTATGAACGGGTATATGCTAATTCAGAAGCATCGATTCCATGGTTTTATTAGCGGCATACCCGTTCATTAGCGGTTAACTCTAATGCCTGTAAGGCATGGCCCGGATAAATCTCGGGATAAGCAAGTTGCGCTATAATATTAATATACGAACAAAGGAATCGAGTACACTGTGAGCGGCGAGCGGGAAAGCGTCTATTTCTGGCGGTTAGGAATGCACTTCTTCTTCGGTGGATCTTCTTCCCCTTAAAAAGAGTAATACTCTTCTTCCGTGGGTGGGTTTTCTTCCCTGTCCGGCTGGGGATATGAGGGGTGCGAATGGGTGGAGATTGAACCGGCGGGACGCTTGGCGGATGCACAGCGATGCATCCAACCGGTTCACGCAAGTGTTTGCACTGTGTCGATTTCTTTCTGCCCGACGCGCATAACCGCGAGCGTCAGCGCTACTGCGGGAAGCCGGGATGCCGACGGGCGAGCCGGGCGGCCAGTCAGGCCAAATGGTTGGCGAAGCCGGAGAACCTCGACCACTGGAAAGGCCCAGAAAATGTCCAACGGGTGCAGGAGTGGCGGAAGGCCAATCCGGGGTACTCAAGGCGGAGGGGGCCGCGACGGCGGGTGGCGTTACAAGACATCCCAACTACGCAATCCGTTGTGCACCAGCCTAAAGCCGAGCCGGTCGCCGAGGTGGCGTTACCGAATCCCTGCGTGCCGTTACAAGACAGATGGGAGTCGCAAAACCCTGTGCTCGTGGGGCTTATCGCGCAGTTCGCCGGAGTGACGTTACAAGAGGACCTCGAACCCATGCTGCGACACCTGCAATCCCGGGGGCGGGTGATCCTGGGCATCGACGTCCAGCCGCCCGATTATGCAAAAACAACCGATCGATCGCGAACAACTCCGGCGCACGCCGGCCCAGTTTAGCTGGCTGGACCACCGGCTGGTGCGGGGCAATTACCTGGGGCGGGCCAGTGCCCCCGCCTGGGGCCTCTATCTGGTCCTGGTCACCGTGGGCGACGCCGACGGGCTGAGTTACTACGCCACGCGCACCCTGGCCCGGCTGCTCACGCTCAGCGAGGACGGCCTGGTCGAGGCGCGCCGGCAGTTAATCGAGGCCGGGGTGATCGCCTACGCCGCGCCACTTTACCAGGTGCTCTCCTTGGACCGGGGCAGGCCAACGCACACGCTGGCGGCAACGCCGCCGCCGAGCCGGGAGGTGGGCGCGTGATCGATTACGAACTGTATTGCCGGATAAAACAGGCGGAGGCGGCCGGTCACAGTGCGCCGCAAATCGCCCGCTCGCTCCAGTTGCACGTGCAGACGGTGAGGCGCTGGCAGGCGCAGGAAAAGTACGTGCGCAGCCAGGCCGCGCAGGTGCCTAGGCCAAGCAAGCTCGACGTGCACAAGCCGGCGATCGCGCGCTGGCTGGAGGCCCATCCGTTCACCGCCATGCAGCTCTGGCAAAAGGTGCGCGAGCGGGGGTACACGGGCGGGTATTCAATTTTGAAAGACTACGTGCGGCGGGTGCGGCCGAGGAACCTGGAGGCGTTTCTTACCCTCAAGTTTGCCCCCGGCCAGACCGCGCAGGTGGACTGGGGCAGTTTTGGCGCGGTGGAGGTGGACGGCACCCGGCGGGCTTTAAGTTTTTTCGTCATGGTTTTGGGGTACAGCCGGTTCCTGCATGTGGAATTTACCCTCGGGCAGGGCCAGGAGTGGTGGCTGGGCTGTCACCGGCGCGCCTTTGAAAAACTCGGCGGGGTGCCGCGCGAGGTGATGGTGGACAACTGCAAGACGGCCGTCCTCTCGCATGTGCCCGGGACCGACCCGGTGTACAACGCCCAGTACCTGGACTTTGCCCGGCACTACGGGTTTACGATAAAAGCGTGCGGGCCGGGGCATCCGCAGTCCAAGGGCATGGTGGAAAACGCGGTGGGTTACGTGAAAAAAAGCTTCCTTGGCGGGCGGCAGATGAACGGGTTTACCGAGCTGGGGCCGGCCGCCAGCTTGTGGCTGGAAACGGTGGCCAACGTGCGCGTTCACGCTGAAACCCAGGGCCGGCCGGTGGACCGGCTGCCCGAGGAGCGCGCTGCGCTCCTGCCGCTTAACCCGGTGGCCAGTCCGGCGGTGCGCACCTTAAGCGTGCGGGCGTCGCGGCGGTGCCGGGTGAGTATCGAAACGAACCGCTACTCGGTGCCCACGAAGTTTGCCGGGGCGCTACTCACCGCGCAGATCGAGGGGGCGCAGGTGAGGTTTTATGCGGACCGCACCCTGGTGGCCGAGCATGCCCGCAGTTTTGCCCGCCGCGCCGATGTGGAAAACCCCGAGCATGTGCGCGAACTCGAGGAGCGCAAACGGCAGGGGGCGCGGCAGCGCCTGCGGCTACGGTTTTTGGAACTGAGCCCGGCGGCACCCGCCTACCAACGGGGGCTGGAGGAGCGCCGGCTCAACGCGGGACACCACCTGGCGACTATCGTGGGTTTGGTGGCCCTGTATGGAACGGAGGCAGTCGGCCGGGCGATCGAAAGCGCCCATGAACTCGGCGCCTACTCCAGCGATTACATCCTCAACTTGCTCGAACAACGCGCGCGGGCCTTGCCGCAAGCCGGGCCGATCCACCTCACCCGCGCCGACGCGTTGGCCGCACTGGAACTCGAACTGCGTCCCCCGGATTTAAGCCCCTATACCCAATGAAAACAGAACCCGAAAAAACCGATTTATTAAAAGATCAACTCAAGTACCTGAAACTCGGTTACCTGCTGCGCCACCACGGCGAACTCACGGCCGAGGCGGCCAAGGCGCGCTGTTCGCACGCCGAATTTTTACGCCGACTGGTGCAGGCCGAGACCCAGGACCGCCAGATCCGGGCGCTGGAGCGGCGCATCCAGGCAGCGCGCTTCCCGGTCAAGAAAACCGTCGACCAGTTCCAGTGGGACTGGCCCAAGGAGTTGAACGAAGCGCAGGTGCGGCACCTCTTCGAACTGGGCTTTGTCAAGGAGCGCACCAACGCGGTGTTTTGCGGTGGTGTGGGGCTTGGGAAGACACATCTCGCGAGCGCGTTGGGCTACGCGGCGTGCCAGGCGGGCTACACGGTGCTGTTTACGACGGCGGTGGACGCGATCAACGCTTTGGTCACCGCCCAGTCCCTGCACCGGTTGCAAGCCGAGTTGAAGCGTTACATGACCCCTGCGGTGCTCGTGCTCGATGAGGTCGGCTACCTGCCGCTCGACAAGTCGGGGGCCGACCTGCTCTTCCAGATCGTCAGCCAACGCTACGAACGCGGCTCGCTGATCGTCACCACCAACAAGGCCTACAAACACTGGGCAGGGATCTTTAACAACGACGCTGGCATCACCGCGGCGATCCTGGACCGCCTACTGCACCGGGCCCAGACCGTCGTCATCGAGGGCAAATCCTACCGCATGAAAGACCGCCTGGCCGACGAACCTGCAAGCTGACCGGGCCTGATGATCGGCCCCTGGCGGGGCCGGTCATCGGCTTTTACGACAGGTGATTTTGTAACCGCCAGAAATAGACGGTGTTCGCGCCGCCGCTCACAAGTACACCGAACCGAAACGCCCCCGAGTCCCTGACGAAAGAGAACGAGTAAGAGAACGAGAACGATTCAATCCCCGTCCACCGATCGGCACGTCAGCGGCATCGCTGAATTCCGTATCGTTCTCGTTCTCTTAATCTTACTCGTTCTCGATCCGACGCCGATTGCTCGAGGTAGAGCATGCCTTAACGGCATTGCGGTTAACTCGGTTCGTTTGTATTTATTTGAGTGAGAAATGGACTGAGTTCGATCCGTTTTAACCACTGATGATCACTGATAATCACTGATGTCGGACACTAAAACCAAGCCCCTCCGAAATAGTTTTTTATGCCAGTTTTCGACGCCCCTACGCCCCGGGCAGAGTCTTCTTGATTTTATCAGTGAATATCAGTGCCCTAAAGGGGTTAAAAATCGGGGATCTGAGAGTAATGTTTTACCACCAGCGCCTAATTGGTACTTTAGCTTCTTCCTGATCCCTAAGGTGCCTTTTTCAGGGCCGACTAATTCTCGATCAAAGTGAGAGCCATTAACGCGGACGGGGCATACGTTTAGTAGGTAGTATGGGAGAGACGACCTCCGTGTCGTCCGTACCGAACCAGCCCACACGGAGGTGGGCCCTCCCTCGATCATCGGTATACAATCTTCCGCAAAAACCTATTTGGATTCGCCCCTTTTTGCCCGCTTTCTGGCAATCCCCCCCCCCCCCCCGAGCCTGGCTCCGGCCTATTAATTCGACCGGAAACCCAGTGCGTCCAGTTCACTCAGCAGGAAGGGCGCGCTCGCCAGCACTTCCTGGAGTTTATGCAGCGCCTCGGCACGGCTGGACACCTCGCAGGACGCGGC
The DNA here is from genome assembly GCA_024998815.1 of Opitutus sp. Taxonomy (NCBI): domain Bacteria; kingdom Pseudomonadati; phylum Verrucomicrobiota; class Opitutia; order Opitutales; family Opitutaceae; genus Opitutus; species Opitutus sp. The sequence continues at coordinate 391,935 of JACEUQ010000001.1, forward strand.
GCCATCGTCGGCATCGTGCAGGTGAATCGACCAATGTCCGGCGTGCGCATCGCCCGTGAGTTCCTGTAGCGAGCCATACACGTAATTGCCGGTTAAGCCGGGGTGGGGGCCGGCACCGGGCACCATCAACAGGCTGTGGATCGGGTCGCGCACCACTTCGACGCCCTGCTTGGTGCGGTGATGCAGTCGCCGTGCGACGACGATTGAACGAGCCGCCTCGGCCTTTTCGAGCAACGCGGCCGGCAGTGACTGTTCGTAGCGGTTAAAAACACTCGTGTCCGTTTCCAGTTCGGACTCATCGACCTTGCCCGCCAAGAAGGCTTCGAGGTTATGTGCGTAAAATACCGGCAGGCTCGCCAGCGAGCGCACGGTGACGAGGCCACCCTTGTGGTCGGCCGAGGCGTAAACCTGGTGCGAGGCCCGCAGGCGCTTGAGCGCATCTTGATAAGCCGGGGTATGGGGTACTGCGCCCACCGGGCTCAGCTCAATCTTGTCGAGCACCGCCTGATCAAACTGGGCATGAGGGTCTTGGGACATAGGTGGAGTGATAAGCCTTCTTTTCTATAAAACGAGGTCGTTTAATTATTGGTGGCAAATAAGTAAGGGGATCTGATGCGGGGTATCACGTTTCGTGCAGTCCGGTTTGAATTCACTTTCACGGTGGGCGTAACGAAATCGGTTCATTGGGGGGAGCTGATAGCTTTGGGTAAAACACCTTGAGCTCACGCTCAAGGCCACGAGGAGTGTGTTCGCGAAGCGTTAAGCGTGTGTGTTCGCTAAGCGTGTGTCCCTGAGCGTGAGCTCAAGGATGCCGTAAGCATCAACTTGATCGTTAAGTAGCATGATATGGGGGCTGCGCGGCCGCGCTCAATTGACCTGTCGCCAGCGGGCTTTGTAGGCGGCGACTTGGTGGGCATAAACCGCAGTCGGAAGCACCTGCGGATCCCACAGCAGAAGGCTCAACGCACTCAGGGCGTGGTTGCGTGGGTGGCGCCAGCGGTCGCTGCGCAACAGGGCCCGCGGCCCTGCCAGTTTTAGGTTCACCAACAGATTGCGCGCGGGCCGCGTTTCGGGGCATTTGTCATGCGGGCTCAGGGCGTAGTCGCGGGCCGAGCCAAAGGGCTGCCCAAGCCGCCTTTGCTCCTGCCATAGCCAGACATTTAGGCCCAGTTCCACGATGGCGGTGTGGCGTGACTGGAGCTCGTCGCGTGAGGCGAGACTTCGCTCGGGGTGGAGCTTGAACAGCACCCCATTGACGTGGTGGTTGCGCACTTTTTCCATCCATGCGGGGGCCGGTTCGGGGGCGAGTTGCTTCAGGCGGCGGTGGCGCTCCGGGCAGCTCCAGTGGTACCGGCCGTGGGAAGCAAGCAGGGCGTCACCGAAGGCGAGCTCGGCCTTGGCCAGGTTGCGCTGCACGTAATCGGCGTCGTAGGCGGTGAATTCCGCGCGCCGCAGCCGTTCCTGCGCGAAGAGCAGCCCGGAGCAGCGGTTCATCAACAACCGGGTTGATTCGGCCGGCGGAATGTCTTCGGGATTGCGGTGGTGTTCGAGTCCTTCGACCAGCGCCGGGTCGCCTAAAAGCAGCCGGTGGCCCATCATCAGGTCGTAGGTGAACATGCTCACGGGCGCGCTGCGCAGCGTCGCCAGCGAGGTGATTTTGAATTCGATATCGACGCCTGCGCGCGGGGTAAGGATCTCACCGAGCACCTCAAGGGCGAGCCGGTGGCGCTGCTCGTTGAGGTGGCGGTTGCCGCGCAAGCACACGTAGAACTCCATGTCGTTGTACGGCCGGTCGCCTTTTTCGGTGTGCAGGACCCCGCCCTCGCCTCGTCCGTAGCCTCCGCCGAGCAAAATGGCCTCGATGCGCGGCTCGGGAATAAGCCCGCGTAGGCCCGCGAGAATCAAAGCGCAGGTGGTGGCCAAATGCGCCTCAAGGTGGTCGTCGCCGTCGAGCGTGAAGCGTGTGGTGCGTCCGTCGGGGCCGGTCGTGCCGGAAGATACGGGCAACGCGCGGGAATGGTCCGAGAACCACGGGTCGGGGAATGCGATCATACCAACGCCTTTCCGGTATGCATGGCCGCACCGGCTTTGCCTCCGTCGGCTTTGCCCCGTCGCTGCGCCCAGCGAATGCGGCAGCCCTGGGGCCATTCGTGCAGGCGGCGTGTTTGCAGACAAAAGCCGAGGTCGCGCCGCACGTCGTTGAGCCAGGCCAGCTCCGGTGCCCCCAGCCAGATGAGATTCTGCGGGCGAGCCGCGCCCATGGCATAGAGCGCCCACGCCTCGCCAAAGCAGCGTTTGTAGGCTTGGCGCGGCGAGTAGTTGTGCGAGTGCATCACCACCGAATCGGCACAATACACGACGCGGTGCCCCTGGCTGCGGCACCACCGCGTGTATTCGTCGTCCTCGGAGTATTGCAACGCTTCGACAAAACCGCGCTGCGCCCAAATGTCCCGGCGGATGCCGCTACTCACCATACTGAAAAAGTTGTCCCACCCCGCCGATTCGCGGCGAATGCCAAACGCGCGCTCATAGTCGGCGGCGAACACCGCCTGGCATTCGGGGCGCGCGATTTGACGGCTAAAAACCGCCGCCGTGTGCGGGTCGCGCAGGGAGGCGACCAGCGGCCGCAGCCACTGGCGGCCCTGCGGGGTGGCGTCGGCGTTAAGAAAAATGGCAACCTCGTTGCGGGCCAAGCGCATGCCCGTATTGAGCACCCGCCCGGGCTGGTATTCGTGCGGCAAAATTTGGATGAAATGCCGCGGGGCGGCTTGGCGGATCAACTCGACCGAGCCGTCCGTGGAGCCGGAATCGATCACGATCAGTTCCCAGTTGGTGTAGTCCTGGGCGCGCAGGGCGGCCAGCGTATCGCGCAGGGCCCAGGCCTCGTTGAACGAGCGCAGGATGATGCTGATGGGCATGTCACTCATGAGAGCAGGCTAAAGCAGTTTCAGTGCTGCGACCATGGGGTTGAGCCCGAGTGCGCACCTAGGCGCTTACCCACTACTCGGCGCGCACCCCGGCGGGCATACTCGCTGGGTCAGGTCGCGCGGCTCGCGCGCCTGGCGCTCCAGCCATGGATACCAAACATTTAATCGCGGCGGCCTTGATCTTCATTTTCACCGGCATGGGCGTGCTGGCGGCGAGTTGTTCGCAGCGCCTGCGCGACCTTATGTTTTTTATGCTGGTTGCAGGCACCTCCGTGGCCGAGCGCATGAGTGTTAACTTTTGGAGTCAGGACAACTACCGCGGCACGTCGCGGGGGCTGGAGGTGTCGGGCATCGATTTGCTCGCCGTGAGTGTGCTGGTGGCCTGCGTGCTGCTGCCCCGCGCGGGCCAGCGGCGCTGGTTTTGGCCCGCCGGACTGACGGCGATGGGGTGTTTTGGCGCCTACTGTTTGGGCTCGGTTCTGCTTTCCCAGCCGAAACTCTTCGGCGCCTTCGAGCTGTGGAAACTGCTGCGCGGGCTGGTGTTTTTCCTCGCGACGGCCCTGTACGTGCGATCACCCCGTGAGCTCAAGATTTTGGTTTTCGGGCTGGTTTGCGCGGTGGGGTTCGAGGCTCTCATTGCCTATCGGCAACGCCTGTTTGAGGGCATGGTTCGGGCGCAAGGCCACCTCAACCACCCCAATAGTCTTTCGATGTACCTGTGTCTGATTGGGCCCGTGCTGGTGGCTGGGGCGGCTGCGGTTGGGTTTCCCCAGTGGTTGCGCCGGGCCTGTTTGATCGCGGTGGTGATGACCGCCGGCGCCATGATCCTCACGCTTTCGCGCACGGGGGTGGTATCCTTTGCCTTGGTTGTACTGGCGGCGACGGCTTTCTGCGTCCCGTGGCGGCTCACCTTTAAAAAAGTGGCGGTCGGTTGCACGGTTTTGGCTATGGTTGCCCTGGTGCTGGTTTCCTCCTGGCAGCCCCTGATGGCGCGTTTCAACGAGTCCACCCTGAGCGAGGAATACCTGGAGAGCGGCGAAGGCCGCGGCATTTACCTGCGCTGGGCTGGTATGATCGTCGCCGATCACGGGTGGGGCATCGGGCTGAACAACTGGTCTTATTGGGTGAGTAAGGTTTATGGCGCGAGGGAGGGGCTTAACTATGAGGACTACGATGCGTCCCGGAATCTCGTGGATCGCACCGAACGCTTCCCTGGCTATTACGCCGCCCCAGCGCACAACCTAGGTGCGCTGCTGCTCGGTGAATTGGGTGTGTTAGGCTTGTTGCTGTTTACACTGCTCTGGCTGCGCTGGTTCCAGGTGGGCGCGGGGTTTTTGTGGCGGGGCTCGACCGATCCGATGCAGCTGCTGGGCGTTGGCGTTTTTTTCGGCTTCTGCGGGGTTTTCCTTCAAAGCCTGACCGAGTGGACCTACCGCCATTCGCCCATTTTTATCACCTTCCATATTTTGGCTGGAGCGCTGGCTGGGCTGCATTATTATTGGCAAACCCAAAAAAAGGCGGCGCGCGTCGAGTCCTCGACGCGGTGGGCCGAGCCTGAAATTCCGGAACGGTTTGGCCCCGCAGTGGTGGGCGTGGAGGTGAGGTCGTCATGAACATTGCACACGTGTTGCGGAAGTATAACCCGGCCGAATGGGGCGGGACTGAAACGGCGCTCCACCGGTTGTGCGAAGGCCTGCACCAGGGCGGAGTCCGCTCGCTTGTTTACAGCCCGAGTTTGCCCGCCCCGGTTCATTCCCCTGCGCCCGTCCAAGACCCTTTGGCCGAGGTCGGGTGTGAGATGCGACGTTTCGATGCCTGTGTGCCGATCTGGGGGCTAGCCGAGGAAAAGCGCCGCCAGATGGTCGCCGTCGGAGGCAATCTGATGTCGTTCGGGTTGATCAGCAGCTTGTGGCGGGAGCCGGGTTTATCGGTCATCCACGCCCACACCATGGGGAGGATCGGTTCCATCGGCCGGCTTGTCGCGCGGCGGCGGCGGCTGCCTTTTGTGTTCACCACCCACGGCGGCGTCTATGACCTGCCGCCTGCGCTGAAGGCTCAAATGAACGCGCCGATCACTGAGGGGCTGGAGTGGGGGAAAGTCTGCGGGCTGTTGCTGGGCAGCCGCGGTTTGTTGGACGCCGCAGACGCGATCATCACGTGCAACGGACGCGAGGCCGAATTGATGCACCGTAAGCACCCCAGTCGGCGCGTGGTGGTGCAACCCCATGGCGTCTCGGCGCGTATCTACGAGGCTGACCAGCGTGGGGCGGCGCGCGCGGCCTTTCCACGCATCATCGGACGCAGTGTGCTGCTCTCGCTGGGGCGAATCGACCCGGTCAAAAACCAATCTTGGCTGATTGAGCAACTGCACGCCTTGATACGCCGTCATCCGCGCCTGCTGCTGGTTTTGGCCGGTTCGGTCACGGACGATGCCTATGCGGCGGAGCTGGAACGTGAGATCGTCCGGCACGGGCTAGGTTGGCATGTCGTGTTGACCGGCGGGATCCCGCCGGGTGACCCGCGACTGGTCGGCTTGCTGCAGGAGGCGCGGGCTGTGGTGCTTCCGTCCGTCTCCGAAACCTTCGGGTTGGTCATCCTAGAGGCGTGGGCGGCGAACACGGCGGTTATTTCCAGCCGTACCTCGGGAGCGACCTGCCTCATTGAGGACGGCAAAACGGGTGTGCTGTTTGATTTGGATCATCCGGAAGGATTTCACAGCGGCATAGACCACCTGTGGTTTGATCGGGATTGGGCCGGGCGTTTGGCCTCCGCCGGACGGCAGCGGGTGTGGGCCGATTTTGATACACGGGTTTTGGCCGAACGGATGCGCCGGCTCTACGAAACCCTCATCGAGGAAAAGTCATGCACTACGTGATCCTTCGCGATGATGACACGAATGCGCTGACGCCGGTCAACCGCCTCGAAAAGCTGTACCGCCCGTTCCTTGACCGCGGGCTACCGGTGAACCTGGCGGTGATCCCCGAGGTGCGTCTGGATGCACGACGCCCCGACGGCGGGATCGAGGGGTTTTTGCCCGGCGGCCATCGGCCAAGCGCGGGAACGCGCCGGATGGAGGAGAATCCGACTCTGGTGGCCTACCTGCGCGCCAATTCCGGTTATCACGTGGCCCAGCACGGGTGTTTTCACGACTGCTTTGAGTTTGATCGTGTCGGCCAGAAGGCCGCGACGCACCTCATGGAGCGAGGTGCCCGTCGGCTGCATGAGGCGGGGTTTGAGCGCCCGCACGCCTTTGTTGCGCCGCACGACCGGTTTTCGCGCTCCGGCTTGGCGGCCGCGGCGCGGCGCTTTGAGGTGGTTTCAACCGGGTGGTTTGAATTGGGGCGGCAACCCCTGGCCTGGTGGCCGCATTATTCATGGAAGAAGGCCCGCCGTGCCCCGCATTGGCAGGTCGGCAGGACGACCTTGCTTTCCCATCCCGGTTGCCTGCTTTCGCGCGCCCGCGCCCCGGAGACGATATTGCCGGCGATTCGCCGTCAGGTCGAAGGGCAGCGTTTAACCGTCTTGGTGACGCACTGGTGGGAGTATTTCGACGCCGGCCAGCCGGTGTCCGCCTTCGTCGATGTGCTCCATGAAACGGCCGATTACCTGGCGAATACCCCGAATTTACGGGTGATTTCGTTTGGCGAGTTGGCGAGGGGCGGCGCCCCGCTGAGTTGAATTCATACCTAGTAACAAACGATCAAAACCGAATGGCACTTAGTTAGGCACGACTGCCCCAATGGGGCTTTCTACCACAGCCTAGGGCAACGCCCTAGGAATCATGGGTTAAAGTGCACAAGCCCTGAAGGGGCGATCTAATCAGGGCGGACGATAACACCCCTTAACTAAGTGCCATTCCGATCAACTCCAAATCGTTTTATGCCTCTGAAAAAAACATTAAAACTAAGGCCGGTAAGGTCCCGTCATAGTGCTGCCTGCCGAAAGTAGCGCAGGCTTCCAGCCTGCATCGTATCTCGAGGCAGACTGGAAGTCTGCGCTACTTCCGTCCACGCAGTCGCAACTGGGTCTCCGCCAGGAGCGCGTAGTCGGAGCTGATCAGCGGTTGGGGGCACAGGGGAACGGGCGCTGAGGCGGCGGGAGGCTAAGGTAATGCACGACTCTAAAATAACTTAACTTATGCGCGCACTTTTCGCTCTTTGTCTCTCGTTTCTGCAGGCACTGTGTTCGTTGCGTTTCGGTGGCGATTCGCCGCCAGAGGGGACGGAGGACGCGCCGGTTTGGCATCACATTCCGGTGGTCGATGTGGCCCGCCTTCTTGATGTAAACCCGGCCCAGGGCCTGCCGGTCGAAGAGGTTCGCCGGCGGCAGGGGCGTTTTGGCCTCAATCAGGTTCGCGTGCGCCGGGCGAAGTCGCGGTTGAGCACGTTAATCGACCAGTTTAACCAGCCGCTCATTTACGTGCTGCTGGTGGCGGTCGGGCTCACTGCTTACATGGGGGAAACGACTGACTCGGTTGTTATTTTCGGGGTGGTGCTGGTTAACGCGGTGGTCGGCTATATTCAGGAGGCGAATGCCGGTAAAGCCATCGAGGCGCTGGCCCGCATGGTGATCACCGAGGCGACGGTGCGCCGCGACGGGCACCGGCAACGGGTGCCCTCGGTCGAACTCGTGCCCGGTGATGTGGTGCTCTTGCAGCCCGGCGACCGCGTGCCGGCTGATCTGCGTTTGCTGCATGTGCGCAATCTCCACGTCGACGAATCCGCTCTCACCGGCGAATCGCTGCCGGTGGCCAAACACCCGGACCCGCTCGATCACGCGACGATTCTAGCCGAGCGCAAAAACCTGGCCTACGCCGGCACGCTGGTCTCCAGCGGCCAAGCCGAATGCGTGGTGTGGGCCATCGGTGACCAGACCGAAACCGGCAAGATCGCACAACTGATCTCCGAAACCGTCGAGTTATCCACCCCGTTGACTCGTAAAATCGCGCAGTTTAACCGCGTGGCTTTGCTCGGGATTCTGGGGTTGGCCGCGGTGATGATTGGGGTGGGGTTGATGCGCGGCGACAAGCCCTCGGCGCTGTTCATGCCTGCTGTGGCGTTTGCGGTTGGGGCAATTCCCGAGGGGCTGCCGGCGGCTGTAACTATCGTGTTGGCCATCGGGGTGTCGCGGATGGCTCGCCGAAAGGTGATCATTCGCAAACTGCCCGCAGTCGAAACCCTCGGTAGCACCACGGTGATTTGCTCGGATAAAACCGGAACGCTCACCGAGAACCAGATGACGGTGCGCGATATTTTTGCCGGCGGTAAATCCTATGAGGTCACCGGCACTGGTTATGAGACGAAGGGCGAACTGCGCTGGGACGGTGGCGCGCTGGAGTTGGGCCACCATTCCGCGCTCGCCGAGTGCCTGCTCGCCGGGGTGCTCTGCAACGATTCGCAAATCGTGGTCGATGGCGCCGAACTGCGCGTTCAAGGCGATCCCACCGAGGCCGCCTTGCTCGTCGCCGGTGCAAAGGGGGGCTTGGTGCATGCCGACGTTCATCGCGTTTCCCCGCTCATCGACACGATTCCCTTTGAGTCGGGGCACATGTTTCGCGCCACCCTGCATCAGGCTCGCGTCGGGCGGATGATCTACAAAGTCGGGGCGCTCGAACGTTTGCTGGAGCGCTGCACCGATGCGCTTGGCGATAACGACACGCGGGTCGCGTTGGACCGCCCCGCCGTTCATCACGCCGCCGAGGCGATGGCTGCCCGGGGCTTGCGGGTGGTCGCGCTGGCCCGCCGAGCTGTGGGGGGCGATCACGCCCGACTGGAGCACGCTCATGTGGCCGCCGGGATGACCTTTCTGGGGTTGCAGGGCATGATGGATCCGCCACGTGCCGCGGCCATCGCCGCCGTGCGCCAATGCCAGCGCGCCGGCATCGCCGTTAAAATGATCACCGGCGATCACCTGGTCACCGCCCGTGCGATCGCCGAGCAGATCGGGCTGACGGGGCGCGTCGAGCACGGCTGTTTGGTGGCGTTGACGGGCGGGGAACTGGCGCAGATTCCCGACGATGCGTTGCCTGCCGTCGCGGAGCGCACCGCCGTTTTTGCGCGCGTGGACCCGGCGCAAAAACTCCGCCTCGTAAAAGCGCTGCAGGCGCGGGGCCACGTGGTTGCGATGACCGGCGATGGGGTCAACGACGCGCCCGCCCTCAAGCAGGCCGACATCGGCGTGGCCATGGGGATCACCGGCACCGATGTGGCGAAGGGGGCGGCGGCGATGATTTTGTTGGATGACAACTTTGCCTCCATCGCCGCCGCCGTGGAGGAGGGGCGCGGGGTGTTTGATAATTTAACCAAGTTCATCGTCTGGACGCTGCCGACCAACGTGGGCGAAAGCATGGTGTTACTCGTGGCAATGCTGGCCGGCACCACCCTGCCAGCCCTGCCCGTGCAGTTTCTTTGGGTTAACCTGATGACCGCGATTCTGCTCGGGCTGATGCTGGTGTTTGAGCCCAAGGAGCCCGACCTGATGGATCGCCCGCCACGGGACCCCCGGCAGCCCTTGTTTACGCGGGAATTGCTTCAGCGCACGGCGCTGGTTGCGGGGATTATGGTGGTCGGGGCTTTTTGGCTTTTTCGCCTGGAGTTGCGAGGCGTCGGGGCCTCGGAAGCGGTCGCGCGCACGGTGGTGGTCAATGTCATCGTTTTGGTGGAGGTCGCGTATTTGTTTAGCTGCCGGTCGCTGCACCGTTCGGTTTTTTCGATCGGCTGGTTCACCAACCGTTGGGCGGTGCTGGGCTCGGTGGCGATGATCGGTGCGCAAGTGTTGTTCACCTACGCGCCGATCATGAACCGGCTGTTTCACACCGCGCCGATCACGGCGGTTTCGTGGCTGCGCATCGTGGCGGTCGCCGTCGTGGCGCTGGCGGCCGTGGAAATTGAAAAGGCGCTCCGCTTCGGGTGGGCCCGCCGCAGGGCCGCGAAGTAGCGCGTGTGCTTCAGCTCGCCGCCGTGGCGCGCTCGCCCGCCCGCCCGCCTCCATGAGCTCACGCTCAGGGCCACGAGTCCTGTGTAGCTTGGCGCCGTGCGTGAGCTCAGGGAGATTCCCTAGACCAAGTTTCCTAACCCCCCCCCCCGTGAAAATCAGTTCGCGGTCCAAAATCAAGATGCGGCCCAGTGATCGAGGGGCATTTTTGCCTGCTTGCGCAATTTGATTTATGCACTACGTTTTCAAACGTGAATTTCGAATGGAGTGAAGCCAAAGCAGCTAAAAACCTCGCCAAGCACGGCGTGAGTTTTGGTGAGGCTACGCTGGTTTTCTCCGATCCCAATCGGCTCACGGTGCAGGATTGCCGCCATGACTCTGAGGTGCGGCATAATACCACGGGCTCGGTGGCCGGCGTGATTTTTCTGACTGTCACCCACACCGACCGAGCAGGAGTTACCCGCATCATCTCCGCCCGCAGAGCCAGCCGCCAGGAACGAAACGCCTACCATGCCAATGACTAAAACCACCCTCACTGAACAGATCGCCCAGCCGCTCAGCACCAAGCGACTTGCGGAACTTGCCGCGCTCGCCGCCCGACCCGACTCCGATATCGACTTTTCCGATCAAGCGGAGATCACGCCCGAGAAAATCGCGGCAGGAGACTATAAAGTCGTTCGCCGTGGAGGGGCCCGCCGGGGGGCTGGTCGCAAGCCCACCGGTAAGCTGACCAAGCAGGTACGGCTCTCGGCTGCCACCATTCGCAAGCTCCGCAGCTTCCAGAAGCGCAAGGGGCTGGCCTCGTTCTCCGATGCCGTGACTGCTGCGGCGGAGTTGGTTTAAGGTGCAATGCGGTTACGTCCTAGGGCCGAACTGCCGGGGAATAGGTCTTCTATATTCGGAAAAGGAGGGCCAATCCGCATGGAACGTAGCGCGCGTGCTTGAGCCCTCCGCCGGGGCTTAAATCACCGGCGGGTGCTCGATCGCCGCATCGGGCAGTTCGTTGCGATCGTCGTGACGGCGCGGAAAGTAGCGGCTGAGCAGTTCGCCGGCTTTGGCCACTGCGGCGACAATGCCGTCGGTGTAGGCTTCGCGGCGGAAATCCGCCGCCAGCGCGTCGGCCAGGGCCTGCCAGAAGGCCTCACCGCATTTTTCGTGAATGCCGGTGTCACCGTAAAAGGCGAAGGTGCGCGAGCGCGGCGCCACCAGTAGAAGGATGGCGTTGCGTTGGCGGGTGCGGTGCATCTCCAGGCGGGCGAACTCCCGGGTGGCCGTTGCCAGCGGGTCTTCGGTTTTGCCCGGGTGGATAACCACGCGCAGTTCGCCCGAGGTGAGCAACTCCGCGGCGGCGATGGCTTGCTCAATCCGGGAGTGGTCGAGCGCAGAGAGGAAGGTGGTGGTGAACATGGTTGTTTTTGGAATCGTTTCTTCGCTTACCATTTGCCGCTGGCTCCGCCGCCGCCAAACGAGCCGCCACCGCCGGAAAAGCCGCCTCCGCCTGACGATGAACCCCCGCCGCCCCAGGAGCCTCCATCGCCACTTCCACCGCCACCCCACGGCAGGTTGTCATAACGCGAGCGACGCCGACTGTTTTGATTTAGGTAGGTGTAGCCTTTGCGTAGCCGCGACAGGAGCAGCAGGAGCGGAATTCCTATCCAAAGGAGGGTCATCAGGTCGGATCCGCTGACGCCGGCTTTTCCCTTTTTGGAATCGGCCGCGGTTTTGCCGGTGCCGCGGTATTCGCCAGTGGTGGCGGCGATCATCGCGTTGACGGCGGCCTCCAGCGCGTCGGCGGGGCGGCCGGCGCGCAGCAGGGGTTTTAACTCGTTTTCAATGATCGCGTGGCTCACCGCGTCGGTCAGCCGGCCCTCTAGGCCGTAGCCGACTTCGATGCGCAGGGTGCGGTCGGCGACGAAGACAAAGAGCACCGCGCCGTTGTCGCGTTTTTTTTGGCCGACGCCCCAAGCCTGGGCGGTGCGTACAGTGTAGTCTTCCAGCGCGGCGCCGGCGGGCAGGCGAGGGAAGATGGCGACCACCAGTTGGGTGGAAGAATCGCGTTCGAACTGGGCGAGGCGGGCATCGAGGGCGCGGGCGCGCGCAGGCGGGATGTAGCCGGCGTAGTCGTTAAAATACGCGCTCGGGGCCGGCGGCAGCGCCACGGCGGCGGCTTGCAGGCTCGGCGAAAATCCTGCGAGCCCCGCGAACACCGCGAGAATCACCAGAACCGGGCCGAGGCGGCCGACGCGAACGGCCCACGTCTGCCAGCGAAGCAGGTTAAAGCCGCGACAGGCTGGGCGCACGGGGTTCACTTGGCGCCCTTGGAAAAGTCGAACTTCACCTCGGGCGGGGTCTGGGCGGCGGGGGTGGCGGCAAAGTAGGGCTTTTCCTTGAAGCCGAACACGGCCGCGAAGAAGACGGCGGGCACCCGTTTGATCGCCGCGTTGTAGGCGAGGGCGGCGTCGTTGAACCGGCCGCGTTCCACCGCGATGCGGTTTTCGCTGCCTTCGAGCTGCGACTGGAGCGCGGAGAAATTTCCCGTCGCCTTCAGGTCAGGGTAACGCTCCGAGACGACCAGCAGGCGCGAGAGCGCGGAGGAGAGGCGGCCCTGGGCTTTTTCAAATTCGGCGAGTTGGGCCGCGTCGGCGGGGGCCTTGGAGGCGTCGAGGGTGACCTTGCCCACGGAGGCGCGCGCCTCGGTGATTTCGGTGAGGGTGGATTTCTCGAATTGGGCGGCGCCGGCGACCGTGTTGACCAGGTTGGGCACGAGGTCGGCGCGGCGCTGGTAGACGTTTTGCACCTGGGCCCACTGGGCGTCGACGGCTTGCTGGGAGTTGACCAGGCCGTTGTAGATGCCGACGACGTAAAGCACGGCGAGCAGGGCGAGGAGGCCGGCGGCGGCCAGGGCGATGAGGAAGGTTTTCATGGGTGAAGCGCGATCAATTGATTCACTCGCGGCGAAGTTACAACTGCCGCGTGTTTCCAATCCGCTTAGATGATTCTATGCGCGCCGCCCGGTGAAGTCGGGGGGCTCGCCTCGATTAGCACTCCCGCAGCCGCCAGATCTGCCAGCGTTCCTGGCCGACGAAAAGCGGCAGGGACTGGTCGGCGGGTATCGGCCGATCCTCGATCAGCTCGAAAGCGGCGAATAACTGGCGCGCTTCTTCCGGTGCGATGGGGAAGGGCGGGCCGTCATCGGTGGCGGTAGCGGAGAAAAAAACGCCCGCCAGCACGCCGCCGGGGCGCAGGAGCCGGGCCATTTGTTTGGCGTAGGCCGCTCTGCGCTCCAGCGGCATGGAGCACAGAAACGTGCGCTCGTAAATCAGGTCGTAGGGCCCGTCGAGCGTCTCGCCAAAAAAGTCCGCCTGCCGCACGCAGTTCGCGAGCGCTCCGAGCTGAGCTCGCGCCAGTTCGACCGCCGCCGGCGCGAAATCGATCGCCTGTGCCCGCCAGCCGTGGGCATGAAACGCCGCCACTTCGTAGCCGAAACCGCACCCCGGCAGCAGCACGCGCGGGGCTAGGGGACTGGGGAGCGGGGGGCTCGGGGGCGGGGTGCTCGCTTCGCCGGCGGGCCTGGCCGGATTGCCTGAGTCGTTGGTTGCCGAACCGCGCCGAAGGAAATCAGCCAGCGCCGGAGGCACGCCTTGGAAATCCCACGGGGTGCGGCCGGCGCGGTAACGGGTTTCCCAGAAATCGGGGTGCGTGCTGTCCATGGGGCGGACGCTCCGGGCTTAGCGCGTGGGATTCAAGGCTGGTTTGGGCTCCTGAGCGGGCTTAATCACGGGGGCGTTGCCCATCAAGCCGCCCCTCCGGGATCCCAGGCTGGGTGTGCCGGCCGAGGATCTTTCGTTGCAGATTGCGAAGCGCCGTTCCCTATGCTCACTAGCTCTATCCCACCATGCCCGATCTGGATTTTAACGAGATTGTAAGCCTCATTTGCAAAGAGGACGCCCGCTTCGACCGGAAGGCGTATAGCTTTATCCGTGAAGGACTTGATTTCGCGGTGAAGGACTTGAAAAAACGCGAAGCCGAGCGCTCGCGGCAGTCGCTGCATGTTTCCGGCGCCGAGCTGCTGGTGGGCATCCGCACCTTCGCGCTTGATCAATACGGCCCCTTGGCGATCACGGTGCTCAACTCCTGGGGCATTACCCGCTGCATGGATTTCGGTGAGTTGGTGTTTAACCTGATCGAATACAACGTTTTCAGTAAGACCGATAACGACCGTCGTGAGGACTTTACCGAGGTCTACACCTTCGAGGACGCCTTTGTGAAGCCGTTCCTGCCGCAAAATCCGCGCCGGGATGGTTCGGTCTCTTCCCCTCCACTTTCCTCCACTTGAGGAGGTGAGTCGGTCTTCCGCTTCAACCGGGGCGAATTGAAGCCGTAACCACGGTTTTCGCCCCACTATTTCGTTTTTTTATTCATGCCCAAATCTATCCCGTCGTTTGCCGCCGATCTTCGTTTGCTTGAAGCGTTTTGGAAACAACCGCCCGAGCGCACCGTCCTGGCAAACGGCCTCACGCTGCTCATCCAGCGCGACACCTCCGCTCCCGTCGCCTCCGTCCAGGTGTGGGTGAAAACCGGCAGTATCCACGAGGGTGGGTTGATGGGCGCGGGGCTTTCCCACTACTTAGAACACCTCCTTTTCAAGGGCACCGAGCGCCGCGCCGGCCGCGAGATTTCCGTCACCGTCCAGGAACACGGCGGCAACATCAACGCCTACACCACGTTTGACCGCACCGTTTATTACATCGATCTGCCGTCCAACCATGTCGGGGTCGCCATTGATGTGCTCGCCGACGCGGTGCTGCATTCCACGCTGCCCGCCGACGAGGTGACGCGTGAAAAGGACGTGATCCTTCGCGAGATCGCCATGGGCAACGATGACCCCGACCACCGCCTGGGCGAGGCCCTGTTCGACACCGCTTTCCGCCAGCACCCGTATCGGTACCCGGTTATCGGCTACCGCGACGTGTTCACCGCCGTGACCCGCGAAGACCTGCTCGCGTACTACCGCGCCCGTTACGTGCCCAACAACCTCGTGGTGGTCGTCGCCGGCGATGTCGATCCGGTGGAGGTGCGCGCGTTGGTCGAGACCCACTTCGGCGTGGCTCCGAGGGTAAAACTCGCGCCGGTGCTCGTGCTGTCCGAGCCCGCGCAACTCGCCCCGCGCGCCCTGCACCGGCAGGAGGATGTCGAGCTGACCCGCGCCGGTCTTTCGTGGCAGATCCCTGGGCTCACCCATGCCGACGCGCCGGTGCTCGACCTGCTCGGCGTATTGCTCGGCCAGGGCGACAGCTCGGTGCTGTGGCAGGCGGTGCGTGAAAAGGCCCGCCTGGTGCACGCGATCGACGCGACCAGCTGGAACCCCGGCGAGACCGGCTTGTTTTACATCTCCTTTGTGTGCGAGCCGGCGCGTCGCCAGGCCGCCACTACGGCGGTGCGCCGCGAGCTCGACCGCGTGGGGGCGAAAGGCTTCGCTCCGGCGCAGATCCGCAAAGCCCTGCTCCAACTCGTCGTCGGCGAAATCAACACGCGCAAAACCATCTCCGGCCAGGCCTCGCGCCTCGGTGCCGCCGAGGTGGTTGCGGGCGACCTCGATTTCTCCAAGGCCTATTTCGCCCGCCTAGCCCGGGTGACCAGCGCCGACCTTCGCCGCGTGGTGCGCACCTACCTCGCGCCTGAACGGGTCACGGCGGTTTCACTCAGCCCGAAGCAAACGGAAGCAGTCGCGGTGAGTGCCAAAATCGCCGGCCGCCTGCCGGATGATTTCACCGAGCACGCCCTGCCCAACGGCGCGCGGTTGCTGCTGCGACCCGACCCGCGCCTGCCCAATCTGCACCTGCGCCTGTTGTGCGAGGGCGGGCCGTTGCACGAGCCGGCCCACCTGCGCGGGGCCACCTCGCTCATGGCCACGCTGCTCACCAAGGACACCAAAAAGCGCACGGCCGCCGAGGTGGCCAAATTCATCGAGGAAGTGGGCGGCTCGTTTTACCCCTTTTCGGGTAACAACAGCTTCGGCCTCGCCGCCGAGGTGTTGCCCAGCGACATCGGTCGCGCGTTGGACGTTTTGGCCGACGCGGTGCTCGCTCCGACGTTCGCCAAGTCGAGTTTCGAGGTGGAGCGCGATGCGCAGCTCGCCGACCTGCAACAGGACGCCGACGACGTGGTTACGGTGGGCCGCAAACTCGTGCGCCGGAAATTTTTTGGCGAGCACCCCTTCGCGATTGATGCGCACGGCAGCATCGAGGGGTTGAAGGCGCTCAAGCCGGCCGATCTGGCGGCACTGTGGAAGCGCATGTGTGTTGCCGGCAATGTGGTGCTGGTGGCCGCCGGCGATTTCGACCCGAAGGTGCTGGGGCCAAAACTGAAGGCGTTCCTGCGCCGCCTGCCGCGTGGGCAAGCGCCCGCACGCACAGCCGTATTCACCGCGCCCGGCGAGGTGGGGGATTTTGTGGAGACGCAACCGCGCGAGCAGGCGGTCGTATTTCAAGCGTTTCCCGGACCGGGTTTGCTGGCGCCTGATTACCATGTCGGCGAGGTGGCCGACGAGTTGTTCAGTGGCATGTCCTCTCGCCTGTTTGAGCGCGTACGCGAGGAAAAGGGGCTCGCGTACTTTGTGCGCTCCAGCCGCATCACGGGTGTGGACGCCGGAATGTTTACCTTCCTCGCCGGCACCGCTCCGGCCACGGCTAACGACGTGCTCGTCGAGATCGACGCCGAGATTGCCCGAGTGCAGGCGGGGGCGGTCACCGCGACCGAGCTGCTGCGCTGTCAGACGCGCCTCAAGGCAGGGCGGCGCATGGGACTGCAAACCAACGGGGCGCGGGCCATGCATGCGGGTTTGAATACCCTCTACGGCCTGCCGGCGGACGATGCCGCGACCTACGACGCGCTGATTGATGCGGTGACGATTGGGCACTTGCAGGCGTTTGCCCAAAAGCACTTCACCCGAAGCCAGCGCACGCAGTTGGTGGTGGGGCCGAAGGCGGTATAAGCCGGGCAGGCAGCCCGTGCCGAACGGATTCTAAGGGCACAAAAAAACGCCGACTTTTCAGTCGGCGTTTTTTTATCAGGAGCTCTTCGCTTTCTTTTCGCGCTTCTCGATTTTCTTTTCTTTAGCCGTTTTCAGCGGCTGTTTCTTGGTCTCTTTCTTTGCGTTTTCGCCTTTGCCCATGGTGGTGTTGGATTAGTGGTTACGATGTAAGGAACGGAAAGTGGCGGTCGGTTGACCGCGAAACGGTCGCCGGACGATCGGCAGGAGCCGAATTCCTTGGGTGATTAAAAGCGGAGGAGTCGGGGCGGCGTCAATAGGCAACCCGTGGCGAACCCAGCAGTTGGTGGGGCGCGCGTGTTCCGTGTCCCGATCGCACTAGCGGTTGCGCTCGGTGACCCCGCCGGCCCACTTGAGCTTGGTGCGGACCACGGCGAAGTGGTCGTGGTCGCGGCGTTGCACCAGGGGCAGGCGTTCGGTGGCATGCGTGATGGTGATCACTTGGTTGCCGCTCACGCGGTAATCGCGCTGACCATCCACGGTGACTTGCAGGGTGATGCCGGGGCTTAGGTTGCGCACCGCGAGCCGGACCTCAGCACGGAAGATGATGGAGCGGTTGCTCAACGTGTGCGGGCAGATCGGCGTCAGCGCGATGACTTCAGCTGAGGGATGAACCATCGGGCCGCCGGCGGAGAGGTTGTAGGCGGTCGAGCCGGTGGGCGTGGCAAAGATAAGACCGTCGCAATCGTAGTCGGTCACCAGTTGGCCGTCGGCGGTGACCTCGAGGCCGACGATGCGTGAGTTGACCTCGGCTTTGATGAGCACGTCGTTGAGCGCCAGATCCACCGGGCCGCCGTTGATCGAACAGGCAAGGAGCGACCGGTGGTTAATCTGGAAAGCGCCGGCCAGCAGGGAGGGGAAGCTCTCGCGGATGTTGTCGGCGGAAAACGTGGTGAGGAAACCGAGGTTGCCACGGTTGACGCCAATGATGGGCACGCCGGCGCGGGCGGCCTGGGCCGCGATACCGAGTAACGTGCCGTCGCCGCCGATGACGCAGCAGGCGTCCTGGCCGGCAAGAAAATCGACCGCCACGGGGTGCGCCCGGGTAGAAATGACCGCAACGCCGGCGGCGCGGGCGATTGCCATCAGATCCTCGGCGAGCTCGGCGGCGCCGGGCTTGGGGTCATTGACCACGAAGGCGAGCTTGCTGATGGGCGGCATGGGCATGGGAAGAATGGGTTAAGCGACTTTGCGCAGGCCGAGTAAAAACTCGCGGTTGCCGTCGGTGCCGGTGATGGGCGAATCCATGGTGCCGACGAGTTGAGCGGCGGGTAATTGAGCAAGGGCGAAGCCTTGAATGCCGGCCAAAACGGCGTCTTGAACAGCGGTGTCGCGGATGATGCCCCGGCCTTTGTCCACTTCCGCTTTGCCGGCTTCGAACTGGGGTTTTACTAGTGCCACCAACGTGCCGCCGGTGCGCAACAACGGCCAGACGGCGGGCAACACGCTCTTGAGCGAGATAAACGACAAGTCCATCACGATGACGTCGTAATCGGGCCGCGGGAGATCTTCGGCGCGGAGGTTGCGGGCGTTGATTTTCTCCAGGTTGGTGACGCGCGGGTCAGCACGAAGTTTGGGGTGGAGTTGGGCGCGGCCGACATCGACGCAGACCACGTCGACGGCCCCGCGTTGCAGCGCGCAGTCGGTAAAGCCGCCGGTGGAGGCGCCGACGTCGAGCACGTGTGCGCCCGTCAGATCGAGGGCGAATTTCTCGATGTAACCCTGCAGTTTTTCCCCGCCGCGGGAGACGAAGCGTGGCGGTTGTTCGACGATGAGCTCGATGTCACCGGGGAACTCCTTGCCAGGTTTATCGAGACGCGCGGTGCCATGGAGCACGCGGCCGGACATGATCAACGCCTTGGCTTGCGAGCGGGAGTCGGCGAGGCCGCGGGTGACGAGCAGTTCGTCGAGGCGTTGACGGGTGGCGGACATGTTCAGGCGGCGCCGATGGCGGAGAGGAAGGCGCGGGCAAGGATCAGGTGGCCGGTGGTGTTCGGGTGAATACGGTCCCAGGCGAGCGTCATCGGGTGGGTGTGGACGAGCACCGCATCAAAGGCAGCCTGAGTGTCGATGAAGAGGGCGTTGTGCTGGGCCGCTAATTTGCGAACGACGGCACCGTATTCGTCCATGCGGAGGCGCATCGGATCGGCGCGGTTGCCCTCGATCAGGTAGGGGCTGGCGAGGATGAGGCCTTTGACCAAGGGGCGGGTTTGTTCGATGAGCGCGGTGAGCACACGGGTGTATTCGTCGAGCGGCACCTGGAGATCGGTGCGAAGCGGTGTGTCGAACTGGCGCCAAACATCGTTGATGCCGATCATCACCGCGAGCCAGTCGGGGCGCTGGTCGAGCACGTCGGCCTGCCAGCGAGCCGCGAGGTCGCGCGCGGTGTGGCCGCTGGTGCCGCGGTTGACGACGCGGATCTGGTCGGCGGGGCGAGTGGCGCCAAGCCAGCCCTCAATGAGTGAAACGTAGCCACGGCCGGTGCCGGTCTGGCCCCACGGGGTGGCTTCGCCAGAGGGATCGCGGCCGGCGTCGGTGATGGAGTCGCCGATGAAGAGGAGTTTGCTGCGGGGAAAGATTTGCATGGGGCGTGCCGGAGGAGAGATGCCGTGGGTTAAGGCGGCGAGTGTTAAAATTTTTGGCGGGCCGGCGACCCGCAAGTGGTGCGAAAGCCAATTTCTTCGCGCACGATGGAAACGTGTTAATCGGAACCGCTGGAGGGCGGGCGAACGCCGACAGGTCGGGTCAGGCCTCCAGCTCGACGTTCCAGTAGGCGAGATCGAGGAAGTCCTTCCAGCGCTCGCGTTCCTTGTGCCCGAGCACCAGTGAGATCACGGGCCTCCACTTGGGGCGCACTGGTTTGCAGATGAGCCGCATGTTCGCTTGGTGCGGCAGGCGATTGGCTTTTCTGGAATTACATTTGATGCAGGAGCACACGATGTTTTCCCAGGTGGTCTTGCCGCCCTTATCGCGCGGGATGACGTGGTCGAGGTTGAGTTCTTCGCGCTTAAAAATGCGGCCGCAGTATTGGCAGGTTTCCTTGTCCCGCTCAAAGACGTTGGTGCGCGTGAGCTTGAGTTCTTTACTCGGCAAGCGGTCAAAGTGCGCCAGAAGGATCACCCGCGGCAGGCGAATGAGGGAGCGCGGCGTGTGCACCTGATCCATGAATTCAAGCGGAGGGTTGCTCAGCGAAAAATCCACCCAATCCAACAGGTTAAAGACGCGGAAGTCGTCTTCCTGGTGGTGAATGACACTGGCGTGGCCACTCGACAGCAGGGCAAAGGCGCGTCGGGCGCCGATGACATTCACCGCCTGCCACAGGCGATTGAGGACCAACACCGGTTGATCAAGCACAGCCTCCATATGGGGTGTAGTGAGGCGGTAGCCGACCCCATCTGTCAACGGTCCCGCTGTGACCTTTGGGTGACACCGAGCTATCATTAGTCGCGGCATTCCTTAACTTTACCCTGTTTAGCTGCCCTAATGCGCCGAAACGGGGCATAAAAAGGCCCCCGTGTTACCGGAGGCCTTTTGGTCCTTATGCGCTTTTCGCGCAGGTTCGCTTATTCAGCGGCACGATCGGCATCGGTCGCAATCGCCGGTTCTAGCGCGATGTTTTTAACGCGGATGCCTTTAAGCTTCTGCAGGATCAGCGCGACATGCTCGTTACTCACATCGACCAGCGTATGGCGCTGGTGGATATCCATCGAACCGACGACGTTGGCGGGCAGACGGGTGACACCGGCGATTTTACCGACGATGTCGGCCGGGGTGATCAGTTGCTTGCGACCGACGTTGAAGAACAGCGTGGTCATGTTGGGCTCGCGGCCGGTGCGGGCGGGGCGCTGGAACTTCTGTTTGCTGGGGCGTGGCTCGGCGGGCTCGCCCTCGTTTTCGAACAACGCCCGCTCCTCAGCTGTGGGTTCGGTGGGGGCGGTAGCCTCGGCACGAGCCGAGGCAGGGGCTGCGGGTTTTGGTTTGTTGGCCACCTTGGCGAAGGCGGGAGGCACTGGGCGGGCCGGTTCCGGCACGTAGGCGGGGGCCGCAACGTGGGCGGCCGGCTTGGTGGCGGGCGCGGCGATGGGGCGGGCGCTGCTGCGCTCAGCACCGGGTTTGGCAGGGGCGGCGGCCTTGGGGGCCGCTTCGGGCTTGTCGCCACCGTGCATCATGTGGAGGAGGGCTGAGATCACATCGGTGCTCGGGTAACCTTGCTCCATCAGGCGGTCGATGAAGCGGTCCTGCTTGATGTATTTGGCGGCATCAAGGACACCGCGTACTTTTTCAAAAAACACGTTTTCGCGCGCCTCTTCGACTTGGTCGATCGAGGGGACGTTTTCACGGCGGATCTTCAGCTTTCCGTAGTGAATCATGTTTTGCAGACCGTAGAGCTCGCGGCCGGCGACGAAGGTGAACGCCTTGCCCTCGCGACCGGCGCGGCCGGTGCGGCCCACGCGATGGGTGTAATCCTCGGCGTCGTTGGGCAGGTCGAAGTTGAACACCACCTCGAGGTCGTCCACGTCGAGGCCGCGTGCGGCTACGTCGGTCGCCACGAGGAATTCGAAGCCACGGCGTTTGAACTTGTCCATCACGCGGGTGCGCTGGGCCTGGGTGATGTCGCCGTGCAGGCGGTCGGTCGCGTAGCCGCGGGCGTGGAGGTGCTCGTCGAGCTCGTCCACCATGATTTTGGTGGAGCAGAAAATGATGCCGTAGCGGAAATCGTGGAGGTCGATCAGGCGGGTGAGCACGTCGATTTTATAGCGACGGTCCATCTCGATATAAACCTGGTCCACCTTGGGAGCGTTTTGCGCTTGGGCGGCGATCTTGACCCACTCGGGGTTGGGCAGGAATCGCTTGATCATCGCCTGGATGGCCGGCGGCATGGTGGCCGAGAAAAACAGCGATTGGCGCGTGGCCGGAGTCTCGGAAAGGATCTTCTCGATGTCGTCGCGGAAGCCCATGTCGAGCATGCGGTCGCACTCGTCGAGAATCACCATTTTGAGGTTATCCAGGCGGAGGGTGCCGCGCTCCATGTGGTCCATGACGCGACCCGGGGTGCCGATGACGATCTGGGCGCCGGCCTCAAGGGCGCGGATCTGGCGTTCGTAGGGCTGGCCACCGAAAATGGGCACTTCGCGCACGCCTGATTTGTAGAAGGCGAGTTTGGCGATCTCCTCGGCCACCTGCACGGCAAGTTCGCGGGTGGGGCAAAGGATGAGGACCTGCACGACCTTCTTTTTGGCGTCGACCTTTTCGACAGCGGGAATGCCGAACGCGGCAGTTTTACCGGAGCCGGTGGCGGATTGGCCGACGACGTCGCGGCCGGAGAGGAGCAGGGGGATGACTGCGGTTTGAATCGGCGAAGCCTCTTCAAAACCCATCTTATCCACAGCCTTCAATACCTCGGCGGACAGACCAAGGTCGGTAAATTTCAGTTTTTCCATGCGGGAAGGTATGCGCGGATTTTGGCAAAGGATAGACAAAAGATTTTTCAATCCAAAAGCCGGTCGCGTTCGGTCACCCCAAGTCCCGTTGTTAACGGTTCAGGTCGATGGGCGTGTTCCAGTTCGTAAACAGTAGACGTTCGCGCTCGGCGATGGGGAGCGGGAGCAGAATAGAGTCCGTTACCGCGGCCTGAATTAGGGGCTGCAGGCTGAGGCGGGCGGCAGCCAAGGCGGCCTCGATCAGGGGGTGAAAACCTTTGGGGTAAACGGCGACCAGGGGCTCGAAGCCGTCGGGGCCTTGGGGCACGACCCCGATGCTACCATGAGCAGCGGCGATAATTTTTTTAAGGTAGGCGTCCGTCAGGTGGGGTAAATCCACCGCGATTACTAAAACCTGGGTGTGTCGCGCAGCGGCAATGACGGCAGCCAACCCGCCCAACGGACCTCGGTCCGCAACCGCGTCGGTCACCACCCGGGCGCCCGGTATGCCATAATCGACACCGGCTTTGCCTGAGATGAGCAGGTCATCGGTGCCTAGACTGCGCAGCAAGGCGGCCTGGTGCGCGATGAGGGGGATGCCGGTGTTTGGGGCTGGCAGAAACGCCTTGTCGCGGCCCATGCGCGTGGAGCGCCCACCAGCGAGGATCGCGGCGCTGAAGGGGATTGCCGTGGGGGAGCGTGGCATCACGGCACGGTTAATTGACTAAGCGAAGCCAACCGTCGGTGAGGATTTTGGCGCGCAGACCACCGCGGCCCTTGAGCGCGGCTTCGGTGCCGGGCGCAAACGCCTGGTCCATCCAGTAGCAGGGCGAACACTCGCCGGTGCCGAGGAAGGTGATGCCTTGCACGGTGAAGGTTTGGCCGATCAGGGAGTTTAAATCGACGCCGCGCGTGATGACGTTGCGCCGAAAGGCCGAGGGCTCGAAGTGTGCGCCGGAGAGCGGGAGAAACGACGCGCAAAGCTCATCGTAGATCTCGGCGGCGAAGAAAGTGATCTGGCCCTTGTAGTCGGGTTTGTAGTCGAAGAACCGGTCGCCGCGCACACCGCGACCCGCCACGCATTCGAGCTCAGGAACGGCGAGGACCGGATGCTCGCCCGCCGGTTGGTCGTGGTGGCCGAAGTAGTTGTGGCCGGGGGAGAGATACAGGTTTTCGATGCGGAACATGGCAGCGGAAGACGCGGATTTATTGCCCACGAAACACACGAAATGACACGAAAGCGGGCGAAGTATCGGAGGGTTTTTCTTTTCGTGTCATTTCGAGGGTTTCGTGGGCTAACCGCCTTGCAGATGCTTAATGCATTCGCGGATGGCGGGCAGGAGCGGGGGCAGGCATTCGCCGATGGCACGGGGGTTGCCGGGGAGATTGACGATGAGCGTGCGGCCTCGGGTGCCGGCGGTGGCGCGGGAGAGGATCGCCGTGGGGACTTTAGCGAAACTCACCGCGCGCATCGCTTCGCCGAACCCGGGTAACTCGCGCACGATCACATCGCGGGTGGCTTCAGGGGTGACGTCGCGCGGCGCCGGGCCGGTTCCACCAGTGGTGACTACGAGGTCGCAGTGCTCGTCGTCACAAAGGGCGCGCAGGGTGGTGGCGATCCCTTCGCGGTCGTCGGGAATGAGGCGGACGAGAATCGTGGGTTCGTCGCCGAAGCTGGCGCGAAGGACACGCTCAATTTCGGGGCCGCTCAGGTCGGGGTAAACACCAGCCGAGGCGCGGTCGCTGAGGGTGACGCGGGCAATGCGGAGTGAGGAAGGCATGGAATTATTGCCCACGAAACACCCGAAAAGACACTAAATGGTCGGAGCGGAATACTGGGCTTGGTTTTCGTGTCATTTCGTGTGTTTCGTGGGCAAAACGGATTGCGGATCGGTTTTGGTTTTGGTGGTAACGCGGACTTCCCCAATGACCATGGTTTTGTCCACGGCTTTCATCATGTCGTAGAGCGTCAGGGCCGCCACGGAAACGGCGGTGAGGGCCTCCATTTCGACCCCGGTTTTGCCGGTGAGACGGGCTTCGGCGGTGATGAGGATGCGGTCGGTTTTAACCACGAACTCGACGGTGACTTTTTCCAGAGCGAGCGGGTGGCAGAGCGGGATGAGTTCGCTGGTGCGTTTGGCGGCCATGATGCCGGCAACGCGGGCGCAGGCTAGGACGTCGCCTTTGGGAAGCGCCTGCTTTTTGAGGAGGCGAATGGTGGCGGGCTCGCAACGCAGTTCGCCGGTGGCCACTGCGCGGCGAAGTTGCGGGGGCTTGGTGCCGACGTCGACCATCGTGGCGGCGCCGGTGTCGTCGAGGTGGGAGAATTTTTTCATGGGTGCGGGGGCGGGATTTTAACGGCAGGGCAGGACTTCGACTTCAAGTTCGTTTGTGCCGCCTGAGGGGATGCGAACCAGTGCCTCGGCCAAAGCCAGCACGGTCAGGTCGGAGGAGTCGCGCCAGGGAAGCGGGGTGACAACGAGCGCGGCGCCTCGGGTGTTGCTGTGGTTAAAGTAGGCGGGCCACCAGGTTTCGCGGGAGTTGACCTCAAGACACGCGTATTCGTCGAGTTTGGCGCGGACAAGGTAGGTCGGCGAGGTACCGGAGAGGAGGGCGAGCACGCGTTTCACAAACAGGTGGAAACACACGAAGTGCGCCAGGGGATTGCCGGGCAGGCCAAAGGCGAGGCGGCCGTCGCGGGAGGCGGCGATGAAGGGTTTGCCGGGGCGGCTGGAGACTTTATCGCAGTGTAGTTTAAAGCCGAATTCAGCGAGCAGTGAGCTCGTGTGGTCGTAATCGCCGACACTCGCGCCGCCACTGATGAGAATAATGTCGGCCGGGGACGCGAGGGCTGCGGCGAGGGCGTCGGCGGTGGTGGTGCGGGAGTCGGCCACGCGGCGGTGCCAACACAGGTCGGCCCCGGCCTCGGCGAGAAGCGCGGCAATCAGGGTGGAGTTGGAATCGCGAATTTGGCCGGGCTGCGGAGTGGCGTCGGGGGCGACGAGTTCGCCGCCGGTGACAAGGTGGGCGACGCGGGCGCGGCGGTGGACGAGTGGGTGGGTGACGCCAAGTGAGGCGAGCAGGGCGAGGGCTCCGGGAGTCAGGCGTTGGCCGGAGGTGATCAGGCGGTCGCCGGCGCGGGCCTGCGAGGCGCGGGGGCGGACGTGGCGGGTCGAGGGCGGTTGCAGCAGTTCGATTTGGCCGGAGGCCGGGCCAGGTCGGGTATCTTCCTGCATGACGAGGGCGGCGGACTCGGGTGGGAGGGCGCTGCCGGTGAGGATGCGTAACGCGGTGCCGAGGGCGGGTGCGGAGGGCGGCGGTGGGGATCCGGGGGGAAGGGTGCCGACGAGGGTGATCACTGCGGCGGGTTGGTCGGCGTGGACGAGGTAGCCGTCGATGGCGGAGCGGTTAAAAGGCGGTTGGTCTTCGGGGGCGAGGATGGGCTCGTCGAGGATGCGGCCGAGGGCGGCGGACAGGGGAATGCGCTCGCTGGGCAGCGGTGCAGCGAGGGCGTCGAGGCGTGTCCAGAGTTCGGCTACGGTGATCATGTGGGTAGCGTGTCGGTTTTCCAGATGGGCACATCCTCCTTGAGGCGATCCATGAAGGCGGCGAGTAGCGCAAAGGCTTCGGCGCGGTGCCGGGCCTGCACAGCGATGTGGATGGCGGCTTCGCCTACGCGGATAACCCCGATGCGGTGCTGCACCTGCACCGCCAAACAAGGGTGCGCAGCGGCGAGTTCGGTGAGCAGGCGGCGCATCACCGTTTCGGCCATGGGTTGATAGGCCTCGTAAACCAGCGCCCCGATGGGGTCGCCGTTTTCCTCGCCACGCACCGTGCCGGTGAATTCGGCCAAGGCTCCGACGCGGGGATCCGGGCAACTGCAACGAGGGGTAATGACGGCGTCGTTAATCAGGATTTCGATGTGCACGGGGAACGGCGGAGGCCAGAAGCGGAGGAGTTAACCACTGATGAGCACTTCTGAACACTCATGTCGGAAGTCGGACCGTTTATTTAACCGCCCGAGACCGGCGGGATGACGGCGATTTCGTCGGCGGGGGCCAGGATGGCGTCGGCAGGCAGGAAATCGTCGCCACGGGCCAGGCGGGAGACCTCGCGCAGGGCAGCGAGTTCGGGGTGACGTTGCACCAGCAGATCCCAAAGCGATGAGACCGTCAGCGGCGAAGTGAGCGGAATTTCTTCCAAGGAGCAGCCGGTGGCCCGGCGGGCGTGAGCAAAATAGAGCATGTGCATGGTGTGAAGCGTCGTGGGTTGAGTCGCTGCGGCCCCCGGGGGGGGGGCTCAAACCAAAGTGTCACCTATTAGGTGACACTTTGGTTTGGCCCCTGAGTGGGTGGAGGGGAGAAGGCCGCAGTAATAAAAGGGGCGTCGCGCCTAGGGGGAAAAATGTGGACATAAACGAGAGTGGCGGAACTTGAGCACCACGACCAACGGTTAAGTGTCACCTAATAGGTGACACTTAGGATTGGGGGCTGCGGGCGGAACGTGGGTGAATTTGTGGTAAACGAGGGTGCGTTTGGTGGCCGGTTGTCGATGAGCGGTCGATGGCGGTCGGTTGCCGATGAGCCGCCGATGGCGGTCGGTTGCCGATGAGCCGCCGATGGCGGTCATCGGTCAGCCGCCGATGGCGGTCATGGGGCGGTCGGGGACGTAGTCGGCTTGGAAGGTGTGGTTTTCTGGTTTGTTGGCGATGGCTTCCGTGAGCAGCGCGCTTAGGTCAGCGTGGCCGGCGCGGAGCGGCGCGAGTAGGTCGATCTCGCCGTGACGGCCCAGGCAGGGACGTATCTTGCCGTCGGCGGTGAGGCGCAACTTGTTACAGGTGCCGCAGAAATCTGTGGCGGTGAGCGCGCCGATGAAGCCGATCGTCGCGCCGTTGGCCGCACGCGCGTAGCGGGCGGGGCCGTGGCCGGCACGGTAGTCGAGCATCGTTTCCAGCGGGCCGAGCTCGGCTTCGATGCGCGCACGGGCGTCTTCACAGGAGAGGAAGTTGGCCGGGCTCAACACGTCGGTGCGGGTGAGCGGCATCAGCTCGATAAACCGCACCGGCATGCGGTGCTCGGCGGCGAAACGCACCAGCGGCACGAGCTGGTCTTCGTTCACCCCGCGCATGAGAACGACGTTGAGTTTAACCACTTCAAAATCGGCGGCCAGGGCGGCTTCGATGCCGCCGAGCGCGTCGGCGAGGCGGCCGCCGGTGACCCGGCGGTAGGTGTCGGCGTCAAGGGCGTCGAGGCTCACGTTAACCGCGGTGACGCCGGCGGCGCAGAGCTCGCGGGCGACGGGGGCGAGTCGGGTGCCGTTGGTGGACAGGCCCAGCGAGGTCGTGGTGGGCAACGCGGCAATCCCCGCGGCGATGGAAACAAAATCGGAGCGCAGGAGCGGTTCGCCGCCGGTGAGGCGGAATTTGCGGAAGCCCAGCTGGGAGGCGGAGGCGGCGATGCGGATCAGTTCCTCGGCGGTGAGGTGGTCAGGGCGTTGCGCCCAGCCCTTGTAGCCTTCGGGCATGCAGTACAGGCAGCGCTCGTTGCATCGGTCGGTGACGGAGATGCGCAGGTAATCGATGGTGCGTCCGAAGGGATCGGTCATGGCGGAGAAAAGGCTAAGCTGGCAGCGAGGTGGCTTAGGGCACGGAGAAAATGAACGGCGAGGGCAGGATCTTTTTCATCATAACGATGCTCGCGCCACTCGCCGGGTTGATCGGGCGAGGCTCAGGCGTGGCTGCCGCAGCCGCCGGGCAGCGCAGAGGCGGCGAGCTCGGGTTGGTTCGCGGGATTGGCGGAGATGCGCGAGATACGAACGGCGGCCAAGTCGGCTTCGTTGACCAGGTAATCCCATTGGAAGCAGCCGGGGGCGATGGCGGCGAATTGGTAGCGCAGGGGTTCGGGGGCGTGGCCGTTGACCAGGACAAAGCTCCCGCCGATGGCAAGTTGGTTGGCGCGCTCCAGAATGAGCGGGTGCTTGGTGCGGCAGGGAATATCGCGGGCGTCGAGCAGCTCGGCGGCGGGAATGGAGGCAAGGGCGGGATGGAGGGTGGTGGTCATGGAGGAAAGTGTTGGCGGTTAGTGGAAAAATGGGGGCGAACGAGTCGGAGAAAGAGAACGATTAAGAGGAACGAGAAAGAGGAGGGATCAGGGGGCGAGCAGGGTGAGCAGGAAGGTCGTCGGCTCGTCGGCGCGCACGGCGTGGGGGAGTTGCGGGGGCATGTGCAGGATGGCTCCGGGTAACAGAATCTCGGGACGGCCGCCGAGGGTGAGGTGCAGGCTGCCGGTGAGCACCTGGATGAGGGCGTGGTTGGGGTTGGTGTGTTCGGTCAATTCCTGGCCGGCGTCGAAGGCGAAAAGCACCGCCTTGCCGCCGGTGGTTTTGAGTAGCGTGCGGCTGGTGATGCCCGCGGTGCTGGGAGTGGCGAGGGGCGCCAGGGGCACGGTGGCGCATTGGTCGGGTTGGAAGACGGAGAACGCCATAGGTGGTAAAAAGGGAGTGATGTTTTCTTAATCGGCGGACAACTGGGCGGGCACGACAGTGGCCTCGATGTCCGCTTCGCGGATACGCACGAGGGTGAGCCCGTTGGGGCGGCGGATCAGGGTGTCGCACCAGGTGTGGTCGTCGTAGCTGTAACGGATCTGCACGCCGAGCAGCAGGCCGGCGGCCAGGCGGGTGCGGGCGGTTTCCAGCGAAATGGTTTCGGCCCCGGTGTGGCGGCGGTCGGTGTATTTGGGGATGACCGCGTGGATGCGGGTGCAGGCTCCGAGGTCGCGAAACAGCGCGTCGGTGGTGGCCACGTCGAGCAGGGTCTGCTGGAGCGGGGGCAGCCGCAGGGGCTCGGATGAAGACGTGGCGGCGGTGGCTGTGGCGGGGGTGGTCATGGGCGGGGGGGCGAACGAAGTGGTGGACTGCGGAGTGTCGGCGCCGCGCTCGCGTAGTGAGGCCGGTAGCAGGCGGCTCAAAAATTCGCGGCGATTGAGGGCGGCGGACATTGGGTTATTAGGATGAGGTGTTCCTTCGCTGAGTTGGAATCGCTGTTGGTTCGAACCACTGACGAAAGAGAACGATTAAGAGTAAGAGAACGAGAACGAGGCGGGGGGCTTAGGGCGTGGGTTGGGTGTCGCGGGTGGCGTCGAGGGCGTGGCATTGCAGGCAATTTTGGCGCTGCGGATGGCTGGTTTTAAAGGCGCTCGAGCCTCCGGGTGCGTGGCAACTGAGGCAGTTTTCTCGCATGGCCCTGGAGTGGGGCAGGGTTGGCGGCGCGCCCGCGAAGGCCCGGGTGCCGCCGCGTGGCGCGGGTTGGCCGACAAAGTTGTTGGCCAAAACCGGCGTGGCCAGCGCGGCGGGCGGAGCGGCCAGCGCAGGACCGGGGCCGCCGGAGGGCGCGTGGCACTGGATGCAGTTGGTGTAGGCCTGATGGCTGATCTGCGGGACGTCGATTTTGCCGATCCGCGTAGGCTGGCCGTGGCAGGCGAGGCAGGAGGTGGAGGCGTGCTGGTCGATGGGATGCGGGACGGTGGGCGGGGCGCCTGCGAAGGCGCGGCGCGATTCGCGGCGGGCGATCAGGGCGGTTAACTCTTCTGGGCTGAGCGGTGCGCTGGAACCGGTGTAGGCGGGGGCGGGCGGCAGTTGCGCCAGTTCGCTTTTCCAGAAGGCGTTGGGCTGCCGGGAGCGGTCGCGCATCTCCGCGTAGTTTGGGGCTGCGGGAGTGGCGTCGGGCGAAGGGGACGGTTTTAAGTTTGAGGTTTGTGTTTCACTGCCGGCGTTACGGCGGAGTTCGGCCGCGCGGTCGGTCTGGCGCAGGCCCATAAAATAGCCGCTCAGGCCGGTGGTGAAGGCCACCACGGCGGCGACGACCGCGAGCTTGCGACCGAGCGAGGGAAGGGGGGACTTGGGTGTATCCGGTTTCACAGGTGTGGGCGTGAACACTTAGGCGCGGCGCAGGATGCGCACGGCACACTTTTTGTAGTCGGGCTCTTTGGAGAGCGGGTCGACCGCACCCAGCGTGATGTTATTGATCAGGAAATTCTGATCGAAAAACGGCACGAAGACCGAGCCGCGCGGGGGGGAGCTGCGGCCGTTGAGCCAGACCGGCAACTCCAAGCGCCCGCGGCGGGTTTCCAATATGGCTACGTCGCCGTTGGCCAGTCCGGCCGCCGCCGCGTCGGCGGGGTTGAGTTCGACGTAGGCGTTGGGCATCGACCCGCGCAACTGGGGCACGCGCATCGTCATCGTGCCGCTGTGCCAGTGCTCGATCACGCGACCGGTGCAGAGCCAGAACGGGTAATCGTTATCCGGCTCCTCGGCGGCCGGTTCGTAGGGGTTGAACCAGATCAGCGCCCGGTCGTCCTTGGTCACCGAGTGGTAGAACTGGATGCCCGCGCCCTTTTTGACGAACGGGTCGCTGAATTCCATGAAGCGGAAGCGGGTTTCCTTAAACGTGCCGTCGGCCTGCTCGACCACCGGCCAGCGCAGGCCGCGGGCTTTGACCAACTCGTCGTAGGGGGCGAGGTGCTTGTGTTTGTGGTAACTGAAGCGCCGATACTCCTCAAACAGGGCGCGGTCGGTGTTCATGTCGTAGTAGTGGGCGAAATCCCAGGCGGGCACCTCCAGGCCGGCGTCATTTTTGAAGGTGAAGATAAACTTCCCGTCCTTGTCCTTCATGCCGGGGTGGCCGAGTTCGAACAGGCGGCGGGCGAGGGCGAGCGTCATCCAGGCGTCGGGGCGGGCCTGGCACGGGGGCTCGACCTGCTTGAACCACTGCTGGGTGCGGCGCTCGGAATTGCCCACGATGCCGTTCTTTTCGACCCAGAGGGCGGCGGGTAAAATGAGGTCGGCCAGCGCGGTGGTCGCGGTGGGATAGACGTCGGAGACGATGAGGAACTTGTCGGCGAGATTGGCTTTTCCGTTAAAGGTGCGGGCGAGGTCGGGCAGGGTCTGGCCGGGGTTGGTGACCTGGACAAAAATGGTGTGGATGTCGCCGCCCTTGTCGGTGGGGGTGCAGAAGTTTTCCCAGAGTTGCACCGTGTGGTAGCCGGGCTTGGGGTTGATGCGGCCGGCAGGCACATGCCAAAGCTCCTCGCACTCGGCGCGGTGCTCGGGATTGGCAACGAGCAGGCCGCCGGGCAGGGCGTGACACAGGGTGCCGACCTCGCGGGCGGTGCCGCAGGCCGAGGGTTGGCCGGTGAGCGAGGTGGGCGCGTCGCCGGGGCGGCCCCAGTGGCCGGAGAGCAGGTGGATGCCGTGGACGAGGCGGTTGATGGCGGTACCGCGGGTGTGCTGGTTCATGCCCATGCACCACAGGCTGGTGATGCGCAGGTCGCGGCGGCCGAAGAGGTCGCCCAGCAGGCGTATTTTTTCCTCGGGCACGCCGGAGAGTTTTGCCACGTAGGCCGGGGTGTAGAGGGCGAGCGCCTCGCGGTAAGCCGCAAAGGTCATCGGCTGGCCGTTGAGCGAGACCGGCGCGGTGTCCTGGCGGAAGTTACAGTGTTTTTCCACGAACTCCTGGTTCCAGGTTCCGTTGGCCAGCAGCAGGTGGGCGATGCCGTTGGCGATGGCTAGGTCGGTCTGGGGGCGGAATTCGAGGTAATGGTCCGCGTATTCGGTGGTGCGGGTGCGGCGCGTGCCCATGTCGATGAGCATGACCTTCTCGCCGCGGGTGCGCCGGTCGATGATTCTAGAAAACAGCACCGGGTGCATCTCGGCCGGGTTGTTGCCCCACAGGATGCCCACGTCGGCGGCGTCCAGGTCGTCGTAACAGCCGGCCGGCTCGTCCACGCCGTAAACCGAGAGGTAGCCGGTCACCGCGGAGGCCATACACAGGCGGGCGTTGGGCTCGAGGTGGTTGTTGGCCAGACCGGCCTTCATGAACTTCTGCGCCGCGTAACCCTCGGGGATGGTCCATTGCCCGCTGCCGTAGAAGCCGAATCCGGCGGGGTTTTTCATCACGCGCTTGGCCACGATGTCGATGGCCTCCTCCCAGGTAATGTCTTCGAGTCGCCCGTTGCGGCGCAGCTGCGGGGTGGTGAGCCGGTCTTTGCCGTAAAGAATGCCGCCGACATGGTAACCCTTCATGCAGAGCAGGCCCTTGTTCACCTCGGCCAGCGGATCGCCTTGAATGGCGACGACGCGTCCGTCTTTGACGCCCACGCGAACGTGGCAGCCGGTACCGCAGAACCGGCAGGGCGCTTTGTCCCAACGCACGCCGTCCGCCGTGACCGTCGTCGATGGCGAGGTGGCGAAGGTCGGCTCCCCAGGGGCGGGTGCCGCGCCGAGGCGGCGGGCGATCACGGCGGTGGCGGCGGCGAGGGCGGTGGTGCGGAGGAATTCGCGGCGGTGCATGTTTTTTTTAATTAAAGCGGGTAATTGGCCCAAGGGGGGGGGGGCGGAGCGGCCGGCGGTTTTTGGCGGCGGTGGGCTTAGGCGGCGGTGGGCAGTTCGACAAAAACCACCTCGACCAACTCGACGCCGGGTATCGCTTCAAGATCGCGGAAGGCCCCGTAGGCGTCCTCGGCACTGAGTACCGCCGGCAGCCACGGGCCGCGAAGTTCGCCCAGTTCCAGCGCCGCATACTGCGAGAGTTGGCGGAGCGCGCTCACCCGCAGTTCGGGTAAACCACTGAGGGTGATGATGAGTGAACTCAGGCCGGGCGCGGGCGTTTCAGTGGCATCCATAGGACAAACGTGGGCGCGCGAATAGATCATATCAAGAAAAAAAGACAATCTAGTCTTGAAAATGTGCCGACGCTGTGCCTTTCTTGGGGGCAATGAAGCGTCGTTTGATCCTTTCTCCGGTGGTTTGGGCCCTGGTGCTCGCAGCGGCAGGCGGGCAGTGGCTGTTGGGTCAGGCCAGACCGCCGCAGCCGGGAGCTAAAGAGCCTCATCCCTCGTCGTCCCTGATCGCTGCCACGCAATCGACCTCCTCCGACCCTTCCGGGGCAGCTCCCGCCAAGGGCACCGTTCCGCCTGCGTCCGTGCCGTCGCACCAACCGGCGGGTTATCAGCCGAAGGTGGCCGTCACCGGAGCGGTCGATCACCACGGCCAGGCGGTCGGGGTGGCCTGCATGACCTGCCACACGTCCAAAACGCCCAACCTCGGTGCCGGCGCGGGTGGGGCGGTGCCGGCGGAGTTTCACCAGGGACTCGTTTACGCTCACGGCGGGCAGAGCTGCCTGAGTTGCCACCACAGCCAGGATTACGACGCGCTGCGGCTCGCCGATGGCCGCAAGCTCGCCTTCGCCGACGCGCAAAAACTTTGCCAACAGTGCCACGGTCCGCAGGCCCGCGATTACCTCAACGGTGCCCACGGCGGCATGGCCGGCTACTGGGATAAAACCAAGGGCGCGCGCACCCGCAACACCTGCACCGACTGCCACGATCCGCACGCGCCCAAATACCCGCAATGGACCCCGGTTTTTGCCCCCAAAGACGACGGTGCGCTTCAGCAAAAAGCCCGCGACGCCCAGTCGCACCCGGCCGCGCACGCTCCCCATTCAAACTAGGACCGCCCCCATGAGTAACTCCTCGCCCACTGATCCCTCCTCCGACGCCAACGCCGGCTCCGAACATCGCTGCAGTGGCAATTCCGAAGCCTGCGGTTGTGGCGGCAGCAGCGGCGGCGGTGTCGGCATGAACCGCCGCACCGCCCTCAAAGCCATCGGCGCGACCCTCGGCGCGGCGGCCTTCGCCCAAGCGATCGCCCCGCTCACCCAGTGGACCGAAGACCTCACGATCGACGATTATCTGCAAAAGCACTACAAGGAGCTCTCCCCCTTCGATCTCGGCGTGGTCATGGCGCGCATGGAGAAGGAAACCAAGGAGGCGACCGGGGTCGACGTGCACATCGGCGACTACCGCCCGCAGCCCGGCGTGAAATTCGGTTACGCGCTCAACCTGTCGGTCTGCGTGGGTTGCCGCCGCTGCGCCAAGGCCTGCCATGTGGAGAACAACCACGACCGGCCCTCGGGCAACAGTTACATTCGCGTGCTGGAGATGCAAAAGGGCTCGCTCGATCTCGCCAAGGGGCGGGTCAACTACGACCACGCCGTGCCCGATGCGGAAAAGTTCTACATGCCCGTGCAGTGTCAGCAGTGCGACAAGCCGCCCTGCGTCTCGGTTTGCCCGGTCGAGGCGACATGGAAAGAGGCCGACGGGATTGTGGTGGTGGATTACAACTGGTGCATCGGTTGCCGTTATTGCGAGGCGGCCTGCCCCTACCATGCGCGGCGGTTTAACTGGAAAAAGCCCGAGGTGCCCGCAGCCGAGATCAACCCCGACCAAGGCTACCTGTCCAACCGCCTGCGGCCCCAAGGCGTGATGGAGAAATGCACCTTCTGCCTGCACCGTTCCCGCCAGGGTAAACTGCCCGCCTGCCTCGAAGCCTGCCCGACCGGCGCGCGGGTGTTTGGCAACCTGCTCGATCCCGAGTCGGAGATCCGCTGGGTGCTGAAAAATAAACGTGTCTTTGTCCTCAAGGAGGACGTCGGCACCCAACCCAGTTTTTTTTACTTCTTCGATGTCTAATCCCTCCTCCGGCCCCGAAACGCAGGCCCGCGCCCTCGCTCCGAGCGCGCCCGCTGTTGTCCCTGCGCACTGCCCCCACACCCTCGCGTTTCATGCCACCAGCTACCGCCGCTTCCTCTGGAAAGTGGTCTGCGACGCCACCGACGGCTCGGCCTGGTTTTACGCGTGGATGATCCTGCTCACCGCGTTCGCCCTGACCGGCCTGCACGCCTGGGCGGTGCAGGTGCGCGACGGTTTGGTCGTCACCGGTCTGAGCGACCACGTGTCCTGGGGCCTGTATATCGCCAACTTCACCTTCATGGTCGGTCTGGCGGCGGGCGGGGTGATGATGGTCATCCCGGCGTACCTTTACCATGACCACGAGATGCACGACCTCACCATTGTAGGCGAATTGTTGGCCGTGGCCGCGATTGTGATGAGCATCTGTTTTGTCGTCGTGGACATGGGCCGCCCCGAGCGGTTTTGGCACATGTTTCCCGTCGTCGGCCGGTTTAATTTCCCCGTCTCGATGCTCACCTGGGACGTGCTGGTGCTCAACGGCTACCTCGGGCTCAACCTGCACATCTGCGGCTACCTGCTTTATATGCGCTTCCGCGGCGAGCGGCCCAATCCCAGGTGGTATGTCCCGTTTGTCTACCTCTCGATTTTTTGGGCCATCTCGATTCACACCGTAACCGCCTTCCTCTATTCCGGATTGGGCGGGCGACCGCTGTGGAATACCGCGCTGCTGGCGCCGCGATTTTTGGTGACGGCGTTCATCGCTGGGCCGGCCTTTATCATCGTGCTACTGTTTGCGCTGCGGCGCTTCGGCGGCATGCGGCTGACGGAGCGGCCGGTGCAGGTGTTGGTCAACATCGTGCGCGTTACCCTGTTGATTAATCTGCTGATGGTGGCCTCGGAGCTGTTCACCGACCTGTATTCGGGCGGGGCGCACACCGCCTCGGTGCACTATTTGTTTTTCGGCCTGCACGGGGCGAACGCCTTGGTTCCGTGGATTTGGAGTGCGGTAGCCATGGGGCTGGCTTCAGCGGTGATGTTCCTGCGTCCCGGCGTGGTCGGGCATCCCGTTTGGTTGACGCTGGCCTGCGTCCTGGCGTTTGTGGGGATTTGGATCGAGAAAGGCATGGGCCTGATCGTGCCGGCCTTCATCCCCTCCACGCTGCACGAGATTGTGGAATATTTTCCTAGTCTGGTGGAGTGGCAGGTCATGGCCGGCATCTGGGCCTGGGGGCTGCTGATTCTGACGGTGATGCTCAAAATCGCCCTGCCGATCCTGCGCCAGCCGCATCCAGTTGTACCTTAATAGTCGGGTGGTGGCGGACACACAAAATGCGTGAACGACCTCGCGCCCGTCTGATATTTTCCTGTAATCGGTAATTTATATGATTCGTTTTGGTAAAACTGCGCAGACTGCCATTGCCGCGATGAGCTTGCTCGCCGAGGTCTACGACGGTGGCAAAACCAAGCTCAGCTCGCAGGAAATCGCCGAGCGCCGTGGGTTGCCCCAGCCGGTGGTGGCCAAGGTACTGACGATCTTGTCCTCGCTCGGTTTGGTGGATGGCACCCGCGGCCCAGGCGGCGGCTACTGGCTAAAACGTACCCCAGACAAGATTTCGCTTTTGGATATCGTCGAGGAATTTGAGCGCAGTGATGCGCAGATTATGTGTCCGTTTGGGCCGAACTGGTGCGGCCATGGCGCGCCCTGTCCGATGCATGATTCTCTGCTGCGCATGGACCAGCAGTGGATGACCTACATGCGTGAAACCACGTTGAGCGTGTTTTATCAAAAAGCCGCCAAAAGCGTCGGCTGACTCCGGCGCGTCAGCCGAGCGCGAGTTTGACGCAGGCGAGGGCCAGCACCGCAGCGAGCGCTGGGCGCAATTGAGCGGCGCGGGCTTTAACGCTGCCCCAGTGCGCGCCAAGCCAGCCACCCGCGACGACTCCGAGCATCAGCCAGGGCCAGGCCGTCGGCAATTGGCCCAGCGATGCGGACAAGGGCTGGCCCAAAAGAGCTGCGGCCGAGTTGACGAAGATAAAGGGGGCCGAGACCGCCGCAGCGGTCTTCGGTTGGGCCCAGCCCAGCAGGAGTAGCAGTGGGGTTAAAAAAATGCCGCCGCCCACCCCGATCAGGCCGGAGACCAGTCCCATGAGCGCGCCGAGAAGCAAAACCCAGCCGAGCGGGCAGGGGCGCAGTACGCTGGGTTTCGGTGTCGGTAAGAGCAGCCTCAGTGCGGCGAAACCGAGTGCGAGCGCCAGTAGGGTTTTGAAAATCGGCGGCGGTAGGTCGAGTCGCCCGCCAAGAAAGGCGAACGGGATCGAGCTGAGGGCGAAGGGCCAAAACAGGCGCCACACAAAATGGCCGGCGCGTAAAAATAGTACGGTTGCGATCAGTGAGACCGCTAGATTGAGGGTCAGAGCGGTGGGTTTCATCACCGCCGGGGCGATGCCGGCAAGCGCCATGACCGCGAGGTAACCCGATGCCCCGCCGTGGCCCACCGTGCCGTAAAGCACCGCCACCACAAACAACGGGGCGAGGAGGTGGAGCCAGTCCGTCGTCATCAAAGAAACGGGCGCACGGGGCCTTCGGTCTGCTTATCCCTTCCGCTTACGGGAGTCCTTGTCGCTTTCTTCGGTGGGGATTTCGTTGTCGGTCTTGAGCATGAGCACGGCGACCTTGGTTTTAACAAACACGCCGACTTCCTTGAAGTGTTTGGCGGGGATGTGTTCGAGGGCTTCGCCGATGGTTTTCGCGGGCATGAGTCGGCCCTTTTTAGTGGTGTTAAATTCGTAGGCGCCCTTCCAGATGCGTTCGGTGGTGGTGAGAACGCTCTCGTTTTCGGGAACCTGGAGCACCCAGCCGACGAAGTCGTTGCCCTCGGGCAGGCGCTTCTCCGGGTCGGAAATGAGGATCGCGTACTGCTTCTTGAGCGCAGGCGGCTTTTCCTCGTCCACCTCGGGCTGCACCATGAGATTCATCTCTTCGACGATCTGACGCAGGAGCGCGGGCTCGAGTTCGTTTCGCTTAAGAATTTCTGCAACCTTATTGACGTCGATTTTGGCCATGGGAGATTAGGTAGGTTTTACACACGAAAGAGCCCGTACCAACGAAGCGACAACAAAAACATGCCTTCCCGCCTTACAGCCCAGCGCGACGATGAAATCTTCGACGTGGTCAACGTGCTCGACGAAGTGGTCGGACAGTCCACGCGTAAGGAGGTTCACACGCAAAAGCTGCGCCACCGCGCCGTGCATGCACTGGCGTTCGGTGCCGATGACCGGGTGTTTTTGCAAAAGCGCTCGATGCTCAAGGATACCTCACCGGGCCGTTGGGACTCCTCGTGCTCGGGCCACCTCGATAGCGGCGAAAGCTACGAGGCTGCGGTGGCGCGCGAAGTGGCTGAGGAAATCGGGGTGGTGATCGGGCCGGAGCATGCGCTGGAGCCCTTATTCAAGTTGGACGCCAGCCCGGACACCGGCTTCGAATTTGTGTGGGTTTACTGCTTTCGTAGCGAGGGTCCCTTCGTGCTTCACCTGGCCGAGATCGAGTGCGGTGAGTGGTTTACGATCGCCGAGGTGAGCCGCGGAATCGTGGAGCGCCCCAAGGAGTTTACCCGGCC
The DNA here is from genome assembly GCA_024998815.1 of Opitutus sp. Classification (NCBI taxonomy): domain Bacteria; kingdom Pseudomonadati; phylum Verrucomicrobiota; class Opitutia; order Opitutales; family Opitutaceae; genus Opitutus; species Opitutus sp. The sequence continues at coordinate 430,407 of JACEUQ010000001.1, forward strand.
CTTTAAATACATCTGGCCGCGCGTGATCGCGGCGATGTGATCGCCAATTCGACTTCAAGATGAGCTTAATTAACTGGGTTCAGGGGAGAGCGGATACCGTTGGGAAAACACCCTGAGCTCACGCTCAAGGCCACGGTGAGTCACGAGGAGTGTATACACGAAGCGTGTGGCCTTGAGCGTGAGCTCAAGGATGCCGTAGGCCTCAACTTGAAAGCTAATTAGTATAAGTGGCGCTGCGGCTCGCCGGTTGCGGGGCTGAGGTTTGATTTTCAAACCAGGCCGGCGGTGCGGAAACTATAAAATCCCAGGCCGCACGGATCGGCGCCCGCTTGGCCAATAATGAGGTGGTCGAGCAGGGCGATGTCGACCGCGTGGCTGGCCTCGCGCAATTGCCGGGTCATGCGGATGTCCGCAGCACTGGGGGCGGGATCGCCCGAGGGGTGGTTGTGGGCGCAGAGCACGGCGGAGGCCGATTCCTTGATCGCCTCGCGAAACACTTCGCGCGGGTGCGCCAGGGTATTGGTTGCCGTGCCGGAGGTGATCTCGGTGCATTTGAGCAGCCGATTGCGCCGGTTGAGGCTAAGAACCCAGAACTTTTCGACGACCAGACCGTGGGTTAACGGGCGGAGGAATTCGGCGGCTTGTTGCGCGGTGTCGAGCAGCGGTTGGGGCGGCGGGTTGCCCGCTTGGCAGAGGATGCGCCTAGCGATTTCCATAACGGTAATGAGTTGGAGGGCTTTGATCCGGCCGATGCCCTTGAGCTTTTTGAAGTCGGCCTCACGCCAGGCGATAAGTCCGGCGAGTGACCCGGCGTCGGCAATCAGGCGATGGGAGAGGGTGAGCACATCGTGGCCCTGAGTTCCGCTACGCAGGAGCATGGCGATCAGTTCGCCGTCACTGAGCGCGGTGGCTCCTAGTTTTTCCATGCGCTCCTGCGGGCGGTCGCCGACGGCGAGCGTTTGCAGGCGGTTGGTGGCAAGCGGCGGCGGCGCGGGCGGAGGCGTGAGCGCGGGCTGAGCCGCGAGCGTGGGAGCGAAAGGGGTTAACAGGTGCATGAGCGTGGAGAGGTTCCGCGCTTAAGGTGGCCTTTGGCCCGACAAGGTTCACTGCACGGCGCTCATTTCTTCCGGTTTCACGGGTTTCGGTGCAGGTGCTGCACCCCGTTGTGGACTCAGCAAACGAAGCATTTGGGCACAAAAAAGCCCCGACATGCGTCGGGGCCTTTATCGGTATCCGTTTTGCGGATTACTGCTTGAGGACAACCAACTCAACGCGGCGGTCCTTGGCGCGGGTCACTTCGTCGGCATTTTCGATGGCGTCGAGGCTGCCCTTGGAGAGAACCTCGATCTTGTCGGCGGCGACGCCGGTGGTGGTCAGGTACTGCTTGGCGGCATTGGCGCGGCGGTCACCCAGGCCGAGGTTGTACTCGGAGGTGCCTTTCCAGTCGCAGTGGCCTTCCAGAAGGATGCGGGCGGTGGGGTTGGCTTCTAGGTAGGCCTTGGCGGCATCCAGCTTGGTGCGCTCGGAGGCTTTGATGCCGGATTGGTCGAAGTCGAAAAAGACCGGCTGGAGCAAACCGCGGACTTGGCCGTCGATTGCGTTCGGGTCACGGCCGGTGAGGTCGGTGCCGGGGGCGGCACCGTTCATGCCATCGCTCAGGCCACCGATGCCAGCACCGGAGAGACCGCCATCAGGACCGAGGACCGTGGAGGACGGGTCGGGACGCTTGGGCTTTTTGGAGCAACCGGAGAGAACCACGGCGGCGGACAGCAGAACGAAACTGAGTTTCTTGATGGAGAAGTTCATAGTTGGACGATTAAAAATAGGCGACGTTGGTTGACCTTACGGGGCATTTATTTTGGGTCGCAAGATATTTAACCGCGACTTTGAAAACCGTATCCACCGCACTCCCCACCGTATGGTTTCTTTTTGATAACGGCTCCGTGCGCCCCGACTCCACGCTGAGCTTGCGCCGGTTGGGGGCAGCCCTTTCCGCGCACCTGGGGCATGCCGTGCAGCCCGTTTCACTGTTACACTCCACCAAGGTCGAAGCTGCTGCCCTTGGCGGGGTGCCGGCGCGCCTGCTGGAGCCCGCCCTCGTCGAGTTTTTCTCGGCTAACCCAGCTGGTGAGGCGGTGTTGATGCCCTTGTTTTTTGGCCCGAGTGCGGCGCTCACCGAATACGTGCCGGCTCGGGTGGCGGCGTTGCGGGAGCGGTTCCCCCAGGCACGGATGCGGCTGGCGCCTTGGATGGTTAACCCGGCTGAAACGGATTCGCGGGTTGCAGAAATTTTGGCCGACCAGGTGCGCCAGACCGCACGTGCGCGGGGTTGGGTTCGGCCGCACGTGATTCTGGTGGATCATGGCTCGCCGCAACCCTCCGTGGCGGTGGTGCGTAACCACCTCGGTGCGCAATTGCGGGCGCTCCTTGGCGACACGGTGGCGGGGCTAGCGGTGGCGTCGATGGAGCGCCGCGAGGGAGCTGACTACGACTTCAACGAGCCTTTGCTCGCCACGGTGTTAAGCACCCCGCCCTTTAATAGCGGCGAAGTGGTGATCGCTTTACAGTTCCTCTCTCCAGGACGCCATGCGGGGCCAGGCGGCGACATCGCGGAAATTTGCCACGCCGCCGAGGAGGCCAGCCCGGGGTTGCAGACGCAAATGACTGAGCCGATCGCGGCCGATGCCCGCTTGGTCGCACTTTTAACCGAGCGCCTGGCCCAAGCGCAGTCGTTGGGAGTTTAACCTCATTGGCATCCTGCGCGGTTTTTGAATTTCGCGAGCAAGCTCGCCCCCAGGTTTAATTTCCGCTCAGTTGCCTCATCACGCTCCTTCGCCATGGCCGCCGATTTCCTTAACATCTCCACTTACAAGTTCGCCCCGCTCACCGACCTGCCCGCTCTGCGCGCGCGGTTGCAGGCCAAGGCTCACGCCGAGGGGCTCAAGGGCACGATCTTGCTGAGCACCGAGGGGATTAATCTTTTTGTGGCGGGCACGCCGGAAGCGGTTGGCCGCATGGTCGAGGAGATCCGCACGGTGCCGGGGCTGGAGGACCTCGCGCCCAAGGAAAGTTTTAGCACCGAGGCGCCCTTTAATCGGATGCTGGTGAAGATCAAAAAGGAGATCATCGCGTTCGGGATCGACGGTATCGATCCCGCCCACAAACCGTCGCCTAAACTGGCCCCGCACACGCTCAAACAGTGGCTCGACGAGGGCCGCCCCGTCACGCTGCTCGACACGCGCAACGACTACGAGGTGAAGATGGGCACGTTCAAGGGCGCGCTCGTGCCGCACATCGACAATTTCCGCGAATTTCCTGAGGCGGTCGGCCGGTTGCCTGCTGAATTGAAAAAGCAGCCGGTGGTGATGTTCTGCACGGGCGGCATTCGCTGTGAAAAAGCCGGCCCGTTCATGGTGCGCGAGGGTTTCGAGGAAGTTTTCCAGCTCGACGGCGGCATCTTGAAATACTTCGAGGCGTGTGGAGGCGCGCACTACGACGGGGAATGCTTCGTTTTTGACCGTCGTGTTGGTGTAAATGCCCAGCTCCAAGAAACCGGTTCCGTGCTGTGCTGGAATTGCCAGACGCCGTTGTCCGTCGATGAACAACAGGACGTTCGCTACGTGTACGAAAAGTCCTGTCCTCACTGCCACCGCGCTTAGGCGTTAGGCCGGTCGGCGAATCCCGTTCGGAGTGGCTCTCGTTTTTCGTGTGATTAGGTGCGCTCCCGCCTCGTCCAAACGTATCCGCCAACAGGATTCACAGCAGGTCGGCCGGGCCACGCGCCCTCGTGGGTGAGCAGGTGCTGTTTGATGGTTGCACCAAAAGCGAATCCCCCCAGCGCACCGTCCGCGCCGATTACCCGGTGGCAGGGCACGAGCAGGGCGAGGGGATTGGCGGCGTTGGCCCGCCCGACGGCCCGCGAAGCGCCGCTTTGGCCCAGAGCCACGGCGAGTTGTCCGTAGCTGCGCGTCTGCCCGAATGGAATCGCCGCCAATTCCGCCCACACCTGTTTTTGAAACGCGGTCCCCTGCGCCGCCATCGGTACACTGAACACGCGCCTTCTGCCGGAAAAATACTCGGCGACCTCCCGCTGCACCGGAGCGGTTAAACCCAAAGTGGCACCTATTAGGTGACACTTTTTCGGCAGGCGGGAGCGGAGGGATGGCAGCTCGCCGAAGGCGGTGGCGAGCACTTGCCCGGCCGCGTTGACCGCCACCGAAAATGGGCCGCAGGGAGTGTCAAACGTGGAGGAATGGAGCTGCATGATTCGTTAACCGCTTCGGTAAATACATTCTCCCAGGTGCCCACGCGTCAATTCACACTCACGCCCGCTCACACCAGTGCGGGTTCACGCGCTCACATGCCGGGGAAACCGCCGCGGCCTTTCATCGTTTCCATCTGGCGCATCATCTTTTTCGCGCCGCCACCCTTGAGCATTTTCATCATCTTTTGCATCTGCTGGAACTGCTTGATGAGCTGGTTGACCTCCAAAACTTTGACGCCGGCACCGTTGGCGATGCGTAGGCGGCGGTTGCCATTAAGAATGTCCGGCTTACGGCGCTCCTGAATGGTCATCGACTTGATGATGGCCTCCGTGCGCCCCATCTGCTGCTCGGCGTCGTCGGGGATTTGCATGCCGCTCATGCCGGGCATCATGCCCATGATGCTCTGCATCGAGCCGAGCTTTTTAATCTGCTGCATCTGCGCGAGGAAATCCTCGAGGTTGAAGTCGGCCTTGCGGAGCTTCTCCGCCATCTTTTCAGCCTCTTTCTGGTCGATGTTTTCCTGTGCACGTTCGACCAGTGAAACGACGTCGCCCATGCCGAGAATGCGCGAGGCCAGGCGGTCGGGATAAAAGGTGTCGAAGTCGGCAGTCTTTTCGCCGGTGCCGACAAACTTGATGGGCACGCCGGTGATCGACTTGATCGAGAGGGCGGCACCGCCACGGGCGTCACCATCGAGTTTGGTCAGGATAAGACCGGTGAGCACGAGGGCCTCATGGAAGGCCTTGGCAACGTTGACCGCCTCTTGGCCGAGCGCGCCGTCGGCCACCAGCAGGATCTCGTCGGGCTTGATGCGCTCGCGCAGTTTTTTGACCTCCTCGATCAAGTCGGTGTCGATCTGGAGGCGTCCGGCGGTATCGAACAAAACGGCGTCGGCACCGGCGGCTTGCGCGGCGGCCAAGCCGGCTGCGGCAATGGCGGGAACGTCCTTGCTGACGCGGTCGCTGTAGAAGCCGAGCTCCTCCTGTTTGGCGAGGATTTCGAGCTGGTCGATGGCGGCGGGGCGGTACACGTCGCAGGCGATTACGAAGGGGCGGTAGCCGCGTTTTTTTAACAACTTGCCGAGCTTGACCGTCGAGGTGGTTTTACCCGACCCGTGCAAGCCGACCATGAGCACTTTGAGCGGACGCGCGGTTGACAGATCGGTCGTGCCTTCACCGAGCAGGCGAACGAGTTCGTCGTTGATGATTTTGACGATCTGCTGGCCGGGGGTGACCGATTTGATCACCTCTTGGCCCACGCACTGGGCCTGGACGCGTTCGACGAATTCACGGGCGACCTTAAAGTGGACGTCGGCCGAAAGAAGGGCGGTGCGCACCTCTTTGAGGGCATCGGCCATGTTGTCTTCGGTGAGTTTGCCGACACCGCGCAGGTTGCGCAGGGCGGAGGAAAGTTTGTCGGTGAGTGACTCGAACATGTAGTTGGGCACCGTGGGCGGCGCGGAGCGCTCTGGCAAGTCGCTGGTGCGAGAGACCCACGAACTTGTGCCGCGAGAGACCGGCGCCATGCGACGGGGAAATAAACCCTTGACCGGCCCTAGTGCGGGCTGTGCTATCGACTTTTTTCCGATACCGAACCCGCCCGACCATGAGAGACGACTACCTTAAAGAAGCCCACAAAGTTATCCCTGACGCCAACATCCTCATCAATGTGGTGTCGCGCCGTGTTAAACAGCTGCGCCGGGGCCAGCGTGCGCTGGTGGAATCCCTCGAAAAGCTCGCTCCCGAAGACATCGCCCTGCGCGAAATCATCGAGGGCAAGATCACTTACGAAGAGGCCACCGAGTAATCACCACCGCAGCGGGATCGACCCGCTCACCACGGGTCATTCTGTGCCAAGCCGGTCATCGCCTTGTTCAAAATAAACAAGTCGTTTGGCCCTCAGCTTTGCGCGGAGTGACTTTTTTTATACCTTTTAACCGAGGGCTTCGCGCCCATTTGCCATGTCCGCCAAGAAAAAAGACGCCCCCCGCTTCACGGAGGTTCGCAACGCCAAGGCGCTGCGCGATTTTTCCGTGGAGGAGCGCTTCGAGGCGGGCTTGGTTCTCCACGGCACCGAGGTGAAGGCCATCCGCGCCGGACGGGCCCAGATTGGCGACGCCTTTGGTAAATTTGAAAAAGGCGAACTGTGGTTGTTTAACGCCCACATCGACGAGTACGCCTACGGCAATATCAATAACCACGCGGCTCGCCGTACCCGTAAGCTGCTCCTCCATCGCCATCAGGTGCGCAAGATTGCCCAAGCCATGCAGGTCGGCGGGCGCACCTTGGTGCCCCTGCGCATGTATTTTAAAGAGGCGCTCGTCAAAGTGGAGGTCGCCCTCTGCCTCGGTAAACAATCGCACGACAAACGTCAGGACTTGCGTGAAAAAGCCGCGATGATGGAAGTGGAGAAAATCATGAAACCTGTTCGTCGCACATGAGCCCCGCCCCCAACTCCGTGACCACCCGCGTGCCGGGTAGTACATCCAATTGCGGCGCGGGTTTTGACACCCTTGGCCTCGCCTTGCAGATCCACAATCGGGTCACGCTTACGCGTGAACCGGGTGCTGTGGCCCGTCCGGTAACCGTCGGCGATGGCCGCGCGCAGGCCATGGTTGAGACCACGGCATCGGCTTTTTTTACGACGGCAGGCGTGGTGCCTTTTGGTTTCTCATATCAAATCGACGGTGACGTGCCGCCGGCGCGCGGGTTGGGTTCGAGTGTCACGGTGATCGGCGGGGTACTGGGCGGGCTCAACGCGCTGTCGTCCGCGGGGCTTTCACGGCAGCAATTGGTGGGTATCGCCACCGCCATCGAGGGCCATCCCGACAACGCGGCTGCAGGTATTCTGGGCGGCTTCTGCGTGGCGCGCTGCGACCCGGCAACCGGCGCGTACGTGGATACGGTTCGCGTGGAGCTACCGGCGGATTTGGCCTTTGTGGCAACCTCGCCCGACGTTGAAATGCTCACCAAGGAGTCGCGTGGGGTTCTACCCGCGACGCTGTCTTATTTTGACGCCGTGAAGAGTATTAACAGCGCCGCGTACCTCGTCGCCGCTCTGGTGGCGGGTGACTACGAGCGGCTGCGGCATGCGGTGAGCGACTACATGCACGAGCCTTACCGGTTGCCGCGTATTCCAGGTGGACGCGCCGCGATTGAAGCGGGTGTCGCTGCCGGCGCTTACACCGGCTGGTTAAGCGGCAGCGGCTCGACCGTGCTCTGTGTCGCCACGCGACCAGCGGCATCCGCGGTCGCCGCAGCCATGCAGGCCGCCTTCGCTAGCGCCGGCCTGACCAGCACCGCTCGGGTGTTGGCCGCCGATAACAGCGGTTTGGTCGTGGAGTGAGGGCGACCTAGCGCCGATCGTCTGGACTCCTTCAGCACTCGATTCTTGCAATGCTGCACATCGTCCTTTTTCAGCCGGAGATTCCCCAGAACACGGGTAATATCGGGCGCATGTGCGCGCTCACCCGTTCGCGCCTGCACTTAATCCACCCGCTGGGCTACGAAATAACCGACAAGCACCTGAAGCGGGCCGGCATGGACTATTGGCACTCGTTGGACGTCCACCACCACGCCGATTGGGCTGCATTTAAGAGCAGCGAGGCGGGCCCGAAGCGCTTGTGGTTATTCACGACCAAGACGGCGTGCAGCTATTGGAGCGCGAGTTATGCCGACGGCGACGGGTTGGTTTTTGGCAACGAAGGTCATGGTGCACCGGAGTGGTTGCACGCGGAATTTGGCGACGACCGGCGCGTGACCATACCACACGCCAACCACGAATTGCGTTCGCTCAACCTCAGCACGGCGGCGGGCATCGCCTGCTATGAAGCCCTGCGGCAGACCGGGTTACTGGCCTAGTCTACCGGTCTTTTCGGGTGAGTTAAGGCCAATGCCTGTAAGGCATGCTTTAACTCGGCCAATCGGCATCAGACCGGAATGGCACTTAGTTAGGCCCGACCGCCCCAACGGGGCTCTCTACCACAGCCTAGGGCAACGCCCTAGGAATCATGGGGTAAAGTGCACAAGCCCTGAAGGGGCGATCTAACTAGGACTGACGATAACACCCCTTAACTAAGTGCCATTCGCATCAGACCGAGAACGAGTAAGATTAAGAGAACGAGAACGATACGGAATTCAGCGGTGCCACTGGCAGGCTGATTGGTGGAAGGGGATTGAATCGTTCTCGTTCTCTTACTCGTTCTCGTTCGTCAGGGGATCGGGTGATGGCCGGACCGACGCACTCTTCCCTGCCAACCGCAACCCCGCTTTAGCACGCAAGTTACTTATCATGAGAATCACCCGACCAATGCCTTACAGGCATTGGAGTTAAGGAGTCTGGTTCCCGCGATCTCATCGGCCGAGCGAGTTTGCCACCTCAGGGGTGGTCGGGTTAGAGTCCGATGACGCTGACGGGGGCCGTTTTTTGCTGCTCGATTTTCTTCAGAGCAGACTCTTTGGCTTCCGTCTCTTTGGCGATCGTTTGTTGGGCAATCACATACTCATCAAGGCGGGCCGAGAAAATCATCAGCCAGGTCCCCTTTTGTTTGGCGCGCAGTGAACCGTCTTCGAGCTCATAATCATAGCCAATTCCGTTAACTCCACCACCGGCTCCCGAGTTTTTCCGCCAAGAAGACCCCCCTTGGTTAGCCGCCAGAATGGCGCGCACCTCAAATTCACTGAGCTCTTCGCCGACTCGGTTGTAACCCTCTAAAACAGAGCGCCCTGCTGTATAAAATACGAATATCTTCCATCCGTTATCGTTACTGAGTTGTTTGGCGATTGCCGACTTCCAGTAAACGGCCGCTTTGCTGTCCGAGGGGAAAAACTTCCGTGCTTCGTTGAACGGCTGTTCGCTCAACTCTTTTAGCCGCGCTCGTTCCGTCGCAGGGGTTTCTTTCTCCTTAGAGTGGAAAAAAAGCCTGCCCAAGTTGGGCTGCAATAGGCGACGCTCTACGACATCCTGGGTTTCTCCGACCCGAGCCGAAAGTGTTGCGACGGGTAATGCTCCAATCATGAGCACGAATAACGACCTGCGTAATGATTGAGGGGTAATCATAGCCGCAGGCTAAGCACTCCAACTGGGGCTTCGCCATCCCAATTATTGGGCTTGGTCTCTTTGCCCAGAAGAGGCCCGCCGATTCATTTAAACCGCGAAGGCTCTAATTTGCGCGTGGAATTTGGGGGGGGCTGACGCCTTGTTTTTTATGTGGCCACCAGCTGGGCCTCACTTGCTTCGAGGTGGGCGATTTCCATGCTGACCAGGCAGACGTCGTCGGGAAACACATGGCCTGCTGCGAATAACTCGATCTCGGCGATCACCGAGTCGACCAATTGCGCCGGGGGTTGCCCCGCGCGTTGTTCAAATGCGTCCCTCAGCCGGCCCTCCCCGTAGGATTCATTCAGGGTATTTTCCACCTCAAAGAGGCCATCCGTGAAGAGCAAAATGAGGTCGTCGGCAGCCACGGGGAATGCGTACGTGCGATATACCTCCTCCTCAAACAGCCCCAGTGCCGGGCCAGCGGTGTGCTCAGGGGTGAGTTGCACGACTTCCCTGGGCTCGTTGCGCACCAGCAGCGGGCTGGGATGCGCGGCATTGGCCACGGTGATGCGCGATTTGCCGATGTCGGCCACGATGTAACAGGCGGTGGTGAACAGGGTGATGCCGGACTGGCGCAAAATGCCGCACAGGCTCTGGTTGATTGCCGTGAGCAGGGCCCCCGGATCGGCCGCCAAGTCCCCCAGTTGCTCCTCAAGTGCACGCATCATTGCGGTGACCAACGCCGCCCGAACCCCGTGGCCCATCACGTCACAGATGAACACCCCCACGGCGGACTCCGAGACGCGCACCACGTTGAAAAAATCCCCGCTTACCGAGCTCGCGGGATGAAAAATGCTGGAGAATTTCACCGCACTCGTCCCTTGCAGAGTACCGTAGGGCAGGGTGGGGAAGCGGTGCGGCAGCAGTGCCAGTTGGAGTTCCTTGGCCATGGTCAGATCCTCTTCCATGCGCAGATTCTTTTCGCGCAACTCCCGGGTGCGATCGGCGACCCGTTGCTCCAGTGCTTCGTTGAGCGCCCGTAGATCGGCCTCGGCTTGGCGTAGCGCCTGGTGTTCCGCCACCTCTCGCAACGCCCTCCGCACCGCTGGAACGAGCCGGGTGAGCCGATCCTTGAGAACAAAATCGGTGGCCCCGTTTTTGAGCAACTCAACGGCGGTTTCCTCGCCTACTGCACCCGAAATTATGATGACGGGCACCTCCGGGCTGCAGTCTTTGGCCAGAGCCAACGCCTCACCTCCGTCAAAGGTTGGCAGCTTGTAATCGGCCAGAATGAGGTCGGGGCTGAACTCACTGATCTCACGCAGGAAATCCTCCCGTGTCTGCACCCGGCGCACGACGAAATCGATCCCGCCGCGTTTGATCTCACGCAGGATCAACTCCTCGTCCGTATCGGAATCCTCGAGCGAGAGGATGCGCAAGCCGACTAGAAGGGCTTCAATCATGGGATACGCAGGGGGGCTGATTTAAGAGTATCCAATAAAGCCCCAAGTTGGCGACGGCCTCGGCGAAATTCTCGAATTCCACCGGTTTTACCACATAGCTGTTGGCGCCCAGTTTGTAGCTTTCGATCACGTCGCGGTCCTCGCGCGACGAGGTCATGATGACTACGGGCAAAAGCTTGGTCCGCTCGTTGGCGCGCAGTTGGCGCAACACCTCGATGCCGTTGAGCTTGGGCAGGTTTAAGTCCAGCAGGACCACCTTGGGTTGTTCGTCTTTTGGGCGGCCCGCGTAGGGGCCGGTACTGAAAAGAAAATCGAGCGCCGCCTGACCATCCGTGACGTGCACGAGGTGGTTGGCGAGATTGCGTTTTTTGAGTGAGCGAATGGTCAATTCCGCATCGGTCGGGCTGTCTTCGACCAGCAGGATTTCTACTTGTTGGGAGTTCATGGGGAGAGGGCGGGTAGGGCAGAGCAAATACGGTTCTTTTGAGGGGTGGCGGGAGCACGTCGATGACGCCAGGGGGGGGGCGCGGCGAACGGGGCCTTAGAGTAAAGCTCTGAGCTGGTTTGTGCAACCGAGGGACGCATAAATGAGGTTTAGTTTGGGCGTCCTTTTTTGGTCGATCGTTCGCGATCGATTTGGGTAAAGCACCTGCTGGCTTTGGGTGCCCTTGTTGATAAATGGGCTACGTCGCCTTCCGTGGTTCTTCGACAGTTCCAGTGGGTAGGTAAATACGAAACCAGGACGCCGGATCTTTAACCGCGAAGACAATCCGAAGGAACGCGAAGTGGATAAATTTAATTGATTAACGATGGGTTGCGTTGTCCTCCGCACACTTCGCGAGCCTTCGCGGTTAGATCGATCGATGCCTGAGTTTTTGTGTCATTTTGTGGTTTTCGTGGCCAATGGTTTGGGGGCGACCCACTGGAAACGTCGAAGAACCCCTTCCGTTATTCAGATGCCTGATTTACCGGCCTCGGCCGCCACCGTTTCCGGGGCTGGCAGGGTGAAATAAAAACAGGCGCCCTTATCGACTTCTCCCTCCGCCCAGATGCGCCCGCCGTGGCGTTGCAGGATGCGTTGCACCAGCGCCAAGCCCACTCCCGTTCCTTCATAATCCGCGTTATCGTGCAGACGCTGAAAAACCCCAAACAGCTTGTTGCTGTGGCGCATATCGAAACCCACCCCGTTGTCTTTGACGTGGTAAACCCACACGCCGTCCACGCCCACCTGCGCCCCAATCTCGATTCGGGCGTCCGGCCGTTTACGGGTGAACTTCAGCGTATTACTGATCAGGTTCTCCCACACCTGACGAATCATCGCTGGGGTGCCCTGCGCCGCGGGCAGCGTGTGCAGGTCGAATTTAACGGTGCGGCCGGGTTCGGCTTTAATTAACGCGTTATAAACCTCCTGCGCCAGCTCCTGCATGTTGATCGCCACCGGTTCGGCCTGCTGGCGGCTGATACGCGAAAAGGCCAGCAGGTCGTCGATCAACCGGCCCATGCGCTTGGCCTCGGCACTGATCACATTGAGCAGGCGGCGACCATTGTCGTCGAGCAGGGCGGCTAAGTCTTCAAGTGCCATACGCGCATACCCGTCGATGGCCCGCAACGGTGCCCGCAGGTCGTGCGCGACGGTATAACTGAACGCCTCCAGCTCCTTGTTGACCCTTTCCAGCTTGGTGGCGCGGGTGTGGAGGTCGGTGTTGAGCTTCTGGTTGTCCGCCTCGGCCACCTTGAGCGGGGTAATGTCGTTGCGGATGGCGATGTATTGCACCGGGCGGCCGTCCGGCCCTCGGAACGGCACGATGGTGGTGTTTACCCAATGGAACGAGCCGTCCTTGGCCCGGTTGCGGATCTCGCCCCGCCATACCCGCCCCGCGCTGATCGTTACCCAGAGCTCCTTGAAAAATTCGCCGGGGTGATAGTTGGAGTTTACGATGCGGTGGTTGTGGCCGAGCAACTCGGCGCGCGAATACTGGGTGAGGGCGCAGACCCGGTCATTGGCATAGGTGATATTCCCATGGGTGTCGGTCATGGTGACGTTGACGTGCTCATCCAGCGCGGACTTGAAATCGGTCAGGGAGGTGTTGGTGGCCTGCAGTTCGGCGGTGCGCTCGGCCACGCGCTGCTCCAGCTCGGCGTTGAGCGCGTTGACCTTCGCCTCGGCCTGCTTGTGATCGGTGATATCGATATTGGTGCCGAGCATCCGCAGGGGGGTGCCCTGTTCGTCGCGAAACACCTTGGCCACGGCCTTGATGTGGTGAATTTCGCCGTTGGGCCAGATGACGCGGAATACCGTGTCGAATGGTTTTTCACCGGAGATCGCCTCCCTGACTTCCTGGTCCCCGCGTCCAAGGTCCTCTGGGTGTAATGACGCCCGCCACGCCTCTTCGGTGCCGACGAAGTCTTCGCGGCGGATATGGTAGAGCGCGAACATCGAATCGTCCCACACCATCTCTTGGGTAACCAGGTTCCAGTCCCAGATGCCGATGCCATTGTGGAGCGTGGCGAGAGCCAGGCGCTCCTCCTTTTCTCTCAGCTCATGTTCGGCGGCTTTGCGCTCTTCCTCCGCCCGCTTACGCTCGCTGATGTCTTCGATCATGCACAGATGACGCGGGTGGGCGGTATCTGCGACCCGTAAGGGCGCAATTGTCATGCCAATCCACACGGGGAAACCACCCGGTTGCAGATAACGTTTTTCCATGTGGAATCCGCTGATTTTCCCAGCGTTCAACGCGGCCATGTTATCCAGGTCCGCCTGCACATCATCCGGATGCGTGATTTTCAGCCAGTCGATCGACGCCAGCTCTTCGCGGGTCCTACCCGCGATGGCGGCAAAGCGCGGGTTGACTTCGTAAATATGTCCCGTGTGCGAATCGATCAGGGCGATGCCGAGCGGGGCCTCCTCGAACATGGTTTTGAAGCGCGCCTCGCTTTGCGCCAGGGAGGCCAGTGTTTGCGCCTGCTCGAGGGCCTGTGCTTTGAGCTGGTCGGTGCTTTCTTGCAGCAAGGTAAGCCCGCTTAGCCGGGCGGCCGTCTCGGCATTGAGCCGCAGCACCCCGGCGATAATAAGCAGGGTGCTCAGGAGCAGCCCGATTGGCAGAATCACCTCGGCGCGTTCGCTGAGGCGCAACACCTGCCGCTGGCGTTCGCCGAGTAGCCGCTCCTCCTCGGCCATCATCTCGTCGAGGTTGGCATTGATCTGGTCGTTCAACGCCACGGTCTCGGTGTTTTGGAGGGGCGAGTTGGACACGGTGTTACCGCTCGACGGGTACGCGGCGATGAAGTGCGCAAACTCGGTTTCGCGTCTGGCGACCAAGGGCTCGACGCGGGCCAGATTTGCCTGCTGGACGGCGTTGTCTGCCGTCAGCGCGCGTAGTTCTGCGATCAGCTTGCGTGCCTGGGTGATCGCCTTGGCTTGGTTTTGCAGCCGATCGCCTTGGCCTGTGGTCAGGTAGCCGTGCAGGTTACTCTGCTCGGTTTCAAGGGTCGCTTTCAGTTGGTGGAGCTGGCCGGTGACGTTGTTGGTGTGCAGCACCCAATCGGTGGCCGCCTTCAACTCTTGGTGGGAGTTGAAGGTCGCAGTCGCCACGATGATGATGATCGCAATGCCGACGGTTAGCCCGAGGGTGCTCCAGAGACCGAGCAGCCTGCGCCTCCCGTTTTTTTCACGGGCGGCAGCGAGCACGGTTGCCCCCAAGAGGATAAACAGAAGCGCCGTCGCCTGGGCCATCGGTTTGAGCTGCCCCCAGCTATAAAAAAACCGGAAACCGGCGAGATAACCCACCATCGTGGTGATCCCCAGCATCAACACCGCCAACCCCAGCCCGCCGAGGATCCAGGGCCGACGGCGCCCCAGCCAGTCCGGCCGGCTCAGGAGCCCAAGCGCCGCCGCCGTGAGCAGGAACGCGAGCGCCGTGTTGGGTGCCATACGGCCTGGGGGCAGTCCCGCCGGGGTGAAGCGATCGAGGACGAGGAGTTCGTCGAGGCCGAGATTCCAGCCCGCCACGTATTCGCCCAGGGTGAGCAAGGCGATGACCCCGACGGCGAGGGCGCATGCCCGCGCGGTGCGGTGCAGGCATTGCCGCTGCGTTTGCAAAAACAGCAGGGCCGAACCGCTCAGGATGAAGCAGAACGCCGAATTGGCCACCATCGGTCCCCCCTGAAGGCAGAGGGTGGTGAGCTCCTGAAACCCCAGGGCCCAGCCGACTAGCACGAGACCGCCGACGCTGATCGTGAGCGCGCCGACGATCTGCGCTAACGAGCAGCAGGACCGAGGTGGGGTGGACGCAACCGCGGGGAGCGGGGCGGGGAGGGACGGTACGTTGGGAGGCGGCACGTTGGGAGACGGCGTAGGTGCATTCACGAAACTACCTTTGGGTACAGGTCGTTGGACGGGCACCGGACCTGGGCGGGTGCGGGCTGGGCGGGCGTGTCCACGGTAGTGCATGCGACCCCTGCGTTGCAACCGGTGCAGGCTTAAATCCAGATGGGGAATATCGGAACAAGGGGCCTCCCCGTATTTAGGCAACAAGGTGTTTCCGTAGCGGTTCCGGCGCTGCTTTTGGACCACAGCCGAATCGACTACCGCGCGGGGCAAAAAAACTGAACTGATTCTAATTCGCGTTCAACTTTAGGCTAACTGGTAGGAGTTTATTTATGGGCGAATTCGCCCCGTTTAAGCAGTGCCAAGCCAGCGCCCACATACCCTACACGTTCCGATTTTAGGCTTTAAGGAGGCTATGCTAAATAACTTGATCAATTTAGGGGAAGACTGATGGGGAGGTGCCACGTTGAATTCATACGGCTCAAACCCTATTATTGGCGTGGGATAGAGCAGTTACGACAAGCCGGCTGAATTTAAATCCACTGAATTTTTAACCACTAATGGACACTAAGATGCACTAATCTAGGAGATGTATATCTTGTTTTATTAAGTGCCTTTTAGTGGTCATTAGTGGTTAAACGGATTGGGTTATATGTCTTTAAGTTACGAGTGGTGAGGTAGGGGGGGGGAGTGTACAGGTTGTTTTGATTCGCCTCCTAACGCAAAGGCGCAAGGACGCGAAGAAGCGCAAGGAACTCATTTATTTGTAATCCTTTGCGAACTTAGCGTCTCGGCGGCTTTGCGTTAAAAATAGCCTCGTTCGTTTAAGCTATGGGTATAAATGGGCTCCTACTAGGCTGTAACATTTAAAGTGTCGCATCCCGAGCCCCCTTAAAATCAACGTAAACATCGATCGTTTTTAGCCGCGAAAGAACGCAAAGAGCGCATAGAAATACAGGGGTCTTGTCGGATTTAGCCTTGAGGTAGTGCGGTGCTTTAGCCCGCAGGTTTGCATCGGGTTCTTCGCACAATCGCCAATGCGGGCTGAAGCACCGCACTACTTTCGATCCGCCACTTTAAATGTTACAGCCTACTACCCATGGAAACTCAGCTATTCTTGATCGCGAATTGGTATGAGATGCGCCCAGTGGGGAAACGCCCCATGGTGAAAGGGCGCCGTTGGCTGCATCTTTACCCACGCAGGAAACACCGTGGAGCCACCCGGTTTTTGCCCGCCCGTGTCGGTCTAAAATGAGCCATCATGGATAATAACCCGCTCAATCAAGGCGTCTTCGTCGAGCACGGCCTCGGCGTTGGCGTGATTACCCGAAAAATGATCCGCGAGCGCGCCCTAGAGGTGGCGCTCCTTAACGGTCGCAATGCCCACGAGGTCGAACCCGCCGACTGGGAGCAGGCCAAGCGCGAATTGTCGGGCGGGCCTGAAGTCGATCCCGAGACCGCGATTCTCGAAGCCCTGCCCGAAGCCGTCCGCAGCAACGAGCTGCCGGATGCGGAAGCCTCTCGAGCGCCGGAATCGCCTATGGAAGACGAGGACGAGGAGGGCCGCAGTGAGACCGTGCGGCTCGTTGAGGAGGGCGCTCAGGAGGCGGCGCGCGATCAGTGTCTTGTTGCTGCCAGGGAGGCGCAAAAGCAGCGCAGAAGGAGGAATCATGAACCCGCCTAACGAACATTCCGCGTGGCCGCTCGCAGCATCCGTAGCGGATAAAGGAAACTCCTTGGCCGAGCCGGTGAACGACGAGGCTCTTTCGAAGCGCCCCACGATGGCGGTCGCTGTCAGGCCGGAGATGCATCTGGCCAATCGCTCGACGTGGGCTCTCGCCGTCGAGCCCGACTCGCACGCGACTGCAACCGATCCGAATCAGAAAGCGGATATCCAGGCCATTGAGGCCTGGGAAAACGAGGGCGATCCCAACCACCGAACGTAATAGCGGATTTCCCTGTTTTCGCCGTTCGAGCAGGCGGGAAACCAGGACGCCTAGATCGGTTCCTCGACGATTTTGGTGGGACGCCCTCAATCCATTGGCCACCAAAAACACAAAATGACACAAAAGCAGCGGCATCGATCCATTTAACCGCGAAGGCTCGCGAAGGTGCGCGAAGAAAAATGCAATCACTTATTAATCAATTTGATTCATCTCCTTCGCGTTCCTTCAGATCCTTTTCGCGGTTAAAAAACCGGAGTCCGGGTTTCGTGTTTAGCTACCCACTGGAACTGTCGAAGGTGCGATCATGAAACTAACAACCACAACAGTGAAAGTCTGTTCGACCGAATTAAACGATTCGCGGTCGAAGGGCTTGGTCACGGACGACTGCCGCGAGGCAGCACCGGAAAGCACGACCGAGCTACGAACCGGCCAGCCGCAACGAAGGTGAACCCCATCGAATGAGCTTCGAAAATTCAACAACCGGCAAGCCGAGCCAATCTTCGACTGGTGAAGGCTGTCAGGATCGGGCAGGGCAGTCCCGCAAGGACGTAGGACCCAAATCGTTGATGTCCGATCAACGTGCCGGCGGAGTCTGCGGGGGCGGCGGGTCGGGAAGGGGTGTTAGGTTAAGTGGTGAGACCTGCGATGGCGGGGTGTCCTCGGATGCTCCAACCTCCGGCACAAGTGCGGCTAAACCGCGCGAGGCAGGACGGGCCGTGGCAGGAGTCGGAGACCTCCATAGTAGTGATGATCTAGCGGACATTAAAACCGCTGGGGAGCGAAGGGAGGGCACTTGTTCCCACTGCATCACAGCGTGGCGAAGGACTTGACGATGGCTGGAGTGATGAACTCTGGATAAAAACGTTGCCCAAAGTTCGGAAGCTGCAACGGGTGCTATATCGTAAAGCAAAAGCGGAGCCGCGTTGGCGGTTCTATAGTTTGTATGGAGAGCTGTATCGGCGGGACATACTGTCCGATGCGCTCGATCAGGTGATCGCCAACAAGGGCGCTGCCGGAGTGGATGAGTTTGAGGTGGAAACGTTGGCGAAAGATCCGTCGTTGCGAGAAGTTTGGCTTCTGGCGCTGGAGGAGGAATTGCGAACGAAAACCTATCGGCCGAGTCCGGTCCGGCGCGTTTTTATATGGAAAGATCAGGCCAAGACCAAGCGCCGCGCGCTGGGCATCCCTACGGTGAAAGATCGGGTGGTGCAGAGTGCGGCGGCGATCGTGTTGCAACCCATCTGGGAAGCGGACTTCCATGACCATTCCTACGCCTACCGGCCGAAACGCCGGACCCATCAGGCGATGGATAAAGTCAGGGAGGCGCTGCTGAGCGGAAAGGTGGAGGTGGTCGATGCGGACCTATCGAGTTACTTCGATATGATCCCGCACCGAGAACTCCTGCGACTGGTGGCTAAACGGGTGAGCGATGGCAGCATGTTGCGCCTCATCAAGGCGTGGCTGCGCGCGCCCATCGTGGAGGAGGATCGTGATTCGGGACGCCGCAAGGTGCACCCAAATCACTGTGGCACGCCGCAAGGCGGAGTCATTTGACTCCCTCCGGTCGGGCTCTTAGCCCCGCTCTGCTGAGCGGCCCATCTCCGCTGCGCTTCGTCACCGCTCTTGGCGAACCTCTATCTCAACGACCTCGATCATGCGGTGAACGAGAAGTGCGAACAAAAGCCGACGATGGTGCGCTACGCCGACGACCTGCTGATCCTGTGTAAACCGGGTCAGGGGCCGGGGCTGCAAACGCGTCTGAAGAGGTGGCTGGAAGCACGAAAGTTAAAACTCAACGAAGAGAAAACCCGGCTGGTGGACACGCGAAAGGAAGGCATCGAGTTCCTCGGTTTTAGCGTCGCATGGCGGCAAGGACTGAAGAGCAAGCGGTGGTATCCGCACGTGGAACCCAGCGCGAAGAGTCAGGCAAAGCTGCGAGACAAGGTGCGGCAGGTGCTGGAGGTGCGCACGCGAAACCAAGCGGCGGTGGCGGTAGTCCGAAAGGTCAACCAGATCACGCGCGGGTGGGCGAATGCGTTTCATTATGGGCACAGCACACACGTGTTTGGTAAGCAGCAGCTCTTTGTGCAAAACCGGCTGAGACGATGGCTGTGGCGAAAGTATAGCCGCACCCACGGGCTGTTTGAGTTCTTCACCGACGAGCGTCTGCATGGACAATACAAGCTATGGCACTGGCCGCTTACGGCGGCTTGGAAACAATGAACTCCGCTGAAACCAAACCGAAAGAATTGAGACTCGGTAAGCCGTGTGCGGGAAAACCGCTTGCACGGTTTGACGAGGGGGAGGGTCGCGCTGACGGGTTACCGACGCACGGCTCTCTCTACTCTACGTCTAATTATTTTTCTCGGTTAATTAGTGTATCTTAGCGTTCATTAGTGGTTAATAAATTCCGTTGCTTGGTTTTTGCGGGCTGGTGCAGTGACCGTGAACGGTAGCCAAGTTGGTATGCGTATGAATGAGAAATGGTATGTGCCCTACTCGCGGGCACAAAAAAGCCGCCGGGGTGAGCCGGCGGCTTTGGGGGAAGGGCGACGAAGACGAGTCGGCTTAGCGGCCGGACTTCTTGGCCTTCAAGCGCTCGCCGGTGTTCAGCAGGCGCTTGCGCAGACGCAGGCTCTTCGGGGTGACCTCGAGGAGCTCGTCGGAAGCGATGTACTCGAGGGCGCGCTCGAGGGACATCTTGGCGGCGGGGATCAGGCCGGTGGCGACACCCGAACCCTGCGAACGGAAGTTCGTGAGGGCCTTTTCGCGCACAGCGTTGCACGAGATGTCTTCGTTACGCGGATTTTCGCCAACGATCATGCCTTCGTAAACCTGCTCGCCGGGCCCGATGAACAGCTTGCCGCGTTCCTGGACCATCAAGAGGGCGTAGGTGGTGGTTTCGCCGGCTTCGGTCGCCGTGATCACGCCGGTCATACGGGTGAGAACTTCACCGGCGTACGGGCCGTACTCCTTGAACAAGTGGCTGGTGATACCGCGGCCGCTGGTGGCGTTGATCACGTCGATTTCCAAGCCGATCAAACCACGGGTGGTGATGGTGGCTTCGATCATCGTGGTGGTGACCAACTTTTCCATGTTGGTGAGCAGGCCCTTACGGTTAGCAAGGTTCTGCATGATCGAACCGACGCACTCGTCGGGGACTTCGATCCAGACGGTCTCGAACGGCTCGTGGCGGGCGCCATCGACGGTCTTTTCGATCACCGTGGGGCGGGAGACGAGGAGCTCGAAGCCCTCGCGACGCATGGTCTCGACGAGCACGGCGACCTGCATGGTGCCGCGTGCTTTGACGTTGAATACGCCGGCGCGGTCCGCGTCGTCGATGTAGATGGAGACGTTGGTCTTCAACTCACGCATGAGGCGCTCGCGGATTTGGCGCGAGGTAACCAGTTTACCTTCTTGGCCGACCAACGGACCGTCGTTGACGGAGAATTGCATCTCCAGCGTGGGCGGGTCGATCTGGGTGAAGGGCAGGGCGTGGCCGTCTTCGCGCACGTCCAAGGTGTCGCCGATGTCGACGTCCTCGAAGCCGGCCAGACCGATGATGTTACCGGCGTGAGCAGCTTCGACTTCGCGTTGACCGAGACCGGTGAACTCAAAAATCTTGGTGACCTTGGAGCGGACCTTTTTGCCGTCTTCGTTGTGGCGGATAACGAACATCGGGTCGCCGACCTTGATGGTGCCGGCGAGGATCTTGCCGACAGCGATACGGCCGACGTAGTCAGACCAATCGATGTTGGAAACGAGCATGTGGAAGGGCTCGTCGGGCTTAGCAAAAGGAGGTGGGACGTGGTCGATGATGGTCTGGAAGAGGGGTGTCATGTCCTTCTTCTCTTCGCCGAGCTTGTACATCATGTAGCCGTCGCGGCCGGAGCCGTACACGACGGGGGCGTCGAACTGTTCCTCGGTGGCTTCGAGTTCCATGAGGAGCTCAAGGACCTTGTCGTACATCTTGGCCGGATCCGCATTGGGGCGGTCGATCTTGTTGATGACGATGACGACCTTGAGGCCGTGGGCGAGGGCCTTGCGGAGCACGAAACGCGTCTGCGCCTGAGGTCCGTCATAGGCATCGATCACAAGGAGAACGCCGTCCACCATGCGGAGGGCGCGCTCGACCTCGCCGCCGAAGTCGGCGTGGCCGGGCGTGTCGAGAATGTTAACGATCTTCCCCTTCCAGTGGACGGAGGTGTTCTTGGCCTTGATGGTGATGCCCTTTTCCTTTTCGAGGTCCATGGAGTCCATGGCGCGGACTTCAACGGCTTGATTGGCACGATAGACGCCACCCTCTTTAAGGAGTTGGTCCACGAGCGTGGTTTTACCGTGGTCGACGTGGGCGATGATGGCGATGTTGCGGATGTTCTGGTTCATAAATCTCGGGACGCGTTCTTCTGTGAAAAAACGAAGACCGTGCGAGGCGGTTTCCGTGTTGGCAAGGACTAAGGCGAACAGTGACGAAATCGTTACTCAGGCGAATGAGTTAACGCGTAACGGCAGTGGGTTGGCTTCCTAAGAGCGCCGACTTAAGCGGGCGTTTTTACTGGAAATACCGGTCATTTCCAGGGGCGGATAGCTGAATCGGAGCGTTTCAACGTGGGGCGCGGCGGCAAACGCGGTCAGGGGATTACACCTCATACTAATTGGCGTTCAAGTTGCGGCTTACGGCATCCTTGAGCTCACGCTTAAGGCCACTCACTTGGTGTACACGCTCCTCGTGGCCTTGAGCGTGAGCTCAGGGTGTTTTCCCAATGGTATCCGCCCCCCCATGACCCTGGTTAATTAAGCTCATCTTGAACGGGAATTCGTATCAGCCGCCCTCGAAGTTTCTTACTGAATACTATCAGCAGCGGTTGGCGCGCGCCTCGGGGATGCAGGCTACACCGGGGGCTCGAACCATTTGCCCTGTTCCTTAATGAGCGCGATCAGGCGTGAGTCGGCCTCGGCTTGTGGGATGTTATACTGGACGCAGGTTTTGCCCACGTAGAGGTTGATCTTCCCCGGTGCGCCACCGACGTAGCCGAAGTCGGCGTCGGCCATCTCGCCGGGGCCGTTGACGATGCAGCCCATGATCGCGAGTTTCACGCCCTTGAGGTGGCCGGTCTGCGCGCGGATGCGCTGGGTGGTGGTTTGCAAATCGAACAGCGTGCGGCCGCAGGAGGGACAGGCGACAAATTCGGTTTTGGAAATACGGGAGCCCGCCCCCTGCAGGACGTTGTAGGCGAGTTGCGTGGCGCGCGGGGCATCGGATTCGGTTTCGATGGAAACCACGTCGCCCATACCATCGCAGAGCAGCGAGCCGGTGAGGATGGCGGCGTCGAGCAGCCGTGAGAGGAACGAGGGATCGCCGTGGACCGTGGTGGTCGTCGTGTTGCGGATCCACAGTGGGGATTGGACGCCGGCGAAACGCAGTTGCTCGACCAGCGCGCGATAGGCTCCGGTGGGGTGGGCGACGATGGCTCCGACTATGGGCGTAGCGGGATTGGAGAGGGTGAAGAGCAATCGGTCGTCGCCAAGCGCGGGCAGCGCGGGTGCAAGGGATGCAATATCGGCGGCCGTCGTGGCGATGGCCAGCGTATGCCCGCGACTGCGGGTGAACTGAGCAAAAGCGTGCAGGGCCACGCTGTCGTCGGCGTCGAACGTGCGCAGAAAAACTGCGGGTGTAGTCAACTCTTCGGTCGCTGCGGCCACCGCGACGGCGGGCAGGGTGGGGGCTAGATCAAAAACGATCAGCGGGGTTGTGCCCGTTTGGCTGAGCTCCTTCAGCTCGCGACTGACGCTTTGCAGCTCCGAGGTTGTGGCGATGGGCAGAATCAAGCCCTCGGCGGGGGTGTCGGCCAAACGTGCCGACGTGAGTTGGGCGAGGGCCGCCGGCCAGGCCTGAATCGACGGAATGCGCACGAACACCCGGGGCGGTTGCGCGGGACCAACTTTGATCGTGGGCGAGAGATCCACGGGCGTGCTCTGCCGGCGGCTGTAGTTAAAGGGATCAACAGCGTCGGCGGTCGCGGCGAACCGGGCGAAGGGCGAGGCAGTCAGGTTGATCGTCGGTTTCCACAGAGACATGGCCTTCTTGGCGAGGGCTTGGGCGACCGGAATCTCGTACACGCTGTCCTCGGTGAGTGACACGCGAATGGTGTCGCCGAGCCCGTCGTACAGCAGGCTGCCGATACCAATGGCGCTCTTGATGCGGCCGTCCTCGCCGTCACCCGCCTCGGTCACGCCGAGGTGCAGCGGGTAACTCATGCGCTCGTCGTTCATTCGCTGCACCAATAGGCGGTAGGCGGCGATCATCACCTTGGGGTTGGATGATTTCATCGACAGGATCAGCTGGTTGAACCCGTGGGATTCCGCGATGCGTAGGAACTCCAGCGCGCTCTCGACCATGCCCAGCGGCGTGTCGCCGTAGCGGTTCATGATGCGGTCGGAAAGCGACCCGTGATTGGTGCCGATGCGCAGGGCGCGACCGAGTGTCTTGGCGCGCAGCACGAGAGGCGAAAACGACTCATGGAGGCGTTGCAGCTCACGCTCGTAGTCGGCGTCGGTGTAGTCGGTGACGGCGAATTTTTTCTTGTCGGCGTAGTTGCCCGGATTGACGCGGATTTTTTCAACGTGCTCGACGGCCTCCATCGCGGCGGAGGGCAGGAAATGGATGTCGGCGACGAGCGGAATATGGGCGAAGCCGGCGGCGGAGAACTGCTCGCGAATGGCGCGCAGGCACTGGGCGGCAGCAACGTTGGGCGCGGTTATGCGGACGATCTCGCAGCCGACCTCGGCCAGGGCGATGGATTGTTTCACCGTGGCGGCGACGTCCTGGGTGTCGCTGGTGGTCATCGACTGGACGCGAACGGGGTTGTTTCCGCCAACGCCGACTTGACCGACTTTTACTTCTACAGTTGCCCGGCGGAGGGTGTGAAAACGGGATGCGCAGTAGGACATGGGAGATAAAGACGTTCAATGACCTGGGATCTTGAGCCAAGGTCAAATTCACTCCCCGTCGAGCTGTCGACTCGACGCGTTCGTGGCGCGGCGGGGTGTTTCGCTTGCGCGGTTGACAAGGCCCGCAGCCCTCGGGGTCATAGCTGCCGTGGTAACCCATTCTTTTCTAGATAACACCTTTGCAGTCCGCTGGTCGCAGCATACCCCCGAGCAGATCGCGCCGGCCATTGAGGCGGCCTTGGCTGGCGCCCAACGCGCCATCGACGCCATCGCGCAGCTCGACCTCGCCGCGCTCACCTACGAAAATACGTTTCTCGCGCTTGAGCGCGCCACCGAGGAACTCAATTTCGCCTGGGGCAAGGTCACCCACCTTCAGTCAGTCGACGATTCGCCCGCGCTGCGCGACGCCCACAATGCCCTGCTGCCCGCCGTCTCGGTTTTCTTCGCCCGCATTCCCCTCAACCCCGCGCTGTGGACGCGGTTAAAAGCCTTTGCCGCCACGCCTGCCGCCGTCGCCCTCACGGGAATTCACCGGCGCTTCCTCGACGAGACGGTGGCCGACTTCCGTCAAGCCGGCGCTGATTTGCCCGAGGCCCAGCGCACCCGCCTCGAGGTGCTGCAAACCGAGCTCGCGGAAGCCACCCAGAAATACGGGGAAAACGTGCTCGATGCGACCAACGCCTGGGAGCTCATCGTGACCGATCCCGCCCGCCTGCAGGGGCTGCCCGAACACGCGGTTGCCACCGCACTGCGCAGTGCCGAAGCCAAGGGTTTGGGCACGCCTGCGGCACCCGCCTGGCGCTTCACGTTGCACATGCCGTCGCAGGAGCCGGTCATGACCTATGCCGCCGATGAGAGCCTGCGCCGCGAGGTCTGGACGGCCGCCACCGCCGTGGGAACGCTTGCGCCGCACGACAACGCCGCCCTCGTGCAGAAAATTATCGCGCTGCGTGACGAGAAGGCGCGGTTGCTCGGACAGCCGCATTTTGCCGATCTGGTGCTCGCCCGCCGCATGGCGGTTTCGGGTAAAAAGGCGCTCGCGTTTATTGCTGACATGCAGGCACGCGCTCAGGTCGCTTTTGTACGTGAGTGCGCCGAGTTGGAGGAGTTTAAAGCCAAGCATACCGGTGCGCCGCGCGCCTTGCTGAAGCCGTGGGAAGTGGGCTATTGGGCCGAGAAACTGCGCCAGGAACGCTACGATTTCGATGACGAGGTGCTGCGTCCCTACCTGCCGATGGATCGGGTGATTGCCGGTCTGTTCGACTTGGCGGGCCGCGTGTTTGGGCTGCGCATTACGGAGCGCTCCGTGGTTTTCTCCGGGCGCGAGCTATCGCAAGCGGGCAGCCCTTCGAGCTCGGTCGAGGTGTGGCATCCGGAAGTTAAGTTTTATGATCTCCATGATGCGGCCGGTCGCCACCTCGGCTCGTTTTACGCGGACTGGTATCCGCGCGAGTCGAAGCGTGGCGGCGCTTGGATGGGTTATCTGGTGACGGGTGGGCCCCAACCCGACGGCACGCGCGCGCCGCACCTCGGCTACATTTGTGGCAACCTCACGCCTCCGGCCGAGGGCAAGTCGGCGCTGCTGGCGCACGACGAAGTGGAGACGATTTTCCACGAGTTCGGGCACCTGTTGCACCACCTGCTCGGCGAGGTGGAAATCA
Organism: Opitutus sp.; assembly: GCA_024998815.1. NCBI lineage: Bacteria > Pseudomonadati > Verrucomicrobiota > Opitutia > Opitutales > Opitutaceae > Opitutus > Opitutus sp. Next base: position 456,060 of record JACEUQ010000001.1, read on the forward strand.
AATCGCTCAACGGCGTCAACGTGGCGTGGGACTTTGTGGAGTTGCCCTCGCAGATCATGGAAAACTGGTGCTGGCAGCGTGAGAGCCTCGACCTGTTTGCCCGCCACCACGAGACCGGTGTCGCGATCCCTGAGGAGGTTTTCCAAAAGATGACCGCCGCGAAAAACTTCCGTTCGGCCTGCGCCACCATTCGCCAGGTGCAGTTCGCGCGCATGGACCTGTTGCTGCACATGCGTGCGCCGGAGTTCGTTTCTGGTGACATTGAGGCGCAGGCGCGCGCACTTGTGGCCGACTGCATGATTCCGACCGAACCAGCGGGGCGCACCTTGGTAAAACGCTTCGGCCACCTTTTCAGTGATCCGGTAGGCTACGCGGCGGGTTACTATTCCTACAAATGGGCGGAGGTGCTCGATGCGGATGCGTTTACCCGATTCCAGCGTGAAGGCGTATTCAACGCCCAAGTGGGGGCCGAGTTTGTCGCGCATATTCTCAGTCAGGGTAACTCGGCTGAACCCGCCGAACTGTATCGCCGCTTCATGGGGCGCGACCCCGATCTGACCGCGCTACTCGAGAGAAACGGTTTGCTGGCGTAACCGGTTCTTGGCGACGCAGGCGCTGGGAAAAGTAGCGCAGACTTCCAGTCTGCTCCGGCTGCGTATGGCTAACTCAGTAGGCCGAGTCAGACTGGAAGTCTGCGCTACTAGGAGCCTGTCGGACTTGGAAAAATAAACGCATTAAATATTTGTTTTATATTGACTACCAATTAAAAGCGTAACTAAGTAGTTCCATGGCAACCAAGTTCGTTATAATTGATCGGCGCACTCCGTTACTGCTGCCGCCCGACCTGCGGGATTGGGTGAAGCCGGATCACTTGGTGCATTTTGTCATCGATGCGGTTGACTTGATCGACGTCAGTTCGGTGTCCGTAAATCAGCGTGGGAGCGGCAGTGCGCAATACCCGCCGTCGATGCTCCTGAGTTTACTGACTTACAGTTACGCGACGGGAGTTTTTTCCAGCCGCCAAATTGAGCGCACGACCTATGAAAACGTGGCAGTGCGCCTGCTCTGTGCCGACACGCACCCCGACCACGATACGATTTGCACGTTCCGCCGGGAGAACCGGAAATTGGTGCAAAAAGCTTTTGCTCAATTACTTCAGATGTCTGCGGCGTGCGGAGTGTTAAAGATCGGCAACGTCACGGTGGCCGTCGATGGCACCAAAATACTTGCCAACGCCAGCAAGCACTCGGCGGTGAGTTATGCCCATGCGGTTAAGACGATGGAAGTCCTTGATCTGGAAATCGCTGAACTGTTGCGCAAAGCCGACGCTGCGGACGCGATCCCGCTGCAAGACGGGTTGACGATCCCCGCAGAGATCCAGCGGCGCGAGGAGCGCAAGGCGACGTTGGCCAAGGCCAAGGCGGAAATCGAGGCCCGGGCGCATCTGCGGTTTCAGGCGGAACAAGCTGAGTATGAAGCTAAAATGGCAAAACGCTCCGCGTCCGAAGCCGACACGGGTAAAAAACCGCGTGGCCCAGTTCCCGTTCAGCCCGACCCCACTCCGGGCACGAAAGACCAGGTCAACCTGACCGATGAAGTCAGCCGGATTATGAAAACGGGCAACGGCTTCCAGCAGTGTTATAATGCACAAGCCGGGGCCGACACCGACTCGCGCCTGATCGTCGGTGCGCGGGTCTGTAATGCGCCCAATGATAAACAGCAGCTTGAGCCAAACCTGGCGGCCATCGCGCAACATATTGAGGTGGCGAACGTACTGATTGACAGTGGTTTTGTGAGTGAAGCGGCGGTGACAAAGGCCGAGTCCGCACCGGACGCAACCACAACGGGCGTAACTGTATATGCAGCGATGAAACGGGAGCCGCATGGCCGCACGATCGCCCAACTCGAACAGCACGAAGACCCGCCGCAACCGGGCCCCGAGGCGAGCTTCGCCGAACGCATGATCCACCGCACCGCTACGGCCGCCGGACGAGCGTTATATAAACTACGGCAAGAAACCATTGAACCGATTTTTGGTATTATAAAAGAGGCGCTCGGCTTCCGACGTTTTTTAATGCGCGGACTGGAAAAAGTATCCCTCGAATGGGAGCTGGTGTGCCTGGCCTACAACTTTAAGCGTCTTCATCGCCTCAACGCCAAACTGCGGCCGGCCTAACCTCGCCAACGCAGGAAAACCAACCCTCAAACACCAAAAAAATCCGGACGCGCCATTGATTAACCGCCCTAATCCAACGGGCCACAGCCCGAAGGAGTATTTTAGGCCCCAAAATCTATCCGCCACACTCAAAGTTGGCGCGCGGGCCGGGGACTTGGCCCGAACCCGCTTTTTTCAGTCCGACGGGCTGCTAGTGGTGGTGCCCGCAGGCGGGTTTCACCTGGACTTGGACTCGACGGTGTTTTGCGGGAGGGCAAGCAGGAGGGCGCGCGCAAGGGCTACAATCCGAAGCGCAAGGGCCGCGCGAGTCACCACCCGCTGCTGGCGGTGTTGGCCGAGGCGCAGTTTATTCTACATGGCTGGTTGCGCAGCGGCAATTGCGGCTCGGCGCGCGGGGTCGTCGCGTTTTTACAGGAGGCCTTAGCGCTGGCACCGGCGGGATTAAAAATCGCCTGCGTTCGCGCCGATAGTGGTTTTTGCGAGAACGGGTTTCTCTCTTTTTTGGAGGAAAAAAGCTGCCCTACATCGTTGTCGCCCGCATGATACCATTTCGCGTTCAAAGACATACAAACAAATCGTTTTAACCACTAATGGACGCTAATAGCCGCTAATAAAAACAAGGAATTCGCCGCTTCTGGATTAGTGTATCTTAGTGGTCATTAGTGGTTAAAAACTCCAGTTGTTTTAAGGTTAGATGATGGATCGCTACTGACGTGATCACGGTGGTGGTCGGGTTTTAATGCGTTTGAATGCAAAATGGTATGACGTCCTCGATCAGGGCACGTTGCACCGGGCTGACCGAATGGACCGCACTCGACGAGAACTATGCGGTCGGCGAGATTTGGTTAAAACTGCACGGATGGACCGTGACGCGACGCTTCGTGGTGCTGCGCGAGCGCGAGCGTGAGGACAAATCGGCGGTCGGCCGTAGGCTCATCGAGGTGCCCGGCTACACCTTCCGCATCTTCGTCACCAATCGCTGCGAATCCGCCGAGATCATCTGGCGCGACTACAACGGGCGGGCCTGCATCGAGCAGCGTATCGAGGAACTCAAAAACGATCTGGCGGCCGACGGCTTTTGTGTGCGCGAGTTTTTCGGCACCGAATCCGCCTTCCTCGGCGTACTCTACGCCTTCAACCTGCTCAGTCTTTACCAGCGTCAAGTCACGCCCGAAAAGCCCTACCGCCAACCTGCCACCCTGCGCAGCCAGGTCTTCGTCGCCGGTGCGATCCTCGGGCTCGTCGGCAAACAAATCGCCGTCAAACTGTCGCAAGCCTGGGGTGGCCTTTCAAAACACAAGCCCATTATTGATAACGCCTTGCAGTGGCGTCCGCCAACTCCGCCGAAGTTGGATTCCGACCCTCTATCGCCCTGCGTTATGACTGCCTGCACTTAGCCACTACCGCCTCTTTCCTCCACTAAATCGCACTCCAACTTCGGCGTTCGGGATAAATGGGCTCCTACCCATGGAAACTCAGCTATTCTTGATCGCGAATTGGAATAAGCCGCCAAGACGAAAAGTGCGCAAAATGTTGCAAGTATATGATTTATTCGCGCTTCTCCGCGTCCTTGCGCCTTTGCGTTAAAGCCTAAAATCGGAATGTGAATGGTTTAGCCGCAAAAAAGCGCAGAAGACTCAGAAACCAGGCCAAGCGAAATACGCCGTTTTTTGCGACTCCTGCGCCTCTTTGCGGCCATCTTCCGTGTCTCGTCTCCAAAAGCGGCGATTCGCCCACCACCCTTGTCGTGACATACCGTGAGCGCCGTGTTGGGTCTCGCGTTGCATCGGCACGGAAAAGGCATTTTTTGAAAACCTCTTATGCATTCCTCGTGGACCGAAACCTTGGCGGAGTTTCTCAAACATGAACCGGGCGTCGAAGCCGTGCGGCTTGATCCGGCTGCCCGCAAGGTGTCCATTGCCACACTCGGCAAGGTCGATATCACGAACTTGGAGAAACGCCTGGCCGAAACGCTCGCCGCCATCGATCGGCACCTCGATTTGCAGGCTAAGCCCCCCGTAGGTTTTACGGTGAAGCGCGACGGGGCGTTGACTGAATTCGCGGGCGTGAGTTGCGCGACCGCCCCGAAGTTTTGGAAGTGGCGTGAGTTCAACTGGCCCGAGTACGTCGCGCCGGTGGACGCCCACGCCGAGGAATCCGAATGGAAAGAACTCACCGTGTTCGCCTCGGTGTGCGGCGTGGCGGGCTTAGCTGGGTTTGCCACGAAAGAGCTTGGAGTTGGGCCGGACTGGCTGCCAACGGCGTTGTACGCGGTCGGGCTGATTGCGGGCGGTTGGGATGCGGTGGTCGACTCGTGGGAGAATATTAAAAAAGCTAAGGTCGACATTCATTTTCTCATGCTGGCGGTGGCGGTGGGCGCGGTGGCTATCGGGGCTTGGGGCGAGGCCGTGCTGCTCCTGTTTTTGTTTTCCGCTTCTGGGGCGATGGAGGCCTACGCGCTGGACCGCACTCATCGTGAAGTGAGCGCCTTGCTCAAATCGGCCCCCAAGCGGGCGACCCTGCTTGTGCCGGGTGGTGGCGAACGCGAAGTGCCGGTCGAGGAGGTCTGTATCGGTGATCGACTGCTGGTGCGCCCAGGCGAGGCGTTTCCGGCCGACGGCAACGTGCTCAAGGGTAAAAGTGCGAGCGACGAATCGGCGCTCACCGGTGAGGCCGTGCCGGTCGAAAAAGGCGTGGGCGATCCGGTCTTCAGCGGCACGCTCAACTTGTGGGGAGCGGTGGAGATTCAGGTGGTTCGCCTGCCCTCGGAGAGTACGCTGCAAAAAATTATCCGGCTGATCCAGACCGCGCAAAAACTGCGTGCGCCGAGCGAGCGGTTTACCGATAAGTTCGGCGGTGGTTACACGATTGGAGTTTTGGGTGTGTGCGCGGTGATGTTTTTGGTGTGGTGGCTGGGCTTTAACCTGCCGCCCTTTGCCAACGTGGAGGGGACGCGCTCGGCGTTTTATCGGGCGATGACGCTGCTGGTGGTGATGAGCCCGTGCGCCTTGGTGTTGTCGATTCCCTCGGCCATTCTCGCGGCCATTGCGTGGGGCGCGCGGCATGGTGTGCTGTTTCGAGGCGGTGCGGCCATTGAGAGCTTGGCCACCATCAACGTGGTCGCGATGGACAAGACTGGCACGCTCACAACTGGTGAATTGGCCGTGGTGGGTTACGAAAGTTTTCCTGCCGGCCGGGAGGTTGAAATCATGGAGTTGGCCTTCGCTTTGGAGTCCAATTCGCAGCACCCGCTGGCGCGCGCCATTGTGCGTGACGCCAAGGCGCGTGGCGTGCGCGAGCTGGGGCTGGAGGAGTTTCAGTCGATCACGGGACAGGGCGTGCGCGGCAGTTTTGCTGGCAGCCAAGTATTGCTTGGGCGGCGCGAGTTGTTGGAAAAAGGCCCGCTGGCCGATTGGTTGAAAAAACTCCCGGCCGCGCCCGCTGATTTGGCTGAGGTTTGGGTGGTGGGTAAGGACGTGATCGGCCGCGTGCTGTTGCGCGATCAGATTCGTGCCGAGTCGAAGGCGGTTTTAAGCCAACTTAAAGCCGCTGGTATTCACACGGTGATGTTGACCGGCGACCGTCGGCAGGCGGCGGAGGCGGTGGCGCACGAACTCGGTCTTGACGAGGTACGCGCCGGACTCAGTCCTGAGCAAAAAGTGGAAGCAATCCAGGCGCTGCGTGCCGGTGGGCGCAAGGTCGCGATGGTGGGTGACGGGGTGAACGACGCGCCCTCGCTGGCCGCCGCCGATGTGAGTGTTGCGATGGGCGCGCGCGGCAGCGACGCGGCGCTCGAGCAGGCCGAAGTCATCTTGATGCATGACCGCATTGAGAACTTTTTGGCCGCGCTCAAGCTCAGCAAGCGGGCCACGCGGATCATTAAGCAGAATCTGGCCATTTCGCTCGGTGTGGTGGTGATCATGGCGGTCGCCTCGACCCTCGGATTTGTACCGTTGGCGGTGGGTGTTGCCGCACACGAGGGCAGCACGGTGGTGGTGTGCTTGAATTCGCTCCGGCTGCTGTTTGGCGAAAATAAGTAGAAAGCATTAACATTGAATTTATCGGATCGCGTTCTGAGGTAGTGCACGGTGCTTCAGCCCGCAGCTTTGAAATGGAATTACCCCTGCAATCGCCGATGCGAGCTGAAGCACTGCGCTACTTTTGATCCGACAACTCGTTCAGGCAAATGCCGCGCGTTTGACTAAGTCCCGATCCACACCAAATCCCCAGCGCGCACCTCTTCGTAGAGCGCGATGATGTCCAGGTTGTTCATGAGCACGCAGCCTGCGCTTTGCGGGGTGCCGAGGCGGTCTTCGTGGTTGGTCCCATGGATGTAAACGTAGCGATCATAGGTGTCGACCTCGCCGCCTTGGTTCACGCCCGGCTCAAGCCCGCGCAGCCAGAGAATCCGGCTCGTGATCAGGTTGGGGTGGGTCGCGGAATCACTCAGCTCGTTAAAATGGTAGCCGGTGGGCACGCGGCTTTTAAAAACGATGCCGGGTGGTTGGCCTGAGCCGATGCGTTCGGCGATGGCGTGCAGGCCGCACGGGGTGCCGAGTGAGTTTTTGACGTTCGAGGGCGGGCGCTTCGACGTGGAGATAACGTAGCTGCGCGCCAGTTCTCCGTGGCGGAAAAACTGCATCGTCTGGTGTTCGATGCTTACAACAAGGCAGCGGTCTGCGGGCTTGATGCCGAGGCGGGTGCATGTTTCTGTGGCCGATTCCAAAAAGGATTTCATCGTGAATACGAGTAACAACTACGTCATCGGTATCGTCGGCGCCACGGGTGCCGTCGGTCAAGAGCTCGTGCGCTTGCTGCATGAGCGTAACTTCCCCATGAGCTCGCTGCGGCTGTTCGCCTCGGCTCGCTCGGCGGGAAAAGTCGTGGAGCGTTTCGGTAAGAAGTGGACCATCGAAGAGGCCAAACTAGGCGCTTTCGCCGGAGTTGACCTGGCGTTCTTCGCCGCCGGTGGCTCCGTCACCCGCGCGCTCGCGGCCGATGCCGTGAAGTCGGGCTGCGTCGTCATCGACAAGAGCTCGGCCCTGCGCATGGAGCCCGGCGTTCCGTTGGTGATCCCCGAGATCAACCCCGAGAAACTGCGCAACCACGGCGGCATCATCGCCAATCCCAACTGCTCCACCGCCGTCATGCTGATGGGCCTTTGGCCGCTGCACCAGGCCTTCGGCGTTAAGCGCATCATCGTCTCCACCTACCAATCGGTTTCTGGCACCGGTGCAGAAGCCGTGCGTGAGCTCGCCGACCAGATCCAGGCCCACTCGGCCGGCCAGCCGCTCACGCACGCGGTTTACCCGTACCAGATCGCCTTTAATTGTATCCCCCACATCGATTCATTCGGTGCGAACGGTTACACGGGCGAGGAGACCAAGATGGCTGACGAGTCGCGCAAAATCATGGGCCTGCCCAACCTGAAGGTTTCCGCCACCACGGTGCGCGTGCCAGTGGTGCGCGCCCATTCGGTCTCGGTGAGCGCCGAGTTTGAGCGTCCGGTCGATTTAGCCACGGCGCGCGCCGCCATTGCCGCGTTTCCCGGGGCTGAATTGGTCGATGATACGGCCAATAAAAAATATCCCACCCCGCTCGATTTCGCCGAGAAGGTGAAGTGCGGTGTTGGTCGCCTGCGCATCGACACGGCCTGGGACAACGGGCTCTCCTTCTGGGTGAGCGGCGACAACCTATGGAAGGGCGCCGCACTGAACGCGGTGCAGAATGCCGAGTTGATGATCCGCGAGGGTCTGCTCCAACCCAAGGCCGTGCGCGCCTGATTTTGGCCGCTGGCGGAGAGCGCTCGGGACTGTCCCGAACGCTCCCCGCGCACTGTTTTAAGGGGCGCGGTGACAAACCTGTTTGTATCCACGAATAAATCCTTGTCAGCCGCCTATTCCGCCCGCTTATCTCTGAACTTTGGTTCGGACGCTTAGCTCAGTTGGTTAGAGCACCTCGCTTACACCGAGGGTGTCGGGGGTTCAAGTCCCTCAGCGTCCACCAGAAAATTTTCTCCTCACTTCATCACCCGCAATGCGACACACGATCTCTGTCCTCGTTGAGAACAAGTTCGGCGTTCTAGCCCGCGTGTCCGGCATGTTTTCCGGTCGCGGCTTCAACATCGACTCGCTTAACGTTGCCCCTACCCACGACGCCTCGCTGTCGCGAATCACCGCCGTGCTCATGGGCGACGACGCCGCGCTCGATCTTTGCATCAAGCAGCTGCGCAAGTTGGTCAACGTCGTCGAGGTCATTGATTTCACCGAGGGTCAGGCGGTCGTTCGCGAACTCGTGCTGATTAAGGTCAAGGCCGACTCCCGCACGCGCTCGGAGATCATGCAGATCAGTGACATTTTCCGCACCAAGATCGTCAACGTGGCACAAGATTCGGTCATCATCGAAATGACCGGCGATGACGGCAAGGTCAGCGCCTTCCTCAAGTTGGTCGAACCTTTCGGCATCCTTGAACTGGCCCGCACCGGCGTGCTGGCCCAGATGCGTTAAGACCGCTGCGCGGAAATTCCAAAACCCAAGTAGCCAAATCCCAGTAGGATTGCCTCAGCGATTCACCCGGATCCCACTTTCAGTTAAACACCTCAAAATCGTTTTCCCACACCATGCCCGCTAAAGTATACACCGACAAAGACGCCGATCTCGGCCTCTTCAAAGACAAGACCATTGCTGTGCTCGGCTACGGCTCCCAAGGCCACGCGCACGCCCTGAACCTGAAGGACTCCGGCGTTAAGGTCATCATCGGCCTTTACGAGGGTTCCAAGTCCAAGCCCGTTGCTGAAAAGCACGGCTTCACGGTCGTTTCGACCGCCGAGGCTGTTAAGCAGGCCGACATCATCCTGGTCGGTCTTCCCGACATGAAGCAGGCTGACGTCTACACCAAGGACATCGCCCCCAACCTGAAGAAGGGCAAAACCCTGATCTTCTCGCACGGCCTCGCGATCCACTTCGGTTTGATCACCGTTCCCGCCGACATCGACGTGATCCTGGTCGCCCCCAAGGGCCCCGGCCACATGGTCCGCCGCCTCTATGTTGAAGGCAAAGGTATGCCCGCCCTCATTGGCGTGTTCCAAGACAAGTCCAAGAAGGCCAAGAAGAACGCCCTCGCCTGGGCCAAGGGCATCGGCTCGACCCGCGCTGGCGTCCTCGAGACCACCTTCAAAGAAGAGACCGAGACCGACCTCTTCGGTGAACAGGCCGTGCTGTGCGGTGGCGCTTCCGCCCTCGTTCAGGCCGGTTTTGAAACCCTCGTCGAGGCTGGTTACCAGCCCGAGATGGCCTACTTCGAGTGCTTGCACGAGCTGAAGCTCATCTGCGACCTCATGTACGAAAAGGGCATCTCCGGTATGCGCTTCTCCATCTCCGAGACCGCCAAGTATGGCGACATCACCCGTGGTCCCCGCGTGATCAACGCGAACACGAAGAAGGAAATGAAGAAGATCCTCACCGAGATCCAAAACGGTAAGTTCGTTAAGCAGTGGGTCGCCGAGTACAAGGGCGGCCTCAAGAACTACAACGCCCTCCTCAAGGCCGGCGAAAAACACCAAATCGAGAAGACCGGTGAGCGTCTCCGCAGCCTGATGCCTTGGATGCCCAAGCGCGACATCAGCGGCGTTGCCGGTTCCTACGCCAACTAAGCGTTTAACCGTCTGTTTTGCGAAGGCCGAGGGCACTTGTTGTCCCCGGCCTTTTTTCTGATAACCCCGCAGGCATATCCGCTCCTTTCCGTCCTCCGTCCTCCGTTCTCTGCCCGCTGCCCGCTGAACTCTGACTTCTGCTCTCCAATCCCCGTGTCCTCACCCGTCCTCCGACTCGCCACCCGTAAGAGCCCGCTTGCCCTCGCTCAATCCGCGCAGGTTGCCGCGCACCTGCGCGCTACGCTCGGCGTCGAAGTCGAGTTGTTGAAAATCGTCACCACCGGCGACCAACGCATCGAGTGGTCCCTCGAAAAACAGGGCGGCAAGGGGCTTTTCACCAAGGAACTCGAAGAGACCTTGCTGCGCGGTGACGCAGATCTCGCCGTGCATAGCTGCAAAGACTTGCCGGGCGAAATTCCCGCCGGTCTGGCGGTCGCCGGTTACATGCCGCGCGAAGATCCGCGCGACATGCTGGTGCTGCGCGAGGGCATTGAGTCACCGGCGACCATCGCCACCAGCAGTCCGCGCCGCCGACTCCAGTTGGCGATGATGTTTCCCGACGCCACGTTCACGGAAATCCGAGGCAATGTGGATACGCGTCTGCGTAAGATCGCCCAGGACGGCGTGGCCGACGCCACCGTGCTGGCTACGGCCGGGTTACGCCGCCTAGGTATTGGTGGCTGGGTTGGGGCTGAGTTCCATGCGCTGGCCTGTGAGCACATGGTGCCCGCCGTGGGGCAGGCCGCCATCGCGATCCAAACCCGCTCGGCCGATGCGGCGCGTTTCGCCGCCGTACTGGATCACCGCACCTCGCGCGCCGTCACCTTGGAACGCGCTTTTCAGGCCGCCTTGGGCGGTGGTTGCCAAACGGCTTTCGCGGCCCATGTCACCGCCGATACCCTCTGGTTTTATCACCACGAAATCGGGTTGAGGAGTCTTCCGCTCAGCGATGCCGAGATCGACAATCCGGTCGAGACGGCGCGGGTTATTTTAAAACATTTCGGATTTCAGATTTAGTTACACAGAGGGCACAAGAGGAGGCACCGAGAGCACAGAGCTTCAGTCCTGCCTTTCTCCGTGACCTCTGTGATACCTCTCGTGCCCTCTGTGTAATTCCTCTCTCCATGTCCTCCTCCACAGGTATTGTTCATCTCGTCGGTGCCGGTCCCGGCGATCTCGGTTTGGTCACGTTCCGCGCCAAGGAGTTGATCTCCCAGGCCGATGTTTTGGTGTACGACTACCTCGTGCACCCCGAGTTGGTGAAGTGGTGCCGCCCTGAGTGTGAGGTTGTTTATGTGGGCAAAAAAGCGGGTTGCCACACCGTTCCCCAAGAGGAAATCGAGACGCTGCTCGTCACGCACGCTCAAGCCGGCAAGAAGGTCGTGCGGCTCAAGGGCGGCGACCCGTACATCTTTGGCCGCGGTGGCGAGGAAGCCCGCGCCCTGGCCAAAGCCGGAATTCCCTTCGAGGTCGTACCGGGTGTGACCGCTGCCATCGCCGCCGGCGCCTACGCAGGCATTCCTTTAACCTATCGCAACCAAAGCACCGCGCTGGTCCTGCTCACCGGCCACGAGGACCCCACCAAGTCCGAAACCCAGGTGAACTGGCGCAGCTACGGCGCGTTAAAAAACACCACGCTCGCCATCTACATGGGCATGGGGCGACTCGAGTTTATCCTCGCCGAATTGCAGGCCGGCGGGCTCTCCGCTGAAACCCCCGCAGCCGTTGTGCAATGGGCCTCGTTGGGCCGCCAGCGCAGCGTCACCGGCACCGTTGCCACACTGGCTGGCTTGGTGGCGCAATCCGGCCTGAGTGCGCCCTCCATTATTTTTGTCGGCGAAGTCGTGCGCGATCATGAGTCGATCGACTGGTTCGAGCACCTGCCGCTCTTCGGGCGCCGCGTTGCGATCACCCGCACGCGCGACCAGAACAGCGAACTGCGCGACAAACTCGAAACCCTCGGCGCCGAGGTGCTCGAACTTCCGCTCATCCACATCAGCAAGGACGTGGACCGCCAGGGCTTCGTGGAAATTTTAACCGAACTCGGTGGCTACGATTGGATCGTGTTCACCAGCGCCAATGGCGTGCGTTTCTTCTTTGAGGACTTCCTTAAGGGTTTCCGCGACATCCGTGCGCTCGGCATGTTGCGCTTTGCCTGCGTGGGCAAGGCGACCGCCCTCGAAATCGAGCGTTACCACATCAAGGTCGAGTGCATGCCCGACACCTCAACGGGTTCGTCTTTGGCCGATGCGTTAATCGCCACCGAAAGTTTGGACAGCGCCAAGGTGATCGTGGTGACGGGCAACCTGAACCGCGACGTGCTGGTGCGTAAACTCGAGGCCGCCGGAGCCATCGTGGATAGCATGCTGCTTTATAAGACCGAGAAAACCGATCTGACCAGCGACCCGATTGCCGACGATTTCCGTGAAAAGGGGGCCGATGCGATCCTCTTCGCGAGCTCATCGGCCGTGCAGTCCTTCAGTGAGCAATCCGCCGCGCTAGCCTTGTCCCCCGAAGCCAAACTGCCGCTGATCGGCAGCATTGGGCCGCAAACCAGTGAGACGATGAAGAAGGTCGGTATGACAATCGCCTTTGAGTCCAAGAAGCCGAGTCTCGACGCGCTGATCGACGGCCTGATTAAAAACCTGAAGGCGGTAAAGCGGAGCTGAGTCGGTAGCCCGCTAATTCCATTCGCGTTCAATGAGTGCTTAATTAACCGGGTTCCTGGCGGGAGTGGATACCGTTGGGAAAACACCCTGAGCTCACGCTCAAGGCCACGAGGAGTGTGTTCGCGATGCCTGTGGCCTTGAGCGTGGGCTCAAGGATGCCCGGAAATCTCAAATTGAGCGCTAATTTGCAGAAGCGGCTTATCCCGCTGGCAGTGGCCTTAGGCCAGTCCGCAGGCTTTGCGGGCGCGGCCTAACACCTGGCTGGACGTCGCCCTGGCCCGGTCGGCACCGTCTTTCAGCACGGCGTGGACGTGGTCGAGGTTGCCCGCGAGCTCGGCCCGCTTGGTCCGATAGGGCGCAAAAAACGTCCAGTAATGTTCGAAGAGCGCCTTCTTCAGGTCGCCATAACCCAGGCCGCCTTCGCGCAGGTGGCGTTCCGTGTCCGCCGCGACTTCCGCCGGAGCGAGTAACTTGAGCAGTTGGATCGCGATGTTTTTATCGGCGTCGGGCTTGGGCTCGGCCGGGGTGCGGCTGTCCATCACGATGCCCATGATCTTTTTTCGAAGCGCCTTCTCGTCGCCGAAAATAGGCAGGGTGTTGTCGTAGCTTTTGCTCATCTTCTGGCCATCCAGCCCCGGCACCAGCGCCGTCTCGTCGCGAATCTCCGACTCCGGCACGACAAAGGTGTCGCCGTAGGTGTGGTTAAACTTGATGGCGATGTCGCGGGTCATTTCGACGTGTTGCTTTTGGTCGCGGCCCACGGGCACCAGGTTGGAGTCGTAAAGGAGGATGTCGGCCGCCATCAGCACCGGGTAGGCAAACAGGCCGAAGTTTGGGGAAATGCCTTTGGCGGTCTTGTCCTTGTAGCTGTGCGCGCGCTCCAAGAGTCCCATCGGGGTGAGCGTGCCGAGGATCCACATCAGCTCGCAGACCTCGGGTACGTCGCTTTGGCGAAACAGCACGCTTTTCTGCGGATCGAGACCGCAGGCCAGCCAGTCGAGCGCGACATCCAGCGAGTTCTGGCGACGCTGGGCGGCGTCGGTGAGCGAGGTCATCGAGTGGTAATCGGCGATGAAATAGGTGCAGTCCCCGCGCGACTGCAGCTCAACGGCGGGTTTGATCGCGCCAAAATAGTTGCCGATGTGAAGCTGCCCGGAGGGCTGGATGCCGGTGAGAATACGCATGAGTGGTCTGGAAATTAATCGTTGGGGTTCGTCCTTTGCTTACTCGGTCGCGACTGGATCAAGTGCCGAGGGAGCGGGCGATGGCGAAGGCTCGCGGCAATGAGAACGAGTAGTAGTAAGAGAACGAGAATGATTTTTGAGGGGTCAATCCCGGCGCGGGAATTGCGTCACGGCGCCGCGAATGCGGGCGATGGTGGCCTCAGGCAGGTAGCCGCCGAAGGAGGTGGTTGGCATGACCAAGGCGCGTTTGCCGAGGAGGGTTCCGGGGTTGAGGACCGCGTTGCAGCCCACCTCGGCACCATCGCCCAGAATCGCCCCAAACTTCCGCAGTCCGGTTTCGAAGACGCCGGTGGGAAGGCGCACGGAGATGGGTTTTTGGTCGAGGCGAAGGTTGGACAAAATCACGCCGGCACCAAGGTGGGCGCGGTTGCCCAAAATCGAATCGCCTACGTAGCTGAAGTGGGGCACCTGCACGCCGTCGAGCAGCAGGCAGTTCTTAAATTCACAGGAGTTACCGAGCACGCAGCCTTCGCCCACAATCACGTTGCCGCGGATGTAGGCACCGGGGCGGATCTCGGTTTTAGCACCAATCCAAGCCGGCCCGATGATCGTGGCGTAGGCGGGCAGTTTCACCGACGGGTCGATCCACACCGCGCCTTCAATGTGAACCCCTGGCGGCAGCGTACGGGCAGCTGCGGGAGGCGGAAGTTGGCCAAGGGCGGCGGAGATTTGTTTTAACCAGTCCCACGGAGCGGCGTCGGCGCGGAACTGTGCGGCAAAGGGGGCGAGCGACGGCGGTAGGGCGAAGAAGTCGGCGGCGAGCATGATTTGCCCAGTGGAAACAAAAAAAACGCGAGTGTCATCACCCAAGGCGGCGTGGGAGAGGATTCTCGTCACGGGGAGTGCGAACGCGCGATCGTCTTGCGCGAACGCGGCCACCTTGAGCGCAAACAAGTTTTAGCCGGCGAGGGCGTCGTGGATCAGGCCGGCGATCGCGGGCGGCAGGTCAAGGCCGAGCGCGGCTTGCTGGCCGGCCGGGCTGAGTTTTCGCCAGGTTTTTTGCAGGATATCGATGAACTTTTCGCGCGGATAATCCGCGTTTTTGGCGGCAAAATCCGCGATTTCGTTTTCCAAAAACACGAGCACGGCGGCGTCTTCGAGCACTTGCGTGCCGGGGTTGGTTTTCAGGCCGGACTTGGAGATCCAGGTGGCGGCGTCGGCGGCTTCGTCGGCGGGCACGCCTGCGGAGAGCAGTATGGCCCGGGCGCGTTCGGCTTGTTTCGTGTAGAGGGAGCGCCGCCACGACAGGTATCCCACTTTGCCCTCGGGAAACGTGGCGCGTGGGGTGAGCCAGCGTTCGAGGTGTTGGCAGCGAGCGGCGAGTCGAAGTATCAGTGTGGCGGCGACGTCGAGGCGGTTAACCCAGGCTTCTACGCGGTCGGCGTAGATCAGTTCAGCGGCGTGACCCTCGGGCGTGCGGGCCGGGTCGGCGGCGTGCGCGGAATCGATCAAGGAGCGGGCGAGGGCGTAGGGTTGGTCGTTCATGGGGCTTCGGGTTCGCTGGCAAGGATGCGGCTGCGCACGGCGGTTATCCAATCGGTGAGGGCTTTGACTTGTTCGGGGGTGAGCCGAGCGTCGGGGTGGGCGAGTGTGTAGGACGGCAGGGGCATCTCGCCCTCGGCGACGGCATCGGCTGCGGCTTCAAGTTTGGCGTCGGCGCGTTTGGCGGGGTAGTCGAAGAAGGTGGAAAAATTGAGGTTCTGTTTCCCGTTTTTGACGTGGGAGGCCATCCACAAACTGAGCGGTTGGATTTCGGCGTACCAGGGGTAACGGGTGGTGTTGGAATGGCAGTCGTAGCAGGCGTTGCGCAGGATTTTCTGCACTTCGGGCGGGGCCGGGTGAATGGCCAGGATGTCACGCGGGTCGGGCCCTGCGGCGATGTTTTTTTTGGTGCGGATGAACTGAATCGTCACAAAAAAAATGAGGAGGCCGAGCAGGGTTTGGCTAAACGTGCGCATGGTGGGAGTGCGCAGGGTTAAACGCGGATCCAGCGCTGGTCAAAGCCTGTGCGATCGACCGGCCAAGTTTGCCAGTTCGGCGGTGCCAGGCGCAGCTGTGCGGTGGCGGCCAGCAGGTTGTGGGAAACCACCGCGAGGTCGTCGGCGCACCAGAAGTCCTGCGAGGCATCGGTCGCGCTCGCAGGATCGGACTGCGCGGCGGTTTGCGCGGCGAGTGAGAGGACTACGCCGCTCATCGGCGGTATCAAGCCCCCGAGGGTCACCAGCACGCCCTGGAGGCGCGAAAGTACGCCCTTGCCGCCCACGGAGTGTTCGGTGACGAAGCAGGCGACTGGTTTGCCCAGCCAGAGCGCGGTGCCCTCGGCGGGCGTGGCTTCTTCCAAAAAGCGTTGGAGGTGGCTGCTCCACGAATCCCAGTGTGTGCCGGTACCGATCACCACTGCATCGGCGGCAGCAAGCGCCTCGCAACAGGCCGCGAAGCCCGGCTCCGTGGCGAGGGTGTGGCGGGCGACCCTGGCATGGGGTGCGAGCAGGGCGGCCATGTGGTCGAGGGCGGCGGCGGTGTTGCCGAAGTCGCCAGCGAGCGAGGCGTTGAGCAGAAGGATCTGCGGGCGGCGGAGGCTTTCGGGGGCGTTCATGGGGCCCAACATGGAATAAAAACCCATCGGTGGAACAGGTTAAATCGCCACGGCGTCCAGTCTCTGGCGGAAGCACGTTGTGGGGCACTGGCACATGACGTTGGCCTGCACAGGTCGGTTAATAAACCCCCAACCCAAAGTGTCACCTAATGGGTGACACTTTGGGTTGGGGCGGGTAGAGGCGGAAACTCGTTAGGTGCCGGGGGTTGTGTCGTCGCTGATCGCAGTCGCCGATCCTGTGATTGAATGCTGGCGCGGTGAACGGGAAATGCTCACGGTTCTGCGCATGGCGTGGCGTATTGAGGAATCTTTAATTCGAGGCGAACTAGTGCTTACTTGCAATAATAAGTGATATTGTATCCGCTTTGTAGATGGGACGAAAAGCCGTGCGAATCACTTGTAGCGAGGGGGATCAGCAATCCCTAGAAAAACGGGCAACCAGCCGGATTGAGTCGAGGCAGCGAGTTGAGCGCGCCCGGATGATCCTTGGGTGCGTGAGTGGCGAGCAGGTGCAAGAGGTGGCGCGCCGCTGCAACACCAGGCCGAACACCGTAATAAAGTGGAGGGATCGCTTTGTGCTGCTTGGCATGAAGGGGCTGGATGATGCGGCACGGCCGGGCGCGAAGCGCACCTACGGTGAGGACTTTCGAGATCGGGTGCTGGCTTTATTGGAAGGGCCACCCCCTCCGGGGCAGGCGCGCTGGGATGGTCCAGCGGTGGCCCGTGTGCTCGGCGGCTCGGTGCACGCGGTCTGGCGAGTGCTGCGCAAGGAGGGCATTTGCCTGCAGCGCCAGCGCTCGTGGTGCGTGAGCACTGACAAGCAGTTCGCAGCCAAGGCAGCCGATATCGTCGGGCTCTACCTGAGCCCACCGGAAAAGGCATTGGTGATAAGTGTGGATGAAAAGCCTGGCATCCAAGCCCTAGAGCGCGCCACCGGTTACGTGGAGACCGACAATGGTAAAATCGTCCAGGGACTCAAAAGCACCTACAAGCGCCACGGTACACTCAACTTGTTCGCTGCCCTTGATGTGGCCACGGGCTTGATCAAGACGCAGAAAACCACCCTTAAGCGCCGGGAGGAGTTCCTGCTGTTCATGGACCAAGTGGTGGCGGATCACCCGCCCGAGAGAGAACTCCACGTGATTTTGGATAATTATTGCACCCACAAAAAGTGCGACGCTTGGCTCGCTCGGCACCCCAATGTCCACTTCCACTTTACCCCAACCTCGGCGAGTTGGCTCAATCAAGTTGAAATCTGGTTCGGCATACTAACAAGGAAGGCGCTACGGGGCGCGAACTTCAGAAGCGTCGCCGAACTTAGTCAGGCCATTGACGCTTTCGTCGCCGCCTACCTGCCCAATGCCAAGCCGTTCAAGTGGCGCAAGCGCGAGGTCAAGGGAAGCCAACTCAGAAATACTATCATTAATCTACGCAATTAAGCACTAGACAACCGTATCCGCGGCCGTGTGACCGGGCGGCTGTGGTTCACCGGTCGCGAGGAACCCGTTACCCTTGAGCTCATGGGTAATGCCTGGCGAGACCTAGCTGGGCATGTCCTTCGCTTCACCAATCCGGAGCCCAAGGCGGGCGATTTGGGCAACTTTGCCTGCCTTCAGCGCGGCGTCACCGGCGACATCACCGCCTCGCGCAAGGTCAAGGTGCCGGACTGCTCCATGGACGAGCTGATGGTCTATTTTGAGGCGCGGAAGCCCTTTCCGTGGCATTGGGGCAACAGCCTTTACTTGGAATGGCACAGCGCGACTAACGGCCGGGTGGTCATCGAGTCGGCGAGTTATACGTTGGAACTCGACTCGGAGTGCACGTGGTCGATGGACGAATCCAGCGAGCAGGAACAGCGCACGGCCAACGGCCAGGCGATGATCGCGTTTATGGAGAAGTTGACCGGGGCGACAGCGGCCGGGGCGCACGAGGACGACGACGCGCCCACCAGCAAATCCGAGGCGAGCGCCGATGCGAACGCCGCCCGCATGGACCGGCTGCTGGATCGGGTCACGGGCCGCATGCAGCGCGAAGCACTGGCCCCCACCGAGTTTGCCCGGGTGATGGAGGAGGAGCGCAAGCGGATGCGGCGCGAGCGCGGCGAGCCCGAGCCCACGCCGCTCACCCCCGACGAGAAGGCCATTCAGAGCCGCTGGATCGACACAATGAATACAGCGGCCCAAGAGGTGATCGCCGCAGCGCAGGCCGACGAAGCCAATCAGCCGGACGGCGATGATGCCAATGGGCGGCCCCCCCACTGGCATCCGCTCGTTGAACGGTGTTATGCTCTTGTCCACCGGCTCATCGACGAACCCGAGCAGCGCGGCTGGTTAACCGATGCGGATGGGCGCGAGCACCCGTTGCGGGAGTTAATCGAGGGCGTGATTAGTTCCGCCGGCAAGTTGGCCGGGGCCTTGGGCTCAACGTTGGACGAATTACCCTGGCCGCCGGAATCACTTTTGGCCGGCGCGGTTTTAGTGCGGCTGAAGAAGGCCCGCGGGCATCTGCGCGATGCTCTTGGCGGTCTGGAGGCGACAGCAGCGCAGAAGCTGGCCGATTCCGCCTGGTGCGTCGAAGTGGGGACGGAAACGGCTGCGATTTTATCCGAGGTGGAACGGCTAATTACCGAAGTGCGGGCGGTCTTGGAAGAAGGCGAAGGCGATTGATCTGGCACGGGACGGGCGGCCCAAGAAGGTCGTTCTCCCGTCGCAAGGAAAGCATTAGGCGCGGAGTTGCTGGCCGCGCACCAAGTCCTGAAACAGCCCTTCGGTGGCCACCAGTTCGTCGTAGGTGCCGGATTGGATAAGTGCTCCGCCAGAGAGTACGAAAATGCGGTCGCAGTGTTTCACGGTTGAGAGCCGGTGGGCGATGAACACCGCCGTGCGGTCGCCCAGATTGTGTTCCAGCGCCTGCGAGATGAGCTGCTCGCTCAACGTGTCGAGCGCGCTGGTGGCCTCGTCGAAAATGAAGCACTCAGGCTCGGCGAGCAGCGCGCGGGCGATGGCCAGGCGCTGGCGTTGCCCACCCGAAAGCATCGAGCCGCCTTCGCCGACGCGGGCGTCGAGTCCGCCGGGCAACGCGGCGATGAACTCCCACGCGTTGGACTTTTCGCAGGCCAGGCGGATGGCCTCGTCGGTCGCATCGGGGCGGGCCACGCGGAGGTTGTCGCGCAGCGTGGTGTTGAAGATGAACGGGTCTTGCGGGACGACGCCGAAGTGGCGGCGCAGCGCCGAACCGGCCACGGTTTTGAGGTCGATCTCGCCGATGCGAATGGCGCCGGCTTGCGGATCGTAGAGACGCAGGAGGAGCTGGGTGATGGTGGTTTTACCCGCGCCGGAGGGACCGACAAAAGCTACACGCTCGCCCGGGCGCAGGGTCAGCGAAAGGTCGCGCAGGATCGGCTGTGCCGGATCGTAGCCGAAGGTGACGTGATCAAGAACGATGTCGGCGCGGGCGGGCAGGCTTCGGGTGGCGTGGTCGGGGTCGGGCGTGGTGCTGGCGGTGTCGAGCACGTTGCCGATACGCGTCAGGGCGGCGGCGGCTCCCGCCCACAGTGTGAAGGCAGTGAACAATTGCTGCAGCGGTCCCATCAGGCCGAGGTAGGCGGCCAGGCATGCCGCGACGATCCCTAGGTCGATGTGGCCGGATAGGTAGCGCCAGGTGCAGGCGGCCATGAGGCCGGCGTAGCAAACGTAGGAAAGCGCCTCCTGCTTCATCCATTCCTGGTGGGAGAGGATGTCGCGCTCGTAGGTTTTGCGCCCGATGACGTCGGCCTGCTGCTCGAAGTTGTGCACCACCTGGGTCTCCATCGCGTAGAGTTTCACCGCCTTGTTGCCGCGCAACAGATCGGCGACTTGCCCGCTGATGTTACCTTCCAGCGCCTGAAACTCCTTTTGGATCAGCTCTACGCTTCGGCGGGAGCGGAGCATCATGTACACGCTCAACGAGGCGGCGGTCATCAGCACGGCGGCGAGGGCGCCGTCCCATTGCCAGAACAAGGCGATGGTGAGCAGCACGAAGACGATGGCACTGGGCAGCGCCATGGTGGCGTGCTGCGCAAACTGCATGATCGCATTTAGCGGCGAGCCGAACAGGTAGCTAAACAGTTCGCCCGAGGAGTGGGTGCCATGGAAGCGCAGGCAGAGCTGGTTGACGTGGCGGAAAAATTTGGCGCGCAGGGCGAAGATGATGTTTTCCCGGGCGCGGGTGAACAACCGGTAGCCGAAGTGCCAGAACGCCATGCGGGCGATGCCGGTGAGCACGAGGTAACCGGCCGCCAGCCAGGCGAGTCGTTTCCATCGTTCCGCAGTGGCCAGATCTTTGACGTCGAGCACGTAGAAAAACAGCCATTTGGGGAAAATGTTCTGGGTGGCGACCGCGCCCCCGCTCAGGCCGACGAACAGCGAGGCCCAGAGTAACTGCCCGCGGTTTTTTAAAATCAGCGGCCAGAGGTGGCGGCGAAAGGGGGACGAGGTGGATGCGGACTCTGGGAGGCTCATGGCGGCTTGCGGCAGCCAACGTGAAAAACGCCGACTCGTCCATCCTGGATTTGGGCGAGTGACGAAGGGCGCTTAGTTAAGGGGCGTTATCGTCCGTCCTGATGAGATCGCCCCTTCAGGGCTTGTGCACTTCACCCAATGATTCCTAGGGCGTTGCCCTAGGCTGTGGTAGAGAGCCCCGTTGGGGCGGTCGTGCCTAACTAAGTGCCATTCTGGCCTCGGCCCAGGATTCGCCTCAGCCCAGGATCCGCCGCAGGCTGTCCAGGTCCATCACCGTCGCCAGGCTCTCCTCCTGCACCACCGCGGCCGCCAACTCGGACTTTTCCCGCTGCAGCGCGCGGATTTTTTCCTCCACGGTGTTTTTGGCGATCAGGCGGTACGCCATCACCGTGCTCTTTTGGCCAATACGGTGCGTGCGGTCGATCGCCTGCGCTTCCACCGCCGGATTCCACCACGGATCGTAGAGGATAACGTAGCTGGCCGCCGTGAGGTTCAGGCCGGAACCGGCCGCTTTCAGCGACAAGAGGAATACCGGAGGGCCGTCGGCTGCTTGGAATTTGTCCACCAAGGCCTGGCGGTTTTCGGTTTGGCCGGTGAGCAACAGGTGGCCGATGCCGCGCTCGGCCAACTCGGCACGGATGAGCTCCAGCATGCTCACGAACTGGGAGAAAACCAGAACCCGGTGGCCCTCGGCCACCAGCGGCTCAACGGTGTCGAGCAGCGCGTCCAATTTGGCGCTGCTCGGCCGGGCGGGCGCATCCTCGTCGGTCGTGTCGATCACCGCGTTGGCGTCTTCCGAACCGGCGGTGGTTGCGGCGGAATTGGCGTCGAGCGCTCTGGCGGCCGCAGCCGCTTTTTTGGAGGGGCGACCACGTTTTTTGGCGGCGACTTGTTCGACCGGATCGACCGCGTTGTGGCCGATGAGGCGAGGGTCGCAGCAGATCTGGCGCAGGCGCAGGAGCGACTGGAGGATGTTGAAGCGCTGGGCGTCGAACTGGCGGTTGTCGCCGACTTTGAGCAGGAGTTGGCGGGCGCGTTTGAGTTCCGCCTCGTAGAGCGCGCGTTGGGCTCCTTCGAGTTCGCAGCCGATTTCCTCCTCGATGCGTGCAGGCAGGTCGCGGGCCACCTGGCCTTTGGTGCGGCGCAGCAGGAAGGGGCGCACGCGCGTGGCCAGGCGGGAGCGCGCGCCTTCGGGGTCTTCCTTGTCGTTGTAGAGGCGCTGGAAACTGGCCTGCGAGCCGAGCAAACCGGGTTGGGCAAAGGCCACCAAGCTCCACAGGTCGAGCAGGCGGTTTTCGATCGGCGTGCCGGTGAGCACCAGGCGGTGGCGGGCTGGCAAATCACGCGCGGCACGGGCGGTGGCGCTGCCGGGATTTTTGATGTTTTGGCCCTCGTCGAGCACGACGGCATCCCACGACATGGCGGACAACTCGGGCGCGCGCAGGCGCAGTTGCACGTAGTTAATCACCAGGATTTGCGCGGTATCCGGTAAATCGATGCCGGGCACCGAGCGCGCGGTGGTGAGCGTGGGGGCGAAGCGGCCGGCCTCGACCGCCCAGTTGGGCACCACGGATTTGGGCGCGACCACGAGGGCGCGGAACGGGCGCCCTTCGGCGGCGGCGCGGTCAGCCAGCCAGAGCAGCCAGGCCAGGGTTTGCAGGGTTTTGCCCAAACCCATGTCGTCGGCCAAAACCCCTCCCAGCCCTTGCGAGGCGAGGTGGGCGAGGAAGTGGTAACCTTCTAATTGATACGGGCGCAGCTCGGCGCGTAGTCCGGCGGGCAGCGCGGGTGGCGGTAGGGCGCGCAGGGCGGCCGAGCGGTCGCGCAGGCGGGCGGCCAATTCCTCGTCGTCCACCGGGGCGTCGGCCAATTGCAGGGCGTGGTAGCGGTGGGTGGTGCGGCGGCCGGAGAGCACTTCGGCGTCGGCGGTCAGGCCGAGGCGATCGAGCGCGGCGCGTTCTTCCGGGCTGATGACTTCCTCGACCGAGAGGCGTTGCCAGCCGCGTTGGGGAAGTTTGACCCAGCCACCGCGGGCTTTGACCAGCAGTTCAATCTCGGCGGGGGTTAGCGTGGTGTCTTCGGGCTGAAGTTGGACGGCGAGGTCGAACCAGTCCTGACCGGAGTCTTCGGCAGGCGTGAGGTTGACCGACAGGCGGGCACGCATGGGTTTACCGAGCAGGCCTTGAAGGTCGTGGGAAACTTCGATGGCGGTGCCGGGGGGCAAGGTTGCGTGCCAGGCGACAAAATCATCGGGGAAGCTGCGGGTGGCGTTGCGACTCCACGCCGAATTCCAGTCGGAGTACTGCAGACCGAAAGCGCCGAAGCGGGCGCCGACGGCATTGGCGGCTGATAGCTCAAAGGTGTAATGCGGATCGTTGGGACCGGACGCGGGAGGAGCGCCGTTTTTGGCCCAATGCCAGCCGCCGTAGCCGCTCCATTCCTGCGTGCACAGGGGATCGGTCGAGTTGGCGAATAGTTGGGCGTTAAAAATGGCAGTATGAGCCGAGCCTTGGCCGGCGGAAGCGTCGGTGAGCCAGCAGCGCAGTAGGGGGCGCAGGGCGATGGTGCGGAACTTGGCGGCGATTTCGCTCGGCAGGGTCATGCCGGTGCTGCGAAGTGCGCTGGCCAGACCGGGGTCGGAGAGCGCCGCAACCGGCAGGCGATTGGGTAGTCGGGGCGGGCCGCGCCAGACGCGGCGGTCGAGCAGGTAGAGGGGTTCGCGCTCGGCAAGGAACGGACGCAGGTCGGCTGGCACCGGAGTGCCATCGGGTTTGACTAAAGTCACTTGGAGGCGGGCGGGATCGGCGGGATCGGTGACCGCATTGTGGCGTAGCGGTTCGTCTTCGATTCGGAATGGAGAACCATCAGCCATCACCACAGTCGGCAGCGCGGGTGGGTGGGCGAGGATGCGGGCGAACAGGTCGCAGGCCAAAACACGTTGATAACGCAGATCGTGGGAACGGTTTTCAAGCCTCAGGAGCAGGCCTAGCGCACGGGCGGGAGGGGGGAGCGCTTCGAAAGCGGCCAGCCCGGCATCCGTGAGTTGGCCGAGCCATTTTTGGGTGGGGGCTTTCCAGCCTTTACCGATTTGGGCCTGTAGCTCTAGCCGTGCTTTGCCGTCGGGTTGCAGCAACACCCGCAGGTCGGCCGGCATTTCAAAGGCGGACTCGTCGCCTGCTTGATTCTGGGTGTAACGCTCGATGGCCGCCGGTGCGAGGAGTGCGTTGCGCCAATGAGCGAGCTCTTGTTGCACCAAGCGGGACTCGGCCGCGGCGCGCACCGCCGAGGTGTCGGTCATGACCTGGAGTACCTCAGGGATGGCTTGGTTGGAGCGCTGGTAGTCGTAGGCTAGGTATTGCCAAAGTTCCCACGGATCGGAGGGCGGCTGAGAGGGCGGCCACCAGCCATTAAAAGCGGGTTCCCATTCGCTCGGGGCGGCCTCGCGGCTGACCACGAATTCGCGCGCGCGAATGTTCGCCGGCATGATGCGCCCGTGGGCCTGCAGATCGCTAAACAGTGCTGCGAGCCGGCCCAGCAACCGGCCTTCATCGGAGTTGATCTCCCGGTCGAGTTTTTCGGCCAGCTTAGCCGACCATTCTTGGCGGAAGGACGGTTTGTCGGCCAAGGCCGAGGCCTCGGCTTTGGTTTTTCCGGTGATGCGCGTGATGGTGACTTGGCCGGTGGTGGGGCGCACGATTTGGCGGTTCAGCCAGGTGCGGCCCAGCGCGTAGGCGTGTTTGCAGTCCACCTCCATGGAGCAGGTGCATTCGGAGAACCAGCGTTGTCCGTCCCAACTCAGGGTCGAGGTGTAGGGCTCACGTTCGGTTCCCTGCACCGAACCGGTGACGACGCAGTCGTCTTCCCACAGATCGGTGACGCGCCGCCCACGGGCATAGGATTCACCGCGTTTGGTCGTGGTGATGTCGAGGCCGGCAAGGTAGCGGGTGAGCGCGCCAAGGGCGGCCGGTGATTTGGGATCGAGCGAGGGAGCGGACAAGGCGGGCGGGAGTCAGGAGTCAGGTGCGGAGCGAGAGGACGGCGGAGCGAGCTGCGGTTTTTAGTAAACCTGCTCTTCCAACAAGGCGAACAGCTCGGCCTCGGTGATGCGTTTTTGCTGCATCGAATCGCGCTCGCGCAGGGTGAAGGTGTCGCCTTCTTTTTCGATCGTGTCGAAGTCGATGGTCACGCACCAGGGCGTGCCGATCTCGTCCTGGCGGCGGTAGCGCCGGCCGACCGCGCCGGCCTCGTCGTAGAAGCACGGATACTTGCGCTTGAGCTTGGTGTAGAGGGCCTGGGCGCGGGCGACCAGAGCCTCCTTGTTTTTGAGCAAGGGCAGCACGGCGACCTTGACCGGGGCCAGGCGCGGGCTGAGGCGCAGCACGGTGCGCGTCTCGGTGTTGCCCTTCTCATCGGTGACCTGCTCCTCGGCGTAGCCGGAGGCGAGCACGGCCAGGAAGATGCGGTCGAGGCCGACCGCCGGCTCGATCACGTGGGGGACAAACTTTTTCTTGGTGGCCTCGTCGAAGATCTCCTGCGGTTTGCCGGAGGCGGTGGCGTGTTGGGTGAGGTCGTAGTTACCGCGCGCGGCGATGCCCCACAGCTCCTGCACGCCGAAGGGAAACTTGAACATGATGTCCGTCGTGCCCTTGGAGTAGAACGCCAGCTTCTCCTTGAGGTGGTCGAACTCGGAAATGTGCGAGTCGGGCAGGCCGATGCTCTTCAGCCAGTCTTTGCACCAGTTGATCCAGTAACGGTGCCACTTCGCCCAATCGTCGTCCTCGTGGATGAAGAATTCCATCTCCATCTGTTCGAACTCGCGCGAGCGGAAGATGAAGTTGCGCGGGGTGATCTCGTTGCGGAACGACTTGCCGGTTTGGGCGATGCCGAAGGGCAACTTGACGCGGCCGGTGTCCACCACGTTTTTGAAATCGACGAACATGCCCTGGGCGGTTTCGGGGCGCAGGTAGGCGACCGACGAGGCATCGGTCATCGCGCCGACGTTCGTCTGGAACATCATGTTAAAGGCGCGCGGCGGGGTCAGGTCGGGGTTGCCGGTGGCGGGCGAGGGGATTTGCGTGATCTCCTCGGGTTTGGCCTCGGTGAAGTCGCGCGGCTGGACGGCGGCGAGGGTGCCCTGGACGGCCTTCTTGCGCTTCATGAGCTCGGCGGCGGCTTGCAGCTCGCCGGTCGTGTCGGCGCTCTCAAGCGCAGAGACGTAGCCGATGGTTTGGGCGACGCCGTCGGCACCGGTGATGACCACCGGGGCGAAGAAAAGTTGGTCGGCGCGGTAGCGGTTTTTGGAGACCTTGCAGTCAACCAGCGGGTCGCTGAAGCCGGCGACGTGGCCCGAGGCTTCCCAGACTTTGGGATGCATGATGATGGAGGTCTCGATGCCGACGACGTCGTCGCGGCGGCGAACCATGTCATTCCACCAGCAGTCGCGGATGTTTTTCTTCAATTCGACGCCGAGAGGGCCGTAGTCGAAGAAGCCGTTAAGCCCGCCGTAGATTTCGGAGGAGGGGAAGACGAAGCCGCGGCGTTTCGCGAGTGAAACGATGGCTTCCATGAGATTTGCAGGCTCGGTGGTGGACGGCGTGGACATAGGAGTCGGCGGATATAGCGCAGGCGCACTCCAGCGGTCAATGGTGGTGTGCGTTGTCAGTAAAGATAGCGGCAAGTTAGGCGTCCGCCCCCAACTCTCCCAGCGGGTGTGCCGATCCCATAGTGTCACCTATTAGGTGACACTTGCGCTGGACACTTAAGGCATCGCGACTACCTGTGATCTTCCTTCCTATGAAAAAATTACTCCTTCCCCTGTTTGCTTGTTTTGCCCTGGTTTCCGCTGTGTTCGCTGCTGACGCGGCTGCTCCGGCCAAGATCGCCGATATCTCGCTGGCTGACCTCAAAACCGCTATCGCTGCGGGCAAGGTCTCCGTCATCGATGTCAACGGCTCTGCCTCCTACGCCGCCGGGCACATCCCCGGCGCCATCGATTTCGCGGTTAATAAGGATAAGCTCGCCTCCGTGTTGCCCGAGGACAAATCCGCCTTGGTCGTCGCGTACTGCGGCAGCTCAAAATGCGGTGCTTACAAGAAAGCTGCCAACGCGGCCGTTAAGTTGGGTTACACCAACGTGAAGCACTTCTCGGGCGGCATCTCGGGTTGGAAAAGCGCTGGCGAGCCCACCGAGGCCGCTAAGTAATAGCCGCTCGTCTTTAAGATAGCGCAGACTTCCAGTCTGCTTTCGTTCTGACCAACGGACCGGAGCAGGCAGGGAAGTCTGCGCTACGTTCGGCAGGCTCCAGCCCCCGCCTCAGGCCGCATTACGTTGGGGGCTTTGTTCTGCGGCGGGAACTGACTCCACCACCGGATCATCGCCCCACAACTCAACGTCCATAGCCGCAGCTGCCGTGGCCACAGCCGCTGGTTTAGCATTCCCCGGTGTGGGCACGCTCGTGGGCACCGGTGCAGTCTCCAACGGCACCGGATCGTCTCCCCAAAGATCGATTTCGCCCACCGTCGTCGCCGCAGCGACCGGCCCAGCCCCGGCACTGCCTGCCACAGGCGGCAGATCGTCAAAGCCAAATAGGTCAACGTCGCCGCTCGCCCCGTCGATTGCACCCGAAGCACCTCCCGCAGCAACGCCACTCGCTGCACCCGCTGTCGCCACTGTGGCCGCTGCAGCGCCCAGAACCGCCGCCCCCGTGCCCAGGGCGCGATTATGCACGTCCACTTGGGATTGCATGGTGTAACCCTTTAAAAAGCGGTCCATCAGCCCCGTGGTGTCGGTGGTCACACCTTCGGCGTCAGCCGTGGTGGCTGCCCTGGTTTGGAGCGCGACTACCCGCGCATGCAGCGCTTCGATTTGTTTCACCGTCGAACTCGAGAAGTCCGAATGCCCCACAGCCGTGTTGATTTGGGCGTCCAGCAGGGGCAGTTGTTCACCAATTTGCAGCAGGATATCGATAGTGCGGTCCCGGTAACTGTGCAGCCGGTCCTCATCCGCAGTCGTTTCGAGGATCAACTGGGCAAAAAAGCTTTCGGTTTGCGCGCGGACTTGGCCGAAGGAGTCGATCAGATCGCCCAGTCCGTTGGTGATTTTATCGATCTCGGTGGCGAGCTGTTCGCTGAGCCGGCAGGTGGTGATGGAAACCTCGGTGGCGCGGGCTGAAACCACTTCGAGTCCGGTGCCTTGGGCGACGTGGGCGGATTGCACCTCGGCGTTCAGGCCGATGAGGTGAATGTCCAGCGTGAGGTCGCGCATAAAAACGGTGAACTGCGTGCTCATCCCGCGGATCGGTTCGATCGCGCGGTGGGTTTCCGTCACCAGGTCATTGCTGGCGCGAATGAGTTTCCCGACGTTTTCGAGCGCCTCGATCAGGTTTTGAATTCCCCCGTCGATGGAGATGTCATCGGCTTGCGCTTCCTGCTTCATGCCGAAGTCCTGGTTAAGCGAGGTCATGAACTGGACGATACGGCCTAAGCCGCCACCGACTTGTCTGCCGGCTTCAGACAGCTCGCGAGTCATGACTTCGAGTTGGGCAGTGACCAAGCCGCTGGCTTGTTCAATGAAGCGCAGGGTGCGGCCGCCGCCCGTGCGATCGGAAGGCATGGTGTCGTGGGCAACGCCTATCTCGTGCAGGATGGTGTGCAGGTGTTGCAGCTTTTGGTTAAGCATGTCCTGGGCTTGCAGGGACATCACCACGATGCCGGTCTCGCGTTTAACCTGAGGCACGATCGATTCGACGTGGAGGTCGCGAGCTTGGTTTTTGGCGTAGTCGGCTTTGACGGAGCCGATCGATTGTTCGAGTTGGGTGCGTAGCGAGGTGAGTTGCTGGCGCGTGGCTACCTGGCGCTGGAGTAAGCGGGCACTGGCGTCTTCCAGCCGTAGTCCGATGCTGGCAATGATGGTGAACTTTTCCTGAAAGCCCGTCTCAACGCGTTCGCAGATGCGGCTGATCTCGGTGTTGAGCGCAAGGAAGATGCTTTGTTGTTCGGGTGGCAGCGTGGCGGACTCCACACGGAATAGCACCTGCACGTATTTGAGCGGCGTGAGCGCTTCAGTGAGGTTTTGCTGGGCCGGGAGACTGGCACGGATTTGCTGGCCGGTCGCGGTCAGGCGTTCGATCAAGTCCACGACTTGGCGGTCGCTGGCTTCGGCAAACTCAATGCCGGACCAGATGTGCGCGGCGGCTTGTTCGATGATCGCGGTGCCACCGTCAGGACCCTCCGAGAGAGCGACCAGGCGGTGACTTTGGTCGACGAGTTTACGCTCGATATCCATGGTGGTCTCAAGGATTGAGCCGATCTCCAAAAAGCCCGTTTCCACGGCCTTCATCGCTTGATTCAGCTCGGCAGTGGCGGCGGTGACTTCGGCGAACGGGCCGACCAATTGGGTGCGGCGACGGGTGCCGGGGTGGAGATTGCGCAAACGGGTGGCCAAACGCGGCCAAAAAGCGGGAATTCTCATTGGGCGCCGAAAGGTTGATAAACGGTTGCCCGGCCCAGGCCGACGGATTGCCAGCCGGCGTCGAGGTTGAGGGTGGTCTCGGCCGAGCCCAGCAGCAGCGAGCCTTGCGGCTGAAGGGTGGCGCGGATGTTGCGCAGAATCCCTTGTTTGGTCGGGACGTCGAAATAGATCATGACGTTGCGCATCAGCACCACGTCGAACAGCGGCAGGCGCGGCCAGGGCTCGATCAGGTTCATGGGGCGGAAATCCACCATGCGGCGCAGCTCGGCGTTGGCGGTCCAGACCTTACCGGCCTGGGTGAAGTATTTTTTGATCAACGCAGGGCTGAGGCCGCGGTTGATTTCGAACTCGTTGTAAGCACCGGCGCGGGCTTGGACGAGTACGGTGGAGCACAGGTCGGTGCCGATGATCTGGATCGTCCAGTCGGCGAGTTGAGGGAAACTCTCCCGGATCATCATGGCGAGGCTGTAGGCCTCTTGGCCGGTGGAACTGGCGGCGGACCAGAAAGAGAGGCTGCGCTGGGCGGCACGCTGGGCGATGAGCTTGGGGATGATGGATTCGCGCAGGGCGTCAAAGGGCGCGATGTCGCGGAAAAAGAACGTCTCGTTGGTGGTGAGCGCATCGAGGACTTTATTGTGGAGCGGATTACTCGGCGGAGTTTTACGCAGCAGGTTAATGAACTCCGGGACGCTGCTGCAGGCGTTGCTGGAGGCCAGCGAGCTCAGGCGCGACTCGACGAAATAGTCCTTGCCCGGCTCGATGATGATCGCGGCGGAGCGTCGGGCAAAGTTGGTTACAAATTCGAAATCGGCGGTGAGGAGGGCCACGGGAAGTTGGGGTGAGGTGGGGTGGACGGGCGTGCGGAGGCGGGCGGAGGCGTGCGGGCGTTAAGGACGCGAGGCGGGCAGGAGGCGCAGGAGGGCGCCGGCGATTTCTTGCAACGGCAGGATTTGGTGGGCGAGGCCGGCTTCGGCGACATAACCGGGCATGCCCCAGACCACGCTGGTGGCCTCGTCTTGGTCGAGAATAGTGGCGCCGCGTTCACGCAGCACTGTGCAGCCATGCAGCCCGTCTTGACCCATGCCGGTCATGATCAAGGCAAGCGTGGCCCCGCCATAGACGTTTGACACGCTGCGGAACAGGACGTCGACGGCGGGTCGGCAGGAGTTTTCCGGCGGGCCGTCGTGCAGGTGCAGGCGCACCAGGGTCCCTTCGCGGCGGACCTCCATATGGCGACCGCCGGGGGCGATGTACACATGCCCGGCCTCGACCAACTGGCCCTCTTGGCCCTCGTGAAACTTGAGCGGTGAACCCTTGCCGAGCCGTTCGGCTAGCATTTGGGTGAAAAGGGGCGGCATGTGCTGGACGATCACCACCGGCACGGGCAGCGGCCGGGTGATGTCCTTGAACACGGCGGCCAAGGCGTTGGGCCCGCCCGTCGAGCAACCGATGCAAAGGACGGCCGGCGGAGTGGACTTGGCGGGTGCGGGGCTGGTTTTCAGTGCCGGACGAGCGACTGAAGAAGCCGGTAAAAATCCGGTGGATCCAGTGGAGTTGCTCGCAGGTGCGCCGACTGCGGGATGAGGCGGCGGGATGTGGCGGCAGTGCGTTTTGATCTTGGGGATGAGCTCGTTTTTGAGCCGCTCCAAGCCCTCGGCGATGTTGCCTACGTTGGACGGTTTGGTGACGTAGTCGGTGGCGCCTGCGTCGAGTGCCTCAAAGGTGGATTCGGCCCCCTTAAGCGTCAGCGTGCTGAACATGATGACCGGCAGCTTGGGGTAGGTTTTGCGCAGCTCGCGCACGGTTTGCAGGCCGTCCATCTCGGGCATCTCGATATCGAGGGTGATGATGTCGGGGTTAACCTGGGGGATTTTTTGTAGCGCAATTTTGCCGTTGGCGGCGGTGCCTACGACCTCCAGTTGGGCGTCACTGCCCAGCGCTTCCGAGATCATTTTACGCATGACAACGGCATCATCGACAACCAGAACACGGATTCGGGGCATGGGTGAAATAGGGTATGCGCAACGGCGCGGTTACAGAGAGAAATAGAGCAGGCTCACCAGGGGTTAATCGGTCGTGTTGAACAAAACTTAAATGCGCTAAGCAAAATCCCTAGTTTGGGGGGGGCTTTGGCACCCGAGGTGGTGAACCTTATTGCGGCGCTGACTGGTAGGAGAAAGGCGTTCCGCCGGGCGCCTGCTGGTGCCGCTGGGTGGGCGGAGGGCGGAACGGCGTCGGGCGAGAGAACGAGTAGGAGTAAGAGAGCGAGAACGATTGGCGGAGGGACGACCTCCGTGTCGTCCGTGTCGAAAATGTCCATCCGCAGCGACCCCTGCGCACGTGGGCCAGCGCGTCGGAAAGCGGGGGCGCAGGGGCGGTCGGGTGCCGATTATTTGGCTTGGCGACGGTGCGTGGCAACGGGGTGCCCGCTGAACGGCGCGACAACTGGCGCAATTACGGGGGCAGGCAGGTTCGGCGCGCGAAACAGCGGCTTGCCCCAAAGTACGTCAAAGGCGGCAGTCGATTCAATCGATACTGCGGGACGGGCGGGGAGGGTGTGGGCTTGCTGGATCATGGTCGTTTTGGGGTTGGGTTAACCCTTATATCGGAACCGTCCGCCTGAAAATTGAGCGCAAAATGGAAGTTTGCTCAAAAAATAACGAAAAAAGCCCGTCCGCAGGGCGGACGGGTAATCAGGTGAATCATGAACTGGGTTTGGGGGCGGGGTAGCCGCACCCCTCCTGGCTGGGGCGAACTCACGCTACCCGAACTAATTCCGCCCCGGAGGCGAAACTCAGGGGCTGTTTCTTGGGAATGGTCAGGGTTAGGATTCCCTGGTGGAATTCGGCCTGGAGCGCCGCGTAGTCCAGTCCGCGGCCCAGCCGCAGGCTGAGCTGGTAGTCGTGCTGCACGCCTTCGAGGTTGAGCGAGCCAAAGTTGACCCGAACGAAGTGGTGCTTGCGGGCGTTGATCAGCAGGTCGACGCCGTTGGAGGTGATTTCGATCCCAGCAGACTCCACCCCCGGCACGTACACGACGATCCCGAAGTCGGACTCACGCTCTTGGCAGTCGTAGTGCGGCTTGCGGACCGTCACGGTGGAACCCGAGGCGGTGGAGGTGCGGCGACTGACGGTGGAGAGCGGTAGAGTTAACGTATTCATGGCGGCGCGGGCGAGTGAGGTGAGGAGTGGTGTGGATTAT
Organism: Opitutus sp.; assembly: GCA_024998815.1. Classification (NCBI taxonomy): domain Bacteria; kingdom Pseudomonadati; phylum Verrucomicrobiota; class Opitutia; order Opitutales; family Opitutaceae; genus Opitutus; species Opitutus sp. The sequence continues at coordinate 488,566 of JACEUQ010000001.1, forward strand.
TTTAGGTGTGACCGGACGGGAGGGCATAGTGCCCAGAAAAATCGGGTCATTCGCGACGTAGTTTAGCGGATGCCTCCTAGGTTGGTATGGGGTCCTTGCCCACCTGACGCTGGGCTCGATGGCGCGGGCAGGGCGGTGAGGTGGGTGCGGGTGGTTGGTTTCATGGGTGAAGTTTTTTTTCTGGCGTTAACCGATAATGCACATGGCGTGCCAACCCGGGCGCGCCGTGCGCGAGAGAGATTGTCTCGCCCCGCAGGCCTTGGGCGGCGAAGCAATGGGGGACAAAATGAAGGGACTCATTCATGTGCTCACGGGGCCGACAGCCGTAGGGAAAACCGAGTTGGCGTTGCGCTGGGCCGAGGCCAACGACGCCGAGATCGTGTCGTGCGATGCCCTGTTGTTTTACCACGGCATGGACATCGGCACGGCAAAGCCCACGGCGAGCGAGCGCGCTCGCGTGCCTCATCACCTCATCGACCTGTGTCCGGTGCACCAAGGCATGGATATCACCCATTATGTGGCGCAGGCGCAGGCGGCGGTGGCGGCGATCGCCGGGCGCGGGCGGCGGGTTTTGGTGGCGGGCGGCAGCGGGTTTTATTTGAAAAGCTTTTTTTGCCCGGTCGCCGATAATGTGGCGGTGCCGGCGGCGTTGCGCGCTGAGATCGCAGCCGAGTTGGCAACGGCGGGGCTGGCCGCGCTGGTCGCAGAGTTGCGCCGCTTGAATCCGGGGGGCCTGGGTGCGCTGGATGTGGACAACTCGCGCCGGGTGACGCGGGCGTTGGAGCGGTGCAGGGCTTCGGGGAAAAACCTCGCCGTGCTGGCGGCGGAGTTTGCGCAGATGCCGGGGCCTTTCGCCGACTGGGAGGTGCGTTGCACCCGGCTGGAACGGGCTCCGGCCGAGCTTGAGGAACGGATCGCGCGGCGAGTGGATATGATGCTGGCCGAGGGTTTAATCGATGAGGTGCAACGGCTGCGCGCGGCGGGGCTGGAGCAGAACCTGAGCGCGTCGCGTGCGATTGGTTATCGGGAGACGCTTGCCTGGCTTGCGGCGGATAACTCCAGCAAGGCGGCTGGCTGTTTAGCCGGGCTGGCGGCGGAAATTTGCCAAAACACGCGAGCCTTGGTGAAAAAGCAGCGCACGTGGTTCCGCAACCAGTTGCCTGCTCATCGCGAGCTGGCCGCGGATGCGGCGACGGTGGAGGAGTTGTTCTGATTGTAAGTCGGCGGCGGGTTATGCCTATTCGCATTCAAGGTGAGCTTAACGAAATCGGTTCGTGGGGGAGCGGATACCTTTGGGCAAACACCTTGAGCTCACGCTCAAGGCCTGGAGTTTGGCCCCTGACTAGTCGAACGCAGATCAGCCGAATCCTTGAGCTCACGCTCAAGGCCACACTCTTCGCGAACACACTCCTTGTGGCCTTGAGTGTGAGCTCAAGGATTCGGCGCACCGCAGCCAGAAAAAACACCTCGTGCTCACGCACGAAGCCACACCGAGCCAAAGCCACCCAGGCAAAGGCACACTCCAGGCCGCACCCGCCCGAACGTGGCCTTGAGCGTGAGCTCAAGGTCTGGAGTTTGGCCGTTTAACTCGTGCCAAGAACCACACAGGTGCGGCGCATCATGTATGGCGATCTGAGCTGATCACTCCGGAGAGTTTCGCAGACTTCGCAACAGCCACCCGCACGTCAACGAACGCATCGAAACCCATGCCGTTGCTACCTGCGGTACGCTTCTACCTTAGCTGGGGGGACGGATCTCAACTCGTTTTGGGGCCAAACTCCAGACCTTGAGCTCACGCTCAAGGCCACGAGGAGTGTGTTCGCGAGGAGTGATACCATTTCGCGTTCAAAGATATACAAACAAACCGTTTTAACCACTAATGGACGCTAATAGCCGCTAATAAAAACACAACGGTGTCCAAGTTTTAGATCTATGGGTTGGCATAGAGCAGTTTAAGTTGCGGCAGCAGAGCTGAAATAGGGCAAGAAGAGAACCAATGTGAGCGCAACCAGCGGAGAAGTTTCACACTGCGCTGAAGCGGTCGCAATACGGTTGTGAGTAAGGAGCAAAGAAGCCGGTCATTTTTTTTGGCGGTCGCGATTTGGTCGTCTAATCGTTTTTGTTGCCGACGGAGGCCCGCCTCATTTTTGATTTGATAATCTCGTTCTAATTTTTGCTCAAACAGGACCAGTAGGTTATGGGTTAGGCAAAGAAAATGGGCCTGTATTTGCTTGGCGGTTGAGCTCGACGCCCACGCCTTGGATTCCTCCAGCTTGTTTTTAAATTGATCGAAAACCTTTTCAATCTCCCAGCGTTTTTTATAAAGCCAGGCGAGAAGCCCTGGCGGTAAGTCAAAAACGCTGGTGATGAACTCATACACCTCACCACTGACTGGATCGCGGTATCGTATTAAGCGCACACGCACCTGATGGGCGGCGATGACTATTTCATCCGCTATGACGCCATGATTAATGGGATCAGCACGATCAAACAACTTCGAAGCGAAGGGCTCAAACAGGAGATTTTCTTTGGTGCGTGAAAGAAAATAGACGCCGGCAGTTTGCTTCCAGTTATGCCAGAGAGGAAAATCAAGGCCTGCGCGATCCCAGATCCAAAGAACTTTCTTGCCGGTCGGCTCCCCCATACGCAAAGCATTAGAGCCGAGTCGCTTGATCACGCTCATATCGTGTTCTTTTTTGCCCTCAGTGAGTGCAAGATGTTGCATGGCATGAGTTCGAATATTAAGGGCATATAAATGTCCTACCGGCCAACGGCGTTCATCAATTTTCTGATCGTGCGAAGCCGCCCCATGCCAATGACCGTCGCCGGCATAGAGGGCATAATTATCAACGGCAGCGGGCAGTTCGGTAAAGTTTTCGAGCAGGGCGGTGGCCTGCACCGAAACATCCATTAATAAAGCCAACCTGCGTTCGCTTTTCAGTACTTCAAAGAAGTGCCCCGTAGCGGGACAAGACTCGAACAAGGAACCGACTTGTTGAAGAAAACCGCGACCGCTTCGAGGATCCGATAGAGCTCTGGTAATACCAAGCCGAAGGAATGCATCGTCAGTCAATTCCGGGCATTGACGCGCGTACCTAGAAGCGGACGCGAGTCCGGTAAGCGGCCCGAAAAATACTTCGTTTAAAGCGAGGGGATGAAGTGTAGCCATGAGGCCCAAAAAAATTTTTACATGTGCCTCGTAAAGCCTTATATTGAAGTATTTTAAGGCCAATTAACACCCGCCGCAACACACGTAATTGGCATGGCTCGACCCCCAGTCCGTGCTGGTTCGCGACGGCCCCAAAGGGGCGCTTCCGAGCGCTGTGTGACGCCCCCCTGCACAGAAAATACTTCAAAACTTGGACACCGTTGTAAAAACAATGATTTTTCCGCTTCTGTATTAGTGTATCTTATTGGTAATTAGAGCCTGTCCCAAATTTCCGGATTTTTAAAAAGTGCGCAGAGGTCCATTGGGATTGCGGGCGAACGAGGTGGCACGAATCACCCCAGCGACGTTAAACGGCGGCCCGAATCGATTTTTCCCGCCCCCAAGCGCGGTAGTAAGGTACGGCAAAGCCGGGGCGAGCCCCAGGGTTATTCACATTTTTGCCGGAAAATTGAATTAAGCGGCCAGCGGAAGTGTTATTTCCTCGGCAAGGATTCGTGACACCAGCCAGAGGTTGTGACCGAGTACACTCCAACCCACCGAACGGTAGCGGTTGGCAAACCCTTTACAGCGCAAGCGTCCGCCGAGGCGTTGTTTGAGGATCGCAATGCGCGCTTCGGTCGCCGAACGGCGCCGCTGCAATTGGGCGAAGCGTTTTTCGCTCAAACGCTCCTTGAGCGCGTGCGGATCACGCGGGCATACCGCATCGTAAACGTCTTGTTGCTTGAGCATTGCGGAAGTTTTTTTGGTGGCGAAGCCGCGGTCGGTGCCGACCGCGCTAATCGGCGCACTCAGGTCAAAGCGGTTCTGCCGCGCCAGGCTTTCCTCGAGTTGGCACCATTCTGCCGGAGCCGCGCCCTGGTAGAGTTGCCAGTCGGTGATTAAACCGGAGAGCGCCTCGCTCAACAGCAACGAGTTGCCAAACTCGACTTGGCTCCCTGCTTTGCCGCGAACCAGTACGTTCACATCAAGTTCATGCACGCTGAGGATCTTTTGGTCGTTGGGCACCGGGCGTCCGCCGATGATGCGCTCGTGGGCCTGCTTGATGACGGCGGGCAGTTGGCCGAGCATAGCGTCGATGCGGGTGGTTATCCGCTTGGTTTGGCGTTGGCTGTAATGGGTTTGGCTATACTTCTGCGCCAACAGGTCGCGGTGGCGGCGGGCATGTTCTCCGATCGTGCGTAACAGCGTCTTCATCTTGCGCAGGATCTGTTTACGCGCGCGCTTGGCGTCGTTGCGGCGGCCTGCGTGGGTCATTGACATGCACAACTTGTTCATCTGCTTGGCAAAGCACTCCGGCTCTTCAGGCATACGGTGGAGCAGTCCAGCGCGGCGGATTAAAATCATGGCCTTGAGCAAAGTCTTGGACACATCACGCAACAGCACCCAGTCCACCGGGAAGTGGATGTTGGTCTCCAAGCACGTGCCGTCGATGAGGCAAACATCCATGTCCAGCGGCGCGCTCAACCCGAGTTCAGTGGCGCGATCCTTCTCGCCGCACATCTCCACCAACACTTGCCCCATCCAGCGCACCTGTTCGGCGGTGAAAAACTTCGAGGCCCGCTCCAGCACACTTTTGGACGCCCCCTTGATTCCCTCAAGCGTGCGAACACCGCAAAAATCCGCCAGTAAATCACTTGAGGCAATGCTACGGGAAAGCTCGCGAAAGGATATGTTGCCCAAATGCACCCGCAACACTTCAAAGCGTAACGCTTTGAGCGCAAACTCCATACGCTGGCGTAGTTGTGCGACACTGGCTTGGCCTGCCCCCGCCTTGGCAAAGTCCATCGCCATCGTCTCCAAGTGGCTGCCACGCAACAACGCGTCGAGTCCTTCCAATTGCTGGCGAAACTCGGCGTAATCTTTATTGGCACCGACTGGCGTTAGCGCCGGACGCAACCAGCGTTGCAGGGCAATGGCCGAGGTGGCGGATACGGGTTTTGACTTCATGGCCGATTATAGCGGCTTTTTTTTGACCAAAACCAGGGAATTACCCCTCTTTAGGCATCATTAAACTTATGCTAATAGTTCACTGCTAGGTTTTTATGCTTTCGGGACAGGCTCTAATTATTGGTTAAGAACTTGGAGTGTTTTAAGGTTAGATGGTGGATCGCTACTGACGTGATCACGGTGGTGGTCGGGTTTTAATGCGTTTGAATGCAAAATGGTATGAGTTCGCGAGGAGTGTGTTCGAGAAGCGTGTGGCCTTGAGCGTGAGCTCAAGGATGCCGTAACGCTAACATTGACCGCGAATGGGTATTACGAATCTCGGTGCAGGCCGTGTTACCGCGTTCCCTGCGGCCAACGCAGGGATTCAACCGCTCTGTTTTGAAAATAAAAAAGCCCCGGCTTTTGGCCGGGGCTTTTTTTGGGCTGATGGCCTACTGGCAGGCTTCGCATTCGCCGCCGTTACGCATCGCTTCGATGCTGCAGGCGTTCTTTTGCTCGGCGGTGAAGACCGGCTTCTGAGCTGAGAGCTGTGAGCTATTAGCTTTAAGCTCCGCACCCGAGTGGCTGCCGCCGATGTCGCCGCTGTTTTGGCCGCCCAGCGAGCCTTCGCTCACTGCGCCGCGCATTTCCTTTTTCACGCCCACGGTGGCTTTCTCGATGTTCGAGGCACCGAGCGTGCGCAGGTAATACGTCGTCTTCAGGCCCACGTGCCAGGCTTGTCGATACATGTGGCTCAAGGTCTTTAGGTCGGGCGTCTTCAGCCAGAGGTTAACCGACTGAGCTTGGTCGATCCACTTCTGGCGGCGGGCTGCGGCCTCCAGCACCCACTTGAAGTCGATGTCGAAGGCGGTCAGGTACTTGGTTTTCAGGTCGGCTGGGATAGCCTCGATGTCCTTCAGGTCGCCGTCGAAATACTTCAGGTTATCGATCATCTCCTGGTTCCAGAGTCCGCGGGACTTTAGGTCCTTTACGAGGAACGGATTGAGGACGATGAATTCGCCGGAGAGGTTCGATTTAACAAAAAGGTTTTTGTAAGTCGGCTCGATGCACGGGCTGGTCGCGGTGATGTTGGAGATCGTCGCGGTGGGGGCGATGGCCAGCACGTTGCTGTTACGCATGCCGTGTTTGGCGATCTTGGCGCGCAGGGGCGCCCAATCCATCCGGCCGCCACGGGGAACCTCGACGGTGACGCCGCGCTCTTTTTCCAGCAGATCGATCGTGTCTTGGGGCAACAGGCCGCGGTCCCACTTAGATCCCTTGTAACTGCTATAAGTACCGCGTTCGGCTGCGAGGTCGGAGCTGGCTTCGTAGGCGTAGTAGGCGATGGCCTCCATGGCCTCGTCGTTGAACTCGACGGCCTCGGGCGAGGCGAAGGCATGGCCGCGCAGGTATAGCGCGTGGGCCAGGCCCATCACGCCGAGACCGATCGGGCGGTGGCGACGATTGGAAACCTCGGCCGCCTTGGTCGGGTAGAAGTTGATGTCGATGACGTTGTCCAGGGCGCGCACCGCGGTCTGGATCGTCTCTCGCAGCTTCTTGTGGTCGATCTGGCCGTCGGGCAGCAGGTGGTTTTCGAGGATGACCGAGCCGAGATTGCACACGGCGGTCTCGTCGTTGCTGGTGTTGAGCGTGATCTCGGTGCAGAGATTCGACGAGTGGATGACGCCGACGTGGTCTTGGGGCGAACGGATGTTGCAAGCGTCTTTGAAGGTGATCCACGGGTGGCCGGTTTCGAAGAGCATCGAGAGCATCTTTTTCCAGAGATCGAGGGCTTCGATCTTCTGGCTGTAGATTTTGCCCTCGTCGGCGAGCTGCTCGTAACGCACGTAGGCGTCCTCGAACTTCTTGCCGTAGAGCTCGTGCAGGTCGGGAACCTCGTTGGCGCGGAACAGCGTCCAGTGCGAGCGGGCCTCCATGCGCTTCATGAACAGGTCGGGAATCCAGTTCGCCGTGTTCATGTCGTGGGTACGGCGGCGGTCGTCGCCGGTGTTCTTGCGCAACTCGAGGAACTCAAAGATGTCGTTGTGCCAGGATTCCAAATACGCGCAGCCGGAGCCCTTGCGTTTGCCGCCCTGGTTGACGGCGACGAGCTGGTCGTTGTGGAGCTTCAGGAATGGGATCACGCCCTGGGATTCGCCGTTGGTGCCGCCGATGTGGGCGCCGGTGCCGCGCACCGCAGTCCAGGAGCCGCCAAGGCCGCCGGCCCACTTGGAGAGCTGGGCGTTTTCGGCGATGCCGCGGTACATGATGCCCTCCAGGCTGTCGTCCACGTAGTAGAGGTAGCAGGACGAGAGCTGCGAGTGCAGCGTGCCGGAGTTGAACAACGTGGGCGTGCTGCTGCAGAAGCGGCGGTTTTTGTAGAGCTCGTAAAGGCCTACAACCTTGGCTTCGCGGTCGCCGGGCTCGTCGATGAACAGGCCCATGGCCACGCGCAGCCAGAAGAACTGGGGCGTCTCGATGCGGCGGGAGGTTTTGCCCGTTTTGTCGATGATCAGGTAACGGTCGTAGATGGTCTGGATGCCGAGGAAGTCGAATTCGAGGTCGGCGGTGGGATCGAGAGCGGCACCGAGTTTGTCCAAGTTGAAGGCGAGCAGCTTGGGGTTGAGGCGTTTGATGCTGATGCCGTATTCGAGGTATTTTTTAAACGCAGCGACATGGAAGGCGCGCAGTTTAACAATGCCGTCTTTAAGAATGTCCCAGCCGAGGACCTCTTCGTAAATGTAGGTGAGCTGGATGCGGCCGGAGAACTTGGCAAAATCGGCGTCCTTTTCGATCAGCGTTTTGGAGTTCAGGACGATGGTCTGGTCTAGGTCCTTTTTGCTGATCTGGTCGAAGACCGAGCGCAGCAGCTCCTGTTCGATTGCCTCGTTAGACAGGCAGAGATCGAGGCCGATGGAGGCGAAGGCGATGCGGGCCTTCAGTTCAGAGCGGTTCCAGACGGAGGTCTCGCCGTTGGCGAGTTTGATGACGATCTGGGCGGGTTGCGCGGGAACGCTCGCAGCGGTCGCACCTGCGGCTACGGCGGAGTCGTCGGCGGTGGCGCGCTCCTCGTTGCGATGGGCGCGGTAGAGAATGTAGGCCTCAGCGACCTTGAAGTGGCCGGCTTTCATCAGCTCCTCCTGGACCATGTCTTGGATTTCCTCGATGTGGATAAAGGATTGTTTGGAGGCGGTCACGCGGGCGGAGACCGCTTTAGTGATGGCCATGGCCGAGGTGCTGTCGGAGTGCAGAGAGAGGAAGGACTTGCGCACTGCGATCTCGATTTTTTGGGCGATGAACGGGACGACCTGCTTGTTGCGGCGGATCACGCGGATGGTGCCCAGCGCGTGCGGGGCGGGCGTGAGCAGCTTGCGGCTACGGTTGAGCAGGAGGCTCTTGGCGACGTCGTAGGCGTTATTATCAACGAGGGTCTTTTCAATGAGCTCGTAAAGGTCGTTGAGGGAGACGCGCAGGGGCGAAGTGAGCAGGGCCTGGGCGAGCAGATTGGCGGCGATTTCCTTCACGATCCGGCCGACGAAGGTGCGGGATTCGGGGGTGAAGATGGCGGCACTCTCGCCGCGGGCGAGGTGGACGTTGGTGACTGCGCGGCCGAGGGTGTCGGCGATTTCCGCCAAGTCGAAGCGCGTCTCCCCCTGGGGCGCGAGCAGTACGATGGACGGCAGCAGCGGGGTGTCGGTGGGGATGCAATCGCGCCAGGCGAATGCCGGCGGGTTTTCGAGGGAGGAGCGGTTAAGCGCGAGATCGTGGGAGAGGGACGAATTCATCTAATGGAGACCTGTGTTGAATGAAGAGACGGAACGGATGACTGAGGGGGGCGCGATGGCGGCGGAAGAACGGGGCGAGTGCTAGAAGCGGAACGTGGACCAAAGTCGCTGCGGCAGTGAATTTGGTCGAAAAAAGGAGACCGGCTCGGGATTCGTGAAGGCGAAACCGGAGCCGGTGAATCCCTGTGGACTGACGGGGGGGGGCAGGGGACTGCCAACGAGCGATCAGAGATCGTCGTCCGAGGCGTTGGTGAGGGCTGAGGATTTTTGGTATTCGGTGACGCGGCCCTCGAAGAAGTTTTGCTCCTTTTTGATGTCCATCATCTCGGCCAGCCAGGGAAGCGGGTTTTTGGCTCCGGGAGTAAGCGGGGCCAGGCCCACGCCCTCAAGACGGCGGTCGGCGATGTAGTCGATGTAGGTGAGGAATTCGTCGATAGCCAAACCCACGGCGTTCACCGGCAGGCAGTCGCGAATGAATTCTTTTTCCAGTTGCACGCCCTCGGCCATGGTGGCGCGGAGCTCTTCCTTGAATTCGGTGGTCCAGATTTCGCGGTTCTCCTCGACCAGGTCCATGAAAAGGTTGCGGAACACCTCGATGTGGTTGGACTCGTCGCGCAGGGTGTAGCGGAACATCTGGCCGATGCCAGGGAACTTGTTCTGGCGGTAAAGCGAGAGGATCATGCCGAAGAGGCCGTAGAATTGGGTGCCCTCCATGCACTGGCCGAACAGGAAGATGTTCTTGGCGAGCGCCTGCTTGTTTTCGACAGTTGTCAGGTCGACGTCGCGACGCAGGTTGCGCGAGTTGTTCACCACGAACTCGTTCTTTTTAACGATTGTGGGGATGTCCTCGAACATGGCCTCGCACTCGTGGGGGTTGATGCCCAGCGAGGAGATCATGTAGAGCAACGAATCGGCGTGGATGTTTTCCTCGTGGGCGTGGCGGCCGAGCACGAGCTTGATCTCGGGGGCGGTCACCAGCTCGCGCACCACGTGCTGGATGTTGTCGCCGACGATGCCCTCGGCGGCCGAGAAGTAGCCGATGCCCATGCGAATGATCCAGCGCTCGATGTCGGAGACCAAGGTGGTGTCGCGCCACTGCTCGATGTCCTTACCCATGGGCACATCCTCGGGCTCCCAGTGGTTGGCCTTCATGGTGCGGTAAAGGTCGTACGCCCACTGGTATTTAAGCGGAAGGAGGTTAAAGGTCATCGTGATACGACCGTTGATGACCTTCTTGGCCGCAAACGCGGCCTCAGCTTTGTCTTGATCGAGGACGAACGTTTTGGTGCCGACTTGAAATGATTTCTGCATGGGGATGGGACGGTGGAGGATGAAGCGAGTGAGGTGGGTGCGAAGGCGGAGCGGCGGGATGAAAAAAGTGTGTGATGGAACGGTTAAATCGACGGGCAAGTCTGGTCGGGAGGGAGCTTTTTTCGGCGTCCGCAAGGCGCTGGCGAACTAAATCGCCTAAACTTGCTGACGCGTTATTCACCACCACCCGTAGTGGTCGCTGCGTGAAATCGGCACAACCTATGGTAATCCGTAAAAACTGCGTCAAATGGTTTGTGGCGCGATAAGGCTTAATTTTTTGCCATATTAGTCTTGCGCGCTTCGGCGTAAGTCGTCCCCGAGCGAAAATTGATTTCGGCGGCCCGATTCAGGGCTTTGGGGCAGGGCTTAGGGCGGATCGTTGGGGTAACGGCGGCGACTGAGAGAACGAGTAGGAGTAAGAGAACGAGAACGATTTTTTTTTGGGGGGGGAGGGGGACGATCTCCGTGTTGTCCTGGGGACGCTCCTGTCCGCACGAAGGAGGACCTTCCCCACAGAGCGAACGCCCTGCTGAAAAAGTAGCGCAGACTTCCAGTCTGCTCCGCCATTAAAAAAAAGGCCGGTCCCCGCCGTTACGGAACCAGCCGGATCGTCTGGTAACGGTGGATGCCGAGTAGTGCCGGTTCCCAACCTTGGACGTCCGGATGAATCAGGTAGGTGCGGGCGCCAAAAAATACCGGAGTGGCGGGGGTTTCCTCGACGAGGATCGACTCAGCTTGGCGTAGCAGGTCGAAGCGGCGCGTGGTCTCCAGCTCGAGCGCGGCGGCGGCTACCAAGCGGTCGTAGGCGGGGTTTTTCCATCCCGTGTTGTTGTTGCCGCTCGTCGAGGTGAACAGGTCGGTGAAGGTGGCCGGGTCGTTGAAATCACCCACCCAGCGCGAACGCAGCACGTCAAAGGCGAGCGTTTGCATGGTGTCGATGTAGACGCGGAAATCCATCGAGGAGAGGCTACTTTCTATGCCGAGTTCCTTGCGCCACATTTGCTGGATCGCCTCGAAGACCTTGGTGTTAACCGGGTCGGCGTTCATCTTGATTTCGATTTTTGGAAAACCCTTGCAGCCCGGGAATCCTGCCTCGGCGAGCAACTGGCGGGCTGCCGGGTAATCGGTCGGCACCGCTGCCGTGGAGGTGTAGCCAGCGGTGTTGGGCGGCACGAAGGAGTGGGCGGCCGCGCGGCTGCCGCGCATCACCGGGCCGGCGATCGCGTCGCGGTCGATCGCCAGCGACAGGGCACGGCGTACGCGCACGTCGTCGAAGGGCGCCCGCGTGGTGTTGAAGCGCACGTAGAAGACTTCAAGAAACGGGTCGACGCGCAGCTGGCTCGGGGCCTCGCGCCGCCACGCATCGAGGCGGTCGGGTAACACGTCGTAGGTGACGTGGAGCTGCCCGGCGCGGAATGCCCGTTCGTCGACCCCGGGGTCGGCCACAGGGAAGAATTTAACCGCTTCGAGGTGGTTTTGCGCCGCGCCGTAGTAGCGCGGGTTTTTCTTCACGAGAATGTGTTGATCGGGTCGCCACTCGGCCAATACGAAGGGGCCGTTGCCCACCAGTGCACCGGGGCGGGTCCAACCGGTGCCACGAGCGTGGATGTCCCCGTGGTTACGGACCGAGGCGGGGTGAACGGGGTACCAGGCCTGATGCGCGGTCAGGGAGAGCAGGTAGGGGGTCGGACGGGCGAGGGTGAGCTGGAGCGTGCGGGCATCGAGCGCCTTCACGCCGACCTTTTCGAAGTCAGTGAGTTTCCCAGCCGTGTAATCGGAGGCCCCGGCCAGCACGTCGAGCATGTAGGCGTAGTCGGAGGCGAGTTTGGGCGAGAGGATGCGCTCGATCGAGAACACGAAGTCCTGTGCGTTGACCGGATCCCCGTTGGACCAAACGCCCTCCGGCCGAAGGTGAAAGGTATAGGTGCGCCCGTCGGCGGAAACGTCCCAGCTGGCGGCGGCGCCCGGCAGCGGTTTAGAGGTGGCCTCGTCGATCACGGTGAGGCCTTCAAAAAGGGCGACGAGCAGAGTGGCGTCGGTGAAAGCGACCGCGACATGGGGGTCGAGGTCGGAGGGTTCGGCGCCGTTGCCCACGAGCAACGTGCGCGAGAGGCGGGCGGCCTCGACGGCGGTTTCGCGCGGGCGGCAGCCGGCGAGCGGCAAGGCGAGCAGGAGGGTTAACGCGGCGAGGAAACGAAGCGGCATGGTCAACCACCCCAACTTCATCGTCACTCCAGTGCAAGTGCCCGAGGAAAAGCCTGCCCCATTGTACTAGGTTTTTCCGGAAGGCGGTGGAGCGGAGCGCGGGGAATTTCCGTTGCCAGTGGCGCAGGGCGCGGGTTTGTACCTTGTGATGCAATGGTATTACGCGATCGGCGGGGAGCGCTTTGGACCCGTCACTCACTCGGAATTGGAACGCCTAGTTCAGGCCGGAACCATCGTGGCCGACACCCTGGTCTGGCGTCAGGGCATGAACGAGTGGCAAACCCTCGCCGCCGTGCGCGCCGTCAATCCGGCGTGGATCGCCGAGCGTCGCCAGGCCACCCCGCCCGCGGTGGAAACGCCTGAGACGGACATCGCCCCGCTTTTGTCAGCTCCTGAGATTTTAACGGACCACACGCCCGAGCTGGAGGCGTTGGTTTATGCGGGATTCTGGCCGCGTTTTGGGGCGTATCTGGTGGATTTTTTCCTCTGGTGGATGGTCTGGCAGATTTTTGTCGGAATCGTGGGCACCGCATATTTCCCCGCAGCCATGGCAATCGCCGAGCACGGTCCGGGCTACCAGCCGAAGCCGGAAGAGCTGATGGTGCTGGTTCGTTTTCTCGGTGCGGCCTGCGTGATCGGTCTTGTCTGGTCGATCATCTACGACGCGATTTTCCTGCTCCGTTTCGGTGCCACGCCCGGCAAGTTGATCTTCGGCTTGCGCGTGGTGCAGGCCGATGGAAGTCCGCTGAGTTTGATGCGGATCGTGGCGCGCTGCATGGCCAAGGCGCTCACCGGGCTCACCCTCGGCATCGGCTTCCTGGTGATGGCCTTCGACGAGCACAAACGCGGGCTGCACGATTTCATCTGCAACACGCGCGTGGTTAAAAAGCGCTGAGCGGCTGCGATGCCGCAGCCAACGGGCGGCGGGTTTGCGGTTACGGGTTTTACGCGCGCGCCCATTGGGTGCACCCGCCGATTGCGCGCACGGTGTACGCGCGATGGTGAGCCCTCAATGCGGTGGGAGGGGAGGGTGGTGCGGCTCGTTTTCGCCCTTGCCTGTGGGCGGGGTGGGGTCGTGATTGGGCTTTTAACCATGAGCCGAAACATTGTCACTTTTCACTACACGTTACGCGATCCGCAGGGGCGCTTGCTCGACACGTCTGCGGGTGGGCAACCGATTAGTTATCTGGAGGGCGCGGGGCAAATTATCGACGGGCTCGACGAGGCGCTGCGGGGCTTGTCGGCAGGCACCAAGCAGTTCGTGCAGGTGCCGGCGGCCAAGGCCTACGGCGAGCACGATCCCGCTCAGGTTCAGCGCGTTCTCAAGTCGCTTTTGCCCGTCGAGGGTGAGCTCAATCCGGGTGACCAGTTCCGCGCGGGTGCCGATCAGTTTGCCCCGATTGTGCGCGTGGTGGAGGTCGATGGCGACGAGGTGCTGCTGGATGCCAATCACCCGCTGGCGGGCGTCGATTTGAACTTCGAAGTGGAGCTGACGGCGGTGCGTGAGGCCAGCGCAGAGGAACTGGCGCACGGGCACGCGCACCAGGGCGAAGGCGGCTGCTGTGGTGGAGGGGAAGGCGGCGAACACGACCACGGTCACGCGCACGGCGAGGCAGGCGGGTGCTGTGGAGGCAAAGGTGGCGGCGAAGGATGCAAGGGTGGCGGCGGCCACGGTCACGGCGAGGGTGCCGGTGGTTGCGGCTGCTCGGATAAAGCGTAAGCGTTTTTGGGGGGGGGCCCCCCCCCCATCCAAAACCATTGGCCACGAAAACCACAAAATGACACAAAAACTCAGGCATCGAGTCATTAGGCGGAGGGATGCCGCAAAGAGGCAAAAAACAGGGTAAAGTCGGAGCGCTTTTCAGCTGGATTTCTTTTTACGACTCCTGCGCTTTTTACCCTAAACCATGCCGTTATTATTCAATAAAGTGCCGGAGTAGTAAGTTTTTTTGTGTCATTTGGTGTTTTTTGTGGCCAATGGATTGAGGGAGATACCTATCGATAAAGTCGAAGAACTCTTCCGATTTACCGCTGTAGTTTCAGAATGATCAGCGCTCGCTCCAATACCGCCTCTGGGGTAATGGCCTGTAAACACGGTTGGTTATTCTGGCACTCGCGCCAATGGCCGCTGCACACGCATTCAGCCCCTTGCATCGCCACTTGATTGGCCCCGAGCGGAGCCCAACACGACGAGCTCGTCGCTCCAAAGAGCCCAATTGTCGGCACTCCCAATCCTGCTGCCAAATGCAGCGGGGCGGTGTCGCCGCATATAAACAATTTAGGCCGGGCCAGAATAGCTATAAACAAGTCCAGCCCCGGTGTTGGCGGCAGGCAGGTGAACCCGGCGGCGCGCAACGGCTCTAGGAGCGCCTGTTCACGCGCACTGGCCCCACTTGAGAAAACAACGGTCTGCTTCGCCTTGAGCAACTGTTGCCCGAGTTCGATCCAGCTGGCGCTCGCCCATTCCTTTTTTACCTGGCTGGTCGACACATGCAGCAACAGGGAATTGCCCGGCAGCCACTCGGCGGCGGTTTTTGCCAGAGTTGGATCGGGCTTAACCTCGGCCTCCCAGCTTGAGGGTTTCGGGATATCCCACGCCTGTAATATATAATAATCGCGCACCGATTGATGCCGCGTGGTATCAGGATCATCAATCAGTTCGTTATACATCAGCTTGGCCAGCCACGGTGACCCGGCGTCAGTCACCACGACGCCCAGACGCCGAGGGGCACCGATGAACCGGCTGAGGTAGGCGCCGCGGTCATTACCCACCAAGTCGACTGAAGCGTCAAAGCGTTCACGGCGCATGGCCCGCAGCATCGGCAGGGTTTCCTTGAGCCGCATTTTCCCCCGGGTACGGGGAAGGGCCCAGACTTTATTAATCCATGGAAGATGGCGGAGGCCGTGGGCGGCGTCCTCGGCGGTGAGCACATGAATCTCGGCCTGCGGGTGACGAGCGCGTAACGCCCGCAGCGCGGGCACCGCCAGCACGACGTCACCGATGTACTTGATCTTGATGACGAGGATCTTTTTGACGTCGTTCGCAAGCGGAACGCGTTGCCAGGCAATAGGGCGACTCATAACAGGATTAAAACTTAGGCGTTCGGCTTAAAGTGCCAGTAAATCCTTTAATGCCATCTTTACAGCATTCATGTCTACGGTCGAGAGGGTGCCTAGTTTACGCTGAAGGGCGTGGTGGTCGATACTGGCAAGGCCTTGAATGTTGACCGCTGACTGTTTGGGCAACCAGCGTGGTTTACCTATATCCACTTCCCCGCGGTAGCCACGAATTTGGGAGGTGAGCGGTGCGACAACGACTAAGCTACGGGCATCATCGGGTAGCGGAAAGGCCAGAACGAGAACAGGGCGCTCTTTGGCCGCCATGCCTAAATCAACGATCCAGACCTCACCTGGATGAGCTTTAATAGGCACCCAGTTTTTCCTCCCACTCTTTGCCCTGCTGCTCGGTGGTCAGCAATCGTTCGGCTGAGGTGGAAACAGTCAGGGGGAAATCCTTACGGATTTCGATTTGCGCCAAAAATATATTAAATGCATCGCTGGGCTTCATTCCCAGGCGTGCGAGGATTTTCTCCGCATTACGCAGGCGTGCCGTGGGAACTCGGGACCGAAATAGGGTGGTTGCTGCCATGGCTCGAAAGTGCTCAAAAGTGATCGATGGTCAAGACTGCTGCGTGATTTTGGGTTGATTCAGACTCGGTGCCGATCGAGTCCTTGGTCACAACGAACGGCCCGCGTGGTCAGCACATGGGCCAGACGCGCTTGGTTGGTTTGCACTTGGGCCCGCGACGCCACCGGGTGGTTTAGATGATAAACCAACGCACGGCCATGGACCAATTTGCGCTGGCGACCGAGGTGATAAAGCCGACTGCATAAATCGGAGTCCTCCATTCCCCAGCCCGCGTAAGCCTCGTCGAAGCCATTGATCGCGACTAAATCATCACGCCACACGGCTAAATTACAGCCGATGAGGCCGCGTTGCCCCTGGTTTTTACGGACGATGGGGCAGGGGAGTCGGACTGCTTTAAATAAACCGCTCAGCCGACCGGTTAAAGCCAACTGGGTCAGCGAAACTCTGCCTGACAAGTAATCGCCGACCGAAGACTCGGCAATAAAGGCCCGGCGCCCCTGGACAAAATAACCGCTTTCGGCCAAGCCGAGATGATCGGCGAGAAATTGTCGGGAGGGAACGCAATCCCCGTCCAGAAAAATAACATAAGAGGATGCGGCCTGGGCGATGGCCTTGTTTAAGATGATGGTTTTACGGAACCCCTGGTCCTCGTGCCAGACGTGTTTTACCTGAACGCTGTGCTGCGCTTGGTGGCGATGGACAACCGCGGCGGTATCCGAATTGGAGCCATCGTCGGCGATGATGATTTCAGCCGGACGGGTTGATTGGTCTAGCAAGGCCGCAATAATGCTGTCCAGCGCGGCCGGCTGGTTATAGGTACTGACGATGATGCTGATCGGGGCCGAAGGCATGAATCAGGTCGGATCAAGCCAAGTCAGTTTAGTCGCAAAAGAGCGCAAAGCACAAACCGGGTATTTCTATGCGAACTCTGTGTTCTTTCGCGGCAAAATGAATAGGTGCTTGCTGGGTATAAAATCAGTGCCAATGAGTGAAGATTAGTGGTTAACGCCTGGGGAGGTGCCAGCGTCTCTCCCATTGAGGTGTTCATAGAGTCGGCTATAACGGACGAACGTGGAGAAGGCGGTGAAAACCGCGATCAGTAGTCCTGGATAGCCATCGAGAAAACCGCGGCGTAGTACATAGGCTCGGAAAAAACGCCAAAACGAGCGGAATAAAGTCGATGGAATTGAAAATGTGCGGCCCTTTTCGATCTGCTGCTTGAGCGCCAAGTCAGTAAAGTAGGGGATTTTATTAATATACTGATAAATCGACGGCATGGTGTAGTGGTGCAGATCTCCCTTGAGCGTGGTCAACGGACCGGTGATCTCGATTTTTTCATGCACATGGGCGTCCCCACCCCATTTGGCGGCGTCGCGGCGAAACAGGCGCAGGCTCAAGTCGGGGTACCAGTCGCCGTGGGTAATCCAGCGATTGATCAGCCACACTTTTCGGGGGAATTTCACACCGGCAAAACGAGTGGGTCCATCGCCTGCAAAAAACGAAAGAATGTCCTGTTTCAGTGCCGGGGAGACTTCTTCGTCGGCGTCGAGCGTGAGAACCCAAGGTAGGGTGCACAAGGCGAGGGCTGCATTTTTGGTATCGCGGAATCCCTGCCAGGGGAGGCGGTGGACGTTTGCCCCAAATGAGCGGGCAATAGCCTCGCTGTCATCGGTCGTGTTATTGAGTACGACAATAATTTCGCCAACCCACGACTTTACGCTGGCGAGTAGGCGCGGCAGGTTTTTGCCTTCATTTTTTGCAACGATGCATACGCTTATGGGAATTGATGCTGACATGTACGACGCGACGAAGGAGACGTGGTGCAATTTAAGACAAGTGATTAAGGCTGGGCCGTGGAACTGTCGTTACTTCAATCCAAACCAGCGGGGGATCTTACTAATTTCTTTGAATCCACGAGCAATTCGTCCGCGCAGGTAGTGGTTCCATATTTCGCGTTGAGTGGGACGGATAATGGTTTGAGGCGGAATATTGATTTCAGGGCAAATGAGACGTAATTCTTCAATTGTGACGGGCATAGCGCGCTGGGAGAGATGCACGGCATCCATTAAAAATAGGGAGATTAGTTTCACGTTTCGATCTGCGACATGATGCGCGTCCATCAGGGGAATTTATAGAGAAATTAGGGGTTGAGCTTGGCTCCGAGGCTAACCCCGGACGATTTAAAGGTTATAGACTAGATTAAAAGTGGTGGATTAAACCCCTGATTCACCAAGTTTATGTAATCTATCCATGCTGCTCCTTATTTTATCAAGAGGGAAGGTCCAATCACTTTCATCTTGCTGGTAATCCTCATCGGCGCTAAGCGGGAGGTATCGATTGCCATGAGTCAGGGCAAGGTGTGTTGTGGTAGAAATCCACTCATGGTAAATATTTCCTGAGGTGCGATGTCCCGGCACGAGTTCTACACATAATGCGCCCTCGCAAAAAAGAACATTACGGAACGCCTGCCCAGCTGGTCCAATAATAAAACAAGCCTCCGTAAAAAGTGTGATTTGCTCGTGAAGTGAAATACGGCTAAGTGCAATACGCTCTAAATTAGGGTGTGTTTGTTGGAGCAGGGAGAAGATTTCATCTTCATTTTTTAGGCGTCGACGAGAAGCGTCTTTTCGCGTTATGAAGATGCTTCTATTTCTTCGTTTTGGGTTTACCCCAATCTTCAAGAGACGTACTATTTCTTGATATACTTTTGACTCAAATGGTAGTGATCGTTCAGTTAGCGGATGATTCGGTATAACCCAGGCATCCTCGCATTGAAGTGTTCCGTAGGACAATTCTATGATTTTCTTCGGTTGCTCACCTAGTTTGGCCAGGTACTCCGTTTGCCAGCATGATTGTCCAGGGGTTATCAGGATGTTTAATTCGCTAGCTGTTCCGATAAACTCACGGGCAAGAAGAATGAGTGGCAAATGCTCGAAAAGGAAATGGTAGTGGTTGTCGGTATAGCGGCTTCCCAATGATACGACAGGACCCTCTATGCGTCGAGAAATAAACCCTATAGGTCGGCGTATTTTTTTAATAGGAGAATTGTCCATACTGCTATCGAGCCGGAGCAACTCATGGGGGGCGGTGAATAAGAAAGACTCGCGGCCGATAATGGATACTTCCTTAAGGTTACAGATTGAGACTTCTGGATGTCTTACTATAATATGGTTTTTAGTATCGCAATAAAAAGCCGATTCAAGGGTTTCAACCCATTTTGTTTGGGATGCAGCACGGATTACGTTGCGATTACAAGCAGGCGGCGGATTTGTGGTGATTTTAAGCTTTGGGCCAAATTTGCCACACCAAGCGGCCCAAGCTTCATGAATTAAGCGTTCAATTTTCCTGACGACGCGGAGGTGTAGGCTAACCGGTGACATGTTGCTGGATTATAGGCGGGCAATGCATGAATTCAGTTGATTACGCGTGAACCGAAATAGGCCACACCCGTAATTCAGGTTCTGCGCATCTTCAATTTTTGAAAAAGGGTCCCACTTTACTGCCGAGTCGTCCTTTATGATTGAAAACTCTACTAGTTTGAGTTCGGGCAACGCGTCGATGATTTGAGCGGGTGAAAACACTCGGTGTGCGTGAAAAACAGTCCGAGATTTACCGCAGGGCGTTCCAATCAAAAGCTGGCCACCGGGAGCAAGTACGCGGGCTAGTTCAGAAAGGGCCAATTTCCAGCTTTTGGGGTCAATAGGATCTCCATATCGACCCAAGCCAATGTGTTCTATTACATGGAGGCAGCTTAAGCTGCTTACGGATTGATCAGGATATGGCAGCTCGCATATGGTTCCACTTACCCATGAAAGTCCCGGTACTTGCGCATCCAGCGGGCGAATATCAACATATTCGACCGGACAAAAACTAACTACGTGCCCGACGAAACCATCAAGGCGACTGGCTATATCAACATGGCACGTAGATTGATATTTGTAGACATGCTGGGCCGCCCATATGTCTTGCAGGAAATAGTGTCCGCGTGCTGAGCCAGCAGACGACTTTCGATCACCTAATATGGGCCGGAGTTCATTCACATCGGCCTTCCATTCATCGGGTGCTGAGCGCTGCCATGTGCGATAACAACGAATAAACCAAAGAGCTTCGGCTGGATCATGTGATAAGTGGCGGATTAATTTCCGTAAATTGCGTAGGGTAATCATTAAGTTGTTTTCTTGAAATTGAGTGATCTTTATTCACTAATTAGTGAGTTAACATTGCGCCAAATATGCTCCTCTACGTAGACATAGCGTTTTGCGCGTTCAAAGTTGTCTTTGATTGCACTAAGGCGCTGGTCGTAATCGAGAGCGCTTAGTCCAGCTAGTATTTTTTCGAGTTGGTATGGGTGCTCGAATGTAATTAATCCATCTAAATTAAAGAATAAACCGATTCCTGGGCATCCCCAATAAATCGGAATAGTGCCCGTTAGGAAGCAATCGATTAGTTTCTCGCTGAAATAGAAGTTTTGTCGGCAATTTTCGATGCAAATAGAATAGCGGAAATCGCGAAGTGCTTCTATCTTCAGACTTATAGGCTTATAACCATTTCCAGCAATGAAATCTATCTGGGGTTTGTGATTATTGATAACGGTGTGCCGAAGTTTGTGGCCTGGTAGGCTCTTTTTGGCTGATGCGATAATAGATAAAGTCCGTTTTTTTTCTGGCAGCGTCCAGTCTTTTTCATGCAGCCAACAACCTCCTATTGGGGTGAACCGTGCGTGAGGGAATTTTTCTAAAATCGGTTGGTTGAACGTTAGAATTCGATTAAATTTACCGGGGTTGCTTGTAATGTACTTATATGCCTTGCGTGTTACTTCTGGTGACTCATATAACCACGCCACTTTTGTTTGTGATTCCAGCGCCACCGCGTCGGCCACATTTTCGTCGGTGTAAACGGTAAGAGGAGATACTGCAGAAGAACGATCCCACTCAAACGGAAGATTTGGGAAATCTAAAACGCCACTCCCCGCCGTTTTAGCGTGTGCAAACATCTTATCCCTAAGGCCAATTTTAATCCGTTTCATTGGTTTAATTTGGAATGACAGTCCAGTTCATTGCCGGTGCGGCTCGGTAACCCCAATGAGCAGGAGCTACCACCTTTTGCTTGTTGTGTGCCGCTAGCCACGCGCCCCACCAACTGAACGTGCTGTTGGCGATGATGTGATGGCGGCAACAGCTCATGAGATGTAGATCTGTTACCGCTCCTGAGGGAGTGGTGTTGCTGTCAACGTGGATTACGTCTGCAGCTGATGGTATATGGGTTTTCGCCCAAGCTGGGTTATCGGAGAAAATGAAAAACACTGGTTTTTTTACTATTGATCGCATGTGCTTAATCGCTCGTTCGTAATAACCAATGCCCAGTACGTGCGCATAATCATTACGGCGAATGTGTAGGCTGACACTTTCAGATTGTTCAATTTGGGTAGCTAGAAATTGGTCAACCGCCGACAGCATAACTTGAGGGCGTAACTCTTCACGAATTTGAAATGAGTGGAATGTGAAGTAGGACTCTCGTTGCCAATAACCTTCCAAATATACTTGGGCTCGACGAGGCTTAAACGTAGTCAGACTAAGGTCAAATAGGCTGCGTTCTTCGTAATAGTTCTTCCAAGCGCAGGGAAGGTAACGGTTGAGTTTCCTTTGTCGGCGTAAGCTTTTGCTGTTTAAATAGTAAAGATTTACTTCGTCTGCGGTTGCCATGGTTGCTTGGATCGGAAATCGGTCCAATAGGTAGGATCTACCGAAGGTGTCCTCGGCAAACCCGTTAATGAGGTCGAGCTTGAGTTCACGGCCGGTGCGGAGGGCGAGGGAGCGGGCCGCGGCATAGATAAAGAGCTGGTTGCCCAGCCCGCCCATGACTCGTGCAATAATCATTACAAGGCGTGCTTAGTGGCACCGGCAAGTAGCTCGGGCAATTCGACGGTGAAGCGCTGGGCTGGGTATTCGTTGTCAGCGGCGCCAGCATGCGAATCTTCCGAATAAAGTGAGACCGGGTGGTTATTATTGAGGGTGCCAATCAGGCTGTAGTTGTCGGCCCAGAATCGGTATTCGTTGTCGTGGGAACGGTGTCCAGGGACGAGTTGGATGATAATTGCGTCGCGAGCATAGAGAGTTCCACGGAATGCCTGGCTGTGAGGCCCGATCACAATCTTAGCCTCATTAAAAAGATTTACTTGTTTTTCCACACTTAGGCCTGAGAGCGATACGCGTCGAATTTCAGGCAGGAATCGCTGCGCTATAGAATAGATTTCATCTTCATTTGCTAAGCGGCGGCCGGGAGCGTCTTTACGTGTAATGAAGATCGAGGATCGTTGCGAAGCTGGTTTTGCCGAGGGTAGTCCGAGTCGCCTGACCATTTCGATGTAAAGTTCCGGAGGGCATAATTCTGCGATGCCGGTGCGACTGAGATTGGGAACGGTCCACGCTTGGCGGCACCAAGTCGTGCCAGGGCTGGCCTCTATGACTTCGTTACCAGTGAATCCAAACGCATTGAGGTATTCCCGTTGCCATCCGCCGTGGCCGGGAGTGACCAGAACCTTACGAGGGAATTCTTTGCCCATACGTTGGTGCGCCAATAGGATACGCGGTAGGTGTTCGACTAAAAAGTGCCCGCGGTTACCGGGCGCTCGTCCGCCTAGCAGAAACACAGGTTCGTCGATGCGGAGGGCTAACGGACGGACGGGACGGCGAATTTTGCTGATAGGGTGCTTATCCAAACTGGCACAAAGTCGCAGGACTGTATGCGAGTCGGAAAAAATAAACGCTTCGCTTCCTGTGACGTAAATGTTTTGTAGCTCCAATAGGCGAGTTGGTGCATGGGAGGAGACGCGAAGGGTCTGGTTTGAGTAATAATTATCCTCGAATGAGTTGGCCCATTTGGTTTCTTCTGCGGGGTTGAAAAGACGCTCGCAGTTAATCTTCATCGATTGGTCAGTAAATTTGATCTGTGGTGCACAGCAGCGACTGAAGCCGGAGAAGGCGTCATGCAGAAAGCGGTCAAGTTTACGTGGTAGGCGGATGGGCACTGTTTTCAGCGTTTGGCCAACCAGAGGGTTTTCCAAGTGCGTTTTTTGCGTTTTACGCGGTCGGCGGCGTGGTCCCAGTTGGACTGGCTCACGATTCCAAAAAAATTATCCGCCAGCACCGCTTCGGTTTCACCGAGTCGGGCACTTTCGGCCTGGTCTGCGGCATAATGGAAACATTTAAACAGGGGTTCGACCGGTCGCAGTGGAATCACGGGGTGAGTCAGCAGGTATTCGCCATACCACTGGGTTTCGCAGGGGAATTCGAGGATCAGGTCTTGGAAGTTCAAACTGCGCGGCTCGGCGTAATCACGAAACAGGCCCTCCCATACGGTCGCCGACCAGACGCAGGGCGTGGGGGCGAAATCGTAGAGGCGTCCCGGTCGGTTAAACAGCGCCTTGGCGCGTTGGCGCAACTCGCGGTATTGGTGGATGCGCTTGGTTTCGCCGGTGCGCGCCGCATGCTGGAGCATGTGCGAGCCCTCGTTGATGACCGTGTAGGGCTGGTCGCCTTCGTATAAAAAGTCGTCCCGGCCGAAGGGGCGGATGAACCACGAGTCGGAGTCGATCACCAGGTAGTTTTGGCAGAGCCCCAGCCGCCAAAACTCTGATTTGACCACCTGCTGCAACTGGCGTGGCTCCAAAGCCGGCGTGCGGGTTTTGCCGGTGGCAAAGGTGAGCGTGAGGATCGTTTCGTCGGCGATGAGGGTAAAACCGTGTTCACGGGCGAGTGGTTCGAAGAGCGCGATATCTGCCTGCGGTACGCTGACGAAAAAGGGCAGTTTTTCCCGGTTGTGACGGGTGATGCTGGCCGCCAGACGCGCGACCCGGTTGAGGTCGTTGTGGTAGGATTTACAGTAAAGGACGATGGGCGGCATGGCGGGGCTGTGAGCTGTGAGCTAGGAGCTGTGAGCTAGGAGCTAGGAGCTGTGAGCTAGGAGCTGTAAGCTAGGAGCTACGAGCTAAAAGCTGGGTGCGGGCTGGAACACGCCAAACACCTCAAAATCACTCATGTTGAGCGTGAGCAGGCGGGTGATGCCGGCGGCGTAGTAGGTGGCGGCTAATTGTGTATCGAGTAAGCGATTACGACCCAGCCGATGTTGGCGCAGCCAAAGTAACCCGAGGCGAGTCGAATCCAGCGTGGGGTAAACGGGTTTCACTTCACAGGCTTCCCACCACCCTTGGGCCTTGGCGAGCGCTTCGTCCATAGTCAACGGGGTCGTAAACCGGCGCGGGTCCGTCACGACATGGATAAATTCAGTGAGCACCTGCGGCGCCAGTGCCAGGGGTTGCGCGTGTTTGGCCAAGGCTTGGTCCAACCAGAGTCGGGCCGCCTCGTGTCCGGGGACTTCACGTAACTCGATCTGGACCAAAAAAGTGGTATCGACCCCGTAAATCATGGTTTTTCGAGAAAATCGTCCAAAAGCTCACTGCGGCTGGACCACGGTTGCAGCAGGGCCCCACCGGAGGAGGGCTTAATGTCCCGCAAGCTCTTTACGGGCCGTATCTTGGATTGACGATACAGCTCCATGGCTTCGCGCAAGAGTTCGGAGGTGGGTCGATCCTGCTCCTGCGCATAGCGCTGAAAATCGGCATACACCGGCTCACTTACATTAAGTGTGATGGTTTTCATGTGGTTCAGGATATATTGATCGACTATGGCGTCAAGCGGGTGGAGGTGGGATTAAATCTTTCGGCTAAAGCGAGGATTTGGCATACAGCCGTTTGATTTGTGTAGGGCGACGGGCGGCCATTGTCGGGCAATCCGGGGGTGCGCCAGCGCTGCCAGTGAGCGATGAGCGCCGTGGCGACGGCGGCGGCATCCGTGGCGATGACGTGAGTGTGGCCTTCGGTTTCTAGAATCCGGTCGAGCATCGGGTTGCGCCAGGTCAGGGCCAGCACCGGGCGTTGGGTCCAGAGGTATTCGTAGAGTTTGGAGGGGATGTACTCTTCGCAGAAGGCGTCGGTGCCGTGCAGCAGAAGCAGCAGGTCGACTTGGCGCATGGCTTCCAGCACCCGCCGACGGCCGCTTTTGCCGGTGAGCGGGTCCTGTTCGAGGCGGCCAAGGACGGTGATGCGGGCTTCGGGGGGCAGGCGGTCGCGGGCGGCTTGGGAGACGCTATCGAGTTGGCTGCCGTAGATTTCCAGCACCACCTCGGCGGCCATCGCCGGTTCGCGGCGAAGGGCTTCGGCCCAGCCGGCGAAAAACACTTCGAGGTTGCGCGAGTCATTGAGCGAGCCGAAGTGGCCGATTCGCAGGACGGGGCCTGGGGCGTAGGTGGTGGCGCTGAAATCGGGTGACTCGGCGCCCGGAATGATCACGTGTCCGCGCGATCCCAACTCGGGGTGGCGGGCGCGAGCGCGAGCGAGGGCCTCGTCGGTGAACCAAAAGGCGGCGTGCGCGTGGCGGCAAATCAGGCCCTCCAGCCAGGCGGCCCAGCGGGTGGATTGGCGCTTGGGGTTCATCGCGGTGTGGATCATCGGATCGTGGACTTCGGCGATCCACGGCAGGCCGGTTTTACGCGCCAGCATGTAGCCGGCGAGGTGGGCACTGTTGGCCCCACCGGTGGAGTAAATGACCGCGGGGCGGCGGGCGCGGATAACTTTTAAGCCGCGACGATAGGCGGGGTAAAACCATGACCACTGGCTTTCGAGGTGAATACAGAGGCGTTCCAGCGCGTAAAAGGGGAGCAGGAGCAGCGAGTAAAAGGCCTTGGAGAACTTATAGGTGAAACCGGAGCCGTAGCGGCGGCGCAGGCTGTGGCGCAGGTCGAACTTGAGGGCGGAGGGGGCGCAACCGTTGAGTTGGTGGTGCTCCAAAACCGGATCGGGCGTGCCGGTGGTCGCACTGATGATCACCGGTTCAATCGAGCGGGAGAGAAAGGGGATTTTGTCGGTGATGGTCTGGCTGGCGGCGCGGCCATCCATGTTAAATCCATGGGAGAGAATGAGCCACACGGGACGTTGGCCAGAGGGCTGGGTGTCTGAGGGGGACATGGTGGATGAGCTGGGAGCTAAAAGCTAGAAGCTAGAAGCTCTCAGCTAGTTTCAGTAGTGCATGCGCTTGGCGAGGCGCCAGCGGCCAAAATGCCAGAAGCGGCGGTGCTGGCTGATGGGTTTACTGCGGTCGTCCATGATGCGGTGAAAGAATTCCAGGAGGTACTCTTCGCTGTAAAACCGGTTGGGCGTGTTGCCGTGGAAATACGGTTGCTCGAGCAGCGCCCGGTATTGGGCTTCGTCACGGTCCACTTCGAGAATCTTTTCGATAAAGGTCTCGTCGTCGGGGTAGTCGTAGCGGCAGAGCATGCTGTTGGTGTTAAACTCTTCGCCAACACGCGGGTTGCCCCAATAAATCGGCACGCAGCGCGCCCACATGGCGTCGACCAGCTTTTCGGTGGTGTAGCCGGGGATTTCTTTGTTTTCGTAGCAAAGGTGGAACTTGCAGGGCTGATTAAAGGCAAGCTTGGGCCGGCCGCCCATGGGCAGCGGGCCGCCGATCGTGTTCATGAAACGCCCGCCTGATTCAAGGGGTTTGCGGGCGTGGAGTTTTTTGAAGAACTCGACGCGCTGGGTGGTGCGGCGCTTGTTGGCGTTGGATACGACCGCAGAACAAAATTTGGTTTTGCGCGCGATGATGGCGTCGACCTCTCCGGGTTGTTTAATGAGTTCGGCGGCGGTGGCTTCGCTGCCCCAGACGTAGTAAGGGAAACGCAGGTTGCGTGGGTCGTCGAGGTAGTGGCAGGTGAGCGCGTAGTCCGTGCGTTTCCAGTCGGGCAGGATGGATTCGCCGGTCCAGAACAGTTTACGGCAGGTGTAGAGCCGGTTGAGGTGGCCGCCTTCCTGGAAGATGAGCAGGTCGGGTTTGTCGCTGATCACGACCGTGAAATCTCGCCGCAGGACGCGGGTGAACCAGTTGTCCACTTTGTCAATGCACCCGAAGTCGGTGAAATCGAGTTTGATGACGGGTTTAATCTTGGCGGTGGCGGGCATGGGAAAGGGGCGTGGCTCGGTGCTTAATGCGGATGGGGCATGAGGCAAGGGGCGGAGGAGGGTGACCAGCCCAAAGTAAACCGAAGCCGGGCCTAAGTTGTGAGCGGCGAGCGGGAAAGCGTCTATTTCTGGCGGTTAGGAATGCACTTCTTCTTCGGTGGATCTTCTTCCCCTTAAAAAGAGTAATACTCTTCTTCCGTGGGTGGGTTTTCTTCCCTGTCCGGCTGGGGATATGAGGGGTGCGAATGGGTGGAGATTGAACCGGCGGGACGCTTGGCGGATGCACAGCGATGCATCCAACCGGTTCACGCAAGTGTTTGCACTGTGTCGATTTCTTTCTGCCCGACGCGCATAACCGCGAGCGTCAGCGCTACTGCGGGAAGCCGGGATGCCGACGGGCGAGCCGGGCGGCCAGTCAGGCCAAATGGTTGGCGAAGCCGGAGAACCTCGACCACTGGAAAGGCCCAGAAAATGTCCAACGGGTGCAGGAGTGGCGGAAGGCCAATCCGGGGTACTCAAGGCGGAGGGGGCCGCGACGGCGGGTGGCGTTACAAGACATCCCAACTACGCAATCCGTTGTGCACCAGCCTAAAGCCGAGCCGGTCGCCGAGGTGGCGTTACCGAATCCCTGCGTGCCGTTACAAGACAGATGGGAGTCGCAAAACCCTGTGCTCGTGGGGCTTATCGCGCAGTTCGCCGGAGTGACGTTACAAGAGGACCTCGAACCCATGCTGCGACACCTGCAATCCCGGGGGCGGGTGATCCTGGGCATCGACGTCCAGCCGCCCGATTATGCAAAAACAACCGATCGATCGCGAACAACTCCGGCGCACGCCGGCCCAGTTTAGCTGGCTGGACCACCGGCTGGTGCGGGGCAATTACCTGGGGCGGGCCAGTGCCCCCGCCTGGGGCCTCTATCTGGTCCTGGTCACCGTGGGCGACGCCGACGGGCTGAGTTACTACGCCACGCGCACCCTGGCCCGGCTGCTCACGCTCAGCGAGGACGGCCTGGTCGAGGCGCGCCGGCAGTTAATCGAGGCCGGGGTGATCGCCTACGCCGCGCCACTTTACCAGGTGCTCTCCTTGGACCGGGGCAGGCCAACGCACACGCTGGCGGCAACGCCGCCGCCGAGCCGGGAGGTGGGCGCGTGATCGATTACGAACTGTATTGCCGGATAAAACAGGCGGAGGCGGCCGGTCACAGTGCGCCGCAAATCGCCCGCTCGCTCCAGTTGCACGTGCAGACGGTGAGGCGCTGGCAGGCGCAGGAAAAGTACGTGCGCAGCCAGGCCGCGCAGGTGCCTAGGCCAAGCAAGCTCGACGTGCACAAGCCGGCGATCGCGCGCTGGCTGGAGGCCCATCCGTTCACCGCCATGCAGCTCTGGCAAAAGGTGCGCGAGCGGGGGTACACGGGCGGGTATTCAATTTTGAAAGACTACGTGCGGCGGGTGCGGCCGAGGAACCTGGAGGCGTTTCTTACCCTCAAGTTTGCCCCCGGCCAGACCGCGCAGGTGGACTGGGGCAGTTTTGGCGCGGTGGAGGTGGACGGCACCCGGCGGGCTTTAAGTTTTTTCGTCATGGTTTTGGGGTACAGCCGGTTCCTGCATGTGGAATTTACCCTCGGGCAGGGCCAGGAGTGGTGGCTGGGCTGTCACCGGCGCGCCTTTGAAAAACTCGGCGGGGTGCCGCGCGAGGTGATGGTGGACAACTGCAAGACGGCCGTCCTCTCGCATGTGCCCGGGACCGACCCGGTGTACAACGCCCAGTACCTGGACTTTGCCCGGCACTACGGGTTTACGATAAAAGCGTGCGGGCCGGGGCATCCGCAGTCCAAGGGCATGGTGGAAAACGCGGTGGGTTACGTGAAAAAAAGCTTCCTTGGCGGGCGGCAGATGAACGGGTTTACCGAGCTGGGGCCGGCCGCCAGCTTGTGGCTGGAAACGGTGGCCAACGTGCGCGTTCACGCTGAAACCCAGGGCCGGCCGGTGGACCGGCTGCCCGAGGAGCGCGCTGCGCTCCTGCCGCTTAACCCGGTGGCCAGTCCGGCGGTGCGCACCTTAAGCGTGCGGGCGTCGCGGCGGTGCCGGGTGAGTATCGAAACGAACCGCTACTCGGTGCCCACGAAGTTTGCCGGGGCGCTACTCACCGCGCAGATCGAGGGGGCGCAGGTGAGGTTTTATGCGGACCGCACCCTGGTGGCCGAGCATGCCCGCAGTTTTGCCCGCCGCGCCGATGTGGAAAACCCCGAGCATGTGCGCGAACTCGAGGAGCGCAAACGGCAGGGGGCGCGGCAGCGCCTGCGGCTACGGTTTTTGGAACTGAGCCCGGCGGCACCCGCCTACCAACGGGGGCTGGAGGAGCGCCGGCTCAACGCGGGACACCACCTGGCGACTATCGTGGGTTTGGTGGCCCTGTATGGAACGGAGGCAGTCGGCCGGGCGATCGAAAGCGCCCATGAACTCGGCGCCTACTCCAGCGATTACATCCTCAACTTGCTCGAACAACGCGCGCGGGCCTTGCCGCAAGCCGGGCCGATCCACCTCACCCGCGCCGACGCGTTGGCCGCACTGGAACTCGAACTGCGTCCCCCGGATTTAAGCCCCTATACCCAATGAAAACAGAACCCGAAAAAACCGATTTATTAAAAGATCAACTCAAGTACCTGAAACTCGGTTACCTGCTGCGCCACCACGGCGAACTCACGGCCGAGGCGGCCAAGGCGCGCTGTTCGCACGCCGAATTTTTACGCCGACTGGTGCAGGCCGAGACCCAGGACCGCCAGATCCGGGCGCTGGAGCGGCGCATCCAGGCAGCGCGCTTCCCGGTCAAGAAAACCGTCGACCAGTTCCAGTGGGACTGGCCCAAGGAGTTGAACGAAGCGCAGGTGCGGCACCTCTTCGAACTGGGCTTTGTCAAGGAGCGCACCAACGCGGTGTTTTGCGGTGGTGTGGGGCTTGGGAAGACACATCTCGCGAGCGCGTTGGGCTACGCGGCGTGCCAGGCGGGCTACACGGTGCTGTTTACGACGGCGGTGGACGCGATCAACGCCCTGGTCACCGCCCAGTCCCTGCACCGGTTGCAAGCCGAGTTGAAGCGTTACATGACCCCTGCGGTGCTCGTGCTCGATGAGGTCGGCTACCTGCCGCTCGACAAGTCGGGGGCCGACCTGCTCTTCCAGATCGTCAGCCAACGCTACGAACGCGGCTCGCTGATCGTCACCACCAACAAGGCCTACAAACACTGGGCAGGGATCTTTAACAACGACGCTGGCATCACCGCGGCGATCCTGGACCGCCTACTGCACCGGGCCCAGACCGTCGTCATCGAGGGCAAATCCTACCGCATGAAAGACCGCCTGGCCGACGAACCTGCAAGCTGACCGGGCCTGATGATCGGCCCCTGGCGGGGCCGGTCATCGGCTTTTACGACAGGTGATTTTGTAACCGCCAGAAATAGACGGTGTTCGCGCCGCCGCTCACACCTAAGTGGGTGGATAATCGGGGGGGGCTAAGGGGGCGGCAACGGTAGTGGTCGCAGAACGCTGAGCTGGAGCTCAGGCACACAGAGCGGCACCAAGCCGGACAGCAGAAGCTGCGGCCTGAGTCGCTCATTTGAGTCCAAATTCAGCCTATGCCGCTTAAAGTAGCGCAGACTTCCAGTCTGCTTCGACTGAGAATGCAGACTGGAAGTCTGCGCTACGTCGGGCCACTTGTGGCCTATTTAGCCCGTCGCTTCATTGGCCGTCCTCGGCCAATTTTGCTAATCCCACACCTGCCTACGCTGCGTAGTGGTTGATTTTGATCCACGCAAAGAGCTGTTTCGCGACCAGGGCAAGTGAATCGAGGCTGCAGGGTTTTACCAGGTAGGCATGGGCGCCCAAATCGTAGGCGCGTTCGATGTCTTCAGGCCGACTGGACGCACTGAGGATATAGACGGGCAGGCGTTTGAGCTCGGGTTGGCCCTGCTGCCAGGCAAGTACGTCGAAGCCGTTTTTGCGGAGCCTGTTCAGGTCGAGCAGAAGGACGCAGGGCAGGGGAAACTGGTCACGGTTGCGGTAGGCCCCGTCACCGCGCAGGTAGGCCATGGCCTCCTCTCCGTCGTGCGCAAATTGGAGCGGTTGGGTAAAGCCCGCGCCCCGAAAAACCGAACGCATCAGCATCACGTCGGTTTCGCAGTCGTCGGCAATGAGCACCACCGGTTCGGGGCTGTTCATGGGAGGCTGGCCAAGGGTTGGTTGACGCCGTTTCCGGGTTGGGCCCGGCAGAGTTCTACCCAGAAACGGCTCCCTTGGGTGGGGGTGGAAATCAAGCCGACACGCCCGCCCATGCGTTCAACCCCTTTTTTGACCACGGCCAGCCCGATTCCGGTACCGCTGTACGCGGTGGTGTGAAGCCGTTTGAAGACGTTGAAAATCCGCTCCTGAAACTCCGCAGGGATTCCGATTCCATTGTCTTCCACCCAGATGCGAACAAATCCTCCCGGGCGATCTTCGGCGCGGATGCGCACTATCGGCGGGTGGACCTTTACGAACTTTACCGCGTTGCTGATCAAGTTGGCCAACACCCGCTGCAGGGTGGCGGGGTGGGCGAGCACATCGAAAAACGGGGTGCTGATTTCAATGCGCGCGCGGCTTTGGTTGATCGGGGTTTCGCAGACCGCGAGGGCGTCGCGCACCACTGCTTCCAGGGGCACGGTGGACAGCTCGATTTTCTCCTGGTTGATGCGGCTAAACGCCAGCAGGTCGCAGAGCAGGTGGTCCATGGTTCGCGCCGCCGCTTGGATGAAGCGGGCGTAGTCCTGGCCCTGGTGGTTGAGCTGATCACAGTGCTCCTCGAGTAGGAGCTGGGAAAAGCCCTGCAGGGTGCGCAGCGGGGCGCGTAAATCGTGCGAGATCGAGTGGGCGAAGCTCTCCAGTTGCGCGATGCTCAGGCGCAGCTCCGAAGTGCGGAACTGGACGGTGTTTTCCAGTTCCACGGTGTAGCGGGTGAGTTGCTCCTGCAGGTCGCGCATGGCTGCCTCGGTTTTCTTGCGCGCGGAGATGTCTCGGATGTTGCACTGGATGACCGGGTGGTCGCCCTCCATGTAAAGGTTGCACACGAATTCCACCTCGACGCGTCGCCCGTCCTTGGCGCGCAGCGGCAGGTCCTCATAACGCACATAGCCGATGGCCTGCAGCTCCTGGAATGCCGCCTTGCTGGCGTTGGCATGGGCAGGCAGCCCAAGTTCAAAGAGCTCCTTGCCGACGAATTCCGCGTAACTGTAGCCGAGCAGGGCGAGCAGGTAGGGGTTAACATCGATGATTTTGCGTGTCTCCGGGTCGATGATGACGATGCCGTCATAGGCCGTTTCAAAGAGGCGGCGGTAACGGATTTCCGAGCGGGAGGAGACGGCGGTGGACATGGTGGTTTTTGGAAGGGGGATTTCCCCTTGGTGAGTATACCCGCAAGGGCACCGAACGTGTGTGGGGTGTGCGCCCCAATTGAGCCCAGAATTCGCCGTGGGGTCGCCTCACTGGGCGGATGCCGTTGGGCAAACACCTTGAGCTCACGCTCAAGGCCACAAGGAGTGTGTTCGCGAAGCGTGTGGACTTGAGCGTGAGCTCAAGGATTCGGCTGATCTGCGTTCGGCTAGTCAGGGGCTAAACTTCAGACCTTGAGCTCATGCTCAAGGCCACAGGGAGTGTGTTCGCGAAGCGTGTGGACTTGAGCGTGAGCTCAAGGATTCGGCTGATCTGCGTTCGGCTAGTCAGGGGCTAAACTTCAGACCTTGAGCTCACGCTCAAGGCCACAAGGAGTGTGTTCGCGAAGCGTGTGGACTTGAGCGTGAGCTCAAGGATTCGGCTGATCTGCGTTCGGCTAGTCAGGGGCTAAACTTCAGACCTTGAGCTCACGCTCAAGGCCACAAGGAGTGTGTTCGCGAAGCGTGTGGACTTGAGCGTGTCTGGGCTCCGGCTCGGCTCTGTGATACCGTCTGGACTGCCGCCTCTGGTTACCCACCGCCCCATTGAAACTATCGCCCCCTGTTCACTTAACCAGCTGGTTTTGAATGGCGTAGTGGGTGAGTTCCGCACTGTTTTGCATCCCCGTCTTCTCAAGTATGCGGGTGCGGTAGGTGCTGACCGTCTTGACGCTCAGTGAAAGCTCTTGGGCAATCGCGCTGACGGTTTTGCCCGAGGCGATGAGGCGCAACACCACGAACTCGCGGTCGGAGAGCCGTTCGTGGGGGGCGGTTTGCACGTCGATGGCGAGGTAGGCGGCCATTTTTTCGGCGAGGGCCGGGCTCACGTAACGCCCGCCTGAAATTACTTTTTTTACCGCCCCGACCAGCTCCGCCGGCGCGCTTTCCTTGGTCATGTAGCCGGCGGCGCCGATCTTGAGCATGCGCACCGCAAACTGATCCTCGGGATGCATGCTCAGCATCAACACCGGCAGTCGCGGGCGCGACTTCTTGATCGCCTTGAGTACGTCCAATCCGTTTTGCCCAGGCATGGTGATGTCGAGCACCAGCACGTCCCAGTTTTCCCGCCAAGCCAGCTCCAGGGCCTGTTGCCCGGTGCTCGCCTCGCCGAAAACGGCCTGCTTGAACTCGGCGGCAAGGATTTGTTTAAGCCCCTGCCTGACCACGGCGTGATCGTCGGCGATGAGGATTCTCATGGTGTTTGACCCCATTGACGGTCGGCGGAGGTGAGCGGGATGCTGACGGTGACGATCGTGCCCAGCCCCGGGCCGCCGGAAAAAACCGCCGCCCCGCCCAATAACGCTGCGCGTTCACGAATGCCGACCAGACCAATGGATTTGACGCTCGCGATAGCCGCCTCGGTGATGCCGCTCCCATTGTCGCGCACGATCAGCACGAGCCGCCCGGCATCCACGGCTATGACCACCTCGACCTGGGTTGCGGCGGCGTGGCGGATAATGTTGGTGAGGGTTTCCTGAAAAATGCGGAAAAACGTCGTGGAGAATTCCTGCCCCCACATCGTCTCGTCGACCATGATTGTGGTGGTGCAGCGAACCCCCGTGCGCAGTTGAAAATCGTTGGCTTGCCACTCGATGGCCGCGATCAGGCCGAGGTTGTCGAGCACGCCTGGGCGTAGGTCTGTGCTGATTTGGCGCACGATTTGGATGGTGGCGTCGATGCCATCGGCCAGGGCCTGCACCTTTTTCCCGAGCTCCTCATTGGTGCTGATCACTTCGCTGACCAGCCACGACAGGTCCAGTTTGAGGCCGGTGAGGGCCTGGCCGAGCTCATCGTGGACCTGGCGGGCGATCCGGATGCACTCCTGCTCGCGCACCTGCTGGAGGTGCGCGGTGAGGGCGCGCAGTTGTTCGTTGGATTGGAGGAGTTTGACTTCCGCCTCGTGCCGCTCGCGGCGCTCCAGGGCTTCACTGAGCGCCCGTCGCACCGAGGGGCCGAGGCGCGCCAGGTGGGTTTTGAGCACGTAGTCGGTGGCACCGATTTTAAGCGTCTCAATGGCTACCTCTTCACCCATGGTTCCGGTAACGAAAATAAAGGGGATGTTGAACGCCGCGCCTTGCACGATTCGCAGGGCTTCTAAACCGTCGAAGGTGGGTAGGCGGTAGTCCGAAAGGATGATGTCCGGCGCGGTGTCGTTGAGTTGCCCTTCGAACCCCGCACGGGTTTCGACCCGCGTGATCACAAAAATGATACCGGCGTCGATCAGGGCGCGGCGGGCCAGTTCGGCGTGGGCGGGGTCGTCCTCCAGTAGCAGAATGTGAATGGGGTTGGGCTCTTGCATGTTCGGGGAGGGGTTGGCGGAGGTTTCTTTATGCGGGCAGGTTTTCTTGAGCGGGGAACGGGGGGGGGGATCCACCGGTTTCCTCGACGGACGGTTGTCGGTGGGGGGAATCGGCCCAGGCGCAAGTCAGCGCCGGGCGCCCTCCACTACTTTGCTCAGGCCCGACATCTCCAAGACGTTGCGGACGTCGGGACGCGCGCCGAGGAAACGCAGTTCCTGGCTCTGGCTGCGGGCCCACAGGCGCAGGCGCGCCATGAGCTCGGCACCGGAAGTGTCGATGAACTGGAGCCGTGCGATATTGATCAGATGGGTGTTGCGCGGCGGGGGGCTGACCGCGCTCAGAAGCTCACGGGTTTGCGCCCAAACGGCTTCGGCGTTGGCGGCGGTGATTTCGCCCTGCCAGGCGAGGGTGTGGCCGCCGGGATAGGCGGGGACGACTGTCTCGGTGCCACTTTCGGCTGCGAGGTAGCGCGCACCTTGGGGTGCCTGGTCGGGCAGGTTGAGGTACCCGGTTAACTGCAGCAATTGGAGGGTGCTTTGCACCTCGGCGCTGGGATTAAGGATAACGAGTTTTTTGCCCTGTTCGTGCAACCGGCGGTGCCACTGCACGAGCATGGCCGCGCCCGTGCTGTCGAGAAAACGCACCTGTGAGAGGTCGAGATGGCAATCGCTGGTCGCAGCCATAGCTTCCGCAAAAATCGCCGACTGCTGGTTCAAGCCGCTGGCGTTTAAATCCCCTGTTATTTGCAACTCTCGCCTGGATGGAGACGGGCTTGCGTTGATCAGATCGGGCGGGGTCGCGGGGCCCCGTCGGCTGTGCAGGCTAAGGCATTGGCGGGTGATAGCGGGGACAAAATGAATGAAGTCACCTGCGTAGCGACCGAACAGGCGACGCGGTTCTTGGGCCAGCCGATAAAAGCATTCGGTGCCGGTGCGCTGCATCACGGCCGGTGCGCGTTTGATCCGACCAGCGATAAAATCAAGCGTGGCGCCGACCCCGATCATGACGGGAATGCCCAGCTGCTGGTAATGTTTTGCGATCCATTTTTCCTGCTTGGGGCAGCCGAAGGAAACGAGCACGAGATCGGGGGTGGCCGCCCGCACCCGTCGGGAAATTTCGGCGAAATCCATCGTCAAGAGGGAGCCGAAAGGTGGCGAGTAGTGGCCGGTGATCACCAGTTGCGGGTGTTGTTGGCGAAGGCGCGCGGCAGCCTCCGCGGCGACCCCGTCCCGGGCGCCCAAAAGGAACAGGCGGTGCCCGTTGCGCGCGGCTGCCTCGATGAGCAACGGGGTCACATCCGCGCCGGCCACCCGCTCCGGCAGCGGGTTTCCCAGCCAGCGTGAGGCCCAGACCAAGGGCGCGCCGTCGCACAGGACCAGATCCGCCGCCAGCAGGATGCGGCGCAGCTCCACATCGTGTCGCGCCTGCACGAGGAAATCCACGTTGGCGGTCACCACATAATGGGGGCGACGACTGGCAATCATCGCATCCACTCGTGCCACCGCCTCGGCCTGGGTGATGTTTTCAAAGGGCACTCCGAGCAACCCGACCGGCCAGCGCTGGCTCTGAGTGGGTACCGGCGAAAACGGGGAGGCGGCCGCGGCGCTGGCAGGGGCGAATCTCATTCCTGATTAAACGCCGGTGGTGCCCAAATCGAAATAGGGTGGGTGCCTACGGGTCCGAGCCTACCGGTATCCGCGCCGGAGTTGGCCGCAGCGAGACGCTTTCAGGTTAACACCCACTGCTCACGACGTCGGCCGGATTGTACAGTGGTGATTCAATTATGATCACCCCCACCGCACGCAAGGCCCAGCAATCCCCTGATCGGCGAGCACTACCGGTCTCTTTTGATAAGACTATGTCCGGTAAACTCGTTGCGCCGAACGGGCTGGGTGGAGGCGAAGCGACGGGCGGAGCTGAGACACGGCGACCGGAGTGCCTGCACCAGTGGTTCGAGGCCCAGGTCGAGTTGAAGCCCAAGGAGGTGGCCGTGGTGTTTGATAAGGAGCGTATCACCTATCAGGAGCTCAACCGCAGGGCCAACCACGTGGCACAGCGTTTAATCGCGGCCGGCGTGGGCCATGAAACCCTCGTGGGGGTTTTTATGGACCGGTCCGTGCACATGATCGTGGCGATGCTCGGTGTGCTCAAAGCCGGCGGCGCTTATGTGCCCCTCGATCCGGTGTACCCTCCCGAACGGCTAGCTTTTATGCTGGCCGACACCCAGGCCGGCGTGATTTTGGCGCAAACCTCGTTGCTGGATCGGTTGGAGTCGATCCGGGCAGGTGCCAAGCTTGCGCCGCAGGTTTACTGCGTTGATTCGACCGATGCTGCTGGGGCGGTCGATGATTTAAATCCCGATCCTGGGGTGGGGGCGGCCAATTTGGCCTACGTTATCTATACGTCGGGCTCGACCGGGAAACCCAAGGGCGTGGCGGTGGAGCATCGCAACTCGGTCGCGCTGGTGGCGTGGGCCAGCCAAGTTTACAGCGCGCAGGAACTCGACGGGGTTCTGGCGGGAATCTCGATCTCCTTTGACCCCTCGATCTTGGATATTTTTATGCCGCTATGCTTGGGCGGAAAAGTGATTCTCGCCGCTAACACTCTTGCGCTACCTCAGTTGGACGCGGCCGAGGAGGTGCGCTTGTTGTTCTCGGTGCCCTCGGTGGTGCGTGAGCTGTTGCGCATGGGCGGGATTCCTTCCTCGGTGGAGACCATCAACATGGGCGGCGAACACCTGTCCGCCGCATTGGTGCAGGACCTCTATGCGCTGCCCCACCTGAAGCGCGTGTATGATTTATACGGGCCGACCGAGACCACGACGTGCGCGACCTACGCGCTGCGCACGCCGGAGGCCCCCGCGACCATCGGGCGCCCGATTAACGGCACGCAAGTCTATGTCCTGGATTCACAGCTGCGCCCCGTTCCGGCCGGGGAGACCGGCGAGTTGTTCATCGGCGGACACGGTGTGGTGCGCGGTTATCTCAACAACCCTGACATCAATGAGCAGCGGTTCATTCCTTCGCCTTTTTCGGGCGACCGGTCGTCGCGGCTCTATCGCACGGGTGACCGCGGCCGCTTCCGTCCCGACGGCAATCTGGAGTTTATCGGGCGCGATGACCGACAGGTGAAGATTCGCGGGTTTCGGGTGGAGTTGGGCGAGGTCGAGACGGCCCTGCGCACGCACAACGAAATCAGCGAAGCCCTGGTCGTCACCCATGATGATAAAACGGGGAAACGCGGACTGGTCGCGTATGTGGTCCCACACGCCAAAGCGGGGCAGTCGCGGCGCGAATCCCAGGTTGCGACACGCCCACAGCTCGGTTCACGGTTGCGGGCGCACCTAAAGGAACGCCTGCCCGACCACATGGTTCCGGGGGCTTTTATGGTGATGGACCGTTTTGCGCTGACTCCGGCCGGCAAGATCGATCACGCCGCTCTGCCGCCCCCCGAACACCTGAGGCCCGGCGTGGGTGAAGTGGTGGGCCCGCGCGACGCGACCGAGGCGTTGCTCTGCCAGATTTGGGGCGAACTGCTCAAACTGAAGTCAATCGGGGTGCACGAGGATTTTTTCCAGATCGGGGGCGACTCCTTGATGGGCGCGGTGATGTTCACCGAGGTTGAAAAACGCACCGGGGTGCGGCTGCCGATTGAGGCTATCCTGCGCAACGCCACGGTGGAGCGTATGGCTGTGTACATTGAGGCCGCCCGCCAACTGCGTCAGCAGAGGACGGGGTCGCCGTGGGTGGAAATTCAGCCGCTAGGAGAACGGCGCCGGCTATTTCTCGTCCACGGGGTGGGCGGGGGTATGATGTGGGGCTACGCCAATTTAGCCCGGCATCTGGGGCCCAACCAGCCGATCTACGCGTTCCGGGCCAGCCCGGTCTCTCCCCTGACCATCAATGAAATGGCCGCGCAGTACGTGCGCGACCTGCGCGCCTTCCAGCCGGAGGGGCCGTACTTGCTGGGGGGCTACTGTTTCGGCGGTAATATCGCCTACGAAATGTCGCGGATGTTGATGGATCAGGGCCAGCGCGTGGACCTGTTGGTTCTTTTCAACACTTCGCCGCCTAACTGCAGCTACGATTGCACGACCATCACGCCCCTGTTCGTGTGCCGCTTCTTCCTCAATCTCACGCACTGGTTTATCGGCTTTGTGAAGTGGGGGCACGTTAAGCAACTGCGGTTCTTGCGGTGGAAGTTCCAGATGATGCGCCGTCGCGTGGGTAAATTATTCGGCCATGGCCCCTCGGCCACCGGATTTGACGTGGAGACCCAGGTCGATTTGTCCACGGTGCCGATCGAGGATCACAGCCTGTGGACCGCCCATGTGCGGGCGAATGGGCTGCACCAAGCGAGTGTTTACCAAGGCAAGGTCACGCTGCTGCGGACCCTGGGCCATCCCTTTGACTGCAACTACGACCCGCTCTGCGGTTGGGCTGATTATGCCAAGGGCGGCATCACGGTTAAAGTGCTGCCCGGTCTGCACGAGAGTTTACTCGAGGAGCCTCAGGTGCGGTTGGCTGCCAAGGAGCTTAAAACGCTCCTCGATCAAATCAACGCCGAGGCCAATCCCTTATCATGAAACTTATCCGTTTTTTATTCCGTTACTCGCCGCGAACCATGCTATTGGCCGCGTTAACCGCTCTGGTTGCAGGTGGCTGCAACGCCGGTTTGATCGCCCTCGTCAATGCCGTGCTCTCGGGCACCGTGGCACCGACCACGGCGCTCATCACGGGCTTTGCGCTGCTAGGTGTGGTTAGGTTATTGGCGCACTTTCTTGCCCAGGTCACCCTCACGCGTTTCGCGCAAATGAGCACCGCCAATCTGCGCCACGACCTGGTCGAGAAAATCCTCGGGGTGCCACTGCGCCAATTGGAGGAAATCGGGCCTGCACGCCTCATGGTGGCGCTCACCGAGGACGTGATGGCCATCACCGAGGCGATGCGAATCATCCCCACCTTTGTGGTTAATTTTGCCGTGCTCCTCGGCGGGGCCGTGTACCTCGGCTGGCTGTCGCTTCAGATGCTACTGATCGTATCGGTACTGATCGTTTTCGGTGCGTTGGGTTACCGCGTCTTGGTGCACAGTGGCTTTTCGATGTTGCGCTCGGCGCGTGAGGCCGAGGATCGACTTTTTGGCCACTTCCGCGCCCTCACCGAGGGGATCAAGGAGCTCAAGTTACACCGGCATCGGCGCCATGAGTTTCTCCATAGCGGGGTGAAAGTGGCCACCGAAGCATATCGTCAGCATAATGTTGCGGCCGAAACCCGTTTTGCTTTGGCGCAAAATTGGAGTCAGTTTCTGTTCTTTGCGCTGATCGGGGTGATCCTTTTTCTCATGCCCCGGTTGGAGGGCGTGAGTACGCATGCGATGACCGGTTATGTGGTGGTCACCCTTTATCTCATGGGGCCGTTGTCGGCGATTATGTTTGTTTTTCCGGTATTTGGCCGCGCCCAAATCGCCTTACAGAAAATAGAAAAAGTCGGTCTTACTCTGACGGAGCGCTCCAGCGACTTGAGTATGTCGGTGCCCCATTCTTCTCCGCCCATTTTGAACTGTCTGGAGCTGATCGGTATCAGTCATGCCTATCGCCGCGAAAACGAGGATAGTACCTTTACTTTGGGCCCGGTGAATCTCGCCTTTTCCCCTGGAGAAATCGTTTTTCTAGTGGGTGGAAACGGCAGCGGTAAGTCCACCTTGGCGAAGATCATCACGGGGCTTTATCCTCCGGCCCACGGCGAGATTCGCTTTAACGGCAAACTCATTGATGAGCACAACCGTGACCATTACCGACAGTTGTTCTCGGCGGTGTTCGCCGATTTCTACCTCTTTGATTCTTTTCTCGGGCTGGAAAAATTCCGACTGGAGGAACGGGCAAGCGCCTACCTCAGCGAGTTGCACCTCGACCATAAGGTGAAGATCGTGAATGGGGCCCTTTCGACCACCGAGCTTTCGCAGGGGCAGCGCAAGCGACTCGCCCTGTTGACCGCTTACTTGGAGGACCGCCCCTTTTACCTCTTCGATGAGTGGGCCTCCGATCAGGATCCGATCTTTAAGTCGGTTTTCTATAATCGGTTACTGCCAGACCTACGGGCGCGGCAGAAAGCGGTCCTCGTGATCTCGCATGACGACCGCTACTTCCACCTGGCGGATCGTCTGGTTAAGTTGGACTGCGGGCAGTTGATCACGGGTGCTGAGGTGCCGGCCTCGGTGATCAGCCCTCGTAGTTTCACTGTGGCGGAGCCTACCGATTTGTTCGCGCCTACTGCCAATGCATCATGAACCTGCGCCCGCTCATCCGTGACGATTTACCCGCGATCGCCGCCGTGCATCAGGCGGCCTTCCCGCGTACTGTCGCCAGCCGGTTGGGGACTGAGGCTTCGCGTCGCCAGTACGAGACGTTGATGACGGGACCTTATAATTCGGCGGGTTTGGGGGCGTTTGAACAAGATCGCTTGGCTGGCTTTTGTTTTGTTGGGATTAGGCACGCTTCGGAATACGTATTTGTGCGCAAGCATGCCTGGTTTTTCGTTTGGCGGTTGTGCTCTCGTCCTTGGCTGCTGGTAGACGCGGTGATTAGTCGACGTCTGGGGTTAGCCTTAAAACTATTCGTGGCGCGACTACCCTGGCCCCGTACGAAGCAGACTGCGGGAGCAGGTGTATCCGAACCGGCCACCCATTCATATGGTATCCAGTACTTGGCGGTTGCCCCCCTGTACCGGGGTCGTGGAGTGGGGCAGAAGCTGGTTGCGGCGGGTGAGGGGTTCGCCCTTCAGCAGGGGTTTTCGGAGATTCAGCTCAGCGTCGCTACCGATAACGCACCGGCTATAGCCCTTTATCTGCGAATGGGCTGGCAGAAATCATCGTCCAGTGGCGAATGGCTTGGGCTGATGTCCAAGCGGCTCGTGGCGTAATAGGCGTTCACGGCTGTCAACCTGTGTAGCGGCTAGCGCATTTCAAATAATGTTATAACCTCAATCGGCTCGACGTAGCGCAGGCTTCTAGCCTGCTTTTCTCATAAGCAGAATGGAAGTCTGCGCTACTTTATGCGGCTACAGATTAATTTAAAATGCTGCTAGCGAAGCGTGTGGCCTTGAGCGTGAGCTCGAGGTGTTTGCCCACGGGGGGCGCATCAAAACCGCAGGTGTTTAACCGTGAGGCCCTGGTTAATGAGTTGTTTAAGCGAATCGATGCCGATTTTCAGGTGATCGGCCACGTAAACTTGGTTCACGGTAGCGTCGCTCTC
This sequence comes from Opitutus sp., assembly GCA_024998815.1. Classification (NCBI taxonomy): domain Bacteria; kingdom Pseudomonadati; phylum Verrucomicrobiota; class Opitutia; order Opitutales; family Opitutaceae; genus Opitutus; species Opitutus sp. The sequence goes on from JACEUQ010000001.1 coordinate 530,631, forward strand.
GGCGGTTTTGATGCCCTCAGGTAGCATCGGCTGGTCGCTCACGAGCAAGAGCGCGCCGGTGGGGGTCTGGTTAAAAAAGCCGGTCATGAAGATAGTCGCTGTTTCCATGTCGATGGCCATGGCATGGATTTTTTTGAGGTATTTGCGGAAGTTGGCGTCATGTTCCCAGACGCGGCGGTTGGTGGTGTAAACGGTGCCGGTCCAGTAATCGCGGGCATAGTCGCGGATGGTTGTGGAAATGGCCTTTTGCAGTGCGAAAGAGGGCAGGGCGGGCACCTCGGGGGGGAAATAGTCGTTGCTGGTGCCTTCGCCGCGGATCGCCGCGATGGGCAGGATCAGGTCGCCGACCTCGGCGCGATGCTTGATGCCGCCGCATTTGCCCAAAAACAGCACCGCCTTGGGTTTGATGGCGCTGAGAAGATCCATCACGGTTGCGGCGGTGGCGCTACCCATGCCGAAGTTGATAATGGTAATCCGTCCAGCGGTGGCGCTGCTCATGGGTTTGTCGCGACCGCAGACTTTTACGCGGTGCAACTGGGCGAAGAGTTTCACGTACTGCTGAAAGTTGGTCAGCAAAATGTAGTCTCCGAATTCCTCAAGCGGCACACCGGTGTAACGGGGCAGCCAGTTTTCGACGATGTCGCGCCTGGTTTTCATGGCGCCGAGGTTAACACGGCCGACTCCAAGGGCACGGCTAAAACCCTAGGGTTGATTACTTACGGGTGAATACGCGGCAAAAGTAGGGCCAATCTCGCAATGGGCATGGGATAAACTGAACTTTTTCAACAACCGGTGCCCCTCATGAGGCCTTGAGCGTAAGCCCAGGGCAGTTCCTGGGCATCAACGTGCGCACCTGTGAGTATACGCGGATGCGGGTTAGTGCTTCCCTGCTCTCGTTACGCTAAAACCTTATTTTGTTACGCTATTTCCCTCGCACTAGACTAGCGCAATTCGGGTTGCGCGGGCTAAAATGAGCGCGGGATTTTATATCCCTTGCGCATGCCAAGGACCGTTTTAAAAAATGGCCCTCTTGCTCATGCAGACACAAACCCTCTCACTTGATTTGATTGATGTTTACGGTGGTACCCAGGCACGGGTGAAAACAAACGATGATGCCATCGAAAGCTATGCCGAGGAGATGGCTAATGGAGCAGTTTTCCCGCCCATTTCGGTCTACTTTGATGGCGCGACGTACTGGTTGGCTGACGGTTTCCATCGCTACCTGGCGGCTAAACGCACGCAGTTGCCTTCGATCCTCGCGGAGGTCCAGCCCGGCGGTCGTAGCGACGCGCTCAAGCACGCGCTGGGTGCGAATGCGACCAACGGGGTTTATCGCAACAATGCGGACAAACGAAATGCAGTGGAAATCGCGCTCGAAGAGTGGACCGATCGCGCCAACACGGTGATCGCGGATATTTGCAAGGTCTCGCCTGAACTGGTCCGCACTCGCCGCTCGGAACTCACCAAGTCGGGGAAAATTGTTCGCACCGAAAAGGTCACGGGCCGCGATGGTAAGGAGTACCCGTCGCAGATGGAACAGGAACCACGTGGCAAGGAAGAGGCGCGCTCAAGCGATGGAGCCGAGGGCGGCGGCGGTGGCGGCGGAGGTCGCCCGCAAAGCAAGAGCGATGGGCCCGGGGCTCCCGGAGGCAGTAACATGGAACTGGAAATCGAGGCACGGCAGATGATTCGCCGCGGTGAGATCAATCCCTTCGAGTTGAAGACGATCATGTCGGCCAATGCGCACGATTACGCGGCGACCGTGATCAACCTGCTCATTACGATGAAGCCTGCCGATCCGCAGCGCCGCGATGGACTCCTGCGAATCAAGCGTTGGGTGGAAAAAGCTTTGGCCGGAGAAGTGGATGTGAACGCGAGCGCCGATAGTGCTGCGCTCAAGTGACGGATTAGCTCCTGTCGCTGGGGCGGAGGGGTAGTGGGAGCGCACTTTGGGCCACCTGCCATGGCGTAACATCAAGCACTCCGTTAAGGGCGATGCGTCGCCAGCCGAGTGCTTTGACGCTTGGCTTGCGGCCTACGAATGAGGACGCAGGCCGGTTAAAATTCGGGCGAATGTGGCTTACTCCGCAAGTATGGCCGCAACGAAATCAACGCGCGCCTCCATGTGCGGATTATGTCCCGAATCGGCAATGACCGTCATCCGTGCCGCAGGGAAATGCCGCATGATAATAGCCCGGTCGGCCTCACCCACATAGCGGGACTTCTTCCCGGTGACGAACAACACCGGGCCAGTGAATTGATCCGTATCCAGAAGTGGCGTACCCTCGATGGCCGGCAGCGCCGCGGTGATGACCGGCAAGTTGATCACCCAACGCCAATTCCCCTCTGCTGTCCGCTCCAGGTTGGTGGTGAGAAACTTCCGCATCGCCCAGTCGCTCACCCGTGCCTCGAAGCGTAACTCCGCCTCGCCGCGCGATTGGACGGTGTCGAGTCTCAGTTCGTTCATCGCGGCGAACTCCGCACGGTGAGCGTGCGAAAGGTAATCTCTGGGCGCGATGTCCACGACCACCAGGCGCTCGACCCGTGTCGGATGGCGGCAGGCGAGGAGCATCGCGACTTTACCGCCCATACTGTGCCCCATGAGGGTGACCTTGGCTAAACCTTGGGCGTCGAGCCATGCGAGCACGTCGGCCATTAGGGTGGCGTAATCCATGGGCGCGCCATGGGGCGATTTACCGTGGTTGCGCAGATCAAGGGCGAGCACGTGATGGCGCGCCGCCAGGTCGCCGCCAGTCGTCAGCCAATTGCGTGACGAGCCGAGCAGCCCGTGAAGCACCACCATGGGCGGTTTTCCCGCCCCGCCCAGATCCCGATGAAAAAGTGTAACCACCCCCGCACGCAAAACTTGCCCGGCCCCCGTGGCAATGCCCGCTTCATTTGCAGATCGGCGCACGCGTTGAACGTCCCGAACCGCACATAAAAAAGCCCCCGGACTCATTTACTGAGAAAGGGGGGCTTAAAATAATGGGGCGGCCTACGGGATTCGAACCCGCGACCCCTAGAATCACAATCTTTGCTTGCGCGCTTTTCTTAACTTCGCTTAAATTCCGTAATCGCCTTTGTTCGCTACTGCTTACAAGGTGTTTACGAAAAATGAAAACGAACACTAGCGAAGTCGAAAACGGCATTGAGAACGAAAAAAACCGGACACAAACCGGACACAAAACCGGACACAGCCCAAAAAAAGGCGAACCGCGAGCCGGTCGGGACTCCGTGATTTATTGGAAAAATCGAGTTAAGCCGCGCGTGATACGAGGGCAGGCGACCCCCGAACTTTATTGCCGTTTTTTTGAGGGCGAGCGCGAGGCCTGGATTTGTTGCGACTCCTCAAATCGCGGCCTCGCTGCTACTCGTGCCCGCGATTATTTCCTTCGGATGAAGGCAATCGGCCTGCCTGCTCTGCTTCAGGAGCTGCGCCCCGAGAAACGCCCCGAACGCTCCGCCACCGTTGGCGAAGTCATCGCCGCCGCCAAGCTGGCCACCAAGGCCCGCGCATCGTCCTTTAATCAATACGAGGTTTCTATGCGCCGACTTGTCGCGGGGGTTCTCGGCATGGTGCCCACCAAGGCCGTTTTCGCCCACGGTTCCGACGCCGCGCTGGAATGGCGCGCCAAAATCGAAAAGACCTCTCTCGACGTGCTCACCGACGCCCGCGTTGAGCAGTGGCGCAAGAACTACCTCGCCGCCGCCCCCGACGAGGTTGCCCGCCTGCGCTCCAAGAACACCGCCGCCGCCATCATTCGCAACGCCCGCGCCCTGTTGGCCCCCGACATGGTAAAAGCGTTCGGGGGCTCCCTGCGCATCCCGACGCCCGCCCCGCTCTCCGGTCTATCAATCGGCGGTTCAACGCGGCGATTCAAGAGCACCACCGACCCGCGCCAGCTCTACGCCGACGCCCTCGTTGAGCTTTCCGGCGACACCCTCGCCGCGTTCCTGCTCTGCCTCACCGCTGGCCTACGCCGTGGCGAAGTGGATTCGCTGCCCTGGGCCCACCTCGACCTCGACGCCGGCGTCGTGCACGTCCAGGCGACCAAGTGGTTTTTGCCCAAGACTGAGGAGTCACAACGCTCAACCCCGATCCAGTCCGTAGTAGTTAAGCTCCTGCGTGCTCACCGTGCCGCCAATCCTGACGCCGACATGGTGCTGGCCGGTCTCGATGCATCCAAGGCCCGCAGCGTGCGCCAGACGCGCTGCAAATGCTGGGTGGCGCTGCGCGTTTGGCTGAGGAAAAAGGGTTTTACCACGCCCAACCCCGTGCACGAACTGCGCAAGCTCTCCGGCTCTATGGTGAACGCGTCCGCAGGCATCGAAGCTGCCCGCCGCCACCTTGGCCACCGTAACACGAGCACCACCTCGGCAAGTTACATCGTCGGAGCCGCCGCCATGGTGGATTTGACCTCTAAGCCCTCCGCAAAATGATTGATATAGAGGCATTTTCCGAACCAAAACAATTGCCAGACGCTCTCCTTAAAATGGGGGTAGAGCGGATCAATAACGTTCGCGCCGTTCGCGCCCTAGCCAAAGCGATGAAAGCGGATGGGATGCCATGCATCAGCAGGAACTGGTTACGCCCCGTGGACGCTAAAGCATGGCTAAAAGCAAACCCTGAATGGCACCCATTTCCACGTAAGCCATTTATTAATGAGGGACTTGGATGCAAGGAATCCGCCGATGCATGGCGAACCATAACGCCTAAATGTCCATACCCCTGACGAGCGTTCATAAATCATGCCAAAGTACGCATGATGTCACTTCTCGTCGCAAGCCGTCCAATTCCGTCGCATCCGCTTCTTAGTGAGTTGTTACCCTTCTATTCCGACACTTTGGCGGGTTTCTTTTCAGTAGACTCTGCTTTTGTTAGTTAGGCGTGCCAAATCTACATAAGGCCGCCGACTCACGGCAAAATGAGTCCACCGATAAAGCCATCACGTTTCGCGAGGTCAACGACCTGACCGGTTCAGCCTGCAAAACCTCACACACCGCCCGAGCCCTCGCCGCCCGTGGTCAAATTCGTGCGATCCGCATAAACGAGCGCGTCGTTCGCTATTCGCTCAACTCCGTCTTGGCCCTCATCTCCGGCCGCGTTGACGCCGTTGCCGCTCCGCTCCGCACGTCTGAAGGCTTGGAGGTACGCGTATGATCCAGCTTAGAGACGAAGCCCACCGTCGCGCCGTAACTCGTGCCGCAACCTCCGCGAGCATAAGGGACAAAATGCTTCACACCGTGCAACTGCACGCCCGCGCCTCCGATCCATCCGACGCCGAGGTAATGCGCCTCCGTGCAATAGCGCTCCTCCGCTTACTGCTCACCGCTGAGCGCATCCGCTACAACGTGGAGACACCCAAAATCGCTACGAACAAGACACTATGAAACCCGCAGAAACAGAGACACAGGAAGGACCGGCCGAAACGCTCCGCGAGCGCTTCGACGATCTTTGCCACGCCTTTAACCACGACGACCTCGACCCCGTCGCCCGCGTCTTAAAGCTGGCCGAGATCAAACGTGTTCGGGCTGCAATTATCACGCTCAACCAAGGACAGCCCAATCAGGAATGAACGCCACACTCATTTCACGTGGTAGCGCCAAAAGCAGCGTCACCACCGACACCACACTGGCCGAAGCCATCGCAGAAATTGCCAGCGATACGCACCGCGCTTTAGTCGAGAAAATCCGCAGCGCCCCGACCAAGGAGCAAGCTGACGAACTCAAGAAGACTCTGCCAGCGTTCCTGTTCTCCGGCACGTTCAAGACTCGCAAGGGAACCGACCTGATTCAGCACAGCGGTTTGATCCCTGCCGATCTGGACAAGCTAAACCGCCCCGACCTCGAACGCGTGGTCGAACTGGCCAAGGGCGATCCGCACGCCGCCGCCTACTTCGTCAGCCCCGGCGGCAACGGTCTAAAGATTATCCACCGTTGCGACCCGAACGACCACGCCGCCGCGTACCGCAGCATGGAGGCCCACGTTCGCAGTCGGTACGGCATCGCACCCGACCCGACCGGCAAAGACGTTAATCGGCTCTGCTTTGCCAGCTACGACCCGACGGCCCGCATCAACCCCAACGCAACCCCGCTGCCGACGGTGGCGGCAACCGTGGTTGCCAAGCCCGTCCTGCGTGCTGATCCGGTGGCGGCACCTATTACCCGAGGGGACGACATCATGATTCTGCCCAGCCGCGAGGGACTGAGCATCAGCGAGTCAGCGGCCGCAATCTTCGCCCGCATCGGCCCGACGAACACCTTGTTTTCACGCGGTGGCCTACCTCACGAAGTGGGCGACGTCGACGGAGTTGCCGAGCTGCGCCTTGTGGACTCAAACGCCTTCCGCTCCCGCCTGGACGGCTACGGCCGCGTGATGTCGCACCGATCCGGTCGCAATGACACCACCGTCTTGGCCCCTGCAATTTGCTCCGTGGACACCGCCCGCGCCCTGCTGGCCAGTAAGGAGGCCAACGACGCGTTGCCAGCGGTGGCGGCCGTTCTCGCCGCTCCCGTCATAGCGGTGGACGGTTTAGACGTTCTGATCCTCGGCAAGGGATACCACCCCCAAGCCGGTGGCCTATTTATTACAGGCGGGGACGATCCGCCTGACGTGCCGCTTGTGGAGGCAGTCGAACGGCTCCACGCCCTGCTGGCCGATTTTGACTTTCCAAGCCCAGGCGACCACGCCCGAGCATTGGCCAGCTTCGTGGCCCCCGCGTTGCGCTTTGGCGGCATACTGCCCGCGCTCGCTCCCGTTGACGTTGCCGAGGCCGATCAATCGCAGGCTGGCAAAACCTACCGGTACAAGCTGGTTGCCGCGCTCTACCGCGAGACGCTCAACTTCGTTGTGCAAAAACAGGGTGGCGTCGGCTCCCTGGACGAGGCCATCGGGGAGCGCCTCATCACCGGCAAGCCCTTCGTGGTTTTCGATAACCTGCGCGGCCGCGTGGCCTCTACCTTTTTCGAGTCTGCCCTGACCGCAGGCGGCCGCGTTCCCTGCCGCGTGCCGCACAAGGGGACCGTCGACGTGGACATTCGCCCGTTCTGTTTCGGCGCTACGTCCAACGGCATGGAGGCCACCGTAGACTTGGCAAACCGCTCCGTTATTACCCGCATCAGAAAGCGGCCCCCAGGTTATCAATTCAAGAAATGGCCCGAGGGCGACCTGCTCGATCACGTTAAAGCAAATCAGGCTTTTTACCTCGGCTGCATCTTTACCGTCGTCACCGAGTGGCTACGCCAAGGGCGGCCGGTTACAGGCGAGACGCGCCACGACTTCCGCCAATGGGTCCAGGCGCTCGACGCCATCGGCCAGACGATCTTTAAAACCGCGCCCATCATGGACGGCCACGAAGCGCACAAGGCCCGCGTGGCCAACCCTGCGTTGTCTTGGCTGCGGCAGGTGGCGCTCGATCTAGTGGCCCAAGCAAAAACAGGGTGGCTAACCGCTTCGCAGCTTTCCGAGGTGGCCAGTGATGCCGACATCCCGATTCCTGGCATCAGGCCAGAAGCTGCCGACGAGGACCGCGCCCGCGCAATCGGTCGGCTCATGGGTAAAATCTTCCGCGAAACCGCCGAGGTGGAGGTGGACGGCCTAAAAGTTATCCGCCTGGAGGAGTATAACGAAGCCCACCGTGGCCAGTCTTTTGCCTATCGGGTGGCCCCCTGCGGCAATACAGGGCTGCGGCAATACCCATAACCCCAAGGAAAATAGTCCTATTTTCTATAAAGTTATGCCCATTGCCGCAGACTTGAAACCGGTTGAACAGGCCCGCGCTTGGCTGGCCCATCAGCCCCCCGCCGTCTCTGGGCAGGATGGACACCGCGCAACTCTTCGCGTGGCCTCCCTGCTCCGCATCGGCTTCCGCTTGGGTGAAGGTGAAGTGGCGGCCCTCCTGGCCGATTACAGCCGCACCTGTTTGCCGCCGTGGTCGGAACGCGAGCAGGCCCACAAGGTGGCCTCTGCGTTTTCCACCGTGCCGCGTCACGCCCTCGGCTTCATGCTCGCCCCTGAGCGCCCAACGATCACCCGAGCCAAGCCAGTGGCGTCATCGGTTCGCCGCATCAGTTTAGGCGCTCCACTGCCAGCCCAGCCGACACCCCCAGCGCCTGCCGCCCGCCTGACCCCAGCCGAGGCACCACCTGGCATTTACTGCTCTGCGTGTTGGGCGAACGGCTACGCCGCGCCCGTCTGCGCTTGCGATTGCCCGCCATGGATTCCGCCCGTCTTGCCGCCCGAGCAAATCGAAGAGGCCCCCAGCGAAACCTGACACGACCCGAGCCCAACCCCCGAGGGGGCGGGGTGAAAGCCTACCGCTCACCAAACAAAGACCGCACTTGGTCTCTTCAGAAAAACAAACCGAGTTTCTATAGGGTGGGGGTCCCCCTCCCCCCCCCCCTACGGCCGCAAATTTCCAAAATGAACACCACAACCCATCCAAAATCCGAAAAATTCCTTTCACCCAAAGAACTAGTCGACGCCCTCGAAGCCCTTGGTTTCGCAGGCTTGGGGCATCGTGCCTGCATGGTGCTTGTCCGCGCCATGCGTGACGACAAGGCCCCGATCTTTCGGCACAAGTACGCCCGCCCCTCCGACGCCGCTGCGTGGCTTCTGGCGCATCCTACGTGGCGGCCACACGGCAAGAACCGCACAACCTCATGAGCACCCAAACGCCCGCCGTGCCCCGTGGCCTGCATCATAACGATGTCGCCCTTCTTTGGGGATGCTCTGTCCGCACGATTTTGCGCCTGATCCACAGCGGTGAACTTGAGGCCGCCCGCATTGGTCGGAAGACCTACATCGTCAGCCAGGTCGACGCCGCCGAGTTCTACGCGAGGCGCTCGGCTGGTTTGTCCGCCATTGGCACGTCGAAGAATGGCGGCCGGCCGTGGGGCGGGTAAATTTTGAGGCATGGCATCCACCCAACACCAAACACGCGGCCAAATCGTCGCCGCCCTCCCCGTAGCTCTCCGCGCTTCTGCCGAGGCGCTTTTCCGTTCTAACAGCATCAAGCCTTCCAGCCGCTCCGCATCCGGCGAGCCGCTGTTCTCGGCTTCACTGGTTCGTACCGCGATCGACACCACCGACGCAGAGACGCGAGCCGCCAAGAACGGCCTGCACCGGGTAGCCGCCCGAGCGCCCGGAGTCACCCGTTCCGCGAGTGGCGAAACCGACGGTCACAGCGGCATTCAGTTCTCCAGCAAGTAAAACACTAAAACAAAACCACCATGCCACTCTTCGCAGCCAAACAAGCCACCGCCGGGACTTCCACCGTATCAACGTCCATATCCGCAGGCGTTACCCAATTAAGCATCCACTGCCGAACAGCAAATGCCCGCTTTGCCGTCGGTTACGGAGCGCAAACCGCTTCCGCTACGACCGGCCATTTCATCGCAGCTGGCGAACGCCTTAAAATCGACATCCCATTGCCCACGGCCGCAGGCACCGCTCGAAACATCGCTTTCATTCGGGACAGCGCCGCTGTTGCTGACGCAGCAATCGAGATCACAGAAATCGCCTAACCGCCACCCATGTCCTTCCTCGATTTCATCAAACCCACCCGCGCCGAGAAAATCGTCCGCGTTAAAATCCTCTCCGCCACCATGGCTCGCCCCGCCGGGAAACTGGACACCCAGCACACCGCCGCCGGTTCCGTCCTCGATATGACCGAGGCCGACGCCCGCGATCTGGTTACAGACGGCACCGCCGAGCGCATCGGGCGCGTCGGTAACGACGGCCAACTGGTTCCCGCTGCCGACGCCCCAGCGAAGCCCGCCGCCCCCGAGCGAGCCAAGCCCGCGCCGCTGCCCGATTCGTTCAAGGGCCTGCCCGTTTCCTTCGCCAAGGCGTGGGAATATATCGCCAAGCGCCGCGCCATTGTCGCAGACCTCGAAGCCGCACGCGAGCGAGCCCTTCCAGCCGACTTCGTGGCCCTGAGTGGTTTCAAAGACGGCCTGAAATTCTACGCGCGCGCCGTCATCGGGGAAGTCGCTATCCTCGAGAAAATCGCCCTTGGAGATGCCGCCAAGGCCGCCGAAGATCACCTAAAAGCCCACGACGCGCGCGAAGGCTACCCGCTCGCCTGCCACCTGCTGGAAGCCAGTAAGGAAACGCTCTCGAAGATCGAAGCCGCAAACGCCGCGATTCACGAGCTGGCCGAAATCGCTTTCGATATTTTTGGGATACGCATTGCCGCCCTCGAACTTGCTGAGCCCCAACGCCGGAAGCTTTTTCAAGGAAGCGGTCTTTTCATGCGCTACGCCTCACATTCGTTAATTGGCCTGCATGGCGCGGTTTTCCTAGGCGGTGAAAACCCCACCCGTGCACTCGACTTGCCAATCGAAGGCATGGCCGCCGCCTATCACAACGCCGCCGCCCGGCTGGCCGAGGTCGAACCGTTACTTGTCCAGGCACGCGCCGAGCTGGCCGCCGCCCAAGGCGTCACGACCACCACCAAGGCCAAGCGCGCGGCCTAAGATTTTCCGGCCGCCTTTACTCATGGGGGCGGCCGGTTTTAGATGGACGGTAGCCCGCTTCCTTGGTGCAGGGAGCGGGCTTTTTTGTGTCCAAAGCAATCGTTTGCCAGTCGGTTGCTTCAGTGCCTAGAGTGTCGGCATGAGCGAAAGTCCTAAAAATGCCGTGGAGGTGTCGCCTTCACTGCTAATCGCCGTGGTTTTCTTGGCTATAGCCGCAGGGGTTCTCTTTCTCGGTCTATGCTTCGCGGTTGGCGTTATCCTCCCATGCGCTTTTTAATCCCCCTGCTCTCCGCCCTACTGCTGACCGGTTGCGCCTCAACCGGCACCACCTCCGCCCCGATCCCGACCACCTACCATGCCGACGCCGCAGGGCGCTACGCCGGCCGCGATGAGGTCCGCCCCAATGCCGCCACCGGAAAGCCGGAAACAATGCACTACGACGCGAAGGGGAAACATATCGGCATCAGCCGGTAGCTCTCCGCGATCCACGCAACCGGTGGAGTTGAAAAACCGGACACAAACCGGACGCAGTGTGAGGAAATCAGCTTATTTTAAGGCGAAAAACAGGCACAAAAAAGCCCTCTAACTGCTGGAGTTAAAGGGCTTGTGAAAATGGGGCGGCCTACGGGATTCGAACCCGCGACCCCTAGAATCACAATCTAGTGCTCTAACCAACTGAGCTAAGGCCGCCGTGAAGAGTTGAAGAAAATCACGAGCGCAACTGCGTCTGTCAACTCCTTCTTCTGCGGCTTTCCGATTGCTGATTTTGCCTCAAGGGACGACTGTTTTCACGCAATGCCCCGCGTCCGGATCGTCACCTATAACATCGCGCATGGCCGCGGTCTGGCTCCGATCCAGGGCATGACCTCGCGACGCCGTATCCGCGCGACTCTGATCAAGATCGCCCACCTGCTCGCCGAGTTGAAGCCCGACATCGTCGCGCTTCAGGAAATCGACGAAAATTCACGCTGGGCCGGGAATTTTAACCACTTGGATCTGCTGCGGGAATTCGGCGGCTTTGAGCACGCCGTTTTCGGCATCAACAATCGCCGCGCCGGCCTGCTCAATCTCAGCTACGGCAACGCGTTTCTCTCCCGTCATCCGATCACCGAGTGGGAAAACACCGCCTTCGGTAGCAGTCAGGTTGGCGAAAAGGGGTTTCTTTATGCGGAGATCGACGTGCTCGGGCGGCGGATTCCGGTTGCGAACATGCACCTTCACTACGGCTCGCGCCTGCTGCGTATCCGCCAAGTGGATCGGTTTTTGGCTTACCTTCATAACAAGCAGCGCGACCGTCGCCACCACTGGGCTATTTCGCCGGTCGTTTGCGGAGACCTGAACAACACGCGGCATGCCTCCGATGCCACGGCGACGCTGCTCAGTCACCTCCACGACTATGGCGACTACAGCCTGCACCCCCTGGATGGGCAAACATTCCCCTCGCCGCTGCCTTCGCGTGTACTCGATTTTGTCTTCCTTCCACCCGAAGCCGTGCACGTGCAAACCCAGATCCCGCGTATCTACTTTTCCGATCACCTGCCCGTGGTGGTCGACTTCGAGGTCGGCTGATTCCTCTCCTCGTTCGGTTTGCGCACGCCACGGATAGGGGGCGTGAGTGGACGCAAAAAAGCCGTCCTGAGTAGGGACGGCTTTTTTTGCGTAAATCCGCAGATGGGGCGGACGAAGCAAGGCTTAGGCGAACAGCTCTTCGGGTTTGAAGAAGCGGGCCAGCTCGATGCGGGCGTTCTCATCGCTGTCGGAGGCGTGGACGACGTTCTTCATCATCTCGGTGCCGTAGTCGCCGCGAATAGTGCCCTTGGCGGCCTTGCGGGAGTCGGTCGGGCCGAGCAAGTCGCGGATCTTGGCGACGACGTCATCGCCTTTGAGGGCGAGCACGATCACGGGGCTGGAGCTCATGAAGGCCTCGATTTCGGGATAAAACGGCTTGTCGGCCACGTGTGCGTAATGGGCGCGCAGCACCTCGGCGGAGAGGCGGATCATCTTGGTGCCAACGATCTCAAAACCAGCCTTTTCGAAGCGGTCGATCACGTTGCCGGCATGTTTGTTGGCCATGCAGTCTGGCTTTAGAATAACGAGGGATTTTTGCATAAACAAGATATCTTACGGCTCAGCCGGGCTCGGAGTGAAGCCTGATTTTAAAAAGCTTTCAGGGCATTTCGCGGAGCTGAGGGGTGCGGGCACAAAAAACCCGGCGCGCACGAGGCGGGCCGGGTTCGAGAGGAGCGGGCGCAGGCAGCGCCAGCGGGCGGATTACTTGCCGAGGCTGGCGCGCAGGCTGTCGAGCTGACCGGCGCTGCCGAGCAGCACGTTGCGGCTGGCGATGAACTTGGCGTACTCGACGATGAAGATCTTGCCCGGGGGGCGGAAGTCGAACTCGGAGGGCTTGTCGCGGAAGAACTCGCGGTGAACGCGGGTCCAGACCAGGCGGCCGTCGGTGTCGATGTTGATCTTGGTGACGCCGAGTTTGGCGGCGGGCAGGTATTCGTTGACGTCGACGCCCATGGAGCCGGCGATGGTGCCGCCAGCGGCGTTGATGCGAGCGACTTCGTCCTGGGGAACCGAGGAAGAGCCGTGCATGACGAGCGGGAAGCCTTCCATGCGGGCCTTGATCTTCTCAAGGACGTCAAAATGGAGGGACTGTTTGCCCTTGAACTTGAAGGCACCGTGCGAGGTGCCAATGGCGCAAGCGAGGGAGTCGCAGCCGGTTTGTTTAACAAATTCTTCGGCTTCGGCCGGGTCGGTGAGGCAGGAGTGGCCTTCTTCGACGACGATGTCCTCTTCGACACCACCGAGCATACCGAGCTCGGCTTCGACGGAGATGCCCTTGGCGTGGGCGCGATCAACGACACGCTTGGTGATCTCGACGTTCTTCTCGAACGGATCGTGGGAGGCGTCGATCATGACGGAGCTGAAGAAGCCGGAATCGATACAGTCGTAGCAGGTTTGCTCGTCACCGTGGTCGAGATGCACCGCGTAGATGGCCTCGGGGAAAATCTCGCCGGCAGAGCGAATGATCGCTTCGAGCATGCGCTTGTCGGTGTAATTACGGGCACCCTTCGAGATCTGGATAATGAAGGGGGCCTTGGAGTCGATAGCGCCCTTGAAAAGGCCCATCGCCTGCTCGGCGTTGTTGATGTTGTAGGCGCCAATGGCGTACTTGCCGTAGGCGTGCTTGAAGAGCTGTGCGGTGGTTACGATCATAGGTTGATTCGGTTAAGGAAGAGTCTCTACGTTACTGATCACGCGTAACTTGCCGCAAGGGTTTTCGCGATGCGGATCTTGGTTTCGTGTCCGCACGCTTTGCGGCGAAACGGAATCGAGGTGCGTCCGGCTGTGGGACCGCATATGCCGAGGTGAACAACTTCCCCCCTGGCGATTCCGCACCAAGAATTAGCTCAATGGTCTAAAACAGCCGATCGGGTTACTTTGTTACGGATCTCATGCGTTACTTACGAGTGGCGGTGCCACTACCCGGTGGGTTGCGCATCAGATCGTGCATCTTTTTCTGGGCCATCTGCTCGGCTTGGAGCTGCTTGAGCGCCGCCACTTGGTCCGGAGTCAGCACGCTCTGCGCTTGTTGAATGATGGCGTCCGACAGGGTGGCGCTGGGCCGATTGCCGAAGCCGCCTAAGGCATCGGCGGTCGCAGTGTTCCCGGGGCTGGCGGCGAGCGCTTTAACCAGAAACTCGGTTTGGTTAGCGTTAAGCGGGGTGCCGGTGTAACTGAGGCGCTGGTCGAGTTGGCTCACCAGACCGCGTTGGGGCTGGGTGTTCTCGTAGGCTTGGAATTGTGCGTAAACCGACTCGCCTAGGCTGGTCTTAATGGAGTCATCGACTTCGGCCTGGGCCGACGCAGTGAGCTTGCGGAGTTCGCCGCTATTGGCACGGGGATCGAGTCCTTGAGCGCGGGCCGAGGTCATCACATCCATTCGTGTGGTTTGGCGTTCGATCAGCAGGGTTTTGAGCTTTTCGAGTTCGGCCGGGGCGAGCTTAAGTTTCTCAAACAAGTCGGCGTAGCGCCCGTCAAGTGATCCACGCTGCTGGAGGCTCATCGCTTGGGCAAACTCCGGGTTGGCCATGAGCGCTGTGAAATCGGGGCGGGCGTTGCTGCGCTTCTGATTTGGTTTGGCGGCCTCCTCAGGCGGGGCAGCCGGCACAATGGCGGCAGTGGTAACCGTCTTAGAGGCGGGCATGGGCAATTCCGCTGTGATGGGCGCGGGCCGCTCCTTGCGCGCGGTCTTGGCTGGGAAGGCTTTCAGTAATTCATCCTGAAGCACGGCGAGACGCTGGCTTTGTTGCCAAGCGAGGTAGCCGGAGCACGCGGTAGCGGCGGTCAGGAGGATAATGAGGTAGTTTTTCGCTTTGGGGTGCATGGGTGAATGAGACGAGGTGCGAGAGTGCGGGTTACCGATTGTCTGGGATGGCAGTCAACCGAATCTCTGACATAAGAGAACGAGTCGGAGTAACAGCACGAAAACGATTCAATTCCGTGGCTCCCTCGAGTTGGACTGCGCTGTGCCCGTGTCGTCGGCGCTACGGGCGGAAAAAGTGCGGCACGAAGCGGCTCAGGTTGTCGGTGACCAGCCCATTGGATTCCCGCACACCTAACCCGGCAGGTTCGTGGTCGACCACCCAGCCGCCGAAGACAGGTCGGTTACCGCCAAAGTCTGGAATTTCGGCGAGGGCTTGGTAAACGTAGCCATCCTGGCCGTAGTCGCCCGGGGTTTGGATCACAGTTTGCCCGTCGGTTACCACCGTGATGTTCGCTCCTTCGCGGCTGAGTTTAGGCTTTTTGACATAGTTGCGCCCGGCCTGGGCTTCGTCGAAAAAGCACGGCAGCAGATTTGGCTGCCGGGGGTGAAGTTCCCAGGCGTAGGCGAGGATCGCCTTGTTGCTGAGCAGTGCTTTCCACGCCGGTTCGATCCAGCGGGTCGGCGCCTGAGGCAGGTGCTCGCCCGACGGTTCACGCCAGAGCCATTCCCATGGATAAAGTTTGAAGCAGGCTACCAAGGGGGCGGACGGGGCCAAGCGGAAGGCGTTGCGCCCGCTGACGAATACCTGGGTTTGCGCGTCCCAGCCGAGTTCTTCGATGTTGCTCCAGCGTGTCTGGAAGCCGGCGTTTTGAGCCGTGTCCATCAGGTAGGAGATGGTTTGTTCGTCCTCGGGGCTGTCGGCCACACTGGTGAAATCGAGCAGGCGCAGCGACGGATTCAGGCCGGCGTAACGTTTCCAGCCGGCGACCAACCGTTCGTGAATCGAGTTAAACTGGTCCATCTCCGGGCGGGTTTCTTGCAGCCAAAACCATTGCGCCACGGAGGCCTCGACCAGGCTGGTCGGGGTATCGGCGTTGTATTCGAGCAGCTTCGGCACTCCGCCCGGCATCCAGGCGAAATCGAAGCGTCCGTAGAGACTAAAGTCGTCGTTTTCCCACGACTGCAAAATCATCGGGACGGCGTTTTCGGGGATCGCCAAGCGCTACCAATCGCCGCGCTGGACCACCGTTTCGGCGACATCGATCAACAGGGCGTGTAACTCGCCGATCGCTTTCTCCATCTGCGCCACTTCGGCAGCGGAAAACTCATAGCAGGCGGCCTCATTCCAGTACGGTTGGGTCGCTGCGCCCTGGCGATGGAGGTGGTAGGTCAGGCCGATTTTTTCGACGCGTTGCGGCCAGTCCGCACGTGGAGTGGATTCGTGCCGTTGCATTAGCTGCCGCCCCCGTGGGAACTGCTGCTGCCGTGCGAGCTAGCGCCAAAGCCGCCGCGGGAAATGCTCGACGAGGGGGAGCTGGAACTGGAGCTGTGGCCGGCGGACGAGCCATTTCCGCCGGAGGAAGAACCCTGGGCGAAATGCGACGAGGTGCTGCCGGACGAGCCTTGGCTGCGTGCGGAGGCGACAGCGGCGGAACTGGGCCGGCTCCGGCTGGGCATCGCGCCGTAGAATCCTGAGGTGTGCCAATCGCCTCCGTAATAATAGCCGCGGCCCGGTGCATACCAATTAAAGGGATACGGGTGCCAGTTGTGGGAGACGGTGTGGTAGTAGCCCGAGCCCGGCACATAGGTGTTGTTTTCCAGCTCCTGGTCCGCGCTGAGTTGATCGGCGGGAATGATCGCTCCGGTGTGCTCAGGCGGTGGAGTTTCCTCCTGGGCGTTGTAGACGGCCAGACCCACGGTGGTGGCCAAGGCTCCCGACAGCAGGAGCACGATACTGGTGGAACGTTTCAATGAAAGCGCCCCAGTTTAGTGCATCGCGCTGGCTATGATGATGCCGCAGGTGATCAAAGCGGCGCCGTAAACAATCGCGGCGGCGGTATTGCCGTCTTTGAACACCAACACCTCCAGTTTTCCCGGGGTGATCAGATCGAAAATCTTGAGCGCAATCACACTCAGGAAGACGCCAAAAATGGCCCAGCCGGCGACGGACGCCGCCGTGGTGAGGAGTTCACTGCCAACAGGGATGACACTAGCTAGGAGCGCAATAGACATAAAAATCGCGCAACTTACCGGGGATTGGATCCTTCGGCTATTACAATTATCCGCGCTTTTCAATTTGGCGGGCGCCTTCTGGGTTTGGGTCGTCGTTCAGTGACTTTGAACTGATCGAGGTAGCGGTGCTTTAGCCCGCTTCGGCAGATCGGGAAAACTTCCCTTTCAAGCCTTCGGGCTAAAGCGCCGCGTTACCTCGGAGGATCCGGCCAGATGGGACTGCCACCTTAGCGCGAGGGGAACTCGAACTCGGCCTTCTTTTTGTCTTTCGATAACGTCAGGTACGCGCTGAAGGTCGTACCACGTTTGGACAATAACCCTTCGATTAGGCCGGTTTTACCCATCTCCACCAAGCGCTCGATCTCGTCAACCGGGAGCTCCTTGCCGCAGAGGATGCGCTTCAACTCGAACACCGTGCGCGGGCTGCCGTCTGCCTGCGGCTTGACCACTACGAAGGCGTCGGGCGTGAGGTAGAGCTCGCCGTCGTGGACTTTGCTCTCGCCGAGCTTTTGCGCGGTTTTGAGATCGAGCGGGGCCTTGGCCTTGCGCGGGGCCTTGGGGCTGCCGTCGGCGTTCTTGCCGGCCGCACGCGGGGCGCGGGGAGGGAACCCCCATGCAATCTTCGGGCCGACTCGCAGGAGGAAGGCGTCAAAGGGACGGCCTTTCTTCGACGTGAAACCTTGGATCAGGCCGGTCTTTTTGTTCGGGCCGACCAAGTCGATGGCCATTTCGCGGGTGAGCGGCTTTTGGCACATTAGACGGCCGACTTTGAACGACTCGGTCCATTCGCCATCGACTTTTTCACGCAGGATGTAGCTGGTCGGTCCTTCGCACAGCTCGGCTTTGGTCTTGGGATCGGTCCAGAACGGTTCGAGGGCGTTGACGTCCACTTTGGCGCCGAAATCCAGCTCAGCCTTTTTCTGGCCGGGCTTTTTCTCGTCGTCGACGATCTTGATTTTAGATGGGAATCGATTGCCGGTTTTGGCAGAAACGAAGCCGTCGAGCGGGCCGATCTCACCGGTGGCGACCAACTGGCGGACCTCGGACTCCTCGAGTTTACGGCCGCTCATGACCTTATAAACCGTGAGTACGCCGTCGCGGGATTTGTAGCCGCGTAAGGTTTCCAGCATGGGCTGGTGGTCGGTGGGCGAAATGATGTCGGTGATGCGCGAGTTGGCCTCGGTTTCTTCAAAGTTCTTGGTGCGATCGACGATGCCCTGGGTGACTTCGATGATCTCGTGCATGAACTTGTCGCGGGGGTACTTGTTCTGCTCCATCTGGCGCAGCTTCGACTCCCATTCGCCCGTCATGTCGGGCTTGGTGAGGGCGTCGGCATTAACTGCGTGGAGGAACTCGAGGAGCGATTCGGCCTTGGTGGTCGGCAGGAGCTCGCGCTGGTTACGCTCCATGTACTTTTGGTTGATCAGGCCTTCGATGGTGTCGGCGCGGGTGGCGGGGGTACCGAGGCCGCGTTCCTTCAGGGCGTCGGCCATGGCTTCGTCGTCGACCAACTTGCCGGCGCCTTCCATGGCGGAAAGCAGCGTGGCTTCCGTGTAGCGGGCGGGCGGCTTCGTGGTTTCGGCGTGGAGCGTGGCGCTGGTGGTGTCGGCCTTGGCTTTGTCCTCGGGCGAGAGAGCGGGCAGGGCCTTGGAGTCGGGCGAATCGTCGTCGACCACAGTCTTATTATAGACCGCGAGCCAGCCGGGCGAAGTGAGTACTTTACCCTCGGTTTTGAAATCGTGGCCGGGGGCGACCGTGGAGATGCGCGTGGTGACGTCGAACTCGGCGGACGGGAAGAACGTGGCGACGAAGCGGCGCGCGATCATGTCGTAAACCTTGGCCTCCATCTCATCGAGATTCGACGGGGTGGTGGTGGTCGGGATGATGGCAAAGTGATCCGAGATCTGCGCGTTGTTAAAGATGCGCTTGTTGGGCTTGAGCCAACCTTGGCCGAGGACGGTGCCGGCGTGTTTACCGAGTTCGCCGGTGAGGTTTTCCAGGGTTTGGCGGCACGTGGGGATGTAATCTTCGGGCAGGGCGCGCGAATCGGTACGTGGATAGGTGATGGCCTTGTGGCGCTCGTAGAGGGCCTGGGCGATCTGGAGGGTGCGGCGGGCGGGCAGGCCGAAGCGGCCGTTGGCCTCGCGCTGCAAGGTGGTCAAATCGTAGAGGCGCGGGCTGGCCTGATTGGCGGCTTTTTTCTCGTCGCGTACGCTGGCGAGCGGTTTGCCCTGGCAGGCGGCGAGAACGGCCTCGGCCATGGCTTTTTGCCAGACGCGGTCGATGCGGTCGTGTTCGTCGTTCTCGGCCTTCTTAAACGGCGAGCGCTGGTAAACGCCTTCGTAAGTGCCCTTGGCGATTTTGAATTCGGCGGTGACGCGCCAGAACGGACGGGGCTTGAAATTACGGATTTCCAGCTCGCGGTTAAAAACGATGGCGAGGGTGGGGGTTTGCACGCGGCCGACCGAGGCGACGTTGCCGGCGCGCGAGCCGAACATGCGCTTCGTGAGGGCGCGGGTGCCGTTGATGCCGATGAGCCAGTCGCTCTCGGAGCGGCAGCGGGCGGCGGCTTCGAGGCCGGCCATTTGCGCGCCGTCGCGGAGCTTTTTGAAGGCGGTCTGAATGCCCTCGGTGGTCATGGTCTGCATCCAAGCGCGCTTCACCGGCAGCTTGGATTTGGCCAACTGGTAAAGATAGGCGAAGATCAACTCACCCTCGCGCCCGGCATCGCAGGCATTGATGACCTGGTCGATGTCCTTGCGGGCGAGGAGCTTTTTAAGGTGGGTAAAGCGGTCCTTGGAACCCTCGATGGGCTTGAGGCCGAAGGTTTCTGGGATGATGGGAAGCATCTCCAGGCGCCAGAACCCGTACTTTTTTTTGTCGATGTCCTCGGGCATTTCGAGCTCCACCAAGTGACCGACGGCCGACGAGATCACGTACTCGTCGTTCTCGTAGTGGTCGTCTTTTTTGGGGATTTTACCGAGGGCCTTGGCTAGATCTGCGGCCACGGAGGGCTTCTCGGCGATGATGAGGGACTTCATTGGGAGGGGAGCGGTTACGGGGCACCGCCGGGGATTTCAAGGCTTTGTTTTGCGCCGTGGGTGAAGTACGCTGTGAAAGATGCGCCTATAAAATCAAAATAGCTAAACTGCGTGGCTTAATTTGAGCCCCTTTTCGCGACCTCTGTTGGCCGGCTTCTTTCTGGATACTCGTCGCGTAAAGAGGCGCGGGGGGGGGGACGTGTCCCGCGCCATTTTATGTGCTGGTTTTATTATTGGCTGATTTTTAGTGAGTTGCCTAATCCCGGCGCCTGTAAGGCCTGTTTAGCCCGGTGGATTTATGCCGGGTACTACGGTTATCGTGGACGTGAACATTGCCCACGTATCCGAGCCTTCCAGCACTGGCGCGGTCACTTTTGTGGAAAATCTCAGGGCAGATGTTAACGATCTAGCATTGCTCATCATTTATCGAGGTTTCGGCACCCCATCCGAGCGCTGATTGTGCAACTTTTGCCTTGTTGCTTTTCTGCTTTTAACGCGCTCCTCCGTGTTGTGTTGCTGAACGGTCGAGGAACCCGACGAGGCAACCCGCGCGTCGCCTGATCAGCACGACGCGCCAGTAAGCGGACTGTCTCCGCCCCAAAATATGCGCGAGGTGGGGGCGCAGCCTCGGGTATGCCCAGTCGATCCGAGGTGTGTCTCGTTAGGTGAGGGGAATTCAGCCGGGGTGGTTACGGGGTAAAACATTCCCGTATCAATAGTCGTATCCATGATCAGCGCGTAGGGATCGCCCGTCAGTTCGCGCTTGGCCTGTTCATAGTCGTCTTGCGTGACATAGGGGGCGGTGCGGCCAGCACGCTGGGCGATTTCACAGGTGCGCTCATGGAGCATTTTTCGGGTCACCATTCCGAAGTGTTGGGCGCTACGTGAGGCGGGTTGGGGGGGCAGGCGGACGGCGTTCATGCTAGGCAGCCTCAATGTGAGCGAACGGTTGGATTTGCGCCCGGGTGAGGCTGGTGACGACATTGGATTCCTCGTAGCTAAGGCGTTCTATCTTGGCTGTGGGGATCACGATTTTTTGGTGTGAGTACCAGTGGCCGGTCGTGGCGATCAATTCCTCAATCGCCCAGGTTTTTTCATTTACCCGGAACCCGCAGACCTTGCCGATTTCCCCGTCGGAGGCTTGGAGGTGATAGCCTTTAACCGCAGTGGTGCTGTGCAAATGGATGTCGTCTCTTTGGTTGTGGCCATGGTGGGGCCGATCTTGGCTTTGAGGTGGCGTGGTTGTGACCGGGAAGCCACTCGCGCCCCACATCCCGCCCCCTTCCCAGTAGGCCGGCCAGCCGTAATACAAGTAGTAATTCTCCTCGTATTGGCGGGAAACGGGACGGTGGGTGGCAATCGATGGGCTGTTTTCGATCTGCTTGCGCGTTAGTTTTACGTGCAGCGTTTCATCTTTGGGATCCAGCGTGCCAAAAGCATGGGGAGAGAGCAGCACGAGTCGACCCGTCAGCCAGCTTCCGGTGTTCACGACTATGTAGCGCACTGCCCAGTTTTTATCATCAAAATAGACGTCTTTGACGTGGCCGATTTCGCCATCCTTGGCCATGAGCTTATGGCCATATAGGGCGTTAATGGTGCGCAGCATAAATGAGGTTCCTGTTTTTTAATTGGGTTCGGGCGGGGACGGTTTTCGTTGTTTTTATTTTAGCTCTATTCCGGGCCGGCGCTATGGGGTGATACCCGAAGGCGCCGCAGGAATGCTGGGGGGCAGAGGCTTCGGGCTGGGTGGGTTTCAATTGCGGCGTAGCACGCGGAGTTCGGATTGGAGTGTTTCGATCTCGCGCCAGAGTGCGCACATCACGCGTAACGTCCTACGGCTCACGCCATGGTGGCGGCGGTAGTGTTCGAGTCGGCGCAACTCGTACAGGGTGGCGTCATCGAAGATCGGCTCGGCCCCTGAGCGGGGTGGCGCCTTGGTGAACAGCCCAATCCGGCAATAGTGGCGCAGCAGCTCGGGGTGCACGCCGCCGAGCTGGGCGGCCTGTTCGAGCGAATAGGTTGAAGGGCCTGTTGCGGGTGCCCGCACGATTGCGAGGGCGTAGGTGTTGCGGTAGACTCGATCGCTCATGGTTCGCTCCTAGGTTTGAAGGGTGAGGTTTTGGCTAGTTGCTCCCATTGTACGCGTTCCTGCGGGGAGGTGGTTACGGGGGTCTTAATTCGCGCGGTGGCATACAAGTCGCCGCGTTGTTGATTGGCTTTGGGTAGACCGAGTCCGCGCAAGCGCAGCAAACTGTCGGCGGCAGTGCCTGGGGGGATGCGCAGGGTGGTCGAGCCATCCAAGGTGGGCAGCGTGACCTGGGTGCCCAGCACCGCCTCCCACGGCGCGAGGGGGAGCTCGCAATACAGGTCGCTGTCCTGGACGTTGAAATCGGGGTGGCGCTCAAGGCGGACGCGCAGGTAGAGGTCTCCCGCTTCGGCGCCCCGCACCCCAGGCTCGCCTTGCCCGGCCAGGCGGATGCGTTGCCCCTCGTGCACGCCGGGCGGAATCCGCACGTTGTAGCTGTCAGTGCGCGACCCCGTTCCCGTGTGATCGGGGCGTTTTAAGGTCACGCGCCGCTGAGATCCGTGCAGGGCCTCTTCGAGGGAAACCAGCAGGTCGGCTTCAACATCACGCTCGGGCTGGGCAAAATCCGGTTCGCCGGTGTGCCGAGGCCGGGAGGGCGGGGGGGCACCGCCGAAGCCGCCGTGGCCGCCGCCGAAAAACGACTCGAAAAAATCGCTGAAGCCGGTCCCGCTGAACTCGAAATCAGACGCTCCGGGTGGCGGGCGATGGTGCCCTCGGCGGTGGGGTGAGGGTTCGCCGGGAATGCCCTCTTGCCAATGCTCGCCGAGCTCGTCGTAGCGCCTGCGTTTCTCCGCATCGCCCAGCACTTCATAGGCCTCGTTGATCTCTTTGAACCGGGCTTCGCCGGCAGTCTTATCTTTGGCTACATCGGGGTGATGGCGGCGCGCAAGTTTGCGGAACGCCTGCTTGATCTCGTCCGCCGAGGCACTCCTAGCCACACCCAGTGTTTCGTAGTAGTCTTGGAATTTAACGGCCATGAGTGTGCCCTGCGCAGGTCGGGGCGTCGGTTAAGATACATCCCTTAGGCTGATGAGCTCATGGGGTTTATCCCGTGAAATCGAGGGGGCGTAACTCCTTCATCGTGGGGTGAATGGACTGCTTGACGTGGGGCCGTGACCCCATTCCCATGAGCTGCGGTTTGCGGTTGGGCGGGCTGGGTTGAGTGATGCCCATGACTCCTAAGCAGACTGGAAGTCTGCGCTACTTTTTCGGCCGAACTTCCGTGTTTCCACGCGGGTTTCCGCTCCACTGGAACGCCGTGTACCCCCTTTGCTTAAAGTGTCTCTGCCTCCCTTTTATCGGGTTGATGCGGCGGCGCTATCGAGGAAGTGTCAAACCACTCCCATGCCCTCCTTCGGACCAGCTACTCGTAAACTCAAAGCGAAACTCGGCGCCCGCGTGAACACCGACCACGACGTGGTGTTTGCGGCCTCCTTTGACGGCAGCAAACTCTCATTTTTGCCCGAGGCGGTCATTCGTCCTAAGACCAAGGCCGATATCGCCGCCACCCTCGTGTTGGCCAATCAGCACAAGGTCCCGGTCACCACGCGCGGCGCGGGCAGCTCGCTGACCGGTTCGGGCTCGCCGATCCACGGCGGCTGGGTGCTGGATTTGTCGGGCTGGAACAAGATCACGGTGGATGCCGAGGCCGGGTTCGCCCAGGTGCAGGCCGGCGCGGTGGTGGGCAACATCCACAAGGCCGTCGAAGCGCTCGGCTGGTTTTACCCGCCCGATCCAGCGTCCAAGCAATACTCTACCATCGGCGGCAATATCTCCTGCAACGCCGGCGGCATGCACGGCGGTAAATACGGCGTCACCCGCGACTTCGTGGTCGCGCTCAAGGGCTTTCTTCCCACCGGCGAATACGTCGAATGGGGCACGGCGACCAAGAAGTTTTCCGCCGGGTTTAACCTGCGCGACCTGTGGATTGGCGCCGAGGGCATGCTCGGGGTGGTGACCGAGGCGACGCTCAAGCTCATCCCCTTGCCGGCCGCGCGCTGGACCTTGCTGACCGCTTTCGCCGACGAGACGGCGGCGTTCCGCGCGGTGCGGGCGCTCTTCGCCCAGCGGGTGCAGCCGGCGATTTGCGAGTTTTTAGACCGTTACAGCGTGCAATGCGCCGAGGCCAAGACCGGCAAAACCGTGTTCGCCGGTCAGGCGGGGCGCCCCGTGATTTTGCTGGAATTGGCCGGCACAGCCAGCGAGGTCGCCGAGGTGAAGGAGGTCGTTCTGACGTGGGCGAAGGCGAACACCTTGGCCTTCCGCGAGGCGCGCGACCGGGCCGAGGCCGAGGAGCTGTGGGAGGTGCGCCGCAAGTGCTCGGGGGCGATGTTCGCCCTCGGCGACTCCAAGCTCAACGAGGACATCGTGGTGCCGATGCGCAGTTACGAAAAGTTCGCCGTCTTTTTGGACAAACTCCGCAAGTCCTCGAAGTTGTCCATCCCCACCTTCGGGCATCTGGCCGATGGTAATTTGCACGTGAACATCATGTATCACCGCGAAAACCGCGCCGAATACCTGCGCGCCGAAAAGGCGGTCGGCCAGCTCATGGCGGGCGTGGTCAAGCTGGGCGGGGCGATCTCCGGCGAACACGGTATCGGGTTGGCCAAGACGCCGTTTTTACGGCTCCAGCATTCGCCGGCGCAGATCAAGGCCATGCGGGCGATCAAAAGCGCGCTCGATCCCCAGGGCATCCTCAACCCGGGGAAAATGTTCACGCTGTTCAAGGTATGGGAGCACCCGCGCCTGAAGATCGCCTTACCGTGGGATCACAAGTGAGCTCACGCTAACGGCGTTTTAATTAAATCTATAGCCGTTTGAAGTAGAGCAGACTTCCAGTCTGCTCAGACTGACAAAGCAGACTGTAAGTCTGCGCTACTTTCCACGCATCTTTGCCCTCCCCATTCCCACGGCGTAGGGCTAACACCCTTAGCAAATCCCCTGGCCGTTTCAGGCGAGGGCGCTCGCAACACTCATCTTACTCCCAATGAACTCCCGACTCCTTCGCCCCCTGCTGCTGATCTTCATTTCACTGGGTTTGGTGGTGACCGGCTGCAAGCCGCGTGTTTCCTCCGACCAAAAGGCCCCGAGCGACGCAGCCGCCAGCAAGGAAAAGCGCTACCCGCTCACCGGCGAGATCATCAAGGCCGACCCCGCCCGGCTCACCCTATTGGTTAAACATGATGCCATCGCCGGCTACATGGCGGCCATGACCATGGAGTTTGCCGTGACCAGCGGCGATGTGGCCAACGCCCGCGAGGGCCAGCGCATCCGCGCCGAGTTGGTCGAGCGCGAGGACGGTGAGTTTGCGCTGGAAAAGATCTGGCCGGTCGATGCCGCCGCCGAGGCTCGCATCGGTGCGGCAACTGGTAGTTTGCGCCAAGACACCGCGATCCGCGGCCGCAACGCCTACCGCGAAGTCGGTGAAAACCTGCCTGATTTCGCCCTCTACGATCAGACCGGCCAAGTCGTATCGCCTGCCCGGTTTCGGGGCAAGCAGGTGATGTTGAACTTCATTTTCACCCGCTGCCAGGTGGCGACGATGTGCCCGCTTGCCACTGCCAACATGGTGACGACCCAGCGCAAGGCCCGCGAGGCGGGCGTGACCGACATCGAGTTTGTCTCCATCACGCTCGACCCCGAGTACGACACCCCCGGAGTGCTTCGAACCTACGCGGCGCAGCGCGGTATCGACACGACCAACTTCTCCTTTTTGACCGGCCCAGAACGAGCGATCAAAGACCTGCTGACCCAGTTTGGCGTGCTCGCGGCCTTTGAAGGCAGCATCCTCAAACACACCGTCGCCACCCTGTTGATTGATCCAAAAGGAAAAATCATTTGGCGTGCCGACGGCAGCCAGTGGTCACCCGACGAGTTCGTGTCGAAAATGGGCAAACGATGAGCACCGTGCCCACGCCTACTATCAACGCCGAAGCCGCTGCTACACCGACGCCATCTGGCGCGGGTTTGAGTTTGGGTGCTTCGGCGAACGCCCCTGTACGGTGGCGGCAGGTCGTGCTGATTACGGCCGGCGCGCTCGCGCTTTACGGCGCTTTCCGTGCGTTACCCACGGGCACCAATCTGCACTCGAATGACTTTAATCTTCAGGGCAAAGGCATGGTTGAGCTGTGTGACCCCGCTAACCCCCAGTTCGTCGTCGTAACCACCGCGCGTTCACCGGTTTCGCTGACCCTGCGTGAAAATCCGCCTGCCGCGAGGGGGATCGAAACGCGCCTCAGCCTTGCCCTCAGCACCGCGACCGGAAAACCGGTGGGGCCTGCGGATTTATTGGTTGAGCATACCCGCAAGCTCCACCTCCTCGTGGTCGATCCCACGTTGAACGATTATCAGCACCTCCATCCCGAGCCCGGGGAAACCTACGGCGAGTGGACGGTTGCATTCACCCCGCGTTTGGCGGGTGTTTACCGGGTGTTTGCCGACTTCGTGCCAGTGCCTACCAGGCGCAGTCTATATGCGAGCGCCGACTTGCTGGTTAAGGGCCCTACGGCGTCCATTGCGCCGCGTTTCTCGTGGGATGCGGAGGTGGAGGGTTATCACTTTAAACTCACGCCTGACGCACCGATGCGGGCGGGGCAGGCGGCGAGTCTCGCCTTTGATATCAGTCGACGCGATGGCGCCGGCGTGCCGCTGGAGTTGGTGATGGACGCCTACGCCCACCTCGTCGCCTTTGACCAAAGCCAGAGCGGGTTTGCCCACTTGCATCCGCTGGCGGACGGCGCGAGTGCTGCGGTCGCGCCACCGGATGCGGCCAAGCCTAGGTTGAGTTTCCGAATCACCATTCCAACGGCCGGGGGCTACGTGATTTGGGCGCAGGTAAAAATCGCCGGCCGCGAGCTGTTCGCCCCCTTCTGGTTTGAGGTGGCTCCGTGACTTGGTAATCACTCCGAGTTCACGCACAAGGCCACGAGGAGTGTGTGCGCCGAAGCGTGTGGCCTTGAGCGTGAGCGCAAGGATGCCGAAAACCCAACGTGAACGCTAATGAGTCTGACTGGCTTCCGGCCAAGCGGCTTTTCCCTATTTGGGCCGGGTTCGTTTGCGCCGTTGTGATCGCAGCGGAGTTTGAATCCGCTTTGGCTGATTACGACTGCACGCTTTGCGGCGGACCTTGGCGCAGCGAGTGAAAGAGGTAGATCGTCACCCCGATACAAATCCCTGCGTCGGCGACGTTGAAGGTGGGGTAAATGTACTCACCGAAGTGGAAATCGAGGAAGTCGATTACGTGCCCGTGGATCATGCGATCCACCAAGTTGCCAATGATGCCGCCACAGAGCAGGCCGAAGGCGAGTTGGACGGGGCGCTGTTTGAGTTCAAGGGCGTGCCGCCAAAAATAAATCCCAGTCAGAGTGAGCAGCGCGGCCAGGGCTAGTAGGGTTGTTTGGCCTGTGAACAGGCTCCAGGCCGCTCCCGTATTCCCCACGTGAATGATGTAGAAAAAACCGTCGATCACGGTGACGGGGTGAACATGGTAGTTGGCCCCGTCGAAGGGGATCGCTAGGGCGATCCAGACCTTGGTGATTTGGTCGAGCACGAACACGCCAAGACTCAGCCACCAGAACAGTTGGTAGGCTTGAATTCGTTGCCAGCGGGAAACCACGGATGGGGTAGGCACCGAGGTTTCCTGAGTGTGGCTTGGCGCGAAAGGAGTAGCCTTGGGCTGGCTCATTCGTCGTCGCCGTCGCCACCGCTACCGGGGCTGAGCGTCGCACCTTCTTCGCCCATCTCGCCAAACAAGCCGGCTTGGGAGCGCGAGCGCATGCGGTTTTTCTCGATGTCCTTCTGCGCCTCGGCCGAGTAACGGGTAAACGGCACCGCAACCAGACGCTCCTTGGCGATCGGCTTCTGGGTGTTTTCGCAGATGCCGTACGTGCCGTCCTTAATTCGCTTGATGGCGGATTCGACCTCGGAGAGCGCCTCCTGCTCGGAGGAAACCAACGACAGGGCGAAGTCGCGGTCGAAGGTGTCGGTGCCCGCATCGGCCATGTGTTGGCCGTAGCTGGAGAGATCGCCGGCATCATCTTTGGAGGAACGCTTGAGGGTCTCTTCGGAGTGGGTATCAATCTGGCCCGTCAAGTGGTTGCGGAGCTCAATGAGGAGTTTGTAGTAGCGGCGATACTTTTCCGGAATGGATTCGCTCTCGTCCACGGGAACCTGTTTTTTCTTGGGGTTAAAGCCCAAGATGTCGGCTAATGACGCAGCCTTGATGTGGTTGGGCTGCGAGGGCTTAAGCAATTTATCGTCGGCAAGCAGTTTGGTCGTCTTGTTGGTGACTTTGGTGCTTGCGGCCTTCAGTTCTTCTTCCTGCTTGGTCGCGGTTTTGGCGATCTCTCGGATTTCGTCGAGGGAGAACGCGATCGGACGAACCGGACCCTTCTTTTGCAGGATACGGGTGCGCAGGTCGCTCAGTGCTTGCGACTTGGTGGACATGGGTTTGGTCGCGCCGGTGTCCTTGGTTTCAACGCTCTTGACCAGAGGTTTAAGGGGTTTTTGCACGGTGGGGGTGGGGGGCGGGGTTGGCTTCTTGGGAAGCGGGGCGGGCTTGGCGGCCGGTTTGGCTTCGGGCGCGGACTTCGGCGCCGATTTGGCAACGGGTGCGGGCTTACTCGTCTTAACGGCCGTTTTGGCGTTGGACTTAAGCGCTAAAGGCTTCGTTGCTGATTTTTTTGGTGCAGGCGAAGGGGCCGGCTTTGCAACCTTGGTGGTTTTCGCGGACTTTTTGGGTTTCACGGGTTTGAGGTTTTTGGCTGACTTAGCTGCGGGGGTGGGAGCTACGCGCGATGCTGACTTGGCAGCCGCTGCGGGTTTAGCCGATTTGGCCGTTTTGGCGATCGTAGCGCGTGCAGCGGGTTTGGCCGACTTGGCGGACTTGGCAGGGGCAACGCGGGGGGCGGGCTTGGCCGGTGGTTTTTTAGCTGCCGGTTTTGCCGTATTTTGCGGCTTAACTGCGGGCATCTTTTTTTGCGTGGGCGTGGGCTTTTTCGCTTTTTTGGCCATGATTGATCGAGGGTATGTGGTTAAACTTAAAGTGAGTGGAGCGCTTCGGCGCAGCGCGGGCAGACTTCGCCATGTACGGTCGTTTCCAAGCTTGGCACCCAGCGCCAGCAGCGAGGACAACGCACATACCCGAGTTCCTCGCCGTGACGCACTGACACCTCAAAGGCGGGGTTGGTGCCGTCCTGAATGACAACGAGAGAAACAATGAAGAGTTCAGGCAGGAAATCGTGATGTTTTGCCAAAATCGCACGGAGCGGATCGGTCGGGGCGAGCGACAGGGTGATGACCGCGTCGAGCGACTTGCCGAGTTTGCCCGCGGCACGCAGCGGCTCGATGGCCTCGTTGACCTTCGCGCGGACTTTGAGCAGCGCGGCCATATCGGCTTCGAGCTCCGGATTGGTCCAGGCTGCGTCCGCCTCGGGCCAATTCTGCAGGTGGATCGGGTCGTTGGTGAACTCAGTCTTGGTCGTCGCGTAGGACCACGCTTCGTCGGCCGTGAAGGTCAGCACGGGGGCGAGGATTTTAACTAACACTTCGAAGATGTGGTGGATCGCGGTCTGCGAAGAGCGGCGCAGCGGGTGCGCCGTACCAAGGGTGTAGAGCCGGTCCTTGAGGATGTCGTGATAAACCGCCGACAGCGTGACGGCGCAGAACGAGCTCACCGCTTGGATCACGCGGTGGTATTCGTAGGCATCGTACGCGGAGGTGGCCTCGGCGAGCAGTTTTGCGGTCTGGTGAAGAGCCCAGCGGTCGAGCGTGTCGAGTTGGGAGTAGGGCAGCGCGTCTTTGGCCGGATCGAAGTCGCACAGGGTGGCTAGCTGGTAACGCAGGGTGTTGCGTAGATTGCGGTAGCCTTCGGCCGCGTTGTTGAGGATTTTCTCCGAGAGCGTGATGTCCTGGGTGAAATCCTGCGAGGCGATCCAGAAGCGGATAACGTCCGCACCGTACTGCGCGATATAGTTGTCCGAGGTCGGGGGCTTTTCGTACTGGCCGGACTTGGAGATTTTTTTGCCGTCTTCACCGACGATGAAGCCGTGGGTGAGCACCGCCTTGTAGGGCGCTCCACCTTGGGAAATCACGCCGGTCCACAGCGAGGACTGGAACCAGCCGCGGTGTTGGTCGGAGCCTTCGAGGTAAAGGTCGGCGGGCCACTGGGTGGCGCCCTGGTGGTTCTTCAGCACGGCGGCGTGCGAAGAACCGGAGTCGATCCACACGTCGAGCGTGTCGCGCCCGATGGTGAGCGCGGTGGCGGCAGGCCAGCCGGCGGGTAAAGTCACGCCGGCGAGAATTTCGCTGGTGGTGGCGTCGTACCAGAAGTTGGTGCCTCGGGTCGCAATTTTGTCGGCGACGGCGCGGATGACCGAGGCGTCAATAAACGCGTTTTTGTCGGTGTCGTAGAACGCGATGATGGGCACGCCCCAAGAACGTTGGCGGCTGATGCACCAGTCGGGACGGGCCTCGACGGCACCACGGATGCGAGTCTCGCCCCAGATGGGGATCCATTGGACTCCGGCGATGGATTTGAGCGCAGTCTCGCGCGGGGACGGCGCGGCGGCGTCGGCCTTGCGGTCAAGGCCGACAAACCACTGGTCGACAGCGCGGAAGATGATCGGAGTCTTGGAGCGCCAGCAATGCGGGTAGCTGTGGGTGTACTTGGCTTTGGCCAGCAAGGCACCTGCGCCGGCGAGTTTTTTCAGGACTGCGAGGTTGGCGGGAGAGGTTTTTTTGGCGGCGATATCCTCGACGGTTTCAAGTGTGCTGATGCCGACCAAGTCGGCGGGGACTTGTCCGTCGTCGAGGTAGCGACCATCGGCACCGACGGGGCAGTAAATTTCCAACTTGTAACGCAGTCCGGTGAGGTAGTCGTCGGCGCCATGTCCGGGAGCGGTGTGGACGCAACCGGTGCCGCTGTCGGTGGTGACGTAATCGCCCAGCACAACCGGCGACGCGCGGTCTACGAACGGGTGGCGAGTGGCCAGGCCTTCGAGCAATGAGCCTTTAACCGTCGCTGCGATGGATGGGGCGGCCTCGATTTTGGCGGCGGCGAGCACGGCTCCGAGCAAGGCCTGCGCAACGACGATGCGCTCGGATCCGAGGTCGGCGACCACGTAGTCCACGTCGGCGTTAACAGCGATCGCGAGGTTGGCCGGAATGGTCCACGGCGTAGTGGTCCAGATGACAATAAACAGCGGTTTTTCGGTGGGGAGGTTGAACTTGGCTGCTTCGGCGGCGGGGACCGCGAACTTAACCCAAATGGCCGTCGAGACGTGGTCTTTGTATTCGATTTCGGCCTCGGCCAGAGCGGTCTCGAAGGGGATCGACCAATACACCGGCTTCTTGGAGCGGTAAACCAAGCCGTTTTCGACGAACGAGGAGAAAGTGCGGATAATGTCCGCCTCGTAGGCCGGGGCCTTGGTTTTGTATTCGTTCTTCCAATCGGCTTGGACGCCGAGGCGTTTAAATTGTTTGGTCTGGGTGGTGATCCAGCTCTCGGAGAAGGCGTCGCACAGCGAGCGCATCTCGGCGGTGGAGACCTGCTTGTTCTCGGCCTGCAAGGAGCGCATCACCTTTTGTTCGATGGGCAAACCATGGCAGTCCCAGCCCGGCACGTACGGGGTGCGGTAGCCACGCAGCGACTTGTAGCGCAGGGTGATGTCCTTGAGGGATTTGTTGAGCGCGGTGCCGATGTGGACATCGCCGTTGGTGAACGGCGGGCCGTCGTGCAGGACGAACGTCTTGCCGGTGTTGGCGTTCTTGCGCTGGATAGCGGCGTAGAGATCGAGTTTGTCCCAATGGGCGAGGCGAGAGGGCTCGCGCTGCACGAGATTTGCCCGCATGGGGAAATCTGTTTTAGGGAGCTGGAGGGTGTCTTTCAGTTCTTGCGCCATGCCTGTGGAAAGCGGCGCAGGCTACCCCCGCGCCCCCCGTAGTCAAGGGAAGAGGCAGGCCTGTTTTTGGCGCGGGAAAACATCGGCCGATTGGCCGGGCTTACGAAGACTTCCTGTGTGCAAATGGGGCACCCAATTCAACCAGACTGGAAGTCGCGCTACTTAAAAAAACACTCCGAGCGGGCTCGACTTGCTTTTGCTCAATCCTCTTCGGGCGACATCGGATCGAGGTACTTCAGGATGATTTTCTGGAGTTCATCCAAAAACATGAAGCACGCGAAGGCCTTCTGCTCCGCCGGATCCCAATTGCCGATGTTACTGCTGGCTTCGAGGGCCTCCAGGGTGTCGTCGGTGATTTGCGCCAGGTGGGTCTTGCGGAAGCGCAACCGCAGGGCGGCGCAAGCGCGCAGCACCGCCTCAGCATTTTCACGGTCGAAGGAAACAACGCCTTCGCTGAAAAATTCCTGGTCGAAGAGCGAAAAGAGGCGGTCGCAGTCCTCGCGTTGCGACTCGAGTAGGTCCTCGCGCCACACTGCGGCGAGTTCAGCATCGGCCTCGGCCAACGCAATCGGCACGGCCAATTGCGTGCGCAATTCATCGGCCACCGACTTGATCAAGTCGAGTAACGGGGCGACCGCAGGAATGCTCAAACGGACATCAACTCGCTTCATGGGGCTCGATGGTGGCGCAAAGGTGCCACTGTTGAAGTGAAAAGGCGTAGGCTTCGGCATTTTCGCGCACCCCCGCCCAAACGATGGAGCGGCCTGATTCGTGTGCCTCCATCATGTGTTGGACCGCGGTGGCTTCGTCGAAACCAAACAGCTTGCGCAGCACCATCACCGCATAGGACATGCGTGTTACTGCGTCGTTAAGGAAAACAACGCGCCACGCCTGCGGCCCTGAATCGGTGTGATCAGTTGAACCGCTCATGCTTGGGCAAACGCGTCACGGACGACAGCGGCGATGTGTTCGGCAGCCTCGGCGACGGGCACTTTGATGACGTCCTTCTTGGAGCGCCATTTCAGCTCGATGACACCGGCCTGCAGGCCTTTGCCTCCGATGGTGATGCGTAGCGGAATACCAATAAGGTCGGCATCCTTGAATTTAACTCCGGGGCGCTCCTCGCGGTCGTCGATGATCACATCGGCACCGGCTTGTTCGGCGACTGCGGCCAGTTTCTTGGCGAGCTCCGCAGGTTCAGCTACCGAGGGATCTAGCAGCGTGATGATCACTTGGAACGGGGCAACCGACCAGGGCCAGATGATGCCGTCGTTGTCGTGGCTTTGCTCGATCACGGCCTGCATCGTACGGCTGATGCCGATACCGTAGCAGCCCATGACCATCGGGTGGGATTGCTTCTGGTCGTCGGTGTAGACCGCGCCGAATTTCTCCGAGTACTTGGTGCCGAGTTTGAAGATATGGCCGACCTCGATGCCGCGTTTAACTTGCAGCGGTTGACCGTTCTTGGGGTCGGGCTCGCCGGGACGCACGCGGCGAAAATCGCCAAATTTGGTGATCTCGAGGTCGCGGGTCACGTTGACGTTGCGCAGGTGGAAACCGTCCTTGTTGGCACCGGTCACACCATTGCCGATCAGGCGAATGGCATGGTCGGCGAACACACCGACGAGGGCTGACGGATCTTTGATCGAGCCTTTGACGGCGCCAAGGCTGCCGGGTTTGGCACCGAGGACGGGCTCGATTTCTTCGGCGGTGGCGGCGCGGCACAGGGTGAAACCGAGCGAGCCCAACTTGGCCTCTTCGAGCTCGTCGTTACCGCGAATGATAACGATGAACGGTTTGCCGTCGCCGATGTAGACGAGGGTCTTGAACTGCTGGTCGGCCTTCACGCCGTAGGGAGCGGCTTCGAGCGCGGCGATGGTCAGAGCGCCAGGGGTGGGGAACTCCTCGACTAGACCGATCGGGGCTGCATCGACTAGGTCGGCAGGCACCAGAGCACTGGTGGCTTTTTCGCGGTTGGCCGCGTAGCCGCTGGCCTCGTTGTAGATCACGTCGTCGTCGCCGATTTCGGCGGGGACCATGAACTCGTGGGAAAAACTGCCGCCCATCACGCCGGTGTCGGCCTCGACTGCGATGGCGGTTACACCGATGCGTTTAAAGAAGCGCACGTAGGCGTCCTTCATCGCCATGTAGCTCTTGATCGCGCCGTCGTCGGTGGCGTCGAACGAATACGAATCCATCATGACGAACTCGCGGGCGCGCATCAGGCCGAAGCGCGGGCGGATCTCGTTACGGAATTTGGTGGCGATCTGGTAAAAGTTTTTCGGCAGGTCGCGGTAGCTGGTGATCTCGTTTTTGACCAGCGGGGTGATGATTTCCTCGTGGGTCGGCCCGAGCACGAACTCGGGTTCGCGGGAGCGTCCTTTGTTAGCGCCGGCGTTGTCGACGCGGAACATGATCTCGCGGGCGGCGGCCCAGCGCGGGCCCTGTTCCCAGTTTTCCACGGGATGGATGTGCGGCATCCACAGTTCGATGGCGTCGGCGACTTCAAGTTCATCCCGGCAGATCTGTGAGATCTTCTGCATGACACGCAGGCCGAGCGGCATGTAGGAATAGAGGCCGCCGCCGAGCTTGCGCACGATGCCTGCGCGCATGAGCAGCTTATGGGAGGCGATTTCTGCATCGGCCGGGCTATCGCGCAGGGTGGAAATGTGGAACTTGGTCCAAGTCTTCATGAAGTTCGTCAACGAAACATCCGCGTCGGCCCGGGGCAATGGTTATCCTCGCGCTAAGGAAAATTGGGCTTTTCCGGCAGGCCGATCGTCCGGAAACGGGTGCGCCCTTCGCCGGTTAAAAGTAGCGCAGACTTCCAGTCTGCTCCGAGAATGGCTGACGCAGGCATGATGCAGACTGGAAGTCCGCGCTACTTGCCGGAGCAGACTGGAAGTCTGCGCTACTCACTGACGGTCGGCTACGTTTTTGGCGTGAGCGGTTTGGTCAGTAGCACGGTGCTCAAGCCCGGCAGGCGTTCGGAAAAATCCGAGCTGTCGTTGGCCTGCCGCAGCGTGCGCTGGACCATGCCCATCTTGGCGTCGAGGTTGTCGATCATCGACACAAACACCGCCTCCGGCGTCGCCGCATACACCGCCGCTCCCCACTCGGGTTCGCCCTGGTGGCTGAGCACGATGTGCTCCAGGCGCTCCAGGCGCTCGGAGTCTAGACGCGACTTGATCCCGTGTTTACGCGCGAGTTGGTAGCCCAAAACCACGTGGCCTTGCAGGATTCCCTTGCGGCTGCGTTTGGTGGCGAGCGAACCCTCGTATTCGACGGTTTTGCCGGTGTCGTGAATCAGGATCCCGGCCATGGCCAGGTCCGCGTCGACTTCAGGGTAGAGCGGCAACAGGGCTTTGCAGGCGCGCGCCATGTGGATGGTGTGCTCCAACAGGCCGTGGCGGTAGGCGTGGTGCATGGCCACTGCCGCCGGCGTCCACTTGAACACCTCGCCGACCTCCTCGAAAATCCCGCGCACGGTCATGCGTAATTCGTCGTGCTTAATCGCGTCGATGAAGTGCTGGAATTCAGCCCAAAGTTCGCCGACGGGTTCGGGCGCAACTTCGACCAGGTTGTCGATCAATCCCGGGGCGCCGAGTTCCTCCTCGGAGAGCGCCGCCACTTTGAGTAACTTCGGCGAAAGCCTGCCCTGGTAATAATCGATGCGGCCCTCCACGCGCAGCACTCCTCCCTCGCCGGCCGCTTTGACCGTGTCGAATACCGCGCCGTCGCTAAACAGCGTGCAGCCGAAGGATCCGGTGCGGTCGCCCAAGTCGAGGGTGAGAAACGGATTGCCGTTGGACGCGTTCTTGCTGGTGAGTTTTTTAACCACCAGAACACTCGCGAAGGGGCGCCCGGAGGCGTCGACTAGCGCCTTGAGTTCGCGGACAGAAAGCAGGGGGAGTTCTTCGGTCATGGGGTGGGGTCAGGTGTATTTTTTAACCAGCTGGGTGTAGCCTTTGAAAAACGGGTGCGTGGCGTCGTGAAGTAACGCATAAAACACGCTTTCCGAGGGCAAGAGGTGAACGCCCGCGCGCACCAAGGCGCTCAGGCAGAACGCGGCGTCCTCGGGGCGGCGCGCACCCACTGCATCGCTGAGTACGGTGACTTGAAGGTTTGCGTTAATCGCCCCCAGCGCGGTTTGGTAAACACAGATCGGCGTCTCGATGCCGCAGATAATCAGGTGGTCGAGTTCGAGCGCTTGAATGGTTTCGGCGATGCCATCGTCGCCGAACGCCGAGAAGGTGCTTTTCGCATGAACCGGGGCGTCGGGGGCGAGCGCGAGCAGTTCGGGGGCGGTGCCACCGAGTTTGCGCGGGAGTTGCTCGGTGAAGGCGACTTGAATGCCGAGACCAGCGGCCGCCTCAATGGCGAAGGCGCAGCGTTTTTGAACCGTCTCGGTCTGGTGGATGCCCTTGAGAAAGGCGGGTTGCAGATCGACGACGAGCAGGAGGACACCGGCAAGGGGAGTGGGCGTGGACATGGTGGTTTAAGGCGGCTCCTCGACGTTTTCGTTCGGTAGCCCCCAAACCATTGGCCACAAAAAACACAAAATGACACAAAAAAGGCCAACGTTGACGCCTTCGCAGTTAATAATCCGCCCAGATGATTTAGCCGCAAAAAAGCGCAGAAGTCGTAAAAATAAAACCCTGCAGAAGCCACTCCGTTTTTTGCGCTGTTTGCGCCTCTTTGCGGCCACCCGCCGTTTATGGGGGTGTAGGGATTGCTGACCACGGCTTGGCTTTGCGGCCTTTGCGAGGGTTTGGCGGTCTTTGCCCTAAAAATTCGCTCCTGTCATTTTCAGGGATAATAACGGCGGCGGGCTTTGACCTGCACGAACCGTTTTTCAGGCAGAATGTAGGCGGTGAGCTGGCCGCCCATCACGCAGGCCGTGTCGATGCCGACCGACCACTTGCGCTTATAGACCTCGGGGCGCGGCGTGTGCCCGTAAACGACGAAGGGCGGGCCGGTCCACAAGTCGGCCCACGCCGGTGCATCGGGCGCGTCGGCGCGTTTGCACGGCCGCCCTTGGGCGTTAATCGACTGGATACGGGTAACGACCTCCGCCTTCTGGCGCTGCCAGGGCTCGTTGGGCATGAATCCGCCGTGCACATACACGGTGTTCAGCTCTGCTTCGAAATAGGTGAGCGGCATGGCGGCCAGGTAGTCCCAGTCCGACGGCCGCAACTTTTGAAAGGTATCGGCGTCTGTTTCGCGTGAAATCGAAGCAATCGGGGTTTTATTTTTGCGGTACTCGAGCAAACGCAGCTCGTGATTACCCAAAAGTGAGATGGCTCGGTGCTGGCGGGCGAGGTCGATGACTTTACAACTATCGGGGCCGCGGTTGACCAGATCGCCGACCAGGACCAGACGGTCGTCCTTTGTGAGTACGAGCTGTTCGAGCAGCTCGGCAAACTCCTGGTGACACCCATGGATGTCGCCGATGGCGATGATTCGTCCGTTCATTCGTGCAAATGCGCAAATTTGCTAGCGTCCCCCCTCGGTGGAAGTAAACAAGAAAGCCTATGGATTTAAATCTGCAGCCCCTCGCCAGCTCCTGTTTTGTCACCGGAACTCCCTTTGGTGACGGCGAGCGAGTGATTAGTTTTTTGATGCGCAGCGAGACCAGCGAGGAAGTGATGCGCTACGACGTGGCGGTGTCGGCCCGCGAGCGCTTAACGGTCCCAGGCACCGTGGCCTGCAGTTGGGGGCATGTGTTCAAGGCGCGCAAAGTCGGGGAAAATCCCGAGCGTGAGCTCAAGCTGACGGCCGAAAACCTGTTCGTCACCCTGGCCGATCCGGCGAACGAAATCGCCCCAGAAAACGAGCGCCTAGTGCAGTTTCTCGCACTGATGCTGGAGCGCAAAAAGCTGCTGCGACCCAAGGGCCGGGCGGCGGACGGCGCGCGCAATCTCTACGAACACGCCAAGACCAAACTCATCTACGCGGTGCCCGCCGGAGAGTTGAATCCGGAGTTTTTTATGGCGATTCAGGACCAGTTGAGCGCGCTGGTGGGTGGCGGCAAGAAGCCGGCCGAGGCCAAACCAGCGGCGGCTAAGGCGGGCTGATTTGCCCCCTCCGCAGCGCAGCGGGCATTCCCTCCTCCCCGTAAGCCTCGCGATCAAAAACCGCGCAGCCCTGTGTTTTTCACCCTGACCATCAACTGCGGAACTCAGGCTAATGCATAGGACAGGTCGAAAAGATTCGATTGCATTGTGTCGTCGCAGCTCTTTCTGCCTCTTGGCGAATTTGCGAAAAAGGCCGGATTTT
This sequence comes from Opitutus sp., assembly GCA_024998815.1. Classification (NCBI taxonomy): domain Bacteria; kingdom Pseudomonadati; phylum Verrucomicrobiota; class Opitutia; order Opitutales; family Opitutaceae; genus Opitutus; species Opitutus sp. Next base: position 568,920 of record JACEUQ010000001.1, read on the forward strand.
GATCATCGATGAACTTAAGAAATTACATTCTCGTTACCGGCGCCTATTGGGGGTTCACCCTCACCGATGGGGCGTTGCGCATGCTGGTGTTGCTCCACTTTTTCAATTTGGGCTACGCGCCGGTGACCTTGGCGTTTTTGTTTTTGCTCTACGAATTCTTTGGCATCGTGACCAACCTGCTGGGGGGGTGGCTGGCATCGCGGCTGGGGTTGCGCTTCACCTTGGTTGCGGGACTTGGGTTGCAAGTGGGCGCGCTGGCCATGCTGGCATTATTGAACCCTGCCTGGCCGGAATTGGGCTCGTTGGCGTGGGTGATGGTTTCGCAGGCGCTTTCAGGCATCGCCAAAGACCTCACCAAGATGAGCTCCAAGAGCGCCATCAAGGTGTTGGTTCCCGCTGACGCCAAGGGAACGCTATTTAAGTGGGTGGCCGTGCTCACGGGATCCAAAAACGCGCTCAAGGGGGTGGGCTTTTTCGTTGGTGGGTTCTTGCTCACGACCGCGGGTTTTTCTGGTGCGCTCTGGATCATGGCTGGTGTTCTTGGGTTGGTCTGGCTCGGGTCCTGGGCGTCGCTTCCCCGTGAGCTAGGCAAGGCCAAGACCAAGGCGGTTTTTGCGGATCTGTTTTCGAAAAGCCGCGAGATTAACGTGCTTTGCCTCGCCCGGTTTTTTTTGTTCGGCGCACGCGACATCTGGTTCGTGGTGGGGGCGCCGGTTTTCCTGCGAGGGGTGCTCGGTTGGAGTTTTGAGCAGGTGGGAGCGTTTATGGCCTTTTGGGTGATTGGCTATGGCATCGTGCAGGCCACCACGCCGGTGCTACTGCGGGGGCGAGCACCCGCTCGCGGCACGGCGGTGGCAGGTGCGCTGAGTCTGGCTGCGGTCGCCGGAGCCATTCCCTTGGCGCTGGGGGCTGGTGGGCCGGCGAATGTCGTGATTGTGGGCGGATTGGCGGTTTTTGGCGCGGTGTTTGCGCTGAATTCGGCGGTGCATTCCTACCTGATTTTAGACTATACCGACGGCGACAAAGTCGCGCTCAACGTGGGGTTTTATTACATGGCCAACGCGGGCGGACGGTTGGTGGGTTGCCTGCTTTCGGGGGTTCTCTACCAGCTCGCCGGGCTGTCGGGTTGTCTTTGGGGCACCTTTGCCTTTGCCGCAGTCGCCGCAGGGGTGGCGTTCAAACTCCCGGCCGAAGCGCTGCATGCCGATAAACTGGCGCAAGCCCGGGTTGGGGCCGACAGCGGAGATTAACGCCTTTGTTTTTGGGGACGCGAATTCGCACCGGCCCCTCCACGCGAGGTTTTTCGGAAGGGGGGCGCGGTTCGAATCTTTCGGGCTGTTCGTTCTGAGGCTTTGGTGTGAATACTGTGGGCTGTGAGCAAATTGACCCAACGACTTTCGTTTCTGGACCGCTGGCTTACGGCGTGGATTTTTGCCGCGATGGCGCTCGGCGTGGCCCTCGGGCGGTTCGCCCCGGCGCTGGCCGAAACGCTCACTGGCTGGAGCGTGGGCACCACCTCGGTGCCGATCGCGATCGGCCTGGTGCTGATGATGTATCCGCCGCTCGCCAAGGTGCGCTACGAGGAGCTACCCGATGTGTTCCGCGATAAAAAGGTGCTCGGCCTCTCACTGGTGCAAAACTGGCTGATTGGGCCGGTGCTGATGTTCGCTCTGGCAGTGGTTTTCCTGCGCGACCAACCCGAGTATTTCGCCGGGCTGGTGCTGGTGGGCATCGCGCGCTGCATCGCCATGGTGATCGTGTGGAACGACCTCGCTGGCGGCAGCCGCGAGTATTGCGCCGGCCTGGTGGCGGCCAACGCGCTGTTTCAGGTGTTCGCCTTCGCCCCGCTGGCTTGGCTGTTTTTGAAAATCCTGCCGCCGCTCGTCGGGGTGGATTTGGGCGTGCTCGATCTGTCGGCCATCACCATCGGCAGCATCGCGCAAAGCGTGTTCATTTACCTGGGAATTCCGTTTCTGGCGGGTTGGCTGACGCGCTTCACGCTGCGGCGTGGAGGGGCCGAGCGGCAGGCTTGGTTTGATCAAAAGTTTATGCCTGCGATCAGCCCGGTGACGCTCGGTGCGCTGCTGTTTACGATCGTGGTGATGTTTAGTTTGCAAGGAGAGCAAGTGCTGGCGCGGCCGCTTGACGTGTTGCACATCGCGGTGCCACTGGTGGTGTATTTTGCGATCATGTTCACGGCGACCTTCTGGTTGAGCGTGAAGGCGGGGGCTGACTACGCGAAGGCGGCCACCCTGGGTTTCACGGCGTCGGGTAACAACTTTGAGTTGGCGATCGCGGTGGCGGTGGGCGTTTTCGGGCTGACCTCGGGGGCGGCGTTTGCGGCGGTGGTCGGGCCGCTGGTTGAGGTGCCGGCGTTGATCGCCCTGGTGGCGGTGGCGCTGCGCTGGAAACGCCGCGTGAGCAGTGGCGTTTCGCTACGCGAAGGCTGAGCGCCACTGGGCTTGCGCTGGTGGGGGAGATGCGAAAGATCCGCCGCAATCATGAAACTCGACATCCCTTCAGGTGAATTCGCCGGCTTTATCTTCGACCTCGATGGTACGCTCATCGACACCATGCCGCTGCACTACCGGGCTTGGGATGGCGCGATGCGTGAGCACGGGCTGAGGGAAACGTTGAACGAAGATTTGTTTTACTCGCTCGGCGGGGTGCCCACGGTGCGCGTGGCCGAGCTGATCGGCGCGCATTATGGGCTCCATGTGAATCCGCATGCGGTGGAGGTGACCAAGGAGCGGTTGTTTTTGCAGCGGCTGGATACGGTCGAGCATATCGCGCCGGTGGTGGCGTTTGCCCGGCGCATGGCGGTCTCGCACCCGGTGTCGATTGCCACGGGTGGAATGCCCGAGGTGGCGATGCCAGCACTCCGCGCCGCAGGACTGCTGGATTTGTTTAAAATCGTAGTGACTCCGCAGGATGTGGCGCAGGGGCGGGGCAAGCCCGCGCCGGATATGTTTTTGTTGGCTGCTGAGAAGATGGGCGTGCCGGCCAACCAGTGCCTCGTGTTTGAGGACGCCGAGCCGGGCATTCGCGCCGGGCTGGCGGCGGGCATGCAGGTCGTGCGGGTGCCAAGCCGGCTGGTGTGACAAAAGGCTTTTGATGGAGGGCGGGATCAGCTTGGCTGCTCGCTTCATGAAGCTGGACACACTCGTCAATCCCTCCGTCCTCACGCAGCCGGTCTACGAACCGGGTAAACCGATCGAGGATGTCGCGCGCGAACTCGGGCTCGACCCGACGACAATCATCAAGTTGGCCTCGAACGAGAATCCGTTCGGTCCTTCGCCGCTGGGCAAGGCGGCAGCGCTGCGGGCTATCGAGCAAAGCGAGCTGTATCCGGACGGTGGTTGCGTGGCGCTGCGCGCGAAGCTGGCCCGGGTCTACGGGTTCGAAGCGAATCAGTTCGTGATCGGTAATGGTTCCAACGAGCTGATCGAGCTGCTGGGGCATGTCTTTTTACAGCCGGGCGACGAGGTGGTCATGGGCAATCCGTCGTTTGCGGTGTATAAACTGGTCGCGCTGCTCTTCGGGGCAAAGCCGGTGGAGGTGCCGCTGGTGAACCACACCCACGATCTGGCGGCGTTGGCGGCGGCGGTGACCCCGCGCACCAAGCTGGTTTTTGTGCCCAGCCCGAACAACCCGATGGGCACGGCCAACTCCGAGGCGGAGCTGCTGGCGTTCGCGCGCAGCCTGCCCGAGCACGTGGTGTTTGTCTTCGACGAGGCCTATGCGGAGTACTTGGACAACCCGCCCGACCTGCGTCCGCTCATCCGCGAAGGTCGCAAGGTGGTGTGTTTGCGCACGTTTTCCAAGATCTACGGCCTAGCCTCGCTGCGGGTGGGTTTTGGCTACGCGGGGCCGGAGTTGGCGGGGCTGCTCACCCGGGTGCGGCAACCGTTTAACGTGAATGCGATCGGCCAGGCGGCGGCACTGGCGGCCTTGGACGACCATGAGTTTATCCAGAAATGCGGCCGGGAAAACCGCGTGGGGCTGGTGCGGCTGGAGAGCGGGTTCCGCGCCCTGGGGCTGGAGATCGTCCCGAGCGTGGCGAATTTTTTACTGGTGCGGGTCGGCGATGGGGCGCGGGTGTTTATGGAGCTGCAAAAGCGCGGGGTGATCGTGCGGCCGATGCGGCCCTACGGCATGCCGGAGTGGTTGCGCGTCACCGTTGGCACCGCTGCGCAAAACGAGCGGCTGCTGGAGACATTGGCTGCGGTTTTAGGCCGCTGAGCCGGGCTGCTTCTTGGAGTCGGGGACGTGAAGAGGGGCGAGTGAGTCGCAAGGAATGGGTGTCGGGTTTCCCCTTCCAGTTAACCCTTCACGAGGTCGGCAAGGTGACCGAGAGTGCGGCGCGCAAGTCTTGGAGCAGGCTGGTGCGCTCGGGCGAGAACAGGAACAGGTCGCTGCCCAACTCGGCGAAGGCGGCGCGTAGTACGGTCTGCGAGGGCTTACGCATGGTGAGGAGCTTGCGGACGTTGGTGGCGAGCGGGGCTGTGTTGTTTAACTCCAGATCCAACTGCACCAAGTTGGTCAGGGCGGCCTGATTGAGAGCGTCGGCCTGCACTGCCTGCTCGAGCACCTTTCGGGCTTGGGCCTTAGCTCCGACGGAAAGCAGGCGCTTGGAAACGGCGATCAGGTTGTCGGCGCGCACATTGTCCTGCTTGAGGAAGTTGTTGAGGAAAAGTTGTCCAGCCTCGGCATCGCCTAGGCCGTAGTGGGCGATGGATTGCAGGCCGTTAAACACCGCGTAAAAGCGTTTACCCCATTCAGGGTTTTCCTTTAACAGATCGCGGACCAACTCGAGGGCGCTCTGGTATTGTTTAGACACGATGCACGCCTCCACGGTCATCAGCGCGGCACCGTCCCAGTTGAGGTTATTAGACCGGGTGTGGTCATAAATGCGGCGGGCGAGCAAAATGTCGCCGGTGTTGGCTGCGAAGTCTGCGAGCGCGAGCAAAGCGGAAGGCTCGTTGCTGAAATCGCGGTAGATTTCCTCCACGTTGGTGCGCAGCGAGGCGGTGTCGCCCTCTTTTTGGTAGGCGTAAAGCAGGTCGATACGAGCGCGGGCGTTGCGGGGATTGGCGAGGGTGCGTACGAAGCTCTCCCGACGGGCCTCGTTGTCACGGCCAAGATCGCGCAGGTAGGTGATGGTGAGTGCGTAGATTTCGCCGTCATCGGGGCGTTCGGTGGCCAGTTTCTTGACCTGATCCAGCGCTAGATCCTTGGCTCCGCGATCCCAGTTGATTCGCGCCAGCAGTAGGCGACCATCACGGGATGAGTCGACTTGGTAGCGGCGCAGAATCGTCTCGGCCTCGTCGAAATTGCCGCGAAAGTAACAGGAGGAGGCGGCCGCCAGCGCGACCAATTGATTGCGCGGGGTCAGGGCTTCGTTGTTACCGAGAAGCTCGTGGTAGAACGTCAGGACTTGTTTGTCCTCTTGTTGTTGAAGAAGGAATGCAAAGAGGGTTTTGAGGTACTCGGAGTCTTCTTTGTGGTAGGTGAAGCCTTCGAGCAGAGTGGTGCGACTTAGGTCGGGGCGCTTCCTGAGGGCGTAAATCTGTGCGAGTAGCAGGCGGCCTTCTTTGTTGGCCGGGGATTTGATAAGACCTAGGCGTAGGCCGTCATAGGCTTCGCGGTAGTTTTGTTTTTTTAGATCGGCTTGGGCCTTGGCGATAAGGAAGTCGCCCCGTGAGACCTCGTAGGCATGCCAACGGGCGGGTAAAAGGAGCATGTCGGTAAACCGTACGTCAGTGAAGCCGCGGTTGTATTTCACGAAAAAGTAGGCGGCCGAGGCGGTTCCTATCCAGCCCAGCAGGCCGACGATTACCGTAAAAAGTGCGAAGCGCTTCCAGTAAATTTGAATCTGCCAGCCACGGTCATGGCGCCGGAACGAAAAGGGCGTAAAGCGGCGCATACCCTGCGCTTTGCTCGAGCTGGGTGATGAGGACAGCTTCAAACTGGAGGAGGATGTATCTTTTACGGACATGAGTGTGCGAGCTAGAAGCGAGCCTTCAACGGAGGCAATCGGGATATTGGGCTGATTTTTTGGGGGCTGCACGTCGGGGATAAACCGGATGCCGAAAAAGTTTCAGTACAAGACTTGCATTCGGCTTATTTTTAGGCTTTCAGCTTGTTTGATTGGTCTGATTCAAGCTGCGGAAGTAGCTCCCATTCAGGGTCTAGCCATTTAAGTTCTTAATTGCTTTAGTTTAAATATTATACATGAAAAAAACAGTACAACACCTTGTTATTCTTGGAGGTATGGGATCTGCTGTGTTTGCAGCTCCATTTTTGGCGATTGGTGACAACGCCGAACTTTTTGCCACCGCAAACTCCAGCGTCGCCTATAACGACAACTTGCTTCTGGGCCGTGATGGCTCTGAGCTCACCGACACCGTTTTTGTAGTCACTCCTGGTTTTGATCTGAAGTACGGCAAGGATTCCGCCGTGAGTGGCGATGTGTTCGCTAACTCCACGCTCTCCAGCTATGCCGACAACGTTAAGCTCAATAACCAGTTGTTCGCAACCGGTGCCACCGCCGCCTACGCTTCCGAGCGTGCTAAACTGAACGCCAATCTTTCGTTTGCCGAACTGGACCAGCCCACAGCCGATAACGCAGCCGCTACCGCGACTCAGGGTACGCTGCTTGAGCACCACGACACTGCCGCCGGCATCAATGGCGAGCTGCGTTACTCCGAGAAGATCAGCTTCGGCTCTGGCGTCAGCTACGCGAGCAACGATTACAAATCGAGCACTTCAACTGAGCAGAAGAGCTACTCGGTTCCGGTTAATGTCTATTACGAACTGACCCCCAAGGTGGACGTCAGCACCGGTCTGACCTACACCCATACCGAATTGTCAGGCAACATCGGTGCCGGTAATCCCGATCTCTTCGACGCCTACTACTATAACGTCGGTACTCGCGGTACCTTCACCCCCAAGCTGTCCGGTTCGTTCAGCGTCGGTTACAATACCCGCAACGGTAACGTCGGTCAGGATGAGGATGGTTCGGTCGGTAGCAAAGCCTCATTGGCCTACGCCTACTCGGAAAAAACCCAACTCACCCTGGGTTTTAACCGTGACTTCGCTAATTCAACCTCGGGCGGTAACTCTTACGAGACGACCGACCTCACCCTCGGTGCCAGCAGCGCGATCACGGTGGACTGGCGCCTGAGCGCTGGACTGACTTACCGCACCATGGAGTTTACCGACAGAACTAACGACTATGTCGAGGGTAAGCTCGGTGCTACCTACACGATTAACGAGTATCTTAGCGCTGGCATCGACTACGTGAAGCGCGCGCAGACCTCGGATAATGCGGCTTTTGAGTTCGCTGGTAACGTGGTCTCATTGTCCCTGTCCGCTCGTTACTAAGGAGAGTAGCTTGACCATTTACAAAGACGGAGGAGGATCGAATGATCTTCTTCCGTCTTTTTTTTTAAGCCCGAGCCTATGTTGTCCAATATCAAAATCACCCTTCTTGCAGGGTTTTCCCTGCTGATAGTATTTCCTGCGCAGGCTGAAGAGCCAAAGCCTTCAGCTGTTCCCGCCGCAGCGCTACTCGATTACTTGCTGCAGCCGTCGGATCTCCTTGATGTTCAGATTTTTCAGGAGGAAAACCTGAAGCGTGCAGTGCGGGTTTCGCAGGAGTATTCCATCACGTTGCCGCTCATCGGTAAGGTCGACGTCAAGGGCAAGTCCCTGCGCCAAGCCGAGGATCTCATTCGCGAGCTCTACGCCCGTGATTATCTGGTCAACCCGCAGATCAACGTGGTGGTGATCGAATACGCGAAGCGCTCGGTCAACGTGATCGGCCAAGTCAATCAACCCGGAGCGGTCTTGTTTCCCCAGGAGCAGGGTCTGACTCTGTTGGACGCGGTGTCGCGTGCGGGCGGATTTAGCCGTCTGGCTAACCGTACTCAAGTGAAGCTCACGCGGACGAATGCGGACGGTAAGTCCGATACGTACGTCATCGATGCGGACGACCTGATCAAAGGACGTTCCAGCAACACCTGGCCACTACTCGTTAACGACATTGTTTTTGTACCGGAGCGCATTCTCTAAAGTTAAAGTTTTTTTCCATGGATTCACATTCTAAGCAATCGTCAGGGCAACCAGGTGGCGGTTCGGGCGAACAGGGTTATGGCGGCGGGTACGGGGGCTACGACGCAGTCGGCTACGGTGGCGAAAGTTCGATGCAGCGCGGTTTTCAGGACTATGCTCTGATTCTGCGTGAGCGCATGTGGTACATCATCGTGGTGTTCCTCGTCGTGTTTTCTTCGGCGCTGGTTTACACGTTCAGCCAGACCAAGATTTATCAGTCTTCGGCCAGCGTACAGATCTTCCGCAGCGACCCGACCGTGATGAAAAACGTCGAGGCCGTGGTGGATAACACGGTTCGTGGTACCGAGGATCTTAATACGGTGGTCGAGGTGCTCAGCAGCGGTGCCATCATCCAGAAGGTGGCTGAACGCATCACTGGTGAAGACATGCGCCAATTCATGGCCCCTTATGAAAAGGGCAAGGGCAGTGATCCGGTTACGCCTTTGGAGGTTTTGGGCGACAATCGTAAAATCGTTCCCAAGCGCCTCAGCTTACTCATCAATGTCGTCTATCGGCACCCCGATCGTCTCATTGCGGCAAAAGTGGCCAATCTGTTCGTAGACGAATTCATCGCCTACAACGCCCGCGTTCGCATCGATGAGTCGATGAAGGCGGTCGAAGAGCTTAAAATTCGTGCCGAGCAGCAGGAGCGCACGGTTAAGGATTTGGCTAACGAGCTTCAGTCCTATCTCGAGCGCAACAACATGGTCTCGCTCGACCAGCGCAAAGACATCGTGACCGAAAAGCTCAAGGCGCTGAATCTTTACGTGACGTCGACGGACGCCAAATTCAAGGACGCAGGCATCCGGTGGAAACAAGTGCAGGAGCGACAAGCCGAAGGCGGCGATCTGACGCAACTATCCTTTATTGCTGCGCAACCGCTTATCAGCCAACTGCTCAATGATGTTTCGTCGAAGAAGATAGTGGTCGCCCAGCTGCGGGATCGTTACCGCGAGAAACACCCCATAATGATGGAGGCAATGAACTCGCTGGCACAGGCCGAGCGCGAGTTGAGCAAGGCCATCATCAATGCGGCCGCGACCATCGAGTCGGACTACCAAAGCGCACGCCGCAATGATGAGCAGGCGAGGGGCTCTTTGGCCACAGCCAGCACGGAGACGATGGCGTTGGATCGTGCCGCCGTTGAATACTCCGAGCGTTCACGCAAACTTGTTATCAACGAGCAGCTTCTCCAAAACATTATCGTGCGTATGCGCGATACCACTATGATCTCCACCATGGAGACGCAGAATGCACGCGTCGTGGACAAGGCGGCTCCCTCACAGGAAAGTGATTACGTTTCACCCAAAATCCCACTTAATCTCGGGCTTGGTTTTGTCGGTGGTCTCGGTCTCGGTTTGGCCTTCGCTTTCTTTGTCTCGTTTATCGATGACCGCGTTAAGAGTTCGTTTGATATCGAGTCGGTTGTCGGCCTTCCGCTGATCGGCATCATTCCGCAGATCAAAAAAATGGAGCAGCCGGATAAGGCGCAGATCGTCATTAACAATGCCGACCGCCAAGTCTGTGAGGCGTTTCTCACCTTGCATTCAAGCCTGCGGCTCAAGGATGAGAGCAAGAATGCCCAGTGTATTCTGGTCACAAGTACCATTCCGGGTGAGGGCAAGTCGTTCACCACAACGAACTTGGCGCTTACTTTTGCCGCGCATGGCGAGCGGGTTGCGATCATTGATTGCGACTTGCGAAAGCCCAACGTTCACAAGTCCTTCCGCTTGGAGAATCGCAAGGGGGTCATCGATATTTGCGCGGGAACGGCGACGATCGATGATGTGGTGGTTCGTGGCGTTCACCCCAATCTCGATGTGATCACGACGGGTGGTCGTGCCAAGAACCCGACCCAGATCCTCAACGGTAAGAATTTCGAGTCGATGATCGCCGATCTGCGTAAACGCTATGACCGCATCTTCTTTGATACGCCTCCGCTGGCTGCGGTGAGCGATGCGTTGATCGTTCTACCCTTGGTCGATGGTTCCGTCTTTACGGTTTTCTTTAATAAAGTCCGTCGTAAGGCAGCTCAGTTTAGCGCCAAGAAGCTGACTGAGTCCAACGTGCCGGTATTTGGTGCGGTCCTTAACGGTCTTAATCTTGCCGTGTCAGGGTATTACTATGCCCAATATTACGACAAGTCGTACAAGGATTACTATGTGGTGATGTCCAAGGAGGACGCCACCCCTGAGCGGTAAAACGCGGGTTTAATTAACCCGTTGGCAGTAAAAAAAGAGGCGGATCGCAATGATCCGCCTTTTTTGTGTCAGGCGAGTGCGCGCTTGGCGGCGGCGCGGCTGAGACGGTCGTTGATGGCAAGCGCCAGCGCGCTGTTGCCGGGCGCAAGTTCAGCATGGATTTGTTTCCATCCACCTGAATCCAGAATGCGCAGCTGATGGAAAAGGTTGTGAGCCGCCGTAATGAGCTCATCTCCATGATTCGCCAACCAGAAGACATTCGGGGCCGTTTGGCTGAGCTTGGGCTGATTGACAAATAGCACGGCCTCGTTGTTGGCCAGTTTACGCAGAAAGCCGGGTGCGAGTTTCTCGACCAATGTCAGCGGCGTACGGGGGCTATAGTGTCTCTCGAGCATCCCTGGTGCGGGGGCTGCGGTGTGGGCGGGCGTTTTCCTCGCATAGGCTGCGACTTTATGAACGAGCACCATTTCCAGTGCCTCTCTTGAAATGGATCCGGGCCGAAGGATGGCCGGTTTGCTGGGGTTACGAAGATCAATGATGGTGGATTCGACGCCGATTTCGGCTGGGCCGCCATCCAGGATGTACCTGATACTCTGGCCAAGCCCATCTCTTACATGGGCAGCCGTGGTGGGGCTGATGTAGCCAAAGGGGTTGGCGCTTGGTGCCGCTAGGGGGCAACCGCTGCGTTCGATGAGCTCGCGAAAAAGCGGGTGTGCGGGCATGCGTATCGCGACGCTATCTAATCCGGAGGTCACGATCGACGGAACTCCGGGCTGTTTGGGGAGCACCAGCGTGAGCGGGCCGGGCCAGAACGCTTTGGCAAGCAAGCGAGCGGCGTCGTTAATCGAGGCGACTTCACCAGCTTGGTCGAGCGAGTTAACGTGGACAATAAGAGGGTCGTTAGCCGGACGGCCCTTGGCGCGGAAAACGGCGCGGCACGCTTTAGCATTCCGGGCATCGGCCGCCAGTCCGTAGACGGTTTCAGTGGGGGCAGCGACGATGCCACCACCTGCGAGCACGTTGGCTAACAGGGCCAAATTGCGAGGGGTAGGGCGGTAGATACGGGCGGCAGGTGACGTGCGCATGGCATGAAAAAGGCCGGAGTGATTAGCTCCGGCCTGCGCTGCGATTTCTCAACAGTTCGCTTAGAGAGCGAGCAAGTTGTTACGAGACTGTTTGATGGTCTTCGTAACCGCGCGCTGCTGCTTGGCGGAAAGGTGAGTGTACTTGCGCGGCAAGATCTTGCCGGTGTCAGTTACGTAGTTGCGCAAAGCCTGCGGCGTGGTGAACGGAATCTGCTCAGGCGTAAGGCTCTGCTGGGTGTTTTCGGTCGTGCTCATTTGAAAAAGAGGATCAGAAAAACCGGTGAAGCCAAAGGTTGTCAACCTACAATCCAATCTCCACGTTGAAGATCGATGCAGGCAAAGGGTTCGTCTCCGTAGCTCAACTGGATAGAGCAGCGCTTTCCTAAAGCGCCTATCCCGGTTCAAGTCCGGGCGGGGGCACCATTTCTTTCGCGTCGCCTTTGCTCGGCCCCCTCGCAACTTGGCTCAGCATTCTTAGTCTTAACGTTTTTCCCATGCGTTCCTCCCTCCACAAATCCCTGCGCGCTTCCCAGCGTGCGTTTACCCTGCTCGAAATACTCGTGGTCCTGGCGATCATCGGCCTCCTTGTCGGCCTCGCCGTCACTAAGGTCGGCGGCATTTTTGGCGCCAAACAGGAGGACATCGCCCGGCTGTTTGTTAACTCCAGCATCAAGACTCCGCTCACCGCCTATCGCATCGACACCGGTGGTTATCCTTCAACCGCTGAGGGCTTGCAGGCGCTCGTCACCGCCCCGGCAACCCGGGCTGACTCATGGAAGGGCCCTTACATCGAAACGCCCGGTGGCAAGCTTCCGCTTGACCCTTGGCAGGAGTCCTACGTTTACCGCTTCCCCGGTGTGAAGAACAAGGACAGCTATGACCTTTTCTCCAAGGGCCCGGACAAAGCCGAGGGCACATCTGACGATATCGGCAACTGGTAGGACCGCCCCGTTCCGGCTAAACGGCGCGAGAACCTATGTCTGTATCCATTCCTCGAATAGCCGCTGGCCGGTCGGGCTTCACGCTGCTCGAAGTGTTGGTGACAATCGCCCTGATCGCCTTGCTCACCGGGGTGTTGGTGGTAGGAACTTCTCGGCTGCTCGGCGATCGCCCCAAGACCCCGGACGAGTTGTTTTGGTCGGCCGCTTCGGCCGCTCGCAAGGAGGCACTGCTCCAGAATCAATCGGTGCGTCTGAGCCTCGATGCGAAGTCGCGAAAATTTATCCTCGCCTCTTCGGCCGCAGAAACCCGCATGCCTTTCGTTCCCACTCAAATCGCGGAGATCGAGTTTCTCCCGCCGAAATCGCCGTCGACGTATTCGGCTATTCTCATCGCCGGTGAGCTCGTCGAAACGCGTACTCAACCCTTCGTGACGTTTTATGGGGACGGGACATGTTCGCCATTTCGGGTGCAATTGAAGAGCCGCACTCAAACTCGGGTGCTTGAAATCGACCCGTGGACATGCGCCCCCATGCTTGCGCCCTTAGCCGACCGATGAACCGCACGCCTCCCTCAGCTTTTACACTTCTGGAGGTACTGGTGGCCTTGGCGCTTTTCGCCATGGCCGCGGTGGTACTGGGGACGGGCTACGTCAACGTGCTCAACGGTTACCAGGTGGCGCGCCGGGCTACGGTGAGCGACCCCGAGGTTCAGTTTGCGAGGGCGCAGTTGCTCGCCCAGGCCGATGTGGAATTGGCGCGGCGGGGTGGGGATTTTGCGGCGGGGGACGGGCGGGCTGTACACTGGACGGCAACCATCGAGCCCACCTCACAGGCCGATCTCTTCGCCGTCACGTTCGATTGTGAAATCGCCGGTCAAGACACAATCAACAGCCAGAAAGTCCGTGAGGTTTTCCGGCTGCTACGGCCGACCTGGTCGGTGGCGACCGACCGCGCCACCCTGCGCACCGCCTCGCGCGATCGAATCCTTAAGCTGCAGGAGCGCGTCAACAAATGAAGCGGCGCGGATTCACTCTTTTGGAGACATTACTCGCGCTCGCCTTGGCCGGGCTGCTGATGGTGGGGCTCAACACGTTTGTTTTTTCGATGGGCGAATTATGGGGACGCAACACCGACCTGCGCCTCTTCGATCAGCACATTCGGGCGGTCACGAGGTTTATGCAGCATGAGCTGCGTGCCGCGGCTCGACCTCCGGCGGCTTCCGCCGATGCCCCCCCGTTTACCATGGCGGAGATTCGCACCCAGGCGGGCGTGACCGAGACGTTGCTCACATTTGAACTCTTCGAGGGCAGCCGCCTGTTCGTCTGGCCGGGGCAACCGCTGCCCGAAGTGGTGTGTTCGCTATCGGTGCGCGAGGGCGCAGGCCTTTTGTTGCTGTGGCATTCGCGGGTGGAAAAGGATTTTGCGGAACAACCCCCGCGCGAGACCGTGGTTTCGCCTTTGGTCACGGGCCTAGGGTACGATTATTACGACGCGGATTTCAAGAATTGGAAAAACGAAACCCAGCCTCGGCGCAACGCTCAGGGTGGGTATGACGCCCCGCAGCGGCTGCGCCTTAAGTTCACCTATCGCACCCGTTCGCAGGAAGTGTTGATTGTCTTGCCCGCAGGAACTCAGGGAATCCCTGCTTTTTAACATGCGTCGCTTCTCTCGATTTCCATCCCCTTGCCGACGCGGTTCCGTATTGCTCATCGTGCTCGTCACGCTGGTGTTCGCCACCTCGGCCCTGCTTCTGTTCATAGAAAAAGCGGGTACCGATCTGCTGGTGGATATCCGGGAAGCCGATGCCGCCCGCTTGCGGCAGGAAGCCTACTCCGCTCTCGAGACGACCCTCGCCGTGCTGGAGGACTTCCGCGTGGTCGGGGACGGGCTTCACGGTCCGGCCGAAGGCTGGGGTGACCCGCTCGGCTTTGCCGGTTACACGCCTGCCGAGGGACGTACGGTGGAGGTTTCACTGGAGGACGAGAGCGCCAAGTTGCCGCTTCCCTCTGTGAAGGCGGAGATGCTCATCGCGGTGTTCAAGTCCTGGCAGGTGCCCCAAACCGATGCCGAGCGCCTCACGGACTCACTGCTGGGTTGGATCAAAAAGGATCACACCGCGACTGCGATTGGCGCACCGACCTTAACGGATTACGAAAATACGGCACTGCCCTTTGTTCCTCCGGGACGGTCACTGCGCTCATTTGCCGAATTGGCTGCGATTGAGGGCGTGCGCCAGGTGTTTTTCGATGAAGTCACCGGTTTTCCGACAGAGATGTATCAACGCTTCACCGACACCTTTTCGCTTTATGATTTCGATTCGCCCAACCTGAACGGCAATCGGCTCGAGCCCCTGCTGGCACTTGAAACCATCGACGCGCAGCAGCAGCAGCGGGTGGCCGAATTCCTATCTGGCGCGGGCTCGTACCAAAGCCAAGGCCCAGGGTTTTTCAAAAGCGGGCGCAGCGTTGCCGCAGTCGCGGGAGGGCAACTCGCGAAACTGGGCTATGGGTACAAAGTGAGTGCGCTGCGGATTACCGTGACGGTTCGGCAGGGCTTGGCTTCTTTCCGCTTGATGGCGGTGGTGGCTCCGGAGGGCGGCGCCAAGGTCGCCCCGGCCAGCTCAGCCAGCAGCGTAGCGACCGAAGCGAGTCCAGCCGCGGTCAGTTCCAACAAAGCCGCCCAGAAGTCCGATCCCAGGCGTGCGCCCCCGGCAGATAAAACCTCCGGCCAGCCCGCCGATCTCAAATACCCGTTTACGTTTCTCGAAATCCGTGAAAACGATAGTGCTGTTCCGCCCCCTGCCTCTACCGCTGAACCGTCTGCATGAGCCTCACTTCGTTTAAACGCTTTTTACCCGCCGCACCACCTCGACACATTGTGCGGGTGGCCGACGCGTTGTTTTTTGTCCGTTCAGTTGCCGTGGCCGAGGGGACAAGCGCAGCCGACGTGGCGGCCCAAGCGGAGTTGGCCATCGAGGCCCTTGCGCCCTTTCCGGTGGCGCAACTTTACTACGGCCATTACTGGAAAGCGGGCGCGACGAGCGTGTTGATCTATGCCGCTTACCGGAAGCGTTTCACCGCCGACGAGGTTTCGACGTGGGCTGATGCCGAGGCGGTTTTACCGAACTTCGTTACGGTTCTTAATGGTAGTCCCGCTCCATTGTCCGCCACTGCAGTGGTGGTGCCGGGTGCGAGCAGTGTGACTGGACTTTATTTTGCCGATGCGAGCGGGGTTCCGTCGCAGGTGCGCGTCGAGCCGTTGCCCGTTGAGGCGACCGAGGCCGACCGTGAAGCGGCTCGTGCGGCCCTTCTAGGGGCGTTTCCCGAGAAACTGCACGTGGTGAAGCTGGAAGCAGAGCCGGTGTTCGACGCGGCGTCAGCACAAGAGCAGTTCGTTTTCCGCACGGGAGCGCAGGAATCGCGTTTTGGCGCCAACGAGGTCGCTCCGCTCGATGTGCGCGACAAGGGCGAGCTGGAATCCCGACGCCGTGCCCACGGCCGCGATGTGATCTTATGGCGCACGTTCTTGGGGTGCGCGGCGGCCATCGCGTTGTCTGCGCTCCTCGAACTGGGACTGGTGGGCACCTCGTTCTGGCAAAGCCGCCGCTTGGTGCTGGAGGCGCGGCAAAAGCCCGTGGTGGAGGCCATCATGACCTCGCAGGCTCTGGCGACGCGCATTGAAGAGCTTTCCAATAAGCGGCTGCTTCCTTTCGAGATGCTGGCGCTGGTTAATGGCGTTCGACCCGATTCGATTCAATTTATGCGTACGGTGACCAGCGGCCTTTATAAGCTGGAGGTCGAGGCTCAGACGAGTGCTTCGGGGGATATCGACGTGTTTCGCTCCGCGCTCAACAGGCTCGCCAGTTGTCAAAAGGCCGAGGTGGTTGACCCGCGCAGCCGTGACGGGGTTTCGACCTTCAAGCTAGTGGTGACCTTTCGTCCTGAGGCATTTAAAGAAACCGCACCGGATCCCGTGCCGGCGCCAACTGTTCCGGAGGTCACATCATGAAAGCTTTTTTCCTTAGTCGCCTCCTGCGCGAAAAAATCCTGCTGCTGGCGTTCACCCTGCTTGGTGCGGCTATCTGGCTGTCCGGAGTGGGCGAACGCGTGGCCGCTCAGGTGCGCGCGATTCGGGTGACCTCGACCGACTTGGATGTGCAGCAGCGCTGGTTATTGCAACGTGACCGTATCGAGAAGGAAGCTACGCTGGCCGTCGAGCATCTCGACCCGTCGCGGAGTTTTGACAGCGTGCGCCTGCAGGGGGAATTGAATATGCTGGCCCGTTCGGCAGGGCTTTCCAACTACGACGTCTCTGACAGTCGCACCGTGCGCTCCAGTCAGTTCGCGGTGCACTCGGTTCAGTTTTCGGCCCGCAATTCCGACATGGGGGCGCTGATTGCGTTTTATCAATCGCTGACTCAACGCGCGCCGTACTTGGGGCTTGAGCAGTTTTCCTTGGCCAGTAACCGGGCCAATGCCTCTCAATTATCCGCCTCGTGGCGCGTGACCTCCGTCGAGATCGCGCGGTGATCGATCTAGGCTTCGCGCCCAACTCACTGAACGGTTCAGGCGCGCAACGCGTATTGGTGGCAAAGCTTTGGCTTCTTGGGCTGATTTTAGTCGCTTAGCGAAGCGGTGAATAGGCGTTGGGCTACGGGTGTGGGGCGCGCAAAAACCGTGGCGCACCCCTCAGTGGCCGCCTTCGAGATCGCCGGGTTTGAGCAGGGCGGCGAAGGGCGGTTTGTTGGCCGCCTTGAGGTAGGCTTCCTTCGGCTCGATGCTGCCGTCTTGCACGCGGGCCAACAGGCTTTGGTCCATGGTAATCATGCCGTCGGCCCCGCCGCCTTCGATCAGGGCGCGGATGTTGTTGATCTGACCGCTGCGGATCGTGTTGGGCAGGGCTTCGTGCTGCATGAGGATCTCATGGACCGCGCAGCGGCCTTTGGGCACGCGTTTACAGAGCAACTGCGCCACCACGCCGGCGAGACAGCCGGCGAGCATCACACGGACCTGGTTTTGCTCCTGCGCGGGGAAGGCGTTGATGATGCGGTCGATGGTTTTTGGAGCGTTGTTGGTGTGTAGCGTGCCGAAGACGAGCATGCCCATGCTGGCGCAACTTAGTGCGAGCTTGATCGTTTCCAGCTCGCGCATCTCGCCGACGAGGATGATGTCGGGGTCGTGGCGCATCGCGCCTTTGAGGGCCGCACCGAAGGAGCGGGTGTGGTCGCCGACCTCGCGGTGGACGATGACCGACTTTTTGTTTTGGTGCACGAACTCGACTGGGTCCTCGATCGTGATGATGTGCCGCGCCGAGGTGTCGTTAATATAATCGATCATCGCGGCCAGCGTAGTGGATTTACCACTGCCGGTCGGGCCGGTCACCACCACCAGACCCTCGTTGAGATTACAGAGTTTTTTGAGCGCCGGGGGCAGCTTGAGGTCGTCGAAGGAGAGGATTTTCGAGGGGATCTGGCGGAAGACGGCGGCTTGCCCCCAGTGGTTATAGAGAAAATTGCCGCGGAAACGGGCCAGGCCGGGGATTTCGTGGGCGAGGTCGAGGTCGCGTTTTTCCAAAAACTGGGCCCAGCGTGCCGGCGGACAGATGCCTTGCAGCAGTTCGGTCATGTAAGCTGCGGTGACGGGCGTGTCGGCGAGCGGGATGAGGTTGCCGGAGATGCGGGATTTGGGGGGCAGTCCGACCGTGAGGTGCAGGTCGGAGCCGCCCTTTTCGAGCATGGTGCGGAGGAGTGAGTCGATGACGGCCATTTAAAAAAAAGATGAGGGGGCGGGGGCTTTAACTCGTTCTCTTACTCTTACTCCTACTCGTTCTCGATGTTGTGGCGCTTGGGCCAAAGAAGGAGAACTGAAAGGAGAACGAGTAAGATTAAGAGAACGAGAACGAGTTGGCGGAGGGGGAGGGCGCGAGGCTCAGGTGATTTTGGCCTGGAGCATGCGGGTGCTGATGTTTTTGCGGGCGGTTTCGGCGGTGATCTTGCCCTGTTCCCAGAGCTCGAAGACGACGTTTTCCATCAAATACATGCCTTCGCGTTTGCCGGTTTCGAGGACGTTGCGCAGGCCCTGCGTCTTGCCGTCGCGGATGAGCGCGATCACCGCGGAGTTGGCCACGAGGAGTTCGCCGGCCAGCACGAGGCCGCCGTCGGTTGTGGGCAGGAGGCGTTGGCAGAGGATGCCGCGCAGGCTCTCGGCCACGCTGGCGCGGATTTGCGCCTGCTGGGCGGGAGGGAAGACGTCGAGCAGGCGGTTGAGTGTGGTGGCGGCGTCACTGGTGTGCATGGTGCCGATCACTAAGTGGCCGGTTTCACTCGCCGTGATGGCCATCTCGATGGTTTCCAGGTCGCGCAGTTCGCCGATCACGATGACGTCGGGGTCTTCGCGCAGGGCTCCTTTAAGGGCAGAGGCGAAGCTGGCGGTGTGCGCGCCGACTTCGCGCTGGGTGAGGTTGCACTGCTGGGCGGGCTGGACCACCTCGATGGGGTCTTCGACGGTTATGATGTGGTCCTGCCGGCTGGCATTGAGCTCTGCAACGAGGGCGGCGAGGGTGGTGGTTTTGCCGGAGCCTACGGGGCCGGTGACCAGGATCAGGCCGTTGTGATAATTGAGCAGCTTTTTGACGTCGTCGAGGTTGCGCAGGCCGAGCTCTTCGAGGCGTGGGATGCGGGCGGGCACCATCCGGTACGAACCGGAGGCGCCACCTTTGTGAAACATCAGATTCACCCGGTAGCGGTTGCTGGCGTCGAGGGCCAGGGCGTAGTCGAAGTCGCGGATCTCCTGATACAGGGCGCGTTGTTCGGGGGTGAGCAGGGCGAGGTTGAGCCGCAGGGCTTCCTCGGCGGTGAGCCGGTGCTGGCCGAGCGTAACCAGTGCGCGGTTACGCCGCATAAACGGAACCATACCGGCGGAAAGGTGCAGGTCGCTGGCACCGTAGCGGGCGCAGTCGCGCAGGAGTTTATTCAACGCGGCGGCGAGGGCGGGTGCGTCCATCGAGCCAAGTTGCTCCCAGGCGAGCACGGGGAGTGACGCGGGGCCTGAGGCAGGGGGGGCGTCGGCAGGAGCCGGTGCGGCGGTTGCTGGCGGCGGCGTGGTTTTACGCAAGCTGAGGGTGGGCCCGGGTGCGGCGGCTGCCACCGTTGTGGCGAACGGGTCGTCGGCGGGCGGGCCGTCCTTTCCCTTGGTGAAAGCAAGGTCAAGGACCCGCTCCAGGGAGTCGAGCTGCTCGTCCGCCACATGGCCGTCGTCGATGAGTTTTTGGGCGAAATCCATCAACTCGACCTCGGTGCCGAGGGCCGCCTTAACGGCGAGGGCGTGGGCGCGGGTAAACAGGTTTTGATCGAGACCGATACGAACAAGCCAACGAATCTGATTTTGCATGGGGTGGGGCGGTGCCAGAGGCGGATCGTGAGTGTGTGAAGCGCAAGGACCGAGCCAAGCGCCAAAACCAAGCCCCACCGCCGATTCATTGAACAGCTAAACACCTGAATACTAACAAAGGAGCGGAATAAGCGGGACAAGCCCCAGGAAATCATTTTGGCTGGGTGAATGATGCCGGCCGAAACGAACCCGTCGAACCCCCAAGGGGAGGTGATTTCGCTGCGCCACTTGCAGGTGCAGGTGCTAGACAGCCCCGAGTTAAACGCCCGAGCGCAGGGGCTGCTTGAGGAGCATCACTATCTGGGCGCGGTGAAACCGGTGGGCGAGCGGCTGCTGTACGCGGTGAGCGATGCGCAGGGCACCTGGGTGGCGGTGCTGGTGTTTGCGGCGGCGGCGCTGCACCTGCGCGGCCGGGAGGCGTGGATTGGCTGGAGTGGAGAACAGCGCCGACGCCGATTGGCGCTGGTGGTCAACAACGTGCGGTTCCTGCTGCTGCCCAAGCCGGCGGTGCCCAACTTGGGCTCGGCGGTTTTGAGCCGGGTGCTCGGCCGGCTCAGTGCCGACTGGCAGTCGCGTTACGAGCACCCCGTGCTCGTCGGGGAAACCTTCGTCGACCCCGAGCGTTTTACGGGAAGTGTATACAAGGCATCCGGGTGGACCGAGTTGGGCCTGACCAAGGGCAACACGCGTAAGTCGCGCGATTACTACGAGCACCACGCCAAGCCCAAGCGCTTGTTTGTGCGCGAGCTGGAGCCCCGGGCCCGGAGAGCTCTTCAGGCAGGGCAGATCAAACCCTCGCTGGCTGCGGTGGAGGCGAAAGTTCCGGTGCGAAGTACCCTGAAGGCCCCCGATTTAATCAGCCTGGCGGAGGCCTTCCGGCAAGTGCCTGAATACCGCGCCTACATCGGGGCCTATCCCTTGCACGCGCTGCTGGCGATCACGGCGGCGGCCTATCTGGCCGGAGCACCCCGCGGCCAACGTGACCTGGCCGCTTTCGCCCGCCGGCTCTCCCCGGTCCAACGCCAAGCCCTCGGGGTGATCCGCCGCCGCGGCAAATACGGCGCTCCCAGCCAGCCCACCTTCAGCCGTCTGTTCGCCCGTGTGCAGGCCGCGCGCATCGAGGAGGTTTTACTCGCCCACCAACGCCAGGTGCGAGGCGAGCCTCCCGCCACCGAGATCGTGGTCATCGACGGCAAAGTCCCCAAGCACAGCGGCGGACAAAACGTCGTGACCGCGGTTACCTCGCCGAGCTTGTTTTATCTCGGCAGCGAGGTCGTCGCCGAAAAAAGTAACGAGATTCCCGCCGCCCGCGCCCTGTGTGAGAGACTCGATTTGGTCGATAAACTCGTGAGCCTTGATGCCCTGCATACCCAGGCGGACACCGCGCGGGCGATCGTACTGGAGCATGGCGGCGACTACCTGTTCACCGTCAAAGGCAATCAGCCCGGCTTGCAGAAAATCGTAGCAGCGCAAGTGCCCGATCCGGGCGCCCCTTTTTTGACCCGTTAAAAGATCCCGCTGCCGAGCAACGTACCACCCAGGAAAAGAAGCACCCCGTGACGCGCACCCTGGTGGCGCGCGAGTTGAGCGCGGAAAGCGCCTGCTTCCCCCTGGTGGCGCAAGCCGCGAGAATCTGCCGAAAACGCCACGGCAAGCCCACCGAGACCGTGGCGCTGATCACCAGTCGCCCCGCCGCCGAGTTGACTCCCGCCCAATGGCTGGAGGTCAACATTGCGCACTGGGGAATCAAGACCGGTTTGCATGCCCGCCTCGACGCCTCGCGCCAGGATGATCGCTGCCGATTACGCCGCCCGAACGCGGTGCGCATCCACGGCATGTTCAACCGCTGGGCCAACAGCCTGTTCATGCACTGGCGCGGTCAACGAACTAAAAAACGCCACCTTTATACCTCCGACTTTATCGCCCACATGTCCGAAAATCATGACCGTCGCGCGCTCCGCGCACTTACCTCGGTAAACTTCCCGCTATGAATCGGCGCTGACCAAGCCCGGGGCGGCCACATCGAAGGTTGCAAAGCCGGGGGTTTCGCTGACGCTGGCCGCTTCAACCCGTTCATTCATGTTAAGAAAGATCATCTCGAAGCTGCGCGCCACGTTCGCTCCTTCGGCCAAGGCCAAGCCCGAACTCAAGGGCGGCCATCCCGCTTACGACGTTAAACCCCGTCCCTCCAAACCTCACGCTCGCAGCGATAAGTCGCCTCACGAGCGCGGGCCTAAGTCCGAATTCAAGCCAGCGCACGCCAAGCCCAAACCCCAGGGCCAGCCTAACGCGCCTGCGCGCCTCGCCCGCGACGCCAACGAGAGTGCTTCTCGCCGCAACGCTCCCCGCCAGCCCGAGCGCGGTGAAAAACGCGAGCGTCCCGCCATCGACCAGTCCTTCGACGGTCCGACTCGCGCCCCGATCAAACCGGTCGCGCCCATCGAGATTCCCAAGCAGGACACCTCTTTCACCCAGCTCGGGCTAAACGACGCCATCGCCTTTGCGGTGGCCGAGATGGGGTATACCGAGCCGACTCCGATCCAGGCCCAGGCCGTCCCCGTGGTCCTCGCCGGCCAGGATGTGATCGGTTCGGCGCAAACCGGCACGGGTAAAACCGCCGCCTTTGCCCTGCCGCTCATGCACCGCCTCGGTTCGCATCAGAAAAAAACACGCTGCCTCGTGCTCGAGCCCACCCGCGAACTCGCGCTGCAAGTCGAAGAAGCGTTTCAGAAATACGCCAAGTACACCGACCTGACCGTGACTGTCGTTTATGGTGGAGTGGGTTATGGTAAACAACGCGATGACTTGGCCCGTGGCGTGGACGTGATCGCTGCCACCCCCGGCCGTCTGCTCGACCATATTGAGCAGGGCACCGCCAGCCTGGCCGACGTGGAAATTCTCGTGCTCGACGAGGTCGACCGCATGCTCGACATGGGCTTTTTGCCCGATGTGAAGCGTATCATCCAGCGCTGCCCGCAGGTGCGCCAGACCCTCTTTTTTAGCGCCACCATGCCGCCCGAACTGGCCCAGCTGGCTGGTTGGGCGCTCAAAGATCCGGTCGAAATCAAGATCGGCCAGCGCCGCTCGGCCGCCGAAACCGTTTCGCACGCGTTTTACCCGGTCGTCGCCAACCAGAAGTTCGACTTGCTCATCGAGCTGCTGCGCCGCACGGAGTTCAAGAGCATCATTATCTTCACGCGCACCAAGATGGGCGCCGACCGCATCGCCCACCGTCTGCTGGCCGAGAAACACACCGTCGGGGTGATCCACTCAGACCGCAGCCAACGCGAACGCGTCGAGGCGCTGCAGGGCTTTAAGGACGGCCGTTTCGAGGTGCTGGTCGCCACCGACATCGCCGCCCGCGGTTTGGACATCGCCGGCGTGTCGCATGTGATCAACTACGATGTGCCCGAGAACGCCGAGGATTACGTGCACCGCATCGGCCGCACCGGCCGCGCCCAGGCCACCGGCGACGCCTTTACCTTGGTGACCGAGGAAGACGTGCGCGACGCGCGGTCGATCGAGCGCTTCATCGGCGCGACCATTGAGCGCAAAAAACTGGAAGGATTCCCCTACGTTTATTCAGCCCTGTTTGACGAGAAGGCGATCGCCGAGGCCGCACCGCTGGCCAAGCCGAAGAGCCGCTTGATGCGCGGCTCGCGTTGAAGGGTGGATATGAAAAAGGCCGGACGAATTTCGTCCGGCCTTTTTTTGTTTCCTGAAGCTTGTAGCCCCGACCAGACGTCGAGGTGTTTCAGGATCGGTTTATTCGCCCTTGTCGTGGGTGGCCTTGAACGCCAAGGCCGCAACCGCGCCGCCGGCGAGATCGGCTGCCAGGTAGATCCATAGCTGGCTGATTTTCTCCAAGCCCATCACCACGACGCCCAGGCCCACCGCCGGGTTGAACGCGCCGCCCGAAACGCCACCGACAGCGACTGCGCCGGTCAGCACCGTGAAGCCGATGGCCAGGCCGTAGAACGAGTTACCCGAAGTGCCCTTGGCGGTGGCGGCGTTGAGCACCACCCAGGCCAGCGCGAAGGTGAAGAGGAATTCGACGATCAGCGAGGGGACGACCTCATGCGAGGCGGCGCCGAGCGTAGGCTGGCCCTTGAGGGCAACCACGATGAAACCGGCAGCCACGCCGGCGGCGAGCTGGGCCAGCCAGTAGGGGACGACGTCCTTGGTTTCGCACTTGCCGCGCAGCCAAACGGCGAGCGTGACCGCCGGGTTGAAGTGGCCGCCGGAAACGTGGCCGCCGGCAAAGATCATGACCATGAGGGCCGAGCCGATGGCCAGCGGGGCCAAGGGGCTGCCGCTCTGGACCGCCATGCCGACGGTGAACACGAGGAAGAAGGTGCCGATGAACTCGACGATGTATTTTTTCATAAGGGAAGGTAGCGAAGTGGGAGATTCGCCGAAGTTTGGCAATGCTCCACTCCGCCTTGTGACAATCAGGTGACGCCGTGGTTCGGGGCTTGATCTGTATTCCTTGGAAGGAATGTACTCGCGGAGTGAAACTCGTGGAGATTTACCAGTGCCTGTGCGACGAGACGAGGTTGCGTCTGTTGCACCTACTGCTCCGCGGCCCTCTGTGCGTGTGCCATTTTCAGGCCGTGCTCGGCGAGCCGCAGGTTAAAATCTCCAAACACCTCGGCTACCTTAAGGTCCGCGGATTGGTCACGGCGAGTCGGCAAGGCAGCTGGATGATTTACGCCCTCCCGCCCGCGGCGGAGCGCACGCCGGAGCTGGCGGCCAACCTGGCCTGTTTGCTGGACTGTGTGGCGGCGAACGAGGTGTTTAAGCGTGACCTGGCCAAGCTCGCCAAACAGGACCTCGCGTGCAGTCCCCTGGGCGGCGGGCGGGGTGCGGTAAAAAAACGCGGCTGCTCGTGTTAGCCCATTTTTAAGAAGGAAAAATCATGAAAAAGACACGTATTGCTATCAATGGATTCGGGCGCATCGGGCGCCTCACGTTTCGCGCGGCCGCCTTGTGGCCCGAGTTTGATTGGGTGTTAGTGAATGACCCCAAAGCTGACGCCGAGACCTGTGCGCATCTGTTGAACTTTGACTCGGTTCAGGGGCGTTGGGCACAGGAAGCGATCGCCGAGGGCGAGGGCTTTCGTGTTGGCGAAAACCGCGTGGTCTGCACCGCCCACAGCAAGCCGGGTGACGTGGATTGGGCAGCCCACGGCATCGACGTGGTGCTGGAGTGCTCGGGGAAGTTCCGCACCCCGGAGTCCCTCGCGCCGTATTTTGATCGAGGCGTGAAGAAAGTCATCGTTGCCGCGCCGGTGAAAGGTGGCGACGCGCTTAACATCGTGATGGGCGTGAACGACGGTCTCTATGAGCCGGCCAAACACCGCCTCCTCACCGCAGCCTCCTGCACGACCAACTGCCTGGCGCCGGTGGTCAAAGTGATCCATGAGCAACTCGGCATTGAGCACGGTGCGATCACCACGGTGCACGACGCCACCAACACCCAGACGATCATCGATGCGCCGCACAAAGACCTGCGCCGCGCCCGGGCCGCCGGCTTATCGCTGATACCCACGACGACCGGTTCGGCCACCGCGATTGCACTCATTTACCCTGAACTGGCCGGAAAACTCAACGGCCACGCCGTACGCGTTCCACTGCTCACCGGCTCGCTTACCGACTGCGTTTTTCAGGTCAAACGCGACACCACCGTGGAGGAGGTGAATGCGCTGCTCAAGGCCGCCAGCGAGACTGCGCCGCTAAAAGGTATCCTCGGTTTCGAGACGCGCCCGCTGGTGTCGATCGATTTCAAGGGCAACCCGGCATCGAGCACCATCGACGCTCTTTCCACGATGGTGGTGAACAAACGCATGGTGAAGCTCTACGCTTGGTATGACAACGAGTGGGGTTACTCCAATCGCATGGCCGAGCTGGCGCGCAAAGTGGCGGACAGCCTAAGCCGTCAGTAGGGGATCAGGAATAAGCCAAAATGCCGGTTGGGCTCTCAGGCCTTGAACCGTGCTTCAGCACGGACGACACGGAGGTCGTCCCGCCGAGGGAGGGGGCTCCGCGGTGGGGACTTACCCGCGCACAGGCTTTGACAGCCACGGGTGGGTTACTTCTTGCTGCTGGTTTTCGCGCTTCGGCCCGAGCCCATTTTTTAAACCACCATGTCCAACGTTCGCGTTCGTTTTGCTCCCAGTCCCACCGGTTTTTTCCACATCGGCAGCGCCCGCACCGCGCTGTTTAACTGGCTTTATGCCCGTCACACCGGCGGCACGTTTATCCTCCGCATCGAGGACACGGATCAGGCCCGTAACAGCGAGGAATTCCTCAACGTTATCTACGACAGCCTGACCTGGCTGGGCATGACCTGGGACGAGGGCCCTAAGGTCGGCGGCGCCTTTGGCCCCTATCGCCAAAGCGAGCGCGGCGAAATCTATAAGGAGTATCTGGCCAAGCTCACCGCCGCCGGCCGCACCTACGAAAAAGACGGCGCCATCTGGTTCAAGCTGCTCGGCGAACGCTCCGAGGTGTTTGACGACCACCGCAAGAAAACCGTCACCAAAGTCGCCACCGCGCCCACGGTGATCGACGACCAGATCCGCGGCCGCGTCGAGCGCGTCGAGGACGAGGACTTCGTGATCTTCCGCTCCGACGGCAACCCGGTGTTCCACTTCGTCAACGTGGTCGATGACATCGCCATGCAGATCACCCACGTGATCCGCGGCGAGGATCACCTTTCCAACACCAGCAAGCACGTCGAGTTGTTCAAAGCCTTCGGCGCGCCGGTGCCGGCCTTTGCCCACATCCCGTTGATTTTAAAACAAAACGGGCCAGGCAAGATGTCCAAACGCGACCAAGGCGCGCTGATCGAAGAGTATCAGAAACGCGGTTACCTGCCCGAGGCGCTGGTCAATTTTCTCTCGCTGCTCGGCTGGTCGCCCAAGGACGACCGCGAAAAGATGCCCATCGCCGACATCATTGCGCTGTTCGATTTCCCCGGGGTCAACCAGAGCAACGCGCGCTTCGACGACAAGAAACTCGCGCACATGAACATGGCCTACCTGCTGGAGTTGCCCGCCGACGACTTCGTGGCGCGGGCGCGCGTGTATTTCGAAAAACAGGCCAACCCGGTGACGGCGGCGGCGCTGGCGGCCGAGCCCGGTTACCTGCGCGAGGTGCTGTTGCTCAGCCAGCCGAAGATCAAATCACTGGAAGAGTTGCCCGCGTACACGGCGTACTTTTTCACCGATGATTTCGCGGTCGACGCCAAGGTGCGCGACAAAGTCATGGGCAAGGGCGAGCCCAAGCTGCGCCTGGCCGAGTTGAGCGAACTGCTGAGGACGGCCGATTTCTCCAGCGACACGGCGATTGAGGAAGCGATCAAGGCGCTGGCGGCGGAAAAGGGGCTGGGTTTTGGCGATTACCAGTCGGTAGCGCGCCTTGCGGTGAGCGGCACCAACGTGGGCCCGAGCTTGACCGGCCTGTTCCGCGTTCTCGGCCGCGAGCGCGTGCTGGCGCGTTTCGCCCGTCTGGCTGCGGCCTAGGCACTGACCGCGTGCTGACGCCCTACAGCTCGGGCACGGGCGAAGTGTTGGATCTGCCAGTTCTTAAAAAAACTTCGATCCTTTTAGCCGCGAAAGAACGCATAGAACGCATAGCAATACAGGTCCTATTCTTTGCGTTCCTTGCGTTCTTTTGCGGCTAAATTGCAGTGGTTTGATCCGACAAATTGAAGGGTACGGCCTACTCGAGCCAATATCCGTAAATTTTGGGCATGCTTCAGATTACCGCCTGAACGCAGGTTTGTTTAGCAAAGTGTTGCCAGCGGCGTGTGAGGCGTCTCCTTCTACGCGCATTATGGCATGGCATTACGCAATTGGCGGCCAACAAAACGGCCCGGTTTCCGATGATGAGTTTAACCGTCTGGTGAGCACGGGAACCGTGCAACCGGACACCCTAGTCTGGACGGAGGGTTGGCCTGACTGGCGTGCGTATCGAACCGTCACTTCGGGGAATTCAGGGGCAGTCGTGGCCAGCTCTGCCGATGCAGAGATGGCGGTTTGCGCCGTAAGCGGGAAACGTCTGCCTAAAAAAGACATGCTGGAGTTCGAAGGCCGCTGGGTGGGCTCCGAGCACAAAGAGGAGTTTTTCCAGCGTTTACGTGAAGGGGTAAGCCTCCCCCGCGACGTGGTCTATGCCAGTTTCGGACGGCGTTTTATGGCCAAGTTTGTCGACGGGGTAATCGTTGGGCTGATCAACCTCGGACTGACGCTGCTGATTACCGCAGCCTTCGCTGCGCTGTTCTCAGGGGCCGCGGCAGGTGAAAAAAGTGCCTCGGCGATCCTCCTCCAGGTTGTCGTGCAACTTTCGGGTATCGGTTTCGCCCTGTGTTATGCGCTGTTTTTTATCCGTAAAAACGACGCCACCCCGGGTAAAAAGCTGCTTGGTTTGCGTCTGGTGCGAGCAGACGGCTCCAAGCTGAGCAAGGGGCGGATCGTGGGGCGTCATTTCGCCGAATATTTGAGCTCAATTACGTTACTGATCGGCTATCTGATGGCCGCTTTCGACAAGGAACAGCGGCGGGCTCTACATGATCGCGTGTGCGATACGCGGGTGCTCGACGTGCGCGGGCAATAAGACTTTTCGGAAATGTCCGCTTTCGTGCCTCCAGCGCTTCATCCCGTTGCGCCACCCTGCCCGAAATGCAAGGTGCCGCTCATCGGGATTGCCGGGCACGGCGAGGGCCTTTGCGACTCCTGTGCTACGCCGCTGGAGTTCGTTCTTTTTCCCGCGATGCACCGCCCAAGAACGGTGGCGCGGGTGGTGCGCTCCGTGGACGGCGACGCGACGTGTTTTTTTCATGCACAGAACCAGGCGGCGGCGGTGTGCGACGGCTGCGGACGCTATGTCTGCGCCGTGTGCGAGGTCACTGGCGACGAGGGCCGTAAGCTGTGCCCGCCGTGCGTTTCGGCCGGCCGCAAAAAAACGACGGTGAAAGCCGATCAGTTGGTGGCTTACGATGCGATGGCGATGAGCCTGGCGATTCTGCCGATACTGGTCTGGCCGGTCACTCTGGTAACGGCCCCCATGGCGATGGTCGTGGCGATCTACGGCTGGCGAAAACCGCGCAGCTTGGTGCGCCCGGGCTGCGCGCGCTTGGTTTGGGCGATCCTGATCGCGGCGTTGCAGATGAGCGCGTGGCTGGCGCTGGGCATCGCCCTGTGGTTGAAAAAATGAGACGGTTACCCGGAGCAACCTGACGACATGGCCCGCCAACCCAGACTTTACCAAAAACTCGTGCGACGTCGCGGCGGCGTGGGCACCTATTTCAGCCTTTGGCTGGCCTCCGACCATGTGTTGCAGATCGAGGCGACTATGGTGACGGAGCAATATCAACGCGTGTGGTTGCGCGATGTGCAGGGATTTTTCATTCGCCCCAGCCGGCAGGCGCGCTGGGTCACCCGGGTGAGTCTCGGCTTAGCACTTCTTTTTGGCGGACTGATTCTACTCGGCGACACGGCGGCCGTGGTGTTTTCCATTCTCACGGGATTGGCGGTGATGGTGCTCCTTTACGGCTTATTTTTGGCGCGCAATTGCCACTTTCACGTGGTCACGGCGGTGCAGAAGTCGGAATGGGTGAACGTTGCCCGCCACCGCCAAGCCCGCAAGTTGCTCGCACGACTGGTGCCGATGATTCACGAGTCGCAACGTGACGAGGCGGCTGCCCGTACCGCTGCCACGGTTCAAGCCGCTGCGAGCGGAATCGTAGCGGATGAGGCGCTACCGACATGACCCGGGGCGCGGTCATTCCGGCGGTTGCAACAGGGATTCCTGCCGCGCTGCGACGTCGGTGTGCGCGGCATGAGGAACGGGAAGCCGTGGGACGTTGCTCGGTGTGCGCGGGAGGCTTCTGCCGCGAGTGTGTCACGGAACACGAAGACCGGTTGTATTGCGGGCCGTGTTTTACCTTGCAGGTGGCTGGGGTGCGACGGGTCGCAGCCCCGAGCAAATTCAACGGGCGCTTCTGGCGTCGCTTGGCCCTGACGCTCGGCTCGTTGGTTTGCCTGGTGGCCGGGGCCTATGCGCTGGGACGGTTACTGGCGGCGATTCCGGTGGATTTTCATGACGGCCAGGTGTGGAAAAAGACCTTTGGGCAGTGATGAAGGCCGTTAAAAAAAACACGGATCCGAGTGCCACCAAATTGATCGAGGAGGCGGTGCACCTCCTGCGGACGGCACCGCCTGCGGCGTGGGTGATCTACCTTGCGGGCGCGGTTCCCTGGGTGCTTGGGCTGGGGCATTTCTGGGCGACGGCCAGCTGGTTTGCGCCGCGACCGGAGACGATTTTGTGGCGAGCCGTGGGTCTGGCGGCGCTTTTTTTATGGCTGAAGGTCGCGCAGGCGGAGTTTTGCCGAAAACTGCGGGCGGTGCGATTTGGGGAGGCTGCGGCTCCGCTGTCGTGGCGCGGTCTGAGGCGCACGGCGGGCAGGCAGGCGCAGGTGCAGGGGTGGGCGTTGCCGCTGTTGCCCATTGCCGGCGTGCTGACGCTTCCTGCGGCGGCGACCTGGATGTTTTTCGAGAATGTCACGGCGCTGGCGGCCTCGCCGGATGCGGGCAACGAAAGTCTGGCGCGGCGGGCGTGGCGGGAGGCGTTGCGCTGGCCGGGGCCCCCGCACGTCGCGTTGCTGCTCTTCAGCGGCGTATGGCTGTGCGTGTGGATCAATATCGCGACCGTCTTTTACGCTGTTCCCTGGTTGGCGCGTGCGCTCTTGGGGCTGGATAATATGTTCGGCCTCAGCGGTTGGTCGGTGGTGAACAGCACCTTGCTGGCTCTGGTCACGATCCTGACTTGGCTGGCGGTGGATCCCCTGGTGAAGGCGTATCACGTGTTAAGGACCTTTTACGGTGAAGCGCGGCACACGGGGGAAGATTTGAGTCTGGAGCTGCGCCGTCCGGCGGGTAACGCGGGCGTCGCGAAGGCGGCGCGGCTGCTAGTGCTCGCGATGGGATTGAACCTGTTCACCGGAATGAGCTTGGCCCCGGGAGGCTTGCGGGCGGAGGAAGCGGTGCAGACCTCGCCTGCTCAAGTGGACAAGGCGTTGGACGAAGCGCTAAAAGGCCGTGATTTCCGCTGGAGCCTGCAGCCGCTGCCTGGCGTCGAGGACTCGGATGGCGCGGGAGTTGAGGATGGTTTGATCAAGGGCTTCATTCGCCAAGGTTTTGAGGTGGTCGTGCAGGTGGTGAAGGATGTTTACGACGCCATCACCAAGCTCGTCGATTGGCTCAAGGATTTCGGTGGAAAAAACAAGGACTCGCCCAAGCCCAAGGAAACCAATGCGCAGGGGCCGGACCTGGGGGCGATCATGCGCGGCGTGCTCTACGTTTTACTGGGGCTGTGCCTGCTGACGCTGATTTGGATTTTGTGGGTGAGCTGGAGAAAAAAGACGGTTGCACGGCGCCTCCTGTCGCCGATGTCGGCGGTGCCAGCAGCGCCCGATTTGAACGACGAGAAGCTGGAGGCGTCGCGGCTGCCTTCGCACGAGTGGCTGGAGCTGGCGCGGGCCCAGTTGGCGCGTGGTGAGTGGCGGCTGGCGCTGCGCGCGCTTTACCTGTGCTCGCTGGCCAATCTGGCGGCGCAAGGGCTGGTCAGCCTCGCGCGGGCCAAAACCAATCTCGACTACGAGCACGAGCTCGCGCGACGCGCGGCGGGGCGCACCGAGGTGGTAACGGGGTTTCGCGCGCGCAGGCTTTCGTTTGAATGCGTGTGGTATGGGCGTGCATACGCCGAGGAGGACCGGGTGCGGGCGTGGCTGGCTGAATTGGAACGTGAGGAGGGGCAAAAGCGATGAAACGAGGCGGACTTTGGCTGGTGGTCTTCGTGCTGACGTTGGGTCTCTTTTTTGGGGTTGCGGCGCTTTACCGGCTGCGGATTTCGCGTGGAGACGTGTTTCCCGAATATTCGAGCTTACGGGCTGATCCGCTCGGGCTTCGCGCCTTGCACGATGCGGCCCTGCTGTTGCCCGAGCGCGACGTGGTGCGGTGGATGCGACCAATCGAACGCTTGCAGGCAGGCCCAGGGTCGCTGGTGTTCGTGGTCGGTCTTCAGGAAAACTCCGAGGCGGGGCTCAATGAAGAGGACTGGACCGCGTTGGACCGGTTGGCGATCGAAGGGGCCCGCGTGGTCGTGGCGTGGCATGCGGAAGCGGCGCAGCCGAATGACAACCGGCGTATGCTGGAAATTCGCGCCGATCCGTGGCTGCTTCCCGATGAAAAAACGACAGGGGAAAAGTCCGCGAAACCCGACGCCAGCCAAAAGTCCTCCAAAGCGTCGGCCGAGCCCCCGGCGCGGTCACCGCACTTGGCGACCCAGCACGAGCGTCGTTGGGGTTTTCGTCTGGGCCGCCGCGAGCTCGTCCAGCACAACGGGGAGGCCGATGCGGTCAAAGGCGGGCAGGCGCACGCCACGTGGCCGGCCAAGTTGACGAGCTGGCGCTCGGATTTGTTTTTTATGCCCCGTTCCGGTGATGGCTGGCGGGTGCTTTACCGGCGGGGCACGGAGCCGGTGATGATGGACTGTGCGCGGGGGAAAGGCTCGGTGACGGTGTTGGCGGACAGTTTTGTGCTCAGCAACGAGGCGGTGCAACGCGAGCGGGCGACCCCTGTGCTTGCGGCCCTGTTCGGAGACTCGAAGCGGATCGTTTTCGTTGAAACCCATCTTGGCATCGAGGTTGAGTCCGGCGTGGCCGTGCTGGCGCGGCGTTACGGTTTAGGCGGGGCGGCATTGATCGCGCTGGTGCTTGCGGGGTTGTGGATATGGCGCAGCGCGACGCCGCTGACACCGATCCTTGAGGAGGACGAAGAGGTGCGGATAACCGTCGCGCCCACGGCAGGCCTTGAGGCGCTGCTGCGCCGCGCGGTTGCACCGGAAAAACTATTCTCCTCTTGCGTCGATGCCTGGCGACCGAGCGCGACGGCGGGCGACCAACGCCGACTTGTCGGGGCGCCACCACCCGAAAACGAGACCGACCCGGTCGCGGCCTACAACACGACGACACGCACCCTTTCACCTAAACGAATCCCATGAACGAAGAACTCCAGTCAGCGACCCAGACTCTCAACGAAGCCCGTGCCGAAATCGCCAAGGTGATCATTGGCCAAGACGCGGTCGTGGAGCTTGCGCTGATTACCCTGCTCACCCGCCAGCATGCGCTGATCGAGGGCGTGCCGGGCGTCGCTAAGACGCTGCTCGTGCGCACGCTCGGCCATGTGCTGGGCGTGCCTTCGGGCCGCGTGCAGTTCACCCCGGACCTGATGCCCGCGGACATCACGGGCACGAACGTGTTTAACCTTCAGGCCAACACGTTCACGCTGGTGCGCGGACCGGTGTTCACGAGCTTCCTGCTAGCGGACGAAATCAACCGCGCGCCGGCCAAAACGCAGGCAGCCTTGCTGCAGGCGATGCAGGAGCGCGTGGTGACCATCGACCGTGAAACGCACGCGCTCGACGAGTCGTTCACCGTGTTTGCGACGCAAAACCCGGCCGACTCCGAGGGGACCTATCCGTTGCCCGAGGCGCAGAAGGACCGGTTCATGGTCAAGATCCGCATGGATACGCCCGGGCGTGACGACGAACTGGAGCTCGCCCGCCGGGTGCTTGCCGGCGAGAGCCCCGAGCAACGCCTGCTCGGGGGCGCGGTGCGGCCGTTACTCGGCGCGGGCGAATTCAAGCGGCTGCGGGCGACTCTGGAGCAAGTGCTGCTACGGGAGGAACTGGTGGCCTACGCAGTCGATCTGGTGCGCGCCACGCGCACCCACGAAAGCGTGCTGACAGGCGCGGGACCGCGCGCGACCCAAGCGTTGCTGCTTGGCGCGCGCGCACGGGCGGCGCTCGCCGGACGTGATTTCACCACGCCGGATGACGTTCGCGGCCTGGCCATCGCGGTGCTGGCGCACCGCATCGTGCTGCGGCCGGAGTTTGAAATCGAAGGGGTGACGGTTGAGGAAGTGCTGGCGCGCATCCTCGAACAGGTGGCGGTCCCTCGTTGAACCGACGACCTTGCGATGACCCCATCCGGCCCCCAGGCGCAGCGGGAGACGCACGACGGCGCGACGATTCGCCCCGTTGCGGGTGTCGTCGTGCCGTCACCCGGGAAACTCCATGTCGTGCCCGCGCCGCGCCTACTCGCGTGGACTCTCGGCTTGCTGGGACTCGCTGTGCTGACGGGGCCGTTGCCGGAGCTGGCGCCGCTGGGGTTGATCGCAAGCGGCGCACTCGGGCTGGTGGTGTTGCTCGACCTTGCCATGGGTCTGCGGCGGGATGATTGGCAGCAGGTGGAAGGCCCTGCGGTCCTGCGTTTGACCAAGGACCGCCCAGGCACCTTGACGTTGGTTTTTTTCGGTATCCAGGGGAGTCGGACAGGCATTCGAATCGCGCTGGCAACGCCGTCGGTCTTTACCGTTGAGGATGCGGAGCGCGACGTGGTGTTTCCGCCGGAAGCGGCGAGGGCAACGGGGCAGTGGCGAATCACCCCGGCAAGGCGGGGACGCTTCGGCGGCCTGTTGGTTTGCTTAGCTCGCCCCAGTCCGTGGGGATTTTGGGAACTGCGGCGGCGCACCGCGCTGGCGACCGAGGTGCGGGTGATGCCGAACTTACTCTCCGAGCGGCGTGCCTTGTCGGTTCTGTTCCTTGATCGCGGACCGTGGGGCATGCGTGCGCGCAGGCAGGTGGGACGCGGGCGGGATTTCGAGAAATTGCGCGAGTACATGCCGGGCGACGGGTTCGATGAGATCGATTGGAAGGCGACGGCCAAACGGGGGAAGCCGATCACCAAGGTTTTTCAGGTCGAGCGAACCCAGGAAATTCATGTCGTGATCGACGCCTCGCGGCTGAGCGCCCGCACGGTGGTGCATGAGGGCAAAGAGGTGACGGCGCTGGAGCGGAGCATCACGGCGGCGCTGGTTTTGTTGTTGGCGGCGCAACGGCAAGGCGACCGGTTCGGTCTGGTGGTCTATGATGACCGCGTGCGGGTGTTCCTGCCGTCGGGCGGCGGCACGCGCCACTATGGGGCGTGCAGGGACGCGGTGCATGCGCTGCAACCGGGGCAGGCGAGTCCCGATGCGGCGGAGGTGGTGCGATCACTGCGGCAGCGGCTGCGGCGGCGCGCGCTGGTGTTTATCCTGACTGATCTGAGCGATCCGGTGGTGGCGGAGGACTTTTCAAAACACCTGCCCCTGCTGGCGCGGCAGCACCTCGTGCATGTTAACCAATTATGTCCACGGGAGGTGGCGCCGTTATTCACCGGGGCGGAGGCGGGCTCGGCCGACGAGGTCTATCGCCGGCTCGCCGGGCACCTGCGCTGGACGGAGGCGCGCGCGCTGGCGCAACGGCTGAAGCCGACCGGCGTGGCGGTGCAGTTGTTGCGCAACGAGTCGTTTGCGGCGGAGTTGCTGACCCAATATTTGAAAGTGAAACAAAGGCAGGCGCTGTGATCATTAATCTTGAGCGATTTATCCAGGCGGAACGGCCCAGGTGGGAGCGACTGGATGGCATGCTTCGCCAGTTGGCGGAGGACCCTTGGCGGGTGCTACCGGTGGACGAGGCGCGCGAACTGGACGGTCTTTATCAACGCGCCTGCGCGGATCTAGCGCGCCTGCGCACGTATGCGGCCGACCCGGGCGTGCGGGGATATCTCGAGGGATTGGTGGCGAGCGGATATGCGGAGATCCACGGGCAACGTTCACGTGGGGTACGGGTTCAGCCCTGGACATGGCTGGCGAGGGGGTTTCCGCAGGCCGTGAGACGCCGGGCGGCAGCGTTTTGGTTTGCGCTGGCGTTAATGGTGGCGGGTTCGGTTTTTGGCGGGCTGGCGCTGGCTTTTGATGCGGAGGCGAAGGAGGTCATCATGCCGTTTTCGCATCTCCACGGGGATCCTGCGAAGCGAGTCGAGGATGAGGAGAAGCGCGAGAATGGGGCTGAAGCGAAGAGCGCGCGGGCGACCTTTGCCGGACAGCTCATGGTGCATAACACGCAGGTGACGCTCAGTGCGATGGCACTGGGGTTGAGCGCGGGCGTGGGAACGGTGGTGCTGATGTTTTACAACGGCGTAATCCTCGGTGCGGTCGTGTTCGATTACGTGAATGCGGGCCAATCGGTGTTTTTGGCCGGCTGGCTGCTCCCGCATGGCTCGGTGGAGATACCGGCGATGTTGATCGGCGGGCAGGCGGGCTTCGTGATCGCGGGCGCCCTGATCGGGCGGCGGGAACGCAAGCCGCTCGGGGCGCGGTTGCGCGCGGTGGTGCCGGATGTGGCGACGCTTTGCGGCGGAACCGCGCTGCTGCTGGTGTGGGCGGGGATTATCGAGTCGTTTTTATCCCAGCACCATGAGCCTGCGCTGCCCTATGCGGCCAAGATCGCTTTCGGGGCGGCTCAACTGGTGGCCTTGATCTGGTGGCTAACGCGCTCGGGTGCGGCAACCCAAGCAAACCCGCCGGCCATTAAAACAGACAGCAAGGAGGAGCGGTTATGAGAACAAGCGGGAGACGGTTGCGGGTGACGACGCCGGAGGGCGTTTCATTTGCGTTTCGCATTGCCAGTCCGGTGCTGCGTCTTGGGGCCTTGATGATCGACTGGGCACTGATCTCAAGCGCATGGAGTCTGCTCGCACTGATCCTCGCGCCGCTGAAGTTGATCAGCCATGACGCGAGCCAAGGGGTGATGATCGTGATGTATTTCGTGTTATCGCGCTCTTACGACGTGGTCATGGACTATTTTTGGCGCGGACAGACCCTGGGCAAGCGGGTGATGCGCTTGAGAGTGGTGGATGCGCAAGGGCTGCGGCTCACGTTTGCGCAGTGTGTGGTGAGAAACCTGATGCGTTTTGTTGATTGTCTACCCTTTGCCTATGCGGTGGGCGGAATTGCCTCGCTGGTGAGCGTGCGCGGGCAGCGCTTGGGTGATCTCGCGGCGGGCACGATCGTGGTGCATGAAGCGCTGGAGCCCGCCCCGGATGCCGCAGTGATGGGCGAGCAGCGCTATAATTCATTGCGTGGACAGGCTGGGCTGGTGGCCCGCTTGCGACGCGAGGCCTCACCCGAGGCGGCCCGGGCGGCATGGCAGGCGTTGGCGCGCAGAGAACAGATCGAGCCCGCCCCGCGCCTGAAACTCTACGCGGAACTGGCGGCCCATTTTCGCCGCTGCGGACAGATCCCCGATGCGCTGCTGGACGGGCTGACCGACGAGCAGCAAATCCGAAACGTGGTCGACGTGCTGTATCGGGAGAAATCCTAGGGGGCTGTGATCACTTCTTGGTCCAGGCGTCCTTGAGCGAGATTGTGCGGTTAAACACCAGCTTGCCGGGGGCGTTGTCCTTGCTGTCCAACGCGAAGTAGCCCACGCGTTCAAACTGGAAGCGGTCGTCGGGCGTCGCCGTTGCCAGCGAGGATTCCAAACGGGCGGTGATCACTTCCAATGACTGCGGGTTGACCACTTTCATGAAGTCTTCCTCCGCGCCTGGCTCGGGCACGGTGAACAACCGGTCATAGACGCGCACTTCTGCGGCGATGCTGTGGCTGGCGCTTACCCAGTGAATCGTGCCTTTGACCTTTTTGTCCGAGTTGGGGCCGCCGGCGCGGGTGGTCAGGTCGGCGGTGCAGCGCAGCTCGGTGATGGCTCCGGCGGCGTCTTTGACGATTTCGTCGAGCTTGATGATGCAGGCGTATTTGAGGCGAACCTCGCCGCCTGGCTTGAGGCGGAAATATTTGGGCGGGGGCACCTCGGCGAAGTCATCACTCTCGATGAACACCTCGCGGGTCAGGGCGACCTTGCGCGTGGTCGGGGTTTCGTCCTGGGGGTTGTTGGTGGCGTCGCACTCGATGACTTCACCTTCGGCGAGGTTGGTCAGGACGATCTTGATCGGGCGGAGCACGCCGAGGCGGCGGACCGCCAGGCCGTTCAGCTCCTCGCGGACCACGTGCTCCATCACGGCGATGTCGGTGAGGGCGTCGAACTTGGTGACGCCGGCGCCGATCACGAACTTGCGTAGGGCGGAGGCGGGGATGCCGCGGCGGCGCAGGCCGGAAATCGTCGGCATGCGCGGGTCGTCCCAGCCGGTGACCACGTTACCGGTCACGAGGTGGAGCAGCTTGCGCTTTGACACGATCATGTAGCCGGGGATGAGTTTGGAAAACTCGTACTGGTGGGGCAGGGCGCGGGGGAGATCGAGGCTCTCCAGAACCCAGTCGTAGAGCGGGCGGTGGTCGACGAATTCGAGGGTGCAGATGCTGTGGGTGATTCCTTCGAGGTAATCGCTCAGGCAGTGGGCGTAGTCGTAGAGCGGATAAATGCACCACTTGTCGCCGGCGTGGTGGTGGGCAACGTGGCGGATGCGGTAGAGCAGGGGATCGCGCAGCCACATGTTGGGCGCGGTCATGTCGATCTTGGCGCGCAGCGAGCGGGCGCCGTTGGGGAACTCGCCGGCGCGCATGCGCTGGAACAGGTCGAGGTTTTCCGCCACCGAGCGGTTGCGGAAAGGGCTGTCCTGGCCGGGCTTTTCCGGGGAGCCGCGATAGGCCTCGGTGTCCTCGGCGCTGAGGTCGCAGACGTAGGCTTTACCCTTTTCGATGAGGGTGAGCGCGTAGGCGTAGAGTTGTTCAAAGTAGTCGCTGGCGAAGAACGGCTCGACGGCGGAAGCTGGGAGCTGGGAGCTGGGAGCTGGGAGCGAGACAGGAGCCAGGTAGTGGTCGGGGCGGCCGTTGACGGTCTGGGCGGCGGGGTGGGCGCCCTTGGCTTTGACGCCGAGGCAGTGTTCGGCCCAGCCGGCGATCAGCCAGTTGACGTCCGTGGTGATGGAATCGACGTACTCGAGCTCCTCCTTGGCGGGGTTGGTGTCGTCGAAGCGCAGGTTGCAGGTGCCGTTGTTTTCGCGGGCGATGCCGAAGTTCAGGCAGATCGACTTGGCGTGGCCGATGTGCAGGTAGCCGTTGGGCTCGGGGGGGAAACGCGTAACGATCTTCTGGTGACGACCTGCGGCGAGATCGGCGGCGACGATGTCGCGGATGAAGTCACTGGGGGTGGCGGGAGCGGGCGTGGCGTTGGTCTCAACGGTCATAAAGGCGCAACTTGCAGGGCGCGGAGGCCGTCGGCAACGCTACATTTAGAGTTCCTTACGGGGACGTATCCGGTTCAGGGCGGACTTCGGCGCGGGTTGTGAATAAGGTCCCGAAATTTGCGTTTGCCGCAGGCGGGGGCGGCGTCTCAATGCCCGTCTCTTTTCATGTATCTCAAGGCCCTCAAGCTCCACGGTTTCAAGTCCTTTGCCGACCCCTCGACTCTGCGTTTCGAACCCGGCGTCACCGCTATCGTCGGGCCCAACGGTTGCGGTAAATCCAACGTGGCCGACGCCATCCGTTGGGTGCTGGGTGAGCAGTCCGCCAAGGCCCTGCGCGGCGGCAAAATGCAGGATGTCATTTTCGAGGGTGCCGACACCCGTAAACCCGCCCAAATGTGCGAGGTTTCGCTGCTGCTCACCGATTGCGAAAAACAGCTCGGCAGCGAGTTTCACGAGATCGAAATCATGCGCCGCGTCCACCGCGACGGCCAGGGCGAGTACTTTTTCAACGGTCAGCCGTGCCGCCTTAAGGACATCCAAAAGCTGTTCATGGATACCGGCATCGGCCGCACGTCCTATTCGATCATGGCCCAGGGTCAGATCGACCAGATTTTGTCCTCCAAACCCGAGGAGCGACGCGCCGTGTTCGAAGAGGCCGCTGGTATCACCAAGTACAAATCTCAGCGCAAGGAGGCCCTGTCCAAGCTCACGCTCACCGACGCCAATCTCGTCCGCGTGGCCGACGTGGTGACGGAAATCGCCCGCCAGATCGGCTCGCTGCGGCGTCAGGCGACCAAGGCCCTGCGCTATAAAAAACTCATCTGGCGCCTGCGTCACCTCGCGCTGGCTCATCACGGTTGCAACTACGCTCAGGTCAGCACGACCTTGGCGCATTTGGAGGAGCAGGTCATTCAGTTGCGCGCCGCCGCCGAGACTCGTCGCACCCACCTGCACCAGCAGCAGTCCGCCCTCGAGGGGCAGAAGGCCCGTCGTACCCAGCTCAACCAGCGCGTGCAGGAGGCCCAGCAGGCGGTCTTCGATCTACGCTCGGAAAAGGAACAGGCTGAGAATGCCGCTAACCTTTCCATGATCAAACGCTCCGGGCTTTCCGATCGCTTGGAGGCTTCGCGCGCCAACTTGGGCGAGCTCGATATGCAACTCCACGAACTGTCGTCGCAGGTCGACACCGGTGCGCAGGATAAACAGATGCAGTTGGCCTTGCTCGGCGGCTCCGACGCCGTTTTCCAAGACCGCAACCGCGAGCTCGCGGTGGTCGAGGCTGAAGCCACCAAGCTCGAGCAGGAGTTGCAGCAAACCAAGTTCCAGATCCTCCAGTTTGAGAGCAATGTGGCCCGCTTGCGTACCGATTGTTCCAGCTACGAGGTAGACCAAAAAACCTCCGCGCACCGGCACGAATCCGTCGCCAACGAACTGGAAAGTCTGCGCCAGCAGCAGTCATCTGCCGCGCAACAACTCTCCGAGCTCAGTGCTCGCGTGGAGGAGGCCACGGTCGCCAAAGCCCGCGCCCACCAAGAGGCGCAGGACGTGCAGATCCAAATAGGTGATCTCACTCGCGAATTCCGCGACGGGCAGAAGAAACTCCAGGATATCGACCGCCAACTCGCCCAGCGTACCGCGCGCTTGAACCTGCTCAAACAGTTGGCGGAAAAGTTCGAGGGCTTCGGCGAGGGCGCGAAAGCGATTCTCCAAGGCCGCCTCGCGCCTGCCTTGGGCGAATCCAAGGCGACCCCGATCACCCACGGCTTGGAAATCCAGCCCGTTCATGCCAAGGCGGTGGAAGCGCTGCTCGGGTCCGCCGTTGAGGCGATTAACGTGGCCGATGTCGGCACTGCCCAGAAAATCCTCGCCCAGCTTGAGGTCGAGCAGATCGGCGCCGCCGTCCTGCAAATTTCCACGCTCAAGTCCGAGATTTCCAATGTCACCGCGCTGCCGCCGGGGCTCACTCCGGCCACCGCCGCACTGGTTAACTACGACCCGGCGCATCCTGCGACCGCGCTTCTTGGCGCCTGTTATGTGGCGGAAAACCTTCACGCATTCCTCGATTTCTGGCGCGATAATCCGACCTTCCAATTCCTCGCTGTGGCCACCGCCAAGGGCGAAGTGGTCGACCGGCGCGGACTTATTTTTGGCGGGTTCGCCAAAAAATCCAACAACAGCATCGTCCAGCGCGAGATCGATATGCGGGAGACCGCGCGGCTACTCGCCGACGACCAACTCGCCCACGATAGTCAAAAGGCGGTCATCGAAAGTCTCAGCACGCGTCTGGCTGAAGCCGAGTCCACGCTCGAAGAAAAACGCGCCGAGGTGCTCGAGGCCTCGCAGAACGTTGCCACCGTGCAGTCCGAGGAGCGCAACGCCCAGCGTTCACTCGACGAGCTCGGCACCAAGGCCAACCGCATGGAATCGGAGCTGCAGGGACTCGAAGCCCAGCGCAACGAGACCCAGACCCGCTTCGAGCGCGCCCGCACCGCGCTCACTGATGCCAACGCCGCAGTTGAGGCCGGTCGCGCCCGCATCAACGAAATGGAGACGCGCCTCACCGAGTTGCGTGCCGATCGTGACATGAAGCGTGAAAACCTCGGTCAGGCCCGGCTTGATCTGGCTGATTGCCGCCAGAAGGTCGAAGTGCTCGACCGCGGTATCGCCGACATGGAACGCCGCCGCAACCAGCTCTCGGCGATTCTTGTGCAGCGCCAGCAAGAGGTGGAGGTGTGGACCGACCAGATTGCCTCGCTGGAAGTGGAAAGCGGCAACCAGAAGTCGCGCGCCGCGCAGATCGCCGAAACCCTCGTGGTTGCCCAGCAGCAGGTGGAGCATATCCGCATCGAACTCGGGGATGTTGAGCGCGAAATCGGTGGGGTGGAAAACTCGCAGGACGGCATCCGCACGGACGCGGAGAAGGCGCAGGCCGATTTCAGCCGTTGCGAAGTGGCGCTGGCCCAGAACAAGTCGCGCGCCCAGTTCCTTGAGGAGGACGTGCAACGCGAGTTCCAGATCCGCGTCGGCCAGTACGACTGGCGGGCGATTTTGTGGCGCTCCGAAGATGATCCCCCCGACCTCAAGATGCTCGATCTCGACGACGACGAGGATGAGGATGCCGAGCCGGCTGCAAAGAGCTCTGAGCTAAGAGCTGTGAGCTTGGAGTCCAAAGCCTTGAGTATTCAATCGGTACCATCTGGGCCGGAAGGCGAAGTTTCTGCCACGCCTTCCGATCAACCGTCCTCCGACTCCGCACCCGCTTCCGCCGAGGCTGCGCCGGTTAAACGTCGCAAGAAGAAGGGGCCCAAGCCCGATCCCACCGAGGATGATCTCGTCGCGTTGGAGAAATCCGCCGACTGGAGTTCGATCAAAGTCGAGGTGGACGCCCTGCGTCAGCGGCTGGCGAGCATGGGTGCGGTGAACACCGGTGCCATCGAGGAATACGCGGAGCTCAAGCAGCGCTACGACTTCTTGAAGGGGCAAAGCGACGACTTGAACAACGCCAAGGCCGATTTGATTAAGACGATCGACGAGATCAATCAGACCTCGATGACGCAGTTCCAGATCACCTTTGACCAGATCAAGAAGAACTTCGTTTACACCTTCCAGACGCTCTTTGGCGGCGGTATCGCAAACTTGGAGTTGGTTATGACCGACGATATTCTGGAGAGCGGCATCGAGATCACCGCTCAACCGCCCGGCACCAAGTTAAAGGGCATCACGCTGCTTTCCGGTGGCCAAAAAACCCTGACGGCGGTGGCGCTGCTCTTCGCGCTCTACATGGTGAAACCTTCGCCGTTCTGCTTGCTCGACGAATTGGACGCTCCGCTCGACGAATCGAACATCGGGCGTTTCACCAACCTGCTGGGCAAGTTCGTGGATAATTCCCAGTTCATCATCATCACGCACAACAAGCGCACGGTCTCGGCCGCGCAGGCGATTTACGGCGTGACGATGGAGGAACGCGGCGTCTCCAAGACCGTTTCGATGAAGTTCAGCGCCAACAAGGGCGACCTTGAAACCCATCAGGAAAACATCGCCGAGTCGGTGCGCGGCGCGAAAAGCACGATTGGCGGCTGAAGCTGAAGTCGAGCCGTTATGAAGTTACCCAAGATCAAACTGTGCTGGAACGGATCGATGGTAGCGGCCGATTGGCGATTCGGGCTTTTTGGCGGTTATGCGCGCAGTCCCGGCGGCCGCAGGATCGGCTGGGTAATCAGCCTGCGTGGCGTCGTGGCCTGGTTATCGGTCCTGTTGGTGTTGGGGTATTTCTCCGGGGCGCTCGCGTTGTGGGTTTTGTTGGAACGGCGTCCGTATAACTACGTCACGTACACGGATCTGATTTTGCCGACGCGCTGGAGTGGGATTGGGAAACTCCGTGGACAGGCCCAGATCGCGGAAGGGCTGGACGATATAAAGTCCAAGCGCTGGGGTGCGGGTGTGGCCAAGTTGCGAGTCGGCATTGCCCGTAACCCAGATGAAATCAAGGGGCGTTTGGTGCTCGCCGAACTCTACTTGGCCATGAAGGCGAGCAAGCAGGCGATGGCGGTGTACGACGGAGGATTGCAGGCGGTTTATCCTGGCCGCGATTACGTTGAGGCGATGATCAAGGTCGCGGCACAATCCGAGGATTTTGAGTGGTGGTTGCGCACCTGCGATCAGG
Source organism: Opitutus sp. (assembly GCA_024998815.1). Classification (NCBI taxonomy): domain Bacteria; kingdom Pseudomonadati; phylum Verrucomicrobiota; class Opitutia; order Opitutales; family Opitutaceae; genus Opitutus; species Opitutus sp. The sequence goes on from JACEUQ010000001.1 coordinate 612,399, forward strand.
CGCTCGCAAAGCTTTCCAATAATCCGGCGCTGGCCGGAGATCGCCGGTGGTTAATTCAAGAAAAGCTCCGTGCGCTCATCGCCGCCGAGCGCCCTGCCGAGGCCCTCGCCTTGGCGGAGGCTGAAGGTGAGAGCCGCAATCCGGCGATCAGCGAACTCCGTGTGTTGGCGCTGTTGTCCGCCCATAAACCGGGCGAGGCGGTGAGTTTTCTGCGCGATTGGGCCGAGCGAGTTGGGCCCAATCCCGACGCGCAAATTCTGCGGTTGCAAGTGCGGGCGTCACGGGAGGCCGGGGATTTGGCCGCGATGGGGCAGGCGTTGGAAACCCTGCGCCAATTAGCTCCAACCGATCCTCGTCCGTATGTTTATGGCATCGTGCAACGCGTCTTGGCCGGCCAACACGACGAAGCACGGCGGGTTCTCGATTCGTTCTTTCTGCGGTTTGGAAGTACCGCCCAATACTTGCAGATGCTGGCCGCGCCCTTGGCTGAAATTGCCGAGCGGGATTTGATCGAGCAGGTGATCGTCTTTGCGCGCCAACAGGGCTTTGAGCTGACTGCGCTGCGGCGCTCGTTGGTGCAGTCGCTGATTTCCCGGGGGGATTGGCGGGACGCTTCGGGAGTGCTCAGTGAACTGGCTGCAACGTCCAAAAAAGACCCGGCCTCGAATGCGTGGTATGAACTGATGAACGCGCAAATCCAAGCCGCGCTCGATCCCTCCGAGGGTACGCAATCGAACCTGGTGAGTTTGGTGCGGGGGCGGCAGTTCCCGCTTAGTTTATACAAAAGCCTGGTCGGTAATCTGCAGCGAGCTGGAAGGCTGACCACGGCGCGGGAGCTCATCACCTTTGCCCAAGGAGTTTACCCCAAAAACACGGTTTTGGAGTCGATGCGCAAGGAATTGGATACACGCATCGCCTCCGATGTCGTCACCAAGGAGCGTGAGACCACGCTCGCCACCGCGTCGCGCCGCAGGGAGTTGGATACCGCCCTGGCTGCGGCGGTGGCACGCCCACCGAGTCCGCCAAAATTGCCCCCGCTGAAAGCCGCTGCGGGCATTCCTTCGACGACGGCGGCAACCGCAGTGCGGGAGGTACTGGGCGAGGCGGACTTCTTCAAGCGCCTGGACGTGTTATCCCAGGAAAAAGACTTCGCCGGTGCGTTGCAGTCGATTCGTGATTTGCGCCGGGCAAAGCCGGCCTGGTTGAGCTCAAGGGAAGAGGATCTTTCGCTGGCCGAAGTGCGCCTCAACGGCCGCGCAGGGGACTCGCTTGCGCTGCGCTCGGTGGTGCGCCGTTACTTGACGGGTGATCGCCTGCGGGGGGCGCAGGTCATTGAGGTCGCCCGCGAATTGCACACCAGTGGACTCAAGGACGAAGCGTTGCTGGTGCTGCGCGAGTTGGTCGCCAAAATGCCGGATTACCGGGTTGCCCAAAATCTTCTGGCAGAGTGGGGCGCCAAGCCCCCAGCGCAGCAATAGCACCGCCGATTAAAGGGGGGCTTCCTTCATCCAAATTTGGCCATTCCCATTCGCCGTTCAGTCGGTCGTCGGAACTCGTCGTCAGGTTCGCTAAAGTTTGGTTGAAAACCCCGACCGCGTTCCCAACGTTGGCCCTTTGTGGAAGCCAAAACCAAGTCCGTCCCGTCCTTCGAGGTCGCCCTCGCCCGTCTTGAAACCATTGTTGAATCCATGGAATCAGGCGACGTGCCACTGGCTGAACTCCTGGCTAAGTTTGAAGAGGGCAACGGCTTGCTGAAAACCTGCGAGGCTCGCCTCAAGGAGGCTGAGCTGAAGATCGACCAGCTTAAAAAAGCCAAGGATGGAGCCGCTTCCCTGCTGCCCTTCGAGACCAAACGCGAAAGCTGAGCCTGCCTTGCCGAACCAATCGCCTCCCACCGGCTTCATTGCCCCTCCCGTTTTTTCGTTGATGAACACGCTTCCTGCCGTTTCGGCCCTGGCACCTCATTCGCCCCGTCTGCTGGACGGCATTCGCGGTCCCGCCGACGTCAAGGCCCTTGCGCCCGAGCAGCTCGCCCAGCTCGCCGCTGAACTGCGCAGTGAGATCATCGCGGTCACCTCCAACAGGGGCGGCCATGTCGGCCCTAATCTGGGCGTCGTCGAGCTGAGCATCGCGTTGCACCGGGTATTCACCACGCCTGACGACCAATTTGTTTTCGACGTCTCCCACCAGGGCTATGTCCACAAACTGCTCACCGGACGCGGCGGTGATTTTTTTAAAAATTTGCGCACGACGGGTGGCGCCAGTGGGTTTCTTTACCGCGCCGAGAGTCCACATGACTCTTTCGGTGCGGGCCATGCCGGCACCGCGCTCTCCGCAGCGTTGGGCATGGCCACTGCGCGCGATTTGCGCGGCTCCAGTGAGCATGTGGTCGCATTGTGCGGTGACGCGGCGTTTACCTGCGGAATCACCATGGAGGCGCTCAACAACGTGGTGAGCTCGACCAAGCGCCTGGTCGTTATCCTCAACGACAACGAGTGGTCGATCGCCAAGAATGTCGGTGCGCTTTCCAAGTACCTTAACCGCCTCTCCACCCACCCGACCTACAACAAGGTTCATCACGATTTGGAGAAGTTTTTCACCGGCCTGCCCGGCGGCGTGGACATGCACCGCATGTGGGTAAAGTGGAAGCGCGAGACTAAGGACTTCATCGTCGAGTCTTCGCTGTTTGAAAAATTCGGCCTGCGTTACCTAGGGCCGATCGACGGCCACAACATCGACGAGTTGGTCAAAAACCTGGAGTTCGCCAAACAGAGCGACACGCCGGTGATCCTGCACGTGCTCACTAAGAAGGGCAAAGGCCTCGACGCCGCCATCGCCCATCCGGAGAAATTCCATGGCGCCAGCCCCTACGATCCGCTGACCGGGGAGAGCCTCAAACCCTCGGTTGCCCCCGCCACGCCGCCCGCTCCCAATTATCAGGATGTCATGGGCAAGGCCCTGGTGCGTTTCGCCCAGGCCGATCCGCTGATCGTCGGCATCACCGGTGCCATGCCGAGCGGCACCGGGTTGTCGCACCTCGCCACGGCGTGCCCGAAGCAGTTTTTTGACGTCGGCATCGCCGAGGAACACGCGGTGTTGTTCGCCGCCGGTCTGGCGACCAAGGGCATCAAACCGGTGGTGGCGATTTACTCCACGTTTATGCAGCGCGGTTACGACCAGATTATCCACGACGTCGCGCTACAAAACCTGCCCGTGACCTTTTGTATGGACCGCGCCGGCCTTTCGCCCAACGACGGCCCGACCCATCACGGCCTTTTCGACCTCGCCTACCTGCGCCCCGTGCCCAACGCCACGATCATGCAGCCCAAGGACGAGGACGAGCTCGTGGACATGTTGCACACCAGTTTACACCTGCCCGGGCCCGGCTTCATCCGCTACCCGCGCGGGGCCAGTATCGGGGTTAAAATCAAAACTCAGCCCGCCCTGCTTCCGGTGGGCCAAGCCGAGTTATTAAAGCCCGGTTCCAATATCATGATTTGGGCGTTGGGCAGTATGGTGCACGATGCGCTAAAACTTGCTGCCCGGATAGAAGCAGCCGAGGGGCTCTCGGTGGGCGTGGTCAACGCCCGCTTCGTCAAACCCCTGGACCGCACGCTCCTGCTCAGCCACGCGGCCTGTATTCCACTGATCGTTACGATGGAGGATCACGTCCTGGCGGGTGGCTTTGGCAGCGCGGTTCTGGAGGCGCTGCAAGACGCCGACTGTCCTGCGGCGGTCGAACGCATCGGCTGGCCGGACAGCTTTGTCGAGCACGGCACAAACCAGGAAATCTTGCGGGCTGCCTACGGGCTTGCGCCCGACGATATTTACCGGCGCGTGCTGGACCGCTGGCGCAATCAAGCGGCGAGCCGTCTTGATGCCAGCGCCTGAGTGTAACCAAAGTCTGCGTACGTCCGGCGTTTTCCGGCGTCCGTTGCGGGAAGTTTGCGTTTTGGTGGAGGCCTGTTTGCGTGCGGGGCCAATTCTTATGATCAACGCCTTCGCTCCCAATCTCACTCAACATGCCCCGCGTAGTGCCCGCGTCCGCCTTGGCGGCTACGCCCACTTGCCACGCCTGCTCGACAAGGCCCGCGCAGTGCTCGCCGGCACTGGCGGCGAATATCACTACAACTGTTCGCTCGACCGGCGCTTCTTCGATTTCACCGGCATTGACCACGAGGCCATGCTGGCCGCCATCAAGAGCGGACTTACCGACTCCCAGATGCTCGCCTGGGTTAATGAAAAAGCCCGTAAATCCCCGGTCGAAGTCGTCGCCTGGTCGGCTTGGCTTGAGCAGAATGGGCCTGGTTCGGCGGATATGCACATGTGGATGGCTGGTCGCATCACGGAAACCGCCCCGGGTCGTGAGGACATCAAGACCTTCTTCGAGCTGCTCGATCTGGACGATTACGTCAGCTTCGGCGGCAAAGCCTAAGAGCTCCTTAAAATACTGCGCTGCTATCGCCGGAAACTCCCGGTGAGAGTAGCTGCGGCGAGCAACAGGATGGGTGGGTAGCTATCGGCACGACGTTCATAGCGAACTCGAAGACGGCGAAAGCGAATAACCCAACTGATCGTCCGCTCAATCACCCATCGATTTCGGCCAAGACGCTCTGAGCTCTCGATGCCGCTTCGGATTATCCGAGGCACACTCCCATGTTTTCCCGGTTCGCGCCGGTTACCAGCGGAGTCATAGCCCTTGTCGGCATCAAGCTTTCTGGAATGACGACAAGGGCGATCAGGCGGACCATGAATTGAAGTGATTTTTTTCTATCGTATCAGAGGGCTGGGCTCTAGCGCAGCAACGCGGCGCTGCGCCATTGGGCTTTTGGGATGTACGCCATGCTAATCAAGATGAGCTGGGAGGCGACAAACACCACCAGGGCAACGAAGGCCTGATCCATGAAGCCGTAACTGTGCAGGCCGACGCCGAGCATGTTCGTGCCAAACCAGCTCCAACTGGTGACGATGTTGCCAAAAATCGCCAGGGCCATGATCCCGCGGGTACGAGCCAGACCGCCCCAGCGCGCGTGCAGGATGATGGCGTTCCAAATCACGATGATCAGCGCGCCGTTTTCCTTCGGATCCCAGCCCCAGAAGCGCCCCCAAGACTGGTCAGCCCAGATTCCGCCCAGGATCGTTCCCACCAGGCTGAACAGGGTGGCAAAACAGGTGATGCCGTAGACCATCCGGTTCAGCGAATCGGCCGTGGCCTGATCAAGCGAGCGGGTGAACACACCGCGCCCCACGTAAATGATCGCCAGGAACCCGGCCAGATAAGTGGCCGAGTAGCCGATGGTGATCACCACGACGTGCGTGGCCAACCAGAAGTTGGAATCGAGCACCGCGCGCATCATTTCCAGTGTGTCGCCAGTGAGCGAGAGGTGATGGGCGATTACCAGGGTGCAAAACCCGGTGAGCGCCGCCGCCACCGAACCGATGCCGTTGCGGAAGATTTTCTCCAAAATCAGGCAAAGCCCTACGCTGCCCCAACCCACGAACAGCGCCGAAGAATACAGGTTGGTCACGGGCGGACGGCCCTCGATCCACATGCGCAAAAGGATGCCCGTGGTCGTAGCCACCCAAGCCAGCAACACCAAGTAATACGCGCTGCGCTGCAGGGCATCGGGCCACTTCAGCCACGAGAAGACCGCCAGCAAGAAGGCCAGCACGTAGAGCGTCATGCTGGTGTAAAACGGCTCGGCTTGGTTAAAGCGCACCTCGGCGTCGGTCTTTTTTAAAACATCCGCGTACGAGCTTTCGGCCTCGGCGCGCTGCTTGGCGAGCAGGGTGTTAAACTGCTCGGCGTTCTGTTGGGTCCACGTGCGCTGCAGCCCGGCGAAGGTCAGCGCGTGGACGTTAACTGAAGTGTTTTTGAACGTGCCGAGGAGCGCTTGGCCGGCCTTCGACCAGTGCGTGTCGGCGGCACCCGCTGCGGGCGGCACCACTAGCAGGCTGCCGATTTGGTCCATGCGCAGGAATTTGGATCCCATTTGCATAACGAAACTGGCCAGTTCGGGGTTGGTCGACTTGCCGGTTTCACGACTCCGCACCGCCTCGATTCCCGCCTCAAGGTTGTCTTGCAGGCGCAGCAGTTCAGCGAGGAAATCCGAGCCGTCGGGCATGACCACGCTGTGTTTGAGCTGCTGGTAAAAGATGACGTGGTTGCGCAGGTTGACCACCGCGCGCTGGTACGGGGTGCGCACCGCTGACTCGACGCCCTCGGCCAGTCCGGCTTGGCGATCGAGCTCTTCGAGTTTGGGTGTTAGCTGGCGGTAGGAAAAACGCTTCTTGCCGTCACCGTCTTCGATCTTGAGGCCGAAGACATCGAGCAGGCCGGGGTTGACGATTTCAAAGTGCTGGTAGGTGTCGGCACGATCCGGGCGGAAAAACACGTCGAGCAACCAGGCCGAGGGCGTGAGGCTGGTGCCGTCGGGGGTGACGACCCGCTGGCGGCCTTGGAGGAGCAGCAGGGTGTTGCGCGCGACGCTGTCGAGCGGCTTGGTGCGGCCATTGGCGACAACGGGAATGCGGCCAAAGCCGTCGAGGTTGAAGTCTGATTTGGTCGGCCGCAGTAGCGGGCTGGCGAGGTAAAGCGCACCGAGCAGGAGAACGAGAGCAGGAATGAGGCGTTTGAAGGACATCGGGACGGGTGGAGAGAAACTGATTTTTTAACGCAAAGATCGCAAAGGACGCAAAGTAGAGAGGCCTTAGGGTTGGTCGGCACCCTTTAGTATGATCCGCGCCATACCGTTTTTAATGGTGGCTTCATGGAAGTTGAAGATGAGTCCAATGGGCGCGTTGAGAAGTCGCATGTAGCTTAGGAGTTGGGCACGGTGGACGGGCAGGATTTTTTCCACGACTTTGTTTTCGACGATGACACAGCCTTCGGCGTAAACATCCAGACGTAGGGGTTCTTCAAAAATGAAGCCTTTGTATTCAATCGGAACGACCAATTGGCTGACTGCAGTGATCCCGCGCAGTTGGAGTTCACGCATGAGGCATTTTTCATAAATGCTCTCGATCAGGCCGGGACCTTTATGCCTGTGAACCTCAATAGCCGCACCGATTATTTCGGAGCTGAGTGCTTGGGCTTTCTGGTAGTTCGGGTGCATGGCCTTTGCGTCCTTTGCGATCTTTGCGTTAAAAATGCCGTTCTTTCCTCAGGCGGTTTTGCGGCGCTTGTTGGCGAAGGCGAAGAGGTGGATGCTGAATTGGACGCTTAGGCCCAGGCCCATCAGGATGCAGGCAATGTAGGGGAGCAGCCAGCTGGGGTTGCGCACCACTTGGAGGATCGTGGTGGTGTCGTTGTTATCAAACCCCGCCTGATAAAAGGTCAGGCCGTCGTAGCGCAGCGGGTTGTTCATGTAGATGAGCGTCTCGCGGTCGGTGCTGCCGTCGGCAGAGTGCAGGCGCACTTTGCTGGCGAAGTTCTTGGGGATCTCGGTGCCCATGTAGCGGTCATGGGAAAATTTCAGCAGGGTGAGCGAGTAGGGCTTGTAGGCGCGGGTGGGGCGCAGCGCCATGCGGAAGGTCCGGCCGGCGTAGTCAAAGACCTGCGGCTGTGCCAGCATGCTCGAAACCACCCAGGTGCCCAGCGAGGCGTTGCCCGGGCCGATCAACTCAACGACCGCCGTGGGCAGGTTGCGCTCGTTCTGCTTATAGGTCATCGCCATCGGCATAACCACCAGCTTGGCCCCGATGTCGCGGGTGGCCGGCGGGGGCGTGCTGACGTTGCCCAATTGTTCGCGCATCTGAATCGTTGCATTCGGGTAGTAGCTGCGGGAGACCACTCGGAAGGGCAGGCGCTCGTGCTGGATCGGCTCGTTTTTAAGCAGGTGTTCGGCGGGGATGGCGACCACTTGGTCCCACTGCGGATCGGTGACGTCGGTGATGGCCAGCTCGTTGTCACGGTAGCTTTCCGAGTAGTTGCGCGTCTGACCTTGATCGAGGCGCAGCTGGAACTCTTCCTGCCACAGGCCGGTGAGCAGTTCGCCCACGAGCAAAATGATCAGGCCGGCGTGGGTGAGGAAAATACCGGATTTTTTCCAGCTAAACTTGAATCGGTACAGGTGCGAGGCGACCAGGTTGAGCAGGAGCAGGCCGCCGATGAAGTAGCCGCCCGGAAACACCGGCACGGGGAAACCTTTGATGTCCCAGAGCACAAAAAAGGTGCGGAAATATTTCTCCTGCACCGCCCAAATGCCCAGGTTCACTTGGTCGAGGGTGGCCGCGAAGATCAGCACGATCGACAGCGCCAGCAGGACGACCGTCACTTGCAACGAGGTGAAAAACTTCACGAACGAATTCCAGATGTCGCACATGGCTCAGTTGGTTTTGAGGGTTTGAAGAAAGCCGATGAAGTCGGTTTTTTTGGCGGCCACAAAGGCGTCGGGACCGGTTAACTTAAAGAACCAGGTCGAGCCCTTGACCGGCACGATGGCGCCGAGGACGCGTTTGCGCTCGGGGGCCTCGGGGCCGACGAGTTCGACCAGTTCCACGTGAAGGGTGTTGATGTCGAGGTGGGTCAAGGTGCTGTGCAAGGCTGCGGCATCGACGGGGGCGAGTTGGAGCTGGCCGCGCCAGCGGTTCACGTTGGCGAGCAGGCCGCCGACGTCGCCGGGGAATGCGGTGACGGCGAGTTCAGCCTGTTCGCCGGCCGAGGCGCCTGTGAGGATGAAGGTGGCCTTGCGCATGGCGGAGGCGGGGCGGGTTTGCCAGGCGGCGGGGGCAGTCCACGAGAGATCGGCGCCGCTGGCGGTGGGGACGGCCGTGGAGGCCATGTCGGTGCCGCCGGGAGCGGTGGCAGGGCCGGAGCCGGGAGCCGGGGCAGCACTGGAGTTAACCGGCGGAATGCCCAGGCCGGCGTGGGGATCGTTCGCCGGCGCGGGAGTGGCGGCAGCTGCAGGGGGGCCGGCCTCCTTGGGGGTTTTATAGGTGACGATCTTGGCTTCGCGGCAGGCCGGGGCGGTCAGGAGCACCACGCAGACCGGTATAAAGTGGAGGAGACGTGACGACATAAGTATCGCGATTCCGATAGGCGTTAAAAAAACTGCAACCCAAACTGGTCGGATATTTTTCCCCAGCCTTGAGCTTTGCAGGTGGAGCCGCACAGTCGGCCGCCATGCAATTGTTACCCCTAGGAGATTGCGCCATTTTGGTGGTGCTCACAGCGAAAACCCATGCCGCCGCGTTGGATGCGGTTGAGCGTTTGGCTTGGGCCTTGAATAACGACCCGCTTGTGGGTGTTTCCGACATCGTGCCTGCGTACACCACGGTGGTGGTGCATTATGATCCGGTTAAAGTGCCCCCCGGGCAGGGCGCCCCCTTTGAACGAGTGGAACGGTGGATCCAGGCCGCGCCCTCCGTGCCCTTGGCGACCAAACGACCGGCTGCGCGCGAGGTGGTCATTCCCGTGTGTTATGGCGGCGAATACGGGCCGGATTTGGCGGGCGTGGCGCAACATACCCGGTTAACCGAAGACGAGGTCATCCGGCTCCACTCCAAGGGCGTTTACCGGGTCGCTGCGGTGGGCTTTTCGCCCGGTTTTCCCTACCTGTTGGGCATGGCCCAAAAACTGGCGACGCCACGTTTGCCCACGCCGCGTATGGCGGTGCCGGCGGGCAGTGTGGGTATCGGCGGGGTGCAAACCGGCGTTTATCCCTCGGCCACTCCAGGCGGTTGGGTGCTGATCGGGCGCACCCCGGTTCGCCTATTCCGGCCCGAGGACGAGGCCGAGCCCACGTTGTTGAAACAGGGCGATACGGTTAAATTCACCGCTATCACGCCCCAGCAGGCAGCGAAACAGATGGAGCGCGTCGCGCCCTTGATTACCCCGAAGGTTTCCAAACAATCCGCCGCCTTCGAGGTGATCAAGGCAGGTATGTTGACCACGGTGCAAGATCTCGGCCGCCCCGGACGTCAGCATCAGGGCATCTCGGTTGGCGGGCCGATGGATCGTACGGCCGCCCGCGTGGCGAACGTGCTGCTCGGTAATGACGAAAATGAGCCGTTGCTCGAACTCACGGTCAACGGGCCTGAGTTGCTGTTTTTACGCGACAGCTGGATCGCGGTCACCGGCGCCGAAGTCCGCGGTGTGCCGGGCTGGCGGCCGTGGAAGGTGGACGCGGGGCAAATCGTCGCGTTAACCGAATTGGTGCGCGGGGCCCGCGCCTACCTGGCGATTGCGGGCGGGTTGGAGGTGGCGCGGGTGTTGGGCGGCACGGGCACTATGCTAAGCACGGGCGTGGGTGGCTGGAATGGGCGGGCGCTGAAAACCGGCGACCGACTTGGTGTGCGGCCGGGCTTATTGGAAATGGAAGGACGTTGGAGCGCGTCGGCGGAGTTTCGCGCCACGAGCGCAGGCGAGGTTACGGTGCGCTTCATTGCCGGGCCGCAGTGGGAGTGGTTTTCGGCGCCTAGCCGTCGGGCGCTGTTGGCCGAGCCCTTTAAAATTACCGCCAAGTCGGATCGTATGGGGCTGCGCTTGAATGGTCCTGAATTGGGTTTGGAGTCACCGTCACGGGAATTGTTGTCGGAGGGCATCGCTTTTGGCTCGGTGCAAGTGCCTCCCGATGGCCGGCCCATCGTGCTCATGGCCGACCGGCAGACGGTCGGCGGTTACCCCAAAATCGCGCAGGTGATCGCCGTGGACTTGGCCAAGTTGGCGCAGGCGCGCACGGGCGACACGGTGCGGTTTGAAGAAGTGACGCTGGAGGAGGCGCAGGCGCTGTACCTTGAGCAGGAGCATTCGCTCGCGATGCTGGCGTCGGGGGTTCGCGCCAAGGTCAAACGGTCCTGACGATGGCTTCGGTGGTCGACCTGAATTGCGATCTCGGTGAAGGCGGGGGCGATGACGCGGCGCTGCTGCCGTTGATCACTTCGGCCAACATCGCGTGCGGCGCCCACGCGGGCGACACCGCCATGATGCGGGCGACGGTGCGCGCGGCGCGGCAGCACGGCTTGGCCATCGGTGCGCATCCCGGGTTTGCCGATCGGGAGTTTTTTGGCCGCCGTGAGCTGGCGTTACCTCCCGCCGAAATCGACGCTCTGGTGTACGCGCAAGTCGTGGAATTGCGTGCGATCGCCATTAATGAGGGTGCTAAGCTCACGCACGTGAAGCCGCATGGGGCTTTGTATAATTTAGCTGCGCGGGATGTCGCCGTAGCGCATGCTGTGGCCGCTGCGGTGGCGCGGGTGGATGCGGGTCTATGGCTGTACGGACTGGCGGGCGGGCAACTGCTCGCGGCGGGACGTTCGCACGGCCTACGGGTGGCGGCCGAGGTGTTTGCCGACCGCACGTATCTGGCCGATGGCTCGCTCACGCCCCGCGATCGTCCGGGCGCGGTGATCGTAAATAGAGATGACGCGGTGACTCAGGTGCTGCGCCTGCTCTGGGAGGGGCGGGTGCGAGCGGTTACGGGCGAGGATGTGATCATCGCTGCCGACACCGTTTGCCTACATGGCGACGGGGCGGGCGCTGCGGTATTCGCCCGTGGGTTACGCGCGGGGTTGCTTGGAGCAGGCGTGCAGTTGCACGCTTTGGGTTAGGCACAATGCCTATACGTCATAACCAAAATAGAACTGATGATGAATTACGCTCGACTGCGGAGTTCAGCATTAAGGCCGTCGATCGATTCAACTAAGGCACGCGCCAAGTCAGGCGGGTGTGCGCACTCAACGGGTTTTTGCCGTGGTGATGGCCAAGCCATAGGCGCGAACGCCTTGGGCCAAAGCCTCAGCCAAAGCGGCGCGGTAGGCGGGAGCGGCGATCCGGCGGGCTTCGTCGTTGTTGGACAAATAACCGGCTTCGATCAGAACCCCTGGACTATCGACCATTCTTAGCACGGCGAAACGGGCCCGCTTAAATCCACGGTCTTCTGCGTGGAGCGCGTCGATGACCTGGTTGTGCATGTGATAACCCAGAAGAGCATTCCAGGGGTCGTAGCGATTGCCTGGGTTCCGGACGTTGTCGCTGGCATCGCGTTTCGCGCTACTGGTGGATCGCTGGTATTGCGGGGTCATCACATAAGTCTCTGAACCACGCACGGTGGGTGAGCCGGCAACTGCGTTAAAATGAATGCTGATGAAGAGGTCGGCGCCTGCCTTGTTGGCGATCTCGGCGCGTCGGGGCAGCTCGATAAAGCGGTCGTCGGTGCGCGTCATGACTACCTTGTAGCCTTGTTGAACCAAGAGCGCGCGTAAGCGCATGGCTACGTCGAGAGTGAAAATTTTCTCGTCCAGTTTAAATGCCTTGTTTTGGGTCCCGGTATCCTGGCCGCCATGACCAGCATCAATCGCGATTACGCGCAGCGCCGGCGGTGCTGGGCTGGCCACTGAGGACGGACTGAGAAGCGGAAGGAAGAGCTTTTCGGCGTCAATACGGCTGATGTAAATCGTGCCGTCACGCTCCACCGCAGGTTCACCCATGAGCACGCGCAGTCCGTTGATGTTAACATCGCGTTTATCGTCCTCGAGTTCGATACGGGACACGCTGGATTGCATGCGCATCGATTGGCCTCGCTCGATCCACGTCGCTTTTAAGCCGAGACGGGCGAAAAAGGCGCGGGCGTCCAGATAGCTGACACCTGCAACCTGGATGGTGTTTCCGCTGCCGCTGATGGTCGTTTTGCTCGCTGCGTTGCCAGCCAGAGCGGATGAGCCCATCAACAAAATGAGCGCGGCAAAAGCCGCGCTCATGAGGGAAGTATGCCGTAACCGAACCATGCCCGGCTACTGGCTCAGGCCTTTGCCGGAACCTCGTCGTCGTTGGACTCTTCGTGTCCGTGGTCGGAACCGGTGTCGTCGATCGCTTGTTCGTCGGTCTCGAGGGTGTATTTCCGCTTGCGCTTATTTGCGGGTAAGGGAGTCAACATGACGTTGATCTGCTTGCCCATCAGGCGCGGGGTGGAATCGGGATGGCCCATGCCTTCGAGTTCGGCGAGTGCCTTCATCATGACGCCAAAGCCAATCTCGGTGTGCGCCATTTCGCGGCCGCGGAACTTCAGGCGAAGCTTCACCTTGTTGCCGTGATCGAGGAATTCCTCGGCGTGACGGATTTTGGTGAGGAAATCACCGCCTGCGATACGCGGCGTGAACTCGATTTCCTTGAGCTTGGTGGCGGTTGTCTTGGCGTGGCTCGCCTTCTTTTGCTCTTCGTAAATGTATTTGCCGAAATCCATGATGCGGCAGACAGGAGGCTTGGCGGTCGCCGCCATCTCGACGAGGTCGAGATTGAACTGCTGCGCCAAGGCCAAGGCACGCTCAGTCTGCATAATGCCGAGCTGTTTGCCTTCAGGGCTGATGACGCGAATTTCGGGCTCTTTGATCCGCGAGTTACGGCGGATGTGTGCAAAAGGGTCGTTGTTACGACGCTGAAAGTAACCGGGGCGGTTGCCGCCCGAGGAGGGGAACGAGTTGGCCATCAATAAGGAGGTTGCAGGATTAAAGCGGGTGCAGGTTTCTCCCAAGCTTGGATGGAAGACAATCACGAAGTGATTTTATCGGGCAAAGACCCCAGCGGTCCTTTTCCGCCGGAGGTTCACCGCAGCCAAGCAACGACCAGGGAATCTGCGCCATCCACACGCCTTTTGCTTACCATACCAGCAGGCCGCCGGCGAAGGTCAGGCCGGCGCCGACCGAGCAGAAAATGATTTTATCGTCCGGCTTAAAAATCCCCTCTTCAGCCGCCCAACCCAGCGCCATCGAAACGGACGCGCCCGAGGTGTTGCCATACTTGGCAATGGTCACGACAAACTTCTCGAAGGGAATTCCCACGCGCTTGCCCACGGCGCGCAGGATGCGCTCGTTGGCCTGGTGCGGTACGATCCATGAAATATCCGCCGGCGTGAGGCCGTGACGCGTCATGGCGTTTTCGATCTCGTTGGCGAACGCGATCACTGCGCTCTTGAAGACAGCTCCGCCGTCCATCTGAAGGAAAAAGTCCCCGCGGTCACTGCCGTCGGCGTTGGGCATGAGCTGGCGAGCCCCGCCGCCGGGACGTTGAATGGCTTCGAACGCCGCCGCATCACCGGAAAGCGCCATGCGATGCAGTCGGTGGCCACCGGGCGCATCAGTGAGGATGGCCGCACCCGCGCCGTCGCCAAATAGGAAGGCGGTTTCGTGGTCGTTGGGGTTGGTGATTCGCGAAAGCAGCTCGGCGGTGACAACAATGACGTTTTTGGCGGTGCCGCCACGGATAAAGGCGCGGCCGACTTCCAGGGCGTAGAGCCATCCGGAGCAGGCGGCGTTGACGTCAAAGGCGAGCGCCTTGTTGCAGCCGAGGTGCTTGGCCAACGCACTCGCCATCGAGGGCACGGGCTGGTCGGGAATAATGGTGGCGAGAATAATGCCGTCGATCTGCGCCGCAGTCATGCCGGCCTGCGTCAGCGCGTGGTTGACGGCGATGGCGGCCAGACTGGTCGCCGAGGCGTCGGCGTCGGCGTAGCGGCGCTCTTTGATGCCGGTGAGTTTAAGCATCTCCGCCTCGGTGCGGCCGGGGAACGCCTTTAAAATCTCGCTGGTGGCGCGGACGTTCTTGGGCACCGCATAACCGATGCCGGCGATGCAAACGGTCTCGGCGGGGGCCGATGTCGGTGCGCAGCTTTGGGCGCTGAGCGCTGCGAGTCCCGAAGCGGAAGCTGCGGGGCGGTTGGCGAGATAACGGGTGATGTCGTCGCCTGAGACGCGCCCGCCGGGGCCGGTGGCCTCGATACCGACGATGCTGGCGGGGTCGAGTCCGGCCTCTTGGGCGAGCTTGGCGGCGCGAGGCGTCCATTGGATGCCTGCTGCCGGGGAGGCGTCTTTTTGGACGGGCGTAGCAATAACTGCGGGAGACGCAACGGGTGCGACTGCTGCTGCAGGAGCGGACTTCGTGGCGGAAACCGCAGTGGCAACGGGCGTGGCGGCCCCCGCTTTGACCTGAAGATTTTTAAGTGAAATGTCCGTCGTGCTGATGCGCAGGAACGGCGAGCCGCTGGGCAGGATATCTCCCGCTCGGGCTTGCACCACCTCGATCACGCCGTCGCAAGGCGCCTCGAACTCGAAAACCGATTTGTCGCTCTCCAACTCAGCGATTTTATCACCCTTGGAAATACGCGCGCCGGCGGCGACCTTGATATCGATAACAGTGAGTTCGCTGACGGTCGCGCCCATGGAGGGAATCGGCACGTCGATGAGGAAGGTGTCCATCAAAGTTTTGGTTTTAGGGTGAGGTTGGCGACGGTCTTGAGACGGTCAAAGGAAGGGCCGGTGCAGACCGCTTAAGCGCGGGCGAGTTTCCAGAAGGCGAGGCACTTTGCGAGGAGCGCTTCGAGTTCGGGGAGCGGCACCATGTTGGGACCGTCTGAGAGGGCGTTGTCTGGATCGGGGTGGGTTTCGAGAAAAAGGCCGTCGGCCCCGGCCGCGAGGGCGGCGAAAGCGAGCGTGGGCACGAACTCGCGCTGACCACCGCTCTTGCCGCCGGCGGCACCGGGAAGTTGAACGCTGTGGGTGGCGTCGAGAATCGTTGGATACCCGTTGCGCGCCATGATCGGGAAGGTGCGCATGTCCACCACCAGATTGTTGTAACCGAAGGTGGCGCCGCGCTCGCATTGCCAGATTTCGGCGGCACCGCCGTGCTTCAATTTTCCAACCACATGCACCATGTCGTTGGGCGAGAGGAATTGGCCCTTCTTCACGTTGACCACCTTGCCGGTGGCAGCGGCGGCGAGGAGCAAATCGGTCTGGCGGCAAAGGTAGGCGGGGATCTGAAGGACGTCGCAAACCTCGGCGACCGGGGCGCATTGACCGGCGTCATGGACGTCGGTCACACAGGGCAGCCCGTAGTCTTTTTTAACCAACGCGTGCAGGGCGAGCCCCTCCTCGAGCCCGGTGCCGCGACCACCGGCGATCGACGTGCGGTTGGCTTTGTCGAAGGAGCCCTTGAACACCAAGTTGAGCTCGGGGTAACGGACGCGCAGCTCGACGAGTTTCTCGGCCACCGAGCGCACGACCTTCTCGTTTTCGAGTGAGCAAGGACCGGCGAGAACAAGGAGGCGCTTAGGATCGAAAAGTGGCATGGGGGGAGCGGAAGTAGCGAGTAGTGAGTAGCGATTAGTGGGGCAGTAGCGATTGGAGAGTAGCAGGTAGACGGAATCGGAAGCTAAACCGAGTAGTCGGAGTCCGAGCCTATTCGCTACCCGCTAGTCACTACGCGCTACTTCTTCTTTTTCTTTGCCTTGGGGGCGGCTTTGGCCGGCTTGGCCTTGGCAGCGGGTTTCATTTTGAGTGCGGCGCCGATGAAGGCGGCGAAGAGCGGGTGAGCCTTGTTGGGCTTGGACTGGAACTCAGGGTGGAACTGCACCGCGACGAACCACGGGTGATCCTTGAGTTCGACGATCTCGACCAGATTGCGGCGCGGGTTTATGCCGCTGATGATCATGCCGCCGCGCTGGAGTTGGCCGACGTAGGCGTTGTTAACCTCAAAGCGGTGACGGTGACGCTCGCGCACGTGGGTGGCTTTGTAGGCCTTGGCGGCGTGGGAACCGGGGGTGAGCGCACACTCGTAGCTGCCCAGTCGCATCGTCGCACCCTTATCGATGACGTTTTTTTGTTCCTCCATGATGTTGATCACCGGATGGGGCGCGTTGGCGTCGAACTCGGTGGAGTTGGCCCCCTTCAACTTGAGGACATTGCGGCAGTATTCGATGACCGCGATTTGCAGGCCGAGGCAGAGACCGTAGTAGGGAATCTTGTTTTCGCGGGCGTATTTAGCCGCCGCGATTTTGCCCTCGGTGCCACGGTCGCCGAAGCCGCCCGGGACGAGAATGCCGTCGAGCCCCTTGAGAATGTTAAGCCCGTTTTTCTTTTCCAGGTCCTCGGCGTCAATGCGCACGATGTTAACGCGGGTGTTGTTGGCGATGCCGGCGTGGGTGATGGACTCGTAAACAGATTTGTAGGCGTCCTGGAGCTCGATGTATTTGCCGACTACGCCGATCTTAACCTCGTGGGCGGGGGTTTTGATGCGGCGCACGATCTCGGTCCAGATGTTCTTCTCGGGGGCGGGATTTTTGAGCCCGAATAGGTCAACCACCAGATCGTCCATGCGCTCTTTTTGCAGCGCGAGGGGCAGTTCGTAGATCGAGTCCACATCGCCGCACTCGATCACGGCCTTGACTGGTACGTTGCAGAACATGGAAATTTTGTCGCGCAGGCCGGCCTCAAGCGGGTGGTCGCAACGGCAGACGAGGATGTCGGGTTGGATGCCGATTTCGCGCAGCTTGGCGACGGACTGCTGGGTGGGCTTAGTCTTAAGTTCCCCTGCCGCCTTGAGGTAAGGCACGAGGGTAACGTGGATAAAAATGCAGTCGTCCGGCCCGATTTCGAGGGCGAACTGGCGCATCGCTTCGAGAAACGGGAGCCCCTCGATGTCGCCCGTGGTCCCACCGATCTCAGTGATGAGGATGTCGACATCCTTGCCGCCGGCGTAGATGCGCTCTTTAATCTCGTTGGTGACGTGCGGGATGACCTGCACGGTCTTGCCCAAGTAAACGCCGCGACGCTCCTTGGAAATGACGCTCTCATAGACCTGACCTGAGCTCAGGGAGTTGAGTTTGGAGAGTTTACCGCTGGTGAAGCGCTCATAGTGGCCGAGGTCGAGATCGGTCTCGGCACCGTCCTCCAGCACATAGACTTCACCGTGCTGAAACGGGCTCATGGTGCCCGGATCGACGTTAAGGTAAGGGTCGAACTTCTGGATACGCACGGTTAGACCGCGCAGCTCCAAAAGCGCACCGAGTGCGGCAGCCGTGAGGCCTTTGCCCAACGACGAGACCACTCCGCCCGTCACGAAGATGTATTTCATCGGTGAGAAATAGGCGGCGCCGGGAAAGCCTGACAAGCAAAAGCTCACTCCATGTTGAACACAGGCCGCATCTTGGTTTTGGGATACCCCTGGTTGTAGCGGCTGTTAGGCGTGGATACCGTCGGGTAAACACCCTGAGCCCAGCTCAAGGCTTCAGGGAGTAATTTCACAAAGAGTCTGTTCGCAAAGCGTGTGGCCTTGAGCGTGAGCTCAAGGATTTCGTAAACCTCACCTTGAACGCTAATGAGTATTACCAAGGCTCTTCGCCGCCATTGACTCGTAAGCCAGTACGGCAAGCGCCGCAGTCGCCGCCGTATCACAGCGCAGCACCAGCGGGCCGAGTGTTACTGGGATAAACCCTGCCGCCAGCGCGTCCTTTACTTCCGTCGCAGAAAAATCCCCCTCAGGGCCGACCAACCACACGGCCGATTCAGGCGTTTGTAAGTGCTTATCTTTAAACCCAGCCAGTGCGGCCTTCAGCGACTGCGCGCCCGGATGCAGGCTGGCGATCAACTTGAATTGAGCCGTCCGCACGGTGCTACTGGAGAGGAATTCACCCAGCGATTGTACTCCGGTGATCTCCGGCAAAAACGGATTCCCGCACTGCTTGGCGGCCTCAAGGGCACCGATGCGCCATTTTTCAACCTTCTTGTCGGAGCGCTCGCCGTCGAGGTGGACCTGCGTGCGTTCTGTGGTCAGCGGCACGATGCGGGCTGCCCCCAGTTCGGTGGCGTGGCGAATAATGTCCTCCATGACCCCGCCCTTGGGCAGCGACTGGGCGAGTGTGATAGCACAGGGCAGGGGAGTGCGGGTGTGCGTAGCCGTGACGCGCAGGCTGACGCCGGACTTGCGGGCGTCGGTGAGTTCGCACGTCCACTCGGTGCCGTAACCGTCGAAGGCGATGACGGTATCGCCCGTGCGGGCACGGTTAACGGTGACCAAGTGATGCGATTCGCCCGCAGGCAGAATGATGGTGCCGTGGACGGACGCAGGAGCGAAAACACGGAAGTCGGACATGGCCGCGAGTGGATCGTTAGAGTTTTCCATTTACAAGCCCGAGGGTATTCCTAAGTTGCTGCCTCCTTCACGTCCTGCCCGGATGGCGAAATTGGTATACGCAGCAGACTCAAAATCTGCCGCCCTCTAAAGGCTTGTCGGTTCGAGTCCGACTCCGGGCACCATTTTTATAAGTGGCCGTTTACGAAGGGGAGCGTGAGAACGAGTGGAGCCGAAACAGGCCGACTCCTAACACCATTGCCAACGAGTACGGCACGGTTCGCGTCTTTGTTTAATGCGATTTCCGTCCTCTGCCGATCCTGTTCACGGTGCTCTGGTCGTTCGAATTGATTACACGGATGCGGGCAATTGGGGCTTCTGGTAACAAAGAGCGCAGCCCAATCCTCTTCAACTCGCGTCTGCCCACCCGCGTGTGTCTGGCTTTCTTTTGTATTCGAGGTTTGGGTATGAAGCGGGCGGATTTGAGTCTTTTGGCGCTCCCGCGCTTCGCTGCTTGAGGCTTGGTTTGCTCGGGTAGCAGAGGAGGAATTCATGCGCTGGAGGGGTATTGTGAATTGGTTGAAAAAACCGCTTGCGTCCAACTCGTGCGTCAGGCTTTCTGCACCTTCTTCAGTTCGGGTTGTAGCGTAGCCTGGTAGCGCGCTTGCATGGGGTGCAAGAGGTCGTGAGTTCGAATCTCACCAGCCCGACCATTTTCCCCGCCGCTTATGCGGTTAGATTCAGGGAAATAGCCAGAGGACATAGTGCGCAGCATAGTCCCGGCATTAACCCTCACGTTTACTGCGAGTTGTGGCTGCAGTTACAACCATTGCGCCCCGGGAATTACGTCCGACGGCTGGCACGTCACGCCTAGATTAGCGCGGGCGGTTTGTATGCCGTTGAGGGTCGAAAGGGTCGCGTCCGATTCAGACCTCAGTCGTTGGAAAACTTCTTTTTGCCGCCCCACTTGCGGTCGTCGGCGATTTCCAGGTGTTTGGTCTCAAGCTGCACCCCCGCCACCGCCGGGTGCTGGCGGAGCTCTTGGAACTTGGCCGGGGTCAGCTTCCAGCCAAGCGCCCCGCTCACCTCTGAAAACGCCGTTATGCGGTCCTCAAATACAAAACCGAGGCTCGTTTTGGTTTCGCCAGCCGCCTTGTCGAGCGTCGTTCGCAACGTATGCAGGAACTCGTTTAACTGCGGGTGGTGCGGGTGCAGCAGCCAGATTACGCGCCTCACGTTGGACATCACGTAGGCTTCCAGAGGCCGGCACTCCTTCACGTTGATACGTGGGCCTTCCTGGCCGACGATGATGTTGCCCAAAATCACCACCTGCGCGTTCTCGGCGAGGTTCATGGCAAACTTCGCCGTGGCGTCGGCAAACATGTTGAGCGGCATCGAGGCGCTGCGCGTCGACAGGGTGAACATGTACCAAGGCCGGTTGTCTTTTTTTGCCAGTCGTTTGACCAAGTTGCTTGAGAGGCCGCAGAGGCGGAACTCGACGCGGTCGCCTAGGTTGAGCAGGTCGCCCGGCGCGCAGGTGTCGAGCGCATCGGCCAAGCCGATGTAGGCGTTCATCGGGTGGCCGGTGACGTAGAAGCCGAGCAGCTCTTTCTCAAACTGGAGGCGCTCGGTGGCGGTGAAATCGTCCTCCTCCGCGCTCATCGACGTGAGCTTGGAGGTGGGCGCGGCGACGCGGGTTTTCTTCGGCGCGGGCTCCTCGGCGAGCATGTCGAAAAAGCCGCTCTGGCCGGAGGCGCGGTCGCGGGCGTTGGCGGCGGCGGTGGCCAGCGCGTTGTCGATGTTGTCGAAGAGCTTTTTGCGCGACGCTCCGGAAAAATCGAAGGCACCGGTTTTCACTAGGTGTTCGAGCACGCGCTTGTTGAGCGCCTTGGCGTCCACGCGGGTGACGAAGTCGTTGAAATCGACGAACGGACCGTTGCGTTCGCGCTCCTCGATGACCTTGAGCGCGGCGCCTTCGCCCACGCCTTTGATGCCGGCCATGCCGAAGCGGATTTTATCGCCGACGGGGGTAAACGCATCGCGCGATTCGTTCACGTCCGGGCCGAGCACGACCAGTCCCATGGCCTCGGCTTCGGCGACGAAGTGCGACACCTTTTCGGAGTTGCCCAGCTCGGCGGTGAGCACGGCGGCCATGAACTGCACCGGGTAGTTGGCCTTCAAAAAGGCGGTCTGGTAGGCGACGATGGCGTAGGCGGCCGAGTGCGATTTGTTGAAACCGTATTGGGCGAACTTGTTGAGCAGGTCGAAGATTTCGTTGGCTTTGACCTCGGAGATCTTGTGCAGGCGGCCGGCGCCTTCGACGAACTTGACGCGCTCCTTGGCCATGCCCTCGACGTCCTTTTTACCCATGGCGCGACGGAGCATGTCGGCGCCGCCGAGGGTGTAGCCGCCGATCACCCGGGCGCACTCCATCACTTGCTCCTGGTAGACGATAATGCCGTAGGTTTCCTTCAGCACTGGCTCCAACAGCGCGTGCGGATAAACAATGGTGGAGGGGTCTTTTTTGCCGCGGGCGTAGTCGGGGATGAACGCCATCGGGCCGGGGCGGTAAAGCGCCGAGATCGCGTTGATGTCGTCAATGTTGGAAATACCCACCTGGCGCGACGCGTTTTGCATGCCGCCGGACTCCAGCTGGAACACGCCGACGGTTTTGCCGACGTTGAGCAGCTCGTAGGTTTTGGGGTCTTCGAGCGAAATGGTCTCGATGTCGAAGGTCGGGTTAACGGTGCGGCGGACGTTGTTCACCGCGTCGGAGATGACGGTGAGCGTCTTTAGGCCGAGGAAGTCCATTTTGAGCAGCCCGAGCTTGCCGACGGCGTTCATGTCGAACTGCACCGTGACGTCGCCTTCTTGCAAGGTGAGAGGCACGAAGTCGTCGAGCGGCTGGTCGGTGATGATGATGCCGGCGGCGTGTTTGCCGGTGTTGCGCACCATGCCTTCGAGCACGCGGGCCGAGGTCATAATCTTTTTGGCTACCGGGTTGCGCTCGACCTCGTTGCGCAGATCGATCGACTTGGTGAGGGCGTCCTCCAGCGAGATGCCGATTTCGTCGGGGATCATCGTGGTGAGGCGGGCGGCTTCGGCGTAGGGCAGGTTGTTTACGCGCGAGACGTCGCGGATGACCATCTTGGCGCCGAGCGTGCCGTAGGTGATGATGTTGGCCACGCAGTCGCGGCCGTATTTGTCGCGCACGTAGTTGATAACCTCTTCGCGGCGCCGCATGCAGAAATCGATGTCGAAGTCCGGCGGCGACACGCGCTCGGGATTGAGGAAGCGCTCGAAGAGCAGACCGAAGCGGATCGGGTCGACGTTGGTGATTTCCAAAAGGTATGCGACGAGGCAACCGGCGCCCGAACCACGGCCAGGGCCGACGGGGATGTTCTGGACCTTGGCCCAGGCGATGAAATCCCAGACGACGAGGAAGTAGTCGACGAAGCCGGTGACGTTGATGATGGACAACTCGTAGCCGGTACGCAGGACCAAGAGCTCTTCGGGTGAGAGGCCGGAGTAGTCGGGCGGCTGAGGTTTTTGGCCGGGGGGCAGGTCGACGAGTTTGGCCAGACGCGGGGCAACGTTGGGGTGGACTGCGACGGTGTCGTAGTCGAAGTGGTAGCGTTTTTTTAGACCCTCGATGCAGAGCTGGTGAACGTAACTGGCGGCCGTGTAGACGGACTTAATCTCGGGCGGCAGCGGGTAACGCGGGTAACGTTCGGAGCCTTTGGGGAACGGAATCGCGAGGTCGCACATGTCGGCGACGAGGCGGGTGTTGGTCAGCGAATCCGGGCGCTCGCCGAAAAGCTTAAACATCTCATCGGCGGTCTTCAGGTAGAACTGATCGCCGGAGAACTTCATGCGGCTCTCCTCCTCGATTTTGGCGCCGGTTTGGATGCACAACATGGCGTCGTGGGGCGCGGCGTGTTCGTGGCGCACGTAGTGAACGTCGTTGGTGCAAATCACCTTCAGGCCGAACTCCTCGCTCAGTTTGAGCAGATCAGGGATGATTTTGAGCTGTTCGGGAATGCCATGGTCCTGGATCTCGACGAAGAAATTTTCACGGCCGAAGATTTCGACGAAACGCCCGCAGGCGGCACGCGCCGCATCGTAGCGGTCGTGGAGTAGGTGCTGAGGGACGATGGCGGCCAGGCAGCCGGTGAAGCCGATCAGGCCGTCGGCGTATTTGGCGAGGGTTTCCAGGTCAGCGCGCGGCTTGTAATAAAAGCCCTTGAGGTGGGCGTCGGAGACGAGTTTGAGCAGGTTCTGGTAGCCGGTGAGGTTTTTGGCCAGCAACCCCATGTGGTAATAATTTTTACCATCCTCCGATTTGCCGGCTTTTTCGAGGCGCGAGGTTTCGACGATGTAGATCTCGCAACCGATCAGCGGTTTGATGCCCTTGTACTTGGCGGCGTTGTAGAACTCGATTGCGCCAAACATGTTGCCATGGTCGGTGAGAGCCATGGCGTTCATGCCCAGCTCGCTGGCGCGTTCCATCAACCGATCGATCCGGCAGGCCCCGTCGAGCAGGCTGTAGTCGGTATGAACGTGGAGGTGGACGAAGTCTGAGGCGGCGAACGACACAGCGTTTAGGCAACACGGGCGGGCGCGCCCTTCGCAAGCACGCGTTGGAGCTAAATTTTGGGGCTGAGCGGACTGCGCTGTTTACTTGGCGGGGGCGGTCTGTTCGTGGCGCTCGGGGCGGGCGTCGCGGTTCCAGCGGCGCACGTCGAAGAAGGTCACGTAAATGACCATCGAAAACAGTAGCACCATAAAAACGCTCTGGGCGGCGGCGATGAATTCGTGGGGCAGGGCGCGTCCGCGCAGCTTGCCAATCGTGGCGAAAAGCATGTGGCCGCCGTCGAGCACGGGGATCGGCAGCAGGTTAAACACCGCCAGGTTGATGTTCACCAGGATTGTGAACCAGAGCACGTAGCGGATATCCGACTGCGCGGCCATGTGGAAGACGCGCGCGATGCCGACCGGGCCGCTGAGCTTGGAAATACCCACGTCGGACTGCGGGTTAATCAGGCTGGCGAAGGTGTGGTAAGTCATGCCGAGAACGTCGCCGATTTGTTTGAACGGGTTCGGATACACCAGGCTCGTTTCGGTGGTAAAGCTGAGGCCGATTTCGGCCGCTTCCTTTGCGGAGGCCCTAGCGGGAATGAGCAGCGCGACGGTTGCGGTGCCGCGTTGAACGCTCGCGTTGACGGCACGGTCTGCGGAGCGCGAGAGGATTTCCGCGTAAGTCTGGATGTTGAAAATGGGCGTGCCCTCGAGGGCGACGAGGCGGTCGCCGGGCTTGAAGCCGGCGGTGGCGGCCAGGCCTGCGGGGGTGGTGGCGTGCACGATGAGTTGATAACCGGGGGCGATGCCCACGCGGCGATCCTTGTCGTTGCCAGCAATCACCGGATACACGCGAAGGTCGATTAACGTGCCGTCACGCTCGATGGTGAACGTGGCTTCGCGCCGGCCTTCTAGGGTGCGCCCGGCGCTGGTGAAAAGCACCTGCATGAGTTCCTGCCAGGTCTCGGTTTTACGGCCATCGATGGCGCGGACGATGTCTCCAATGCGCAGGCCGGCTTCGCTGGCGGGGCTTTTAACGCGCTGGCCTTCGGAGGTGGTGAGTTGATCGACTACGTAGCCGATGCGGGTGGTGGCCTGCTCGCTGCTGGTAGGTAGCCCGGTCGTCCAGATGATGCAGGCAAGGGCGAGGGCGAAGAGGATGTTAAAAAACGCGCCTGCGCCGAAGACGATCATGCGGGTGGCGTAGCCGGGAGCCGGGAGTTTTTGCAGGTCGGTGCGGGATTCGCCCTCGATGCTGCGCATGTCGGCGAGTTGGGGCAGGGCGACGTAGCCGCCCAGCGGGAGCCAGGACAGGCGGTATTCGACGCCGTCTTTGCCCTTCCACGAAAAAATCTTGGGGCCGAAGCCGATCGAGAAACGCTCGACGAGCACGCCGCGCCGACGGGCTGCGAGGAAGTGGCCGAGTTCGTGGACGAAGATCGATCCGCCAAAAAAGATCGCGATGAGGAGGATCGACCAGAGGTTGGAGGTGAGGGTGTTGAGGATATCCACGGGGAAATAGGGGATGCGGAGGGAGGCGGGCAGAGGGGGGGCGGTCAGAAGACAGATTTCAGCGGGCAGAGGTCGGACGAGGTCGGAAAGTGGGCGGAGGCGGAAAACGTTCAACGTCCAACATTCAACGTCCAACGCTCAAAGTTGAACGCATGATGTCGGCGCTCTTAGGACAATGCGCATTTCAGGGGGCTCACAGTTGCGATGCGGCGATGCGGCGGGCTTCGGCATCAACCGCTAAGACGGTGGCCAGATCGTCGGGCTCGCTGGAGGGGAGTTTCTCCAGGGTTTGGGCCACAACGCGGGGGATTCCCACAAATGGCAGGCGTGCGTCGAGGAAGGCGGCCACGGCCACTTCGTTGGCGGCGTTATAGATGGCGGGAGCGGTTCCGCCTGCATGCATGACTTCGCGGGCGATCCGCAGCATGGGGAAACGGCTTTCGTCGATGGGGCGGAACTCCAGCGAGAGCAGCCGACTGAAATCCAATGCGGTTTCAACGCCGGGCGCACGCTTCGGGTGGAGCAATGCGTGCTGAATGGGGAAGGTCATCGAGGGCGGGCAAAGTTGGGCGATCATCGAGCCGTCGTTAAACCCCACCAGAGCGTGCACGATGCTTTGCGGGTGGATGACGGCGTGGCATTGCTCAGGGCGCAGGCCGAAGAGCTGCTGGGCCTCGATCAGTTCGAGCCCCTTGTTGGCGAGCGTGGCTGAGTCGACCGTGATCTTCGGGCCCATCGACCAGTTGGGGTGTTTGAGCGCATCGGCCACGGTAGCGTGGGCCAGGCGCTCGGCGGGCCAGTCGCGAAACGCGCCGCCGCTGGCCGTTAGGGTGATGCGGGCGACATCAGCGGACGCGTGACCCTGAAGGCATTGAAAAACTGCGTTGTGTTCACTGTCGACGGGGAGCAGTTGGGCCCCGCTGGCGCGTGCGGCGGCCATGACAAACTTGCCTGCCAACACGAGGATTTCTTTGGACGCGAGGGCGAGGTCTTTGCCGGCGGCGAGGGCGGCGAGTGCCGGGGCCAGGCCGGTCGTCCCCACAACAGCAACCAGCACGGTGTCGGCTTCGGGCAGGCGGGCCAAATCAGTGAGTCCGGCCAGACCACCGTGAAACTGGGTGCCGGGGGCAAACGCTCCGGAGTTACGTGCGGCGGCGAGCGCGGTGTCGTCGAACAGGCCGACGTGGGGCACGCGGAATTGTTGGGCGATGGCGGCGAGTTTCTCCCACTGGCCACGCGCGGCGATTGCAACCAATTCCAGTTTGTCCGGATGGGCCGCGATGACGCGCAGGGTGTTTTCACCGATCGAGCCGGTGGCACCGAGCAGGACAACGCGTTTGCGGGGTGGATTCATTTGGGGCGGGAAATGCGGGATCTTTCTCGTTCTTCTTAATCGTTCTCTTTCGTCACGAGCAGGGGGGCGTTCAGCTCAGGTGGAGAAAGATTAAGATAAAGAGGAACGAGAACGAGTCGGAGTTACAGCAGGCAGAAGATCAGGTAGCCGGCGGGCGCGGTCAGGATCAGGCTGTCCGATAAATCGAACATGCCGCCGATGCCCGGAATGGTGGTGCCGGAGTCCTTGGTGTTGGCACGGCGTTTGATAACTGACTCCACGAGGTCCGAGATGATGCCGAGGCCTGCAACGGGTAACGCGATGGCCGCCGCTACCCACGGCGTGAGTGTGGTCGGGTAATAACTGCCGAAGCCCCAGGCGATTCCGCCACCGAGCGCGGCCGAGGTTAGCAGGCCGCCGACCGCGCCTTCCCAGGTTTTCTTGGGGCTGATGACCGGCGCCATCTTGTGTTTACCCAGAGCCATGCCGGTGAGCAGTGCGCCCACATCGCAGAATTTGGATACAGCGATCAGCCACAGGACGAGTGCGAGACCGTTTTGCGCATGCGGGCCTTCAAGCAGCAGGATGCGCACAAGAAACTGCAGCATGAACGGCACGTAGATCAGGCCGAAGAGCGTCCAGCCGAGGGACTCTACGCGGTTCTCGGAGTTACGCTCGCCGACGATGCGGATGGCAAAAAGAATGGCGGCGAGCGCGAGGATGTTTTCCGGGGTGAACAGCGGGGCGTTCGCCGAGAGCAGGGGGGCGACGGTGATCAGTGCGCCCAAGATCAGGCCCAGCTTGGCGAAGGGCGCGTGGCCCATGCGGGTGACCATCTGGTAAAACTCGCGCTGCGTGAAGGCACTCACCAAGACGGCGAGCACGATGCCGCCGTTGGTCTGGAAAAAATACATGGCCCCAAGGACGATGAGCCAAAGGGTGAGGGTGCTGAAGATGCGTTTGGCCACGTTTGTTTGGGGGTTAGCGAGAGGCGTCGGGTTTGAGTTGTTCGCTGGTCTGGCCGAAGCGGCGCTCACGTTTGCCATAGGCCGCGACTGCGGCCTCCAAATCGGCGGGGCCAAAGTCAGGCCAGAGTACCGGAGTGAATACAAATTCGGCGTAGGCAGCCTGGAGCAGCATGAAGTTGCTGACGCGGTATTCGCCCGAGGTGCGGATGACTAAGTCGGGGTCGGGTAAATCGGCCGTGTAAAGGTGGCGGGCGAAGGTTTCCCAGGAGTTATCGTCAGCTTGTATAGTCCCGGCGGCGATAGCTGCGGAGTAGGCGCGGGCGGCGTCGACCACCTCGGTGCGCGAGCCGTAGTTAAGCGCGAGCACCAGCGTATAATCGGTGAAGTGGGCCGTGGCGGCGATGGTGGCGTCGAGTTGCCGCCGCACCGCTTCGGGTAGTTGGTCGGTGCGGCCGATGGTGCGCAGGCGGATTTGATCGCGCACCAGCGTGGTCAATTCTCGTTTCAGGAAAAACTCAAGCAGGCCCATAAGCGCGCCCACCTCGGATGCCGGGCGTTTCCAGTTTTCGACGGAGAAGGCGTAAAGGGTCAGGTAACGCACGCCGAGCGCCTTGGTGGCGTCGATCATGGTGCGCACGGTTTCTACTCCGCGCCGATGGCCCTCGATGCGTGGCAGGCCGCGTTGTTTGGCCCAACGCCCGTTGCCATCCATGATAATGGCGACGTGGTGAGGGATGGGGCCGGGCGTGTTGGGCATGGGCAAAGGGGCGAGTTAGGTTGGGTCTGGGGGCTTTGACAAGCCGCCTTACAACGCGTTTTGCGATCAGGAGTGGCGGCCGGAAGGGTGAGTGGGCGGGGAGGTGTTCGGTTGTGGCCTTGAGCGTGAGCTCAAGGTCCAGGGCGGGGCCAGCGTTACAGGGCGGCGTTGGGCAGTGATCGGGACCTGTTTCGGGTTAAAACAGGCGCAAGAGCGAACGCGGCCCCACGTCGATGAACGCTCCGGTCGAGTCGCTCGCAGCGAGGGGAAGCGAGCGCTGCCATACCCCTTGGCGGTTAAACACCCCGATCGCCGCTTCTTCTCTCAATCGCAGGTAAAACTCGGCGGCGACAGAATCGTAAGCGAGCGAGCTCCGGTCCACGTTGCGATCAAGCGTAACGCAGCCGAGGCGTTTACCCGTAAGATCGTGGGTGGAAATCTGCGCCGGTTCATCGCTGGCGAGGATGAGAAGGCGGTCCTTTTTCTGGTCGTAGGCGACGCCGGCGGGCGGCCCGGCCAGTGTGTCCAAAGTCAGGGTACGCACGAACTGACCGTAAAGCGTGCTTTCAACCACGGCCGGCAGGGTGGGGTGGGCAAAAAAGAGGTGGCGGTCACTGGAGCGGATCGCCAAGTCGCCGCTGCCCTCGGGCAAACCGGCGACAGAGAAACTGCGTTTAATTTTGCGCGCCGGACGGTCGATGACGCGGATGAAGTTGCCGGGATAAACGCGCAGGAAGAGGTGGTCGGTAAACGGGTCGTAGGCGATGCCGTAAAGGGTGTTGGAGGCAGACAGAAAAGTGGGGACGGGCACCGCGGGGTGAGCGGGTAGTAGGTCCATCACCGGATTTTCGGCCCGACTGGCAACGTAGGTGTGGTTAGGGCCGGGCGTGGCGCAACCGGCTAAACCGAGGACGACGAGCCCGAGTCCGATTTGCCAGGTGCGGCTGATTCGCGTTGTCAACGCGAGGGCGGAGGGCGTGAGTCGATGCATGGGCATCGCATTCATAAGTGGTACGAGCATCGTAAATTCGCCGCTGTTCGCGGCTTGGGAGGTGCGCCGCGTCGAGACAAAATACGGAGTGGTCACGTTTAAAACCGATGGCGCGAGGGTTTTACTCAACCGCCATGGTTTCGGGGTTCCGCTGCCACCGCACGCCATCAACCATCGAGCGCATTTTCGCGCCATCGCAGACCTCGGTTGCCGAGATGTGGTTGCGCTCAACTCGGTGGGCTCGCTGCGTGCGGATTTGCCCCCGGGTTCGCTGGTGTCGTGTTCCGATTACGTGGCGCTGCAGCAGGGGCCGGCGACCTATTTTGACGACGAGCTCAAGGGCGGCGCGCCCGGCATCGCCAACAACTTGGTCCCCCTGCTAGTGGCGGAACTTGCCCCTGAGTTTCTGATTCAGACCGGCCAGGTGTATGTGCAGATGCGTGGGCCGCGGTTCGAGACGCAGGCCGAGATCCGCGTAATTCGCCAGTGGGGCGACGTGGTGGGTATGACCCTCGCCCACGAGGCCGATCTGTGCACCGAACTGGGGCTCAACTACAACTCGCTCGCCATCGTGGACAACTACGCGAACGGCCTAGTGGAGGGGGCTTCTATCGACTTCGCGCGCTTCAAGGACCTGGTGCGCGACAATCAGGCCCGGGTGAATGCCTTGTTTGCCAAGCTGCTGACGGTGTTGCGCTGAGGAATCGCTCCCTTGTTTTTATCGGGCAAAAGTAGCGCAGACTGGAAGTCTTCATCGGCCGGATTCAATCCCTCCAAGCAGACCGAAAGTCTCCGCTACTTTTTCTGCCCTTCACCTGTTTTCCATTCCGACACGACCACGGCCAGGATCAGCAGCGCGAGACTGATCAGCAGCCGAGGAATACTGGCTGGTTGATCGCCAAAAAAGATCAGCGAACAGGCAACTCCGAGGGGAACCTTGGCGTTGTTAAATACCGCCAGGGTGCCGGTGTTGACCCGTGTCGCCCCGTAATTCCATAGGAAAAAACCCACGCCCGACGCCAGCATTCCGAGGTAGGCGAGCACGCCCCATTGGCTCGCGGTCGGCTGAAACGCGCTCCAATCCGTCATGAAGCCGGAGGTTAGCGCGGTTGCCACCAACGCACCGGCGCAGGGCCAGAAAAAGATGCCAGCGTCGCTCACGCCGGCCGGCAGGGTGGGGCGGATGCGTTTATAGGCGATCTGGCCTGCTGCGAAGCAGAGGTTGGCGCCCTGCACGATCAGGAAGCCGGTGATGATGGTGTCACTGGTGCGGTTTTTCCAAAGCAGCACCGCTGCGCCGAGCACCGCCAGCGCAGCCGCGATAAGGTGCCGCCAGCGGGTGCGGTTTTCCACCGCAGCATCGAGCAGAGCCACATATACGGGCGTGAGGATCGTGGCCAACGCGACCTCATGCGCCTTCAAGTACCCGAATGCCGTGGTGTAGAGCACGTACATGAGGCCAAACTGAAAAACGCCGATCAGCGCCAGGGTGACCACGTCGCGCCGGGGCAGCGCCCTCGGCCGTAGAAAGGGGAGAAAAACCAGGGCCGCGAAGGCAATCCTGATGGTGCTCACCGCCACCGGATCAAGCCCCGCCAAGCGGCCCTTGATCAGGCCAAACGAAAACGCCCACAGTAGCGAAACACTCAGTAGCGGGAGCATGGAAAGGGGGCGGTTTTCAGCTGATCAACCGTTGCGCACTGCGGCGGCGGATTCGATGGCGGCCTGCACCTCGGTGATTGAGCGAAGTTGGTCTGCGGGAAACAGGCTGTTTATCCGGGTAATCACCTGTTGGATGACGCCGTCGGGGCACGATGCGCCCCCGGTAATCAGGATGCGTCTCGGCACCGGACTTACGCCTTCCGGCCAGAGTGCTTTAACCTCGCTGTGCCCGCCTTGCGCCGGGCCGGATGCAGGGAAAACAAAATGATCCACTTCAGCCAGCGAGAGGATGTCCGTTTCGCTTTGGATGAAGAACGCTTTGTCACCGAGTTTTTGCGCGCACAGGCGATACAGCTGGTAGGTGTTGGAGGAGTTTTTACCGCCGATAATGAAGGCCGCGTCGAGGGGCTCTTCGAGGGCGCGAGCCAGGGCGTCTTGGTTGACCTGCGTGGCGTAGCACAGGGTGTCGTTGCGACCGCTGCCGCCGATACGGGCCGGTGCATCGGGCTGGTCCGGGCCGAAGACGTTGGCGTAGGTCGCGCGCAGGTGGGCGATGATCGCCTGCGTCTCGTTCATGAGCAGGGTCGTTTGGTTAACCACCGCAACGCGGTCCAGCTCGACGACCACGTTGAGGCCTGGCGTGTGACGCTCGGCAAAAACGGTCTCGAATTCCCGCTGCGCCTTCTCGGCGTCGTGGCGGCCGAGGGCGATGATTTCGCCCAGTCGGCGGGTCTCGGCGAGGTCGCGCACGATCACGGCGGGGGCGTAGCGGCGGGTATTGGAAAAGGTTGCCTTGGTTTCCTCGTGCTCGTGTTTGCCGTGGATCACCACAGTGTACCCAGCCCGACCATAGGCGCGGGCCGCCTTCCAGACTTTTTCCACCAGCATGCAGGTCGCGTCGTACTGGCACACCGCGAGGCCCTTGCGAACCAGGCGTTTTTTATCTTCATCGGTCGCGCCGAAGGCGGGGATAATCACCACGTCGTCAGGTGTCAGGGTATCCCAAAGCAGCGGCAGTCCGGGGGACGCGCTGGCCTTCTGGCCGTTAACCGCGAAGGGCACGCCTTTCTCGGTTTGTAGATAACGCAGGCCGCGGCGCAACAGGTCCTCGTTGACGAAGGGATTATGGATCAGTTCGGAGAGCATAAACACGCGCCGACCGGGATTGGCGGCGAGTGTTTCGTAGGCGCGGTCGATGGCGTTTTTAACCCCAAGACAAAAACCGAAATGACTCGGGATGAGGTAATGCACGGAGCCGAAATCGAGCGGGATCGGCGCTGCCGCAATGCCCTCGCGGCGCCGCGCAATGGCCTTGATGGCCGTGCACAACGCCGACTGGTACAGGGCGCTGGTGTGACCGTCTTGCGAATACAGCGTGAGGTTACGGTCCTTCTCCGGGCGGAACTTGTAGATGAAGTCGTGCTCGCCGAGCTGCAGGTACGGAATGTGAATCAAATGCGGCTCAAGTGCAGGCAGCAGAGCGGCGAGTAGCGGGAACAGGGTGGACGGCGCCGATGCCAGCCATTCCAGCGAACGAAAAACCGCCCCGCCCGACTCGGGAGCGGCGCTCGAAAAAACGCGCCCGCTCTCGGCTGAGTCAGCGGTTTGGGCGAAAAACACGCGGTGCTGCACCTCGCCGTGTGCGAGGAAAAAAAACTCCCGCGGCTCGGTGTGGCCAACGAAGGCGGAGGCGGGCGCCGGTTCCCAACCGGCCGCGCGCGCCTGGACCGCGAGGCGGTTGTTGGAGTCAAAAACGAGCGTGAGGGAAACGCTCACGGTCAGTCCTCTTGGTCTTCGGCGTCGACTTCGACCTCCGCTTCAGCTTCGTCGGCGAAGGAGTGGCCTGCGAAGCCGCCCTCAAATACGTTTTCTTCCTCCAAAAACGCCATGACCGCATCCGTCACAATTTTGCGGTCAGCCGGAATGATCCCGGAGTACTCGATAGCGATAAACTCGGTGAGCTCAGCCCGCGCTCGTGTGCGGTCGGTGATGCCTTTTAAGAAGTCTTCCGCCTGGCTGGCGATTTCGTCGATGATGGGCCTGAGATTCATAGCAAAAGTCGATAGGTGGTTTTGGTGGGGAGCTATCCAGAAAGAGAAAACTCCCCGGCGGCAAGACGGCGACCGTTGATCTGCAATTCCACGCGGTGGCGCCCCGGGTGGTGGCGCCTTGTGGAGAAGTCGCGGATCACCTGCCGTTTGCTCAAAGTGACGCTTTCACCGGCGGCCAAGGTGAGTTGTTTCCACTTAAACACCTTCTCGGCCGAGGCTCCACCGGGCCGGGCGTAATGAAGCACGTAGTCGACAATCAACGACTGCGTGCGCGCGTGGGTGGAAACGAGGCTGGCGGTTAATGTCAGTGTGCCACCGAGCTTTAGGCGGGCAGGGCCGACTTTGAAGTGGGCATCAAGTTTGGGCGTGGCACCGGCGCCCATTAAAGCCAGCGCCTTGGGATGGCCGCGTTTGATCAGGGTGCGCAGGGCGTGGCGAACGATCCAAGCGGTGCGCGCGTCGGTGCGATCCCAGTTGGTCACGAAATCCAGCACCAATTCAGGGTGGTTTTTGGTGATGTCGTTGAGGTGGTTGGCGACCGACTTGCGCACGTAGAGGCTGGGATCGGCGCGCAGCGCAGTGAGAATCGGCAGGGTGGGGGACGGATCGGCGATGAGCGCGGGCAGGTTTCCGCCCCACGGCAGGCGCGGACGCGAGCCCTCGCTGGCAAGGCGGCGTACGTGTTCATCGGCGTCACTGGCCCAGCGACGCATTACCGCAATCGTTGCCTCCGGCGCGAGGATGATGAAGGGGCGAATGGCGAACTCAGCCGAACCGAACCGAGTGAAAAATTTGAGGGCGTCGAGTGCCGTCGCCGGGTCGTTAATACCGTGGGTGGTGACGTGAGCGCAGGGCCAGATTGCGACGAAACCATGGCCGATCTGAGGTGCGTGGGTGCGCAGGACGACGAGTTGCTCGGCGAACGGAACGGGCAATGCGAGGTGGAAAGCCTCAGCGGTGCGGTGCAGGCGGGCGAGCAGTTCACGGTCGGAAAGGCCGTCTAGTGCGTGGGTCAAAAAACGGACGGAGTCGAAGCGCGGGTGCAGCGCGGCGAGTTGCGCGGCGGTTTGGCGGTACCGCCCGGCGTCGAACAGATCCTTGAGCGCGTCGGCCATCGGAGGGACGGAGTTTTTTTACCGCTAATGGCCGCTAATAGACGCTAATTCAGAACAAGCCGATTTCCGTAATTAGCGTCCTTTAGCGTTTATTAGCGGTTAAAAACTCGGTTCGGCGGTTACCCGAGTACCTCGGCCAGCTTGGCAACGTCTTTGCCGCCACCCATGGCGAAGTCGGGTTTGCCGCCGCCTTTGCCTCCGAGTTGCGCAGTCAGCGCCGAGATGATCTTGCCGGCCTGGTGGCCGGCCTTGATCGCCGCCGGCGAGGCGAAGGCGACCAGCGAAACCTTGTCGGCACCAAACGCAGCACCGAGCACCACCACGCCTTCACCCAGCTTGGCTAAAACCTGCGAGCCGAGCTCACGTAGCGTCTCCGGCGCATCGACCGCGACCACGGCGGAAACGTAGGGCAGGCCATCTTTCTGGCCGGCCTTGGCTGCGAGGTCGGTGGCGAGAGCGGCGGCGGCGCGCTGTTCGTGGGCTTTGAGCTTTTTCTCGGACTCGGCCTTTTGGCTGAGGATCGAGTCGAGCTTTTGCTCCACCTGGGCCAACGGCACGCCCACTTTGACGGCGAGGGCGTTGAGCTTTTCTTCGTGCGAACGCACGTAGTCGTAGGCGGCCTGTCCGGCAACGGCTTCGATGCGGCGGGTGCCGGCAGCGACACCACCTTCGGAGATGATTTTAAAGAAGCCGATCTCGCCGGTCGTATTCACATGGGTACCACCGCACAGCTCCAAGCTGTAGCCGCCGATATCGACCACGCGCACGCGTTTGCCGTACTTTTCGCCGAAGAAGGCGAGGGTGCCCTTGGGCTTGGCGTCGAAGTCGGTTTCGTAGCCCTTGACCTCGGCGTTATCCAAAATGCGCCAGTTAACGATGCTCTCGATTTCGTGGAGTTGGGCCGGGGTGATCGCTTCGAAATGAGCGAAGTCGAAACGCATGCGGTCCGTGGCGTTGAGCGAGCCGGCCTGGCGCACGTGGGTGCCGAGCACGCGGCGTAGCGCAAAGTTGAGCAGGTGGGTGGCGGTGTGGTGGCGCTGGATGGCGCGGCGGTGAATCATGTTCACGCCCGCTTCGACCGTCTGGTTGACCAGGGAGTAAATGAACTCGTTGGTGACCGTGCGGGCTCCTCGCGGCGCATCGGGCAACAGGTTGCCTTCTACGTTGGAAACCTTGTGCAGGTAACGCCCGGACTTGTCCTTAATCGTGTCACTGATCTGCACGGCTTCACCGTGAGCCAGCAGCACGCCGCAGTCGCCCAGTTGGCCGCCCATCTCGGCGTAAAACGGGGTCTGATCGAAGACTAAGTAGGTGTCGGTTTCGGTGCGCACCACCTCGGTGACGACCACGCCAAAGGATTGGGATTTCCCAATAACGTAGCCGATAAACGGCGTGGGTTTGGCCTCGGCGGCTTCGGCACCCTCGGTGGCGGCGACGACGATTTCTTTCTTGGTGGAGGCGCGGCCGCGGTTGCGTTGTTCCTCCATCAGGCGCTCGAACTCGACGTTGTCCACGGTCAGGCCGCGCTCGGTGGCGAGCAGTTGGGTCATGTCGAGCGGGAAGCCGTAGGTGTCGTAGAGTTCGAAGGCGAGTACGCCGCTGATTTGCTGGGCGCCTTGGGCGGCTTTGGTGAAAAGGCCCAAGCCGCGGTCGAGCGTGCGGCCGAAGGATTCCTCCTCGCTCTTGATCACGCGGCGGACGATTTCCTG
The DNA here is from genome assembly GCA_024998815.1 of Opitutus sp. Taxonomy (NCBI): domain Bacteria; kingdom Pseudomonadati; phylum Verrucomicrobiota; class Opitutia; order Opitutales; family Opitutaceae; genus Opitutus; species Opitutus sp. The sequence goes on from JACEUQ010000001.1 coordinate 647,913, forward strand.
GCGCTCTTTTAGCTCGGGGAAAACGTTGCCCAAGCTCTCGACGACGGGCGTGACGAGTTGCTCAAAGAAGCCGGTTTTGAGGCCGAGTTTGGTGCCGTAAAGAATGCCACGGCGCAGGATGCGGCGGATAACGTAGTTGCGGCCGTCGTTGCCCGGCATGATGCCGTCGGCAATGGCGCAGCTGATGGTGCGGGCGTGGTCGGCCAACACGCGGAAGGCGATGTCGGTGTTTTCCTGCTCGGTGAGGCCTTCGCGTTTGGTGGGAACCGTGCCGGTGTAGGTCTTGCCGGACAGCGCGGTGACCGTGGCGAACAACGGGGCAAAAACGTCGGCGTTGTAGTTGGACGGCTCAGGGGAAAAATCGGTGAAATTCTTCGTCGTGGCCATGATGCCGGCGACGCGCTCGAAACCCATGCCGGTGTCGACGTGTTTGGCGGCCAGCGGCGAGAACGTGCCGTCGGCATTGGCGTTAAACTGGATGAAAACGTGGTTCCAGATCTCGATGCAGCGCGGCGAGGAGCTGTTCACACCCTTGCGGCCCTCGGCCTCGTCGTCGTTTTCCAAAAGATTAAAATGGATCTCGGAGCACGGGCCGCAGGGGCCGGTGTCGCCCATTTGCCAGAAATTGTCCTTACGATTGCCGTGGACGATGTGGAGCGCGGGATCGAGGCCCTCGGCCTTAAAAAGCTCGGTCCAAATCGCGGCGGCTTCGTGGTCGAATTCGGACGGATCGCCGGGTTTGGGGGCGTAAACGGTGGCGTAGAGGCGCTTGGCGGGAATGCCCCAGACCTTGGTCAACAGGTGCCAGCCCCAAGTGAGCGAGTCTTTTTTGAAGTAATCGCCGAAGGACCAGTTGCCCAACATTTCGAAGAGCGTGTGGTGGTAGGTGTCGTAGCCGACGTCCTCTAGGTCGTTGTGTTTACCACCGGCGCGAATGCACTTTTGGGTGTCGGCGGCGCGGGTGTTCGATGCGGCGCGGACACCGGCCCACTTGGAGACGTCGGCTTGTTTATCACCGAGGAAGATCGGCACGAACTGGTTCATGCCGGCGTTGGTGAAGAGCAATCCGGGTGAGTCCGGCAGCAGCGACGACGAGGGCACGATCGTGTGCTGCTGGGCGTGGAAGAAATCGAGGAAGGACTGGCGGATTTCGGCGGAGGTCATGGAGCAAAAATAAAGGGGATGACAACAAGGCGAGGGAGCAGCGTTAGCAAGGCGTGAATCGGCCCCTCGGCAGGTCGGCAGCGCCGATTCATAGCGGGAAGTTTACCGAGGTAAGTGCGCGGAGCGCGCGACGGTCATGATTTTCGGACATGTGGGCGATAAAGTCGGAGGTATAAAGGTGGCGTTTTTTAGTTCGTTGACCGCGCCAGTGCATGAACAGGCTGTTGGCCCAGCGGTTGAACATGCCGTGGATGCGCACCGCGTTCGGGCGGCGTAATCGGCAGCGATCATCCTGGCGCGAGGCGTCGAGGCGGGCATGCAAACCGGTCTTGATTCCCCAGTGCGCAATGTTGACCTCCAGCCATTGGGCGGGAGTCAACTCGGCGGCGGGGCGACTGGTGATCAGCGCCACGGTCTCGGTGGGCTTGCCGTGGCGTTTTCGGCAGATTCTCGCGGCTTGCGCCACCAGGGGGAAGCAGGCGCTTTCCGCGCTCAACTCGCGCGCCACCAGGGTGCGCGTCACGGGGTGCTTCTTTTCCTGGGTGGTACGTTGCTCGGCAGCGGGATCTTTTAACGGGTCAAAAAAGGGGCGCCCGGATCGGGCACTTGCGCTGCTACGATTTTCTGCAAGCCGGGCTGATTGCCTTTGACGGTGAACAGGTAGTCGCCGCCATGCTCCAGTACGATCGCCCGCGCGGTGTCCGCCTGGGTATGCAGGGCATCAAGGCTCACGAGTTTATCGACCAAATCGAGTCTCTCACACAGGGCGCGGGCGGCGGGAATCTCGTTACTTTTTTCGGCGACGACCTCGCTGCCGAGATAAAACAAGCTCGGCGAGGTAACCGCGGTCACGACGTTTTGTCCGCCGCTGTGCTTGGGGACTTTGCCGTCGATGACCACGATCTCGGTGGCGGGAGGCTCGCCTCGCACCTGGCGTTGGTGGGCGAGTAAAACCTCCTCGATGCGCGCGGCCTGCACACGGGCGAACAGACGGCTGAAGGTGGGCTGGCTGGGAGCGCCGTATTTGCCGCGGCGGCGGATCACCCCGAGGGCTTGGCGTTGGACCGGGGAGAGCCGGCGGGCGAAAGCGGCCAGGTCACGTTGGCCGCGGGGTGCTCCGGCCAGATAGGCCGCCGCCGTGATCGCCAGCAGCGCGTGCAAGGGATAGGCCCCGATGTAGGCGCGGTATTCAGGCACTTGCCGGAAGGCCTCCGCCAGGCTGATTAAATCGGGGGCCTTCAGGGTACTTCGCACCGGAACTTTCGCCTCCACCGCAGCCAGCGAGGGTTTGATCTGCCCTGCCTGAAGAGCTCTCCGGGCCCGGGGCTCCAGCTCGCGCACAAACAAGCGCTTGGGCTTGGCGTGGTGCTCGTAGTAATCGCGCGACTTACGCGTGTTGCCCTTGGTCAGGCCCAACTCGGTCCACCCGGATGCCTTGTATACACTTCCCGTAAAACGCTCGGGGTCGACGAAGGTTTCCACGACGAGCACGGGGTGCTCGTAACGCGACTGCCAGTCGGCACTGAGCCGGCCGAGCACCCGGCTCAAAACCGCCGAGCCCAAGTTGGGCACCGCCGGCTTGGGCAGCAGCAGGAACCGCACGTTGTTGACCACCAGCGCCAATCGGCGTCGGCGCTGTTCTCCACTCCAGCCAATCCACGCCTCCCGGCCGCGCAGGTGCAGCGCCGCCGCCGCAAACACCAGCACCGCCACCCAGGTGCCCTGCGCATCGCTCACCGCGTACAGCAGCCGCTCGCCCACCGGTTTCACCGCGCCCAGATAGTGATGCTCCTCAAGCAGCCCCTGCGCTCGGGCGTTTAACTCGGGGCTGTCTAGCACCTGCACCTGCAAGTGGCGCAGCGAAATCACCTCCCCTTGGGGGTTCGACGGGTTCGTTTCGGCCGGCATCATTCACCCAGCCAAAATGATTTCCTGGGGCTTGTCCCGCTTATTCCGCTCCTTTGTTAGTATTCAGGTGTTTAGCTGTTCAATGAATCGGCGGTGGCAGGTCGGTTTAATTTGGTGATATACTCGCGCCAAAAACGTCCATTAGCTGCGCCCACCAATGGCCAAGCGTAAGCCCTCCCGTCCCGCACCCAAAAACGTCACTCCGGTTTCAGCTAAACCCACCGTTAAACGTACGCCGGCGGCATCCCGCACTCCTGGCACTGCTGTAGCCCCAGCCAACACGCCCCCGAAGCGTGCCCTGACCCTCATCGGTGTCGGAGCCTCGGCAGGCGGACTTGAAGCGATCGATGCCTTTTTACGGTCAGTTCCCCTTGGCGCTAACTGTGCAATTGTGGTGGTGCAGCACCTTGATCCGACGCACAAAGATTTCCTCCCTGAATTACTCCAGAAAGTGACGCCACTGAAGGTTCAACGTATTCAAGACGGCACCCGCGTCCGGCCTGATAACGTCTATGTGATCCCGCCAAACCGCGATGTCTCGATTAAGGCAGGGGTGTTGAAATTGCATGTTACGGACGGGGCGCAGGCCGTGCGCTTGCCGATCGACTTCTTTTTCAGCTCGTTGGCAGAAGCTCAGCAGGAACAGAGTATTGGGGTTGTCCTCTCGGGCATGGGCAGTGATGGAACGGCGGGGGCCAAAGCGATTAAAGAGCACGGTGGCGTGGTTCTTGTGCAGGACCCCACGCAGGCTAAATTCGCCAGCATGCCGAGCAGTGTTATCAACGCGGGGTTAGCTGATGTTGTGGCGCCCGTGGAGGGGCTGTTCGCGAGCCTAGAGCAATACTTGCAGCATGTTCCCCTGCTGCTTCGGCCCGTGACGGCCTATGAACCTACTGAGGAAAACTCGATGGAGAAGGTGGTGCAAATTTTGCGCAGCCACACCGGCCACGATTTCTCGCTGTATAAACGCAGCACGTTGTATCGGCGTATCGAGCGGCGCATGGCGTTGCACCAGCTTGAAAAGATCGAACGCTACGTGCGGTTCCTGAGCGAAAACCCGCAGGAAGTGGATCTCCTGTTTCGTGAGTTACTCATCGGTGTAACGCAGTTTTTTCGCGACCCCCTGCTGTGGGAAACGCTCAAGAGCCAGACCTTGCCCGGCCTGCTTGCCCGCGACGCTGGTTCGCCGACGTTGAGGGCGTGGATACCGGGTTGCTCGACGGGTGAAGAGGCTTACTCGCTCGCCATGGTGTTTAGGGAAACCCTCGACAGCTTGCCTGGAAAAAGCGCGTTGACCCTTAAAATCTTCGCCACCGACATCGATCCCGATGCGGTCAGTAAAGCCCGACAAGGATTGTTCCCCGCCTCGATTACCGAGTCCGTGTCGGCGGAGCGCCTGAGCCGCTTTTTCACGAAAGAGCCCCGGGGCTATCGAATCGCCAAAGAAATCCGTGAGATGATCATCTTTGCGCCGCACAATCTGATCATGTCGCCGCCGTTCACCAAGTTGGACCTGTTGAGCTGCCGCAACCTGCTGATTTATTTTACGGCTGAGCTGCAAAAGAAACTCATCCCGTTGTTTCATTACTGTCTGAACCCCGGCGGAGTGCTTGTGCTGGGGAGCGCGGAGACAATCGGCAGCTTTACGGATTTGTTTAACCCCTTAGATGGCCCGGCGCGGGTTTTTCAACGACAAGAGAATTGGCTAACAGGACACAGGTTGGAGTTCCCCTCCTCGTATGTAGCGGCCTCTTTAATACCTCCCCACCTGGAGAGTTCAGCGGACGTAGGGCATGACAACCTGCAACACCAGGCGGAACAATGGTTGCTCAAAAATCAGGCTCCCGCCGCAGTGCTCGTGACGACAAAGGGCGACATCCTTTATATCAGTGGGCGCACCAGCCGTTATTTGGAGCCGGTTGCGGGTAAGGCCAATTGGAACCTCTTCGCCATGGTGCGCGAGGGCTTGAGTTACCCGCTCCATCAGGCCTTCGAGAAAATCGCCGGCCAGACCCACTCGATCACCACGCGTTCCTGTAAAGTGGATACCGGGGACTCGACCTGTTTTGTTAAAGCGACGCTGCAGCAGATCACCACCAAGGGTGCCTTGAGCGGGCTGGTGATGATCGTGTTCAGCGATGGGGTAGATCCGGCGCAACCGCAGGTGCAGCGTCGGGTAAAGAACGCCAAAGGCAGTGATCGCTTGCGTGAGCTCACTCAAGAGCTCGCGCACATGCAGCAGCAGTTGCAAACCACGCGCGAGGACATGCAGACATCGCAGGAGGAACTCAAATCCGCCAACGAGGAGCTGCAGTCGGCAAACGAGGAATTACAGTCCACCAATGAGGAGCTCACCACCGCGCAAGAGGAGATGCAGTCGCTCAACGAAGAATTACAAACGGTGAACGGCGAATTGGAGGCGAAGTTAACCGCGCTGGCCTCTGCCAGCGAGGACATGGCCAACCTGCTCAACAGTACGCAAATCGCCACGCTTTTTCTCGATGGTAAGCTGCGGGTGCGCAGCTACACGCCGCACGCCACGGCGCTTATCCACCTCATCCCGAGCGATGTCGGCCGACCGGTCACCGACTTGGCCAGCCACCTGATTTACCCCGAGATGATGGCTGACGCACGCGAGGTCTTACGGACCTTGGTGCCGATTGAAAAGGCGCTGATCACCCAGGACGGCCGCTGGTTTGCGCTGCACGTGATGCCTTACCGCACCATGGATAATCGAATCGACGGCATCGTGATCACCTTCACCGACATGACCGGCGTGCGAAAACTCGAAAAGCAGTTGCGTGAGACGATGGGCAAAAAGAAATCGAAAGCGTAGCGGATGGGGTGGGGCGGTTTATTCCGAAAAAGTAGCGCAGACTTCCAGTCTGCTTTATGCTGATCTCAATCGATCTCCGCTGAAGCAGACTGGAAGTCTGCGCTACTTTTTCGAGCGGTGCCGGAGCCCTTACATTCCATTCATCAACTGGTTCAGGTTTCCGATATAGCCGGCGTAGGCTGAAATCACGATGCAGAGGACGAGACCGGCGACGGCAAAAAAGAGCACGCTGGGGTAGATCGATGCGGCGAGTTTGAGCTGTTTTTGGGCGAGTTCTTGGTGGGTGGCGGCCAGGTGCAGGAGGTTTTGGTCGAGATTGCCGGTGATTTCGCCGGTGCGGTACAGGGAAACGAAGGCCGCAGGGAACACGGGTTGGGCGTTGAGTAAGGTGCTCGGGGCTTCGCCGCGGTCGATCGCCGCGCAAATCGTCGTGGCGGCCGCCGCAATGCGCGGGCTGTTGGCAATCGTCCCCGCTTTGTTCCACGCGTTTCCAATGGGTGCGCCGGCTTCGAGTAGGTGGCCGAGGGCGAAGGCGAAGTCGGCGAGCGCCTGCTGGCGGCGGTACGCACCGATTGCCGGCAGCACGTTGAGCAAGCCGAGCGCAAACGGGTTGCGGCGGCGCACCAGTACGCTCAGCAGCACCACTGCACTCCAAAAGGGCAGGATAATCATCAGCACTCCGGCAATAAATCCGGGCGTGCTCCAGTGCAGGCCGGTTTCCCAATTCAGGAGGCGGAAATAAGCGAAAACGAGCGCGCCAAAATGCAGCACGCCGACCGGATAAAGGCAGGCTTGCACCATGCGGCCTTGCTGGAGCCCGAGTTCCTCGTGTCGCACGGAGAGGTTTTGCAGGATGCGCGGAAGTCGGCCGGTGTCGGCTGCTGCGATGAGAAAGGGGCGATCGTCGGCGGGCAACCAGTCGCCGGCCGCGGTGAGGATGGCGGCGATGGGCTCACCGGCTTCGATGCGCTGCACCAGTTGGGCGCAGTCGTCGGCCGGTGCGGCGGAGCGATCAGCGAGGGCCTGCGCCAGAGTGAGGCCGGCACCGAGCTGCTGGCTGATTTGGAGGTAAAACGAGGCGAGTTTGGCGTGTGATAGGGGCAAGGCGTTAAACCAATGCAGGTGGCCGCTGGATGCGAGCGCGCAAAATGAGGGGGCGTTTCCAGTTCTAAAAAGCCTGCCGACAAGATTGCCGTGGGGGGGAAATCGACCCACAAGGGAGGAATTATGTTCACCCTTGGCACCTTCGCCCCGCCCGCCTCAGCCCGCGCCACGCGCGTCTTGCTCCTCGGCTCAGGCGAGTTGGGCAAGGAGGTTGCCATCGAGCTCCAGCGCTTGGGCTGCGAGGTCATCGCCTGCGATCGCTACGCTGGTGCCCCGGCCATGCAGGTTGCTCATCGTAGTCATGTGTTTTCGATGCTCGACGGGGCCGAGTTGCGCCGCGTCATCACGCTGGAAAAACCCGATCTGGTGGTGCCCGAAATCGAGGCAATCGCCACCGAGGTGTTGGTCGAGCTGGAGGCGGCCGGCCAACGCGTGGTGCCGACCGCCCGCGCCGCGCGTCTGACCATGAATCGCGAGGGCATTCGCCGCCTGGTCGCCGAGGACTTAAAAATGCCCACTTCGCCGTACCGTTTCGTGGGCACCGCCGAGGAGGCTAGCGCTGCGGGCGCACAGTTGGGTTACCCGTGCGTGCTCAAGCCGCTTATGTCGTCGAGCGGGCATGGCCAGAGTGTGGTTAAAACAGCCGCCGACATGGCCGCTGCGTGGACCTACGCCCAGGAGGGCGCGCGGGCCGGGGCGGGGCGGTGCATCGTCGAGGGGTTTATCCGTTTCGATTACGAGATCACCGTGCTGACCGTGGCGGCGAGTAACGGTATCCAATGCTGCCCTGCCGTCGGCCATGTGCAAATCGACGGTGATTACCGCGAGAGTTGGCAGCCGTGCGCGATGTCGCAAAAGGCTTGGGAACAGGCGCAGATCATCGCCAAGTCGGTGGTGGCGAATCTCGGTGGCTGGGGGCTGTTTGGCGTCGAGTGTTTTGTCTGTGGCGACGAGGTGATTTTCAGCGAAGTGAGCCCGCGTCCGCATGACACCGGCTTGGTGACGATTGGCAGCCAGCAGCTGAGTGAATTTGCGCTGCACGCACGGGCGATTTTGGGGCTGCCGGTGCCGCCGGTGGTGCTGCTGCGGCCGGCGCACAGCGTAGCATTACTGGGCCATGGTGAGGGAGTTCCGGTTATCTCCGGAGTTGCCGAGGCGCTGGCCGTGCCCGAAAGCCAGATCCGCTTGTTCGGCAAACCCGAGTGCCGCGGCCATCGCCGCCTGGGCGTCGCCGTGGCCACGGGAAATACCTCTGAAGAGGCCCGCGAGCGCGCCCGCGCCATGGCAGCGGCCATCACCATCACGGTGGGCTGAGGCGGGCGTTGGATAAATCCGGAGCGAAATCCCCCGCGTAGTTCCGCGCCAAATCCGCGACTGGAATCCTCGTTGGGATTCCAGTTGTCCGTCGCTTGGAGTTGCTTCTCCTTAGGGCCGAGCGGGTAAGGGGTTTTTGGCGCGCCCTTTTGGGCGTCTAGCCGTTGGTTTTTTCCCGCGCATTCAGCGGGACTTTAGCTTTTGGGTGGTTTTTTCTTTGGTTTTTTTTGGTCCTGTTTAACCCTATTTTGTCGAACGGGTTAGGGTGATTTCTTGGGGGGTTTGGCCGGCTTTTTCCTGATTATTTTTAAAAATAATTCAACTGCGCGCTAAAGTTTCCGCCGAAAGCGTCGTTATTAAAGGCATCTGAGGGAAACCCCTCAGCTGGATCGGCCCGAATCCTTCTTCGGCCCGTCGCCCTACGGACAGGGTCGTTTAATCAAGGAAGAACATCATGTCTGTCGTCATTAACACCAATTACGCGGCTACGGTCGCTTCGAATAACTTAGCCACGTCCAATAGCATGCTGCAGAAGAGCCTTAACCGGCTTTCTAGCGGCTCGAAGATCGTTTCCCCTTCTGACGATGCGGGCGGTCTTGCTGTATCCATGAAGCTCAGCGCCACGGCCAAGCGCCAGGGTGCGGTGAACAACAACATCGGCAATGCGGTTTCCCTCCTGCAGACGCAGGACGGCGCATTAAAAGTCACCGGCAGCGTCCTGGCCCGCATCAGCGAGCTGAAGGTGCTCAACAGCGATGTCACCAAGAGCTCGAGCGACAAGGATAACTATAACACCGAATTTGTGTCACTGCGCGCTCAGTTGACCGCGCTCACCAGTGAGAAGTTCAACGGTATCAGCCTGTTCGGTACCAGCACCATGGCGATCGCCACCACCGAGGACGCTTCGACCTCCTCCTCGGTCACGGTTGCCGCCCGCGATTTAGGCCATACTTCCTCCGGTGTCGGCGCCGTCGCCACCACCGCCACCAGCTTGACCGGCCTTCTGCTGACCGATGTCACCACCGCCTTGGAAAATGTCGCCAACATGCGCGCTTCCAACGGTGCCGAGCAAAGCCGCCTGGGCTTCGCTTCAGAACTGTTGACGATCAACAAGGCCAACCTCGAAGCCGCCACCAGTCGGATCACCGATGTGGATGTGGCTGAAGAATCTACCAATCTCGCCCGGTGGAATACGCTGGTCTCGGCAGGCACCTCGATGCTGTCGCAGGCCAATCAAAGCGCGCAGACCGCGCTCAAGCTGCTCCAGGGCTAATAGTAACCTCCGCGTCCGCCGCCTTCGCTTCCGGCGAGGTCGAGCCGACGGGTGGATAGAGCGGTGGGTTTCCCACCTTGTCGGTTGCCGTGGGTGGTACCGCCACCCGGCACTATATAAATCCAAAAAAAAGGGCTTTGCCCCTGCATGGCCTGATCCGGACCCCTCCGGTTCCGTGACGACGACGGATGTCGTGTAAAACTATCAAGGAAAGATAATCCCATGGCTGTTGTATTAAATACCAACTATTCAGCGACGATGGCGGCCAACAACTTGGCCACGTCGAGCTCGATGTTACAAAAGAGCCTCAACCGGCTCTCCAGCGGTTCAAAAATAGTAAACCCTTCCGACGACGCCGGCGGTCTGGCCGTCGCAATGAAGCTCAGCGCCACCGCAAAGCGCCAGGGCGCGGTTAATAATAACATAGGTAACGCCGTTTCATTACTGCAAACCCAGGACGGCGCCCTCAAGGTGGCCGGTAATATACTAGCCCGCATCAGCGAACTGAGAACGCTCAATGATGACGTGACCAAGAGCACCGGCGACAAGGCCAATTATAATACGGAATTCACCGCCCTGCAGTTGCAGCTCACCGCGATCACTTCGGAAAAGTTCAACGGGGTTTCAATGTTTGGCACCGCTTCAAATATGACGGTCAACGGCACGGAGGATGGTTCCACCAGCAGCCAGATCGCCATAGCGACCCGTGATTTGGGCAATACAGGCAGCGGCGTGGGGGCGGTTACCGCAGCCGCATCTCTCAGTGCAATCACTTCGGTTACAACCATTACCACCGCTTTGGAGAACGTGGCCAACATGCGTGCCACCAACGGCGCTGAACTCAGTCGACTCGGGTTCGCCTCGGAACTTTTGATTATAAACAAAGCCAACCTGGAGGCCGCGACAAGTCGGATAACCGACGTGGACGTGGCGGAGGAATCCACCCAGTTGGCACGTTGGAATACGATGGTCTCGGCGGGCACCTCGATGCTCTCGCAGGCCAACCAGAGTGCGCAGACCGCACTCAAGTTGTTACAGTAATCAGGTTTTATACAAAAGTAGCGCAGGCTTCCAGCCTGCTGGTTTTAAACTTCGGGCAGACTGGAAGTCTGCGCTACTTTTTCGCACCTCTCGCGTTCAGCGATGATCGCTCCCCCTTATTTTAGATATAATAAAGCCTGATCAGGACTCCTCCTGATCCGTGACGACGACGGATGTCGTTCAAACCATCAAGGAAAGATAATCCCATGGCTGTTGTACTAAATACCAACTATTCAGCGACGATGGCGGCCAACAATTTGGCCTCCTCCAGTTCAATGTTACAAAAGAGCCTTAACCGGCTCTCCAGCGGTTCCAAAATCGTTAACCCCTCCGATGACGCCGGCGGTCTGGCCGTCTCGATGAAACTCAGCGCCACCGCCAAGCGACAGGGCGCGGTTAATAATAACATCGGTAACGCGGTTTCACCCCTGCAAACCCAGGACGGCGGCCTTAAAGTGGCCGGTAGTATTTTGGCCCGCATCAGCGAACTGCGCACCCTCAACGATGACGTCACTAAGAGCACGGGTGACAAGGCCAATTATAATACCGAGTTCGTTGCCTTATCGGCCCAGTTGACGGCCATTGCCTCGGAAAAGTTCAACGGGGTGTCCATGTTCGGCACCAGTTCGAGTATGACCGTCAACGGCACGGAGGACGGCGCAACCACGAGCCAAATTGCCATCGCCGCCCGAGATTTGACACACACCAGCACGGGTGTGGGAGCGGTTACCGCCGCGACCGCACTGAGTATGATCACCTCGGTGACAACGATCACCACCGCACTGGAAAATGTGGCCAAAATGCGTGCCACCAACGGCTCAGAGCTGAGCCGGCTGGGTTTCGACTCCGAACTGTTGACGATCAACAAGGCTAATCTGGAGGCGGCGACGAGTCGGATCACCGACGTGGACGTGGCGGAGGAATCCACTCAGCTGGCGAGGTGGAATACCATGGTCTCGGCGGGCACCTCAATGCTCTCCCAGGCAAATCAGAGTGCGCAGACCGCACTCAAGTTACTGCAGTAAGATTTGGAGATATAAAGTAGCGCAGGCTTCCAGCCTGCTGGTTTTAAACTTCGGGCAGACTGGAAGTCTGCGCTACTTTTTGGCTCTTCTCGCGTTCAGCGATGACCGCTCCCCCTTTTTTCATAGATATACCATGGCCTGATCTGGACCTCTCCAGATCCGTGGCGACACCGGATGTCGTATTAAAAAATCAAGGAAAGATAATCCCATGGCTGTTGTATTAAATACCAACTATTCGGCAACGATGGCGTCCAATAATTTGGCGTCCTCCAGTTCAATGCTACAAAAGAGCCTCAACCGGCTCTCGAGCGGTTCCAAAATCGTAAACCCTTCGGACGACGCCGGCGGTCTGGCTGTCTCGATGAAACTCAGCGCCACGGCAAAACGCCAAGGCGCGGTTAATAATAATATCGGTAATGCGGTCTCACTCCTTCAAACTCAGGACGGTGCACTTAAAGTCACCGGCAATATTCTGGCCCGTATCAGCGAGCTGCGCACCCTTAACGACGACGTCACCAAGAGCACCGGTGACAAAGCCAACTATAATACCGAGTTTGTGGCATTATCGAGCCAGTTGACCGCCATTGCCTCGGAAAAGTTTAACGGGATCGCGCTATTTGGCACCAGTTCCGCGCAAACGGTCAATGGTACGGAGGATGCCGCCACCAGTAGTCAAATTTCCGTGGCGGCACGTGATTTATCGCACACCAGCACGGGTGTGGGCGCGGTTACTGCGGCGACCGCACTGAGCATGATCACCTCGATTTCGACCATTACCACCGCACTGGAAAACGTGGCCAATATGCGAGCCACCAACGGTGCCGAGCAAAGCCGCCTCAGCTTTGCCTTCGAATTATTGACTATTAATAAGGCCAATTTGGAAGCCGCCACCAGTCGAATCACCGACGTGGATGTGGCGGAGGAATCCACCCAGTTGGCGAGGTGGAATACGATGGTCTCGGCGGGCACCTCGATGCTCTCGCAGGCCAATCAGAGTGCGCAGACCGCACTCAAACTGCTCCAGTAATCTGGTTGTATATAAAAGTAGCGCAGGCTTCCAGCCTGCTGGTTTGTGAATTCAGGCAGACTGGAAGTCTGCGCTACTTTTTCGCCCACCGCTCACGGCGGTGACGGCTCCCCCTTATTTTTAGATAAACCCAGGCCTGATCGGGACCTCTCCCAATCCGTGGCGACTCCGGAAGTCGTATAACAAAATCAAGGAAAGATACCACCATGTCAGTCGTACTTAATACCAATCAGACCGCAACGATGGCCTCCAACAACTTGGCCACCTCCAGTTCCATGCTGCAAAAGAGCCTCAACCGGCTTTCCAGTGGTTCGAAAATAGTTAATCCCTCGGACGATGCTGGCGGTTTGGCCGTCTCCATGAAGCTCAGTGCCACGGCCAAACGTCAGGGCGCGGTTAATAATAATATCGGTAATGCCGTTTCATTACTACAGACTCAGGATGGCGCCCTGAAGGTTGCGGGCAAGATCCTCGATCGTATCAGCGAGCTGCGCACGCTCAACGATGACGTCACTAAGAGCACCGGTGATAAGGCCAACTACAATACCGAGTTTACTGCTCTGCAGAGCCAGTTGACCGCGATCACCTCGGAAAAGTTTAACGGGATTGCCTTGTTCGGCACCTCAACCAGTACGGTCAACGCAACCGAGGATGCCAGCACCAGCACCCAGATTACGGTTTCGGGGCGCGATCTCGGTTCTACAACCACAACGGTGGGTGTGGGTAACATCACCGCAGCGGGCTCGCTCAGTGCGATCACCTCGATTGATACGATTAAAAACGCGATCGAGAACGTCGCGACGATGCGCGCCACCAACGGTGCCGAACAAAGCCGTCTCGGCTTCGCTTCGGAGTTATTAACTGTCAATAAAGCCAACTTGGAGGCGGCGACCAGCCGAATCACCGACGTTGATGTCGCGGATGAATCCACGCAGTTGGCTCGCTGGAATACGATGGTCTCAGCGGGCACTTCGATGCTTACCCAGGCCAATCAGAGCTCGCAGACCGCGCTCAAGCTCCTGCAGTAAACTATATATAATGGGTTCGACCGAATAGTAGCGCAGGCTTCCAGCCTGCAGGTTTGAGGTCGGAGCAGACTGGAAGTCTGCGCTACTTTTTCGTGACCCATTAATTTCCTCACTTTCCCAATCCCGCTTTTGGCGGGGCTGGTTCCCACTTTAGGGCTTACGCCCCAAACGGTTTGATCTGAGCCGCTCCTTTTCAGATCCGAGGCGACGACGGACGTCGCATTTATAATCAAGGAAAGATACTACCATGTCAGTCGTACTTAATACTAATCAGACGGCCACAATGGCCTCCAACAACCTGGCCACCTCCAGTTCGATGCTGCAAAAGAGCCTCAACCGGCTCTCCAGCGGCTCTAAAATTGTTAACCCCTCCGACGACGCCGGCGGTTTGGCCGTGTCGATGAAACTCAGTGCCACAGCCAAGCGCCAGGGTGCCGTTAATAGTAACATCGGCAATGCGGTCTCACTGCTGCAAACCCAAGACGGCGCCCTCAAGGTTGCCGGTAAGATCCTCGATCGTATCAGCGAGCTGCGCACGCTCAATGATGACGTGACCAAGAGCACCGGCGACAAAGCCAACTACAACACCGAGTTTACGGCGTTGCAGAGTCAGCTCACGGCGATCACCTCGGAGAAATTCAACGGCGTGGCCTTGTTCGGCAGCACCACCAGCACGGTGTTCGCTACCGAAGATGCCTCCACTAGCAGCCAGATCGTTGTGTCTGGCCGTGACTTGGGGGCCACGGGCAGCGCTGGCGGTATTGGTTCTGTAACGTCCGCCAGTTCGTTGACCGGCATAGCTGCGATTTCAACCGTGACCACAGCGATCGAAAACGTGGCTACCATGCGCGCTCAGAATGGTGCCGAGCAGAGCCGGTTAAGCTTCGCCTCTGAACTGTTAACAGTGAACAAGGCGAACCTTGAGGCGGCGACCAGTCGGATCACCGACGTGGACGTGGCGGAGGAATCCACGCAGCTGGCGCGTTGGAATACGATGGTCTCTGCGGGCACCTCGATGCTCTCGCAGGCCAACCAGAGTGCGCAGACCGCCCTGCGTCTGCTGCAGTAAGTTGGTTCGTTATATAACAGGATCGACCGAGAAGTAGCGCAGGCTTCCAGCCTGCAGGTTTGAGGACGGAGCAGACTGGAAGTCTGCGCTACTTTCGAGCGTTCCATACTATTAAATTCACACACCATTTCGTCCCATTCCCATCGGAATCGGGATACCCACTTTAGGGCTTACGCCCCAAACGGTTTGATCTGAGCCGCTCCTTTTCAGATCCGAGGCGACGACGGACGTCGCATTTATAATCAAGGAAAGATACTACCATGTCAGTCGTACTTAATACTAATCAGACGGCCACAATGGCCTCCAACAACTTGGCGACCTCCAGTTCGATGCTGCAAAAGAGCCTCAACCGGCTCTCCAGCGGTTCGAAAATCGTCAATCCCTCGGACGACGCCGGCGGTTTGGCCGTGTCGATGAAACTCAGTGCCACGGCCAAGCGCCAGGGCGCAGTTAATAGTAACATCGGCAATGCGGTCTCACTGCTGCAAACTCAGGACGGCGCCCTCAAGGTTGCCGGTAAGATCCTCGATCGTATCAGCGAGCTGCGCACGCTCAATGATGACGTGACCAAGAGCACTGGTGATAAGGCTAACTATAACACCGAATTCGTGGCATTATCCAGTCAGTTGACGGCAATTGCCTCGGAGAAGTTTAACGGTGTAGCGATGTTCGGAACCAGCTCTGGTGCCACGGTCAACGCAACCGAAGACGCCTCCACTGCCAGCCAGATATCGATTTCGGCTCGTGACTTGACTAGCACCGCTACGGGTATGGGCGCGGTCACCGCAGCCACCGCGCTGAGTATGATCACGGCGATCTCCACGGTGACAGCCGCGATCGAAAACGTGGCCACCATGCGCGCCTCCAACGGTGCCGAACAAAGCCGTCTCGGCTTCGCCTCGGAACTGTTGACCGTCAACAAGGCCAATCTGGAGGCCGCGACCAGTCGGATCACCGACGTGGATGTGGCCGAGGAATCGACCCAGTTGGCGCGTTGGAATACGATGGTATCGGCGGGTACGTCGATGCTCTCGCAGGCCAATCAGAGTGCGCAGACCGCGTTGCGGCTCCTGCAGTAAGCCGGGTCGTTATATAGTAGGATACGCCGAAAAGTAGCGCAGGCTTCCAGCCTGCATGTTTGAGGACGGAGCAGACTGGAAGTCTGCGCTACTTTCGCCTGTTCTATAATATATAAAACACACCTCATTTCGTCCCATTCCTATCAGAATCGGATTGCCAACTTGGAGTTTATACTCCGAACGGTTTGATCTGAGCCGCTCCCTTTCAGATTCGTGGCGACGACGGACGTCGCATTAATAATCAAGGAAAGATACTACCATGTCAGTCGTACTTAATACCAATCAGACGGCCACTATGGCCTCGAACAACTTGGCGACCTCCAGTTCGATGCTGCAAAAGAGCCTGAACCGGCTCTCCAGCGGTTCGAAAATCGTCAATCCTTCGGACGACGCCGGCGGTCTGGCCGTGTCGATGAAACTCAGTGCCACGGCCAAGCGCCAGGGCGCGGTGAATAGTAACATCGGCAATGCCGTTTCATTACTCCAAACCCAGGACGGCGCCCTTAAGGTGGCCGGCAAGATCCTCGACCGTATCAGCGAGCTGCGCACGCTCAATGATGACGTCACCAAGAGCACCGGTGACAAGGCCAACTACAACACCGAGTTCGTGGCGTTGAAGACCCAGTTGACCGCCATCACCTCGGAAAAGTTCAACGGGGTGGCCTTGTTCGGCACGGGCTCCAATACGGTGAACGCGACCGAGGATGCCAGCACCAGCAGTCAGATCACGCTGTCGGGAAGAGATTTAGGTTCCACCACCACCACCACCGGAGTGGGTAACATCTCGGCTGCGACCTCCCTCAGTGCGATCACCTCGATCGATATTGTGAAAACCGCGATTGAAAACGTGGCGACGATGCGCGCCTCCAACGGTGCCGAACAGAGCCGGCTGGGCTTCGCCTCGGAACTGTTGACGGTGAATAAAGCCAACTTGGAAGCGGCAACCAGTCGGATCACCGACGTGGATGTTGCGGAAGAATCCACCCAGTTAGCGCGTTGGAACACAATGGTTTCTGCGGGCACCTCGATGTTGTCGCAGGCCAATCAGAGTGCGCAAACCGCGCTGCGGTTGCTTCAGTAATAACAGGCCCCGTCCTGGTTGGGTTCAAAGCAACCCCGCCCGCATTATGCGGGTGGGGTTCTTTTTGTTTTTGTGTACCGGGATGGAAAGGCCGAAAAGGCGACGGATGAGAGAACGAGTAGGAGTAAGAGAACGAGAACGATTTTGGACGGGGCGGCACGGCCGCTCTGACTTCAACCGGCGCGGATGTTCAGCTCGCGGACTTGGGCGCAGCCGGGGAGTTTTTGGATGCGTTCAACGATCATCTTGCGGTGCAAAAACAGTTCGTTGCGCACCACGGCGTGTCCCGCCAGCACCGTTAACCGTCCGCGCGGATCGATCTGCACGGCGTGCGAATAGTGTGCATGCGCCGGCCCCACCAGTTCCTTCCAGTTGTCGCGAATCGTCTGCTCCGGCGACTCACGCCCAATTTGGAACTTCATCATCAGCTCCTCGACCAAGCCGGAGAGCTCCTTGGTGGGGCGCTTTTTCATGCGCTCCGGGGTCGTGTCGGGCACGCGGCGCAGCGCGGCGATGAGTTTCTCGGCCTGAAACGAAAAAACGGCGGGCTCCTTCTTCGTCGACATGGTGGGCGGGCGGGGCTGCGCGTGGGGCGACTCAGTCCTTGGCGGCGCGCACGTCCAGTGCGTCGCGCAGGCCGTCACCTAAGAAGTTGAGCGAGAACAAGGTGAGTGAGAAAATGGTGCCGGGGAAGATCAGCATCCAGGGGTATTCTTCCATACGCTCGGCGCCGTCTTTGATGAGCACGCCCCAGGAACTCATGGGCGGTTGCACGCCGAGGCCGAGGAAACTTAAAAACGCCTCCAGGAGCATCACGCCGGGAATGGTCAGCGTGGTGTACACGATGATGGGTCCGAGGATGTTGGGGATCATGTGGCGAAAAATGATGCGCGGGGTGCTCAGCCCGAGCGAACGGGCGGCCTCGATGTAATCCATGCGTTTGATTGACATGATTTGGCCGCGCACGATGCGCGCCATGGTGAGCCATTCGACCGCGCCGATGGCGACGAAGAGCAGCAGCAGGTTGCGCCCAAAAAACACCATCAGCAGGATCACAAAAATTGTGAAGGGCAGGGCGTAAAGGATGTCGACGATGCGCATCATCACGCGGTCGGTTTTGCCCCCTGCGTAGCCGGAAATCGCCCCGTAAACCACCCCGATGGTGAGGGCGACAAAGGTGGCAACCAAGCCCACCATGAGCGAGATGCGCCCGCCGAAAAGCAGGCGGGTGAGCAGGTCGCGCCCGAGTTGGTCGGTGCCCAACCAGTGCTGAAACGAGGGCGGCGAAAAGGTGTTGTAGAGATCGGTTTGCTCGTAGCCGTAGGGGCTGAACCACGGGCCGATGACGCAGAGTAGCGAGAGCGTTATAAGGACGGCGCCGCCGAACACAGCGAGGTGGTTGCGGCGCAGGCGTTGCCAGGCATCGCGCCAGGGCGACACGCCGCGTTCAGGCGCTGCGGACGGAGGCGCGGAGGCGGCGGGGGACGCGGAAGGTTTTTGGACGACGGGGGCGGACATGGTGGGTGGGCGTGGCTTACTCGAATTTGAGTTTGGGGTTGAGCCACACCTGCACCACGTCGACGACGAGGTTCAGGCCGATGATGAGCACGGCGTAGAGGATAACGGTGCCGAGCACCAAGGTGTAGTCGCGGTTAAAGGCGCTATTAACAAATTCACGACCGAGCCCAGGGATTTGGAAAATCGTCTCGATGACAAATGAACCGGTGAGGATACCGGCGATTGCCGGCCCGAGGAACGACACGACTGGCAGCAGGCCGCCGCGCAGGGCGTGGCGGAAGATGATGCGGGCCTCGGAAGCGCCCTTGGCTCGGGCGGTGCGAATGTAATCCTGGTGAAGGACTTCCAACATGCCGCCGCGGGTCAGGCGGGCGATGGAGGCGGCGTAGACAATGCCGAGGGTAAGCGAGGGCAGAATACGGTCGGGCCACTCGTACCAGCCGGAGGCGCTAAACCAGCCGAGTTTTATGGCGAAAATCAGCACCAGAACCGGCCCGAGCACAAAGGTGGGCACACAGATGCCGACCATGGAAAAGGTGGAGGTGAAGTAATCGATCTTGGTGTTGCGGTTCACGGCCGCGACGACTCCGGCGGTTAAGCCCAGGATGAGGGCGATTAACAGGGCAAGTGAGCCGAGTTGGAGGGACGCGGGGAGTTTGTCGGCGATGATCTCGTTGACGGTGCGGCTGGCGTATTTGGTCGAGCGGCCGAGGTCGCCGTGGAGAACCACCGCTTTGAGGTAGTTAATATACTGCTGGTGCAGCGGTAGGTTGAGGCCGTAGTAGGCTTCGAGATTGGCGCGGATTTCCGGGGTGGTGGCTTTCTCGCTATCAAAGGGGCCACCGGGCACGAACCGCACCATAAAAAAGGTGGCCGTGACGATGATAAGGAGGACGGGGATCGTCTCCAGAAGACGGCGGGCGATGAAGCGAAACATGGTAAACTTTTGGGAATGGCGGAACGGCGGGTTAAAGCCAGTGAATCCTTTGTTCCACTCGAATTGTCGGATCGAACTGAGGCAGTTTGGCCGCGAAAGAACGCAAGGAGCGCAAAGAACAAACCCTGTATTTCTATGCGTTCTCTGCGTTCTTTCGCGGCTAAAAGGCTCTAAGTTTTCCGTTGATTTTAGAGGGCCGGCAGATGCGACAACTCAAATGTTACTGGCTGCTTAGATGTAGAGGTAAACGTAAAGGGCGAAGACGATCGCGATCAGGCCTGCGCCTGCGGCGAGGCTCCAGAGCAGGTTGCGCTGCTTGGCGGCCATCGCGAGGGTGCTGATAATCACACCCATTTGGGCGGCCAACATGCCGAAGAAAAAGCGCTTGCTGCGCTGGTGGTGGCGCTCCGCAGCGACATTGCTTTTTTGCACTTGCAGCTCGTACAGGCGGGCAAGGGTGGAGTTGAGCTGGGCTTCGTTATCGTAGCGGCTGGCGTTGAACCGCAGTCGCGCCACGGCGGGGGCGGTTTTCGCGATCTGTTTGATCAACGGGGAGGTGACCGCGTCGTAGGCGGCGGTTTGCGCTTTGGCGGTGCGTTGGGCGGCCAGAATATCGTCGAGCTTTAACGCGTTGAGGAGCGGGTTGAGGGTCTCGGCGGGGGCCTCGTCATGCAGCGCTTTGAGGGCGTTGGCGATGGCTTCGGGCAGGGGCGGGGCGGGGGCCGGGGCGGGCGCCTCTTCGGTGGAGGTGACGCCGCTCTGCGCCGAGAGCAGTTCATAGGTGTCGCGCTGCATCTGGCCGCGCAAGCGCTTGGCCTGGAAGAACGACCACTGGTCGCCCGCCTTGGATTGGATCTGCGCGGCGTAGGAGCGCTCATATTGCGCTTTGGTCATTTCGCTGGAGGCGAGGCCGGCCAACAGCGTGGCAATCACCGTCATGACGACGGGCGTAAGGCCGAGCATTTTGCCCCATTGGTTGTGCGGGAGATCGGCTTTGACGGATTCGGGAATTTTAACGGCCATAGGTTTTGGAACGGAGAGTGGGTTTTGGCGGACTTAGGCCGCGACGGTCGGGACGCTCAGGCTGAGGCCGTTGTCCTTGGCACCGAGTTGGAGGATGAACGGGGCGGCAACGCGGGCCCAAGCCTCGGCTTTCGGGTAATGGGCGGCGTCTTCGCCGCAACATTGGCGGAGCATGTCGGTATCGGTCGCGCAGGGGTTAAGCGGCACCGCCGCCATACCTGCGGGCAATTCCTTGGCCAACGCCTGGGTCAGGCCCTCGATGGCCCATTTACTGGCGCAATACGGCGCGACCTCGGGAGACACTCCGCGGCCCCAGCCGGAGCTCATGTTAACAATCACGCCCTTTTGGGCGGCGACCATCGCGGGCACGAACTCGCGAATGACGTTGGCCACGCCCGTGATGTTGACGTTGACCAGATTGGCAAACTCCTCGGCCGGCACCTTCCAGAGTGGCGCTGGGGTGTTCATGACGGCGGCGTTGTTGATGAGCAGGTCGGGGGTTTCACTGAAGGCGAGGGCGCGGGCGCCCCACATGCCGACCTTGGTGGCATTGGCCACATCGACCACGTCGAAACTGTGCGGCGCGCCGAATTTCATGCGCAGGTCGAAAATCCCCTCCGAGCCGCGCCCGCAGCCGATCACGGTGTGCCCGAGCCGGATAAACTCAGCGGTGAGCGCACGCCCCAAGCCACGGGTAACGCCAGTGATGATGATTTTCATGGGGTGGAGATGGGGCGGTGCTTCAGCGATATTTAAGCGCGTAAAAGCGGCTATCGTTTAGCCGATTTTGAGCAGTTCGACGTCGAAGATCAAAGTGGCGTTGGGCGGGATGGCGCCGGGGTAGCCGCCGGCTCCGTACCCCAACTCGGGCGGCAGGGTGAGTTTGACCTTGTCGCCGATCTTCATTGTGGCGACGCCGATGTCCCAACCGGAGATGACTTGGCCGGCGCCCAGAACGAAGGAAAACGGCGATCCGCTGTCTACGGAGGAGTCGAACTTCTTCCCCGTGGTTAACCAGCCGGTGTAGTGGACGGTAACGAGTTCGCCCTTTTTGGGGCTGCGACCGCTACCGACTTTGAGTTGCTCAATCTTGATTTCAGGTTTGGCCATAAAGACCGCATAGTCAGTCGGTCAAACGCGCCGGGTCAAGGGGCGGGGTGGGGGAAGGAGAAATGACCAAGGACCAATGCCCAATGCCCAAGGACCAATGCCCAATGCCCAAGGACCAATGCCCAATGCCCAATGGCCAATGCCCAATGTCCAATGCCCAAGGACCAATGTTCAATGCTCAAGGGCTAAGGTCCGACTAACGAGGACCACGGTTCAATAGGGGCCAATGGCTATCCGATCATTGGGCCTTGGTCATTGGGAATTGGTCATCCCCCCACCTTCACCAGCAGCGTCTCATCGGCAAAACTCACGCGGTCGCCGCCCATCACCTTTTTGCGCTTCTGCGTCTCGACGACGCCGTTGAGCAGCACTCGGCCTTCGCTGATAAACGCTTTGGCGGCACCGCCATTGCTGGCTAGTCCGGAGAACTTTAACAACTGGCAGAGCTCGATCGGCTCGGCTTTGACAATAATGGTGCGGGGTGCGGTTTCGGCAGCAGACATGGTGGTTTTAATGGATTGTTAAATTATTTCTTGGCAGCGGGTTTGGTCGCGTCCGCTAGTCGGATGCCGTGCTGCGTGATGACGATGCGGCGGTCTTTGAAGAGCGAGCCGATGGCTTGCTTAAACGCCTTTTTGCTCAGGCCGAAAGCGATGCGGATCTCCTCGGGCGAGCTGTTGTCGTGGAAGGGCAGGCGGCCGCCCGCTTTGGTCAGCGCGTCGATGACCGTGCCGGTGTTGGGCTCGATGCGGCGGTGGCCGGCTTGGTCGAGGCTCAGGTCGATCTTGCCGTCCTCTCGCGCCGCACGCACGTAGCCGTCCACGCGCAAGCCGGTGCCGAGAGGCGAACCGAGGTCGCTGTGATAAAGCAGGCCGAGGTGGGCGTTTTCCACGATGGCGTTGTAGCCCAGCGGCGACTCGCCGGTGATGAGCAAATTGACTTCTTGGCCCTCGGTGTAGGTCGGCAGCTGGGTGCTGAGGTGGCGTTTGAGACGCATGCTGGCGACGATGCGGTCGGTTTTGGCGTCGAGCATGACGTAAACCACCAGCCAATCCCCTTGCTGCACGCCCTCTTTTTTGAGTTCGCGGATGGGTAGGAACAGGTCTTTCGCCAGCCCCCAGTCGAGGAACACGCCGAGGCCTGGGGCGACACTGACAACGCGCAGGTAGGCAAACTCACCGACTTGGGCGTCAGGGGTTTCCGGGGTGGTGACGAGGCGGTCCTCGGAGTCGCGGTAGAGGAACACATCGAGGGTGTCGCCGATCTTGGCCCCTTCCGGGATGAGCACGCCGGGCAGCAGCAATTCGCCCAACGGGCCCCCGTCGAGGTAGAAGCCGGGCGGGGCGCTTCTGAGGACTTTGAGCTGATTGCGTTTACCAATAATGGCCATGTTGCCCACACCGTGACGATGCGGCGGCGGCGCGCAACCGAGGATTGCAGCGCGTGCAATTTCAGTCGTGGATGAGGGTTTTAATGAAAGCCCGCGCCCGTATTCTCCTCGTCCTGTTTGCCTGTGCGTTGCTGTCGGGGTGCATGTCGCTGGAACGTAAAGTCGCCGCGCCCGGCCGTGATTTTAAGGGCGAGAAGCGGTTTTTCGTTCTGCGTAACCTCAAGGACAACCACGGGATCGAGGACCGGCTGGTGCGCACGCTGATAGCGCGTGGGTTCGAGGTTACGAGTGGTCCGGCGACGATGCAGCCAGACTCGGCGCAAGTGGTCATTGGCTATGACGACTACTGGGCGTGGGATTTTGGCGAGCACATGGTGATGCTGAAACTGACCGCGCGCGACCCACAGGCGGCGTTCCCTTACGTCACGGCCTCTTACGTGAAACACGTCGCGTTCTCGACCGATGCCGATCGCGTTGTCGGCCAGGTGGTCGACGAGCTGCTCGGCACGCGGAAGAAATAGGGGGCGGGGCGTCTTTTCCTACTCCTGCGCTTACGCATTCTCTTACCTTTACGCCTGAGGTGATCGGAACGAGAGCGAGTAGGAGTAAGAGAACGAGAACGATTCAATCCATCGGTCCGCAGGCCTGAACTCCGTGGCCACCTCCGAAGTCCGCATCGTTCTCCTACTCTTGCTCCTACTCTCTCCCGATGCCTTTTGCTCGCGTCCTGGTCTCGTGCATTCCCGATCGGACAACGCCCGCCCCAACGCCCACGCCACGCCCGGCCTTGCGCCCGGCCCCGGGCCGTGACTAACGTCCGCCCCCATGCACCCCCTTTGGCTCGCCAATCAAGACCCCGCGTCCTCCTGGGCCCATCAAACGTGGAGCGATCTCGCCGCGCGCCACGATAAGGCCCTGACGGTCGTCGTGTTGCCCGTCCATGGGTTCGCCGATCACGCGCTGGGGCTGCCGCTCGACGTCGAGGAGGCGGTAGGTTCGGCGGTGCTGGGCGCCGCTCTCACAGCGGGCGCATTGCAACCGTACGCCCTCGTGCTGCCCCCGTTTTGCCTAGGCGCGGCGCCCTACGGGCATTGCCACTTCGGCGTGGATTGTGAAACCGCCCTCGATGCCTTGGCCGAGATCGCCGCCAGCGTGAAGGCCGCGGGCTTTTCCCGCCTGCTTTTTTTTAACACCAGCCCGTGGAACGCCGAGCTCGTCGCCACTGCCGCCATCGATGCCCGCACCGCCCTCGATCTGCGCACTTACGTGATCGCTTCGGCCAACCTCGGCCTCGGCTTCCATCCGGCTGAAGCCCAACGGGTTCAGACCCAGGCCGTCGCCGCCCGTTTGTTGGGCCGCACGCCCGTGCTGAGCGCGGCCAGCGCCGACGTGCGCGACACGGACTTCCGCCCCGGTTTTTTTGGCCAACCTGCACCGGTTGCCCCGGATTTTTCGTTGGACGCAACGGCCGTGTTCAGCGCGGCGGCACGCAAACTGGCCGGTTTACTGGGAGAAATTGTCCTCCACGAGACCTCGGCCGCAGACGGCACGGGGGCGGTTAACACCCCCACGCTTCCGCCGGTGGCCACGGCCATCGCGTTTCCTCAACCCGGCGAATCCTCCGCCGCTCTCCCGCGCGCCCTGACTGCGCTCACCGCCGCCGAACTCGCGGCGCTGCCGGACAAGGCGCGTGCGCTGGTCATCCTGCCCACCGGTGCCATCGAACAGCACGGCCACCACCTGCCGCTCGGCACCGACGCGATGCTCGGGCGGCTTTGGCTGACCCACGCGTTGCCCCGACTGGCCGCGGATGCGCCCGTGTTTGTGGCCCCGCCGATCGTGTTTGGGAAAAGCAACGAACACCTCAGGTTTGCCGGCACGGTATCGATCTCGGCGCGCACCTTGCGTCGGCAGTTGCTCGCCCAGGTCGCCCACCTGCAGGCGCTCGGTTTCCGGCAGTTCGCGGTGTTAAACACCCATGGTGGCAACACCCCGGTTGTCGTGACCACGCTGCGGGAGATTCAGGCCATGGCTGGCGTGCGCGCCGGCATGTTGAGTGGGTATTATCAACCCGTGCAGGAGCCGCAGGAGGCGGCGTTTGGGTTTCATGCCGGCGAGTGGGAAACCTCGCTCATGCTGGCCGGCGCGCCCGAGTGGGTGCGTATGGACCGCGCAGTCTGCGAATACCCGGCTCAACTCGATGCGCCCGGCGGCCTGCGACCTGAAGGCGGGGCGGCGGTGTTTGCGTGGAAAACCGCGGATATTTCCAAAAGCGGCGTGATGGGTGACGCCACCCGCGCGACGGCCGAAAAAGGCGCCCGTTGGCTCGACGAAGCCGCGGCGGCTCTCGCCCGCAAACTCACGGCGCTACTCGCCGGGTAGGTGTTACCCGTTGCCGCCATTAACATTCAAAAATCACTGGGATACTTCGATCCTTTTAGCCGCGAAAGAACGCAGAGATCGCATAGAAATACATGGTTTGTTCTTTGCGCTCCTTGCGTTCTTTTGCGGCTAAACTGCCTTGGTGGAGTCAGGTTTGCCGTTACTACTCGCTCGGCTTATTTCCAGATCGGGTCGGTCTGGTAGTCCTTGGGCTGGTTCAACAGCGGCCACACCTCGGCGACGGTCGGGGCGACGGCGAGCAGTTCGGCCAAGCCGTGTGACTTGAATTTCTCCTCCACCATGCGCTCGAAGAAGCGCAGCAAGTCATCGTAAAACCCATCCTGATTGAGCAACACCAACGGCTTCTGCGTGAGGTTGAGGTAACGCTCGCTCATGATCTCGGTCATTTCTTCGAGTGTGCCGATACCGCCAGGCAGGGTGAGGAACGCATGGGCGCGTTCCGCCATGATGCGTTTGCGCTCCCGCATGGTGGGCACGATCACCAGTTCGGTCGATTCGGCGTAGGCGAGTTCGCGCAACTGCATGAAGTCAGGGATCACGCCCACCACGACTCCGCCAGCCTCCTTCACGCTGCGGGCCACCGCGCCCATGAGCCCGACGTTGCCGCCCCCGTAAATCAAGCCCCAGCCCTCCGCCACCATTTCGCGCCCCAAACGTTCACCGACCTCGTAATACTTCGGGTCGAGCCGGGCGCTGGACGAACAGTAAACACACAGGAGCTTGGTCATGGCTTTTTCTAACCTTTTTCAATCCGCCTTGGATAGCAATTAAGGCTGTTTTTTTTAACGAATTCGTGCCCAGTAGGCGTTCTTCGTGGTGAACTCCCGCTCCAGTTACCTTGGCCGTTTGGCACCTTCGCCAACTGGTCTCCTACACCTCGGCCATGCGCGCACCTTTTGGGTCGCCCACCAACGCGCCCAGGCCGCCGGGGGCCGTCTCCTCCTGCGCAACGACGACCTCGACGCCGTACGCATCCGCCGTGATTTCGTCGCCGCGATGCTCGAAGATCTGCGCTGGCTCGGCCTCACTTGGGAGGAGCCGATGATCACCCAAAGCGAGCGCCTGCCGCATTACCGCGCCGCCCTCGTTAAACTGCATGCAGCGGGGCTCATTTTCCCCTGCGCCCATTCGCGCCGCGAACTCGCCGAGGCGTCCGTCTCCGCGCCCCACGAAGGCGCGAACCTCGACGAGCCGCTGTATCCGCCCGCGTTTCGTCCGGCCGTGGGCGAGCCATTGCCACCCCTTGACGCCGCAGGGTGGGGCACCAATTGGCGTTTTCGTGTCCCCGACGGCGAAGTTTTATCGTTCACCGACGGGCATTTCGGCGCGCAGGAGGCGGTGGCAGGGCGGGATTTTGGCGACTTCTTGGTGTGGCGCAAAGACGGCGTTCCCAGTTACCAACTGGCCTGCGCGGTGGACGACGCGGAACTGGCCATCACCGAGGTGGTGCGCGGCGCCGACCTGATAAAATCCACCTTCCGCCAACTGCTGCTGATTCGCGCGTTGGGTCATGAGGTGCCAGCGTATCATCATTGTCCGCTGGTGTTGGACGAGCGCGGTGAGCGCCTAGCGAAGCGCCACGACGCGCTGGCCTTGCGAACGCTGCGCGCCCAAGGCGTCGCGCCCGCTAAGCTGCTCGCATGAAGGCGGGAGGGTGACCGCAAAGAGGCGCAACCGGCGCAAAAAGTAGCGCAGACTTCCAGTCTGCTCACTGGAGTTTGGCCCCAAAACGAGTTGAGATCCCCCCCCCAGCTAAGGTAGAATCGTACCGCAGGTAGCAACGGCATGGGTTTCGATGAGTTCGTTGACGTGAGGGTGGCTGTTGCGAAGTCTGCGAAACTCTCCGGAGTGATCAGCTCAGATCGCCATACATGATGCGCAGCACCTGTATGGTTCTTGGCACGAGTTAAACCCGAACGCCGAAGTTTTAACCACGGAATTCACAGATGAGCACAGATAACAGAGTGTTACTGAATTTGAAGACAGGATGAAAAAAAGGGAATCAAGCTGAGTCCGTTTACCTCCTAAGGGATTGTATCTGTGCAATCTGTGTAATCTGTGGTTGGTTTGAACTTCGGAATTCAGGTGTGCGACCATGAAACTAACAACCATAACAGTGAAAGTCTGTTCGACCGAATTTAACGATTCGCGGTCGAAGGGCCCGGTCACGGATGCAGGCCGCGAGGCCTCGCCGGAAAGCACGACCGTGTGCCCGAACCAGTCAGCCGCAACGAAGGTGAACCCCATCCAATGAGCTCCGTTACCGAAACAACCGACGAGTCCAGCCGCTACCTGAACGGTGAAGCCTGCAAGGATCGGAAAAGGCAGTCTCGCAAAGACGTAGGACCTAAATCGTTGATTTCCGATCAACACGTCGGCGGAGTCAGCGGGGGCGGCGGGGTGGGAAAGGTCGTTAGGTTAAGTGGTGAGACCTGCGGCGGTGGGGCGTCTTGCGATGCCTCAACCACCGGCACAAGCGCGGCAAAACCTCGTAAGGCCGGACGGGCCGTGGCAGGAGTCGGAGACCTCCATAGTAGTGATGATCTAGCGGACATTAAAACCGCCGGGGAGCGAAGGGAGGGCACTTGTTCCCACGCATCACAGAGCGGCAAAGGACCCGACGATGGCTGGGGTGATGAACTCTGGATAAAAACGTCACCGAAGGTTCGGAAGCTGCAACGTGTGCTATATCGGAAAGCAAAAGCGGAGCCGCATTGGCGGTTCTATAGTTTGTATGGAGAGCTGTATCGGCAGGACATTCTGTCGGATGCGCTCGATCAGGTGATCGCCAATGACGGCGTGCCGGGAGTGGACGGGTTCGAGGTGGAAACGCTCGTAAAGAACGAAGCCTATCGGGCGGCATGGCTGCTTGCGCTGGCGGAGGAAATGCGAACGAAAACCTACCGACCCAGTCCGGTCCTGCGCGTCTATATATGGAAGGATCAGGCCAGGACCAAACGTCGTGCGCTGGGCATCCCCACGGTAAAAGACCGTGTGGTGCAAAGTGCGGCGGCGATCGTGTTGCAACCCATCTGGGAGGCGGACTTCCATGACCACTCCTACGCCTACCGGCCGAAACGCCGGACCCATCAGGCGATGGACAAAGTTAAAGAGGCCCTGCTGAGCGGAAAGGTGGAGGTGGTGGACGCGGATTTATCGAGCTACTTCGATATGATCCCGCACCGCGAACTCCTGCAATTGGTGGCCAAACGGGTGAGCGATGGGAGCGTGTTGCGTTTAATAAAAACGTGGCTGCGCGCACCCATCGTGGAAGAGGACCGGGACACGGGGTGCCGCAAGGTGAGCGCGAACCGGTGTGGCACGCCACAAGGCGGAGTTATATCGCCTCTGCTGGCGAACCTCTACCTCAACGACCTCGATCATGCGGTGAATGAGAAGTGCGAACAAAAGCCGACGATGGTGCGTTACGCCGACGACCTCCTGATCCTGTGCAAACCGGGTCAAGGGGCGGGGCTGCAAACGCGACTGAAACGGTGGCTGGAGGCACGTAAGTTAAAGCTCAACGAAGAGAAAACCCGACTGGTGGATACACGAAAGGAAGGCTTTGAGTTCCTCGGTTTTTCCGTCGCATGGCGGCAAGGCATGAAGAGCAAACGAAGGTATCCGCACGTGGAACCCAGTGCGAAAAGTCTGGCCAAGTTACGCGACAAAGTGCGGATGGAGCTAGATGTGCGAACGCGCAACCAACCGGCGGTGGCGGTGGTCCGCAAGGTCAACCAAATCACTCGCGGTTGGGCGACGGCGTTTCATTACGGCAACAGCACGCACGTGTTTAGTAACCAGCAGGCTTTTGTGCGCAACCGGTTGCGGCGGTGGCTGTGGCGAAAGTATAGCCGCACCCACGGACTCTTCGAGTTCTTCACCGACGACCGTTTGCATGGTCAATACAAACTATGGCACTGGCCGCTTGCGGCGGCTTGGAAGCAATGAACTCCGCTGAAACCAAACCGAAAGAATGGGGACTCGGTAAGCCGTGTGCGGGAAAACCGCTTGCACGGTTTGACGAGGGGGAGGGTCGCGCTGACGGGTTACCGACGCGCGGCTCTCTCTACTCTACTAAACGGCCAAACTCCAGACCTTGAGCTCACGCTCAAGGCCACAAGGAGTGTGTTCGCGAAGCGTGTGGCCTTGAGCGTGAGCTCAAGGATTCGGCTGATCTGCGTTCGACTAGTCAGGGGCCAAACTCCAGAGCGCAGACTTCCAGTCTGCTCAGGGTTTCCGAGCTGGGATTGAGTCAAAGCAGACTGGAAGTCTGCGCTACTTCCTTCGCGAGCCTTCGCGGTTAAAGGGATCATTGCCCTCGTTTTGTGTCATTTGGTGTTTTTTGTGGCCAATGGATTGGCGGTCGTCCCACCGAAATCGTCGCGGGCTCGTTTTGCGACTCCTGCGCTTTTTTGCGGCTAAATCATCCGGTTTTTATCCTGAAGGTACGCATTTTAAGGCCTGCTCCCCGCGAAAAAAAAGGCGGGCCAGCCCTCAAGGGCCTGCCCGCCTTCGCTGGATCGCTGAGCGGTTTGTCTCCCACACGCCTACGCCTGCGGCACTCTTTTCAGGGTTAACTTTAACAACACCTTGCCCGCTGGTGCGGGGTCGTCGGTTGCGGCATTTCACGGGCTTCGCGTCCGTTGGTGGGGTGGGGGGGCGGGGGACACTCGCGTCGACCGGACGTAATCAGGCGGCTTTGACGTCGATCTGTTTGGGCTTGGACTGTTCGGTCTTCAGCACTCGCACGTGAAGGATACCATTCTTGAAGTCCGCCGAAACGTGCTCGCCATCGGCATCATCGGGTAGGGTGAAACTGCGAACGAACGACCCGTAGGAGCGTTCAATCCGGTGGAACCGTTTTCCCTTCTCTTCTTTTTCGGCCTTACGCTCGCCGGAGATCGTCAGAACACTGCGCTCCAGCGTAACCTTGATATCATTTTTCTCCACCTCGGGCAGTTCCGCCTTGATGAGGTAGGCTTTGTCATCCTCGGCGATGTCGACCAACGGGGCCCATTCGCTACTGGTCATCAATTCGGACGACTCATCTTGTATCGCAGGCAGGACCGACCGGCCAAAAAAAGGCGCTAGTCGATTCTGGAACTCATTCAATTCCCTCACGGGATCCCAACGGGTAATCGTTCTCATGGTGCGTGCTTCCTTGTCCGGGTAATCACTGGCTTTTCTCTGCTTCCGTTACCCGAGCCGGAGGCCGAGAGCGGCCGCGGGGTGCGGCCTGATCACAAGCTTGCATGGACAGTGCCACCGCCCCGCGGCAGGTGGGCGCGCAGTGCTTGTTATTTTTGCGCAAAGGGTAGCGGATTTCAGGGCTAAAGAGGCTCGCGCGGGGCTGCGCCGAGCTGCCACCTTTTGGCGCTAATCGGCGCCGCGCTGTCGCGCTTTGCGTCTCATTTTAGTGTGCCACCGCACGCGTTCACACCCCGGAGGGACGACCTCCGTCAAGTAGCGCAGACTTTCAGTCTGCCTCAGCTGCCTGCGTGTGCCGGCCCCAAAGCAGACTGGAAGTCTGCGCTACTTTTCCCGAGCCAGCCCACACGGAGGTGGGCCCTCCCTTGGTCGGCGAAACGGCCTCCGTGTCGTCCGAGTCTGCGTTCCTAAAAAAACGCGACGCTCCCCCTCGCCAACGGCGCCACAACCTGTCCATCGTCTGCGCATGCCATTTTCCAAACTCGGTCTTTATTCCAGCCTCGTGCGCGGCGCCCAGGCCTTAGGTTACACCGAGCCCACGCCCATTCAAACCAAGGCGATCCCCGCCGTGCTCTCCGGCCGCGACCTGGTGGCATCCGCCCAGACCGGCACGGGTAAAACCGCCGCGTTTGCCCTGCCCATCCTCAACCGGCTAGGCCCCCACCGCGATTCCGGCCCTCGGGTGCTCATCCTTGAGCCCACCCGCGAGCTCGCCATTCAGGTCGAACAAGCATTCATCGCCTTGGGCAAATTCACCGACTTTAAGTCTGTTGTCCTGCACGGTGGCGTAACTGTTGGGCCGCAGCGCAACGCCCTGCGCGCCGGCACAGACGTGGTCATCGCCACCACCGGCCGCCTGCGCGAGTTCCTCGACACCAAGATGCTGCAACTCGACTCCATCGAGGTCCTCGTCCTCGACGAGGTCGATCGCATGTTGGACATGGGCTTCATCGAGGACGTGAAAGCCATCGTCAAAGCATGCCCGGCCCAGCGCCAAACCCTGCTGTTCTCGGCCACGATGCCGCCTAAGTTGGCCGAAGTCGCCCGCTTCGCCCTGCGCGACCCCCAACGCATCGCCATCGCCAGCACGCAGCCGGTGACCGATTCGGTTAACCACGCCATTCACGCGGTACTCGACCACCAAAAAATCGAGCTCCTGCTGGAGTTGCTCAAGCGCGACGATTTTAAAAGCGTGATTATCTTCGCGCGCACCCGCCGAGGCGCCGATGCCATTGCCCACCAACTGCGCCTGGAAAACCACCCCGTTGGTGTCATCCACGCCGAGCGCAGCCAGTCGGAGCGGGTGGCCGCGCTGGAAGGCTTCCGCAAGGGCAAGTACGGCATCTTGGTGGCCACCGACATCGCCGCGCGCGGCATCGACGTGGCGGGCATTTCCCATGTGATCAACTTCGACGTGCCCCAGCACCCCGAGGACTACGTGCACCGCATTGGCCGCACCGGGCGCGCCCAGGAAAAAGGCGACGCGATCATGCTGGCGACCCCGCAAGAGGCCAACGACGTCGTGGCGATCGAGAAATTCATCGGGCAAGCGATTCCCCTGCGCACGCTTGACGGCTTTGCCTACGAAGGCGGCCAGCCCCCGCGCATCGATCCGGGCAACGCGCAGGCCAGCTCCCCGCGCCGCGCCGGCCAGCAACGCCTTGGCACGGGTGGGCAACGCAAGGGCGAACGCGGCAAAAACCAGAGTTTTGAATCGAGCGGAAAACCCTTTGGTGGCGGCAATCCGAATTGGCATTCCAAGGGAAAACCCGGCGCCCACTGGCGCGACCGTAAGGGCCGCTAACGGCGCTAACCCCAGCGCCGGAGTCGGCAGTAACCGCTGAAGCGTCTCAAAAAACCGGGATGCGCCCGGCCACAAAGGGCGCCCGAGTTTTCGTTCGACTCGGTCACCATGAGGGGCAGTGTTTTTGTCGGCTTTGACCGGTTCCTGTTCTCTGATCTGACCTTTGTGCAAGGACTTCGCCCCAAGCGATAAATCGCACAATAAACATTATGTCTAATCAGGGTGCGGGGCAAAATCCCGCCGTTTACAGCCCTTGCGCGCCTTGACTCATCCTCTCTTCTCCTGGCTCCAAACACGCTCCTCCGGCGTTCTCCTTCACCCCACCGCGTTGCCCAACGATCAAGGCATCGGCGTTCTCGATGGTTCGGTTAATTCACTGCTCGGCTTCATGAAAGACGCCGGGATTCGCCAATGGCAGATTTGCCCGCTGGGGCCAACGGGTTATGGGGATTCTCCTTATCAGTGCTTCTCGGCATTTGCCGGTAATCCTTACCTGATCGATCTGTACCCGCTTGTTCAGTGCGGTTTGCTCACGGATTCCGACATGGATGACGTGCGCCAACTGCCCCGTGATCACGTGGATTACGGCTGGTTGTACGTCACCAAGTTCCCGCTCCTTTTCAAAGCGTTCAGCGCGTTTGTCTCCCAGGGGCGAAAAGCGGCCCTGCCCTACGGTGACTTTGAAGCGTTTAAACACGCCCATCGGTCCTGGCTTGAGCCTTATGCGCTGTTTTTGGGGTTAAAGGACCACTTTGAGGGCGCCGCTTGGTGGGAATGGCCCGCCGAGGTGCGGTTTTTCGCCAAAGCCAAGAAATCCGCGCTGGCCAAAACAGTCGCCGCACGCGCCGAAGCACATGCCTTTTTCCAGTACCTGTTCTTTGGCCAATGGGCTCGGGTCCGTGACCATGCAAAGTCACTGGGCATCGAGATTATTGGTGATGCGCCTATCTTTGTGGCCCGCGACAGCGCCGATGTCTGGGCTGCGCCACAGCTATTCCTTGTCGATTCCAAGACCGGCGTTCCGCTCGCGGTTGCGGGCGTGCCACCGGACTATTTCTCCGCCGACGGTCAGCTTTGGGGCAACCCGCTTTACGATTGGTCAGCGCATGCCGCAGAAGGCTTCGCGTGGTGGATCAGCCGCTTGAAGGCAAACTTCGCCCTGTGCGATATCGTGCGCATCGATCACTTCCGCGCCTTTGATACCTACTGGTCGATTCCTGCGACGGCCAAAACCGCCAAAACGGGTGAATGGAAACAGGGCCCGGGCCTCAAGTTCTTTGCCGCCGTCCACGCCGCCCTACCCGAGGCGCGCATGATCGCAGAAGACTTGGGCGACTTGTTTCAATCGGTTCGCGACTTGCGCGCCGCCACAGGGTTACCCGGGATGACGATTCTTCAATTCGCCTTCGGGGGCGACGCCAAGAACTGTTACCTGCCGCACAACCTCACGGCTAACTCCGTTGTTTACCCGGGTACTCACGATAATAATACCACACTCGGTTGGTATCGGACGGCCTCCGAGAAGGAGTGCGATCATGTTCGCCGCTACCTGCATGTCACGGGCGACGAAATCGGCTGGGATTTTATCCGCACGTCTTACGCTTCGGTCAGCAATATGGCGATAATCCCGCTCCAGGATCTCTTCAGTTTGGGCTCCGAGGGCCGCCTGAATACCCCTGGGGAAGCGGCTGGCAATTGGCAGTGGCGTTATTCTGAGTCGCAACTTCGAGCGCTTCACTTTGAAGGCGGTGCGGCCTACCTGCGCGATCTCGGCGTCCTCTACGACCGCGTTTGACAACGGGATAAACCACCCAGGAGCTCACCCAGCGGCCTAGCCACAACCGGCTGCCCTGGGTGAATTCCCGTAGATCGCCAAACTCCCCAGCCCAATAACCCGAGGAAAAAAATTGGGAACAATTCAAGATTACGCGCGTCAGACGAGCTCCGAACTTATGTCCACCAAAGCTCAGGAGGTCGCCTTGGATCGTCTGTTGGTTGATCGCTTTAAAAGCGGTGACGATGCCGCGTTTAATGAAATGGTGAGCCGCCACTGGGACCGCATCTATGGAATGGTCCATCAGCTCCTGCGAAACCAGCAGGATGCCGAGGAGGTCACCCAAGACGCGTTTATCCGGGCACATCGCGGGCTGGGGAACTTTCGCGGTGAGGCCGCGTTTTCGACTTGGCTGTACCAAATCGCCACCAACCTGGCGCGCAACCGCTACTGGTATTGGTGGCGGCGTCGGCGCGATCAGACGGTCTCGTTTGATCAACCGGTGAGCGACAGCAACAGCACGCCGCTTTCGGAGGTTTTCTCGACCGACATGGCCACCCCGGGTGACATCACGGTGAACCAGGAACTCGTCGATCACATCGCTTTGGGGATGGAGAAAATTGGTGCCAAGCACCGTGAGGTTTTGATTCTCAGAAACGTCAAAAACCTATCCTACGAGGAAATCGCCGCGGTTCTCGGCATTTCGGTGGGTACGGTTAAAAGCCGGATCGCCCGCGCCCGCGAAAGCCTGCGCGCGGCTATCGGAAAGGACTTCAAATGAACGACCGCCGCTTTACCGAATTGCTCAACCTCTACCTTGATCATCAGATCACTGCAGCGGAGGCCGCTGAGCTCGAAGCCGCCGTGCACAGTAGCCCCGCCCGGCGCCGGACCTACGAAGAATACTGCGCGCTTCAACGCGCTTGCAGTCAACTTGGCAGCAACGCCCGCGCCTGCGCCCCGATTGCGCCCCGCTTTGCCCGTTCAGTACAGGACGTGGAGCGCAAGATCACGGCCCCGCGCCGCGCTCACCGCTGGTATCCGCTTCAACTCGGCGGCCTTGCCACCTTGGCCATGGCGGCGGGTTTCGCGCTGGTCATCATCCTCAACCAAGCGCCCCAATCGGATCCGGCATCCGTGGCACGGAACCCAGCGCTGGCCGCAGTCCAATCGGCACCGGTTTTGGTGGCTGCGGGTTCGCCTAGGCAGCCTGAAGTGGTGGTGGTAACGCCCTTCACTGTTCACCCTTCGCTCGTCGCAATTGGTTTAGCGGCAGCACAGAACGCGGACGATTCTCAAGTCGCCGGGCCTGACCGTGAGGCCCTTGAGTGGATGCAACGGGTTGACCAGCTTCCCCGCAGCACGCTCGTTCTCGACGAACAGGCCTTCACGGCACGCACCATGGTCCCGGTGGATACGCACGTGTTTAAGCGCCCCCATTCTCTGCAAAATTCCGCTGAGTTCACCGGGTTCCAGTTGTCGCGGTGAGGCGAGCCACTCGGGTCGTCGGACGCCGTGTACTAAGCGGCGTCCGGATTTACCGGCTGAAATTTAGCCGTTATACCCAATCGCGTTCCCGACAGCTTAACGATGAAACCGGTTCTTTTTGGGGAGAGGAAAACCTCGACGTAAACTCCTTGAGCTCACGCTCAAGGCCACACCCTGCGCGAACACACTGCTCGTGGCCTTGAGCGTGAGCTCAAGGATGCCCGAAACCTAAATTTGAACGCTGATGAGCATCAGGGCAGTTTGGCCTGGATCAGCTTGCTGACGGCACCGAAATCGATGAGGCCTGCGTCGGGGTGCTGCTTGAGCGCGCCGATCACTTTGCCCATCTCCTTTTTGCTTAACGCACCGGTTGCGGCAATGGCCTCGGCGACGAGTGACTCCAGTTTGCCGGCGTCGAATCCCTTGGGCAGGTACTTTTCGACCAGGGCGATCTCCTTGAGGTTGGCCTCAATCAGGTCGTTGCGACCGCCTTTGGCGAACTCGATGTTGGCAGCCACGAGGTTTTTCACGGCTTTGCGCAAGGTCACCAAGACCAGCTCATCGTCGATGGGCTTATTGAGGTCCATCGCCGCACGCTGAATGGCGCCGTCGTTGGTGCGTAGGATCGTGGCAAGGGCGCTGTCGCGCGCTTTGACTGCGATGATGATGTCGGCTCGGAGGGTTTCGTAAATCGTGGCCATGGTTTGAAGGCGCAGCGTGAACGCCCGCGAGCCCCTGTCGAGCCGACTGATACCGGTTTAACGAAGGAACTGCGTGATGCGCGGGATCGCCTCGGTATTGGCGTCCGCCAGCACATAGTGGCCGGCATCCTCTAGGTAGTAGCTTTGCGCCTGGGGCAGGCGCTTGCCCCACTCCTCGTAAAAATAGTCGTTAAAGCAGAAATCCCTTCCGCCCCACATGATGAGGGCGGGGTTGTTTTTAAAGTTCTTCAGGCCTGCCGCCGTATCGGTGAGCGTGCGCCAGGTCGGATGCGACGGCAGCATGGGAATATCCTTAACGAAGGCGTCCACCGCGACCCGGTTTGCCCACGAATTATAGGGGAGCAAAAACCCGCGTTTCTCGGCGGCGCTCAGTTTGCGGCGGTGCATCGACATCCACACGGCGGGGGCCGCGAAACCGTTGAGCCCACGCACCAGTGCGGAGCCGGGGAAACGGGTTTTGCACAGGGCGATGCGACTGGGGATGTGCGGCGAGGGAAACGCCCCGGTGTTGAGCACGACGAGTTTGCCGATGCGTTGGGGATAACGCGCCGCATAGCCAAAACCGATCGCCCCACCCCAATCATGCACAACTAAATGAATACGCTTAACCCCAAGGTGGGTGAGGAGCGCATCCACGTCCCCTATACGCGATTCCAGCGTGTACGGGTAGTCCTGGGGCTTTTCGGATAATCCCATGCCGATGTGGTCAGGCACAATGCAGCGCATGTTCGGCGCGACCGCCCTCACCAACTCCCGGTAATAAAACGACCAGGTCGGATTACCGTGCAGCATGAGCACGGCCTCATCGCCGTCGCCACCCTCATCGAGGTAGCTCATGCGCGCGCCGCGCGGGGTCGCGAACGAGCGCGGCGTGAAAGGATAAAGGGGCTTAAGCCAGTCGGGTAGTGTTACCATTCGAGTGCGAGCATCAGACAATTTAGACCGCTGCCGATTCCGAGCAGCGCAACCTTGGTTCCGTCGGTCACCGCGCCTGCTTCAACCGCCTTGGCGAGCGTGGAGGGCAGCGCAACTGAACCGGTGTTACCCAGGGTTTCAAACGTGGAAAAATCTTTGGCGAGATCCAGACCCAGCGCCTCATAAAGTTTGCGCCGATGCGTACTGCCAACCTGGTGACAGATAAACCGGTCCGCCGTGTTCGCATCGTAACCGGTTTCGGCGGTGAACGCATCCCAGGTGTCCTTCGCCAGCGCCAGACCCGCGGTGAGCAGAGCCTCGCTGTCGGTTTGCATGGCCAGCGCCTCGGCGCCGTGGTTGTCACCTTGGCAAAGCTCGCTGTGCACGGTAGCCGCGCGGGCGATACCACCCAGCAGGCGATGCGGGCTTGAGTCGCGAGGCAAAACCGATTCGTGGCACACAACCGCACCCACCGCTCCCGAGCCAATGGTGAGATTGGCGAAAAACGGCTTGATGCCGTTTCGATCCAGCGGCGACTCCAGCAGCGTTTTGAGTGTCTGCTGGACAAGCGGGCCGCCGTTTTCGCCGGAGACGATTAGGGCGCATTTGATTTGTCCGCTCTCAATCAGACCCGCGGCGATGGTGAGCGAGTTGAGAAAACCCAGGCAGGCGTTCGACACATCGAAAATCTGGGCGCTGGCAGGCAGGCCGATCTTGCGGTGGGCAAAGGACGCGGTGGCCGGTTCCATCATATCGCGGCACACCGCACTGTGTATAAACAGCTCGACCTGCTCAGCACGCAGGCCGGACTTGGCCAGGGCCGCTTTGCCGGCAGCTGCGCTGGCGTCGGATGGACGCGTGCCAGCTGGCCAGACCCGGCGCTCACGAATGCCGGTCATCAACTCGAGGCGGCCAAAGGGCAGCTTCAGACGCTCGTAGAGCGGACGCAGGCGCTCCTCGATGTCGGTCGTGGTCAGGACCTCGTCGGGCAAGGCGACGGCGAGGGATTCGATGCAGGTGTGGTTGAAACGCATCAGGCTTTGGACTCCATGCGCATGGCCAACCGCACGACCTCTTTGTCGAAGTAGTTACTGCCGAGACCGGCGTCGACGACGAGAGTGGTGCCATTGACGCCACTGCTACGCTCGCTGAGCAGGAAAACCGTGGTGTTGGCCACTTCCTGCGTACTCAGATTACGCTTACGGAAGGTGAGTTTTTCGGCGTAAAGATAACTTTCCAAATAGCCGGGGATGCCGGCCGAGGCGCTGGTTTTAAGCGGGCCGGAACCGACGACGTTGAAGCGCACCTCGCTGTGATCGCTGAATGATTTGGCTAAAAACCGGGAAGCTGACTCGAGGGCGGCCTTAATCGGGCCCATGTAGCCGTAGTTGTCGGGCGTCACCTGCAACGAGGAGATGCCGATGGTCACCACGGAGGCGTTTTTGACCAGCAGGGGCTTGAACGCGTTGGCCACCTCAACAAGCGAAAACGCCGAGATGGCGGTCGCCTGAAGGAAGTCCGCGCGCTTGGTTTCGTGAAACGGTTTAAACCCCTCGCTGTAGTTGGCGAAGGCGATCGAGTGGACGATGCCGTGGATCGCGTTAAACCCAGCGGCGGCGACGTCAGCGGCGAGGCGGGCGGCTGCGCCCTCCTGCTCCACGTCGCACACGAAAACCGGCTTGCCCGCCAAGGTGGTTTCCAAGGACGCCTTTCGGGCGGGACTGCGCACGCTGTAAAGCACGACTGCGCCCTGCTCCTCCAGAGTTTTGGCGGTGAACCAGGCAACGCTCTTTTTGTTGGCGACACCCAGGACCACGAAGGTCTTGCCGGTGAGATTTAAGAAATCACTCATCACTGCTGTTGCTGCTGCTGCTGTTGAGCTGCGGCGGCGCCACCCTCGGGCGTTTTCCAGGCCACGGCGAATTCCACTGTCAGCACCCGGGTGCCATCGGCCTTTTTGATCGCACCGGTCATCATGGTGAAGGCGCCGACCACTTCCTTTTTCTTCACCTCGATGAGAATCGTGTCACCGGGGTAAATGGGGCTGCGGAAGCGCACATCGGCTATCTTGGCCAAAAGCGGCACGCCTTCGCCGGGTTTGGCACCCGCGGCCAGCGCCTGCTTGGCCATGAACAAGGCGCCGGTTTGAAACACCGATTCGCACAGCAGAACGCCGGGCGTGATGGGTGCCGAGGGGTAGTGGCCCTTGTAGAAATCTTCCTCGGCGCGCCAGGTGCGGCGGGCGGTGAGGCTGTCGGCGGTTTCGGCGACGATATCGTCGACAAAAAGAAAGGGTGGCCGGTGCGGGATGAGGTCGGTGACGGCGGTGGACATGGAAAGGCTGAAACCACACCGAGACTCCCCTTGCCCTGCAAGGTCGGAAATGCCCGATTCGGCGCTAGTTTTTTCGTAGCGCGGCGAGGATGGCCGGCACATCGGCCTGCAGGTCGAGGCGGTTCCCACGGGGTTCATGGCGAATCGCATCCGGTCCAGGGGGTATCACGGCGTGGTAATCGAGGGTTTTCAGTTCCGCCAGGCGGCCGAAGCAGGGGTTAACATACGCGCGGTGGAAAAACTCCACCACCCGCGTGCCCGCTGGACTGAAAACCAAGTTGGCCAGCCCCGCTCCATGCGGCGCCACCACTTCGCGGGCATGGGCGAAGGCGTTGATCTGGTCCAGCCAGGAGAGCTCCTCGAGCCGCAATTTCGTGAACCCGCGCGCCTCCAATTGCGGCCACAGCTCGGCTTCGTTGAGCACGCGCCTGCGTTCGGCGTTTTCGCGACTCACGTAAATTTTATCGCCAAAAACAGGCGCAGTCCCCCGCCAGGGTGCGGTGAACTCATACACGCGCTTGACCCCAAGTGGGCTCGGGTTCCCTGCCCTGTCCGTGAGCGGTGGAATCAAAAGCTGTTCGCACTCAAAATGCGTATGGCGCCCAACCGCCAAAATCGGGCCTGAAAAACGGCCCAAATCAAAGGCTTCTCGAATAAACGGCGCGCGCTGACTGACAATAATGCCCGTTCCCGCCGCTCGCTCCAGCGCCAGCAGCCGTGGCAACTCTTCGAGCAACCAGTGGCAATAGCGGGTGCCGAGATTGACCGCGACCACCGCCGTCGCACCGGCAATTCGCACCGGTCGCCGGATCTGGGGGTAACCGAGTAGCCAATGTGAATCGGCCGGCCCGCCGAAATCGGTGGATACATCAATAGCCACGGAGCTTCCATCGGGGGCGAGCACGGTGCCGGAGCCAAAAACCCGGCCGCCTGGCAACTGCGCAACCCAGCTGGCTGCGGACGTTGCGCCTGACTCAGTCTCTACGTTTTTCGAATCAAGATAACTCCCGCCAAAACGCGCGAGCAGGGCGTCCAGCCGCTCGCAGGCGACGGGCGGCGGCAGGTAGCTGGAGGTGCTCGTCTTCAAGGGATTTTAATGCGGGTGAAACCGTCCGCAGGCAGCGACTCCAGCATAGGCTCCATCTTAGGCTCCCGCCTGACGCTTTAGCGGCGGCGCGGCTGCAAACGCGGCGACCACGAGAAATACTCCTTGGGCTCCTCGGCCATCGGCGCAGCGGCCGATTTTCCGGCACTTGGAGGCGGCGTGGTCGGGGGCAAGCCCGCGGCCTCGCGCAGTTTATCCTTTTTGCTTTTGCGCTTACCCTTAACGCCTCCCGTGCCCGGCGCAGTCGGCACGATGACGTCGGTGGGCTCCAGCCCTTCGAGTTGTTCTCGCACAATCGACAGCCGGTTCCGCTTCTCAATGAGGCGGAAATGCGCGTCGGTTTCCGCGCTGATAAAACTCACCGCGACCCCGCTTTCGCCGGCGCGCCCGGTGCGGCCGATGCGGTGAACGTAATCGGCCGGTGAGCGCGGCAGGTCGTAGTTCACCACCACAGGCAGGCTGGCAATGTCGATGCCCCGCGAGGCGACATCGGTGGCGATGAGAACGCGCACCTGGCTCGCCTTGAAATCCGCCAGCGCCTGCGTGCGCGCGCCTTGGCTGAGTTCGCCGTGAAGCGCGGCCGCGTCGATTCCGGCGCGTCGCAGTTTTTCGGCGACGTGCTCGGTGGTGTACTTTGTGGCGACAAAAACCAGCACGCGAGTCCAGCCATTGAGCTCGATGAGATTGCGCAGGAGTTGGGTGCGCAGCGGCGCGTCGACCTCGAAGGCGCGTTGCTGAATGTCGGGCGTGTCGGTGGGCGCCGCGGGCATTTGGATGCGCGTGGGATTAAGCAAAAGATTCTCGGCGAGTTTCCACACCGCCGGAGGAAAGGTGGCGGAAAATAGCAGGTTCTGGCGGCGTGCAGGGAGCAGGGCGATAACGCGCGCGAGTTCATCAGCAAAACCCAGCGAGAAGAGCCGGTCGGCCTCGTCGAGCACCAGTGTGGTCACTGCGGACAGCGACACGGCGTTGTGATCAACCAGATCGAGTAGCCGCCCGGGTGTGGCCACGATGATGTCGGCGCCGCCGCTGAGCGCCATCATCTGCGGATTGATGGAAACGCCACCGGTGACGACCATGGTTTTAAACGACTCGGTGCCGGGCAAATGGCGCCCATAGGCCAAAAGGGCTTCGCCGATTTGCGCGGCGAGCTCGCGCGTGGGAACCAGAATCAGCGCCCGCACAAACCGGCCGCGACCGCGCGGGGTGGCGGCGAGGGTTTGCAGCAGCGGAAAGGTGAAGGCGGCGGTTTTACCGGAACCGGTTTGTGCGGAGGCCCAGACATCGCCCCCGCGCAGGATCGCAGGAATGGCGGCGGATTGAATCGGCGTGGGCGTGAGGTAATTGCGCTCGGCGAGGGCTTGGAGCAGTGGCGCGGACAGGCCGAGAGAAGAAAAAGACATGGCCTAGCGATGAGCGCAGGTCGGGCGGGTGGGAATGCTAAAGATTCGCCCCGCCCTTTCGTCCGTTTCCGGCTACCCGC
This sequence comes from Opitutus sp., assembly GCA_024998815.1. Taxonomy (NCBI): domain Bacteria; kingdom Pseudomonadati; phylum Verrucomicrobiota; class Opitutia; order Opitutales; family Opitutaceae; genus Opitutus; species Opitutus sp. The sequence continues at coordinate 690,079 of JACEUQ010000001.1, forward strand.
CCGAAGGCGCACCGAGAGTGTTTTTTTGCGCGAGATCCTTACAGCCCTTGAGGTCGAGTTTGCCTGTGCCCAAGACAGGGATCTGGTCGACGCGCACCACCACCTTCGGCACCCACAGATTCGGCAAACCGGCGGCGGCGAGCGTTACCCTCACCCGCTCCACCGTGAGCTCGTCGCTGGTGGTAAGGATCACGAGTTGTTCTCCCTTGTTCGCGTCGGCCACCCCGATGACAACCAGCGCATAACCCTCGTCCTGGTTGAGCGCGAAGCCCTCGATCAGGGCCTGCTCAACGTTGCCATGTGGCACCATCTCGCCGGCAATTTTAGAAAAACGCGAAAGGCGCCCCTCGATAAAAAGAAAACCGTCTTCATCGAAGCGCCCGAGGTCACCGGTCAGGTACCAGCCGTCGTGAAACACCTCAGCGGTTTTCTTCGGGTTATCGAGGTAGCCGCGAAACAGGTTTGCCCCGCGGAACGCCACCACACCGGTCGCGCCCAGAGGCAATTGCTCCAGCGTCTCGGGGTTAAACACTCGGGCGGTCATGCCGGCCATCATGCGCCCGACCGAGCCAAAGCGCTTGCCCTGCTGCGCGGCTGCGGTGTCGGTCGGCAACAGGGGGTCAGGCTGGTTCACATTGGTTGCCGGCGAGGCCTCCGTCATCCCATAGCCTTGGAGAACGCTGAGGTGAAACTTACCCAGAAATCCCTCGTACAGGTCGATCGGTAAGCGCTCGGCGCCGGAAACAAGAATCTCCAGCGAACGAAGGTCGGCGGGCACCGCTTTTTTTAAGATGGGGCGCATAAACGTGGGGGCGCCCACCATCACGCTGACCGCTTCCTCGCGAATGGCATCGATGATCTTTTGGGTTTCCAGCGGACTGGGAACCGACACCGAGCGGCAACCGCGCAGCAGCGGGTACCACATGTTCACCGTGAAGCCGAAACTGTGGAAAACCGGCAGGCAGCTCAACATCACGGCGGAGGGCGGAAACAGGGAGAGCGTGGAAAATTGCCAGCAGTTGGCCAAAATGTTGCGATGGCTCAGCACCACACCCTTGGGCTCGCCCGAGGTGCCGCTGGTAAAGAGCAGGCCCGCCTCTTCGGTGTCGCCGCGATCCGGCAAACGCAGGAGCCAAGGCAGACATTGGTTGGGCAATATCATGGCGGCCAAATACCAGGGCAACAGCGCGCGCTTGCCGCCGATCTGTTGAAACACCGAGGTTAAATCCAGCGTGGATTCGGGCCACGGAAAGCCGGTGATTTTCGCCCGCATCGCGTCGGCGGAGACGATCGTTTTTAGGCCCGCCATACGCAGGCTCGCCTCGATGGCGGCGCGTCCGGCTGTGAAATTGAGGTTCACCGGAATCTTGCCCGCACAGAGCACCGCAAGGTTGGCGATGGTCGCTCCAGCCCCCGGCGGCAGCACGATGCCCACGCGTCGTTCCGGCACGTTCCGGCGCAAATGAACAGACAGGGCAGCCGCGGCAGCAAAGAGCTGGGCCGCGGTCAACTCACGACGAGCCGCCGTGCGATCAACCATGACCACCGAACGCGGGTTACGGCCCAGGCGGCGAACGATCTCGTTACCCAGATTGCGTTTCAATTGCGGCCGCTCGTCATAGGCCGCGCAGCCCAGGTCCAATAGCGCATGGCGCACTTCACCCGCCTGCGCGCGCTCGGCGGGAATCGGCTCGCCCCAGGCCACACAGACGGCAGAACGCATGAGCCGCGGTGATTTAAAAAGATACTTGTTATCTGAAAACGAAAACACCGAGCCCCAGAGGCCATCGTGCGCCACGGGAATGACGGGCACCCCGGCTTTACGAGCCATTAACTCAAAGCCCCGTTCCAACTTCATGAGTTGCCCTGTGCGCGAAATGCCGCCCTCAGGGAAAACCAGGACCAATTCTCCTGCTTGGAGCGCCAAGGTGACGCGGCGAACCGTTTCGAGCGCACTGGTCGGGGAGACCGGGATGGTTCCGGTGAGCTGAAAAACCAAACGGAAAAACCAGCTTTGTTTTAGGAATGTCTCATGCCCCACGTAGCGAATGGGCCGCGGGCAGGCCACCTGCAGCACGATGACGTCCATGTAGGACAGGTGGTTGGCGACGATGAGCGCCCCACCCGCCTGCGGCACGCGCTCGGCGTTGAGCACGCGGATGCGGTAAAGGAACCGGCAGGCTACGGCTACCGGCCATGCCAACCAGCGGCTCACATGCGCTGGGGGAAACAAAGCGGTTTCATCCATGTGATTAAAGGGGGGGGTAAACAAAACCGGTGCGACGCGGGGACTGGAGTTAAATCAGGCTGAGGATCGGCGGTGTGTTAAGTGGTGGCGGATCAGGATGCGAAGCGTTTAAGCCTTCAGCAGCGCGCGCAACGTGGTGCAAGCGGCGGTATTGCCGGCGACGAACTGGATGCGATCCATTTTGAGGTTAAACACCTTCATCGGGAATTGTTCGCCATTGAGGAACTGGACCTGCCCGCCACCCGCCCAAACCAGCGGGACGGCAGCGGCGATATCCCAAATCCGCACATTGTGGTCGACGGTGGCATCAAGCAGGCCGACCGCCACATAGCCGAGGTGCAAGGTGCTGCTGCCCAGGCCGCGCAGTTTGAAGTTTTCCACCAAGGCGGTGGCGTGATGCGAGAAGGCTTTGTCACAAGGACTGTGGAATCCGAGCATGCTATGGCTGTCGGGCGGCGTGGTTTTAACCGTTGCCTCCAGCTCGCCATCCCACAGCCCAAACGTCGGTCCGCCATGCATCAGAACGCGGCGCGCCATATCGTAAATGATGCCGTAAACTGGGATTCCGTTCTCCAGGAGGGCGAGCGAGATGGCACAGTAGGGAATGCCGGTTGCGTAGTTGTTGGTGCCATCAATCGGGTCGAGTACCCAGGCAAAGCGCTGCGTCAGCGCTGTGGGCTCGTCGGTCTCGGCAAGCTCCTCACTAAAAAAATGGTCGACGGGAAAAAGCGCCCCGAGGTCCTTGAAGATGCCCGCCGAGATGGCCAGATCAGCGGCGGTGACCCGGGTGCCATCGTATTTCCACTCGCTCTTCACCTTGCCGAATTCGCGGTGCATGAATTCGGTTTGGGCGAGCACGGCGGTTTTACCGGCAGCAATACGGGCGAGCAGTTCAGGGGAATGCATACGTTAAGGTCATTCCACGGAAGCCCGGCGAAGGAAAGTCGCGAACGTAAAATTTATCGGCGGCAGGCTTCGTTTTTCAGGCATTGTGAAAGTCACGCCGGTTACTGGGTGCGTGCGAAACCCCGCAGGCCCCGCGCGCGACACCGGCCGCCAAATAAGGCTTCCCCTCCCCGCCCGCCACCTGTTGCGTTGGGGGTTTCTTCATGACGCCCGCCCAGGAAATCGCCCGCCGCCGCACCTTTGCGATCATCTCGCACCCCGATGCCGGCAAAACCACGCTGACCGAGAAATTCCTTCTCTACGGCAACGCCATTCATTTGGCCGGCGCCGTCACTGCGCGTAAAAGCCAGCGCGCCACCACCTCCGACTGGATGGAGCTTGAGAAACAGCGCGGCATCTCCATCTCGTCGACGGTCCTGCAATTCGACTACCAGGGCTACGCGGTGAACCTGCTCGACACCCCCGGTCACAAGGACTTCTCCGAGGACACCTACCGCGTGCTCACCGCCGTGGACGCCGCCCTCATGGTGATCGATGCCGCCAAAGGCATCGAGCCGCAGACCCGCAAACTTTTTGAAGTCTGCAAACGCCGAGGCGTGCCCGTGTTCACCTTCATGAACAAGTGCGACCGCCCCACGCTCAACCCGATCGACCTGTTGGATGAACTGGAGCGTGTACTCGGCCTCACCCCATGCGCCGTCACTTGGCCCCTGGGTAACGGCCCCGGTTTCCGCGGGGTTTTTGATCGCCGTTCCAAGGAGGTCCACCTCTTCGAGCGCACGCCTCACGGTGCTTACCGCGCTCCGGTTGACGTCACCGGATTGAACGACCCGCTCGTGCGCGACCGCCTCGACGACTACACCTTCAATCAAGTCTCCGAGCAAATCGAGATCCTCGATGGTGCCAGCGCCCCGTTCGACCTCGCCGCCATCCAAGCCGGGCAGCAGACGCCCGTTTTCTTCGGTTCGGCGGTGAATAATTTCGGCGTGCAGCTCCTGCTTGAAGGGTTTTTGAAAAACTCCATTCCGCCGACCACACGCTCCTCGGTGAGTATGAGTGTGCCCGGCGCACCGGCGCCCTCCTCCGCTCGCGAGATCCTCGTCACCCACGAAAAATTCTCGGCTTTCGTCTTCAAGATTCAGGCTAACATGGACCCCAAGCACCGCGACCGTATCGCCTTTGTGCGGGTGTGCTCGGGTAAATTCACCCGCGACATGAGTGTCGTTCACCAACGCACCGGCCGCACCGTGCGCCTCTCCTCGTCGCACCGCCTTTTTGGCCAGGAGCGCGAGACCGTTGACGAGGCCTGGCCGGGCGACGTCATCGGCTTGGTGGGCCACGACGCCTTCTGCATCGGCGACACCCTTACTGAGGATCGTACCATCGCTTACGATGAAATCCCGCGCTTCCCGTCGGAGGTTTTCACCTACATCTCGAATCCCAACTCCGGCGATTCCAAAAAGTACCGTGCCGGCCTCGAACAGTTGCTGCAAGAAGGCGTGGTTCAGTCGTTCCAGCCCCGCAACGCGCCGCCTGGCTCAACGCTGCTGGCTGCGGTGGGTAACCTCCAGTTCGAGGTCGTGCAGTATCGCCTCAAGTCGGAGTACAACGCGGAGTCCCGCCTCGAGCCCACGCCCTGGACGCTGCTGCGTTGGCTGGAGCCGCATCCCGCGCTCAAGGACACTAGCACGCTGATCGTGGCGAGCGGAGTGAGCTTCGGCGTAGACAAGTTCGACCAACCCATCGTCCTGTTCCCCAACGACTGGACGATGCGCTACTTCACCGACAAAAACCCCGAGCTTAAACTCCACGAACAGCCCATCGAGCTGACGCGAAAAAACGGGTAAGTGTTTTGGTTATTGGGCCGCGTCAGCGGCCCACCGCGGAGGGGCGCAGGCGTAACAGAACGTGATGCGTCTCCTTCCCAGCGATCGGGCAATGTGGCCGACGTCTCCACAAGCGGCGCCGGCACCAGCCCACGGCAAGCGGCGAATGTTCTCACACGGGGAACTTGCGCTGCCGTGCGCCCGATTTCAGCTTTTGCGATCTTTAAGCATCCACCCCCGATGACCCCCAAACTGACCACCCCTGAACGCCGAGCGCACGTCGTGGAGTTAATTCGTGCCTGTGGCAGCGTGCTGGTTGCCTGCTCCGGTGGCGTCGACAGCGTGCTGCTAGCGGCCGTCGCCGCCCAAACCCTGGGCGACAAGGCCGTCGCCGCCACCGCCGTTTCCCCAAGTCTGGCCACTGGCGAACTCGAAGATGCCCGCGCCGCTGCCCTTGCCGCAGGCATTCGCCACTTGGAGGTCCCCACTAACGAAATCGACAACCCCGCCTACGCCGCCAACGCCCCCGACCGTTGTTTTCATTGCAAGGATACCGCCTACAGCACCTTCGCCGACCTCGCGCTACGCGAGGGCATCGCGGTGGTGATCGACGGCACCAACGCCGACGACACCGGTGACTTCCGTCCCGGTCGCCGCGCCGCCCGCGAGCGCGGCGTACGCAGTCCGCTGGCCGAGGCCGGCATGACCAAACAGGAAATCCGCGACTGGGCCCGCGAACTCGGCCTAGCGGTGTGGGACAAGCCTGCCGCCGCCTGCCTATCTTCGCGCGTCCCTTACGGCTCGCCGGTCACGGTGGAAAAACTCACGCGCATCGACCGCGCTGAGTCCGCCCTCAAACTCCTGGGCTTTCGCCAATGCCGGGTGCGCGACCACGGCACGGTGGCCCGACTGGAAATTGAGCCAGCGCAACTGGACGCCGTGCTCGCGCAACGCACTGCGGTAGTCGCTGCGATTAAAAACGCCGGCTTCGGTTACGTCTCCCTCGATCTTGAAGGCTTCCGTTCCGGCAGCATGAACGAGGTCATCGCCGTAAAACCCCAAACTTAAAAAGGACCCCGCCGCGCATGTCCGCCGAACCCCACAGCACCCTCGATCCCGACCGCCTAGCCCGCCAGGGCTTTCCTGAGATTGTCTATTGCCAGGGCAAGACCGCCCGCCAGATCAGCGACAACCTGCGTGCGTTGGCGCTGGCTCACGGCAACGCGTTCGGCACCCGCTTGCCCGCCGAGCGCGCGCCTGAGGTGCTCGCCGCTTTACCCGAGGCGAACTACGACCCGCTCAGCCGGACGATTTCGCTCGGCCTGCTCCCAGCGGCGGCTGGCCGTGGTGTCGCCGTGATGTGCGCCGGCACCTCCGATCTGCCGGTCGCCGGTGAGGCGGCGGCTACACTCGCTTTTCTAGGCCACCGCGTCACCCGTTTCCACGACATCGGCGTGGCCGGCATCCACCGCCTGCACGCCCGTATCGACGAAATCCGCACGTCCGGGGTGGTGATCGTTGTCGCCGGCATGGAGGGTGCCTTGCCCAGCGTGGTCGGCGGCTTGGTCGCCGCTCCGGTCATCGCGGTGCCGACCAGCGTTGGTTACGGCGCGGCCTTCGAGGGCCTGGCCGCCCTACTCGGCATGCTCAATTCCTGCGCATCCGGACTGACGGTGGTAAACATCGACAACGGCTTCGGCGCCGCCCTCGCCGCCCACCGCATTTTAAAACCCGCTGCTTCCCACTCATGAAAATCGCCTACTTCGACTGCATCGGTGGAGCCAGTGGCGACATGCTGCTCGGTGCCTTGGTCGATGCCGGCCTGCCTGCCGCCACCCTCGAAGCGGAGCTGGCCAAACTCAACCTGGCCGACTTCCACCTGCACGTTTCAAAGGTTTCCAAAAACGGCTTCGGCGCCACCAAGGTCGACGTGCACGCCCACGACAACGCCCCCGAGCGCCACCTGCGTGACATCCGCGCCATCGTGGAAAAATCCGGTGTATCCGAAAAGGTGAAGGAGCGCGCCCTGCGGGTGTTTACCCGGATTTGCGAAGTCGAGGCCGACATACACGGCCAGTCGGTCGACACGGTTCATTTGCACGAAGTCGGCGGGGTGGATGCGATTATTGATGTGGTCGGCGTGCTCGCGGGCGTCGAGTGCCTCGGGCTGGAACGCATCGTGGTGTCCGCACTGCCGATGGGGCGCGGTTTCATCAAAGGCGCGCACGGCCAGATCCCGTTGCCCGCGCCGGCAACGCTCGGTCTGCTCAAAGGCGTGCCGGTCTACGGCTCGCCCATTGAAAAGGAGTTGGTCACGCCGACCGGTGCCGCGCTGTTGGTGGAGTTGGCCGATGCCTGGGGCACGCTGCCAGCGATGACATTAACAAGCGTCGGCTACGGTGCCGGCACCCGCGATTTGGTCATACCCAACGTAGTCCGGCTGATGGTCGGCGAGACCAGCTCCACGGGCCCGTGGTTGAGCGAAACGATCACCGTGCTGGAAACCCACCTCGACAACGACCGCGGCGAAACCCTCGGCCACACCGTCGAACGCCTAATGGCGGCAGGCGCGCTCGACGTTGTCACCCAGCCCGCGCAGATGAAGAAAAACCGGCCGGCCCACGTCTTCACGGTGCTGACACGGGTCGAGGACGCCGACCGTATGGCGGGGATTATCTTTAAGGAAACGTCCACCTTGGGTATCCGCCGAACGGATACCCGCCGCGACGCGCTGCATCGGCACATGGAAACGGTGAACACCGCCTACGGTCCGATCAACGTGAAGGTGGCCCAACTGCCCGACGGCGGCGTGCGGGCGACCCCGGAGTACGAGGACTGCCGCAAAGCGGCCGAGGCCCACGGGGTAAGCCTGCGGGTGGTTACCCAAGAAGCCGAACACGTCGCAGCCCACCGGTTTGGCATCCCGCATTGAGGCGATTCCACGAAGTCGTGCAGGCAAATTAACCCGATTCATGGGGGAGCGACTACCAGAGGGGATACACCTTGAGCTCACGCTCAAGGCCACGACGAGCTTGCACACGAGGAGCGTGTACACGAGGAGTGCGCACATGAGGAGTGCCACACGAGGAGCGTGTACACCAAGGGTGTGACCTTGAGCGTGAGCTCAAGGATACCGTAAGGCTTAACTGGAACGCTGATTAGCCCCCAGACCGGCTGCGGCCTGCTTCAAGGCGAAGAGGTACTTGTCGATCTTGTTCGAGGTGATCACCCCGTAGTTAATCGTGCCCAGCCAGCCCGACATGATGATGCCCACGCTGCCGGCATGGAAAAGGCCGGGCAATTTATCCGATAAGTTCATCGAAACAGGCAGGCCTTCAAATTTGGTGCCGAAGGACGTACCCAACGTATGCGTGGTGTAACGCTCGATGGTCCGCGGGGTGGCGGCCTCCTTCCAGTCGATCTTGGCGCGTACATCGGGGATGTATTTCTCCAACGCCACGATGCTTTCCTCGATCATGCGCGCCTTGTTCTTTTCGTAATCCTCCTCCGACAGGTTGTTCCAGTCGGGGTAGCGCCCGTTGAGCGATGCCACCACCGTGTAGCGGTCGGTGCCAGGACGGGTTTCGGGGTAATACACCGAAAACGTGCGGCTGGTGGTGTTCAAATCGGTGAGCTCCTCGTTGCTGTACGTGGGGGCTTCTGAGGTGAAAACCAGGTCGCCAATGTTGGGGATCGTCTCGCCTTTGCGAATGCCCAGATACACTTGGCACGAGCTGGTGTTGATGCGCACGGCCTTGGCCTGCTCGACAAAGTCGGCGGGGAAGTTCTCCGCCCCGGCCAGGCGGAAAATCGTATTGTGGATATTGGCGTTGGACAGGACTGCCTTGGCGCGGATCACGCGGCCGTTTTTGGCGACGATGCCACAGGCGACTTTTTTGCCGCCACGCTCTTCGACCAGGATCTTTTCAACCAGAACTTTTTTGCGCAACTCGACGCCGTTTTTACGCAGCTCGACCGCCATTTTCTCGATGAGCACGTCGGAGCCGCCTTGAAAGGTGAATACGCCCGAACCCATGAAGTTGGAAAACACGATGCCGAAGGTGATCGCGGGGTCGTCAAAATTGGAGCCGTTGGCGTAGGAAATCGGCTCCATCAACAAGCGATGCACATCGGGGCGGCCGGGGAAAAACCGGTTGAACATTTCACCCGTGGTCTCGGGATTGTTGTCGTAATAGTTCATCGCCCGCAGGTGGTCGTAGAACGCCTCGACCGCAGACGGAGCCAGCTTGAACTGCTCGACCAAAACCCGCGTGTAATCTTCGCGCGTAAACGTGGTCCACACATCCATCTGCGGATTGACGAAACGCACGTCCTTTAACTGGTGAATCGAGTCGGCGATCTCCTTTGTCCAGTATCGCTTGCAGCTCTTGATCATGCCGCTCGGAAAGCCGTGCAACGAGATGTCGAAAATGTGTCCGCCCTTGCGGGTGAACCAGGTGGCGAGACCGCCGAACTGGTAGTGGTGCTCGAGCAAGAGAACCTTGTGGCCAGCCTTGGCCAGCACGTTAGCGCCGGTCATGCCGCCAAGGCCTGAGCCAATGACGATCACGTCGTATTCATCTGCAACACCTTTGAGCCAGTCGTAAGCCATGAGAAAGGTGCGAGTGAAGGCGCGAAGGGCGCGGGCGCAAGGGACTTTTCGCGAGATTCAGGCGGAGGGCGTACCTCGGTTTTGAGCAAAGGCCATTCATCGGCTTTCTTAAACGCGCCGACGCCACGAGAAATCAGCAGTACAGAGGAAAGCCGTGCATCAGGATGGTCGCGTTCGCTCGACTTGAGGGGAGCCGCGAAACCGGTAAGTCTTCAAAAAACACCACCTCCACCCACGCCGACCGAGGGTTGACCGGTGCGGCGGGTTAACGTTAGTACCCCACCCTCATCCTATGAGTCTTCCGCTGCCACACTGCCCGCACCTCCCGCCGCCCCGCAGCCAAATGGATTGGCGGGTGCTGTCCGCCCACGGCGACCTACGCGACGCCGGGTTTTATCTGAGCGCGTTGGAGTACGGCCACTACCTTTGGCAAGGAGGCTTCGCCGCGAGGGCGATTCTGTGCCTGGACCGAGCAATGGGGGCGGATCTGACGGCGGATGATGTTACCGCGAAAACCTGGCCCATCCCCTACGCGGCGATGGCTTGGTTTCTCACCCACACCCCCGAGGACGTTTTTATCGGTAACCCGCGCGTGCACTTCCAGCACTACGCCGATCGACTGAAGGGCCCGCGCCGCGATCAACGCCGCTGGCGGGCGTGGGCCTGCTGGGCACTCACCCGCCGCTTGCACCCCTACCTCCCCAACGACCCTCGCCACCTCGTGACCGAGCCCAGCGAAAACGACATCGCCACCGGCCTCACTGAGCATGGCCACCCCGAAGAGTCTGCCTACTGGTACGAGGTTTTAAGCACCTGCACACCGGTTCGCCCGCGGGCTTAAAAAGAATCCAAAAAAAATCGACTGGACTCTTGACAGAAGCAAATCGGGCCCTACGGTCTGCCCTCTTTCCTCATCCGGGGTGATAGCTCAGCTGGTTAGAGCGTCTGCCTGTCACGCAGAAGGTCGCGGGTTCGAGTCCCGTTCATCCCGCCAGTTTTAATCCCTCATCTCTAACGAGATGAGGGATTTTTTTTGCCCCCTCGGATTCCGGTGATTCGCCTGCGTCGGGCCAACATTGGCCCACTTAAACCTCAGCTACGGTTCTTCGACCGCTCCACTGTAGAGAAAACTGAACAACAGGGGCCCGCATGGCTGCCTCAGAGCCTCGCCCGGGTTAATAACACAGCGGAACACGGCGCCCAACCCAATTTCGTTCTCGTTCTCTTTCACGTTCTCTTTCTGCTCGGTGGTTTTTCCATCATGTCCGCCGCTCCCGATCTCACCGCCGTCAAAGCCTACCTCCTCGATTTACAGGATCGCATCTGCCGCACGCTCGAAGCCGAGGAAGATGGCACCCGCTTTACTGAGGACCACTGGACGCGCGCCGAGGGCGGTGGCGGACGTTCCCGCGTACTGGCCGAGGGCACGGTTTTCGAAAAGGCCGGAGTGGGCTTTTCGCACGTCCACGGCACCCAGTTGCCGCCTTCGGCTACGGCCCATCGTCCGGAGTTGGTCGGCAAACCCTGGCAGGCGCTCGGGGTCTCGTTGGTGATTCACCCGCGCAATCCCTACGTGCCCACCAGCCACGCCAATGTGCGCTTCTTCATCGCCGATCCCGAGGGCGCCAATCCAGTCTGGTGGTTCGGTGGCGGCTTCGACCTCACACCGTATTATGGTTTTGAGGACGATTGCCGTCACTGGCACCGCGTGGCCCGCGACGCCGTTTCGCCCTTCGGCACTGAGCTGTACCCGCAGTGGAAAAAATGGTGCGACGATTATTTTTTCCTGAAACACCGGGGCGAACCGCGCGGCATCGGCGGACTCTTTTTCGACGACTACAACGCCCCCGGTTTTGAGCAAAGTTTCGCCGCTTTCCGCGCCGTGGGCGACGCCTACCTGCCCGCCTACGTGCCCCTCGTTCAAAGCCGCAAAGCCACCCCCTACGGCGAGCGCGAGCGCGACTGGCAGCTGTACCGGCGCGGGCGTTATGTGGAGTTTAACTTGGTCTGGGACCGCGGCACCCACTTCGGCCTGCAAAGCGGCGGCCGCACCGAGTCGATCCTCATGAGCCTGCCCCCATTGGTAACGTTCAAATACAACTACGCCCCCGAGCCTGGCAGCGACGAGGCCCGACTCCACACCGATTTCCTACGCCCCCGCGACTGGACCCATGCATGATGCTCGCTACTCGCTACTCACTACTCGCTACTTCGATCCAATGACTTCCCGCCAACGCTTTCTCGCCGCCCTGGCCTGCCAACCTCTCGATCGACCGCCGCTCTGGGTCATGCGCCAAGCCGGCCGTTACTTGCCCGAATACCGTGCGCTCAAGGCTCAATCCTCCTTCGTGCACATGGTGCAGACTCCCGCGCTGGCAGCCGAAGTCACGCTGCAACCCCTGCGCCGCTTCCCAGGGCTCGACGCCGCGATTTTGTTCTCGGACATCCTCGTGATTCCTGAGGCCCTCGGCCAACCCTACTCCTTCCGCGATGGCGGCGGTATTGAGATGGCACGCCGCATCTCCACCCGCGCCGACATCGAAGCACTCGCGCCCGTCACCGCAGTTCCCGAACGCCTGGCCTACGTCGCCGACACCCTGTCGCTGCTGAAAAAGGAACTCGCCGGTGAGAAAATGCTGCTCGGTTTCGGCGGTTCGCCGTGGACACTCGCCACCTACATGGTGGAGGGCGGCAGCTCGGATGATTTTGAGCGCATCAAGCTGCTGTTTTACACCGACCGCGGGACCTTCGACGCGCTGCTGGAAAAACTCACCGAGTCACTGATCGCCTATTTCCGCATGCAGATCGCGGCGGGGGCCGACGCGATCCAGATTTTTGATTCGTGGGGCGGGCTGGTTGCCGGCCAAGACTACGAGGCCGCCTCGTTAAAGTGGATACGCCGCATTGTCGCCGCTTTGCCCGCCGATTTCCCAGTGATTTTGTACGCCAAGGGCACGGCGCCCCACCTCGTTGATCAAGCGTTCACCGGGGTGCGTGCGATCAGCGTCGACTGGACCAACGACCTTTCGATCGTCCGCCGCACCCTGCCTGCCAACGTCGCCGTTCAGGGCAACTTGGACCCGGTGCTCATGCAAACGACGCCCGAAATCGTCGCGCGCGAGGCCGCCCGCCTGCTGGAGTCAATGCGCGGCACCGCCGGCCATGTGTTCAACCTCGGCCACGGCATCACCCCGCAGGCCAAAATCGAGTGCATGCAGGCGCTGATCGATACCGTGAACAACTGGAAGTAAAGCACCGCCCCTTCATGAACAAAACCGCGATCGCCGACGTGCTCACGCACATCGCCACCCTGCTCGAGCTCACCGGCGAAAACCCCTTTAAAATCCGCGCCTACATTTCGGGCGCGCGCCAACTCCAGTCCCTCGAACAAAGCGAGCTGGAGACCCTGCTGCGTGAAGAGCGCCTGCAGTCGGTTAAAGGAATCGGCGCGGCCCTTGCCCAGCAGATCGGTGAGCTGCACGCCACGGGACGCTCGGCGCTGTTGGAACAACTGCAGGCCTCCATCGCGCCCGGCTTGGTCGAGATGCTGGAGGTGCCCGGCCTCGGACCGAAGAAGGTCAAAGCCATCCACGACCAACTCGGCATCACCACCCTCGCCGAGCTCACCACCGCCTGCAACGAAGGGCGTGTCGCCGAATTGGCCGGCTTCGGCGCCAAAACTCAGGAGAAAATCCTGGCCGGCATCCGCAACCGCGAGGCCTATGGGAAACGCCACTTGTGGTGGGCGGCGCAACAGGTGGCCGAGCCCATCATCGCCGGGCTGCGAGCACTGCCGCAGGTCTCCCAGGCCGAAGCCGCAGGCAGTCTGCGCCGTTGCATGGAGACGGTGGGCGACCTCGATTTCATCGTCGCCGCCACGGATGTTGCCCCCGTGGTCGAATGGTTCGTGACCCAACCCGGGGTCCAGGAAATCACCGCCCGAGGTGACACCAAGGCGAGCGTGCGCTTTGACACCGGCTTGCAGGCCGACCTGCGCCTCGTGCCGCCCGAGCAGTTCGCCTTCGCACTGCATCACTTTACCGGCTCAAAGGATCACAACGTGCAGATGCGCCAGCGCGCCCTGTCGATCGGTCTTTCGCTCTCCGAGTGGGGCTTGGTGCTTTCAACCGGCGAGGGCACAACCAAAGAAAAGGCCGCAGCCGAATCACTGCCGGCCGCCTCCGAGTCGGCGCTGTTCACCGCCTTGGGTCTCGCGTACATCCCGCCCGAATTGCGCGAAGGACGCGGCGAGATTGAGGCGGCCGAAGCCGATGCGTTGCCGCATTTGATCGAACTGGACGACCTTCGCGGGGCGTTTCACAACCACACCACGGCCTCCGATGGTAACAATACCCTGGAGGAGATGACCGCCGCCGCCGATGCACTGGGTTGGTCGTATCTCGGTATCGCCGACCACTCGCCGTCGAGCGTTCAGGCCCGTGGGTTGAGCGAGGCGCGCCTTGCCGAACAGGTGGCGCAGATCCACGCGCTCAACTCCACCGGGCGCTACCGCACCCATGTGCTGACGGGAACGGAGTGCGACATCCTGCCCGACGGGCGGCTCGACTTCGACGACGGCGTGCTCGCCACCCTGGATTACGTGGTCGTGTCAGTGCACAGCGCGTTCACCCAATCGCAGGACGACATGACGGCGCGAATCATCCGCGCGATCGAGCACCCGCGCACCACCATGCTCGGCCACCTCACCGGACGGCTATTGCTGCGGCGGGAATCCTACGCCCTCGACGTGGAAAAAATCATCGACGCGGCGATCGCCAACCACGTGGTCATCGAGCTCAACGCCAACCCGTGGCGCCTCGACATGGACTGGCGCCACTGGCGCAAAGCCTCGGCGCGCGGGCTGCTCTGCGCGATCAACCCCGATGCCCACGACACGGCAGGCTTGGAGTTCGTGGCGGCGGGTGTTAACGCCGCGCGCAAAGGTTGGCTGACGAAAAACGCGGTGCTCAACACCCGCCCGCTGGCAGCGGTGCAATCTTGGCTGGCGCACCGCCGCTCCGGAGGCCACGGCCACGTCGCGCCTGCTCACGTTCACGCCTGATAGACAGTAACATTCAAGATGTAGCATTCTGCCGGCCCTGAAAAAACAGAAACCACTTCGATCCTTTTAGCCGCGAAAGAACGCAGAGAACGCATAGAAATACAGGGCTTGTTCTTTGCGCTCCTTGCGTTCTTTTGCGGCTAAACTGCTGCGGTTTTATTATTTCCGCACGGTTTCCATCAACTCACGTGCACGCCGGGTCGCCGCTTCGATTTGGGCTCGCGAAACGTCCTTCTCCAGTGACTCGCGCCACGCCCGCGCAGGTTCAGAGCCGAACGCACTGGCGACATTGAGCCACGCAAAGGCTTCAACGGGGTCCTTGAGCGCGCCCTCGCCCAGCCAATACGCAATGCCCAGGCAATACTGGGCGCTGGCAACCCCCTGGTCGGCGGCTTTGCGGTACCAACTCACGGCCTCCGATGAATCCTTGATGACGCCAACGCCCGCCCCGTACGCGCAGCCCAGGTTAAACTGCGCCTTGGCGAACCCCTGTTCCGCGGCTTTGCGATACCAGTAAACCGCGTTCACGGGATCCTTGATGACACCTGCGCCAAACCAGTACGCGATGCCGAGGTTAAACTGCGCCTCGGCATTGCCCTGTTCCGCTGACCGGCGGAACCATTTCACGGCCTCGATAGGGTTTTTGTCCACGCCTTGGCCAACATAATAAACCCGCCCCAGGTTGCACTGAGCTTTGGCGTCCCCGCGCTCTGCCAACTTGCGCAAGGCGTCGGGTCGATCCCCAGCCTCCGCGGCCGAAATCAGTGTTAGGAACACCACTAAAAAGCGGATCGTTCTCATGCCGCCGATTAAGGCGAAAAGGGGGCCTCGGCGCAAGCCCCCATCCACTGTACCCAAACGCCCGTGACGCCCCTGAAACATTCTCAGCTCCGATGCTGACAGACGGCCAAAATCCAGCCATTTCCTAGGCGCTCCGCCCCCTACCCTGCACGTGAACAACTCAGCTCAAACCCCAATCGCCGCCCTTGGCTGGGTTGCAGTGACGTTGGCCGCAATCCTCACGCTCGCGCTCTGCTTGCACCTGGCGCCGGAGTGGCTGCACAACCCCGACCTATCGCACGGGTTGCTCGCCCCAATCTTGTTTTTTCTGCTCATCCGCGAAGGCCGTCTGAGCAATCACGCGGGCTGGCACCCCGCCGAAACCGTGGCGTTAAAAGTGCTCCGCGCCGGCACGCTTGCCGCGGGATTGGCGCTGGTGGGGATGGCCGGTCTTTATGCCGCCACCACCGACTGGACGCACCCGCTGGTCGGCTTCTGCCTGGCGGTGGCGTTGTCGGCCTTGCTGCTCGGCGCGCTGCTGTGGTGCGCGACGCCCCGCGTGCGTGTCCTGCCGCTGAATTGGAGCACCCTCGTCGCAGTGGGCTTCTGGCCGCTGTGCGCGCCGATTCCCCCCGGCACTTATGCGCGGATCACCCTTCAGCTTCAGTTGTGGATAACGCAGCTGGTACTCGAGTCGCTGCACGTGCTGGGCATTGCCGCATCGAAAGCGGGTAACATCATCCTGCTCGCCCACACGCAGGTCGGAGTGGAGGAAGCCTGCAGCGGGGTGCGCAGCCTGTTATCGTGTGTCGTGGCGGCGCTGGTTTTCTCGGCCACGCTGGTCACCCGGCCCTGGCGTCGGGTGCTCTTGCTGCTGCTGGCGCCACCGCTGGCCTTCGTGCTTAACTTTGCGCGTTCGCTCGCCCTCACATTGCTGGCCCACAAGGGCGTCGACATCACCGGCCACTGGCACGATCTGACGGGTTTCGCGGTACTGGGCGCCACGGCGCTCATCCTCGGGGCGCTAGCCTTCGCACTCGCCAGCCCTCCCTCCCCACCCGCCCCGACTACGTCCCCGTCCACCGCGTCCCGCGTCACTCTCACCGGAGCCGGAAAACCCTGGGATGTGTTAACCGCCTACGTATTCGCTTTACTCCTACTCACCGGCTTCGTGGTGAACACCCACCGCGCAACCGCCCTTGATCCCGCCCCACCCAACCTGGAAGCGATGCTACCGACCACCGCCGCAACTTGGGACTGGGTTCAAACGGAGAACTTGCAGCCCTTCGCCCCGGTCCTGAAAACCGATCACCTCGTCCAGCGCACGTATGTGCGGCGCCAAGACACCCACCCCGAGGCCGAGCCGGTGCAACTCACCGTTTACCTGGCCTATTGGGCGCCCGCCCAAGTCAGCGTGAGCGCCGTGGCCCTGCACACCCCCGAAGCCTGCTGGCCGGGCAACGGCTGGACAGCGGACCGAGTCGAGTCGAACGCCCCGGTGCGGCTGCCGCAACGCGAGCTCCCGCCGCCGCAGTACCGTAGCTTCACCCAGGCGGGTAATCGCCAGCATGTCTGGTACTGGTACCTCTACGCGGGGCATTCGATCACGCAGACCAACCCGTATTCGGCGGTGGAACTGCTCCGCTTCGCGTGGCGTTACGGCTTCCGCACCGAAGGCGCGCAGGTATTTGTACGGATCTCCAGCAACCGCCCGTGGTCAGAGATAGCCAATGATCCGCTGCTCGCCGGAATCCTCGGCCGGCTGCAACCGTACGGATTGTAACTCGCATGCTCTTTCGACTCACCGCCAGAGAACGTTACGCCCTGTCAATTGTCGCCTTGCTCATCGCCCTAGGCGTACTCGGCTTGGCAGTACTCTGATTCCTCCCCAGGCCCACCCGCAGCTACCGGCCAGGGCCGCTCCTGCGCTAAGCCCCCGCGCCTGTTTTTTCGTTGCCGCGCCCTCGCCGGCCGCAAACATCCCCCGACCGTGCTTCCAGACGCCGACTACCGCATCAAGCTTCCGGCCTTTGAGGGGCCCCTCGATCTCCTGCTTTTTCTGATCAAGAAAAACGAGATCGATATCTACGACATTCCCATCGTCTCGGTCACCCGCCAGTACATCGACGTCCTGCATTCCCTGCGCGATCTCGACTTGGATATCGCCGGCGAGTTTTTCGTCATGGCCGCCACCTTGATGGAAATCAAAAGCCGCATGCTCCTGCCGCGCGGGCTGGCGGCGGTCGACCCCAACGCCACCGATGAGGAAGTGGACCCGCGCTGGGAACTCGTCCACCAGCTGCTTCAGTACAAAAAGTTTAAGGAAGCCGCCGTTAAACTCGACGAGTTGGCCATATTCCAACGCGATTTGCTCGCCCGCCACGTCTCCGAACTGGCCGTGAGCGACTCGGATCGCCCGCTCAAATCCGTCGATCGCATCGAACTGTGGAATGCCTTCAACATCGTGCTGCGCCGCCTCGCCGAAAAACTGGTGGTCGGTCAGATTCAGGACGAACAGATCACCGTCTCCGACAAAATGGAGGAGATTCTTGAGTACATTCGTACCCACAGGAGCTTCGTTTTCACCGACCTTTTTGGCAACGAGCCGGTGACCGTGCGCCTTCTGGTGGCCACCTTCATCGCCGTGCTTGAACTCACCCGACTCGGTAAACTCCGCGTACGCCAAAACGAGGCCTACACCGACATCGAATGCTTCGCGCGTGAGGAAACCGACATCCCGATTTTGCTCGTCCAAGACGAACCGGCGCCGGTGCGCGTGCCCGATTTGCAAAACCCGCTTGAAACACAGGTGGAAGCCCCCACCGTTATTGCGTGAGCAAGAAACCCACCCCAACCACCCGCAAAAAACCGGCCCAAACCGCCGGCCTGCTTGGTCTGGGCCTCGACAACTCAGATGGCCACAAACGCATCACCCAGGGGGATCAATTCGTTCTGGTGGGTGGCTCCGAAGAAACCCACGGTCGCATGACCGAAACCACGCTGAAAACCTTCGAGGAACTCAAACGTCGCGACAAACGACTGGAAACGGTCGACCCGCGTGAGCTCGCAGAGATTGTCCACAAATCCACCCCCCGTTAAAACCTGCGTCCCGTGGAACCAGCCTTGAACGAAACAACCCCGCTGCCCATTCGGGCGTCCACCCTGAAACTTCCGGAACGCCGCCGGTTTGTTTCACCCATGCCCAAGGCCAAAGCCCACACGGACTCCATTCCAACCGTGCTAACCGTGGTCGCCGGCTGCGCGGCCCTTGTCTCACTCACTTTCGCTATCCTCATCTACCTGAAACACTAAAACCCAGACTATGTCCGACAAAATTGCCAATCTGACCGAACAAACATTTAAAGCCGCCGTTGCCGTTGCCGGTCCCGTCCTTGTGGACTTCTGGGCTCCTTGGTGCGGGCCGTGCAAAGCCATTGCTCCTATTCTCGATGAACTCGCCACCGAACTCGACGGCAAGGTGACCATTGCCAAGGTCAATGTGGACGACTGCGGCAGCATTTCATCCGAATTCGGCGTTCGCGCCATTCCCACCATGCTGCTCTTCAAGGACGGCAAAGTGGTGGAAACCCTGGTCGGCATGATGCCCAAGGCCACGCTCAAGGAAAAGCTCCTCGCCAAGGTCTAATACCAACAGCTGAATGCGTTTAGACTCAAATCCCACGGGCGAGACGCCCGTGCCACGTCGGGCGGTTCCGAGCGTGGCTTGGGCGTCTCGCCCATGTCGGGGAAAAGTATAAAACAATCCTATCGTTGGTATAAGCTGCTTCAGGCCGGAACCCTGTGTTTCCAGCCACAAAAAAAACCGCCGCATGATATGCGGCGGTTTTTTTATGCCCGTTAGACAGACAAAGGAATAGAAAGGCTAACGCCGTCACGGCGGTTTAACGGCGGTTGGGGGTGAGTGCACAAACAACTTGCGCATCAAGTCCTTACTTAGATTCCCGTTCCACACGGCGGTTATATTGGCTGCGGTGATACGCGCTGTTTGGCCCGCGTAGGCACGCTGCACGGCACTTGCCTCATGGTTCTGGTAAGCGCGAGGCACGAGGATCGTTTCGACGAGACGGACTCCAGTCGTCTCGTCGAAATCGTTGCCATCAGCGGATAGGCCATATTCAGCCTGCTGGGTGTCGGCGGTAAAGGGTTCTATATGCATAAGGATAAAGAGGATCGGGTGCGAAGGTGGGCGGGCGGGGCCGCGTTGGCGCGGGGTCTAGGCGCCGGCACAACGAGCGTCCGCAGAAAGTCGTTACTCAGACTGCCACTCCAAGCGGCGTCCTTGTTGGCAGCCGAAAGTCGCGCGGTTTGCTCCGCGTAGGCGCTGTAACTAGCAGTCGCCGTAGCGGGACGGTCTCCAGTCGTCTCGCTACGGCGATTTCCATCAACCGATACTACCTGTTCAGCCCGCTGGTTTGCAGCGGGAAGGTGGGTGATATTCATAGGGGAGAGTAATTGTCCGTAGTTTGTCTGCCTGTTCAGCGTGCAGGGGCCGCCAGCGCGACCGGAGTGGCGGTTGTGAGGGCGGAAAGCAGGTGGGGCGCAGTCGGCGACGCATCCGAGTGGAAAGTCGCGTAAACCACGCCGACGAGGTTTTTGGCGGTCACCGGCGTAGTGTCCGCCGAGGGGTTGTTAAAACCACCCGCAGTCCAACCGGCGGGGGTGGATTCGATCAATCCGTGAGCCACGGTTTCGTTGAAGCGGTTGGTGTAGACGGCCACCATGCCCGCCCGAAGCTTTTCGGCGCTCATGTGTTTAACCACCAGCACTGCGCCCGGCCCGAAAAACGGCAGCATCGAGTCGCCCTCGACCCGCAGCACGCGCATATCAGGGCGATTGGCGACCAGCGAGTGGGCGTCGCGCAGGGCGGTATCCAAAGAAACCCCGGTGACTGGATTACGAAAACCAGCCGCTTCGCCCGAATAAATAAACGCGGAGAAAGTGAGCACCAATCCAGCGAGTGTGTGGGCCTTTCTCATGGCTACACTCTAGTCCGATCAGGGCTTTCCCGCTATCGAGCCAACCCCTCAACTGGCCCCAGTACATGCCCTCATTTTGCATTAAGTACACCCCCTGGTCGGAGTCGGATTCACCCGGGCCCCCGACAGGGTGGAATCCCTAGTCCGCCTAGGGGTTATACCCGTGGCTCACGACTGAAAACCCAATTAAACCCGAACCGCCAACACCGGGCGCATCCCGGCTTTTGAGCAAAGGCCGTGCAGCGGCATTTTTACCGCAAAGACACCAAGAAGTAAGGCCAGCAGCTGAATGCGTTTAGACTCAAATCCCACGGGCGAGACGCCCGTGCCACGTCGGGCTGTTCCGAGCGTGGCTTGGGCGTCTCGCCCATGTCGGGCTGTTCCGAGCGTGGCTTGGGCGTCTCGCCCACGTCGGACTGTTCCGAGCGTGGCTTGGGCGTCTCGCCCATGTCGGGCTGTTCCGAGCATGGCTTGGGCGTCTCGCCCATGTCGGACTGTTCCGAGCGTGGCTTGGGCGTCTCGCCCATGTCGGGGAAAAGTCTAAAACAATTCGGTCATTGGTGTAAGATCCCGATCGCAACGCATACCGGCCTTAACGTTGCGGCCTTCGACTACCTCCTCTTGGCAGCTTGTTAAAACCTCCGCTTCGCCGCCGCCGTACCCAGCAGCAACTCCGATGGGGCCCCACGTTGTCCAGACAATGGGACGTCCCACCTGCCACCCTGCGTAAATACGGGCATTGCTTGACTAGGTCGGTTCATTTTACTGGGCTTTTACCATAGGGTGTTAGCCCTATGCGATGTTCGGTCAGGTCCCCACGCCCCACCCCCGCCCACGTTCGGTTACCTCCTTGGGAAGTGACGGGGCGAAGCTGGGTTAACACTCCACCCCATGTGCGGCATAGCCGGTTATCTTAGTCCAAGCCACTCGCCCGAAATCCGGGCCGGGGCCGTGGCGCGCATGAACGCGGCAATGGTTCACCGTGGCCCCGACGACACCGGTGTCACCACCTTCGGCGAAGCCACCTTGGGGATGCAGCGACTGGCGATTTTCGACCCCGCCAACGGCCACCAGCCGATGAGCACCCCGGACGGGCGCTGGCACCTGGTGTTTAACGGGGCGATCTACAACTTCCGCGCCCTGCGCGCCGAACTGGTCGCTACGCACGACTTCAAAACCGAGTGCGACACCGAAGTACTGCTCGCCGCCCTCGCCCGCTGGGGCCGCGACGCCCTGCCCCGCCTGCGCGGCATGTTTGCCTTCGCCTTGTGGGACGCCCGGGAACGCACGCTGCTGCTCGCCCGCGACCCGTTCGGGATCAAACCCCTTTACCTCCACAGCACGGCTGACGGGAGCCTGCTGTTCGCCTCGGAACTCAACGCCCTGCTCGCCTCCGCTTGCGTGCCCGCCGCGATCGACCCGCAAGCGGTGAGCGACTACCTCGCGTGGCTCGCGGTGCCGGCCCCGCGCACCATTTATCGCGGGGTGCGCAGCCTCTGCGCGGGGGAATGCGCAACCTGGCGCGACGGCCGACTCACGATCAGCCCCTACGATAACGCGCGGGATTTGATCACCCCGGCTGCCGGAGCTAAACCCGCCCGTAACCGCGCCGAGTTTACCGCCGGCCTACGTGCCCAACTGGAGGATACCGTCCGCGCCCACGCGGTCGCCGACGTGCCGGTGGGAGCATTTCTCTCGGGCGGACTCGATTCGACCGCCCTGGTCGCACTGATGGGGAAAATCAGCGGCACCCGCATTAAAACCTTTTCGATTGGCTTTGACGACGCCGGCTATTCTGAAGCCGCCGAAGCCGCCGCCAACGCCCGCCACCTCGGCACCGATCATCACGCCACGGTGCTCACCGGCGAACGCGTCGCCGCCGACCTTGGCGCCCTGATCGCCGCACTCGACCACCCCACCGGCGACGGCATCAACACCTACTACGCCAGCCAAGCCGCCCGCGCCGGCGGGGTCACCGTGGCGCTCTCCGGACTGGGCGCCGACGAACTTTTTGGCGGTTACCCGTCGTTCAAAAACACCGCGCTCATCCAGCGCTGGCTTCCGGCGTGGCGAGCCCTGCCGACATCACTACAGAAAAGTTTGCTCAACCGCTGGAGTCACGGCGACACCCGCTCCCGCAAGCTGGCCGACGCTCTCAACCACGCCACCAGTCCCGCCTCACTCGCTCTCCTGCAACGGCGCGTGTTTTGCGAAACCACCCGCCGCTCGCTGCTGGCCCCCGAGTTCGCCTGCGCCTACGCGCCGCACCCGGCAGAAGCCGCCCTCGCCGCCCAACTTGGCGGAGCCGACCTGTTCATGACCACCAGCCTGGCTGAGATGCGCGGTTATATGACCGACGTGCTCCTGCGCGACAGCGATGTGATGAGCATGCGCCACTCGCTGGAGCTGCGCGTGCCCTTTGTCGATCGTCCGCTGGTGCGCTGGCTGGCGGGTCAGCCCACCGCGTTTAAATACACGCCCAAACACCCCAAATCGGCACTCGCCGCCGCTGTATCCGATTTGGTCCCACCGGAACTTCTGGGACGCAAAAAACGGGGTTTCACCCTGCCTTATGCGGTGTGGATGCGCGGGCCCCTCAAGTCGTTTCTCGAGGACACGTTTTCGGCGGCTAGCGTGGGACGCAGCGGGTTGTTCGATCCCGCCGCCGTTCAAGCCTACTGGCGGCACTTTTTGGCTGGCCATGACGCGATTGAATGGTCGCGGGTGTGGTCGCTGGGAATTCTCATCGCCTTCATCAACCGCTCGCGCCCTTTTACCCCATGAACACGCTGCTGCTCGCCCCCGAGCTGTTTACCACCGACAGCGGCATCCCCCGCATCCTGCGCCTTTACCTCAAGGCGCTGTGCGAACTGGCGGGGGAAAAGCAGCGGGTGCGCTTCGTTACGCTCAACGACGTCGAGGTCGATTCCAGAGATCTGCGGCCCTGCACCGACCCGCGCGTGCTCACGCAATGGGCGGCATGTGGCCGCGACAAACGCCGCTTTGTCGCCGCGACCCTGCGACTGAGCGGGAGCACCCGGCTGATCATTTGCGGACACGTCGCCCAATTACCCGTGGCGTGGCTGGCGAGTTGGCGGAGGCCGGGTCTGCGCTACGCACTGGTGGCGCACGGCATCGAGGTGTGGCGACCGTTCACTTGGGTCGAACGCCGGGCGCTGCGCGGGGCATGGAAGATTTTTTGCGTAAGCGAGTTCACTCGAGGGGAAATTCTCAAACAAATCGACCTGAGCCCGGAGCGCCTGGTGGTATTACCCAATGCCCGCGATCCCGGACTGGATAACGCCGGCCCACTGGCGAACGCGGGGGCGACGCCGGTGCCGACGGCCACAGCCGCAGCGATGCCCGACCCAGCGGCGGCAATATCGCCCGAACCGTCAGCTACGCGCCCGGTGATTCTCACCGTTGCGCGGCTGACCTCGTTTGACCGCTATAAGGGCATCGAACACCTGATCGACGCCATGCCCGCGATCCTTGCCCAACAACCGAGCGTCAAACTCCGCATCGTCGGGCGCGGCGATGACCGCCCGCGTCTCGAACAACGCGCCCGCGACCTGCGCCTCGGCGATGCCATTGAGTTCACCGGCTACGTTGAAGACGCCCGGCTCAAGGCCGAGTTTGCTGGCTGCAACCTGTTTGCCCTACCCAGCAAAAATGAAGGGTTTGGGTTGGTGTTTGCCGAGGCGATGGCCTGCGGCCGGCCCTGTTTGGGCGCGCGCGAAGGGGGTATCCCCGAAGTCATTACCCCGGAAAGTGGCGTCCTGGTTAACTACGGCGATGTGCCCGCGCTGGCCACGGCCTGCCTGCACGCACTCGATAAAAACTGGGACAGGGACGCGATTCGCGCGCGCGCCGAGGAGTTTAGTTACACCCGCTTTCGCAGCCGCTTAAAAGAACATCTTTGCGGATCCTCGACGATTTAGAGCCTGTCATGCACTTGAGCCAAAATATGGCATGGTCTCTAGCAGTAACATTCGAGCAGGAAATCCATTTAGCCGCGAAGGAACGCAAGGATCACAAAGAACAATCCTCCCGTTTTTCTATGCGTTCTCTGCGTTCTTTCGCGGCTAAATGGATTTGGCTGAAATCATAAGATTGGTTTCAGCAAAATCTTAAGTTTTGTCGCCTGCCTTCTTCGCTCCCCCAACCAAGTAGTTCATGACAGGCTTTATGTGGGTTGTCTGAGAGGCGCACACCAAACATCAAGCCGGTTAACCACTGATTAGCTCTGATCGCCACTGAAAAAGCCCAACCAGAGGCAACTGCCAGTCAGTTGAGTAAGATATCTTGGTCTCTGCGGATTGATCAGTGGTTATAAGTGTTCATAAGTGGTTAACGTTTTGAATCCGAACCCGCTCTCTTTTACCCACGCCAACGTCAAGGCACCGAACCTCTCTGCATGAGCGCCAAACCATCAACCCCGCCGACCGAACTCGTGATCGAGGCCGGCCGCACCGAACGCCACTACTGGGCCGACCTGTGGCGCTACCGCGAACTGCTCGGCTTCCTCGCCTGGCGCGACATCAAGGTACGCTACCAACAAACGATCCTCGGCGCAGCCTGGGCCCTGGTTCAGCCCCTGGCTTCGGTGGTGATTTTCACGTTCGTGTTCGGGCGACTGGCCAAGATGCCCTCGGGTAATGAACCTTATTTCATTGTGGTGATGGCCGGGCAGCTCGCCTGGCAATTGTTTGCGAACACCCTCGGCAACACCAGCGGCAGCCTGGTCGGCAATGCCCACCTCATCTCCAAAATCTACTTCCCCCGCCTCACCGTGCCCTTGTCCACCGTCGGGGTGGCGCTGGTGGATTTCGCCATCCTGTTGGGGCTTTTTGCCGCCTCGCTGGCATGGACGGGATTGATCCCCACCTACCGCGTGGTGTTTCTGCCGGTATTTGTCCTTCTGACGCTCTTACTCGCGCTCGGCGCAGGTCTGTGGCTGGCGGCGCTCACCGTGCGATTCCGCGATTTCCGCATCGTCGTCCCCTTCCTTTTGCAGATCGGCGTCTTCGCCACCCCGGTCGGTTATCGCACGGATTTCCTACCCAATTGGCAGAGCCTGCTCGCGCTTAATCCGATGACCGGGGTGATCGACGCCTACCGCTGGTGCTTGTTGAGTGAAGGCACCGTCTTTTACTGGCAAAGCCTGCTGTTCACCTTGGCCTGGACGGCGATTTTACTGGCCACGGGAATCTGGTATTTCCGTCACACCGAAAAGTCGTTTGCCGACATCATCTAAACCATGAGCAACGACATCGTCATCCGCGCCGAAGCCATCTCCAAGCGCTACCGCATCAGCCACCAGGCGAGGCAAACCACCCTATGCGAGACCCTGCCTCACTTGGCCCGGCAGGCGTGGCAACGCTTACGCGGCGCGGCGTCCCCCACCTGCGAGGACTTCTGGGCCCTGCGAGACATTAACTTCGAGATCAAACGCGGCGAAGTGGTGGGCATCATCGGGCGCAACGGCGCGGGCAAATCCACCCTGCTGAAAATCCTCTCCCGCATCACCGATCCCACCAGCGGTCGAATCACGCTGAAGGGCCGCGTTGCCAGCCTGCTGGAGGTGGGCACCGGCTTTCATCCTGAGCTGACCGGCCGGGATAACATTTACCTCAACGGGGCCATTCTTGGGATGAGTCGGGCCGAGATCCGCCAGAAATTCGACGAAATCGTGGCCTTTGCTGAGGTGGAGCGGTTTGTGGATACGCCGGTCAAGCGTTATAGCAGCGGCATGTACGTGCGCTTGGCCTTCTCGGTCGCCGCCCACCTCGAGCCGGAAATTCTCATCGTGGACGAAGTGCTCGCAGTGGGGGATTCCACTTTCCAAGCCAAATGCTTGGGTAAACTTCGGGATGTCACCCTGAATCACGGACGAACCGTGCTGCTGGTGAGCCACAACCTGGCCGTGGTAAAAAGCGTCTGCGACACGGCCATTTACCTTAAAACTGGCTGCATGGCCATGAAGGGGGACACCACCGCGACGGTGGATGCCTACATGCGCGCAGCCACGGCCGGTGCCGTTGAGTTCTCGCCAGTGATTGGCGATGAAGTCACACTCACCGACCTTCGGCTGTGCACCCCAGGCAGCTGTGAAGCCATACAGCGGATCACATTTGATTGCCCGTGCGAACTTCGAGTCACCCTGTCAGGTAATGACGCCTCCCTACGCATCTCGCCGGTAATAAAGCTGCACGATGCCTACGGAACGTTGGTCTCCAGCATCTGCGGTGCCGAGGAAGGACTAGATTTTACATCCGTGGAGCAAGCTCGCACCTACATCTGCGAGATATCGCGTTTGCCGCTCATGCCCGGCCACTATTTTATCTCAGTCGCGGCCTACAGCCTCGCCAGCAAAGCCCACTTGAACGCGGAGCAAATTCTCTCATTCGAAGTCGCGCCCTCCATGCTGCCCGGCGCCAACCGATCCTACCGGCAGGACCACGGCCTGGTCCGCGTGATCAGCCACCTGCGGATGGAGCAGGGCGAATCAAGTCGGCATCTTTGAGCGTATGAAGCTGTTGTTTATAATTCCGGAATACCCGCCCGGCTTCGGCGGAGGCATCGCCACGTTCTACGCCACCCTTCTTCCTGCGTTAGTAAAACAAGGACTAAGCGTCACCGCAGTGGTCGGCTCGGCTCTCGCCGCCGGGCCGATCGCCTACACCGATCAAGGCGTGGAGGTCATCCCGCTCGATCAAACGCGAGTCACCCGACTGACCGGACGCTTCACCTCGTTTGCCCTCGCCCCTGATTTCAGCTGCCACCTTGCGGCAGCTTGGACGGCCTGGGAGCAAACCAATGGAGGACGAGGTTTTGATTGCGTGGAATGCTGCGATTGGGGGCTTTCATTCGTCCCTTGGCTAACCCAAAGCGGTGCCCCGCCCACCCGCGTCCGCCTGCATGCCAGTGCCGGTCAGATCGCCCTCTGGGAGCCCCAACCTGGATTTGCGCTCACCGAAAGCCTCTTCCAGCTCGCCGAAACCTTGCTGCTGCCCTACGCCGCAGAATTAGTGACCTTCGGCCAGGGCAACCAGCAGTGGTGGCGCTCGCGGCTGAACACCACGGTTGCTCACCTCAACCCGGCGTTCACTCCGCCGGCCCCGACCGAGCGCAGGCCCCAAACTCCAAACGCTCTGGTGGTCGGCCGCATCCAATCATGGAAAGGGCCAGACACCTTGTGCCGCGCCCTCACAGAACTTGGCTCGGCCGCACCCCAATGCGATTGGATCGGACGCTCCACGGTTGGCCCCGACGGGCGCGACACTACGGCCCGGTTGACTGAACAATTTCCCGAAATCTGGGGCCACCGAGTCAGGCCGCTCGACCCCTTACCCCCGATAGAAATTCGCCAGCGGCAGGCATCCGCCAGTTTCGTAATCGTACCGTCGGACTGGGATGTTTTCAATTTCACCGCCGTCGAAGCGATGAGCGCACATGCGCTGGTCATCTGTTCAAGCGGGGCCGGGGCATCCAGTCTGATCCAACACGGGGTCAACGGCTTTGCCTTCCCCTCCGGAGACCATGGCGCGCTGGCCGAAGCCATCCGGACGATTCACCGACTCTCCCCCGAAGAGCGCCAGCGCATCGGCCAAGCAGCGCACGACACAGTGACAGACGCCCTGTTGCCCGAAAAAATCGCCCACCTAGAAATAGCCCACCTGCAGTCGATCGTGACCGGTCCCCGCCGAGCCAACCAAGGCGCTGAACTCAACTCGATCTTCGCGCCGGTCGAACTGAAAAAGGAAATCCCCGGCCAGTTGGCCTGCTCTGGACTCTCCCGCATTCCGCTCGCAGCTCTCTGTCGCCATGTCGTGAGCCGGATAAGCCAGCGTTTGCTGGGCAAGCCATGAGACCCCAAACGCTCGCCCTGTGTATCCCCGCTTACAATGCGGCGGAATTTCTTCCGCGTTTGCTACAATCGGCGGCCAAACAAACCTCCCGCTTTGACGAAATCCTCGTTTACGACGACGCCAGCCCGGACCACACGGCGGCGGTGGCAAGCCAATGGGGCGCGCAGGTGATTCATGGGGCGGAAAATCGCGGCTGTTCGGAAGGTAAAAACCTCCTCGCCGCCGCCACCGCCTGCGACTGGATTCACTTCCATGACGCCGACGACGACATGGCCCCCGACTTTGTGGAGCGGGCGCGCCGCCGAATGGCCAACCCGACCTGTCCGGACATCGTATTGTTCGACTACGAATACCGGGACATCGCCAGCGGCGAGCTCATCGCGATCCGGCACTTTGACCCCCAGGCGCTGGCCACCGATCCCCTGCGCTACGCGATCACCGAGCAGATCAACCCATTCTGCGGACTTTACCGCAAAGCGGCATTTCTCCGGGCGGGCGGCTACGACACCGACCCAGCGGTGCTCTACAACGAGGACTGTGCGTTTCACCTGCGGATGGCCGTGGCCGGCCTGAGTTTTGGCGCGGAAGACGGGGCCTCGATTATCAATCTACGCCGGCCCGGCTCGATGTCATCGGCCAACCAAGCCAAATGCGTCCTGGCCCGATTGGCGCTTCTGCGAAAAACCGCCCACCGACTCGCCCCGACCCACCACTTGGCGCTGGCTGATGAGCTCTGGCGCACAGCTCGGCACCTCGCCCACCATCAACGCCCCGAACTCACCCATGCCATCGCGCTCGCCCGTCGCCTAGGTCGGCGCTCGCCTCAGACCGAGCCCCGCTGGGTGCGCGCCCTCAGTTTTTTTTTACCCGTCACGACCTTTCGGTTTAGGGCCGGCTATATTCGTCGGCGCGATCACGCATGAGCCCGCTGGTCAGCATCATCATCCCTGCCTACCGCGCCGCCCCGTGGCTGGCCGCAACGCTCGATTCGGCCCTCGCGCAAACCCACCCGCGTTGCGAAATCATCGTTGTCGATGACGGCTCGCCGGACGACACCCTGCGGATCGCTAGCTCCTACGCGGACCGCCACCCTGGACGTCTGCGCGTTTTCACCCAACCCAACGCCGGAGCCTCCTCCGCCCGCAACCACGGCCTGCGCCTCGCCCAAGGCGATTTCATCCAATATCTCGACGCCGACGATCTGCTCGCCCCGGATAAGATCGCCCGCCAGCTCGCCCGTCTGGCCACCGCCCCCACCATTTCCATCGCATCCGGCCCCTGGGGCCGCTTCACCCGTTCGCCCGCCGACACCGTATTCAGCCCCGAAGAAAATTGGCGCGATTCTCACCCACTCGACTGGCTTCGCTTAAACTTTTCCGGCCGCGGCATGATGCCCCCCTCCGCGTGGCTTCTACCGCGTACGCTCACCAACCGCGTTGGCCCTTGGAATGAAACCCTCTCCCTCAATGATGACGGCGAATACTTCTGCCGCGCCCTCCTCGCCGCCTCGAACGTCTACTTCATTCCCGACGCCTACTCTTACTACCGCAGCGGCATCCTCGACAGCCTTAGCCATTCACGGTCCCGCCGTGCATGGAATTCCGCTTGGCATTCCCACGAGGCTTGCGCTTGCCACCTGCTCGCAGCCGACGACACACCCGCATCGCGTCGCGCCTGTGCGGACCTCTTTATTCGCCTCGCCTTCGCCATGTATCCTGACGCCCCCGATCTCGTCGGAGCCTGCGAGCGCCGCGCCGCTGATCTAGGCGGTTCCTCGCTCCGCCCCGCCGGCGGCCGCGCATTCCGCATCGCCTCCACCCTGCTCGGCTGGCGCGCCGCTCGCAGACTCCAAATTCTTTCCGGAAAACGCCCCGCATGAGAGCCAGCCTACTTTATAACCCCGCCATCATCCTAGAACGGCTTGCCCTTTCCCTGCGCCGCCACAACCGACGCCGTCCTCTTCAGGGCACTCCCGCCGCCGCCCTTTCCCTCGGCCATCTCGATTCACTTGAACTGCTCCAACTTCTTTCCAGCCATCCGCCGGCCATCGTCCACGACATCGGAGCTAACGCCGGCACCTGGACCTGCCTGCTAAAAAGCCTCTACCCGGCCGCCCGCGTAGAGGCTTTTGAACCCCTTGATCGCTTCGCCGCTGACTTCGCGCGCTGGACCTGCACTTGGCCCGGCGACATCCGCCTACACCGCCTCGCACTCGGTGACTGCCTCGGGCAAGCAACTCTCCACGTTACCGACTTCGCAGACGCCTCCAGCCTCCTTACGCTATCCGATGCCGGCCGCGCCGAGTTCAAGGTCGTCCCCACCTCCACCGTCACCGTGCCCGTCGCCCGCCTAGACGATCTCCTCGCCTCCGGGGCCGTCGCCCCACCCGACCTCATCAAACTCGACGTGCAAGGCTTTGAGCTCGCCGTCCTGCGCGGTGGCGAAACTGCACTAGCCTCCGCCCGTGCAGTCCTCTGCGAAGTCAGCACTCGCGCCTTCTATGACGGCCAGGCCCTTTTCGGGGATGTCCTCTCCCACCTCGAGGCACGCGGCTTTCGCCTCCACGCACTCGGCGCCAACCTCGAGCCCGGAGCTCCCTTCGCCCAAGCCGACGCACTTTTTCTACGCAGCGCATGAGTCGGCCCCTCCGCATCTGCCTGGTCTCCCAGCAAGACCTCGGTGGCCCGCCCCACCCCGTGCCCGCGTACCGTTTCTGGCGGCGGTATTTCGCCGCTGCTCTCAGTGAAGTGGGCCATGAACTCCTTGAAGCCCCCGGCTGCGACTGGGCCGCCAGTCTTCTGCCCCTCCCTCCGAGCGAACTCGCCGAATGGCGTGAGGCGACTTGGTCACGCGCCCTCAATTGGCTTCGCGCCGAACATAACCGCCGGCCCATCGACCTGTTCTTATCCTATCTCTACCCTGGACAAATCCACCCCGGATCGCTGGCGGATATCCGCCGCCTCGGAATACCTCGGGTTAACTTATTCTGCGACAACGTCCGAGAATTCCGCCGCATCCCCCGAGAGTTCACCCACTTCGACCTGCACTGGGTCCCCGAGTTCACGGCCCTCCCACTCTACCGCCGCGCCGGCCTCCCGTTCATCCACGCCCCCATGCCCTGCTGGATCGAACCCTCACTTCACTCTCCGCTAGTGCTTGAACACCGCCCCGCCTCCTTCATCGGCACCCGCGACCACACCCGAGCGGCACTCTTTGCTGAAGCCTTTTCGATCGGACTCAAAGCGACCGTCTTTGGTCCCGGCTGGAAGGATCCCGCCCCCGCGATGATTCCGTCACCCGCCCTGCCGGGAACCTTTTTTGCCAACCAGCTGGCCTTTTTCCGCCAGCACGGCGTGTCCGCACTCCTGCGCAAAGTAGAGTCCCGACTTCGCCCAGAGCCGCCAATCAACTTCGATTTCGCGCCCTTCGCGGGTCCGCTGCTTTCCGACGATGATTACTGGTCGGTCACGCGAGGCGCAGCCGTGTGCCTCGGGGTCAACCGATACCCAAGCCCCCGCCACCCACTCTCCAAGCCGGACACTTATTCCCGCTTGCGGGATATCGAAGCCCCGATGGCCGGTGCCTGTTACCTCACCGAGTGGACCGAAGGAATCGAGCAACTCTACGAACCCGGCACCGAAATCGAAACCTACCGCGACGCCTCTGAACTAGTGGAAAAAACCCGCGCCTTGGCATCCGATCCAGCCCGGTGCGCCCGTCTGCGCGCCGCCGGCCAGCGCCGCGCACTCGCCGAACACACTATCCCCTGCACGCTGGATCGCCTGGTTCGTCAACTCGGCATCTTATGAGCGACGCCGCACCGTCCACCGCCATCCTCGTGCCGCAGGCCCGCCGCTCTGGGATGATTGACCTCTGGCGCGCCATCGCGTGCCTCGCCGTCGTGCTCTACCACGGATCTGAAACTCCAAATCTACCCACGGACTCCCCGCTGGTTACGGTCATGTCATCCCTCGGTCACCATGGATGGTTGGGTGTGCCCATGTTTTTTGTGATTTCCGGCTTCTGCCTCGCACAGGCGGTGCAAATCCGCGCGGCCCAAACCTGTGGGGTGATCGCATTCTGGAAAGACCGGCTCCTGCGCATCTATCCGGTCTATTGGGCCGCACTTCTGCTCGCACTGCTACTCGCCCTGATCGCTACGCCGTTTAACGGCCTGCCTCCGTCCTCCGCATTCCCCTCATCAACCTCCGCCTTACTATCGAACCTCACCTTGGTCACCAACTGGACCGGTCACCAACCGCAACTGATGGTCAGTTGGAGCCTCGACTACGAAATTGGTTTCTACGTGCTGGTTGGGGCCGCTTTATTTGCACCACTGCGAAGGACCTCGCACCGCCTCTGGCTTTACATGGCGATCACCACCCTCGCCCACATGGATTCGCCAGTCGCTTGGTTCCCCTTGCTGGGCTCCTGGCCCGCCTTCGCCTGCGGGCTCGCCGTTCACTCAGCCCTGCAAACCAAGCTCTCAAGCCCAGTCAGGTTTCTCGCGCTTCTGTATCCCCTCGCTCTCGCGGCGCTCGCCTTATTAACCGAGGTTTCTCTCTCGGCCGCCTTCGCGCCGGCTTTTGCTCTATGCCTGCTCGCCTCGCTAGCGTGGGAGCCTCGCCTACCGCCACCGCCCCGCGCCCTCTGCGCCATTGGACTCGCCTCATATTCAATCTATCTGGTCCATATCCCTTTTATGAGCCCGATGCTAAACCTCTTCCATCGTTTGCTCGCGCCGGATAGCGCCGCTTACACGTGGGTCTGGATCGGCCACCTCATCGTCGGGGTTACCAGTGGGCTGCTGTTTTATCATCTCATCGAGCGTCGTTGCGAAACCCTACGCACCCGTCTCTCTTCCCACTCCAGCAGTCCCTATTCCGTCGCCACCGCGTGATTCAAATGATTTTTTCCCGCATTCGAAAAACCCGCCCCTACGCCTTACTACGCGAAGCACGCTACCTTTGGCGACATCGCGCCCGTCGCGCATTCTACGCTGCGTTCGTGAAGCCCGGTTCGCTGGTATTCGACGTGGGGGCAAACGTCGGCAACTACACGCTGATTTTCCGCAGCCTGGGCGCCCGTGTGGTCGCAATTGAGCCCCAATCCAAGCTTGCCGCCGACCTGGCCCGACGATTTCCGCCCGGACGCAAGGGAGTGCACCTGGAACGGAGTGCAATGGGTGCCGCCCCCGGCCAGGCCGTGCTGCACAAGACCGCCGATTTGAGCGAAGTCGCATCCCTGCGATCCGACATCGGCCAAACCAGCCGTTTCGCCGCCGAACATCCCTACGTTGCCACCGAAACCGTGCCCGTGCGAACCCTCGCCGAACTGATCGCGGTCCATGGCAAACCCGACTTTTGCAAAATCGACGTCGAAGGCTTCGAACATCAGGTATTGGCGGGTCTTGATACTCCGATTCGCTGGCTGTCCTTCGAATTCAACCGCGAATATCTAGACGTTGCCGAAACCTGCCTCGCTCGCCTGCAAAAACTTGGCCCCTACGAGTTCAATTATACTTTGGGTGAAGACAACCACTTCACCAGCTGCCAATGGCTCGACGCCACCGCCCTGCTTCGGATTCTACAAACCTCCCGAGACCCCCTTCTCTGGGGCGATATCCATGCCCGACTGCCTGCTTCCGCACGATGAAGCCGAGCATGATTCCCCGAACGCGCCACCCAGCAGGTTGTGCGAAATGTTTTCGGAGCCGCTCACAAAGGGCAGACTTCGAGCCTTTTAGCCGCGAAAGATCGCAGAGAACGCATAGAACTACAGGGTTTGTTCTTTGCGCTCCTTGAGTTCTTTCGCGGCCAAACTGCCTTGGTTTGATCCGACTCTTTGAATGTTACAGCCTACCCGTTAAATGAAATCGCGTTCGATTCTGATTCTCGGGTCAGGCCAACTCTGCCGTAACCCCCGCGTTCTCAAGGAAGCGATCACCCTGAGCGATGCGGGCTACACGGTCACGGTCATGAACGTGGCCAACAGCGAGCGCTTCGAAGCGCATGACCGGGACATCATGCGCGGGTGCCGCTTCCGCAAAATCAGCCTCGATCAGCTCAGCTCCACTTGGTCGGGCCGTTTGGCCAAAAACTCCGCGCGGCTGCGCAGTTATTTAGCCCGCAGGATTGGACTGCGACTCGGCTTCGAATCGCCCAATGCGCTCGGGCCGGTTTCAGCCCTGGCCCAACTCGCGTTGCGGTACCCGGCCGATCTCACGATTGTGCACACGGAGATGGCCTTTTGTATTGGCGCGGAGCTGATTGCCCGCGGCCGCAACGTGGCGGCCGATTTTGAAGACTGGCATTCTCAGGATTTACTTCCTGAAGCCAGGTCGGAACGCCCGCTCAAACTGCTCGCCCGAGTGGAGCAGCAACTCCTGCAGCACGCGATTTACAGCACCACGACTTCGAAGGCGCTGGCTCAGGCGCTGCAGGTGACGTATGGCGGCCACCGTCCTACGGTGCTGACCAATTCCTTTCCGCTGCAAACCGCACCCGCATTCACGGCCAACACGCCACCGGTGTTTATTTGGTTTTCCCAAACGATTGGCCCGGGCCGCGGGCTGGAGGCGTTCATCGATGCGTGGAGCCTGATGGATTCGCCCAGCTGCCTCCGGCTTTTGGGTGATAGCTGTGAAACCTACCGCACCGCGCTCCAAGCCCGCGTCCCCGCCGGGCGCCGCCAGCAACTCGAATTTAGAACCCTCGTCACTCCAGCGGAACTGCCGGGGATTTTAGCCCATCAGGATATCGGTTTGGCGCTGGAACCGGATTCACCTGTTAGCCGGAGTCTCACCATCACAAATAAAATTCTTCAGTACCTGAACGCCGGCCTCGCGGTACTCGCCACCGCCACAGCCGGCCAGCGCGAGGTGCTCGAACAAGCCCCTGGAGCCGGGGAACTGATCAACCTCACCGATGCGCCGACCCTCGCGCGGCACCTCGATGAATTACTCCGCTCGCCGGGCCGCCTGATGACGATGCGCCGGGCCGCTCGCCGGGCCGCCGAGACAACCTTTTGCTGGGAACAGGAAGCTCCTCGGCTCCTCTCGCTGGTGGAATCCGCGCTCGCGCTCCCCGCTCAATCAGCCGTTCCCCGGGGCAGCACTGAGACGCAAAAGCGGCAGGCATGAGCGGCTGCCACTCAAATATTCCCGGCAGCCCTACCGCGGTCTCAACCCCTGCATCCATGCGCATCCTTCTTGTTGCCGATCCGATGATTCCCGTGCCGCCGGTGGGCTACGGCGGGATTGAGCGGATCGTGGATTCCTTGGTGGGTGAACTACGCGCCAAGGGCCATGTCGTCGCGCTCACCGCCAAGGCCGGCTCCACCTGTCAGGCGGATGCGTTCTTCCCCTGGCCTGGCGAACGCGTCGGCAGCACCCTCGACACGTTGCGCAACGCCGCCGCACTCCAGCGGGCCGTGCGTAAGTTCCGCCCCGACGTGGTCCACAGTTTTGGCCGCCTCGCCTACCTGTTCGCGCTGCTGCCCACTCGTCTGCCCAAAATCATGTCCTACCAGCGGCATGTCACGCCCCGCCCCATTCGCATCGCGCAATGGCTGGCCCGGCCAGGCACCCTACGATTTACCGGGTGCAGTGAGTTTATCTGCCGCCAAGGCCGCAATGGCGGCGGCGACTGGACCGCGATCCCCAATTTCGTGGATCTCACCAAGATTGATTTTGTGCCCAGCGTGCCGGCGGATGCCCCACTCTTGTTTCTTAGCCGGGTGGAGTCGATCAAAGGGCCGGACCTAGCCATCGAGATCGCCCGTCGCTCAGGACGGCGGCTGCTCATCGCAGGTAACGCCCCCACCGCCGGCCAAGAAAAGGATTTCTTCGACCAAAAAGTGGCTCCGCATTTGGGGCGCGACGGCATCGAATGGATTGGCGAAGTCGGCGACGTCAAAAAAAACGAGTTGCTCGGCCGCTCGGCCGCCCTCTTGGTGCCCATCCAGTGGGATGAGCCGTTTGGGATCGTTTTCGCGGAAGCCCTGGCCGCGGGCACGCCGGTAATCACGTGTAATCGCGGTGCGTTACCGGAAATCATCCGCCAAGGAGTGACCGGTATCACCATTCAAAGTGTGGAAGACGGCGTGGCTGCGGTGAAACGCTTACCCCAGCTGGATCGAGCCGCTTGCCGGAAGTCAGCGGAAAATCATTTTAGCACCCAAGTCGTGGCGGCCCGTTACGAATCGCTCTACGGGGTGCAGGTGTGGGTAAAATAACTCAGTGCCATGCCCCACTTCCGTCTACTGTTGCTCCGCTTGCTTCGCCTGATCCTGAGTTGGCGCGCCCGGCCCCTGCTCCTGCCCCCGGGGCCGCTCCTGATTATCGCGCCCCATCCCGACGATGAAACGCTCGGTTGCGGCGGCCTGATCATGCGTGAACGCAAGGCCGGCCGACAGGTTCACATCGCATTTTTAACCGACGGCAGCCAATCGCACCGCGGCCATCCCTCGCTCACACCGACGGCACTCGCCAAACTACGACAGGCCGAGGCGATCGCGGCGACGGCTTGTCTGGGGGTGCCAGCCGACGAGCTCACCTTCATCGATCTGCCCGACGGTGAACTGCCCCGACTTGCGCCAGGCGAACGCGAACGAGCGGTG
The DNA here is from genome assembly GCA_024998815.1 of Opitutus sp. Taxonomy (NCBI): domain Bacteria; kingdom Pseudomonadati; phylum Verrucomicrobiota; class Opitutia; order Opitutales; family Opitutaceae; genus Opitutus; species Opitutus sp. The sequence continues at coordinate 727,000 of JACEUQ010000001.1, forward strand.
AACGCTCTTAGCTCGCTCCTTTGCCGGCTACAGCCGGCAACCAAGTTGGTCGCGTACCGGCGAGACGGCAGCTCTGAACATGAGGCCGCCTTCCCGCTGGTCACAGCAGCCCTAAACCATGCCCAGGTTCGCCCCCTACTCATCGAATACCTTGTCTGGGCGGCCTATAGCCCACGCCTGTTTCTGCGCGTCTTGTTTTTGGCGGGACAGGTTCACTGCCTGAGCTTTCACGGAAAGGGTGCCACCAAAACCAAGGCGCTCGCCTGCTACCGCTCCCAGTTCCAGCCAACTCCGCCGTGGACCCAAGCGGTGGTGCCGCCCCAGTTCGCCAACGCCTTCTCGCCCGAGGAGGAATTTTTCCTAAAACTTCGCTCATGAACTCCGTCCCCTCCCGCCCCTCCTTGTGGGCCCGTATTCGCCACCAGATTAGTTTTCGCCTGTACGGTCGCCGCTTGGGCCTCGGGCAACCCATCCACGCCGCCGCGCTCGACCACGAATACGCCTCCGGTGCCTGGGACCACTTTTTCGGGCCCGATGAACTTGCCCGCAACGAACGCCTCGCCGCCTGCATCCACGCAGCCAGGCCTCGCCCCCGCTTGCTGGACCTAGGCTGCGGTTCCGGAAGGCTGGTCAGTTTGCTCAATCCGGCCGCACTCGACGGTTATCTCGGAGTGGACCTGTCAGCCGAAGGAATCCGTTTAGCCAAAGCGCTCGGCCGTCCTGCCCCGCTCGACCAATTTCAACTCCACGACTTCGAAACGTGGACCCCGCAGCCGGGAAGTTACGATGTGATCACGTTCAATGAATGCCTCGGTTACGCGCCCGATCCCCTGCGCACCGCGCTACGTTTCGCCGCCACCCTACCCGCCGACGGCGTCCTCTTGGTCTCGCATTTTCAGTCGGGCAATCACGTCGAATTCTGGCAGCGACTCGCCCGCAATTTCGATTTTTCCGATTCTCAGGTGATCACGAACACCAAGGGTCAGATCTGGGACATTCGATCGTTGCGTCTGCGCGCGTAGAATCACCTCCCATGCGCCGCGTCCTCATCATCAGTCCGCATTTCGCGCCCACCAACGCGCCGGACATGCAGCGCGCCCGCTTGGCGATCCCCTACTTGAAGGCGTTGGGCTGGGAGCCGGTGGTGCTGGCCATTGCACCCGAATTCATCGAGGGCGGTGTGCTTGATCCCCTGATGGAGTCCACCTATCCGGCCGACACGCGGATTGTGCGGGTGCGTGGAATCTCGCCCAAATTCACCCGCTGGGCTGGCATTGGCAGCCTGTGGCTGCGCTGCGGGCGGGCGTTTCGCGCTGCCGGTGATCACTTATTGCGAACGGAGAAATTCGACCTGGTTTTTTTCACCACCACTCAGTTCGACGCCTTCACGCTCGGCCCGCGCTGGAAGCGCCGCTTTGGCGTACCTTACGTACTCGATTACCAAGACCCCTGGGTGAACGACTACTACGCGCGCACCCGCACCCGGCCACCCGGCGGAGCCTTGAAATTCGGCTTTTCGCAATGGTGTGCCAAACGTCAGGAACCAGAGGTGTTGCGACAGGCCTCCGGCGTCATCGCCGTGTCCGATGCCTATGCTAAAACCCTGGCGGCAGCCTATCCGTGGTTTCACACCGCGCGCGTGAAACTGATCCCCTTCGGCGCTGCCGCCCAGGACATCGAAATAGCCCGTCGGCATCGCCCCGCTAACCCGCTGGTCGATTTTTCGGATGGTCTCTTTCACCATATCTACGCCGGCCGATGTGGTCCGGACATGACCATTTCGCTCACCTCGATTTTTCGCGCTTTTAAAGTATTCCTCGCGACCCACCCCGCAGAGGCCAAACGCATCCGCTTCCACTTCATCGGCACCGACTACGCACCACCGCCGCTGGGCCGAGAGTGGGCCCTGCCCATCGCGAAAGCCGAAGGGGTGGCTGAATTCGTTAGCGAACAGTGCTACCGGGTCCCCTATTTCGACGCGCTCTATTACCTTGTTAACGCCGACGCCCTGCTCGCTGTGGGCTCCAATGATCCGACCTACAGCGCGTCCAAGATCTTCCCCTACATTCTGGCCGAACGACCCATGGTGGTAATCTTCAACCAACAAAGCCCGATCCTCGCCATTGCACGTCAGGCCGAGTGCGGACAACGCTTCAGTTTCAAAACCTACGACGACATCGACACCCTTGCTGAGCAAATAAACCTCGCGTGGTTTCAAGGTGGCGGGATGCGCAAAGTCAGTCCGGTTAATCCCGTCGCCTTTGCACCCTTCACTGCCGCCAGCATGACGCAACAGTTGGCTGACTGCTTTGAGTCAGCCGTACGGTCCGGATAATCCCGCCAAGCCCGATGAAAGCGCGCCTGCAAGTCCTCGATCGTTACACCCAAATCAGCGAATTGGGCGGGGTGGTGCGCGGGGTGATCCAGCGAGGGGTAATTCCCTTGATCCTGGCCGCCGTGCTGGTGCCGGCGTACTTTTTTTTCAAAAACGATTCCAGTTGGCTCGCCCTCGCTGCGATGGGGTTCAGCACCGTACTGGCGCTGGGCATCTGGCAGAGTAAGGCGGTTGGGTTACCGCTACTGCCAATGATGGCCGCGCAGCACCTGGCGGCCTATGGCATACCGCTGTTATCCCGAAATGAAACGCTGGAGCGGTATTCGAGCGCGTCCATTACCCAGGCGGGGGTCGAGGTGGGCGTATTCATTGTCACCCTGGCGCTCGCTTGGCGGTTCGGCATGGAGCTTTTTCGCCCGCGTCCAACCCAATGCTACGCACTCAGTGCTTTTGCCAAAAACGAAGACCGAACCCGCAGGGTCGGCGGCATCGTTTTAATCCTGATTGCGACCGGCTACAATGTGCTCAGCAGCCTGCAACTCATCGATTTTATCCTCGGGCTATTACCCGACGGCACTTACTCCATTTTTACCGCCAGCATCAAGTCGGTCACCATGGCGGGTTATTTTGTAGTCGCGATGAGTCTGGGCTCGGGCGAGGGAAAAACAGGCATCCGGCTGTTGTTTTGGGGCACGCTCATCCTCAACGCCGTGATCATGGCGTCAGGCATTCTCCTCTCGACGGTGACCAACCTGTTTGCCGCAGTGGTGCTCGGGTTGTTTTGGAGCTCAGGCCGCCCCCCTTGGCGCTTTTTGATATTGGCAACCCTGCCCTTGGCGCTGCTTCACCTCGGCAAATTTGAAATGCGCGAACGCTACTGGGGCGAACGGGCCCAAGAAACCTTCAACCCCACGCTCCAAAACCTGCCGAAATACTACGGTGAATGGCTCGATTCGAGCCTTAGCAACCTTTCCGGATCTGGAGCCAATCAATCCGGCTTCGTGCAGGAAAAAAAGAGCCCGAGCTCGCTCCTGGCCCGCGTGGACAACCTGCAAAATCTGCTCTTCGCCATCGAAGCCATCGAAGGCCAATCGCTGCCCACACTCGGCGGGGCCACCTACCGTTTGATCCCCCCGTTGCTGATCCCGCGGATTTTATGGCCCGACAAACCGCGCACCCATGAAGGTCAGATCATGCTCAACGTTCACTTCGGACGCCAGGGGATCGCCGACACGTTTAACACGTATATTGCCTGGGGGCTTCTGCCGGAAGCCTATGGCAATTTCGGGTCGATCTGGGGCGGGGTTATTCTCGGTTTAGGCTTGGGACTTTTTTTCGCTTGGGCGGAAGTCATCACCGCCACCAAACCGCTGCTCTCGCTGGAAGGCCTGATCACGTTCGCCCTGTTCATGGAGTTAACTGTCTCATTCGAGAATGTGGCCAGCGTGCTGATCACCGCGCTGTTTCAATCCGGCGTGATTATCGCCCTGGCCTGCATCCCGTTTGTTTACCGGACGTGGGTCATTCGCCCGGAATCGGAGGCGGTGGAATCGTGATGCAGGCTCCGCCCCAGCGACTCGCGGTGGTCGTTTCCCACCCGATCCAATACTATGCCCCGTGGTTCCGGTGGATGACCGCCCGTGGCTGGACGTTGCGGGTATTTTACCTGTGGGACGCCGGTGTCGCCGAGCACAGGGACCGCGAGTTTGGGCGCACCATTGTCTGGGACGTGGACCTGCTCTCCGGTTATGAAGCGGAATTTGTGCCCAACATTGCCCGCGAGCCCGGCACGCACCACCTGCGTGGCCTGAACAACCCCGAACTCGGCGCCCGCCTGCGCGCGTGGCAACCCGACGCCATCCTGCTGTTCGGCTACAAATACCTAACCCACCTGCGCCTGCTGCTGGCCCCGCCGGCCCCCGTGATTTTCCGGGGCGACTCCCACCTGCTCGGTGCCCCCGCGCCCCGTTGCCTCAAACGCTGGGCACTCCGGCTCGTCTATGGTCGCTGCGCGGCGATCACCTACGTTGGCCAGGCCAATCGCGATTACTTCCGCGCCTTCGGCGTGAAACCCGAGAAACTGTTTCACGGGCCCCATTGTGTCGATGCAGACCATTTCACACCCACATCTGAAACCCGTGCGACCGCCGAAACCCTGCGGGCTTCGCTCGGATTGAATGGCAAACGCATCGTGCTGTTTGCAGGAAAACTCATTCCGAAAAAACGCCCCCTCGAACTTCTTCAAGCGTTTCTTGAACTGGCAGACGCGAACGCCGCCTTGGTGATCGTCGGCGAAGGCAGCGAACGGTCCGCCTTGCAACAACTGGCGGCATCTCGCCCGGAGAGTTGCGTGCGCTTTCTACCTTTTGCCAACCAAAGCGAAATGCCCTCCCGCTACCTGCTGTCCGATGTGTTCGTTCTACCCTCGGGTGGTCCCGAAGAAACCTGGGGGCTCGTGGTCAATGAAGCCATGCACGCCGGCGTGCCCTGCCTGGTCAGCGACCGGGTCGGTTGTCAGCGCGACTTGGTCACCGAGGGTGAAACCGGCTGGGTCTTTCCTGCGGACGCGCCCCTCGGCCTGGAGTCGACGCTGCGGCGGGCGTTGCTCGCAACGGCGCGGGACGCCGAGGGCTTTCGCCAGCGCGTAATCAAGCGCATCGCCGGCTACACCTACGCCACCGCCACCGCCGGGCTGGCCCAAGCCGTGCACTCAGTGGGAAACCGCCGGGTGGTTTAACGATTGCCCTGCTCCGAGCCCCTCAAAAAACTTTGCGCGTGGCCCCTCCCCCATCCACCCCCTATCTCGGCGAAGGCAACGTCTGCCCCAACCCCCGCCGCGAAATCGCGCGACGCTACCTGTGGGCCGCCGTGCAACACTCCCTATTCCGCTGGAGTCCGCGCGGGCTGCACTGCTTCCGCATCGCGCTCCTGCGCCTGTTCGGCGCCACCATTCCCGCCAACGGCCAGGTGCGCATTTACCCGACGGCCCAGGTGATTTATCCGTGGAAACTCACCTGCCAGGCCCGCGTGATGATCGGCCCCCATGTTAACCTTTATAATCTCGCGCCCGTGACGCTCGGCTACGGCGTGCAACTGAGCCAGTCGGTCCACCTCTGCGCCGGCACCCACGACTACCTGCGCTGGGCCATGCCTCTGGTGGCGCAACCGATCAAAATCGAGGCCAACGCCTGGCTCGGGGCCGAGGTTTTTGTGGGACCGGGAGTGACCATCGGCGAACTCGCCGTCATCGGGGCGCGCTCCGTGGTCGTCAAAGACCAGCCCGCCCGCATGGTGTGCGCCGGCAACCCCTGCCGCCCACTCAAGCCCCGCCCCGAGCCGCAATGAAGAGGTTCTTCGACACTTTTAGCGGGTGGATTGGCAGCGAAAGCGGCAGCCTGAATGGTATCACAGAGCCAAGCCGGAGCCCTGAAACAGAGGCCACGGAGTCAAACCGTTCAAAATCGGCAACAACCTCACGATTAAGGAACGAGTTTACAGGCCAGGCTGAGTCCGAGCAGTTCGGCGATTTTGAGCCAACGAAGTCGTTAAGGCCTCCCTGTCTGCGCTCTGTGAGCTGGGCTCCGTGGACTCCGTGTAACCTGCTGATGTTTTTTCATCCTGGCAACCCACCGAAATCGTCGAGTAGCCCATGAAGATCGCGCAAGTCGTCCCCAGTCTGCTCGCGCGCCATGGCGGCCCGTCCCGCTCCGTCCGTGGCCTCGCCTGCGGACTGGCCCAGATCGGCCATTCGGTCGACCTGCTCACCACCGGCCCCCTCGAGACAGGCACCCACGCCGTCACCAGCCCGGCGCTCGACACTTTAAAAAACCACGCCTTCGCCCGCGATTTCCCCCAACTGCTGGCGCGTTCCAGCGCGCTGGACCGCCACCTCGCCGCGAACGCCTACACCGTGATTCACAACCACGGTCTCTGGCTGCGGCCCCTGCATTACGCCAACCTCACCGCGCGCAAATCGGCCGTCCCCTTGGTCATTTCACCGCGCGGCATGATGAGTCCGTGGGCCTGGCAACACCGGCGCTGGAAAAAGCGCCTCGCCTCCTGGCTCATCCATCCCGGTGCGTTCGCGGGCGCCGCCGGCTGGCACGCCACCTGTGAGGCCGAGGCCGACGACATCCGCCGCCTCGGCTTCCGCCAGCCAATCTGCGTCGCCCCCAACGGCGTGGTGCCCCCAACGGCTGCGGCCGAGGCTGGCGAGGCTCAACCGTGGCGCGCGCGTCTACCCTCGCTGGCCGGTCGCCGCGTGGCGCTGTTTTACTCCCGCTTTCACGCGAAAAAGCGCGTGATCGAATTGATCGACCTCTGGTTGGCAAAACCCCGTGGCGACTGGGTGCTGCTCATCGCCGGCATTCCCGAAGCCTACTCAGTTGACCAGCTCGACGCCTACGTTCTGCGCCACGGCGGCAGCGGCCGCATTTTGATACGGGACGGTGCCGGGCAACCACCGCCCTACGCCGCCTGCGATCTGTTTTTACTGCCATCGCATTCGGAAAACTTCGGCTTGGTCGTGGCCGAGGCGTTGGTGCGAGGCGTGCCCGTACTCACCACCGATGGAACCCCGTGGCTGGAACTGGAAAAAGTGGGCGCTGGCCACTGCGTTCCCTGGGCTGACTTCGGCTCGGCGCTCGACGCGCTGCTCAACGAGCCACGCGAGGCGTTAACCGCTTCCGGCGAACGCGGGCGCCGCTGGGCCTGCAAGACCTTCACCTGGCAAAAAACCGCGCGCACCCTAGCGGACTTTTACGCCTCACTCACCTAGTAGACCTTAACATGGATTTCATCGTATTAAACCAATTCAATTTGGCCGCGAAAGAGCGCAAAGAGCGCAAAGAAAAACACCCTGTATTTCTATGCGATCTCTGCGTTCCTTCGCGGCTAAAAGGATCGAAATATTCCAATGATATTGGCGGGGCAGACAGATGCGGAAACTCGAAGGTTACTGGCTACTAGCTGCATGACGCATTCCCACGAGTCGCATCGGCTATCTTGGCTGGAAAAAACCGTGCTCGTTCATGTCGGCGCGCTGCTCCTGTTTTCGAGCTGGGCGTTTGGCGGTAACATCTGGTGGGCGCGGCTCACACTGTCGATTTGGGGCAGCCTCGCCCTGCCGCTGTGCATCGCCGCGTTTTTACAGGGCCACGGCCGAGGTCGGCACGCCCGCCGCAAGCTGGGGTGGTTGATCCCGCCCGCCCTATACGCCGGCCTGGTCTTCGCCAGCACCTACAACCCGAGCTTCGCCTCCACGTTCATCGACGGCGGCCTGCTTTTAGCGCATAAGGGGGCCGCCCACCCGCAGTGGCCGAGCACGGTGAGCGCGGCGCAGTCGCTCGATTCGCTCTGGTTCGGGGCCGGCCTTTACCTCTCGGCTTTCAATCTGGCGGTGGTGATCCGCAGCCGGCGCGCGCTGCACTTTTTATTGATTCTCATCAGCGTAAACGCGGTGGCCCTCGCGGTGATGGGCACGGTGCAAAAGCTTTCTGCCGCCGGGTTCTACTTTGGCGCGGCCACTTCGCCCAATGCACGGTTCTTTGCCTCCTTCATTTATTACAACCACTGGGGCGCTTTTATGGTGCTGTGTTTGGCGACAACCGCCGGACTGCTGTTTAACCAAGCGCGGCACCACCACGGGCGGGATATGTGGCAATCGCCCTTCAGCGCGGCGCTGGTCGGTTTCCTGTTCATCGCGATCAGCGGTCCGCTGAGCGCATCCCGGGCCGCCACCGTGATGTCGGCGTTCCTTGTGCTGGTGGCCACCGGGCATGCCCTGCTGCGGTTGGCCGCAGCCCGCCACCGCGCCCACCGCCCGCTCTGGCCCGCCGCCACCACCCTTTTGGCCGTGGTCACCCTGACCATCGCCGCGGTCGCCTGGCTGGGTTTTCGTGGCATCAGCGAACGTTACCACCAAACTCAAATCGCCTTGGCACAGAACCAATCGCTGTGGGGTGAGCGCATGGCCGTCTATGCCGACACGGCCGAATTGGCGCGCCGCCAGCCCGTGTTTGGCTGGGGGCTGAACAGTTACGACATTGCCTTTCAGCTGGTCCGCCCGCGTCCACTACAAGCCAGCCGACAGTACGAAAATCACTATGCCACCGCCCACAACGACTGGCTGCAATCGCTGGCCGAAACCGGTCTGGTCGGCACCACGCTGCTAATACTAACGCTTGCCGTGCCCTTAGCGCATTTAACCCGCCGAAAACTCCGCCACCCGCTGGTCGCCTACCCCTTGCTCGGACTGGCCGTCGTCCTGCTTTATGCGCTGATCGAGTTCCCCTTTTCTTCGGGCGCCTTTCTGATCACCTTCTGGGTTTTGTTTTTCACCGCACTGCGCAAAGCCGAGCTTACCGTCGATACGCCGCCCCCGCCACAAGCCCCATGAGCCATCAGCGGCCTATTTCCATCGTCATCCTGACCCTCAACGAGGAGCAAAATCTCCCGGCCTGCCTCGCCACCACCGCCGGCTGCGACGACGTGGTGGTGCTCGATTCCGGCTCGACCGACCGCACGGTTGAAATCGCGCGTGCGGCCGGAGCCCGGGTTTTTGTTAACCCCTTCAAAAACTTCGCGCAGCAGCGCAACCACGCTCACGACGTGATCGCGTTCCGCCACGAGTGGGTGTTCCACCTCGACGCCGACGAAAAACTCTCGCCCGAGCTCATCGCCGAGTGCTCCGACTGCGCCACTTCGCCGGCGGCGGCGCAACTCGATGGTTTTTATGCCGCGCCCCGGATGTTTTTCCACGGCCGCTGGATTCCTCGCTGCACCGATTATCCGGCCTGGCAGGCGCGCTTCGTGAACACCCGCCGATTTCGCTTCATTGAAGTCGGCCACGGCCAGCGCGAAGCCCCGGGCCTGCGGCTCGGCCGGCTCTCGCACCCCTACGACCACAACCTCTCCTCGCAAAGTGACGCCGAGATCCGCGTCAAACACGCCCGCTACGCCAAGACCGAGGCCGCCGCGTTTATGGCCACGGCGCGCCCGGCCAACACGCTTTGGCGAGATCTGCGCGCACCCGATGCACTGGCCCGCCGCAGAGCGTTAAAAGAGGCCAGTTATCACCTGCCGGCCCGCGGTCTCCTGCGTTTTGTCTACCAGTACCTCCTGAGGCGCGGCTTTTTAGACGGTGCCCCCGGCCTAGTTTACTGCCGCTTACTCGCCGCTTACGAACAGGCGATTTCCGCCGAGCTGCGGGCCCTGCGCTCCGCAGCCCCAAAACGCTGACCGCCCCCCCCGCAACTGTCCCGCCACTCCCCCCTGCCCCCGCCCCGCATGCACAAAAACCGCACCGTCGCCTACCTGCTGCTCTTCCTCGACGTGGGGTTGCTGGTGGCCGCCTTCAACTCCATCGCCTGGCTGCGCGGCATCTTGGCTAACAACGTCTGGATCTACACCCCGCTGCTCGCTCCCGCCGCGCTGTTAGTCACGACGTTTTTCCTCATCGACGCCTACAATTCGAAGACCGACATGATGAGCCTCGACTACACCAGCGAGCACATCATCGCGGTACTTTCGGCCCTCATCTGCACCCTGCTGGTGACCTTCACGATCCTCCCCCAAGGTTATCCCCTCCAGCAGAGCCGCACCGTGATCGTACTCAGTTTTCTGGCCTGCATTCCCATCTCGCTGGCCTACCGCCGGGTCATTTATTCGCGCACCCACGCCTCTCGCAAAGGCCGCTCGCTGCTCTTCATCGGTGACGCCGAAAGCGCCGAAACCTTCGCCCAAGAGTGCACCCGCATGGGCTACCAGCAGCCCGTGATCTACGCCTCGCCCGAGGCTGAAACCGCCAGCGGCCCTGCATCCACGGCCCTTGACGAGGTCCTCGGGCAGATCGAAACCGGTGCCATCGAAATCGAGGCCATCGTGTTACGCGAAAACAACCGCGACCTGCGCACCCGCCTGTCGCTGCGCTTGGTGGACCTCTATTTCCACGCCGTGCCCACCTATACCCTCGAGCTTTTTCATCAGGTGTATTGGCGCAAAATCCCGCTCTACCGCCTCAACCAAACCTGGCTGTTCCAGGAAGGCTTTAAAATCGCCCGTGAACCGGTGTTTAAGCACCTCAAGCGCTTCTCCGACATCGGCTTTTCGCTCGTTGCCCTGACGCTGGGTGCCCCGCTGTTTCTCGCCATCGCGCTGGCCATCTGGTGCGGTGACCGCGGGTCGGTCTTGTTTAGCCAGACGCGCATCGGCCAAAACCGCGTGCCCTTTCGCATCTACAAATTCCGCACCATGCGCCCCAACGACGGCGCCGACGCCTACACGACGGTGGGCGATATGCGCATCACCCGAGTCGGCAAATTCCTGCGCACCTACCGCCTCGATGAACTGCCGCAGATGCTCAACGTGCTGTTTGGCGACATGAGCCTGATCGGCCCCCGCGCCGAATGGGACAAACTGGTCACGGATTACGAGCAACAGATCCCCTGTTACCACTTCCGCCACCTGGTAAAACCCGGCATCACCGGCTGGGCCCAAGTTAACTACCCCTACGGCGCCAACATCGACGACACCCTGCGTAAGTTGGAATACGACCTCTACTACATCCGCCATTTCTCCTTTCAGATCGACGCCTCTATCGTCCTGAAAACCATTCACATCATGCTGTTTGGCAAAGGCCGGTAAGCCTGACGCGGTAAGCTCATAAGCGGCTTAGGTGAATCAAAACAACCTAACACTTCCCCCCTACCTCACCACTCGTAACTTAAAGACATGTAACCCAATTCTTTTAACCACTAATGAGCACTAAAAGGCACTAATAAAACAAGATATACATTTTCCAGATTAGTGCATCTTAGTGTCCATTAGTGGTTGAAAATTCAGTGGATTTAAATTCAGCCGGCTTGCCGTAACTGCTCTATCCAACGCCAATAATAGGGTTTTAGCCGTATGAATTCAACGTGGCACCGCCCCATCAATCTTCCCCTAAATTAATCAAGTTATTTAGCATAGCATCCTAACTGACTTACTCCCGATCCCTTTCCCCATGCCCAAACCCTACGATCTACTCGTCATCGGCAGCGGCTCGGCCGGCTTCAATGCCGCCCGCGTCGCCGTCTCGCTCGGCAAACGCGTCGCCATCGTCGACAGCGCCCCGCAACTCGGCGGGTTGTGCATCCTCAAGGGCTGCATGCCGTCCAAAACGCTCCTCTACTCCACTGAGATCCTCCACCTCGCCCAAAAGGGCAAAACCTTCGGCCTGCGCATCCCCTCCGCCTCCGCGGACATGAAGGCGCTCCACGCCCGCAAAAAGAAGATCATCGGCGAATTCGCCGGCTACCGCTCCCAAGCCCTCGAATCGGGTAAATACGACGTTTACCGCAGCCACGCCCGCTTCGTCGATCCGCACACCATCGCCCTCACCGATGGACGCACGTTAACCGCCGAAAAATTCCTGATCGGCACCGGCTCCAAAGTCAGCGTTCCGTCCGCCATTCCCGGTTTGGCAACCACCCCGTTCTGGACCAGCGACGACGTGCTCGACCTCGATTTTGTCCCCGAGAGCGTCATCGTGCTCGGCGGCGGCATCGTCGCCTGCGAACTCGCCCAGTTCCTCCGGCGCATTGGCTCAAAGGTGATCCAAATTCAGCGCAGTAAAACCATTCTTAAGGACTACTCCCCCGCCGCCAGCGAAGTGGTCCAGCAGGCCTTCCGCGACGAGGGTATCGCTCTGCACACCGACACCCAAATCGAGAAAATATCGGACGACGAGGCGGGCGTAGCGGTTACGTTCACCTGCGGCGGAAAAACCCTCACCCGCCGGGCGCGTCACCTGTTTAACGCGCTGGGCCGCGAGCCCAACACCGACTCGCTGCAACTCGCCGAGGCCGGGGTAAAACTCACGCCGGCCGGCCGGGTAAAGGTCAACCGCTGGCAGCAAACCACCGCCCCGCACATTTACGCCGGGGGCGATGTCTGCGGGCCCTACGATCTGGTGCACCTCGCGGTGGCCCAAGGCGAACTGGCCGCCCGCCACGCCTTTGGGGGCAAAGGCCTAAAACCCATCGATCCTAAGCTCCTCCTGAGCGTGGTTTTCACCGAACCTGCCCTCGCCAGCATCGGTGAACAAGAGCGCGAGCTCACCGCGCGAGGTGAAAAATTCCTCGTCGCAACCTACCCGTTCAACGACCACGGCAAGTCGATCCTGATGGAGGCCAATTACGGCTACGTGAAGGTCATCGCCGAGCCCAAACGCGGCCGCATCCTCGGCGCCGAAATCGTCGGACCGCACGCCGGCGAACTGATTCACATTTTCAGTGGTCCGCTGGCGATGAAGGCCACGGTTTTCGATCTCCTGCGCGCGCCCTGGTATCACCCGACATTGGCGGAAATTCTCACTTATCCGCTGGAGGAAATCGCCGAGCAGATTCACCGCTAGTAGGCAGTAACATTTAAAGTGTCGCATCCAGAGCCCCCTTAAAATCAACGTAAACATCGATCGTTTTAGCCGCGAAAGAACGCAGAGAACGCATAGAAATACAGGGATCTCGGCGGATTGAGTTCTGAGGTAGTGCGGTGCTTTAGCCCGCAGCTTTGATCTTCGCACAATCGCCAATGCGGGCTGAAGCACCGCACTACTTTCGATCCGACACTTTAAATGTTACAGCCTACCAGTGGACAGTGGGATTGGGGCGGGTTGTTTTTGTGGCATTTCGTGTTTTTTGTGGCCAATGGGTTGGGTCCACCCAGTCGGCGCGTTCGCAGCCGCGGGGTTTGTCGGACAGACACCGACAGAGGAATCGGAGATGCTCCGACATTAGTGGGGATTCAAACCCGCTAAGGTTGAGCGATGAATCCCTTCATACGTCTCCCGAGGTGGCTGACACTGGCCGCCTCCCTTGTCCTCGCCGCCGGTTTCGCCTCCAGCGCTTCCGCCCAGCCCACCGTTAACGTGGTCGCCACCGGCGCCTCAGCCGTCATCGGCACCACCGACTACGCGACACTCGCCTTCTCCCGCACCGGTTCGACCGCTGCGGCATTAACCGTCAACTACACCCTCGGCGGCACCGCCGTTAAATGGAACGACTACTGCCGCATCCAGGGCGACATGCCCGTCGCGGTGACCATCCCCGCCGGCGCCGCCTCCACAGTCATGACCATCATGGCCCGGGCCAACTCCACCGGGGCCAACCCGGAAACGGCGATCTTCACCCTGTCGGCCAACTCCGCCTACATCCTCGGCACCCAAAAAACCGCCACGATCACCCTCCTGGCAACCAGTGCGCCACCTCCGCCGACTCCAACCTTGCCGGTAGTCACGGTCAGCGCGACGGACGCCTCGGCCACCATCGGCACCACCGACACCGGCTCGCTGCTGTTCACTCGCACCGGCGCCACCACGGCGTCCTTGACGGTTAACTACACCCTCGGCGGCACCGCTGTCCCCTTAACCGACTACCGCCTGCCCACGGGCACCATGCCGGTCACCGTAACGATCCCCGCCGGCGCCAGTTCCACCGCTCTGACGATCCAAGCGCTCGCCAACAGCACCAACGCCAATCCGGAAACCGCAAAGTTCACCCTTGCGGCGAGTACGACCTACACCCTCGGCACCCCGAGCGTTGCCACGATCACGATCGCTGCGGCAGTCGTGCCGGCCCCCACCCCCACGCCCACCGGCCTGCCGAGCGTCACCGTGACGGCCACCGACGCCACCGCAGTCATCGCCACCACTGATTACGCCGTGCTGACCTTCGCCCGCACCGGCGCCACCACCGCAGCCCTGACGGTTAACTACACCCTCGGCGGCACCGCCGTTAAATGGAACGACTACTGCCGTATCCAGGGCGACATGCCGGTCGCCGTGACCATCCCCGCCGGAGCCGCCTCGACCACCATGACGATCATGGCCCGGGCCAACTCCACCGGTGCCAACCCGGAAACGGCGATCTTCACCCTGTCGGCCAACTCCGCCTACAGCCTCGGCACCCCGAGTACGGCCACGATCACCCTGCTGGCCACCGCGCCCACACCGCCCCCAACGCCGACGCCAACGCCGACGCCGACGCCGACGCCGACGCTCCCCGTGGTCACCGTGACCGCGACGGACGCCTCGGCCGCCATCGGCACCACCGACACCGCCACGCTGACGTTCAACCGCACCGGTGACACCGCCGCGACGTTGACCGTCAACTACACCCTCGGCGGCACCGCGGTCGCGCTCACCGACTACCGGCTCGCCAACGGCACCACGATGCCCGTCTCGGTAACGATTCCGGCCGGCTCCGCCTCGACCGCGCTGACGCTGCAGGCCCTCGCCAACAGCACCAACGCCAACCCGGAGACGATCATCCTCACCCTGGCGAGCAACGCCGCCTACACCTTGGGCAGCACCACCTCCGCCACCGTGACGATCGCCCAGGTTATCGTTACCCCGCCGCCGCCCCCAACGCCGACGTTGCCCGTGGTCACCGTGACCGCGACGGACGCCTCGGCCGCCATCGGCACCACCGACACCGCCACGCTGAGCTTCACCCGCACCGGTGACACCACCGCGTCGTTGACCGTCAACTACACCCTCGGCGGCACCGCCGTGGCGCTCACCGACTACCGGCTCGCCAACGGCACCACCATGCCCGTTTCGGTCACTATTCCGGCCGGCTCCGCCTCGACCACGCTGACGCTGCAGGCCCTCGCCAACAGCACCAGCGCTAACCCGGAGACGATCATCCTCACCCTGGCGAACAACGCCGCCTACACCCTGGGCAGCGCCACCTCCGCCACCGTGACCATCGCCCAGGTCGTGACCCCGCCGCCGCCCACGCCGACGCCCAACCCGGTGCCGACGCCGGTTGTGCTCAACGAGCTGGATTACACCGGGCTGATCATGCCCAAAGTGGGCGAGCAGGCCCTGCGCGTGCTTTCGCCGACCTACCTGGAGCTGCGCAAGCTCACCACCAAGGCCCCGGACCCCGCCACGGTCACGACCTGGAACTTCGTAAACTCCTCCGGCGTGCTCTCCGCCCCGGCGAGCAGCCAGTTCGCCGTGACCGTCAACGGCCAAGCGGTTTCAGTCCTCTCGGTGGGCTTCAAACGCCGCGCCTTCTCCGCCGACCTCGATGTGCGCGACCTGCGTATCGACAACGCGATCTACCTCCAGTTGGCCTCCCCGATCGCCGAGGGCCAAGCGGTCGTCGTGACCAACCCGAGCGCCCAGCTCTGGCCGGCCACCGAGAAGTACGCGGTGACGACCGATCCGCTGCGCTACAGCCCGGCGATCCACGTCAACCAGGAGGGTTATGTGCCCACCTTCCCCAAGAAGGCCATGGTAGGTTACTACCTGGGCAACCTCGGTGAGCTACCGGCCGCAGGGCTGACCAGCTTCACCATCAAAAACGCCGCCACCGGGGCGACCGCCTACCAGGGCACGCTGACCGCGCGCCGGGATGTCGGTTACACCTATGCGCCGCTGCCTTACCAGAACGTGCTCCAGGCCGACTTCAGTGCCCTGACCACGCCCGGCGAATACTACCTATTGGTCCCCGGCCTGGGCGCTTCGCTCCCGTTCCTGATCAATGACGGCATCGCCATGAACTGGGCGCGCACCTACGCACTCGGCCTCTATCATCAACGCTGCGGCAAATCCAAAGCCCTTCCCTTCACCCGCTTCACCCACGACGCCTGTCACGTGGCTAAAGCCGAAGTGCCCTCGCCGCAGTCCTCCTACGCCTTCACCTGGACGACCATCGCCTCCAAGAGCGCGCCCAGTGCCCACCAAACCGCGCCCCAGTTGGCCTCGGAAGCCTCCCAGCTCTATCCGTTCGTCAACAAGGGCACGATCGACGTCTCCGGCGGTCACCATGACGCTGGCGATTACAGCAAGTACACCACCGACGTCGCGTCTTTGGTTCACCTCCTGATGTTCACCGCCGACAACATGCCTTCGGGCAACCTCGACAACCTCGGCATCCCCGAGAGCGGCGACGGCGTCAGCGACATCCTTCAGGAGGCCAAACAGGAGGCCGACTTCGTGGCTAAACTCCAGGACGCCGACGGCGGTTTCTACTTCATCGTCTATCCCAAGACCCGTGAATACGAAGGTGGCCTCTCCGGCACCGCCCCCGGTGACACCCAGGTCGTGTGGCCCAAAAACACCTCGGCCACCGCCGCCTGCGTAGCCGCCCTGGCTCAGTGCGCTTCGTCGCCCAAGTTCAAGCAGGCCTACCCGGCGACCGCCGCGCTCTACCTGCAAAAGGCCCAGCTCGGGTGGACCTTCCTGATGAACGCGATCGCCAAGTACGGACTGGCCGGCTCCTACCAGAAGATCACCTTCTACGGAGACGAGTTCGCCCACATGGACGAGTTGTCCTGGGCCGCCGCCGAAATGTATCTGGCCACCGGTGACGTGAAATACCAGCAGCAGCTCTTCACCTGGTTCCCGAACCCCAACGACTACGCGACCTACCGCTGGAGCTGGATCCGCATGGCCGAGTCCTACGGCAACGCCATCCGCAGCTACGCCTTCGCCGCCCGCTCGGGCCGCCTGGCCGCCAGCCAGCTCGACGCCGCCTACCTGACCAAGTGCAACACCGAGATCATCGGCGCCGCCGACAAAGAGCTCCTGTCCTCGACCCAAAGCTCCTACGGCTCCGCCTTCGCCGCCGAGAACAAATCCTACCGCAATGCCGGCTGGTATTTCTCGATGGACCAGGCCGCCGACATGGCCGTGGCCTACCAGATCGACCCCAAGCCGGAATACCTCGACGCCATCGTGGGCAACTTGAACTACGAAGCCGGCACCAACCCGGTGAACGCATCCTGCGTGACCGGCCTCGGCCTCAAGCGTCAACACACGGTGGTTAACCAGTTTGCCCGCGGCGACGCCCGCCAACTGGCCCCCACCGGCATCCCGATCGGCAACATCCAGGGCGGTTTTGATTACCTCGCCCTCTATGCCAACGAACTGGGCACGCTCACCTACCCCACGGACGGCGCCACCACCGCGCCCTACCCGTTCTATGACCGCTGGTCCGACACTTGGAACACCACCACCGAGTTCATCACCGTGAACCAGGCCCGCAGCCTGCTGACGGCCAGCGCGCTAGTCGGTCAAACCAGCGCCAAGTCCACCCCATGGACCTCCGGCACGGCCGTGATCACCGTGCCCACCGGCGTAGTGGCGCTCAATGCCGTGACCACCCTGAGCGTGTCCGCGCCCGGGATGGACCTGAGCAACGCCCGCATCGTCTGGGAAGGCCGCGACCAGCAGCCCGCCTTCGGCCCCACCTACGCCTTCGTTCCCAAGAACAACGGCACCCAGTGGGTCGAGGTGGAGATCTGCTGGCCGGACGGCCGCCGCGTCTTCGGTGCGGCCAGTTTCACCGCCAACAGTGCGGTGGTGAACTGGATCAATGGGGCCCTGCCCACGGGGGCGGTGGCCAGTGCCGACGGCGGCGACGCCTGGACCTGGGTGACTAGCAACCCGACGCCCTACTCCGCCCCGGCGGTGCACCAGAGCAACGTGGCCGCCGGCATCCACGGCCACGGGTTTGATTCGGCGACAGCCACGTTGGTGGTCGGCACCACCGACAAGCTGTTTGCCTACGTTTACCTCGATCCGACCAATCCGCCCACGGAGGTCATGCTGATGTGGACGGACAGCACGGGAAACAGCGCACACCGCGCCTATTGGGGTGCCAACCAGATCGCCTGGGGCACCAACGGCACCGCCAGCCAATTCCCGGTTGGGGCGCTGCCCACGCTCGGCCAGTGGGTGAGATTGGAAGTGCCGGCCAGCTCCGTCGGTCTGGGCGGGGCGACGATCCAAGGTATGCGCTTCACCCTCTACGGAGGCCGCGCCAGCTGGGACATTGCCGGCAAGTCGAACTAAGCGAATGAAATAAACTATAAACCAGTAACATTTAAAGAGTCGGATCGAAAGTAGTACGGTGCTTCAGCCCGCATCGGTAATTGCAGGAGAGAATTCGCTGCAAACCTGCGGGCTAAAGCACCGCTACCTCAGAGCTCACTCCGACAACTCAAATGTTATACCCATTACACAGCTATTCAGGCCTTTTAACGTAAAAACTCTAAGGCGCGAAGTATGAGATAAGGTTCGTCTTCGCGGTTAAAAAACCGGCGCCTTGGTTTTGCGTAGAGAATCCACCGATTGCCTTCGGCATCAGCGCCGACACCAGCGTCCATTTAAGCGAACGGGAAAAAGTGAAACCAGAGGCCCCGGGCTGGTGTCGGGGAATGGGGTGGTTCTCCACCTTGCAATGCGCGCCCAAGGTCTCATTAGTCACGCCACTTCGTCCTCCGCGCCCATGCTTTCCGTCACCGATCTTTCCGTCACCTATGGTGCGATTCAGGCCGTCAACGGCATCTCCTTCGAGATTCCGCGCGGCGCCATCGTCACACTCATCGGTGGCAACGGGGCCGGTAAAACCACGACCCTGCAGGCGATCTCGGGGCTGATCCGCCCGCGCGCTGGCAGCATCCGCTTTAACGGTGAGGATATTACGCGCCTTGCCTCACACGAGATTGTAGCCCGCGGGCTTTGCCACGTGCCCGAGGGACGCTTGGTGTTCGCCAACTTGACGGTGGCCGAAAACCTCGCGCTCGGCGCCTACCTGCAACACGACACGGAACTGATCGAACGGACCCGCGAACACGTTTTCATGCTCTTTCCCCGGCTTAAGGAACGCCTCAAACAAACCGCCGGCACCCTCTCCGGTGGCGAGCAGCAAATGCTGGCGATTGGCCGCGCACTAATGGGGCAACCGAAGTTCCTCATGCTCGACGAACCCTCGCTGGGCATCGCCCCCCGCCTCGTCTCGACGATCTTCGAAAAAATCGTGGAGATTAACCGCGTTGAAGGCCTGACCATTTTACTAGTTGAGCAAAACGCCCACCTCGCACTGGAAATCTCCTCACACGCCTACGTACTGGAAACCGGGCAAATCACCGTGTCCGGGGCCAGCAGTGAACTGCGCGACGACCCGCGCCTCAAAGCCGCCTACCTCGGCGGCTAACGACTGGAGGCGAGCGTCGGCTTAATGCGAGTGCTCCAAGCTGAGCATCACCACGCCCAGCACGGTAAACACCAGACCGAGCAACGCCGCCTCCCAGTGTTCGATGCGTTTGAGCTCAACTTTTTCGAGCCCCACCAAGGTTAGCCACGTAAACAGTAGCATGCCGCCGAGGGTTCCCACCGCGAGAATACCGCTCAGCACGAAAAAGCCATGCCAACCAAATTGGACGCCCGACAGGTAAATGGGCAAAAAACCCTCGCACGGCGAGAGTGTCAGCATGACAAAAAGGCCGCTTATCGCCGCCCAATCACCCTGGCGGGTGGAGACGAGCGGACTGCCCTCCAGTTCAGCTTCGAGGTGGCTGTGGGCTTTGTCATGGCCGCAATGCGAACTCGGTTCGTGGCGACCGCCCGGAGTGTGGTGATGCATGAGCCCCTGCCCCCGCCACTGGCGCCAAAAGTAAAAGGCCGCGACGGCGAGCAGGACAACACCGGCAACTTGGGTGAATGCATGACCGAAGTGCTCATCGAGCTGAAAACCGAACCACGCGATCGCCAGACCGAGCAAGCTGGTCAGGCCCACATGCCCCAAGCCGGCAAAAACGGCCACGCCCAAAGCCTTGGGCCGGCTCCAGCGACGGGCACGCGCCACGAGTACGAAGGGCAGCCAATGCGTGGGGATCGCCGCATGAAAAAACGCCACGGTAAAACCGGTCATTGCGATCGTGGCTAGGGCTGTTGAATTCATGCGTTAAAAAAAGACGTAAGCAGACATCAAGCCACCAGGCTCGGTCCGCTGTCGAATGTGAACTGTAGCAAAGTCGTCAAGCCCACCCCCAGCTCTGGCGCGCCAGCAGCCCGCGCGCCTTCTGCGGAAGCGCCCCATCCCCTTTCGATCAAAAATAATCTTGGATCAGCCAGAACAATC
Source organism: Opitutus sp. (assembly GCA_024998815.1). Classification (NCBI taxonomy): domain Bacteria; kingdom Pseudomonadati; phylum Verrucomicrobiota; class Opitutia; order Opitutales; family Opitutaceae; genus Opitutus; species Opitutus sp. The sequence continues at coordinate 747,253 of JACEUQ010000001.1, forward strand.
TCGCCTGAGCCGAAATTTCCCTTTGCGCCTACCCCGCATTTTTGAGCCGATTGGGACACATGGATCGAATTGCCAATGCCTTCTCCCGCGCCCGCGCAGAAAATCGCGCCGCTTTCGTCGCCTACCTCTGTGCCGGCGACCCCGATTTCGACAACTCCCTGGCCGCCTGCCGCGCACTCATTGAAAGCGGTATCGACGTTCTGGAGCTGGGCGTCCCCTTCAGTGATCCCCTCGCCGACGGGCTCACCAACCAACTCGCCGCCCAACGTGCGCTCGCCGGCGGAATGACTGCCTCGCGCGTGTTCGAACTGGTGCGCCGCATCCGCGCCTTCGCGCCCCACACGCCCATCGTTTTCTACACCTACTACAACCTGGTTTTCTCCAACGGCGTGGACGCCTATGTGAGCGACGCCAAGGCGGCCGGAGTCGACGGCATGTTAACCCTCGACCTGCCACCCGAAGAGGCTTCCGACGTACAGATTTCCTGCGCCCAACACGGCATCAAAACCGTGTTCATCGTGGCCCCCACCACCCCCGAGGCGCGCCTCGCCAAAATCGGCGCCGCCGCCACGGGCTTTATTTACTACGTTTCCCGCGAAGGCGTGACCGGGGTGCGCGACTCCGTTGCCACCAACATACTCGAGGCGGTCGCCGCGATCAAACGTCACACCGGCCTGCCTGTGGTGGTGGGCTTCGGCATTGGCCAACGCTCGCACGTCGCCGAAGTTGCCGCCCATGCCGACGGCGTCGTGGTGGGCAGCGCACTGGTCAACGTCATCCGCGACCACCTTGCCGATCGCGCTCAAATCGCCCCCGCACTCGCACGGCGCGCCACCGACTTGGTCGCCGGTACCCAACGCTAAGCTACACCGGCTCGCCCGCCCCCACCCAACGACGCCCACGCGTTTCCATCCCGTGATCCCTGTCAAAAAAATCCTCATCATCGAGGACAACCTTCTGCAATATAAGGTGACAGATCGCATGCTCGCGAACGCCCAAGTCGGCCGCTTTCAATCCGACTGGGCGCAGACCTACGAGGACGGCCTGCGACTCCTGCTTACGGGCGACTACGCGGCGTGCCTACTCGATTACCAACTCGGCGAGCGCAACGGCTTGGACCTGCTTCGGGCTGCACGCGAGGAACGCTGTGAAACCCCGGTGATTTTCCTCACGGCCGATTCCTCCGAGCAGGTGGACGAGGCGGCGATGGAGGCCGGGGCTGCGGATTATCTGGTTAAAGGCGAAATCACCCCACGCATGGTGGAGCGCTCCATTCGTTACAGTTTAAAATTGGCCGGGGCCATGCGAGAGCTGCGTCGACTGGCCACCCACGACGAGCTCACCGGCCTACTCAATCGCCGGGCATTCGACTCACTGCTCAACGAGGAGGTGCTGCGAGCACGCCGCTTCAACCACCCGCTCTCGCTGATCATCGTGGATCTGGATCACTTCAAGTTCGTCAATGATACCTATGGCCATGCGGCGGGTGATGCTGTGCTGGTGGCGGCTGCCCGTCGTATCGAATCGGGAATACGCGGGATCGACCGCGTCGCGCGTATCGGCGGCGAGGAGTTTGCGGTGCTGCTGATGGAAACCCCCGCGCATGAAGCGATCATAGTCGCCCGCCGCTTGGTGGCAGTGATGCAAGCGGCCCCGTTTCATGCTACGGCCGCAGTGAGTTTGCCGATCACGCTGAGCGCCGGCGTGGCGTCGCTGCCCGTATCGAGTCCCCCGCATTTTTCGCTTCAGGTGGCTGCCGACAAAGCGCTCTATGCGGCCAAGCATGCAGGACGCGACCGCGCCGTGCTTGCCTCCTGAACTGCGGGCAACAAACCTGCCGCCATGGCGTTCACCGACTCAGCGACAACCCTGGCCGAAATCAAATCCCGCGTGCTGGCCTTTGCAGTCCAGCGCGACTGGGAGCAGTTCCATTCACCCAAAAACCTGAGCATGGCTCTGGCCGCCGAAGCCGGTGAACTGATGGAGCACTTTTTATGGGCAACGCCCGAGGCATCCCGCAGCATTTCACTCGACGAGGCCAAGCGTAAGAAAATCGAGGAGGAGCTGGCCGACGTGGTGATCTACGCGCTGGAGTTTGCCAACATGACCGGGATCGACGTGGCCGCCGTGATCGAGACCAAGATGGCTGCCAACGCAGCCAAATACCCGGTCGAAAAAGCCAAGGGCCGCTCGGACAAGTACACCGAGTTATAGGGCTAATTGGCGTTCAAGTTGAGGGTTTAGCAGGGGAAGCCCAGAAGCCCATTATGCTGATATGCCATTTTTAACGCCAAGGTTAGCCACAGTGAAATGCGGTTTTCTTGTCCTAATTCGTTAATGGCCGTTCGACATTCGCCCAAAGGCGCAGGATGTTTTTCCCCGTTATGCCTGATCTTGCTGCTACCGACCTACAGTCCGTCTTAGCCGCCACGCCACTGTTCGAGGACAAATCGTGGCAACTCTCGCCCGATGCGTGGGCGTTATCGCCGGCCCAAGCCGCCGAGCTCTCTGACATTGGCACCGCCTGCCTCGACTATCACCAGGCGCTCGAATCGCTTTATCTGCGTTCAGCCGCTGGAAAAAACCTCCTGCGTAACCGCCCCCTTTTCGCACCCTGGGTGGCCGACTACCTTGACCGGGGTAAACCCCCCGCGCTCATCGCCCATGCCCGCGATCCCCGCAACCGGGGGGCATTCCCCACCGTACTCCGCCCCGACTTGCTGCTCACCGACGAGGGTTTTGTGATGACCGAGCTCGATTCGGTGCCCGGAGGTATCGGCCTGACTGCGTTTCTCAACCGCCTCTACTCGGGGGAAATCCCCGAGACCCAATTCCCAAAGAACAACGAAATCCTTGGATCCGGCGACACGATGATCCGCGGGTTTTATGATTCGCTGGCCGCGTTGAGAGCCGACCTGCGCAATCCCCTGATCGCCTTGGTGGTTTCCGAAGAAGCGGCGACTTACCGCCCAGAAATGCGCTGGCTCGCCGAGCAGCTGCAACTGCAAGGGAAACGGGTTTTCTGCCTCAGTCCCGACGAGGTTTTCCCACTAGGAACGACGCTGTGTTTCGACCTCGAAGGCAACCCGGAGAAAATCGACATCGTCTACCGTTTTTTCGAGTTGTTCGATCTGGCGAACATCCCGACTGCGCCCTATTTTTTCGCGGCCTGGGCCGCCGGAGAAGTCGTCATTGTGCCACCCATGCGTCCCTACCAGGAGGAAAAACTTGGGCTGGCGCTGTTTCACCACCACCAGTTGCAAGATTACTGGGCCGAAGCCCTCAGCTCGCGCACCCTAAAACTCCTGCGCCGCCTCATACCGCCCTCCTGGGTGTTGGACTCCACGCCCTTGCCACCGGGCGCAGTGCTCGATGGGCCCAAGGTGGGTGGGCGCGCATTAACCGACTGGCGACAACTCACCGGAGCGTCGCAAAAGGAACGCGATCTGATCATCAAAATCTCCGGTTATCACGAGACCGCCTGGGGGGCGCGCAGTGTCATCTTAGGCAGTGACTGCTCGCGCGATGAATGGCAGGCCGGTATCGACCTCGCCCTCGCCGACTCGCCCCGTAACCCGCATATTCTCCAGCTTTATAAAAAACCCTGCCGGGTGAAACACCGCGTCTACGACCGCGAGCAGCAGGTGCGCGAGGTTGAGGGCCGTCTGCGGCTGTGCCCGTATTACTTCGTGAAGGGGGGAAAAGCGCAGTTGGGCGGAGCGTTGGCCACCTTCTGCCCTCCCGACAAAAAAATCATCCACGGCATGCAGGACGCAGCACTGCTGCCCTGCCGGATCGTTCAGCAGGAGTCGACCGGATGAGGTTCGGCGTCATCGTAACTCCGACGCCCGGCCGGAACGCCTGGAAACCTAGGCATTACACTCATTCGCTTTAAAGGGGTGAATTACGCCGTTTCTCGTACTCACTCCGAGGGTATCAAGGAATGTGGCCCTGCGCGTGCGCGCAGGGCGTTTCCCGCTCAATGGGGCTTTTCCAGAACACAATAAATGTTGTGCGTACAATATTCCTCCAAAAACGATACGCGGCGTAACACAGAGAGCACCCGCGATAGACCGTGCTTACTGCGGTTCACCTCAAAACGCACCACCTTTAAGCCACTGCCATAAATAAAACGCCGATAATCGGCCAAGGAATACATGCTTAATCCAAGATCCCGAATGCTGGCCAGCGGCGCGTCTGAGTACGTAAAAACAGGTTCACCACGGGCGCGGAGTCGGTTCAACCGCTGCACGATTTTCGCCTCGGACTCCCAAAGGTGGGCCCAGGGAAACTGCCTCCACGGCAACCGTGTCGCCACCCGACCGTGGTGGCCGAACGGACTGTTGTAGAGAGGCCCGAACCCCGAGTAAATCCGCCCGCCGGGTTTTAAGTGGAACGCCATTGCTCGGATCATTCCTTCCAGATCCATGATGTGCTCGAAGGAGTCCTTGGAGACGATAATGTCGAACTTCCCTTGGTTGAACCGTGCCAGATCCTCGTCGTAAAACTCCAGTACGGGCTGCAAATCAGGAAAGGCCTGAGCGGTGTGCTGGCGAGCGAACGCGATCAGTTTAGATTCGGTGTCCAACCCGACCACTCGGGCCGCTCCCCCGGCCGCCATGTCCACACACAGCGAGCCCAGCCCGCAGCCCACATCGAGCACGTGTTTTCCAGAAAACTGAGGGCGGCCAACGAGCCGCCACCAAAATTCGGGGTTCTCGTCGGCACCCCGATTAAAATAGTCCACGTCGGCCGGATCCAGCCCCCGCCCCCCCCCGTCCCCGCGCGAGGACGACGAATCCGGGGGTATTTCCGGTGGACGGGCGCCCGGGAGGTGAGCGCTTTCGCCCCCCCACCCCGGTTGCACCCCCGATTGAGTCTGATTTTTACCACGGGGATCACGACTCATCGGATCGTGACGAAACCAAGCCTGACAAAAGCCCTGCCAGTAGGTGTGTGCGGTGCGCAGAAGCGCTTGCGGATTTTGGATCATGGTCTTGAGCGATTCAGGGTGGTGTAAAGTTAACCCCGGCCTGTCGTCCTGCACCGGGACCACCAGTTTCGCACATCACCGTGAGCGGGCCTATGGGGTGGGCCGCGCAGACCCAGCTAAAATCAACCCACCTACGCCAACCCCGAATCCAGCCAAACCCGACACGGGGCACTCCGAGGGGCGATTAAGATCAGCAGTTCTTTCACACGCCACCCGGCTTGCTTTGCGCTCGGCATTGGGCGCACCCTAAAAGCTCAAACTGAACTCACCCGCTGTACGATGAAACCGCTCCGCATCCTTATCCTCGCCCTAAGTTTTTTGGTGCTGCTTTTAGGCTTGATCGTAGCCCTCGCATTTAACCCGGGGGCCCAGACTTGGGCGGCGCGCCGATTCGCGCCCGCCTCCCCTGCCCTCACCGTCACTTTTGACAGCGTCGACGCCGGGCTACAGCGCACACGCGTAAACAATCTTAAAGTCGTCCAACCCGGTCTTGTTTTCACCCTGCCCTCCGCCGAGGTGGACGTTAACTTGCTCGACGCGGCCCGTGAAAAAATCGCCGTCAAACGCCTGGTTGCCCATGGCTGGATTCTGGACCTAACCACACCGGGCACGGCGAAAGCCCCGCTTGCGATCGCCACCCCGCCAACCACGAACGCCTCAAATGTCCCCGCGTCCACCTTGGCACCCCGCGCCGCTTCGGCCGAGCAGCAGGCCCGGGCCGCTTTCAATGGGCTATTCGCCCGCCTGAAACTGCACTTTGACCTCGCAATCGACGGGATTGATCTCGAAGGCGATGTGATCCTCCCCGAAGGCCGTATCCACGTCGCAATCACCGGGGGCGGGCTTAAGGCCGGACATGAGGGCAAGTGGGCCATCATCGCCACGGTGGTCGGGACCGATGCGACTCCCATGACGGTTCAAGGGGAGCTCGTTGCCCGCTTGATGACCCCGCGTAGCTTTGACCGCATCGAACTCGCGCTTAACGTCGCAGCCACTCGCAGCCCCAGCCCCCAACCGTCCGCAGGCGCAAGCCTCTCGGTTAACCTGCGCGCGGCGAGCGAGTCCCAACGTGAAACCTACGCCGCCATTTTGACCTCCGGGCCCCGCGAGCTTCTCAACGTCAACCTCGTCATGCCCACCGGCAGCGAGCCGCTGACCGGCTCGTGGAAACTCGACGTGACCACGGCGGATGCCGCGCCCTTCGCTCTAGGCCATGCGTTGCCGGATTTTGCAGGCAGTGGACACGGGGATTTTTCAACCGACCGCACCTTCACGCAAATGAGGACATCGGGTTCACTGGATGCGTGGGGCGATAAACTCGCCCTGCTGCGACCTGAATTCGGCTCGCTTGGCCGCCTAGATTTGCGCGCCGCCTTTGAGCTCAGCGCCATCGATCAGCTTGTGCACCTCAAGCGCTGCGACCTGCGCCTGAGCGCCGGCACCAAACCGGTGGTGAGCATAACAGCCCTGCAACCCATTGCGTTTAACCGCACCACCGGCGCGCTCGCCGCCACCCCGGACGCAACACCCGAACTGATGAGCCTGGTCATCGACGGCATAGCCCTGGCCTGGGCCCAGCCATTCCTGGGTGAGCTTGAACTCACGGGACAGGACCTGAGAGGGGCGTTTACCGTCCTCGCCAGTAATGGAGGGTTGTCCTTACGAAACTCGCAGCCGCTCACGCTCGCCAACCTCAATGTGGCACAACGGGGCCGCCTACTCGTCAATGGGGTGGACGTAGCCCTCGCCGCTCAGGCCGACTACTCACCCCAAGGATGGAACACCGAAATCACCCGATTGACCGTCTCGCGGGCCCAGGCACCGATTCTGAAACTTTCCGCTAAAGCAGGACAACCCGCCGGCGAGCAGCAACCGCTCACCGCATCCGGAACGTACGAACTGGAGTTACCCGAGATGCTGGCACAGCCACTGGCGAGCGGATCGTTGGCCTTGTCAAAGGGCGTGGCCCGAGGGGATTTCAGCGCATCGTTCGGGGCAGCGAAGACGGCCTCGTTAACCCTGCAACTCACGAACCTCGTCGCCGCCAATGCCGGGGCCACGCGACTGCCATCCGTTGTCGTGCTGGCTAGGGCCGATGTTGATGCAGCCGGGCGCCTCAACGCCCAGATGCCGATTGTCATATCCCAAGGCGCGCGGCGCTCCGAAATCACCCTGAAAGCAGCGCGTAACTCCACTGCGGGAGCGACCCCGCTCAGCGCCCAGGTTACAGCAGGTACGGTCTACCTCGAAGACCTGTTAAGCTTCGCAGCGCTGCTCGCGCCGGCACCGGCCGATTCATTCGCCAGTGCAAAGCCAACCTCGCCGCTTTCGTCCCAGCCCCCACTCAATCCCGCAAAACAGAGTCAGTCCGCGGCCGCGATTTCGGCTTCACCGATTGCGCCAATCTGGGCGGGGGCTTACGGCGACTTCAAACTCGACATCAAGTCGCTGGTTTATTCGCGCGAGTTAAAGATCAATGAGATCAACGCTGGCGTTCAACTCACCCCCGGCGCACTCAAGCTGGACGGGCTACGGGCCACGTTGAGCACCGGCGGTCAGTTTCAGGCTGCAGGCGCACTGCGCTTCGATGCCAAGCAGGCCGAACCCTACGAGCTAAAAGCGGACGTTTCCCTCGATGATCTCGAATCGGCACCGCTGCTGCGCGCGCTCTCACCAGGCCGTCCCTCGCCCCTTGAGGGCAAATTCAAGCTCACCACGCAACTCGCAGGCCGAGCCCCCACGCCCTCGGGCTTTGGCGGCACAGCCATCGGCGACATCGCCTTGAACAGCACGGGGGGAACCTTGCGTATCCTCAGTGTTAAGACGGGCGCCCAGGCCGACACCGTTGCCACGGTCGCTGCGGTTGCAGGACTTTTCGGTGCCTTCACCGGCAGCGATGCGACCGTCAAAAAAGCCGAGCAGGTGCGCGCCGCGGCCGTGGTTGCCAAACAACTCTCGGCGATCGCCTACACTCAGCTCAACGTGGTCGTCGGCCGTGACGACCAGCGAAATCTGGCGGTTAAAGACCTCACGTTGCTCTCGCCGCAAATCCGCTTGGCCGGTTCGGGCCAAATCACCCAAAAGGCGGGCGTGCCGCTATTCCAGCAGCCGCTTCTGTTGAGTCTTAAACTCAGCTCACGCGAGCCGCTCACCAGCAGCCTGCGCAGCCTTAAACTGGTGGCGGAAACGGCCGACGCGCAGGGCTACTCATTCCTACTCGATGAGGTGATTCTCGACGGTTCACTTCAATCGATCGGCACCGGCCAATTACAGCGACTGCTCGACCGGGCTCAGGCTGAGTAAGGCTGCGGCGGAGCTCATCCGTCTCGAAGACCAGGATGAGCTCCTGAGGTGATCATCAGGTGCGCTGACGATCGCTCACCGCCCACGCCAGGTCGCGGGCGAAAAACGGGCCACGGTAAATCATACCCGTGTAAACCTGCACGAGTGTCGCTCCGGCATCGAGTTTCTCGGCCGCGCTCGCCGGGTCGGAGATGCCGCCCACCCCGATGATCGGCAGTTTTCCCTCGGTGGCCCGCGAAATGTAGTTCACCACCTCCGTGGATTTTTTGCGCAGCGGTTTGCCACTGAGCCCGCCCGTCTCGTTGACCTCACTGAAGAAGCCCGGCCGCGCCAAGGTGGTGTTGGTGGCAATGATCCCCGCCAAGCCGAACTCGGCGATCACCCCGAGCGCCGCATCGATCTGCGGCCACGACAAATCAGGGGCGATTTTGAGCAACACAGGCAACAACGCGCAGCCGCGTTTGGCCGCACGCTCTCGGTTGGCCGCCATGATCGCGCCCAGCAACTCGCGCAGCGGTTTCTCATCCTGGAGCTGACGCAGGCCCGGGGTGTTGGGACTGGAGACATTGAGCACGAGGTAATCAGCAAAATCCGCCAGCCGGGAAAAACTGGTCAAATAATCGGCGACCGCATCCTCCAAGGCAGCCGCCTTGGATTTACCCAAATTCACCCCGAGCGGGATGCGGCGCTGGCCGGGGCCGGGTTGCTTCGCCAAACGTGCCGCGACCGCAGCCGAGCCCTCGTTATTAAAACCCATGCGGTTGATCACCGCCTCCTCCGCTGGATAGCGAAACATACGTGGCTTCGGATTGCCCGGCTGCGCCAGCGCGGTGACTGTGCCGATCTCCACATGGCCAAAACCGAGAGCGGCGGCCGCCTCCCAGGCGCGCGCGTTTTTATCGAAGCCGGCCGCCAGCCCCACCGCGTTGGGGAACTTCAACCCGAAGGCCTCCACCGGGCGGTAGCACGAGGCCGGCAGCTGCATGCACGACTCCAGCAAACGGCACACCGGCGTCACACGCCCAAGCAGGGCAAGCGCCTCGACGCCCAGCTCGTGAGCCGGCTCGGAATCCATCTTGAACAACGCCGGACGCAGCACCTTTTCGTATATGAAACCCATAGATGCTCGGCACAGTGGGAAGCTGCCGCCAAAAATCAAGTTCACCGCAGTTTCAACCCACCAGAATCGAGGCCGCTTTTATGCTTGTTATCCCGATCAAAACGCTCGCACGCTGACAACGAAACTACCCCCCTGAGCCGCACGGTAGCAGCGCCTGCAAAATCTTTTTAACTAAAGTCGTTTCGCAGTTTGACTCCACTACGGCGCGCGCTCTTTGCTCCGACTAACTCCCTAGAAAACTGTCATGGCAAAATCATCTGCAACTCTCGATTGGTGTATCGTTCGTCTTGGTGACGACCACAACTGGTGGGTCAACGAAGTCAGCGACTCTGTACGCTGGGACGTCGATGGTCTCAGCATCATCGACCCGCGCCAAATGGCCCACCTCATTGAACTGGTTGAGCCGCTCCGCGACTACGGACTGGACCAGGACCTGATGGAAGCCGCGTTCATCCCTTTCCGCATTGAAAAGGAAGCCGGCGAGCAGCTCGTTCGCCTCAAGCGCGTTAAAGATTCCTTCTTTGAATCCGAAGAAAAGCTATTCGCCCTAGCCGACATCCTCGACGAGGAAAACGGGCCCTACGCCGACCTGCTCGACCATCTCACCCGGTGCCGCGTAAAGATGCTCAACGACCTGTTTAACTTTGAGTCCAAGCTCACAGTGGACGAGGTCGAGGACGAGATCCGCGAGGACCAAAACGCCAGTTTCATCGAGGGTAAGGCCATCCATACCTTCGACGAGCTGAGTGCCATTCTTGACTACGTCCCCGCCGGTTGGGAATCCGAGGAAGGCGAAGAGCGCGCCAGCAAGAGCGATGACGACATCGACGACGAAGACCTGCCCGAACTCGACGAAGAAGACGAAAAGACCCTCGCCGGCGACTCCACCCTCAAATGGGACGAGGAAGACGACGCCAAGGACGACGACGGCGAAAACAAAAAGCCCTCGGACGATGATGATGACGACGAGGATGAAGATGAGGACGACGAGGACGACAAGGATGATGACGACGAGGACGAGAAACCCAAAGCCAAGTCGAAGGCCAAACCCAAGAAGCGCTAAGCTTACGCTCAGCGGTTAGAAAAAAACGGCGCCTGCATGAGCAGGCGCCGTTTTTGTTTTTTTACCCAGGCGTGTGCTAGCCAGCCCTTCGCGTCTTTACGTTAAAATTCCGCCTCAAAATCCCCCTCGCCGCACAGGCCTGCCTGCGCGGGTAACCCCATTCAACAGATAGCAAAATCCGCTGGTGCAGTGAGGCTGCCGCAAGCGTTTGGCGGGCAAATTGGTGCGAGTATGATTTTTTTTCAAAAAAATCACTTAACCCACTAGAGTCGGAGCCGATTCGTGTCGTATTGTAACCTATCTACCATGACTACCACTTCGATTTCCGACGAAAAGATCCTCACCGCAGCAAAGTCCCTCCCCGTCGCGCCCCAAATCATGGCCCGACTGCATAAGATGCTTTTGGACTCCAACTCAGGCCTTCCTGAAATCGCCACCCTGCTCAAACGCGACGTCAGCTTGACCACGCGCATCATTCGCATCGCCAACAGCCCCGCCTACAACGGCGGCGGTCTGGGTACGATCGAGGAGGCGCTGCAACGCGTCGGCTTTGGCGAGGTGTTCCGCCTGGTCGGTGTGGCCGCCAACGCGAGCCTCGCCGACGCCAACTTGGCTTTCTACGGCTACTCGGGGGATTTATTCCGCTCTAACAATCTCTGCACCGCTTTAGTCGCGGAGCGGGTTGCCAATAAAACCAAAGCCGACCCGCGCGTCGCCTACACAGCAGGCCTGCTACGCGGAATCGGCCAGCTCCTGCTGGACCGCATCGCCCGCGATGTCCTCACCCCCGCCGATAAGTTCAAGGAAATCGGTGGCGGCCGGCTCCAAGAATGGGAGAGCAAATGCTTCGGCACCACCCACCAAAAGGTCGCACGCCTGGTCCTTAACCACTGGGGCTTTCCCGAGCTGGTCGTCCAAGCGGCAAGTTATGATCCGGCCGAGGCTACCCCGGCCACCCCGCTTAACAACACGCTGCAGCTGGCTGCTTCTATCGTGCGTCTGGCCGGCTTCGGCCTCGAGGGCGAAGATTCATCATGGGGAATTCCTCACGAGGAGCTGGTCGCCACTGGCCTGAGTATCGACGACACCACGATCATTCGCACCGAGGCACTCGCCGCCATGCAGGCTTTGCAGGAGAGCTAAGGCACGCGGACTCTTTAAGCGGTAAAGGTAGCACGGTGGGCGGTGGCCAAGTCCGCCCCCCACGCTACCGAAGCTCAGACGACGAACGGATTAAAAGTCCGTTCGTTTTTTATTGTCGTTAAAGGTCCATGCCCGGGAGCGACCACGGTGTCGTCCGGCAAAGTCAGCAGGCGCTTAACGTGCAGATTGAGTTTCTCACTGCAAAAAAACGCACAGCCCACCGAGCCGGCAAAAAGAATGTCCCCTGAAATGAGCAGCGCACGGCTCGACCACAGACCGGCCGCCCGCACGAGGTAACAATTATGCGCCTCGGCGTGTCCGGGGGTCGCCAGCGTTTCCACCTCCAAAACGCCCAGCTTCATGCGGGCCCCCTCAGCCAGCGCCAGCGCCCCCGGGATCACCGCCCCGACCGGCCCGAAAACCGGCACCGGCCCGAACCGGCGCTGCACCTCAGCCAAACCACCCACATGCTCGGTTTCGAGGTGGGTAATGAAAATCGCATCCAAATGCCGTATACTGGACGGCCACGCCTGAAGCACCGCGCAGGGATCCGCGCCCGTATCAAAGAGGATGCCGCGCGAAGACCCGCTGTCGGCCAAAATGTAGGCGTTGGCCACCCCGATCCCATGACGGGTGTGCAGGGCATGCAGGCAAAACGGCAGGCCCCCGATTTCGGGCAACGGATAATGGCCGGAGGCCAGCGCGGCCAGGCCCACCTCGTTGAGCCTCAAAACACCCGCCAGCCGCGAAATCTCTTCCAGGCTGAAATCGTAACGATAATCGATGGCATCGCGTATCTTCTCCGTAGCAACACCGGCACGCTCCCCGAGCGATTCTTCGCTGAGCTCGGCGCAACGCATGGCCTTTTCCAGGACGTCGCCCAATTCGTCCTCCAGGGGTGCTGCGGTTTCAATGGCCATGGACACAGAGTTAGCCCCATCGCGCGGACAGGGCAAAAATGTTTTTGTTTTTTTCACGAAGCCCCACAGCGTCGGCGGTTTTAACACCATGGATTCCCAGCAACAGGAAGTGCTCGATATTTTCACCCGTACGAAGGCCCTACTCACCGGCCACTTCGTCCTGCGTTCCGGCCTGCACAGCGGCCATTATTTCCAATGCGCCCAAGTCTGCCAGCGCATGGACGCGGTCACCCGCCTGACCGAGCTGCTCCTGCCCCGGCTGGCTGGGTTTAAGTTCACCACCGTGCTCGCCCCGGCGATGGGCGGCCTGGTGATCGGCCAGGAAGTCGCCCGCCAGACTGGGGCACGCTACATTTTTGCAGAAAAGGAAAACGACCGCCTGGTGCTGCGCCGCGGCTTCAAATTCGCTCCCGGCGAAGGCGTCCTGATTGTCGAGGACGTGGTCACACGCGGCGGACGCGTGCTGGAGTGCATCGAGATCATCAAACAAGGCGGCGGCGTGCCGGTGGCCGTGGCCATGCTGGTGGACCGCAGCGCCGGCACCCTGCGCTTCGAAATCCCCGCCCTGTCACTGCTGGAGTTGAGTTTCCCCACCTACCCCGCCGACCAAGTTCCCGCAGCCCTGGCCGCGATTCCCGTCGAAAAACCGGGCAGCTAAACCGCAGTCGCGGTCAACGTGAGCTGAATTGGCCGAGGACGGCCAACGCTGGTACATCGCACACTCAGTGCCACACTCCCCGTGGCCTTGAGCGTGAGCTCAAGGTCTGGAGTTTGGCCCCTGACTAGTCGAACGCAGATCAGCCGAATCCTTGAGCTCACGCTCAAGGCCACACGCTTCGCGAACACATTCCCCGTGGCCTTGAGCGTGAGCTCAAGGTGTTTAGCCCCGCCCCCGTTCCGCCGTCGTGGGCCCAACACCCGCCACGACCGCTTCGGCACCCGCTTTTACCGCTCGCGAAGCGCGCAATTTGCGCATGAGTTTTTTTCGTCACCGTCGTATTCACCGTGGGCCGACGGTTGCTGCAGCGTATCGCCGCCTACGCCGAACGCGGGCCCGACGCCGACCAAGCCATGTTTGGCGTTGTGCTCATGCTGTGAGCGGCGGCGCGAACACCGTCTATTTCTGGCGGTTACAAAATCACCTGTCGTAAAAGCCGATGACCGGCCCCGCCAGGGGCCGATCATCAGGCCCGGTCAGCTTGCAGGTTCGTCGGCCAGGCGGTCTTTCATGCGGTAGGATTTGCCCTCGATGACGACGGTCTGGGCCCGGTGCAGTAGGCGGTCCAGGATCGCCGCGGTGATGCCAGCGTCGTTGTTAAAGATCCCTGCCCAGTGTTTGTAGGCCTTGTTGGTGGTGACGATCAGCGAGCCGCGTTCGTAGCGTTGGCTGACGATCTGGAAGAGCAGGTCGGCCCCCGACTTGTCGAGCGGCAGGTAGCCGACCTCATCGAGCACGAGCACCGCAGGGGTCATGTAACGCTTCAACTCGGCTTGCAACCGGTGCAGGGACTGGGCGGTGACCAGGGCGTTGATCGCGTCCACCGCCGTCGTAAACAGCACCGTGTAACCCGCCTGGCAGGCCGCGTAGCCCAACGCGCTCGCGAGATGTGTCTTCCCAAGCCCCACACCACCGCAAAACACCGCGTTGGTGCGCTCCTTGACAAAGCCCAGTTCGAAGAGGTGCCGCACCTGCGCTTCGTTCAACTCCTTGGGCCAGTCCCACTGGAACTGGTCGACGGTTTTCTTGACCGGGAAGCGCGCCGCCTGGATACGCCGCTCCAGCGCCCGGATCTGGCGGTCCTGGGTCTCGGCCTGCACCAGTCGGCGTAAAAATTCGGCGTGCGAACAGCGCGCCTTGGCCGCCTCGGCCGTCAGTTCGCCGTGGTGACGCAACAGGTAACCGAGTTTCAGATACTTGAGCTGGTCTTTTAATAAATCGGGTTTTTCGGGTTCTGTTTTCATTGGGTATAGGGGCTTAAATCCGGGGGACGCAGTTCGAGTTCCAGTGCGGCCAACGCGTCGGCGCGGGTGAGGTGGATCGGCCCGGCTTGCGGCAAGGCCCGCGCGCGTTGTTCGAGCAAGTTGAGGATGTAATCGCTGGAGTAGGCGCCGAGTTCATGGGCGCTTTCGATCGCCCGGCCGACTGCCTCCGTTCCATACAGGGCCACCAAACCCACGATAGTCGCCAGGTGGTGTCCCGCGTTGAGCCGGCGCTCCTCCAGCCCCCGTTGGTAGGCGGGTGCCGCCGGGCTCAGTTCCAAAAACCGTAGCCGCAGGCGCTGCCGCGCCCCCTGCCGTTTGCGCTCCTCGAGTTCGCGCACATGCTCGGGGTTTTCCACATCGGCGCGGCGGGCAAAACTGCGGGCATGCTCGGCCACCAGGGTGCGGTCCGCATAAAACCTCACCTGCGCCCCCTCGATCTGCGCGGTGAGTAGCGCCCCGGCAAACTTCGTGGGCACCGAGTAGCGGTTCGTTTCGATACTCACCCGGCACCGCCGCGACGCCCGCACGCTTAAGGTGCGCACCGCCGGACTGGCCACCGGGTTAAGCGGCAGGAGCGCAGCGCGCTCCTCGGGCAGCCGGTCCACCGGCCGGCCCTGGGTTTCAGCGTGCACGCGCACGTTGGCCACCGTTTCCAGCCACAAGCTGGCGGCCGGCCCCAGCTCGGTAAACCCATTCATCTGCCTCCCGCCAAGGAAGCTTTTTTTCACGTAACCCACCGCGTTTTCCACCATGCCCTTGGACTGCGGATGCCCCGGCCCGCACGCTTTTATCGTAAACCCGTAGTGCCGGGCAAAGTCCAGGTACTGGGCGTTGTACACCGGGTCGGTCCCGGGCACATGCGAGAGGACGGCCGTCTTGCAGTTATCGACCATCACCTCGCGCGGCACCCCGCCGAGTTTTTCAAAGGCGCGCCGGTGACAGCCCAGCCACCACTCCTGGCCCTGCCCGAGGGTAAATTCCACATGCAGGAACCGGCTGTAGCCCAAAACCATGACGAAAAAACTTAAAGCCCGCCGGGTGCCGTCCACCTCCACCGAGCCAAAGCTGCCCCAGTCCACCTGCGCGGTCTGGCCGGGGGCAAACTTGAGGGTAAGAAACGCCTCCAGGTTCCTCGGCCGCACCCGCCGCACGTAGTCTTTCAAAATTGAATACCCGCCCGTGTACCCCCGCTCGCGCACCTTTTGCCAGAGCTGCATGGCGGTGAACGGATGGGCCTCCAGCCACCGCGCGATCGCCGGCTTGTGCACGTCGAGCTTGCTTGGCCTAGGCACCTGCGCGGCCTGGCTGCGCGCGTACTTTTCCTGCGCCTGCCAGCGCCTCACCGTCTGCACGTGCAACTGGAGCGAGCGGGTGATTTGCGGCGCACTGTGACCGGCAGCCTCCGCCTGTTTTATCCGGCAATACAGTTCGTAATTGATCACGCCCCCACCTCCCGGCTCGGCGACGGCGTTACCGCCAGCGTGTGCGATGGCCTGCCCCGGTCCAAGGAAAGCACCTGGTAAAGTGGCGCGGCGTAGGCGATCACCCCGGCCTCGATTAACTGCCGACGCGCCTCGACCAGGCCGTCCTCGCTGAGCGTGAGCAGCCGGGCCAGGGTGCGCGTGGCGTAGTAACTCAGCCCGTCGGCGTCACCCACGGTTACCAGGACCAGATAAAGTCCCCAGGCGGGGGCACTGGCCCGCCCCAGGTAATTGCCCCGCACCAGCCGGTGGTCCAGCCAGCTAAACTGGGCCGGCGTGCGCCGGAGTTGTTCGCGATCGATCGGTTGTTTTTGCATAATCGGGCGGCTGGACGTCGATGCCCAGGATCACCCGCCCCCGGGATTGCAGGTGTCGCAGCATGGGTTCGAGGTCCTCTTGTAACGTCACTCCGGCGAACTGCGCGATAAGCCCCACGAGCACAGGGTTTTGCGACTCCCAGCTGTCTTGTAACGCCGCGCAGGGATTCGGTAACGCCACCTCGGCGACCGGCTCGGCTTTAGGCTGGTGCACAACGGATTGCGTAGTTGGGATGTCTTGTAACGCCACCCGCCGTCGCGGCCCCCTCCGCCTTGAGTACCCCGGATTGGCCTTCCGCCACTCCTGCACCCGTTGGACATTTTCTGGGCCTTTCCAGTGGTCGAGGTTCTCCGGCTTCGCCAACCATTTGGCCTGACTGGCCGCCCGGCTCGCCCGTCGGCATCCCGGCTTCCCGCAGTAGCGCTGACGCTCGCGGTTATGCGCGTCGGGCAGAAAGAAATCGGCACAGTGCAAACACTTGCGTGAACCGGTTGGATGCATCGCTGTGCATCCGCCAAGCGTCCCGCCGGTTCAATCTCCACCCATTCGCACCCCTCATATCCCCAGCCGGACAGGGAAGAAAACCCACCCACGGAAGAAGAGTATTACTCTTTTTAAGGGGAAGAAGATCCACCGAAGAAGAAGTGCATTCCTAACCGCCAGAAATAGACGCTTTCCCGCTCGCCGCTCACACTCATGCTGCTGCTCCTGGCGGCCTGGTACACCGACAGCATCGGCATCTACGCGGTGTTCGGCGCCTTTGTGCTGGGGGCCGCCGTTCCGCGCGGGCCCTTCGCCGACCGGATGAGCGCTAAAATCGAGCCGCTCACCGTGCAACTTCTGCTGCCGTTGTTCTTCATTTATTCGGGACTCAACACCCGCTTCGACCTTTTGACCGATCCCAGCCAATGGCTAATCGCGGCTGTCATCCTTATTGCCGCCGTGCTCGGTAAAGCCGGGGCCTGTTACCTGGCCGCGCGCCTGTGCGGCGAAAACCACCAGGAGGCCCTCGGCGTGGGTTCACTCATGAACGCTCGCGGACTCATGGAGTTAATCATCCTCAACATCGGGTTGGAACGCGGCCTGATCACCCCGGCGCTTTTTTCGATCATGGTCTTCATGGCGGTGGCCACCACGCTCATGGCCACCCCGATGTTTAACCGGTTCTACCAAAAGGCGGCCGCCTAAGCTGGGTCCAACCTCCGCCCCGCCCCCACTCATTCTCGTTCCTCTTTATCTTAATCTTTCTCCCTCCGATTCCGATCCCCAGACCCCTGACGAACGAGTAAGAGAACGAGAACGAGCCGAATTTCGCAAACCACTGTCCCGCCGTTCCGCATCTTTCTCGTTCTCCTACTCCTACTCCTACTCGTTCCGTTACCGCTGCCGCTTCTTCCAGCAGCCCTCCGATCTTCACGGCCACCACTCACAAAAAAACCGCCCCGTTGCGGGAGCGGCTTTTTAAAAAGCGGGACGCGGCGACGCGTTACTTGATTTCCTTGTGGAGGGTGTGGCGCTTGAGGAAGGGGTTGTACTTCTTCTTCTCGATGCGCTCGGTGACGGTCTTCTTGTTACGCTTGGTCAGGTAACGGGAGACGGGTTTACCCTCTTTACGGGCTTCGGTGCATTCCAGGGTGACGGTTTCTTGGGCCATGATGTTTAAAAGTTAAAGGGTCAGAGCAAAGGCCCGTGCCCAGTCCGTGCAACCTCAAAATCACCCTTATTCGCCTTCGCCTGAAAATAACCGCAGAATCCGGCCGTGCGACCTCCGCAAAACGTCATCGCCCGCCGCGCGCCGCCTCCGCCAATTCCACCGTGCGCTGGTACTGGTTGCGGAATTTTTGGGCCAACTCCTTAGCCAAAAGTAGTTCGTCCACCTTGTTCGATGCTCTCAACGCGCCGCGGATCCGCCCCTGCGTCGCCGCGTAATCCACCGCCGTCAGCTCCTGAAAAACCGCCAGCGCCTCCACCGGCATCCCCGCGGCGATCAGCGCCTGCCACGCCTGTTTTAGCTCCGGCTGGGTGTCCAAACACATCACGCGGATAACAAAAGCCATTTCCCGAAACAGCCGTCCGGTGCGTTCCGCGTGGTAAATCAGCCGGTCCTGGGGCCCATAGGGATTCTCGTCTGGGTCGCTGCGCAGCGCCGCGATTCCGGGCTGAGTATAAAAATCGCGCCGCACCGGCAGGCGTCGGAGCGCGAAATACGCCGGCCCGTCCGCCTCGCCCGGCTTCAGGTTCCAGAGTTTCTGCCCCTCCAGCGAAAGCGAAAACTCGATGAACGCCTCCGCTACCACGCGGTGCGGAGCCCCGCGCAGCAGACCCACCGGATCGACCGAGGCCACCGCCCCGCCCTCCGGCGACACATAACTCACACGGTCATCAGCCCCGCGCCGCCACACCGCCTCCTGTTGCTGGCGCCCAAAAAAATCGATGCCCATGCCCACCGCACAATCCCCCGCCGCCACGTCGATCGGCACCTTCTGCGCGGAGTCGGTAAAGTAACGCGCGTTGGCGCCGATCTGCTGAATCAATTTCAAGCCCTCGTTCCACCCGGCCGCCACCGCCTCTTGCTCGGCCGAGCGCCGCGTCGCTTCGTCCACCGCGCCCAGCGCCGCCAAGCGCTTCGCGACCACCCGCTGCATCTGCTGCTGAATGACATTTTCAAACGCCTTGGCCATCGAACCGCTCTTGGTTGGATCGGCCAGCGCCACTTCGCCAAAAAACCGTGGATCCCCCAAGTCGGCCCAAACGCGCGGCGGCGCGGTTACGCCCAGACGGCGCAGCGCGTCGCGGTTGGCGATGATACCAAAGGAGCTCAGCACCGTGCCCACCCAGCGCCCCTCGCGGTCCCAAAACGCCTCACCGGCAAAGGACGGCGGAATGACCGCCTCGGTGAACCACTCGGGGTGTTTTTTAAAAACCTCGCTGGCCACCAAGCGCCCCGCCTGCGCCTGGCGGATAAAATCGTAACTTCCTCCGCCAAAAAACAAGTCGATGCCGCAGCCGACGTTGGACGCGAGAAACGCCGCCCGCGCTTCTTTTGCGAGGGCGGGCGCATCGTTCGCCAGCGCGCCGTTGGCGAAGGCGTTAAGCACCGCGTTGCTCCACGGGCGGCCCAGCGTGTTGACCCAGTGGTTTTGAAACGCCGCAGTGTATTCACCTTCCAAATAGCGGGCGATCTCACTGGTGCCGCCAATCAAGCGCCAATCGATCGCGACCGCACGACCGGTGCGCGCCTGATACCAGCGGGCAAAGGCCAGGCCGAATTCTTGGCGGATCGCCTCGTTATGCGGCGTGATGATGACGAGAGTTTCCTCGACGTGGCCGGTAGTCTGGCCGCTGGGGCGCAGCGCAAACGGCAGCACCAGGGTGGCCAGCAGGGTTAAAACGATGATCGCCTGCTTGAACATGCTCACACTTCTGCGCGTTCAGGCTGCAGACTCCAGCATCCCTGAGCTCACGCTCAGAGCCGCACTCGGAGTGTTAACGCGTTTCAGGGCAACAGGGCGGGGAGGGCCCTTCCCCGTGGCCTTGAGCGTGAGCTCAAGGTGTTTCCTCCAGAGATATCCGCCCCGTCCTCGAACTGATTTCGTTATACTCATCGTGAAAGACTTCTGCGCGTTCAGGCTGCAGACTCCAGCATCCCTGAGCTCACGCTCAGAGCCACACTCGGAGTGTTAACACGTTTCAGGGCAACAGGGCGGGGAGGGCCCTTCCCCATGGCCTTGAGCGTGAGCTCAAGGTGTTTCCTCCAGAGATATCCGCCCCGCCCTCGAACTGATTTCGTTATACTCATCGTGAACGCAAATTGGACTCACTCGGCCAACACCACCACGTCGTCCGGCTCGACACTCGCCCACAGCTCCGAGGCGCCGGCCGCGTCGACAAAGCGGGGGTTCAACTCGTAGACCTTCAACAATGCGCCGGCGGCGATAAATTCGTACTGCGCCACCTCGCCGAGGTACACCGCAGCGCCAATACGGCCCCGCACCGAATTGACCGGGCGTGCCTCGCGGCCCAGCGACCAACACTCGGGGCGGATCGACAGCGTCACCGCCGTGCCTGCGGGCGGATTAAACCCAGGCGCGCCGACCACACCCAGGAAACGGCCCAGTGCGGTTTCCACCGCGAGGTAAGCGCCTTCCGGCCCCAGCACCCGCCCGGCAATAAAATCGGTCTCACCAATAAAATGCGCCACCGCTTTACAGACCGGGCGGCGGTAAACTTCACGCGGAGCCCCCACCTGGAGGATTTTGCCGCCGTCGAGGATGGCCATGCGATCGGCGATGGAGAGCGCCTCCTTCTGGTCGTGGGTCACGTACACGGTGGTCAGTTTAAACTCCTTACACACGCGGCGGATTTCCGCACGCATCTCCAAGCGCAGTTTGGCGTCGAGATTGGACAGCGGCTCATCAAGCAGCAGGCAGCGTGGGCGCACGACCAAGGCGCGGGCAAGGGCCACGCGTTGTTGTTGCCCACCGGAAAGCTGGTTGGGTTTGCGCTCGGCGTAGGCCTCCATGCGCACCGACGCCAGAGCCTCGGCGACCCGGCGCTTGATCTCGGGTTTGGGCACCTTGCGCTCCTCCAGCCCGAAGGCGACGTTCTCGGCCAGGGTCATGTGCGGCCAGAGCGCGTAGCTCTGAAACATCATGCCGGTGTTGCGCTTGTGGGGGGCCAGACGAGTCACGTCCTCCGCGCCGAACTGAATGGAGCCCTCCTCGGGAAAATAAAACCCGGCCAAGCTGCGCAACAACGTGGTTTTGCCGCACCCGCTCGGGCCGAGCAGGAAAAACAGCTCCCCCGGTTCGATCACCAGATCGAGGTTGCGCAGGGCCACGGTGGAGCCGAAGCGCTTGGTGAGGTTTTGGATGCGAATCGAAATCATTCGGGAAAACCGAGGAGGGCGGCCGCCCAGAAAGCTTTCGGCGGTGGCTTAAGTCAAAAGAATAGGCCCCCGGCTGAATTGTTACAGTTACGAGAGACGACCAAGAAGCTGTTGCGCTCGACCGAAGCGAAGGGCAAGTTCGCCGACTCTTTCCCCATGACCAAGGCCAAAAAATCACCGCTGCACGCTGATCTGGAAACCGTTTTGGTATCCGCTACGGACATCAAAAAGCGGGTCAAAACCTTGGGCGCGGAGATCGCCGCTGCCTACGGCGACGAGGAGATCACGGTGGTCTCCATCATCAACGGCGCCATTTTCTTCACGGCCGATCTGCTGCGCGAAATCCCCAATCCCGTCCGCCTGGACTGCATCCGCATCTCCAGCTACCGCAACGACACCAAATCCGTCGGCCAGCCCAAGCTCCTGCAAAGCCTCACCCTCGACATCAGCAACCGCCACGTGCTGCTCATCGACGATATTCTGGACACCGGCAAGACCTTCTCGGCCGTGGCCAACATGTTAAAAAAGCTCAACCCGGCCAGCCTCCACACCTGCGCTTTGTTGAACAAACGCGGCCGCCGCGAGGTCGCGTTTGAGGCCGACTTCGTGGGATTCCAAATCCCCGACAAATTCGTGGTCGGCTACGGCCTGGATTTCGCCGAGCGCTACCGCAACCTGCCGTGCATCGGCGTGCTCCGTCCCAACCTGCAAAACCCGCCCGAGTGGGCTTGAGGCAGGGCTTCACGGCCAATGTCGGCGGCACCGCGCGCGGTCGGCAAAACCTGCGCAGTCTAGGGCAAGCCCTGCGCAGTCGGAATCGGCGCAGGCAGGTTAAGGTAGGCTTACCGCATCAATTCGATGCGCTCATCGTAACCCTGACCACATGCAAAACCTCCGCTTCGCCACCATCGCCGCACTTCTGTCCGTCGGCGCTTCACTGACTGGATTCAGCCAAAGCGCCCCGGCCGTCGCTCCGGTCTCCTGCTGCCCCGCCACCAGTCCCTGGTCGGTCCGTTTGGCCGCCACCTACATGAAAACCGTCGATAAGTCCGACCTGGACATCGACGTGGAAGACATCGTTCTGCCCGAATTCGACATCACCTACGCCTTCAATGCGCACTGGTCGGCCGAACTCGTCCTGACGGTCCCGCAAGAGCACACCGTCAAACTCAGCGGCAACAAGATCGGCACCTTCCGCCATTTGCCCCCCACCCTGCTCGCCAAGTACACCTTTAACCCCGCCGACAAACTCAGCTTCTACGTCGCCGCCGGTGTTAACTTCACCCTGATCTTCGACGACAGCCTCTCGACCTCCGGCACCGCCATCAAACTCGAAGATTACAGCTTCGGCCCGGCCGGCCAGATCGGCGCCGACTACAAGGTCAACGAACGCTGGACGCTCAACGCCGACGTCAAACGCGTCATGATCCGCACCGATGTGATGACCAGCAGCGCCACCCTGACCGAGCTCCAGCTCGATCCGTGGCTGTTCTCGCTGGGTGCCCGCTACAGCTTCTAATACGCCAACGCGCTTCATATGAACGCTGCACCTTGAGCTCACGCTCAAGGCCACATCCACGCTCAAGGCCACGTCCATCCCAATGCCACGTCCATCCCAAGGCCACGTCCCAACACACGGCCCCACCCGACCGCCACACTCCCCGTGGCCTTGAGCGTGAGCTCAAGGTCTTCACCATCGCCCCGCAGTCCGCCCCGGACGCGGGGCTTTTTTGTGGGTAAAACTTCAGTTGTACTTACGACCCACGCGCTCGTTGCGCCCCCCCCCCCCCGCCACAGCGCACCTCCCACACCTACCGCCGCCGTTTCGCTTTCGGGTACGCCCGGCCCTTGCTCGCCGTCTGCGCCGCCTTGCGATAATCGCCCGATTTCAACGCCTCGATCTGGTCGCGCAGCAACGCCGCTCGCTCAAACTCCAAGCGCCCCGCCGCCGCCGTCATGTCCTCCTCCAACTCGGCGATGACCGCCTTCACGTCCTCCTCGCCACCCTCGGCGGCGAGCGCCGCATCCTCGGTCTTCCCGCTGCCGTCGTAGACGTGCAAACTCGACTGCGCGGTGCGCTTGGTGCTGCGCGGGGTGATCCCGTGCTCCAGGTTGTAGGCGATCTGTTTGGCGCGCCGCGCCGAGGTGATTTCCTGCGTGCGGCGAATCGATTCGGTGATCTTGTCAGCGTAAAAAATCACCCGGCCGTTTTCGTGGCGGGCCGCGCGGCCGGCGGTCTGAATGAGCGAGGTTTCGCTGCGCAAAAACCCCTCTTTGTCGGCGTCGAGAATCGCCACCAGCGCCACCTCGGGCAGGTCGAGCCCTTCGCGCAATAAATTGATGCCCACCAAGACGTCGAAGTTGCCCAGGCGCAGGTTGCGCAAAATCTCCACCCGCTCGATCGCGTCGATGTCACTGTGCAGGTATTCCACGCGGATCTTCGCCTCGCGCATGAAACTGGTGATGTCTTCCGACAACCGTTTGGTCAGCGTAGTCACCAGCACGCGCTCGCCCTTTTCCACCGCCCGGTTGATCTCGCCGATGAGGTGCTCGACCTGGCCCTTGGTTGAATGAATCACGATCTCCGGGTCGAGCAGCCCGGTCGGGCGGATCACCTGCTCGGCGATCACGGCGGATTTCTCCAACTCGTAGGGCGCTGGCGTGGCCGAAACGAACAGCGTCTGGCCGGTGATCGACAAAAATTCCGCAAAGGTCTGCGGGCGGTTGTCCAACGCCGAGGGCAGGCGAAAACCGAAGTTAACCAGGTTCATTTTTCGCGCCTTGTCGCCATTGGACATGCCGCCGATCTGCGGGATGGAAACATGGCTCTCGTCGATCATCAGCAGCGCGTCCTTGGGGAAAAAGTCCACCAGGCACACCGGGCGCTCGCCGGGTTTGCGGCCGGCGATGACGCTGGAGTAGTTCTCGATGCCGTTGCAGAAGCCCATTTCCTGCAGCATCTCCAAATCGTAGTTCGTGCGCATGCGGATGCGCTGGGCTTCGAGCAGCTGGCCGTTTTTCTCAAACACCGCCACGCGCTCATCCAGCTCCGTCTTAATCGCCTGAATGGCACCGGCGAGCTTGTCCTTGCTGGCGACGTACTGGGTGGCCGGGTACAGGTCGAACTGGTCGAGGGCGCGCGTAACCGTGCCGGTGGTCGGATCGAACTCGCTCAACGCCTCGATCTCCTCGCCCCAAAATTCCACACGCAAACCGAGTTCAAGGTAGGCCGGCATGATGTCGACGACGTCGCCGCGCACCCGGAACGAGCCGCGCTTGAGCTCGTAGTCGTTGCGCTCGTAGAGCACGTCCACGAGCTTTTGTAGCAGCACGTTGCGGCCAAGCGCCTCGCCCTTGCGCAACGCGATGCGCATCGACTGAAAATCTTCGGGCGAACCCAAGCCGTAGATACACGACACCGAGGCGACCACGATCACGTCGCGGCGCGAGACGAGCGAACTCGCCGTGGCGATACGCATGCGTTCGATTTCTTCGTTAATCGACGAGTCCTTTTCGATGTAGGTGTCGCTGGAGGCGACGTAGGCCTCGGGCTGGTAGTAATCGTAATAACTGACGAAGTATTCGACGGCGTTCTCGGGAAAGAAATTTTTGAACTCCGAGTAAAGTTGGGCGGCGAGGGTCTTGTTGTGTGAGATGATCAACACCGGCCGGTCGCACTGGGCGATGACGTTGGCCATGGTGAAGGTTTTCCCCGAGCCGGTGACCCCGAGCAGCGTCTGGTAACGGTTACCCGCCTGGATCGACGCCATGAGCTGCGCGATCGCCTGCGGTTGATCCCCCATGGGCTTGTAGTCGGCGTGAAGTTTAAACAGCGAAGACATGGCTCGATCCGGCAAAAATCCACCATGGCCCGAGTCGGGCCCGCGATGCAATCGCAACCCCGCCTACAACCCAAAGAGTTTAAGCAGCTTCACCGCCGGCCCTTCGTTACCGCGCATCCGCTGGCGCGCCTGACCGCCGGACTCACTGGCTAAAAACACCCCCGTGCCACTGATCTCCACTTCATAGAGCGGGCGACGCTCGGTGTAATAACGCCAAAAGCTCACGCAGCGCACCGGCTTGAGCGCGAGCTGCGGGCTGAAGCCCACCACACCCGCCTGCGCCACCCAGCGCGAAGGCTGTTCTCCGGTCTCATCGGCCGCCCGCATCACCTCGACGCTCACTGCGCTCACGCACGAAACAATCAAGCGGCACGGGCCAAAGAACTCCCAATAACCAAAGCGGCCCGACACCCACGACTGCCAATGAAACAGGCGCAAGTGGCGGCGGATCGCCACGGATTTACCGCCCGAGGTGATCACTCCAACGAGGAAACCCGCGCGCAAAATAAACGAGCCGCCCTCCGGCACCGAGACGATCGAGAGATCGGCAAAGGGATCCGCGCTGCTAGCAAAGGTCACCCGCCGCTCGCCTGCGTTGCGTTCATTGCGCAGCTCCACCAAGCCGGTCAATCCAGAGGCCAGACACGAGAACGCGCGGCGCCAGTTTAACACCAGACACCGCCGGCGAGTGAGCCCCTCTTCGCTGGACTGCAGGAAGTGCGGCCGCACCCGCAGCACCTCGCCCGGCCACAGCTCATCGGCGACCGACAAGGCGCTCTCCTGCACCGCCGGCAGCACCACGTCGCCCTGCACCAGTTGAACGGCCCTACCGCGCGCAATCCACGGTGCCACCCCGTAAAACAGCGCCAAATCCACGAAAAAACGCCCGATCAAATAAGCGCCGACCACCGCCGCAACCAGCCAGCGCGCCTCCGCCCATGCCATACGCAGGTAATGAAAAACCGCCTGCTGCTCGGCCACTAGCGCCTGCTGATTTTGCTCCACAAGCGGGAGTCGCTCGCTCACCACCGCCAGCCGCGCCTCGGTTAACGCCAACTGCTTTTGCAACTCCACGACGCGTTTGGCCGCTTCGATCCTGATCGTAGCCAGTCGGGTGATTCGCTCCGCGTGGGCTTTCTGCTCGTCCGCATCACCCAAGACCCGATCAAGCAAACCGGGATCGAGCTGGTGCAGGGTTTTAACCGTCTTTTCGGCCTGCTGCTGGCGCGATTGTTGAGCCGTGAGCGCTGCACTGGTTTCGGTTTTGGCGTTGGTCAACTGGGCTAATTCCCCCTGCAAACGGGTTAATTCCAGTTCATTGGCGGCGACGAGCGTTTCACGTCTAACAGTGAAGCTGGCAGGCTCCTGCACGTACAGCCACAGGCTGTAGGCGGCCAGGGTTAACAGCCCGACCACCAGGGCCATAACCCACTTACGCAGCAGTTTCCCTAAAAAATTTTTAACCAAATTTGCCATGACGATGACTCGTTCAAACGGGTATTGCGGCGGATTTCAACGCCCATGCGTGCGCGCACTCAAATTCGCCCGCCCGCTTTAGCCTGCGTAGGTTTGTGCCGATTACCCCTAGAACCTCCGCCCCGCTCGCCAGCCCCCCTTCCCCGCCATGTCCAAAGCCATCGTTTCATCCCTCTACGACTCCGACGTATTTAAGATGGCCTGCCGCCAGTTCGACCTCGCCGCCGACGCCATCAATCTGCCCGAAATCATCCGCGATCGCACCAAGTATCCCCGGCGCTGCCTGGCCGTCGCCCTGCCGATCAAACGCGACAACGGCAGCGTCACCGTCTTCGAGGGCTACCGCGTCCAACACAACCTCACGACCGGCCCGGCCAAGGGCGGCATCCGTTTTCACCCCGACGTCACCCTAGGCGAGGTTGCCGCGCTCTCCATGTGGATGAGCTGGAAATGCTCGCTGGTGGGCCTGCCCTACGGCGGCGCCAAGGGCGGCGTGATCGTTGATCCCGCGCAGCTCTCAGAGCTCGAACTTGAGCGGCTTTCGCGCCGCTACATGCAGGAGATCGCCCCGTTCATCGGCCCGCATGTCGACGTGCCTGCACCCGATGTCGGCACCAACGAAAAAATCATAGGCTGGATGATGGACACCTACTCCAGCCACGTGGGCCACAACGAGCCCGCCGTCGTCACCGGCAAACCGATCGCCCTCGGTGGCTCGCACGGCCGCCGCGAAGCCACCGGCGTGGGCGTCGCCTACCTGATCAAACGCTACCTTGAGGACCTGCAAATCCCCCTCGTCGGCGCGACCGTCGCCATCCAGGGTTTTGGCAACGTCGGCAGCGAGACCGCACTCGCGCTGGCCAACTACGGGGCCAAAATCATCGCCATCTCCGACTACACCACCGGCATCTACAACGCCGCCGGTATCGACATCAAAAAAGCGCTCACCTTCCTGCAATGCCAGAAAGTCCTGCGCGACTTCGATGGCGGCGAACCCATCACCAACGAGCAGTTGCTCACCCTCGATTGCACGGTTCTGGTGCCGGCCGCTCTCGAACGCGTCATCACCCCTGAGATCGCGCAAAAACTGCGCTGCCGCGTGCTCGCCGAGGCGGCCAACGGGCCCACCACCTTCAGCGCCGACAAGATTTTAGAGCAGCGCGCCGACATCGAGGTGATTCCTGACGTGTTGTGCAACTCGGGCGGGGTGATCGTCTCCTATTTCGAGTGGCTGCAAAACCTCCAAAACTTTTATTGGGACCGCGAAGAAGTTTTCCAAAAACTCTTCGTCATCCTCGACCGGGCCAAAAGCTCGGTGGACTACCAAAAGCGCAAATTCAAATTCAGCCGCCGCCTCGCCGCGCTCACCCTCGGCATCCAACGCGTCGCCGATGCCAAACAAAGCCGCGGCCTGTTCCCCTGAGCTCAAACCACGCCCGTCAACGGCGTATCACCCTGCGCTCACGCGCAAGGCCACGATGATTTTAGTCAATCGGAGCGTGGCCTTGAGCGTGAGCTCAAGGTCTGGATGGAAACCTAACCGTGAATGCGAATGGGCATGCGACCAGACTTTGCCCAACGCCAAAGTTAACCCGACTGTCGCCCCCGCATATAACCAAAAAACATCACACATTCTGCGACTTGCAAAAGCAGCCCGCCGTGATTCGATCCGCGCGACTATTCAGCCCATGATTTTCAACCCAAGGGATATAACCGGACTCAAGCCCGTTTCACTCACAGTGGACGGGCTCACTCCGGCATTACCCCCCTCTGCCGCCCCGCGTCGCGGCCTGTGAAATTTCCAGCCATAAAAAAGTCCAAACAGCGCCCCGAAACCGCCGCTGCGCTCCGCCGCAGGGCTCAGCAGCAGTTGCCCACGCAGGGAAAGGACGTGGCAACCGCAGATCCTGCCACGCTCAACACGCAGCGACTGATCCACGAACTCCGGGTTCACCAAGTAGAACTGGAGCTGCAAAACGAGGAGCTCAAACGCAGTAAAGCCGAGGCCGAAACCTATCTCGAAAAACACACCTCGCTCTACGATTCCGCCCCGTTGGGTTATTTCACCCTGTCGGCCGAGGGTTTGATCAAACAGGCCAACATCACCGGTGCCGGACTCGTGGGTATCGAGCGCAGCAAACTGATCGGGCAACCCTTCCTGCGGCTGGTGAGCCCGGTGTTGCAACCGAGCTTTCAGGACTTTCTCCAGCAGGTGTTCGCTGGCCCGTCCCAGCGCTCGGCCGATTTTGAAATGATGACCGGCTCCATCGAGCAGCCGCCGCGTCAGGTCAACATCAAGGCCAAGCGCTTGCCTAATGGCCAAGACTGCCAAGTGGTGGTTGCGGACATCACCGAGCGCAAACGCGCGGAGACGGCCCTCGTCCACAGCAAGGCAGTGCTTTCCACCCTCATTGCGCAGGCGCCTTTGGGTATATTTGTGGTCGGTGCCACCTTTTGCCTCCAACAGATCAACCCGGCTGCGTTGCCCGTTTTCCGCGCGGCCCATCCGCTCATTGGCCGCGACTTCGCGGAAGTCTTGCACCTGGTCTGGTCGCGGGCCGAAGCGCACCCGATCATCGAAGCGGTGCTGGAACGCTTCCGCCACACGCTAAAAACCGGCGCCCCCTATCACTCGCCTGATTTGGCCCACCACCGCTGCTATGACCACCGCAAGCAGGTCTACGAGTGGCAAATCCAGCGTGTTACCCTACCCAGCGGCGACATGGGCGTGGTTTGTTTTTTCAACAATGTCACCGAACGCCTCCGCGCCCAACAGGCCATGCAGCGACTCGATTTGGTCACCGCCGCCAACAAGCAACTCAAGCAGGAGATCGTGCGGCGCAAAGCGGTCGAAAAGGCCCTGACCAGAAGCGAGCGCAAGACCCAAAAACACCTGGAGGATGCGCGCCTGCTTCAGGAAAAACTCCGCCAACTCTCCCACAAGATCATCCGCATGCAGGAGCTGCAGCGGAAGGAAATCAGCACCGAATTGCACGACGGCATCAGCCAGTTGCTCGTCGGCATCAACGTGCAACTGGCCACCTTCGCCAAAAAGGCCGCGATCGAACCCAAGAGTATTCCCGAGGGCCTCGCGCCGGTTTACAAATTGGTCACCAAGTCCGTGCACGTCCTGCACCACTTCGCCCGTGAACTGCGCCCGGCCATGCTCGACGAGCTCGGCCTGATCCCGGCCCTGCGCTCCTACCTCGAGGACTTCCCCAAGGAGAACGGACTGCGAATCGCATTCACGGCCGACTGCGATTTGACCGAATTGGACAGCGATCGGCGCACGGTACTCTACCGCGTTGCCCAAGAATCGCTGACCAACATCTCCCGCCATGCGCAGTCCAGCCAGGTGCGCATCGCCGTGGCCAAGGCGCGCGGCCAGGTCACGCTGGTGGTTGCCGATGACGGCATCTCCTTTGACGTCCAGAAAATCGCCTCCAAGGACTGGATTAACCGCCTCGGTTTGAGCAGCATGAGAGAACGCGTGGAGATGGTCGGCGGACGCTTCACGGTGACCTCCACCGCCGGAATCGGCACCACCATCCGCGCCGTGGTTCCGCTGCGCTAAGCGCGTTAAAAAAACACTAGCCGGCAGATCACGGCAGCTAACAACATGGAATGCAGCTTTTTAACGTAACGATCGCCATATCCTCGCAAAGATCGAGACACCAAGCCCGGGGCTGCAATCCTCAACCCCCAAAGACGAGAGGTGGCCGCAAAGAGGCGCAAACGGCGCAAAAAACGGAGGGTCTTCAGATGAATTCCCCTTTGCGAATCCTGCGCTTTTTTGCGGCTAAATCATCCGTTATTATCCCTGAAGGTACGGCAATGGAGGGGGGCTTTTTTTGTGTCATTTGGTGTTTTTTGTGGCCAATGGATTAGGGTGCTAGCCCCCCTATAACTCTCAGGCCCACTGCCGCTCCATGCCCAAGCCCATCCACCTCATCGTCGCCTGCGCCGAGAACCGCGTCATCGGGCGCAACGGCGGCCTGCCCTGGGCGATTCCCGAGGACACCCGCTTTTTTCAGGAAAAAACCCGCGGCCAGACCGTCATCATGGGTGCGCGCTGTTTTGCCGAGTGGCCCAGTTGTGTGCACACGCGTGATGTCGTTGTACTCAGCCATGAACCCCAGTCGCTGCCGCCCTTGGTTCACGGTGCCACCAGCCTCGCCGAGGCCATCGCGCGGGCCCAATCCCTTCGCGGCGAAATTTTCCTGTGCGGCGGCCAACGCGTTTACGAGGAAGGCATGGCGCTTGGCGATTTCCTCCACCTCACGCTCGTCCATGCCCACATCGAAGGCGGCGACACGTTTTTTCCCGAGTGGCGCAGTCAATTCCCCCGTGAGCTCTCGCGCCGTGAAAGCCACGACGCGAACTGGCGCTACACCTTTCTGTGCCTCGGCAAGTAGACGCCGCCCGGTAAAGCCTGTGGCCTTGAGCGTGAGCTCAAGGATGCCGTAAACCTCAACTTGAACGCCTTCGCGCTTACCGGCGTGCGGCGTGGGCCTTGGCCACCTCGACGTATTTGGCGGAGAGCCGCCGGCCCGACTCGCGCTGCTCGGGAGCGAGCGCGCGCACCACCTTGGCCGGCGCGCCAAACACCAGCGATCCGGGTGGGCACGTGAACCCCTGCGGCACCAAGGAATTTGCCCCCACCAGACTGTCCGCACCAATGTGCGCCTTGTCCAAAATCGTCGCCCCCATGCCGATCAGGCAGCCGTCATCGATCGTGCAGCCGTGGATAATCGCCGCATGCCCCACGGTCACATGTTTGCCGATACGCACCCCGGCGTCGTCGGACAGGTGAACCACCACGTTATCCTGGATATTACTGCCCTCGCCCACCTCGATGGTGTTGATGTCACCGCGCAGTACCGCCCCGTAGAACACGCTGCTGTTTTTGCCCAGCCGCACATCGCCCACCACCGTGGCGGTCTTGGCGATAAATAGGGCTCCGCTCACGTCAGGAGCGGCACCAAGAAACTGGGCGAGTTGATCGTGGATAGTCATGTTGAAACCGATCGAGGTAGCCGAGTCTAAGCGCTCCGGCAAGCCATCCGGCACGCCGCACTAGTAGGCAGTAACATTTAAAGTGTAGGATTCCGAATCGGAGTTTTAACGCTAAGGCGCAAAGGGACGCAAAGTTCGCCAAGCAATTCAGGGCCTTACTTGGCGTACTTCGGGCCGATCTTAGCGTCTTTGCGTTAAAACTCTGCCGTATGCCCTCTGTGAACTTTTTTAACCCTGCGACAACTCGAAGGTTACTGCCGCACTAGGCGCCGCTTTCATGGGCGCCGCCCCGGCTCACTGATCGAAGCGGAAGATAAACTCC
The DNA here is from genome assembly GCA_024998815.1 of Opitutus sp. Lineage (NCBI taxonomy): Bacteria > Pseudomonadati > Verrucomicrobiota > Opitutia > Opitutales > Opitutaceae > Opitutus > Opitutus sp. Next base: position 779,121 of record JACEUQ010000001.1, read on the forward strand.
TCGGGTCGGGCGTAGCCCAGGCGCTGGCGAATCTTCATCTCCACATAAGCCGGGTCGGTGCGCAACCGATGTAACATGCGCTCCTGCTCACGCAAACGCTCCTCGGCCTCCAACAACCGCCGTTGGGTCGCCAGTTCGACTTGCCGCAACTGGTTGTACTCCTGCCGCGTCTGCCAAAAAAACATCGACGAGGCCGCCCCAAAACTCAGGAAGAGCACCAAGTAAAAAACGACGATGATCTGACGAATGGGCATGGCGAAAACGCAGCCATCACACAGAGCAGATGCCGGCCTTAGCGAAAGCTTTTTCCAAGCTATTTTCGCGATACTCGCGCCCGCCCCGCCGGCCGAAAAATTATTTCACGCCCACTCCGCTCTTTCAGCGTGCGTTCCACGACGGCCTCGGCTACTTCCATCCCCATGTATCAGAGTTACTACGGGCTGAACGAAATGCCGTTCAACATCACCCCCGACCCCAAGTTTCTCTACCTCAGCCCCACGCACCAGGAAGCCCTCCAGCACCTCAAGTACGGGGTGCACGAGCGTAAAGGCTTCATCGTGCTGATCGGCGAGGTCGGCTGCGGCAAAACCACCCTCTGCCGCCGCTTCCTCAACGAGCTCGATCCGGCCCGCTACGACACCGCTCTCATCCTCAACCCCCGCGTCACCGAGACGCAGATGCTCAAGGCGATCCTCACCGAGCTGGGAGAAACCAAACTCGGGCGCAGTCAAAACGACTTGGTTGCCCAAATGAATCGTGTGCTGCTGGAGCGCATCGCCCGCGGCCGCGACATCGTGCTCATCATCGACGAGGCCCAAAACCTCTCCTTCGAGGTGCTCGAGCAGATCCGCCTGCTCTCCAACCTGGAAACCGACCAGCAAAAGCTGCTCCAAATCGTGCTCATGGGCCAAACCGAGCTCAAAGCCGTCCTCGCCCGCGAAGAGCTCCGCCAGCTCCGCCAACGCATCCTCATTCACTACGAACTGAACCCGCTGACCCTCGGCGACGTGGAGCACTATGTGCAGCACCGCATCACCCTCGCCGGCGGCATGGGCCGGCCCGCCTTCACCCGCCGCGCGCTCAAATCCGTCCACCACCACAGTCGCGGCATTCCGCGCATCATCAACAACCTCTGCGACAAGGCCATCCTCGCCGCCTTCATCCGCGACTCCGACGAGGTCAACTGGTGGGACGTTCGCCGCGCCCAGAAAGACGTCCGCCGCCTCACGCAATGAGCCCCCATTGCGCAAGCCTGCTAGTGGGCGGTAAAACCCCAAGTTTCGCATCCCGAGCCCCCTTAAAATCAACGTCTAACATCGATCTTTTTAGCCGCGAAAGAACGCAAAGAGCGCATAGAAATACAGGGCTTGTTCTTTGCGTTCTCTGCGTTCTTTCGCGGCTAAACTGCATTGGTTTTATCCGACACTTTAAATATTAATGCCCATCCCGGCTCGTCACCGCGCACAAGTTAAGTTGCCTGCCCGCCCCGCCCCCGCCCAATCTGCCCCGCCACGCCACCTACCCCGCGCCCATCCCCAGCCATGAGCCTAATCAATGAAGCCCTAAAAAAGGCGCAAAACCAGCGCACGGTGGAATTGACTGCGGCCCCCTCGCCCGCGTCGCCCTCCGCCACCACCGGCGCCCAACCGCAGGTGCGCATCGCCAAGCGCCCGCCCCCCCTTTCCGCGCGCACCCTCATCGGCCTGATCGGCGGCGGCCTGTTCGGCCTTTTGGCCGTCGGAGTGGTGAGCTTTTTTTATTTTTCCGCCCCTGCAAATCCCCCCGCAACGCCGCCCGCAGCAGTCGTCGCCAAGCCCTCCGCTTCCGCGCCTGGGCCCGCGCCCGCGCCGGGAGTCAACTCCCCCCCTGCCGCACTCGCCACCGCCGCCCCGGGCGCAGGGCCGTCCCAAGCCGCACCGATCACACCGGTCGTACCCGCCGTAACGCCCCAGCCAATGGTTACCGTTACGCTGCCGCCCATCCCCGGCGCCGCCCCCACCGGCGTGGCCCCCGCGGCAAGCTTCACCCCTCCCCGCCCCACCCCACCACCGGCGCCCGCCGTCCCCACAACAAACCCCACAATCAGCGATTTCGTTGACGCCCTGCGCATCTCCGTGGTCCGCCTGACGCCCACCGATCCCAAGGTGGTGCTCAACGGCCAAGTTTTCCGCATCAACGACGTGGTGGATCGCGGCCTCAAGGTGCGCCTCCTCAAGATCGAGGCAGCCCGCCTCGTTTTCGGCGACGCCAACGGCTTCGAATACGTCAAAACCTACTAATCCTAAAAACGCCCGCCACCGTGTCGCTCCCCCGCTCCTTCCACCCGACCCACACACGACATCAAGCCGCCGCCCTGCGCTCGTTCCGCGGCGACATGCGCGCCAGCGCCGCCCTACACCCGCTGGAAAACGCCCTGATTATCATCGCGGGCAGCCTGCTCTGTTTTATGCCGTGGGCGCTCGGCACGATGCACGTCTGGAGCCAGTTCATCAGCCTGGGGCTGGCCGCCCTGGCCTTCGTCGTGGCGATGCCCAACCGCCATTACCGCGACGAACTCGCGCCCCAAGGCGACTTCAAGCTGATCATGTGGCCCAAGCTGGTGCGCTTCCCCCTCTTTTGGCTCGGGCTGATGCTGCTCGGCTACATCCTCATTCAGGCGCTCAACCCGGCGTGGACCTACATGCGCGACGGCACGTCCTGGTGGCTGCAACGCGTCGAACACATCGCTTGGCTGCCCGCCGGCATGGAGACCCCCTTCGAAGACATGAACCCGTGGCGCGTACTCCTCTTCTACGGCGCGGCGTGGTTGCTGACCTGTGCGCTATGGGTGGGCGTCACACGCCGGGCCGCCGTGCAGCGCCTCTTTACCATCATCATCGCCAACGGCGTTTTGCTGGCGATCATCGGCATCCTGCAACGGGTCACCCACGCCAAGTACGTCCTGTGGGGACTTAAAGACGTCAACACCGCGGGGAATTTCTTCGCCACCATCATCTACAAAAACCACGCCGGCGCCTATTTTAACCTGGTGCTGATGCTCGCCGTGGGCCTGTTGTATTGGCACTTTGCCCGCGCCGAACGCCGCCTTGAACGCGCCAGTCCCGCCCCGGTGTTTGCCTTTGGCTCCGTGGTGCTAGGCCTCGGGGTGCTGCTCAGCTTCTCGCGCGCCGGAACCCTGTTGATGCTCGCCTTCATGCTGATAGCCTTCATCGGCTTTGTCATTCGGTGCACGCTGACCGAAGGCGAAGGCCGCAGCCCCTGGGTAACCGCCCTACTCTGCCTCGGCTTTTCCCTATTTATCGGCCTCGGAGCGTATTTCCTCAACACCGACCAATCCTTCAACCGCCTGGGCAAACTCATCCAAGACGGTAAGACAGACAGCTCCGTGGCCACGCGAGTATTAGCGCGCACGGCGACCCTCGAAATGGCCAAGGATAATATAGTGACCGGCTGGGGCGCGGGCAGTTTCCGCCACTATTTCCCCGTTTATCAACGCCACTACCCGGACATCTATAATGTGTCTTGGAACTCCAAGCTAAAGATGCGCTGGGAATTTGCGCACAATGACTACGTACAAGTCCTGGCCGAACTCGGCCTGATTGGTGTTGCCCTACTCCTGGCGATGGTGGGAGCTGCGATACGACACCTACGCAAACAAAAAGCCCACCTACGCCCGCACCTCATGTTTATGATATTGGCGCTGGTGATTACCGCAGCGCACGCGTGGGTGGATTTCCAATTCCACAACCCGGCTATATTAGTACTCTGGTGCGCGTCCGCCGCCCTAATCGGCCGCTGGGCCGAGTTCGAAAACCAGCGAAACTAAAACGCGTGCCGTTAAGGCTTGTTAACCAAGAAACCCAGCCAACAAGCTCAAATAAACCAAACCAGTTAACCGCAAAAGTCGCGAAATCACGCAAAAACGAACCACCTCAATTCTGATGCTCCCACTTTCGCGACATTTTGCGTTTTTTGTGGTTCAAAATGCTGGATCAGGAATTAACATCGTTACGCGAAGTTATAATCCCCAATCCGATTCTCCGCTTCGCGAGTCTATGGATCGACTTCGCGGTTAACCAATCAGTAAAGAGTAGCGGGTAGTTCAGAGCTAGGAGCTCATAGCTATTAGCTTATAGCTCAATCTCGTGTAATTTCGTGTTTGTCGTGGGCAAAAATCCATCTGCCGTTTCTTCCGTGTATTCAGTGTTTTCCGTGGGCAAAACACCGCTACTTCGCACCCTTCGCTGCTAAACAATCCATAGCAAACCGTGGGCATGAGCATGCCTGAACCCTTAGCACGCCTTCATTCAATTGAGTAACCCTATTGACGGCACTCCACCGCAAGGTAATTTGTGCGCATGGGGCCATCCTATGCTAAGTTAACACTGCGGAATCCGAAGAACTCCGAACTTGCGGGCGTTACCGTCGAAGCTCTAGCAGACACCGGTTCAGTTTATTTGATTATACCTGAACATGTTAGACTACAACTAGGCCTTCAGGAGCAGTCAAAAAAAGAAGTTGAACTGGCGGATGCATCTAAGCGGATGGTGCCCTATGTCGGGCCGATTGAGGTATCATTTAAGAACCGAGTGGCCTTTGTTGGTGCAATTGTCATGGGTGACGAAGTTTTGCTCGGTGCCATTCCGATGGAGGATATGGATTTGGTCATTATGCCCCAGCAACGCCGCGTGGATATAAATCCACAGAACCCCAATTACGCGGCCGCCAAAGCCAAGTAATTTCCGGAATTCGCGTCCATCGTTCAGATCGAGCTTCGTGACCCTTCGCGTACTTCGCGGTTAAAAAACTCCATTTTCCTACTTCCGCCTTTCGTGTCATTTCGTGTGTTTCGTGGGCCAAAATCCATCTGCCGATTCTTCCGTGTATTCAGTGTATTCCGTGTATTCCGTGGGTAACTCTCTGAAATCCTAATTCAACCTAAATCCGGCATTAGAATTTAACCACGGATTACACAGATTGCACGAATTTAATAACTTACATGCTATTACGCATTAAAATGTAATTCGACCCGTGGTGTGCATTAGGATTCTTTTATTCGTTAGTAATCTGTGGATTCCGTGCAATCTGTGGTTCTAATGCTTTTTCTCGGTTAAAACGACCAAGCCGCTTTAACCGCGAAGACGAACCAGAGACTCGCAAAGTATAATCCCCAATCAGATTCTCTGCTTCGCGAGCCTATGGATCGAGTTCGCGGTTAAAAACTCCGGTTGGTTCGCTGGGGTGGCGCCAAGCTCCATATCGTGTTCCCGTGTTGGAACAAATCCGGTCACTTACCATGAAAATTCGATGTGTCACATCGAGAATTCAATGATGCTACCACCGTCCGCTGCCTTAAGGTGGTCACAAAATAGGCGAATGCTGCTCAAAGCTAATAGCTCATGGATTTTAACTTGAAAATCCGCAACATGGTTGCATGATTTCAACCATGATCGACCGCCCCAGCTACCACCACGCCGTAGAACGGGCCTTAGCGAGGAGTCCAATTGTCGCGCTTTTAGGGCCACGCCAATGCGGAAAAACCAGTTTAGCCCGGCGGTTTCTCCCCGTCGAGCATCCCCAGTATTTCGACCTTGAGGACCCAGTGGTCGCTTCCTTGATGGAGAATCCCCTCACCGCCCTGCGGCACCTCAAGGGACTGGTGGTGATCGATGAAGCCCAGCGCCAACCGGGGCTGTTTCCGGTCCTGCGGGTGCTGGCCGATCGCTCAGAACAACCGGCCACGTTTTTGATTTTAGGCAGCGCTTCGCCGGAATTAGCCCGTCAATCCTCCGAGTCGCTGGCTGGGCGGGTTGAAATCATCGAAATGCGCGGCTTTGACCTCAGCGAGGTCGGCCCCACAGCACAAGAAAACCTTTGGCTACGCGGAGGCTTCCCCCGCTCCTTTTTAGCGGCGACCGACGAAGACAGTACTGTTTGGCGCAAGCAGTTTATCGGCACCTTCCTAGAGCGGGACTTGGCGGCCCTGGGCTTTGGTTTGTCACCCGCCCTGATGCGCCGTTTCTGGCTGATGTTGGCCCACTACCACGGCCAAATTTGGAATGGGACCGAAATCGCCGCCTCGTTGGGGGTGGCCCCGAATACCGCCCGCGCTTATTTGGATGCCCTGGAGCAAACTTTTATGGTGCGCCGGCTCCTGCCATGGCACAATAACTTGGGCAAACGCCTGGTTAAAACCCCCAAGTTGTATTTCCGCGACACCGGACTGCTGCACACCCTATTGGGGGTTGGCACAGGCATGGAATTATTAACACACCCCAAGTCCGGCGCATCCTGGGAAGGTTTTGCGCTGGAAGAGCTCATCCGCGCGGAGGCTCCGGACGAGGTCTATTTTTATGCCGTTCATAGCGGCAGTGAGCTCGACCTATTAATGATCAAAAAAGGTCGACGGATAGGGGTGGAGTTTAAGCGCGCCGATGCACCGAAGTTGACCCGATCGATGGAAATATCTTTAACCGACCTAGTATTGGACGAACTCTGGGTAATCTATCCAGGAACCCGCAGCTACGGTCTCGCCGATAAAGTCACAGCGCGTCCTTTAATAATTAAGGGGGAGAGCTAGGAGCTGGGAGCTAAGAGCTAGGAGCTAGGAGCTAGGAGCTGGGAGCTAAGAGCTAGGAGCTAGGAGCTGGGAGCTAAGAGCTAGGAGCTAGGAGCTAAGAGCTAGGAGCTAGGAGCTAAGAGCTAGGAGCTAGGAGCTAAGAGCTAGGAGCTAGGAGCTAGGAGCTCCAATTATTCCGTGGGGCACCAATCCGACTTTTGTGTACTTGGTGTGTTTCGTGGTTAAAAATTTAAACCCACAGAGTTGTTAACCGCAAAAGATGCAAAAGGACGCAAATATACGCTCCTAGATATATAACTTCACTACTCGCGAGTTTGTGCGCAATTTGCGGTTAATAAATTCGGGATCCGCGAGCACCGCAACCAATCCGTTTTAACCGGGAAGATGAGCCAAAGACTCGCTAAGTGAGGAATGGGATTATCGAGATCTACTTCGCGAGCCTATGGATCGACTTCGCGGTTGCCAAAACAGTAGTGAGTAGTGGGTAGCGAGTAGTGAGTAGATCAATCCCCTTCGCGAGCCTATGGATCGACTTCGCGGTTAAAAAAATCAGTAGCGGGTATTAGTCGTTGCGTAAGTTTCGGCAGTTGACTCAAATTGCAGCATACTTCGTGTTTTTCATTTGGAAAAACGATTTTATCAACATGGAGGTGCTCTTTATGTCCTTCATTATTTGAACGATCGAGCGCTTAAATTCTTTTTTAGTAATGATAAATAGTTTTGAGAGTCGAGCCTTGGCGTGATTCCAGACCTGTTCATCGGGGTTTACCTCTGGTGAGTATCGTGGTAGGTTAGCGATGGTGATTTCACCATTTTGTGTTGCAACAAAGCTGTTTACCTCAGCTGAATTGTGGTAGCTTGCATTATCAGCAATCACGATAATCGGACACTCGGCGTCTTGAAGTAGTTTTTTAAGGAACTCGATAAATCGGGCTGAATTCATAAAGCCCTCAAAGCATGTGAAATGCATGTCGCCTCGGGGGCTGACGGCACTGATCAGCTTTAGGCTGAATCTATCGCCGCTGTCCTCTACTTCTGGAGTCTCCCCTATTTTACCCCAAGTTGTTCCCCTGTGCGAATCGGAGCGAATGGCACTCTCATCAACAAAAAAGATCTGTGCGCCGGTTTTTAGAGCCAATTCCCTTAATCCAGGGAAGGTCGTATTCAGGTAGCACTTCATTTCATCCGGATTTCTCTTATAGCTTTTATAGATAGGGCGTTGCGGGCTTAATCCGAGGTGTCCGAGTAAGCGGCTGACGCCGCTTTTGCTCAGCTCAACTTTATGCTCCTTCTTCAATACGGCCCGAATTATATTTAGCGTCCACAAGCAAAACGGTAGTTGAAATTGGCGAGGATCGCCTAGCGTTATTGCTTTATAAAGCCACTCCATCACTTCCCCATTCACCTTTCTTGGCCGACCGCTTCGGTCAGACTCCAGTAGCGCGTGGTGCCCGCCGTGCCGATAAGCCGATAGCCAGCTAAACAGTGTCCGGTGTGGTATACTCAGCATGCGGGCAACATCGGAGATGGCCTCCCCCGACTGGATTGCATCTACGGCCATTTTCCTCTTTGCGTTACGCACCTGTATCTTTACGCCTGATTTTGTGGTCTTAATTTCGGTCATTACGAAATTTATACAATTAAGCTATACTATGCAATGACTTTCGCAACGATTAATAGTGAGTAGGTTCGAGCCTTTCGCGCCGCTTCACGTAACTTCGCGCCCTTCGCGGTACAAAAATCAGAAGCTCCCAGCTCATAGCTCATAGCTCCCAGCTCTCAGCTCCCTGCTCGCCGCTCCCAGCTCCCATCCCTAAGCGGCAACCGCGAGAGGCTCCACCTCCGCTTCGATTTTATCCATCTCCAAGGTTTCTAGGTCATAAAGGGACTGCAGTCCTAGCCAGAACTGGGCGCTATTCCCAAAAAAACGCCCCAGCCTTGCCGCAGTGTCGGCGGTGATGCTGCGACGGCCATTAATAATCGATGAAAGCCGACTCTGCGGAATATGCAAAGCCTTAGCTAAGGCATACTGAGTGAGTCCATAGTCAGCCAAAAAATCCTCTTTGATAATTTCCCCCGGATGCCAAGGGCGTAGAGTTTTTACGTTCATAAAATAAGTGTGTCGATTAAAATGAAAGTTAATGATAATCCTCAAAAAGCACATCGCTGGGACCGGCGGTTGACCAAATAAAAGTGATGCGCCACTGCATATTTAGAGCCTGTCCCGAAAGCATAAAAACCTAGCAGTGAACTATTAGCATAAGTTTAATGATGCCTAAAGAGGGGTAATTCCCTGGTTTTGGTCAAAAAAAAGCCGCTATAATCGGCCATGAAGTCAAAACCCGTATCCGCCACCTCGGCCATTGCCCTGCAACGCTGGTTGCGTCCGGCGCTAACGCCAGTCGGTGCCAATAAAGATTACGCCGAGTTTCGCCAGCAATTGGAAGGACTCGACGCGTTGTTGCGTGGCAGCCACTTGGAGACGATGGCGATGGACTTTGCCAAGGCGGGGGCAGGCCAAGCCAGTGTCGCACAACTACGCCAGCGTATGGAGTTTGCGCTCAAAGCGTTACGCTTTGAAGTGTTGCGGGTGCATTTGGGCAACATATCCTTTCGCGAGCTTTCCCGTAGCATTGCCTCAAGTGATTTACTGGCGGATTTTTGCGGTGTTCGCACGCTTGAGGGAATCAAGGGGGCGTCCAAAAGTGTGCTGGAGCGGGCCTCGAAGTTTTTCACCGCCGAACAGGTGCGCTGGATGGGGCAAGTGTTGGTGGAGATGTGCGGCGAGAAGGATCGCGCCACTGAACTCGGGTTGAGCGCGCCGCTGGACATGGATGTTTGCCTCATCGACGGCACGTGCTTGGAGACCAACATCCACTTCCCGGTGGACTGGGTGCTGTTGCGTGATGTGTCCAAGACTTTGCTCAAGGCCATGATTTTAATCCGCCGCGCTGGACTGCTCCACCGTATGCCTGAAGAGCCGGAGTGCTTTGCCAAGCAGATGAACAAGTTGTGCATGTCAATGACCCACGCAGGCCGCCGCAACGACGCCAAGCGCGCGCGTAAACAGATCCTGCGCAAGATGAAGACGCTGTTACGCACGATCGGAGAACATGCCCGCCGCCACCGCGACCTGTTGGCGCAGAAGTATAGCCAAACCCATTACAGCCAACGCCAAACCAAGCGGATAACCACCCGCATCGACGCTATGCTCGGCCAACTGCCCGCCGTCATCAAGCAGGCCCACGAGCGCATCATCGGCGGACGCCCGGTGCCCAACGACCAAAAGATCCTCAGCGTGCATGAACTTGATGTGAACGTACTGGTTCGCGGCAAAGCAGGGAGCCAAGTCGAGTTTGGCAACTCGTTGCTGTTGAGCGAGGCGCTCTCCGGTTTAATCACCGACTGGCAACTCTACCAGGGCGCGGCTCCGGCAGAATGGTGCCAACTCGAGGAAAGCCTGGCGCGGCAGAACCGCTTTGACCTGAGTGCGCCGATTAGCGCGGTCGGCACCGACCGCGGCTTCGCCACCAAAAAAACTTCCGCAATGCTCAAGCAACAAGACGTTTACGATGCGGTATGCCCGCGTGATCCGCACGCGCTCAAGGAGCGTTTGAGCGAAAAACGCTTCGCCCAATTGCAGCGGCGCCGTTCGGCGACCGAAGCGCGCATTGCGATCCTCAAACAACGCCTCGGCGGACGCTTGCGCTGTAAAGGGTTTGCCAACCGCTACCGTTCGGTGGGTTGGAGTGTACTCGGTCACAACCTCTGGCTGGTGTCACGAATCCTTGCCGAGGAAATAACACTTCCGCTGGCCGCTTAATTCAATTTTCCGGCAAAAATGTGAATAACCCTGGGGCTCGCCCCGGCTTTGCCGTACCTTACTACCGCGCTTGGGGGCGGGAAAAATCGATTCGGGCCGCCGTTTAACGTCGCTGGGGTGATTCGTGCCACCTCGTTCGCCCGCAATCCCAATGGACCTCTGCGCACTTTTTAAAAATCCGGAAATTTGGGACAGGCTCTATTTACCCGTATTGCGTAGCGACCTTTGCCGCTGAGCGCATGAAAATGATTGGAGGGTGGAATATAGAGATCGTCGAGTCGCTGAGCGAGTTTGAGGAAATTTAGTCGTTTAAGCGCTTGGCGCTGGATTTCAACGGGGAGTTTGCGGACGAAACACCCATTAGCCAACTGCTCGGTGATTTCGTCAGCGAAACTCTGGATCATTCCGGACAATGTGAACCCCAAAATACTTACGTCAAGCGGAAACCCAAGTATTGAATCAGCCCGTCCCTAGTCTAGTTCGTCATTCACACTTCGTGCCCCCTCGCGTACTTCGCGGTAAAAAAACTCCGGTTTCCTACTGCCGCATTTCGTGTTTTTCGTGGGCCAAAATCCAACTGCCGATTCTTCCGTGTATTCAGTGTATTCCGTGGGCAACCTGCTCCACTTCGCGAGCCTTCGGATCGACTTCGCGGTAAAAAACCCGAATTAATACATGTGTTAACCGCGAAGAACGCCAAGTCACGCTAAGTTAAAAAAAACGAATCTTCGTGCCCCTTCGCGTACTTCGCGGTTAAAAAAACTCCGGTTTCCTACTGCCGATTTTCGTGTCATTTCGTGTGTTTCGTGGGCACCAATCAGAGCTCCCAGCTCCTAGCTCCTAGCTCCAAGCTCCACTAGCTCAAACCCCGCCTAAGCTGCAATCGCTTCGTGGGGGGTGATGTGATCAAGCTCTCGGGCAATTCTCCTTTTAGCAGCTCGAATGTCGCAAGCAAGCTGGACTCGAAGCCAATACCCTTCAGATAATCCAAAATAGCGATCAAGCCGCAACCCGGTATCTGCGGTGATGCCCCTCTTCCCATTTATAATTGATGAAATTCTTGAGAGTGGAACGCCTATGTCCTTGGCTAGGCGGTAAGAAGAAATTCCCACAGGCTTGAGGAAGTCCTCAAGAAGAACTTCTCCAGAAAAAAGTAGCGGGAGGTTTTTCATATTAATGGTAGTCTACGATTTCGACTTGGGTTGAGTCACCCCCGACCCAATTAAAGCAGATGCGCCATTGGTCATTTATTCTAATTGAATATTGCCCCTTACGGTCACCTTTCAGTACTTCCAGTTTATTTCCTGGAGGAATGCGAAGGTCCGACAACTACTGGGATGCATTTAATTGAATGAGTTTACGGCGTGCTGTTTTTAGAATAGTGGGAGGAAGTCCGGGATAACTGAAGTCATTAAAAATGGCTTCAGCGCGTTCGTCGCTGAACGAGAGGATCATGAGATAAGAAACCTAAAACGTGGTTTTGGTAACGTCAAGCGTAACCATTTCACTACCGGATGCCGATTCGTCCGCGTATTCAGTGTATTCCGTGGGCAACACCGCTCTACTTCGCTAGCCTATGGATCGACTTCGCGGTTAAAAATTCCGGTTTCCTACTGCCGATTTTCGTGTCATTTCGTGTGTTTCGTGGGCACCAATCAGAGCTCCCAGCTCCTAGCTCCAAGCTCCTAGCTCCCAGCTCCATCCGCCGCTTCGCCGCCCAAGCCGAGTCCCCATTGCGTAACACCACAATTCACATCAAACATCAAAGTTTTATATAAATTCAATTTTAGCGGGCTAATTTCAAAGCGTATTAAAAACTACAAACGACCTGCTATTGCTTCATACCTCCGTTTGATCGCCGACGCGACTGCTGTTGGCGAATACAATGCCTCAATCGTCGCCTTAGCCGCCCCACCTATTTCAGACCGCAGTTTGGGATTGGCCGCCAAAGCCACTATATACTCAGCAGCATGTTCAACTCTCGGCTCCGCCCACACCTGTCCTTTTTCGTAAGGTCCGATTGTCTCCACCAACTCCACCAACGTGTAATTCACAGGGCAGGAGTTCTCAGAATTCATATAGTCCACATTGGCCGACCAATTCGTAGCTATGATCGGCTTCCCCAGCGCCATACACTCCGCCAAGTTAAGCCCAAAGCCCTCCGAACGATGCAATGAAATAAAAACATCACAAGTGGCCTGCAGCCTCGTTAGGGTGGCACGAGGTAGTACATCTGTAATTAATGTGACGGCCTCTAACCCTACTAAATGTTCTTGAAGGATTTTATGTGCCTGCGGGTTCCGAACAGCATTGTTAACTTTTAACACCAAATGCAGATCTTTATTTTTCTTATGCGCGAGTTTGAACGCCGCGATTGCGGCCTCAGGGTTTTTCCGCTGTCGATATGAATTCAGATCAAAAACAGACAAAACACATAATTTATCAACGGGCAGACCAAACTCACTTTGAGTGACTACGCCGGGAGCGACTACGGAAACAACGGGCGGAATGATATAAACGGGGATTGGTGAAACCGCATGAACCGCATCATAAACAAACCGACTAGCAACCCAAACCTCTTTAAGGCCATTAAACCCTTCACACCAAGAAACCGGCAACCGAGGCAACTCATAGTACCAATATCCAATATTGTACTGACCATTACTAAAAACTCGCGACCACCGCTTGCGGACAAGCGACATATCTGGCGCGTTCAGATTAAATAAATTAATTTTATATTCCAGTGCTCGGCCGATTCGTGTGTAGTCGAAATCGTTGCACTTGACTGAATTCCTAACCATTGGCGCTAAAATGGCGGCATTAGGTATACCAGTACGTTGCACTGCCTGGACCATCCCGCGCGCAGCCTCGCCCAACCCGAACTCATAGTTGAGCGAACCAATGACATTGATTCCATTCGGAAGGTTTTTCGCGTTCCGCGGTATGCTGACCCGCGGGCCAATATCCTCATTCCGGACGATTATATAGCGAATGCCGATCACCGTCTCAATACCGGTATCGTCAAAGGCTACAAACACGAATCGCTTAAGTCCAAAACCAAGTCGATATTGAGCCGTTGCTTTAAAACCATGGGCACTGGTGCAATGCCCATCAGGGGCCACCTCAAGGGGAATGATGCGGTCACCCACACGGGCGTAGAGCGCCTTGGGAGGCAATTCAGTGAGGGGAATCACGAATTGAACACAAAGTTCAACAAACTCACTAGCCCGATAGACCCCAAAATTTTTCGGGCTGAGGATTTTCATGAAAAAGCGATAGGAGTTAGGAACTTAGAGCGAATACTAAATAGCTTTAGGGATTAATTGGCCAGGAAGGCCAACCCTAGAGCGGAAAGCATGTGTCGTGTTGGCAGTCCACGGCCAAAGGGTTCTCAGATTGTAGCTTCCAAGCTCCCTGATTTAAGTGCTAAGCTCAACGCTCACAGCGCCTAGCTCACAGCTCCAAGCTCATTCAAACCAACTTATCCGCTTCGGATTTCACCAAGCGCTCAACCATCTCTTCGAACTTCACGGTGTTTTGCCAGCCGAGCAGCCGTTGAGCTTTGCTAGGATTTCCACAGGGAGAGATTGGCTCCACCGTTGTAACCAAGTTCGGGTCAAACTTAACATGGTCGCGCCAATTAAGCCCCAAACTGGCAAAGGCCTGCTGAACCAATTCTTCAACGCTATGCAGTTTTCCCGTGGCCAGAATAAAATCATCGACCGTGTCGGCTTGGAGCATAAGCCACATACCCCGGACATAATCCGGCGCCCATCCCCAATCACGCAAGCCACTCAGACTGCCTAACTCCAAGTCCTTTTGCAGGCCTTTTTTGATCCGTGCCGCAGCCCGGGCAACCTTCATGGTCACAAAGTGTCCACCCCGCCGAGGTGATTCGTGATTATATAAAATAACCGAACATGTGGGCAGTTTATAGGCGATGCGATAAATGCGGGCCATCTGCTGCGAAAACGCCTTAGCCGCACCGTAGGGCGTCGTCGGATTAAGGGGAGTGAGTTCGTCCTGGGGAGAGTATGATGGGGAACCGAACACCTCACTGCTGGAGGCATAGAGAAATTTAGTTGGACTATCAAGATCGCGAAGGATTTCCAATAAACGGAGCGTTGCCATACCCACGCTTTCAACCGTGGCTTCTGGAAGCTCTAGGCTGATGCGGGGACTGGATTGGCCGGCAAGATGGTAAAACTCCGTTGGTTTGGCGCGACTAATTACACGGCGGAGATGAGTGGCGTCCTCAAATGAACCGTTGTGCAAAAAAAGACGTTTGCCCATGATCACCGGATCAGAAACGAGGTGGCGAATATTGCTGCTGCCGACCGAATCAGGTCGATGAACGAGACCGTGGACGATGTAATCTTTAGATAAAAGAAGGTCGGCGAGGTATGAGCCGTCTTGGCCGGTGATTCCTGTGATAAAAGCGATTGGAGTGGGCATGGGAATGAGCGATGAGCTAGTAGCTAAGAGCTGGGAGCTTCAGAGGTTGTGTCGAGGCAGGTGTTTGAGGCTGAATTAGCTGTGAGCGATTAGCTGAAAGCTTCTGACCGAAGGCTCCAAGCTCATAGCTCCTAGCTGAAGGTTTTTGTTTCCTAGAACGAAAAACCTAGCTCATTCCGACGTAAGTCGGAAGCCACCATCATTTGACAAAGTTCTTCAAGGGTAGTCTTAGGCTCCCAGCCGAGGACTTTTTTGGCTTTGGCTGGATTGCCAATTAACAACTCGACTTCGGCCGGGCGGTAGAACTTGGGGTTGATTCGCAACACGAGCTTACCCGTGGCTGCATCTTCAGCAATTTCTTGCTCGGCGTGCCCCTTCCATACTAGTTCGAGACCAACGGCCTTAAACGCCATGATCACGAAGTCGCGTACCGTCTCGGTACGATTGGTGGCGAGGACAAAGGTATCGGGTGCATCTGCCTGTAACATGCGCCACATGCCTTCGACATACTCTTCAGCAAAGCCCCAATCCCGCTTGGCGTCGATGTTGCCTAGCTCAAGTACATCAAGCTTACCCAATTTTATTTTGGCAACTGAGTCGGTAATTTTACGAGTTACAAACTCGCGACCTCGTAAAGGGGATTCATGATTAAACAAAATCCCGCTACAGCCAAAAATATCGTAGGATTCGCGATAGTTAATCGTGATCCAGTGGGCGTAAAGCTTGGCCACACCGTAGGGACTTCTTGGCCAAAAGGGAGTCTCCTCAACCTGAGGAATTGCCTGTACCTTACCGAACATTTCGGAAGTGGATGCCTGATAAAAACGGATCTGAGTATTTACGGTGCGGATGGATTCAAGTAGATTGAGTGCTCCAACGGCAGTAATCTGAGCGGTGGTTTGAGGTTGATCAAACGAAACGCCGACAAAGCTCTGTGCGGCTAAATTATAGATTTCGGTTGCCCCGGTATTCTGAAGTAGGCGGATGCAAGTCCCCAGATCAGTGAGATCAAACTCCACTAGGTGTAAATCGGGGTGTTGGGCGATCCCGAGTTCCTCAATCCGCCAAAAATTAACGGAGCTTGTTCGTCTATATGTGCCGTAAATTTTGTAGTTTTTATTTAAGAGGAGCCTAGCGAGATATGCACCGTCTTGTCCTGAAATACCAGTAATGATGGCCGTTTTTTTATACATGAATTTGTGGACGATCTTAAGTTCGGCTGCGAAAATTAATGGGCTTCAGGCGTGCTCCCTAGTGTGTATTTTAGAATCTGTAAGCCATTTCGACTGGGTCAAATTGGGTGGGGGCATGCTGTGGTTCCGGCCCTTCTTGCTTCCCGCCCAATTTAAGTTTATTGATGTGTTATATTAAGGTTATATACCCCAAAGACAATTTTTCGTGGATCTCCGTTTGGTATCGGCAAGCTATCTGATTTGAACAGGATTTCAGTTATTCCGGGTTGAAGTCGGATATTTTTAATAGTTTTTTGGAGCGCACTATTAAGTTTTAATTCTTCGGTTTCACCATTAACGTTGATTACGAGGTGGGGTGCGTTAGCTCCTGGTGTGGCTAACTCCATGGAAATTGATGCGGACTTAGGTTGATCCGATAAATTATAGAGCTTCAGGGTGAAATTCCCTGAAGACCAGCGGACGTTGCTTTGCGCATTACCTTCTTTCTGGAAAATCCCCCCAGACCATACGACTTCCACTTCCCCGGCTTTATAGAAATCGTCGTCGAGTGGTTTTATTTTTGATATATCGAGTGTTTGAATCGACAAGATCTTCATGAAGTCAATGGGGCGTTCATTAAATTCATACAATTTAATTGTGTCGGACCTAAGGTCATACATTTTCACTTCACTGACGATAACTTGAAGTGGTTTTTGCGGGCCCGTGCTTTGGATAATGCGATTTATTCTACTTAGGAAGACACGCCCATTGTCTCCGGTTTTAATTGAAATGTTGTACGATGATATCCATGCACTTTGGTTGCCTAGTTCTATGACTTCTATACCCAGGGACGAGCGCTTACTTTTAGCTGAAATTTCAATTTTGGATATACCGGCGGCATAAGCCGCTGGATCGGTGATCTCGCACACGTCATATACCTTGCCGGTATGGGGTGTGTAGAAGGTCGTGTAATCAGAGGGGACTTGCATGGCACGTATTAAGAGTGCCCTGTCAGGGATTTCACTTAACAAGCCTTTGTGTAGGGCTGCTTTTAGTAGCTCGGAGGGATACTTGAACGTTGCATTTGTGTTAAGTGCAACGGCGCGGTTGAGTCCGAGATTTAGTCCCGCCATAACTGTAAGTGCGCCACTTAGTGTAATTGCCAACAAAGTTAGGTGGCGTGGCTTGATTTTAATGACAATCAAGTATAGTGTTCCGACTGCTATAGCGGCTAAGCCGAAATATTGCATGTAGACTGTTATGTACCCAAAACCAGGCCCAGCTTGGATGATTTCAGCTTGGTGGCCTGAAACACTGCTCAGTGCTGCTGGAATAATTAGCATGATGGATCCACATATCATCCAGCTTTTGTATTTTAGGTCTGTTTTACCGCGGCCGATTTGGTGTATCAAGTATGCAGTGCCAGCCCAGAATAGTGCTAACGCTATTAGGTCTATTGGCTGGTATAGCGATTTGAGGTGAGCAGTGTTGAAGAAAAAGAAACTCAGGGGGAATGTGGAATAAACCTGAATGATAAGCGCATGTATAAATTTACCGACATGTAGGTTGAGTTCGGTTCCTGAATAAAGTGCTTGCGGTGTGGTTCCTTCTTTTGCGGAGTGCCTTATAATGAGGGAAGCGCCTATTAGTGATAGGCTTGCGAGGGTGAATGGCAAGCTCACGACAATTGCATTTATTAATTTGCGTCCACGTGCAATGGCGATGGCTATAAATAGAATAAATAAGAAGAGGGTGATCTCGTAAATTTGCAGGGCCAGTAAGTGGATAACTGATGCTGCAACAAGGTATCGAGTTCTTCCGTTATCAAGGTATTTTTGGAAGAGAACTAGGGCTCCAATGATAAGCGCAAAGCAAGTGGGAATTAAGAATGTGAAGAAGAGTATCGGGTCATGCCACTGGCGGAATTGAAACAATATGGGGAGGGTGAAGCAGGCCAGCAGTGCTAAAAGCTGAGATCCGGTTTCTCGTTTAGAGAAAAAGTAAAAGAGTGTGACTCCGCTTAGAATTAATAGTATGTTTACGGATTTTACGATTATCGGGTTTTGGGTTACGCAGTATGTTCCGTATGACATGTACCATCCTAATGCAGTAAAACGGCCTTGTTCTTTCGTCCATGCTTGGACTTCAGTCATGATCGCTTGATTTACAGAGACTCCCTTTTGGATAGATGATCCTACAATTTGTGAATTGTAGGCGTCATCGCCGATAAATCCGGTTTTTAGTAGGACGATGATGTTGTAGAGCACCCAAATTAGCAGAATCGTCAGTGCTATTTTTTCGTGTTTTTTTTTCATGACTCCGGTTGGGTGTGAGGTGCTTGCGTACCGATAATATTCGGCGTACTTATGCTTTTAAGCTGAGCTTATTTCGATTCTGCTGTAATCTTAAACCCAATTAATTTAATGGATAGTTTACGCGGATCTCCGTTTCCTGGGTTGATAGCCTTGGCGTCGGTTTCAAGTATTAGTTTTGTTTTTCCTGATTTAAGTGTGATTGGAGTCTCGTAGGCAATGACTTCTCCGGGAGATTTAATGGTTATGGTAGTCATTAGCTCTCCGTTGAGCATCACCCTGATAACTCGAGGCGTTAATGCTGAAAGTGAAAAATTAATTTTATAGGACGTGGGTTTTATGTCGAATGTTGATAGACTGATCGGCACGCGGCATGCCTCAGACCACCTGTGAGTACCTTCATCGGGTGACCATCCTGAGCCAAAGGCAATCATGGGGAGGCGAATCAAGGAATTGGGACTTAATTTAATGGCAATCAGGTCCCTGCTGTCTGCAATTATTGAGTGGCCGCTTTCGGTTAAATTTTTTATTATAGTTTCCCCTGAGTCTAAAAACCCCTTTTTATTTATCATGATCACACTAAATCCCATGGACTCCAGTTGTTCAGCCATCTGACTTGGGGGGAGTTTTGCTGTTTCTGCCTGCCAGTCATTGTCGCCTCGACCTCTTTCACCGCCATAAGAATAGTGAAGCGTTTTAGTGTAAAGAAATGGCCTAAAGTGTTCATAATCACACATTTTATTGATGGGCCCAACTTCAGGGAACCCAGCTACAGGAAGTTGGAAGACACGACTATTTGGCAACTGGCGCTCGATTGATTGTGCAAATTCACGGTCCGAATTAACCTCCACTTCGATAGTGTTCACCCCTGTTTTCGGCCCTCTATAGGGAGCGTATTGCTCTCCTAGTGCAACAGCCACAATCAAAACCGCAAAAAAGGCAGTCCATAATCTATTGCATTGTTTCGTCAAAAACCTTATGAGAAACAATAAAACTACAACTAATATAAATATGCTGTAACGATTGGTGGCGCGAAATAGGGAAAAGCCCAGCACTCCGATTACTAGATTGACACCCCCTATAAGTGAATACAGCAATATCCACAGGACGTGCCAAAAGTGAACAGAGATAAGTTTTATTTTCCCGCTAAAAAAATGGCGTAATGAAACCGAAACCATTAAGGCTGCGGCTGCTATTCCAACTAAGCCAAGAAACGGACTCCAAAGTTCTCCTTTAACGTAGGAAGGAATATAGTAATTTCCCTGTGCAAAACGCATGAACCAGTGCCAGGGGTGATAGCCGGCTGGAAGCAATAATTCTGGAATTTTTAAACCATAAACTTCAAGTGCCGCAAGATTTCGTCCTGCGAATTGTACATTTGCCCCATTTAACCGTGAAAAAATCATTGTATTGGCATTCATTGATAGGAATGCCAATATGGATATTGCTATTATGATAGCTGGTGTTATCGCATTTTTATAATTCCTTCTGCTTGCATGGAAAATGATGGAGAAAATCAATAACTGAATGAACATCCCCGTGTAATACGGATTTAGCACGCCGCAGGCAGCGGCACTAATCGCTGACAGCCAGAATTTTCTTGAGTATATTACGGTGCAGTCCTTCGAGTATGACCAACCTGAAACCATGACGAGTAGCGGTATATGCCAGGCATATGTAAGGGTAATGTGTCCCAGTCCACGCGCGAAAATATATGGACAAAATGCAAAAGCCAAACCACCCGCCAATGAAAGAATGGGGCTATATTTCAATTCACGGCAAACAAACCAAAAGGAGAGTCCCGCCAAAACATGGGCCAATGCGAGCACCAAATTTGCCGCAGCAAAAATACCTATAATTCTACCCAGCCAACCGATTGCTGCAAAAATAAAATCTTCGGTAATTGGATAGTCGTTCCAACTTGCTGTAAATGGAGCATTTAGTGTCGGAATAAACTTAAATAAAAAGGGATCTATGATTCCATCCATGTAGGCTTTTGCTATGCCGAAACTAAACCAAGCATCACCTTGGTAACCCAGGGGCACAGCCCATGCGTGGATTTTCAGCAAATTAAAGATCCAAGCCCATATAAATAGTATGCTTATTCCCAATAAAATGCCTGAGATTTTTTTCTCATTTTGCTTAATTCGGCTGATTGTCTTGTTTCTCATTAAATTCAATTTATTGTTTTGCGGGGCCAGGCATTCTCTAAGTTTGAAACGGTTGACCTCAAATCAGCATTTTCGCGCTTGAATTATTTAAGCCGTAAAGCGAAAAACATTATTTAGAACTGTCTAATCAAGTCCCCAATAGCAATCGATAGAGGCTGAAATGTTTTGCCATTTGGAGGGGACGATTTCGCTGTTTTCACTACAGCGCAAAGCCATTGCATGTGGACCGCCCGTTTAAGTCTTTATCAGATTATTTTAATCGAATAAAACTTCTTGAGAATCATGATAAGTTCATGGTTTCTGCAATGATATAAAGGGGGCGATTTTTGCCTTGTCGATAAATTCGCCCCACGTACTCCCCAATTATACCAAGGAACAAGGAATTTAATCCCACCAGAAAAAGCGCTAGAATAATCAGGGTTGTAATACCAGGCGGGGGCGCATTCAAGAAACTGGGTCTTATAAAATAGAGGGCCGCATATACAATAGAGCCCAAAATCGAAAAGCTGGTTAAACCCAATCCAAAGAACATGCTCAAATGCATGGGTTTGGAGGAGAAGCAAGTGATAGCATGGAGTGCAAATTTAATACAATATAAAATACCCGCGTTTGATTTGCCTGCCACTCTCTTATGCCGATCATACACAAATGAATCCTGTTTGAACCCAACCCAATGAACCAGCCCACGAAAATACCGATCGGGCTCCCGCAAAGTTTTCAGGGCATCCACCACTTTCCTGTCCAATAATCTAAAATCTGTAGCGTTAGGCGGAATTTTTGATTCAGTTAGTCTATGTATAAGAAAGTACGCAATTTTAGCCCCGATTGTTTTCAAGGGATTTGAATCATTTCTTTCGTTAATTACACCGTAGACAACCTCAGCACCTGCATGCCACTTTTCCAGCATGATAGGAATGTTTTCAGGCGGGTCTTGCAGGTCGGAGAATATGATTATGGCCGCATCACCCTTAACGTGGTCAAAACCTGCAAGTACTGAGGCTTCCGCACCAAAATTACGGGAATAGCGCAGAAATTTCCATCGCGGATCGATTTTACACTGAGCTAAAACAAGTTCTCGTGTCCGATCAGTGCTGCAATTGTCCATCACCAGGAACTCAAAGTCATACAAGTGCCCAAGATTGAGCGCCTGCTTAGTCAGTCGCTCGATTACACTTGGAATGTTTCCCTCCTCATTATACGCAGGCACTAACAAGCTTACTAATTTCTTTTGATCGTTCATGTAATAAACTCCGATTCTCTTTCAGTAATTCTTTGTGAATCTAATGCGGCTGATAATGGACGGTCCGTTAAAGCTTAATCATTTCTGATTTCTGCAGAATCGGCACCTGTATATTTTCTGCTAATACCGAGCGCGGCAAAAACGGGGACAAGTCCTCGAGTGGAGGCGAAATGAGCGTACCATCAGGTTGCACCGCAACTCCAAGCTTGGGGTGAAAAAATTGTTCGGGGTGCATGAATACCTCACAGATGACCGGCCCCTCATGCGCTTGCACCTTGGGGATTTCGCGATCAAAGTCCGCCCATGTGCGAATTTGATAAGCAGGAATATCAAAGGCTTTGGCCACTTTACTATAATCGGGGCAGGATACCCCTGTTTTTTTATCGGTTCCTGCGTAGCGACCCTTTAGCACTGCCTTCTGGGTGTGTTTGATCATAAGATACCCATCATTATTAAATATGATCAGCTTAATCGGCAATCGATAGTGAACTACGGTCTGCAGTTCTTGAAGGTTCATCATTAGACCTCCGTCACAATTTAAGCAAAGCACCTCGCCACGATTTCGGGCAATGGAGGCACCAATCGCGCCTGGTAGGCCAAAACCCATTTCGCCTAAACCTTGGGAAGTAAGTAGCCGTTGCGGGGGGGTAATAGGAAGGGCTTGGTGACCACTCAGCAGCGCGGTGCCCATGTCGGTAACTACTATCTGGTCTGGCTTCATCAAACCCGCCAACTTGTCCAAGAACCGGTATGAATTTATAAATCCCGCCTTATCATCGTGTTCTGGGCCAATCCACGGGAAGCGTTTCTTGACTTGGCTGCACCAGCCAACCCATTCCGCTTTATCTGGTAGCGGCATGCAGGCGACCTGCTTGAGCATTTCTGCAATAAAGTCCCCTGCATCTGCGCATATAGGGTGATTAAAGCGCTGCGGATATTTTTTAAGCTCAGTTGGATCAATATCCACTACGGTTATATCCTTTGCCGCACGTGCTAGTTCCGAGATATCATACCCGACTTGGGGGATGGCCATTCGGGTTCCAATCGTGACGAGGCAGTCGCAACTTTGCAGAATGAAATTAGCGGCGCGCTGTCCGTAAACACCCGCGCTTCCCATAACCAGTGGGTGGCCCGAAGGCAAAAGATCAATTGCCGACCAAGTCACCAAAACGGGGAGACCGAGTGACTCAACAAGACGAGCGACCTGCGTGGCGGCACCGGACATACGAATACCTACGCCGAGCCATAGAAGCGGCCTGCGGCCTGCACGAAGATGTTCTAGCGTTGTGTTTACCGCAATGGAGAGCGCGTCCCCTTGCAGTTTATTGCCTCCAAGTGCAGGTAGGGCTGTTTCGGGTTCGTAGTGGGGCAAGGTGTCCTCCTCGACCATTGCTGCCTGCAAGCTCATGGGAAGATCCAGCCAACAGGGACCAGGTCTACCGCTCGTTGCGTAATGCCAGGCCTTCTCCAACTCGTAGAGTATTTGCTCGGGTTGCAGCAGCGTTGCGCCGTATTTGGTCATCTTGCTGACAGCAAATGGGCTGTCATAACCCTGAATCCCATACATACGTAGATCGTGGTCAGGCGGAATGTAACGAGCGTTTTCTTGCCCAGAAATCACAATGCAAGGAATTGAATCGGCCCAAGCCGACAAAACCCCTGTTATTGCGTTGCTTGAACCGGCACCGGCAGTTACGAGTGCAAATGTAGGAACACCAGTAATTTTCCAATACGTCTGCACTGCCATCGTACAGGCCTGCTCGTGATGATTGCAGACCATTTCAATGGAGGAATTATAAAAAATTGAATCAAAGATATGGGCATTCGCTGAGCCTATGATGCCGAAGGCATGCTTAACGCCTTTCTGCTCAAAAAAACGTACGATAAGGTCGCTGACTTTGGTTTTCATGAAGATTGAGTGTAACGATTCCAATTGATGGTGCGTTGTATTGCCTCAGCGAGTGGCACGGTGACCTCAAGATTGAGGTCTCGTTTTGCCTTACCGATATCCGGAATGAGACGATTTCGCTCGTGTCCCTTTTGACCCAAACCGGTGCGTATTTCTGGGCTGGGATTAAATGACTGAGTTATCATTTTAGCCAATGAAGCCAAGTCCACGGGTTCAGCGCTACCAATGTTATAGGTTTCACGTGGGCGCCCTTTGGCCAAGGCGGCCAATACCCAAAATGCGTAATCACTGGCGTACATAAGACTGCGTACGGTGGTGCCATCACCCATAATACGAATCGGGCCACCAGTAAAACTGTCTCGGATGAAATCCGTTACCGCCCAGGGTAATTGCAGGGATTGATACGGCCCAACAAATGCGAATGGTCGTAACGTAACTATAGGCAGCTTCGTTTCGCTTATGGAACTTTGCGCCACGACTTCCGAAAATCGCTTAGACTCGGCGTAGACTGCATTGACATCGTCGCAACGCATGGGGCCAGCAAAACTTTCATTGATACTAGGGAGGTCCCACGGTTGAGCACCGTAAACTAGTCCGGAACTGAGCAGGACAAATTTATGGAGGTCTTCCAGTAAGTTGGCGGCTTTCAGCAACCGCTGGATCCCAATGCTGTTAACCTCCGCTACCGCGCTGGGTTGGGAGGCAAGTAGCCGGCGATCTGTTAGTGCGGCGGCATGAATTATGTAGCGTACATCTCTAGGTAGTTCGGTGAAATAACGGATGTCGCCTTCCTCAAAGCGTACTCCGTCCATTTGTCCTAGGTGAGGTAATTTGGCTGCGAACGAACGGGCATGACGACTGTAAACTGTAACTCGCAGACCAAAGGAATGGCGCTCATTGAGCACTTTGATTAATTCCAGCAACCATGTGCCGAGAAAGCCCGTGCCACCTGAAATAAAAAGGTGTTGGCCTCGCAGGGAATCAAGAATTTGGGTGCGGCCGCCGACTACGGCTTCTGCATCGGATCGAACTAGGGCTAGGGCGCGATTCATGGCGTTATAACTGGGGTTGGGTTGATTTGCGACGAGCCAACTCGGCCGCAACCTCGATAATAAGGTCCTCCTGGCCACCGACTACCTTACGTTTACCGAGCTCGAAAAATACGTCACGGGGATCAACCGCCATTTGTTTGGCGGCACGCTGCACGGGTTTGGCGAAGCCAGAAAAGACCCCTGCTAATCCACTCACAATGGTGATGCCGGTTGAATCGGGCAATGAGCCGGCAAATAATTCCCCGGCCAACTCGGCTGCATCAAGGGCTTTATAGAGATCCACCGAGGTCGTGTAACCTTGTTGCGTTAAAACAGCAGCCAGCATTTCTAGCGGAGCGTTGCCCGCACCTGCGCCGAATCCTTTGGCTGTGCCGTCGATGATGCGGGCTCCAGCCTCAAGGGCGGCAAGTGAATTAGCTATGCTTAAACCGAGATTGTTATGGGCGTGAAAGCCTATTGGGACTTCTAGTTTGGATGCGAGTAAACCAATCTTTTCTGATACCTCTTTGGGTAGATAGGCACCAGCGGAGTCCATGAGCACTATGCCCTGAGCTCCGTAGGACTGCATTTTTTTCGATTCTTCAAGGAGTACATCGGCCGAAGCCATATGGCTCATCATGAGCACTCCCCACACTTCGCGGCCTGCTGCCCGTACGTAACCGATGTGGCGTTGTGAAATATCGGCCTCAGTGCAGTGGCAGCCAATACGAAACAGGTCCACGCCGGATTCCAATGCATTGACGATCTCGCGTTTGATGGTGGCAAAGCCCGGGATCACGTGGACGCTTAACTTGGTTCTGTTAAGGCACTTTTTGGCAGCACGCAGCATTTCGTCTTCAGGCACGAGACTCTCGCCGACCTGGAGTGAAGACGCGCCTAAGCCATTGCCATGGCCAACTTCCAGAAATGAGAAACCGGCTGCCTCGGCGGCGGTGGCATATGCCGTTACTTGCTCAATTGTAATTTGGTGACTGTAGGCGTGTGATCCGTCGCGTAAGGTTGCATCACAAACGGTGATGAAGGGTTTAGTTTCCATAGTTGCGGGATTAAGCGTTACGGCGGCGGGCATAGGCTTCGGCAAAAGCCACGGCTGCACAATTAATAATATCAAGATTACCCGCATATTTGGGCAAATAATCACCCAGTCCGTCAACCCGCACCATGGTAATCAAGCGACCGTTTTCTATGATGGGCTCGAGGATCAATTGATACCCCGGCACATATTGTTTAATTAATGTGACCACCTCGGCTATTTTTTCGCGGGTTTTCGCCAAATCAGGGTTGGTGATTTTGGCCATCACCGTGGTCTGCATGTGAACACAGGGCTGGGCCGGGTTAAGATTTATAATCGCTTTGGTGTGCTTACAACTCGAAAACAGGGCCAAGCCGGTTTCTGTAGTATATAGATATTCGTCGAGGTTGATGCGTGTTGCCGGCCCAGCGCTGCGCGAGGCTATACTGGAAACGGTTTCTATGTACTCCACCTGTTTATTGGCTTGGGCTATGGCGTAGGCCAAGGGTATCGAGGCCTGGCCACCGCAAGTGATCATGTTCACATTTGGCAGATTCAGACATGCATCTAAATTAACAGCTGGCACGCACATTTGTCCCACCTTAGCGGGGGTCAAATCTACCGCGACAATACCCGCTTTTTCAAAGAGAGGGGCGTGCTTAAAATGATCCTCTGCGCTTGTGGCATCAAAGACTAAAGCGATTTCATTTTTTAATTCGAGAATACTTTCAACTCCTTTGGCAGTGACGGCGACACCCAGAAGACTCGCTTTGGTCATACCGGGTGAAGCTAGGTTTCGACCGGCAAATATGCGGCATTCAAGAACGGGCGACCGGTGGATCTTCATGAGAAGATCCGTGCCGATATTGCCGGTGCCTAGTATCGCCACTTTTAGCTTATTGGATGTCATGGTCGTATGAGTGAAGGCTTTTTTGAAATCAATTTAGCCTGAGCACGGTATTTCAATCAACTCTCGAGATCGGTGTTAAAATTAAGAATCAGGCAGGTAAAGGATCTTGAAGCCAAGCAGCAGTACGTTGCAGAGCTGCAGGTAGGCTAACCCTTGCAACTAACCCGAGTTCCTCTTGGGCGCGGTTAGCAGCGGGCACATACCTGGAAACGGGCGCATTAGGTGTCGCCTGTCGTGCAATGGTAACTGCCCCCCCACCACTCAAAGTCGTCGCTACCAATGAAGCGAGTTGTTTGATACTCAGGTCGTCTGCTGAGCCTACATTATAAGCGCGAGCCGAGGGGGCGCGGAACAAGAGTGTCCACAACCATATCGCTAGGTCCGAGGCATAGAGATAACTGCGCATGGGAGTGCCATCCCCAGCGATCTGAATTGGGTGGTCTCGCAGCGCATCGCGGATGAAGTTGCCGATCGCGAAATGACTGTCGAGCGGTAGATGGGGGCCGACGAAGGCAAAGCAGCGGGCGATTTTCACCGCATAACCGTGTTGGCGGGCATGGACTGCGCAAAGGTGTTCGGATACCCGCTTGCCTTCGCCGTAAGCTGAACTGGGTAAGAGTGGGTCTGGGGCGCCTTGATAATCTTCAGAGACGTGTGTAATTTCTGAGGGCTGTTTACCGTAAACGGCTCCTGAACTCGTGAGCAGGAATTTTTTTACGCGACATTGCGCAGCCAAGTCCAACACTTGGCGGGTGCCGCCTATGATCGCGTCGAACATCTCCTGCGGGTCCTCTTGGTTCAGTTTGACGCTAGCTTCCGTGGCAGCGTGCACAATGTAGTCGAAGTGCCCCGTCGGAAGCGTAAAGGAGCGCACATCGCCTTGGATAAATCGCAGATCTGAACGACTCGTCAGGTGCGGAGCTTTGCGAGCGAATGCCGCTGGGTCGCGGCTGAGCACCACGGCGAGCATATTTAAGCCGAGTGAGTCGTTTATATAGGCAAAGCTCTCCAGCAGCCACATGCCAAAAAAGCCGGTACCACCTGTTACGAAAAAAGAGCGATCGCGTGCTTCCGCCCATAGCTCGCGGGTGTGCTCAAGCACGTGGGCGAGGTCTTCGGGCGGAAGTGGTTTTACTGACATGACTGGAGGTACACCTGATCTGCGGTCCCTAATCAGGCGCGTTTAGACTTCACGAAATCGAGAATGACTTCGATCTCGTAGGCAAGCATCGCAGGGGTGAGACCGGGATAAGTGCCGAGGAAAATCGCCTCGTTCATGATGGCGTCGGCGCCGGGGAAAGCCGCTCCAATTGTTTCGCTGGTGACCGGGGTAATCGTCGCACCATTGGCACCAACCAAACGGATGGCCGCAGGGCGGTCCTTGCGAAGTTGCACGAACACAGGCTGACGAAGCAGATTGCCGCCGAAGAACATACGGTTGCCAATATTTTTTTCGTTAAGGTGGCGGGCAAAGTCTGAGTGGCTGAAGGGCGCGGTGGGTTTGACCCGGAGCATGAAGCCAAACCAAGATGTGTCCACCCGGCACCCAGTCGCGTCCCACTCGAAACCTTTGGGCGTCCAGCGCGTAGCATGGGTGGGTAAAGTAAAGTCGAAGCTGTCTTCTAGGTCGGCCAAACCGGCACGTAGGGTTTCCCAATTTTGCTTACGCGCTTCGATGAATGAGGGTAACTTTTTGAGTTGTTGACGACCGATGGCAGCCTGGGGGTCGAGGGGTTTTAAATTATAACCCAGATGGCTATAGATATACTTGTGGTCATAGCCTTTGGGCAGTTCACCAAGTTGCCAGCCAAAGCGCTTGCAGCAGGTATCGTCCTTCCCGGAGGGACACCAGCAATCGCGGCCCCAATCGCGGAAGCTTTCCGCGTAGGTTTTTAAGGGGGGCTTACTGATGATGTTAACCGCCCCACCCTCGCCCATGGTTAAGTGGTGCGGGGGGTAGAAGGATTGGGTGGAGATATCGCCGAAGCTGCCGGTGTAAGCGGTCAAAATGCCATTCTCAACGAATGGAATTTTAAGCTGGGAGCTGTGAGCTGTGAGCGTTGAGCTGGGAGCTTGGAGCTGGGAGCTGCTAGATCCTATCTCAGAGCTCTTAGCTCCTAGCTCTAGGCTACTAGCTCGTAGCTCTAGGCTACTAGCTCGTAGCTCTAGGCTACTAGCTCGTAGCTCTAGGCTACTAGCTCGTAGCTCTAGGCTACTAGCTCGTAGCTCACCGTTCGCTTCCGCGAGCTTGAGCAGGTGATCGAGACCCAGTGCTTTGGCGCGGGCAATGGGCAGCGAATAGGTGCAGCCAAGGGCGTCGCAATTGTCCTCGATTAACCAAAGGTCGTGGGTTTTGCAGAACTCCAAGACCGAACCTAGATCGAACGGATTACCCAAGGCGTGGGCGATCATCACGGCTTTGGTTTTTCCTGCGA
This sequence comes from Opitutus sp., assembly GCA_024998815.1. NCBI lineage: Bacteria > Pseudomonadati > Verrucomicrobiota > Opitutia > Opitutales > Opitutaceae > Opitutus > Opitutus sp. The sequence goes on from JACEUQ010000001.1 coordinate 808,192, forward strand.
CGTAGGCGGACTCAAGTTGCCCGGTGCAGATGTTGCCGGTGACCGGATCGTTATCAATAAAAACGGGGACCGCACCGAGTTGCAGGATGGGCGAGACTGTGGTGGGGAAACCGGCCGCAACCGTAATGACCTCGTCACCAGGCTGTATGCGTTTATGTGCGGGCAGTTTATGGGTGGTCAGCGCGGCGAGGGCGACCAAGTTGGCCGAGGAGCCGGAGTTGACCAACAGGCTGTATTTAACGCCTAGCAAAGAAGCTAATTCGCGCTCAAAGGCTTCACCTTCGGGGCCGAGCGTAAGCCAAAAATCAAGCGTGGACCCGACGGCGGCCTCGACTTCGTCTTGGTTAAATAGAGCCTGTCCCAAATTTCCGGATTTTTAAAAAGTGCGCAGAGGTCCATTGGGATTGCGGGCGAACGAGGTGGCACGAATCACCCCAGCGACGTTAAACGGCGGCCCGAATCGATTTTTCCCGCCCCCAAGCGCGGTAGTAAGGTACGGCAAAGCCGGGGCGAGCCCCAGGGTTATTCACATTTTTGCCGGAAAATTGAATTAAGCGGCCAGCGGAAGTGTTATTTCCTCGGCAAGGATTCGTGACACCAGCCAGAGGTTGTGACCGAGTACACTCCAACCCACCGAACGGTAGCGGTTGGCAAACCCTTTACAGCGCAAGCGTCCGCCGAGGCGTTGTTTGAGGATCGCAATGCGCGCTTCGGTCGCCGAACGGCGCCGCTGCAATTGGGCGAAGCGTTTTTCGCTCAAACGCTCCTTGAGCGCGTGCGGATCACGCGGGCATACCGCATCGTAAACGTCTTGTTGCTTGAGCATTGCGGAAGTTTTTTTGGTGGCGAAGCCGCGGTCGGTGCCGACCGCGCTAATCGGCGCACTCAGGTCAAAGCGGTTCTGCCGCGCCAGGCTTTCCTCGAGTTGGCACCATTCTGCCGGAGCCGCGCCCTGGTAGAGTTGCCAGTCGGTGATTAAACCGGAGAGCGCCTCGCTCAACAGCAACGAGTTGCCAAACTCGACTTGGCTCCCTGCTTTGCCGCGAACCAGTACGTTCACATCAAGTTCATGCACGCTGAGGATCTTTTGGTCGTTGGGCACCGGGCGTCCGCCGATGATGCGCTCGTGGGCCTGCTTGATGACGGCGGGCAGTTGGCCGAGCATAGCGTCGATGCGGGTGGTTATCCGCTTGGTTTGGCGTTGGCTGTAATGGGTTTGGCTATACTTCTGCGCCAACAGGTCGCGGTGGCGGCGGGCATGTTCTCCGATCGTGCGTAACAGCGTCTTCATCTTGCGCAGGATCTGTTTACGCGCGCGCTTGGCGTCGTTGCGGCGGCCTGCGTGGGTCATTGACATGCACAACTTGTTCATCTGCTTGGCAAAGCACTCCGGCTCTTCAGGCATACGGTGGAGCAGTCCAGCGCGGCGGATTAAAATCATGGCCTTGAGCAAAGTCTTGGACACATCACGCAACAGCACCCAGTCCACCGGGAAGTGGATGTTGGTCTCCAAGCACGTGCCGTCGATGAGGCAAACATCCATGTCCAGCGGCGCGCTCAACCCGAGTTCAGTGGCGCGATCCTTCTCGCCGCACATCTCCACCAACACTTGCCCCATCCAGCGCACCTGTTCGGCGGTGAAAAACTTCGAGGCCCGCTCCAGCACACTTTTGGACGCCCCCTTGATTCCCTCAAGCGTGCGAACACCGCAAAAATCCGCCAGTAAATCACTTGAGGCAATGCTACGGGAAAGCTCGCGAAAGGATATGTTGCCCAAATGCACCCGCAACACTTCAAAGCGTAACGCTTTGAGCGCAAACTCCATACGCTGGCGTAGTTGTGCGACACTGGCTTGGCCTGCCCCCGCCTTGGCAAAGTCCATCGCCATCGTCTCCAAGTGGCTGCCACGCAACAACGCGTCGAGTCCTTCCAATTGCTGGCGAAACTCGGCGTAATCTTTATTGGCACCGACTGGCGTTAGCGCCGGAAGCAACCAGCGTTGCAGGGCAATGGCCGAGGTGGCGGATACGGGTTTTGACTTCATGGCCGATTATAGCGGCTTTTTTTTGACCAAAACCAGGGAATTACCCCTCTTTAGGCATCATTAAACTTATGCTAATAGTTCACTGCTAGGTTTTTATGCTTTCGGGACAGGCTCTAAATACGCGGCCGGCATAGGGAATCGTCTGGCCTGGGGCCCAGGGGGCGTGGGCGGCATCATCACCGGGGCGTTGGCCTGTGTGAACAAGGGCGGAATAGTGGCGGGTATCGCTGAGGATGATGCGCTTGCGGACGCTGGCAAGAAAGGCTGGGGTTACGCAAGCTGCCAGGGGGACGAGACGATCTAAGTTTACCCGAATGGATCGTCCCACCCGTACGGAGGAATCATGGGGTAGCGGGCCATCTACGTAATCCCCTTGGTTGATGGGAACTGAATCGGAGTGATATTGACGACTGGTCACCATGAGTAACTCAACGTCGCCACGCGAATCTTCAGCGGAAATCGCTAGGGCGGGTCGATTCTTGGCGTTGGAGGCATCGGTAAACGGCCAGTCGGCAACAAATAACTGGCCTGGTTTGACAAGGGATTCGGGCATGGAAACTTATTTCTGCGGTTGAAATTTAAAAGGGGGAAGGCGCAAGGAGTCCAAGGTATCACCCCAATCCTCATCGTCCTCGTTAAACACGGATTCGAGTTGAGCAAGATCCCAGGCATCGGGAGATTTTACTTGAAGCTCCAGAGGCGTGTTTTCCGGAATCGGTTCAGAGGAACTGAGGATGCGTAAGACGTTACCTTCTTTGATGACGGTGATACTCATAAAACAGGATGTTTAATTAGGGAATGAAGCGGCGGTCAACAGCCCAGCTGACTCCAGCGGTTTTCGCAGCTTTGGTGTATGCCGCAATCTGGCCCGTGGTGAGGGCGTTGAGATCGGTGGGGGCAGCATTGGCCTCACGGTACCAGCGTACTGTTTGGGCTATGGTTTCGGCAAACGACCAAGCGGGTGACCAACCGAGGAAATGGTGGGCTTTGTCTGTCGCTAGGTTAAGCAGCTTGGCTTCGTGAAGGGCGTGAGGATCGCTTTGATCATCCCACTGCCCCGGCCAGTGTTTGAGGATTTCTTGGACCAGTTCGGCAACGGTGCGGTTGGAGGCGAGGGCGGGGCCAAAGTTGAAGGCACCCGGAAGCTGAGAGCTAAAAGCTGAGAGCTGGGAGCTACTTAAACAGGCACCTAGCCAGAGGTAGCCGGAGAGGGGTTCAAGTACGTGCTGCCATGGGCGCGTGGCGATCTTGTTGCGCACCGGAATTGTTTCGCCGCGGGAGAGGGCACGGATGCAGTCCGGCACGATGCGGTCCAGCGCCCAGTCGCCGCCGCCGATCACGTTGCCGGCGCGGGCTGAAGCCAGCTTGACCGGGGAGTCGGGGGACGAAAAATAGGAGCGACGGTACGAGGCGATGACCAACTCGGCGGCGCCTTTGGAGGAACTGTAGGGGTCGTGGCCGCCCATGGGATCTTCCTCACGGTAACTGTGGACCCACTCTTTGTTCTCGTAGCATTTATCGGTGGTGATAGCTACGACACTACAAGGTAAACCAGCCAAGCGTATCGCTTCCAAAATGTTTACCGTACCCATCACATTGGTCGCATAGGTTTCGACAGGCTGTGAATAAGAAAGCCGAACCAAGGGTTGTGCGGCGAGGTGGAAAACGAAGTCGGGCTTACAAGCATAAACAGCGGCCTGTACTGCAGGCAAATCACGAATATCTCCTTCTATGTGGCGTAGGCGGGAGCTGAGCCCAAGTTGATCAAACAGTGATGGCGTGGTGGGAGGAGGCAGCGCAAAACCGGTTAACTCGGCGCCAAGCGATATGAGCCACTCGGCTAACCATGCGCCTTTAAATCCCGTATGGCCGGTCAATAATACCCGCTTACCTTGATAGATCTGGGCGAACGACATGGCGTGCTTATTTCCAGGTTTTCCACGGAGCCTGCCCCGAGGACCAAAGCTCCTCTAAGTGCTGCCGATCGCGCAGAGTGTCCATAGGTTGCCAGAACCCAAAGTGTTTATGAATGCTGAGTTGATTTTGGCGAGCGAGCGCTTCCAGCGGCTGACGCTCCCAAATGGTACTATCACCCTCGATCAAATTAATGACCTCGGGATTGAGCACAAAAAAACCCCCGTTGATCCAACTCCCATCCCCCTCAGGCTTTTCTTGAAAACTGTTGACCGAATGGCCATCGATATTGAGTGCTCCAAACCGCCCCGGGGGCTGTACGCCTGTCAAGGTGGCTTGACGACCTTCGCGCTGGTGGAAGGCGATCAGTTCGGTGATATTGACGTCGCCAACACCGTCGCCGTAAGTCAGGCAAAAGGGCTTCTCGTCTAGGTAGTCGCGGACCCTTTTAAGACGGCCCCCGGTCATGGTGTTTTCTCCGGTATCGACAATCGTAACCCGCCAAGGATCAGAACGGCGGTGATGAACCTCCATGGTGTTACCCGTCATGTCAAAGGTGACATCCGACATGTGCAAAAAGTAGTTAGCGAAGTACTCTTTGATGATGTACCCTTTATAGCCAGCACAGATAACAAAATCATTAATTCCGTGGGCGGAATAAATCTTGAGCACATGCCAAAGGATCGGCCGACCACCGATTTCGACCATAGGCTTGGGTTTGAGGTGCGTCTCTTCACTGATACGCGTGCCGAGACCGCCGGCGAGAATAACTGCTTTCATTTTAATTAATTTTGATGGAGTTGAGAATCATCGGTAGAAAATCGGGGAGGAAAATAATGAGGGACGGCTAGCCAGCAAAGAATGAGGCTAAATTAACACTGCGGCGATAAATACATGATCTGGGCCAATAGTTCTTGGCTGCTCTCTTTCCACGTCAACCATTTTAAATTTTCAGACTTTGGGTGACACCCCATCGAATAAAGCGAAAGCCAGTCTTCAATCGAGGAAGCGATACCTTCGATCGATCTACTATTGAAATAATGCACATGGTCACCTGCAACTTCACGAAACACCCTGATGTCTCGCGCAATTACAGGCATTTTCTTCTGGGCTGCCTCAACAATAGGAAGCCCAAAGCCTTCATCATAAGAGGCAGCTATTAAACAAGTCGCATTCGAATATATTAACTCAAGAAATTCATCACTTACATTAGTGAGGTGATGAAAGTGCTGCCCCAACTCGGGATGCGCTTTAACTGAAAGCATCAGCGAGTTAACCGACCACCCGGTATTTCCGATAAAAACAAGATTAATATCATGACGTTTAGCCCACAGTAAACTGAATGCGGCAAGAATATCGGCGTGCCCTTTTCTCGGTTCGAGCATCCCGACCATGATAAAAGTAGGCGCAGATTTTATTTTTTCAATAAACTTAACGGCATCTGGAGGAACGCCTGCGCTGGGAATTGAGTTCTTAATATCCGAACCCAGGCGAAAAGAACCCAGAAGAGGAACTGCCCCCCCAAGAGGGACATTCGAAGCAAACCAAGCCGACAAATTACACTTAACGGTATTCGAGATACAAATCATGAAATCGGCTGAGCGGGACGCACTTTTCAGCCAATCAATAAATGCGGAATGCGTCTCAGCGGGGAAAAAATGAGGATAATGAATTGGAAGGATGTCATAGGCGATAAACCCAACAGAGACCCTGGCGGCACGAAGTTTATTATACAAACCAGCCCGCTCGGCCTGCACAACCAACCCCCCGGTCAAGTCGGCGACAAGATAGACGTCACCAGCCTGAAAAGTGACCAACGTGTCTTCTATGACGGCCCTAGCGGCCCCTTCCGTACTTACAAGCAACCAATTATTCGCCTGTTTGTAGTGCCAATAATAACCGTCTCCGGCCTGGTATATTGGAACAACGGTAAAACCATGTTCGGTCGAATTCATTAATTCGTGCGTGAGGGCACGAACAACCCGTTGAATTCCTGTCTTATAGTCATTATGACAAGTAATGGAAACATCAATAAACAAAGATTTAGGCCTCCGCTCACCTTCATTAATATTAAAAGGTTCCGGATCGACATTTGTCGGACGTGTATTATCAATCGCAGAAATGGAATTGTCGGGCCTTTGGTCGCGCCCCCAAACAAGAGTCTTTAATGCGCGCCCCAAATGAACAAACACAGGGGCCTTCCGAAACGTCGTAATATCAACCACACTCCGATACAAATGGGTGTGCCAAGGTACATTTAAATCATGGTACGTCCGCCAAACCTGTTTATCGCGAAACTCTTTCAACGCAAAATCGAAACGCTGAATCGACTGATTCAAAAGAACATTGAACTGTTTTTGTTCGGCGATGGTGACATTAAGTGTTTGGAGCAAAACCTTACCCTCCAATATTGCCGCAATGTTTTTATCCTCATACCGCAACGCCATTGAAACCACGTCAAAACCAGAATTTCCAGATAAAATCGCATTAAACTCATATTCCGTTAAACCCATTGCCGTTTTTTGGGCAATAATGGCATAGTCTGCACTTGAGCCAATAAGAACATCAATAAGTGTTGGCGCCCCCGCAATGGCGTTATTACTGCTGGCCTGCAATCTCAATAATTTAACCCGACTAAAGCCATGATATTCACATAAAAATGAAAGTAGATTCGGCGGGATCGGTTTTACGTGTGTAGGGTCGAGATGGAAAGTATGCGCACCGACATTAAGATTCTCAGGATTGGGCGTTTCGAGTATTAGCAGGCCACCGGGCAAAAGAGCCTTGAGCGCATCAGCAATCAACGACTGAAGTTTCTCGAAACTAATATGCTCAACGACATGAAGTGCTGAAATAATCGCATGACTGCTAGGGGCTAAATTCTTTAAATAATCCAGCGCATCCCCATTTTTAGTAGGCAACCCGTGCTCAATACAGGCAGAAAGCATACCTTCATCTTGATCAATGCCGAGTGGGCTAAAGCCTGATTCTTGGAGCAGTTCCAACCACTCACCTCGACCACACCCTAGATCTAACGCACTGGAACCGGGATAAAGTATATTTATCGACGCGAGGAGGGGGCGGTATACCTCCAATCGAGCTTTAACCGTTTCGCGTGAACCACGAAAACGCTCTTCAAATGCTCGGTAAAAGTTTTTATCCATAAAACAAGATTCTCGCGCAAATATTAAAGCTTTATTGCCGAAAAGCTACAGGGCAAAGACACACAACCAACAAAGTTCCTGCCATTTTGTGGGATAATCTGAAAAATTAAAGCATGATCAATCCAATCGTAACTTTCCCCAAGGTGGTCACGCTCGGAGTGTAGTGCTGCAGTGAGTGAATATGACCCAATGCCTAAACTTAACTCAATTTGTATATCAATTTGCAGCCTCGATCCTGCCTGTGTTTCAGGCAGGGGTTGTTTTTGGTTAAAAGTATTGGTGCCAAAAATATCCATTCCAAGTCGGTCACGAATTAAAATACCGAGGGTCGGACAGACAATTTTTTCATTAAAAGTGACCGTGCAACGAATCGTTGCTCTAGCCCCACTGGTAAAACAAAGAGTCGGCCGCTCTTTATCATCGAAAATAACGATCGATTCGATGAATGCCTTACCATTACCCGACCTTGTTTTCATTTTCCCCGCTTCACCTTGTTGTTGAACAATCAACATGCCGTCTTGTTTCTTGGCAATCAATGAATTATAATAATCCAGCACGGAATCAGCCGGGCCATCTTTAATAATAACACCCTGATCAAGTAGAATGGCTCGACTACAAATCAACTTAACGGCGCCCGGATCATGAGACACAAACAGTAGCGTGCCACCTTGCTCCTTAAATTGGCGTATGCGAGCGACACATTTATGCTGAAAGTAGGCGTCACCTACCGCCAATGCTTCATCAACAATCAATATATCGGGATCAACTTGGGATATAGCTGAAAACGCCAGTCGCACTACCATACCGCTTGAATAAGTTCTGACTGGTTGGTCAATAAACTCAGCCAGTTCCGAGAAGCTAATGATCGACTCTAAACGTTTATCGATTTCATCTTTTGAAAGCCCGAGTACCGCGCAATTAAGGTAAATGTTTTCGCGCCCGGAGAATTCAGGATTAAATCCGCTACCGAGTTCAAGTAGAGCTGCGATTCGGCCTTGAGTGGAGGCATGCCCATTGGTGGGTGAGAGGGTGCCAGCTAATATCTGCAATAGAGTCGATTTCCCTGATCCATTCATACCAATGATGCCCAGCGCTTCGCCTTTTTTGACTTCAATGGAGACGTCCTTGAGTGCGTAGAAGTCCTTGTAATAAGGGCTTAAACTGTACGCTGGGAGCTTGGAGCTGTTAGCTCCTATCTTCAGTCTCTTAGCTATAAACTTCTGCCATGTGCTCCAGAGCGGTGCTTTGAGCCGGGCTGCTGGGTCGCGCCAGATGCGGTAGGCCTTGCTAACGTTTATGACTGAAATTGCGATGTCGTCTGACATTGATTTATTTACCACGAAGAAAGGCTGGCAGAAACTAAGAAGTTAGGAATTTTGCCCACGAAATTCACGAAATGAAACGAAAAAGGGGAAATGGGAAACCGGATTTTTAACCGCTAATGGGCGCTAATTGTCGCTAATGGTTTGGATCTAACCACTACCCGCTACTCAGTACTCGCTACTGATTAGTTCGCCTGGAATGCACAGGTTCTTCCCGTTTTGTTGTGGGTTCGGGCATAAAAGCAGCTAAAAAGTAAAGATGAGCATAAGCGCACATGAACATTACCGGCGGTTGCTGTTGCTGCCGGAACCGTGGGAAGTAACCAAAGTGGAGGAAGACATTCTCGGACTAAACGTGACGGTCTGGTTACGATGGCCAGACGGGGCCAAGGTGCCGTGCCCAGTGTGCGGTCAGTTGATGCCTATTTACGACCGAATGAAGGAGCGGAGTTGGCGTCACCGTGATGTGATGCAATATCGACTCGAACTGCGGTGCGCGGTGCCCCGCTGCGATTGCGAGGAGCATGGTGTTAAAACGATGCACGTGCCGTGGGCCGAACCAGGCTCGCGGTTCACCTCGCTTTTTGAAAGCTTTGCCGTGGCCGTGATCGCCTCTAGCCGATCGCTAAGCCAAGCCGCCGAGTTGCTGGGACTTCATTGGGATAGTGTACAACGTATAATCGATCAGGCTGTTGAGCGAGGCTTGGCGCGGCGAAACCTCGACGGCATCACCCGAGTTGGCTTAGACGAAAAGAGTTTTTTGCGCGGTCAAAGCTACGTTTCATTGATGACCGATCTCACCGGTCGGCGGGTACTGGACGTGGTTCCAGGCCGGGATACAGGGAGTGGGTTAAAGCTTTGGGCATCATTATCAAAGGAGCAAATTGACGGGATTGAAGCCGTCGCGATGGACATGGGTGCATCCTTCATCGCCGCCACCCACCAGGCCGCGCCCAACGCTGACATCGTTCACGACCGCTTTCATGTTTCAAAGCCTATGAACGAGGCGGTCGATCATACCCGCCGGGATGAGGCCGCTGAACTCGCTGCCAAAGGCGATGACATCTTAAAACGCACTCGCTTTCTTTGGCTGCATGGCATCGTTCCTGATGACCGCAAAGAGCACTTCGAGGCGCTGCTGGAGTCCAATCTTCGTACGGCCAAGGCATGGGCTTATAAAGAGCAGCTGGTCGAGTTTTGGGGACAACCCAACGCCGATGCGGGTAATACTTTCTTCCAGCTGTGGTATCGCTCGGTTATGAGTAGCCGCCTGCCCAGAGTCAAAAAAGTAGCAAAGTCACTAAAAGCCCATCTGGCCGGATTACTGACTTACTTTAAGCACCGTATTTCGAATGCACTCACCGAGGGTTTTAATTCAAAAATCCAAGCAATTAAAGCCGATGCTCGTGGCTTCCGTAAGTTCGAAAACTATCGCACCCGTATTCTTTTCTTTTGTGGTAAACTCGACCTCGAGCCTAATTTCCCCCCAGCCCTAACCCACAGTATTCCGTGAAGAACCAATGCACAGTGCACACGGAAGAACCGGAGTAACGCTTTGAACTTAGGATTAAGGGGGTTATTCTACTCACTACCCGCTACACACTACTCGCTACTGTTTTGTGCCCACGGATTGCACGGAGCACACCGAGGAACCGAAGTAAGGTTTTAAATTTAAGTATAACGGTGATTTTTATACTCACTACTCGCTACTGTTTCATCAAACGCTTATAGGCACGCATAAACGATATTAAATCGGAGCTATAAGCTAATATCTTGGAGGAGTAACCAACACTACGAACTGGAATAAATTGCTTTTATTTCAACTGTTTTAAGCTCGGACTGCCAAGGATTGATTTAATTTGGGTAATTGCCACACGATTGAGAATTTCAAGGCGTTCTGCTTGGCTTAATCCTTGCCGAATAAGTTCTGCATTCATGCTTTCCAAATTAGATAAGACCACGAGTTGCTCTACAGCTGCATGGTCACGCATGTTTCCCTCTTTTTGTGGATTTTCTGCTTTCCACGCCTTTGCCGTTGTGCCAAGGTTCTTCACGGAATACTGTGGGTTAGGGCTGGGGGGAAATTAGGCTCGAGGTCGAGTTTACCACAAAAGAAAAGAATACGGGTGCGATAGTTTTCGAACTTACGGAAGCCACGAGCATCGGCTTTAATTGCTTGGATTTTTGAATTAAAACCCTCGGTGAGTGCATTCGAAATACGGTGCTTAAAGTAAGTCAGTAATCCGGCCAGATGGGCTTTTAGTGACTTTGCTACTTTTTTGACTCTGGGCAGGCGGCTACTCATAACCGAGCGATACCACAGCTGGAAGAAAGTATTACCCGCATCGGCGTTGGGTTGTCCCCAAAACTCGACCAGCTGCTCTTTATAAGCCCATGCCTTGGCCGTACGAAGATTGGACTCCAGCAGCGCCTCGAAGTGCTCTTTGCGGTCATCAGGAACGATGCCATGCAGCCAAAGAAAGCGAGTGCGTTTTAAGATGTCATCGCCTTTGGCAGCGAGTTCAGCGGCCTCATCCCGGCGGGTATGATCGACCGCCTCGTTCATAGGCTTTGAAACATGAAAGCGGTCGTGAACGATGTCAGCGTTGGGCGCGGCCTGGTGGGTGGCGGCGATGAAGGATGCACCCATGTCCATCGCGACGGCTTCAATCCCGTCAATTTGCTCCTTTGATAATGATGCCCAAAGCTTTAACCCACTCCCTGTATCCCGGCCTGGAACCACGTCCAGTACCCGCCGACCGGTGAGATCGGTCATCAATGAAACGTAGCTTTGACCGCGCAAAAAACTCTTTTCGTCTAAGCCAACTCGGGTGATGCCGTCGAGGTTTCGCCGCGCCAAGCCTCGCTCAACAGCCTGATCGATTATACGTTGTACACTATCCCAATGAAGTCCCAGCAACTCGGCGGCTTGGCTTAGCGATCGGCTAGAGGCGATCACGGCCACGGCAAAGCTTTCAAAAAGCGAGGTGAACCGCGAGCCTGGTTCGGCCCACGGCACGTGCATCGTTTTAACACCATGCTCCTCGCAATCGCAGCGGGGCACCGCGCACCGCAGTTCGAGTCGATATTGCATCACATCACGGTGACGCCAACTCCGCTCCTTCATTCGGTCGTAAATAGGCATCAACTGACCGCACACTGGGCACGGCACCTTGGCCCCGTCTGGCCATCGTAACCAGACCGTCACGTTTAGTCCGAGAATGTCTTCCTCCACTTTGGTTACTTCCCACGGTTCCGGCAGCAACAGCAACCGCCGGTAATGTTCATGTGCGCTTATGCTCATCTTTACTTTTTAGCTGCTTTTATGCCCGAACCCACAACAAAACGGGAAGAACCTGTGCCAAAGAGAGGGTTCTTCACGGAATACTGTGGGTTAGGGCTGGGGGGAAATTAGGCTCGAGGTCGAGTTTACCACAAAAGAAAAGAATACGGGTGCGATAGTTTTCGAACTTACGGAAGCCACGAGCATCGGCTTTAATTGCTTGGATTTTTGAATTAAAACCCTCGGTGAGTGCATTCGAAATACGGTGCTTAAAGTAAGTCAGTAATCCGGCCAGATGGGCTTTTAGTGACTTTGCTACTTTTTTGACTCTGGGCAGGCGGCTACTCATAACCGAGCGATACCACAGCTGGAAGAAAGTATTACCCGCATCGGCGTTGGGTTGTCCCCAAAACTCGACCAGCTGCTCTTTATAAGCCCATGCCTTGGCCGTACGAAGATTGGACTCCAGCAGCGCCTCGAAGTGCTCTTTGCGGTCATCAGGAACGATGCCATGCAGCCAAAGAAAGCGAGTGCGTTTTAAGATGTCATCGCCTTTGGCAGCGAGTTCAGCGGCCTCATCCCGGCGGGTATGATCGACCGCCTCGTTCATAGGCTTTGAAACATGAAAGCGGTCGTGAACGATGTCAGCGTTGGGCGCGGCCTGGTGGGTGGCGGCGATGAAGGATGCACCCATGTCCATCGCGACGGCTTCAATCCCGTCAATTTGCTCCTTTGATAATGATGCCCAAAGCTTTAACCCACTCCCTGTATCCCGGCCTGGAACCACGTCCAGTACCCGCCGACCGGTGAGATCGGTCATCAATGAAACGTAGCTTTGACCGCGCAAAAAACTCTTTTCGTCTAAGCCAACTCGGGTGATGCCGTCGAGGTTTCGCCGCGCCAAGCCTCGCTCAACAGCCTGATCGATTATACGTTGTACACTATCCCAATGAAGTCCCAGCAACTCGGCGGCTTGGCTTAGCGATCGGCTAGAGGCGATCACGGCCACGGCAAAGCTTTCAAAAAGCGAGGTGAACCGCGAGCCTGGTTCGGCCCACGGCACGTGCATCGTTTTAACACCATGCTCCTCGCAATCGCAGCGGGGCACCGCGCACCGCAGTTCGAGTCGATATTGCATCACATCACGGTGACGCCAACTCCGCTCCTTCATTCGGTCGTAAATAGGCATCAACTGACCGCACACTGGGCACGGCACCTTGGCCCCGTCTGGCCATCGTAACCAGACCGTCACGTTTAGTCCGAGAATGTCTTCCTCCACTTTGGTTACTTCCCACGGTTCCGGCAGCAACAGCAACCGCCGGTAATGTTCATGTGCGCTTATGCTCATCTTTACTTTTTAGCTGCTTTTATGCCCGAACCCACAACAAAACGGGAAGAACCAAAGAGAGCGATATTGAGTAGGTCTGCCTCCGTGGCATAAATTAAACCCGCTTGCCCTGAGACGATTTCTGCTGGGATCAGGGTTTGAGCTATCGCGTCCGTATGAATACGGTAATTTATTTTGCTCAAACTTCGGGTGAGATTCCATTCCAGTGCCTGCTTCTCATTTTCGTTGGATTTTAATCTCTGGAACTCACGAATCAAAAACAATTTGAATTCGGCTGAAATCCAGGCGGCAAACTCGAATGCTATATCGGGGTGGGCATGGGTGCCTCCATTACGCCCCACGGTGCTTCGTAGTCCTATCGAATTTGTGGCTTCAATCCACTTATTTGGAGACAACGTAAAACTATTGGTTCCTGCCGCTCGAAGAAAGGAGTCGAATTCGACCCCTTTAAAGTCGGGGTTGTTGATTTTTTCCCAAAGCCCTAAAAATTCAATGGTTGAGCGGCTTCTTAACCAGTTCTTAACCACATCTTTAGGTTCATCTGGGTTTTTAAATCGGGCGATATCGGTCAGCGAAATGAAATCACGACCGTTTATGCGCATGAGCGCGACCACGGTTTGTTGCACCCTGATTTCACTTTTTGACATGGTTTCCTGTATTTCGATTTAGACAAACGGGCGCTTGAGGAGGGCCGAGGGGGCGCGCCAGATGCGGTGGGCTTTGCTGACGTTTTGGACGGAAATGGCGATGTCTTGCATGAACTAGGAGCGGTGAGCGAGGAGCTAGGAGCTGGGAGCTAGGATGGGTTGCCCGCGAAACACACGAAAAAACACGAAAACGGATCGGGCCGAGGGTTTTGAGCCCATAGCTTTAGGCTTCAAGCTCATAGCTCATTTGTACCCACGAAATACACTAACTACACGAAACTCTGATTGGGCTGGCAGCACGGAGCTTTTCGAAATTGTCTTAAGCTCCTAGCTAATAGCTCTTAGCTCTAAGCTCGCTGCTAATCGTTACTCGCTCCTGTTGAGTGCCCACGGAAAAAACGGATACCGGATTTGTGAACCGCGAAGCCGATCCATAGGCTTGAAGCCATTGTTATTTTTGGAATATACTTCGGAAACCTAGCTAGGTTTTGAGCGACTCAACCATCGGTTTACTTTCCAGATAAAGCATATCCGGGCAGAAGTCCTGGCCTTCTGGCCAACACGCCGTACCGTCCTTCGCCCTTACTTGATTGAAGTAGGACTCAATTTTTAGTTTTTTAAATACCCCTATGTCTAGGAGCCTGTCGGACTTGGAAAAATAAACGCATTAAATATTTGTTTTATATTGACTACCAATTAAAAGCGTAACTAAGTAGTTCCATGGCAACCAAGTTCGTTATAATTGATCGGCGCACTCCGTTACTGCTGCCGCCCGACCTGCGGGATTGGGTGAAGCCGGATCACTTGGTGCATTTTATCATCGATGCGGTTGACTTGATCGACGTCAGTTCGGTGTCCGTAAATCAGCGTGGGAGCGGCAGTGCGCAATACCCGCCGTCGATGCTCCTGAGTTTACTGACTTACAGTTACGCGACGGGAGTTTTTTCCAGCCGCCAAATTGAGCGCACGACCTATGAAAACGTGGCAGTGCGCCTGCTCTGTGCCGACACGCACCCCGACCACGATACGATTTGCACGTTCCGCCGGGAGAACCGGGAATTGGTGCAAAAAGCTTTTGCTCAATTACTTCAGATGTCTGCGGCGTGCGGAGTGTTAAAGGTCGGCAACGTCACGGTGGCCGTCGATGGCACCAAAATACTTGCCAACGCCAGCAAGCACTCGGCGGTGAGTTATGCCCATGCGGTTAAGACGATGGAAGTCCTTGATCTGGAAATCGCTGAACTGTTGCGCAAAGCCGACGCTGCGGACGCGATCCCGCTGCAAGACGGGTTGACGATCCCCGCAGAGATCCAGCGGCGCGAGGAGCGCAAGGCGACGTTGGCCAAGGCCAAGGCGGAAATCGAGGCCCGGGCGCATCTGCGGTTTCAGGCGGAACAAGCTGAGTATGAAGCTAAAATGGCAAAACGCTCCGCGTCCGAAGCCGACACGGGTAAAAAACCGCGTGGCCCAGTTCCCGTTCAGCCCGACCCCACTCCGGGCACGAAAGACCAGGTCAACCTGACCGATGAAGTCAGCCGGATTATGAAAACGGGCAACGGCTTCCAGCAGTGTTATAATGCACAAGCCGGGGCCGACACCGACTCGCGCCTGATCGTCGGTGCGCGGGTCTGTAATGCGCCCAATGATAAACAGCAGCTTGAGCCAAACCTGGCGGCCATCGCGCAACATATTGAGGTGGCGAACGTACTGATTGACAGTGGTTTTGTGAGTGAAGCGGCGGTGACAAAGGCCGAGTCCGCACCGGACGCAACCACAACGGGCGTAACTGTATATGCAGCGATGAAACGGGAGCCGCATGGCCGCACGATCGCCCAACTCGAACAGCACGAAGACCCGCCGCAACCGGGCCCCGAGGCGAGCTTCGCCGAACGCATGATCCACCGCACCGCTACGGCCACCGGACGAGCGTTATATAAACTACGGCAAGAAACCATTGAACCGATTTTTGGTATTATAAAAGAGGCGCTCGGCTTCCGACGTTTTTTAATGCGCGGACTGGAAAAAGTATCCCTCGAATGGGAGCTGGTGTGCCTGGCCTACAACTTTAAGCGTCTTCATCGCCTCAACGCCAAACTGCGGCCGGCCTAACCTCGCCAACGCAGGAAAACCAACCCTCAAACACCAAAAAAATCCGGACGCGCCATTGATTAACCGCCCTAATCCAACGGGCCACAGCCCGAAGGAGTATTTTAGGCCCCAAAATCTATCCGCCACACTCAAAGTTGGCGCGCGGGCCGGGGACTTGGCCCGAACCCGCTTTTTTCAGTCCGACGGGCTGCTAGGTAGTGGGAGCAATCAAATATCCGTTCTTCTTGATTATTAAATTTGAGCCGCAACTGATAGTTCGGCATGGGAGACACCTGTTGTATGCGTGGCAACATCGCTTTAACGGAGTGGGTCGATTTTAATCCCAAATACCGAAGTTTTAACCACAGATTTCACGGATTGGCATAGATATCAGAATGTTACTGAATTTTAAGAGAGGCTGAAAAAAGGGGGATAAAGCCGGGGTTGATTACCTCCTAATGGATTGTATCTGTGCCATCTGCGTAATCTGTGGTTGGTTTGAACTTCGGAGTTCGGGTTAAATGGATCGGTGCCCACTTTTGTGTCATTTTGTGATTTTTGTGGCCAATGGATTGGGGGCCACCCAGCGAAAACGCGGAGTACCTAATCGGATTAGGGCATAGGAGCTAAGAGCTAGGAGCTGGGAGCGATAGGTCGGGAGGGTTAACCACGAGAGACACTGGCTGCCCGAAATTCGGATGCGGCCCTGAGCCAGGGGGATTCTGCGTTGGCTTTTAGCTCATAGCCCCAAGCTCATAGAGCTATAAGCTATAAGCTCTTAAGCGGTAGCTGAAAGCGGCCGGCTAGGATTCCGGGGACACTAATGTCTTCGTCGAGTTCTTCCCAGCGTAAGGCATACCCATTGACCTGGACTTCCACCCGCTTCAGTTGCTCTTCGGTGGCCGCTGCCAACAAACGGAAACGATCAGCAGGGAATCCAATGGTGCGTCCGTCATGCAGTTCGATGTAAATCGTTCGGCCGTTGGCCCAGGCGCGTAAGGCGACGCAGTCCGTAAGCAAACTTGATTCAACGCGTAAGGTGTTCATTATATGCCTTTTTCAATAAGATCTGATGTTCAAACACAAGTTGCTCAATTAGCCGAAGGTCATGACCTCGAACACCTTTGTTTTCCGCCAAACGAATGGTGGGCTCAAGCCAATATTTGCATTCGCCGTCGGGTGTGCGAATGTGGATGTGCGGCGGCTCGGTGCCTTCGTCTGAATAAAAATGAAACCTGAATGACCCTATGCGGAGTATGGTGGGCATTTTGTAAAGGCCAGTGATTTAACGACGAAGGAAGAGGCCTGATAACAAGGGTGCAGTTGGAGGTATTTCTCTCAACGCTGTTGAGAGTTTTACTGGGGAGGATTTCGGAGGGTTACACAGAGACGATCTTGCGGGCTGACTGGGAGCTTAGAGCTGGGATCGATGAGCTAGGAGCTAGGAGCGGTGAGCTAGGAGCTAGGATGGGTTGCCCGCGAAACACACGAAAACGGATCGGGCCGAGGGTTTTGAGCTCATAGCTCTAGGCTCCAAGCTCATAGCTCATTTGTGCCCACGAAATACACTTACTACACGAAAATCAGAGTGGGATGAGAGTACGAAGCTTTCCGAGATAGTTTAGAGCTCCTGGCTAATAGCTCAAAGCTCCCGGCTCGTATTTACCCGCTACCCACTACTCGCTACTGATTTTGTAACCGCGAAGTCGATCCATAGACTCGCGAAGGGGATCGATCTACTCGCTACCCGCTACTCACTACTCGCTACTGATTTTGTAGCCGCCAACAATCAGATACTTAACGCGTTTTTGGTTGAGTAACCGTATAAAATCTTGGAAGTCTTGCGGTATCGGGATCATACTTGGGATGGTTAAGTTGGCGCATAAGCTCCAGTGCCCGAATGCGCTGAATGGGTTTCATGTTATGCCATGAGGTAGTTTCAGCTTTTTGCGCATCCGCAAAATTAGCGTAGACTGATAACGTTCGAACCACCCTGGCAGAATTGTATATTTTTCTACTCATGGATTTTGGCGAGTTTTGTATTGTTGTGTGTGTCGCGCCAGATGCGGTAGGCGTTGCTGACGTTTTTGACGGAAATGGCGATGTCTTGCATGAGCTAGGAGCGATGAGCTTGGAGCTGGGAGCTAGGAGCTGGGAGCTAAGAGCTAAGAGCTTTCGGAGGGTTACACAGAGGCGATCTTGAGGGCCGACTGGGAGCGGTGAGCTTGGAGCTGGGAGCTAAGAGTTGGGGGCTACTGAATTTCAACCACGAAACACACTAAATACACGAAAGCCGAATTAAGATAACGGAGCTTTTAACCACGAAGTACGCGAAGGGATCAAATCTACTCATCATTTAATACGGTTGGCTGCCCACGGAATACACTGAATACACGGAAGAGCTGGAGATGGATCACCTTTAGCAGATTGCACTTAGCGTAACTTCGCGGTTAAATCGGATTGTGGCTTGTTGTATTGAATGCGAAATTGAAAATCTCCACAGACATCATGGTTTTTAACCACAAATGGCCGGGCAAAAGATCGCTAAAGTCGACGGCTCGGAAACAACCTATTTTCGGCGTATATTTTCGTCATTTGCTGTTACCCGGTTTGTTGAATTAATTTATTTCGTTCCTAAAAATACTACCGATGTTCGTCTAAAGGAGTCGATATCGACCCCTTCTAAATCTGCTGGAACCCTAATTGTCTCAGCAGTGCTGAGACAATTTTAAGAAGCACTCCCCACAGCATTCCATGAAGAACCTAGTTTAGGTTGTTGTTGTTGGCGAGCCGGGACTGTTTTTTCATTGGCTTTTTGAGTGGCCCGGGCTGTCGCGATTTCTTTGGCTAAAAGGGCCTCGTCGGGCAGGGCTAATTTATATTCCCTCGCTAAAATTGGATTGGCTAGATTTTCCAATGTATAATGAACAAGATTTTTTCCTGCTTCCGAACAAAGAATCAGTCTGATGGGCGGGTTTTCATCCGAATGCGTCCAGTGTTCTTTTGCGTAATTAATATAAAGGTTCATCTGCCCGGCGTCGGCATGGGTAAACTTGCCGAGCTTTAAATCTATAATCACTAAACAGCGTAAGCGTCTATGATAAAAGAGCAGATCTACCCGATACCATTCGTCGTCAATTCGCAGGCGTCTCTGGCGCCCAACAAAGGCGAAGTCGCTGCCGAGTTCGAGAAGAAAGGTCTCAAGGTGCCTGATAAGGGCGGCTTCAAGATCCGACTCTGCATACTCGTCACGGAGGTCGAGAAACTCCAGAACCAGTGGGTCGCGAATCGCAGTTTGCGCGGTTGGGTTTCACCCGTTAGCGAGTTCTGCCCGCTCCGAAGCAGAGATGCCTTGTTTTTGGAGAGGGCGATGCGCTCGTAAAAGAGTGAAGTGATCTGGCGGTCTAGTTGGCGGACGCTCCATCCGCCGCGAAGGGCTTCACAATGGTAGAATTCGCGGGCATGAACCGAGGCTACGCCGAGCAGGCGAACATAGTGATACCAAGGTAGGGGAAAGCTGGGCTTGGCCGATTGTTGTAAGCTGGCTGTAAATTGATTAACTGGCTTTGAATCATTCGTCTGCGAGGGTGTCTCCATGGATTTTGCAGACGCTGTCTGTAAAATCTCAGGGTAGCTGAGATAGAAGGCACGCATGTGCGCCAAGTTGCGCTGGCCAAATCCATTGCCCATACTTGCGGTTAAATCCTTGGATAAATTAGCGATAAGCTCTTTCCCGTAGGAAGCGCGTTTTTCACCTTTTTGCTCGAACTCCACGATACGGCGTCCGATTTCCCAGTAGGTTGCCGTCATGAGACTGTTTAGGGATCGGGCGGCAACCTGGCGACTGCCTTCAACGAGCAAACCAATGCCCCCGATTAGGGCGTTATAGGCCTTGTCGGGAGTTATTGATTTGGCTTTAGGTTTAGGCATTGAAGCTGTTGGACTAAAAAGGTGCCCGATTGACCGAATTTATTGGCCGCGAAACACACTATAACTGAAAGTCGGATTAAGAAATCGGTGTTTTTTTTCCACTAATCTACACTAATAGACACTTAGACCCCTAACTTACTCAATGCCGCCACTGATTATTTGCCTGCGGGCCAAGGTCGTTTTTCCTGCTTGGCGTGGACCGGTGATCACCACCACCGGGTAACCGGCTGCAATCGAAGGAAGTTGCTCCATTAAGCTCCTGTTAATCATGGGCTTTACTCCTGTTCCCGATCTTATGGAATGCAATTCCCGTTTTTACGGAATGAGGGGGCGTCACGGGGATGCGCTAGAAGCTAGTGCTTACTTGCAATAATAAGTGATATTGTATCCGCTTTGTAGATGGGACGAAAAGCCGTGCGAATCACTTGTAGCGAGGGGGATCAGCAATCCCTAGAAAAACGGGCAACCAGCCGGATTGAGTCGAGGCAGCGAGTTGAGCGCGCCCGGATGATCCTTGGGTGCGTGAGTGGCGAGCAGGTGCAAGAGGTGGCGCGCCGCTGCAACACCAGGCCGAACACCGTAATAAAGTGGAGGGATCGCTTTGTGCTGCTTGGCATGAAGGGGCTGGATGATGCGGCACGGCCGGGCGCGAAGCGCACCTACGGTGAGGACTTTCGAGATCGGGTGCTGGCTTTATTGGAAGGGCCACCCCCTCCGGGGCAGGCGCGCTGGGATGGTCCAGCGGTGGCCCGTGTGCTCGGCGGCTCGGTGCACGCGGTCTGGCGAGTGCTGCGCAAGGAGGGCATTTGCCTGCAGCGCCAGCGCTCGTGGTGCGTGAGCACTGACAAGCAGTTCGCAGCCAAGGCAGCCGATATCGTCGGGCTCTACCTGAGCCCACCGGAAAAGGCATTGGTGATAAGTGTGGATGAAAAGCCTGGCATCCAAGCCCTAGAGCGCGCCACCGGTTACGTGGAGACCGACAATGGTAAAATCGTCCAGGGACTCAAAAGCACCTACAAGCGCCACGGTACACTCAACTTGTTCGCTGCCCTTGATGTGGCCACGGGCTTGATCAAGACGCAGAAAACCACCCTTAAGCGCCGGGAGGAGTTCCTGCTGTTCATGGACCAAGTGGTGGCGGATCACCCGCCCGAGAGAGAACTCCACGTGATTTTGGATAATTATTGCACCCACAAAAAGTGCGACGCTTGGCTCGCTCGGCACCCCAATGTCCACTTCCACTTTACCCCAACCTCGGCGAGTTGGCTCAATCAAGTTGAAATCTGGTTCGGCATACTAACAAGGAAGGCGCTACGGGGCGCGAACTTCAGAAGCGTCGCCGAACTTAGTCAGGCCATTGACGCTTTCGTCGCCGCCTACCTGCCCAATGCCAAGCCGTTCAAGTGGCGCAAGCGCGAGGTCAAGGGAAGCCAACTCAGAAATACTATCATTAATCTACGCAATTAAGCACTAGGAGCTGGGAGCTGGGAGCTGGGAACGATGAGCTGGGAGCGGTGAGCTATGAGCGATGAGCTGGGAGCTGGCATGGCTTCGCCCCGTCACTTCCCAGTGACGTTCGCTCTTAGCTCCAAGCTCCTGGCTAATAGCTCAAAGCTCCCAGCTCGTATCTACTCGCTCTTCGTGATTTCAGTAATGATGCGTGGGAGTTCACACATGGGAACGATTTCGATGTCGTCACCGATGCTGAATGATTTCTCTCCGGGATAGACTACATATAACTTCTTTAGTCCTAGTGATTCAATCGATGCGGTCATTGCCCGGGTTCGAGTCGGGGCGGCACTTGCCTTACATTCAATCCCAAATAGCTGTCCGTTGCTTCGTACCACCAAATCTACTTCGGCTCCACTTTGAACCGACCACGTGAACACATCTTGCTCGGGGAGTCGGGCGAGGGTTAAAAATTGTTCTATAACAAATCCTTCCCAGGAGGCTCCAAGTTGCGGGACACCATATAGGGTCGTGATGTCCCGTATTCCGAGCAGTGCATGAAGCAGTCCGCTATCTCGCCAGTAGAGCTTCGGCGCCTTACGCAGGCGTTTACCCAGATTTTCGTGATAGGGGGCCAGTTCCCGGAGCAGGTAGAGACCCTTGAAAACTTCTATATAGCGTTGTACTGTCTTGCCTGTGATACCGAGAACGCTGGCGATTTCTGAATGATTCCAATATTGACCGTGGTGATGCGCCAATAGCAGGGCTAGGCGGCGTAACTGCTCAGGACGTAGGCGGGTGTCAACGAGTGCGGGGATGTCCCTCTCTAAAATTTGGCTAAGGTAATGTTGGCGTCTTTCCCATGAAAGGCTGTCCGGGTCGTCAAGGTAGAAGCGGGGAAATCCGCCGCGCAGCCACAAGCGCTCCCAATTTGAGGTGCCTGCTTCTTCCACGTTAAATCCATTCAGCGAGAGCAGTCGGGCTCGGCCGGTGAGACTTTCGGCGGTTTCCTTGGATAGGTGGGGTGAGGCGCTGCCGGTGAGGAGAAAGCGGGTGGTGCGCCCGGGGCGATCCGCGAGCACACGCAGTTGCCTTAAAAGTTGGGGCATTTCCTGGGCTTCGTCGATGACCACCACGCCTTCGAGGCCATCGAGGATTTTGAACCCGGTATCTTCGAGTCGAGTGCGATCGATCAGGGCGTGCAGATCGAAATAATGGTTTAGCGAGGTGGCGAAGTTGCGAACGAGGAAGGTCTTACCGCACTGGCGCGGGCCGAGGAGAACGGTTACCGGCCAATGAACCAGGCCTTCACGAATACGGGTGAGTTCCTGGGTACGATCGATGACGCCGTTATTCATCCCCGCAAATTAGTCGCTGGAAGTCCTAATCCGCAAGGATAATTGGATTTGAGCTTGGTTTTAGGCCCACGGGGAGGTCGGAGGCGCGGCCAGATGCGGTAGGCTTTGCTGACGTTTTTGACTGAAATGGCGATGTCTTGCATGAGCTAGGAGCGATGAGCTTGGAGCTAAGAGCTAGGAGCTGGGAGCTAGGAGCTGGGAGCTGGGAACTAGGAGCTAAGAGCTAGGAGCTAGGAGCTGGGAGCTGGGAACTAGGAGCTAGGAACTAGGAGCTTTCGGAGTGTTACACAGAGGCGATCGTGAGGGCCGACTGGGAGCTAGGAGCGGGGAGCTTGGAGCTGGGAGGGGAGGGTTAACCACGAAAAACACTAACTACACGAAATCAGAGTTGGCTCAGAGGGCCGTTCCGAGATTGTTTTGATCTTTTAGCTAATAGCTCCCAGCTCCAAGCTCCCTGCTCATTTTAACGGCCCAACCGTTCTAGTTTATATCCACCGCTTAAGATATTCGCGGTCCACTCGTTGTTATCTAAATACCACTGCACCGTTTTACGGAATCCGGAGGTGTGGTCTTGTTTCGGAATCCAGCCTAATTCAGTTTTGATCTTGGTAGCATCTATCGCGTACCTCAGATCATGCCCGGGACGGTCTTTCACAAAGGTGATCTGCTCGGCATAGCTTTTTCCATCAGCGCGGGGTCGGAGTTCGTCTAGGAGAGTACTGAGTAATCGGACTAGGTCGATGTTTTGGCGTTCGTTATTTCCACCTATATTGTACGTTTGTCCAATTCGTCCTTTGGCTATAACCGTATGCAGGGCTTCGGCGTGATCGCCAACATACAGCCAGTCGCGGATGTTTTCGCCTTTGCCGTACACCGGGATCGGCTCACCACGCAGGGCTTTGAGGATAACCACCGGGATGAGCTTTTCCGGGAACTGATACGGGCCGTAATTATTGGAGCAGTTGGTCACCAATACAGGCAGTTTATAGGTGTCAGCCCAAGCCCGGGCGAGGTGATCGCTTGCCGCTTTGCTCGCCGAATAGGGGGAATGCGGGTCGTAGGGAGTTTCTTCGGTGAACAGGCCCTCGACGCCTAAGCTTCCGTAAACTTCGTCGGTGGAGACGTGCAGGAACCTGAAACGGTCCTGCGCGGATCCGGTTAGGCTTTCGTAATGGGCGCGGGCAGCTTGTAGTAGGGTAAAGGTGCCGGTGATGTTGGTTTGGATGAAGGCGCCGGGGCCGTCGATGGAGCGGTCAACGTGGCTTTCAGCGGCGAGGTGCATGACCCAGTCGGGTTGGAACTCGGCGAAGAGGCGGGCCATTGCGGGGGCATCGCAGATGTCGGCTTGAGTGAAGCGGTAACGCGGGTGGGATTGAATATCCGCTAAGGAGTGGACATTACCTGCATAGGTGAGCGCGTCGACGTTGAGAACCGAGCTGGGAGCTAGGAGCTGGGAGCTAGGAGCTTGCGTCAGCAGGTGCCGAACAAGGTTGGAGCCGATAAAACCAGCTCCTCCGGTGACTAGAATTTTCATGAATACAGATTCGGAATTTTTAACCGCGAAGTACGCGAAGGGGCACGAAGTTTAGAAAGGTCGGACTTAGCGAGACTTGGCGTTCTTCGCGGTTAACAAATCCTTTATCTAGGCCTTCAAGTGCGATTAGTTCAGCCATGGGAGAGAATAATACGTTCCCATTCAAGGCGGCCATGAGATCCGAAATTGACAAGTAGGCCGATCTGAAGGCCTGTGACTTTTAAATAATTGATGACTTGCGCCCGATGCTCTTCAGCCAGCGATTTTGCAGCTTTGAGTTCAACGATGATTTTATCATAACACAACAAGTCTGGAGTGTAGGGTTCTTCCCGTTTTGTTGTGGGTTCGGGCATAAAAGCAGCTAAAAAGTAAAGATGAGCATAAGCGCACATGAACATTACCGGCGGTTGCTGTTGCTGCCGGAACCGTGGGAAGTAACCAAAGTG
The DNA here is from genome assembly GCA_024998815.1 of Opitutus sp. Taxonomy (NCBI): domain Bacteria; kingdom Pseudomonadati; phylum Verrucomicrobiota; class Opitutia; order Opitutales; family Opitutaceae; genus Opitutus; species Opitutus sp. The sequence continues at coordinate 832,719 of JACEUQ010000001.1, forward strand.
GAGGAAGACATTCTCGGACTAAACGTGACGGTCTGGTTACGATGGCCAGACGGGGCCAAGGTGCCGTGCCCAGTGTGCGGTCAGTTGATGCCTATTTACGACCGAATGAAGGAGCGGAGTTGGCGTCACCGTGATGTGATGCAATATCGACTCGAACTGCGGTGCGCGGTGCCCCGCTGCGATTGCGAGGAGCATGGTGTTAAAACGATGCACGTGCCGTGGGCCGAACCAGGCTCGCGGTTCACCTCGCTTTTTGAAAGCTTTGCCGTGGCCGTGATCGCCTCTAGCCGATCGCTAAGCCAAGCCGCCGAGTTGCTGGGACTTCATTGGGATAGTGTACAACGTATAATCGATCAGGCTGTTGAGCGAGGCTTGGCGCGGCGAAACCTCGACGGCATCACCCGAGTTGGCTTAGACGAAAAGAGTTTTTTGCGCGGTCAAAGCTACGTTTCATTGATGACCGATCTCACCGGTCGGCGGGTACTGGACGTGGTTCCAGGCCGGGATACAGGGAGTGGGTTAAAGCTTTGGGCATCATTATCAAAGGAGCAAATTGACGGGATTGAAGCCGTCGCGATGGACATGGGTGCATCCTTCATCGCCGCCACCCACCAGGCCGCGCCCAACGCTGACATCGTTCACGACCGCTTTCATGTTTCAAAGCCTATGAACGAGGCGGTCGATCATACCCGCCGGGATGAGGCCGCTGAACTCGCTGCCAAAGGCGATGACATCTTAAAACGCACTCGCTTTCTTTGGCTGCATGGCATCGTTCCTGATGACCGCAAAGAGCACTTCGAGGCGCTGCTGGAGTCCAATCTTCGTACGGCCAAGGCATGGGCTTATAAAGAGCAGCTGGTCGAGTTTTGGGGACAACCCAACGCCGATGCGGGTAATACTTTCTTCCAGCTGTGGTATCGCTCGGTTATGAGTAGCCGCCTGCCCAGAGTCAAAAAAGTAGCAAAGTCACTAAAAGCCCATCTGGCCGGATTACTGACTTACTTTAAGCACCGTATTTCGAATGCACTCACCGAGGGTTTTAATTCAAAAATCCAAGCAATTAAAGCCGATGCTCGTGGCTTCCGTAAGTTCGAAAACTATCGCACCCGTATTCTTTTCTTTTGTGGTAAACTCGACCTCGAGCCTAATTTCCCCCCAGCCCTAACCCACAGTATTCCGTGAAGAACCGAGTGTAGGTGTGCCTGAGCGTTATGTTGCGATATGTAATTGGGAAGTTACGTTGCGCATCGAATGGGATGCCAAGATGACTGAGTTCAATCTCCATGCAGTCTTGATAAACGGGCTCCGCGTAACCGTTGCCTTTGTTAGAGTGCACCGCAATACAGGCACCGATGATCTGGAAAACCTCGGTTTTGTAGATAATCGGATCGTGCATCGGATCGGACTTTTTAACCGCGAAGTTCGCGAAGGGGCACGAAGGTTCGGAGGGATTGGACTTCGCTCAACTTAGCGTACTTCGCTGTTAAACCTGCTGCCAGTTATGAAGGGCCGATTTGATCGCTTCGCGGACCGGGGCCATCGCAATACCCACTGAGGCCAGTTTCGATGAATTCATCACACAGTTGCTACGGCGGGCTTTGGCGGCTTTTTGCATGAAATCGGTTTCATCCGTAAAAAACTGATACTCTTTCCGGCACACGCCACTCTCTTGAATTAGCTCAACCACTTCGCGGGTGGTCACGTGCCCGGGATTGGTCACATTATAAATCCCAAACGGGACTTTTTTCTCCCAGCAGGCCAGGGTCGAGGTTACAAATTCATCCAGTTGCGAGACGCTGTTGGTTGCTTCCAACAGGCTCTGATAACGCATCAACTTGGTCAGATAATTGCGCGGACTTTCGCGGTGATCGAAGGGGATACGCAAGCGCCAGATGTAGATATTTGGACGTCCGGCGAGGATTTCTTCACCGAGTGCTTTGGTGCCGGAATAAAACGAGCAGTTGTTTTGGCGAAAGGTGAAATTAGGTTCGTCTTCTTCTGTAAACCCAGCGCCGTCGGAGCGGGTTCCCGTATATATACAGCCGGAGGAAACGTGGCCCCAGGGGACGCCGGCGGCGGCACAGGCTTCGGCGATGCGTCCGGGGAGGATGGCGTTGCCAAAAAGGCAGTTGGTCTTGTCGGTTTCGCAGGCGTCAACGTTGGGTTTCCCGGTGTAACCGGCGGCGTTGATCAGGAACGATACTTTGTCGGCGCGCAGAGCGGCGGTCAGTGCGGCGGGATTGGCGTAGTCGAGATCGGCGCGGGCGATGCTTTTAAAAGCGATGCCTTTGATGGTGAGAAATTGTTGATAGGCCTGGCCGACATAGCCGGAACCGCCGAGAAGATAGATCATGGTGAATGAGCGATGAGCTAGGAGCTGGGAGCTAAGAGCTTGGAGCTAGGAGCTGGGAGCTAGGAGCTAAGAGCTAGGAGCTAGGAGCTAAGAGCTAGGAGCTGGGAGCTAAGAGCTAGGAGCTGGGAGCTAAGAGCTAGTGCTTACTTGCAATAATAAGTGATATTGTATCCGCTTTGTAGATGGGACGAAAAGCCGTGCGAATCACTTGTAGCGAGGGGGATCAGCAATCCCTAGAAAAACGGGCAACCAGCCGGATTGAGTCGAGGCAGCGAGTTGAGCGCGCCCGGATGATCCTTGGGTGCGTGAGTGGCGAGCAGGTGCAAGAGGTGGCGCGCCGCTGCAACACCAGGCCGAACACCGTAATAAAGTGGAGGGATCGCTTTGTGCTGCTTGGCATGAAGGGGCTGGATGATGCGGCACGGCCGGGCGCGAAGCGCACCTACGGTGAGGACTTTCGAGATCGGGTGCTGGCTTTATTGGAAGGGCCACCCCCTCCGGGGCAGGCGCGCTGGGATGGTCCAGCGGTGGCCCGTGTGCTCGGCGGCTCGGTGCACGCGGTCTGGCGAGTGCTGCGCAAGGAGGGCATTTGCCTGCAGCGCCAGCGCTCGTGGTGCGTGAGCACTGACAAGCAGTTCGCAGCCAAGGCAGCCGATATCGTCGGGCTCTACCTGAGCCCACCGGAAAAGGCATTGGTGATAAGTGTGGATGAAAAGCCTGGCATCCAAGCCCTAGAGCGCGCCACCGGTTACGTGGAGACCGACAATGGTAAAATCGTCCAGGGACTCAAAAGCACCTACAAGCGCCACGGTACACTCAACTTGTTCGCTGCCCTTGATGTGGCCACGGGCTTGATCAAGACGCAGAAAACCACCCTTAAGCGCCGGGAGGAGTTCCTGCTGTTCATGGACCAAGTGGTGGCGGATCACCCGCCCGAGAGAGAACTCCACGTGATTTTGGATAATTATTGCACCCACAAAAAGTGCGACGCTTGGCTCGCTCGGCACCCCAATGTCCACTTCCACTTTACCCCAACCTCGGCGAGTTGGCTCAATCAAGTTGAAATCTGGTTCGGCATACTAACAAGGAAGGCGCTACGGGGCGCGAACTTCAGAAGCGTCGCCGAACTTAGTCAGGCCATTGACGCTTTCGTCGCCGCCTACCTGCCCAATGCCAAGCCGTTCAAGTGGCGCAAGCGCGAGGTCAAGGGAAGCCAACTCAGAAATACTATCATTAATCTACGCAATTAAGCACTAGGAGCTGGGAGCTTCTGGTTTAGGCTAAAGTTTAAGTCTGACTGTATGCTTATTAGTGAGCACGGTCGGTGGTCATTAGCTCATAGCTGGTAGCTCTAAGCTCCTAGCTCATGCAACTAGGTTGCGTAGGTAGGTTCCGTAGTTGGATTTACCTAGGCGCTTGATTTGGGACTCCAAACCCGCGCGGTCCAGCCAACCTTGGCGGTAACCGATTTCTTCTAAACAGGCTATTTTCAATCCTTGGCGGTTTTCAATCACCGCTACAAATTGTCCGGCGTCTATCAAACTGTCGTGCGTTCCCGTATCCAACCAGGCCGTGCCTCGACCTAGGAGCTCAACTTGGAGTTGGTTTTTTTCCAAATACAGGCGGTTCAAATCTGTGATTTCCAGTTCGCCTCGGTGAGAGGGTTTTAGGCTGCGTGCAAGAGCGACCACTTGGGCGTCGTAAAAGTATAAGCCGGGAACGGCGTAGTTCGACTTGGGTTTTTCAGGCTTTTCCTCCAACGAGAGCACGCGGCCGTCGGGGGCAAACTCGACCACGCCGTAGGCTTTGGGGTCGGCAACATGGTAGCCGAAGATTGTGGCGCCGGTGGTGGAGGCCGCCGCGGCCATGACCGACTTAGCGAAATCGTGGCCGTAGAAAAGGTTGTCGCCGAGCACGAGCGCGGCCGGTTCCTCGCGGAGGAAGCCGACGTCGGCTGCGATGGTAAAGGCTTGGGCGAGACCGTCGGGGCTTGGTTGCTCGGCGTAGCTGAGGATTAGGCCGAACTGGCTGCCGTCGCCGAGTAGGCGTTTGAACAGGGGGAGATCGGCGGGGGTCGAGATGATTAATATTTCCCTAATTCCTCCGAGCATGAGCACGGAGAGGGGATAATAAATCATCGGCTTATCATAGATCGGCATCAGTTGTTTACTGATGGCAATAGTCAGCGGATAAAGGCGGGTGCCGGAGCCGCCAGCAAGGACGATGCCTTTACGGGTTTGCATTGTTATACGGTTGTTTAACCGCGAAGTGTGCGAGGTGGCACGCAGGAAAACTGATTACTATCCACGAAATGCACGGATGTAGGAGTTTTTAACCGCGAAGTGCGCGAAGGGGCGCTAAGTTCAGGAGTGGTTGAACTTCGCAAGACTTAGCGTTTTTCGCGGTTAACAAATGCTTTATTTCGTATTTTTTACCGCTAAGTCGATCCATAGACTCGCTAAGATCGCAATCGGATTCGGTATTATACTTCGCGTATCTTCGCGCACTTCGCGGTTAATAATGATTTCAGATTACATCCGCGAAGGCGGGTTTTAGTTTTTTGAAGGTCACTAGACCTACTGCTAGGAGCACCAACCCAAAGGCGAAACTGTAGGCGAGTCCGTGCCACTGTAGGGGTTGGTGCCAGAGCAGTACCCCTCGCGCTTGTTCGATGATATGAATCAGGGGGTTGTACTTAATAAAAACCCAGATCGCCGGGGGGATCATATTGGCGGAATAAAAGACCGCACTCGCATACATCAATACCATACAGAGGGGGCCTACTGCATATTGGATGTCACGTAAAAAGACGCCTAGGGATGATAAGATTAGCGCCGCACCCAGCGCCAAAGGAATGAGGGGTAGAAACGCCACGAAAAAGAGTAGCGAGTGAAAGCTCAGTCCGTTACCGAGGGTCGCCACTCCGAGGAGGACGAGGATCAAACTGACGCCAAATTGATAAAAGGCGGCGCCTAGATTGGCCAGCGGCAGGATTTCGAGGGGGAAAACTACTTTTTTGACTAGATTGGGTTGTGCTACAATCGCGGCGGCCGAACTGCTGATTACTTCGGAGATGGTTTGGAAGATGGTGATGCTTAAAAATATTCCGAGTGCGTAATCCATCGTGGACTGGTTTTCCACGCCTTTATAGCGGCCTTTAAAGATCAGACCGAAGACGACTGTATAAATAGCCATCATCGCCAGTGGACTGAGCACGCTCCATATCATTCCCAGTGCACTACCGCGGTGGCGTTGCTCGATCTGGCGCTTGGTGAATTGCCAGAGGAGATAGCGATGCTGGGTGAAAACTTTTAACATGGAATGAGCTGTTGAGCTGGGAGCTTAGAGCTTAGAGCTAGGAGCTAGGAGCTTAGAGCTTAGAGCTAGGAGCTAGGAGCTTAGAGCTTAGAGCTAGGAGCTAGGAGCTTAGAGCTAGGAGCGGATTGACTTGATTAGGCCGGTTATCATTTTGGAGATTTCCTCAAGTTCTTGATCGTAGATCTTCGTTTTATCGATAGGTAGTAATTCCAGCTCTGCTGCGATTTCTAATTGGGTTTGCAGCTCCGCTAGCGATCCTTTGGCAATGATTAGAAAATGGCAGCGGTCCGGTGCACTCTCGCGGTTATACCCTTCCGCAATATTTGAGGGAATGGAAACAGCGGAGCGTTGGATTTGATCGCGTAATCCAAAGTCTTTCGCTAAAGGGTAAATCCGGATTGTACGATATAACTCAACGGTGAAATCCTTGGATCGCCGCCAGACTTCAAGTTTTCGAAAATGCATGGTCCGATTGAGCTATGAGCTGCTAGCTATGAGCTAGAAGCTGTTAGCTCAACATGGCTTCGCCCCGTCACTTCCCGGGTGACTTTCTTTGTAAATATTTTAGCTCCCAGCTCCCAGCTCCCAGCTCCCAGCTCCCAGCTCCCAGCTCCCAGCTCCCAAGCCCTAACTCGCGAAGGTCTTAAGCAAAGCGAGTAGCGGGGTGGTTTTGGCGCCCCAACGGTCCAGTTTCTCAAAGCGGGCAATAAGGTGATCCGCTCCGCTTTGCTGGGCTTGCGCAGCCAAGTCGGCGCGGCGACGGGAGAGCTCTTCAATGCGTGGGAGCATGCGGCTGTTGAGAAACAGACGCATCAATACACCGAGGTCTGTCTGCAGCTCATAGTGGTCTTTGCGGCTTTGCACCCCGGTGGACGGCCGGATGGCGCCCATTTCGGACAATTGCTTGAGCGCTTGGCCGGCTCCGCTTCGGCTCACCCCTAGCTTTGCAACGATGTCGTCGGCGTTGAGGGGTTGCGCGGCGAGAAAAATAACCGCGTAAGCTTCTGCTATGGAATGTGAAACACCGATTAAATCAGCCACTTCCACCCAAAACGCGAGGGTCTCGCGATCGAGTTCGGGGTTGGTGGTGGCGTCTGTCATTTGCCGAATTTACAATTTTTTTTGCAAACTTCGTCAAGTGTCCTTTTTGGGTAGGGGCGGCGCATGGCGGAGAAGTGGTGCCCACGGAACACAAAATTGAGCTCTGAGCTATCAGCTTGTAGCCCTAAGCTTGAAATTACCCGCTATTCACGACTCGCGGTGGATGGGTTAACCGCGAAGAACGCGAGGGATCACGAAGCTAAGGATTATTGCCCACGAAACACTCGAAATGACACGAACGGAAGGCATCCGCAAAACGTGAAGGGTTAATTCGTGTGGAATACCCACTACTGCCCACATCGCTGCGGACGGGGTAATGCGAAGAGCGCCCTGCGGTCGAAACTCGGCTTGCATCGGCGCGGGTCGGTCGCCATCCCCTTGCGCCTATGGCTAGTCTTCCCACCCAATTCGCCGGCGTCACGGTCGTGACCAAGGCCAACGTTTACTTCGACGGCAAAGTCGTCAGCCACACCGTGCTTTTCGCCGATGGCTCCAAGAAAACCCTCGGCCTGATCTACGCCGGTTCCTACCACTTCGGCACCGATGCGGCCGAACGCATGGAGATCGTCGCCGGTGAGTGCAAAGTCACCCTCGATGGCCAATCCGAGGTCAAAACCTACGCTGCTGGCACCTACTTCGATGTCGCCGCCAAGTCCGGCTTCACCATCGAGGTTTCCGCAGGCATCGCCGAATACATCTGCTCGTTCATTACGGCGTGAGTGAGCTTGGAGCTGGGAGCTATGAGCTTGGAGCTATGAGCTTGGAGCTTGGAGCTATGAGCTTGGAGCTATGAGCTTGGAGCTATGAGCTTGGAGCTATGAGCTTGGAGCTTGGAGCTTGGAGCTTGGAGCTTGGAGCTACATGCCCCAATCTTCTAGCTCTCAGCTCCTAGCTCTTAGCTCCTAGCTCCGCCCCCCATGCGCTCATTTTTCATCCTGCTTTTTTTAGGTGTCGTGCTCGCCTGCATCGCCTTGGTGGTGCGTTCGGGGATTTTGGCGCGTAAAAATCCCGGCCAACCGATCAATGCGGCCATGCGCGCCGCACTCGCCGGCGAAATCCAGCCTTGGTCGGAGCGCGACATTCACCTTATCTCTTTGCGCTACAACGGTGCCCGCGACACGCCGTCCGGTGTGCGTTACCTTGTCCGCACCCCCGGGACCGGCGAAGCCTCTCCGCAAAAGGGGCAGGTCGTGACGGTTAACTACGAGGGTCGCTTCCTCGAAACCGAAAAGGTCTTCGACACCTCCGCCAACCATGACGGCCCGTTTAACTTCCGCATCGGCGAAGGCGCGGTCATCCCCGGTATGGATGCCGGAATCATTTCCATGAAAAAGGGCGAAAAACGCACCGTGCTCGTCCCCTACGGGCTGGCCTATGGGGACAAGGGGGTTTTGGGGCGGATTCCCGTGCGCGCGGCGCTGGTTTTTGACATCGAGCTGCTCGATTTTAAGTGAGGGGCCAGTTGGCGGTGTCCGTATTCGGCGTGGTGGGCGGGTGACGCACGCCCCCGACAAACGTGGCCTTGAGCGTGAGCTCAAGGTTTCGGGTCCGCATCCGCCGCAAAAAAACAATTCACCCCGTGCTCACGCACGAGGCCACGCAGAATGCTAGCGCCTCTGCGCACGAACCCACACCCCGTGCTCACGCAGAATGCTCGCGCCTTTGCTCACGCACCCACACCCCGTGCTCACGCACGAGGCCACGCAGAATGCTCGCGCCTCTGCTCACGCACCCACACCCCGTGCTCACGCACGAGGCCACGCAGAGTGCTCAGGCATGCGCACTTGCCCCCCACCCACCCCGTGCTCACGCACGAGGCCACACGGAGTGCTCGGGCACGCGGCCTCGCCTGTTTCCGCACCTACGAGCGGAAAAGGACGCTTTCGCGGCGGAACATCGCCACACACGCCGCTAACGCCACGCCTGCATACACGCAGGTTGACCCGAAAATCAGCGCCAGTTGTCCCCACGGCCAGACTCCGGATACGAGCGCCTTGCACGCCAGCGCCACGTTGAGCACCGGCACCAGCGCGAGCAGGCCGTCCAGCTCCACCCCAGGTAGCAATCCCGCCGCCGCCGGTAACAACACCACCATACTGAGCGGTGCCAGGTAGGTTTGGGCCTCTTTTTGCGAGCGGGCGAACGACGAGATCGCCAGCGCCGCCGCCGCAAACAACACGGCCAGCGGCACCACCAGTCCCACCACCCCGAGCAGCCCCACCGGATCGAGCGTCGGCAGCGTCGCGACGCTTGCCCCCCCTGCCCCGCTGACACCTCCACCGCCCGCCAGCCCCGCCGCGAGTCGCCCCGAACCCACCAACGCCAGACCGCCCGCAAACAGCGCCCCCGCCATCGACGCCAGCGAACACGCCACCGTCGTCAGCGAAACGGTCAGCACCAAGAAAAATTTCCCCAAAACCAGATCGCTGCGCGCCGCAGGACTGCTCAGGAGCGTTTCGAGGGTGCCGCGCTCCTTCTCGCCCGCCATCAGGTCGATCGCCGGGTAAATCACGCCGGCAAAACTGAGCAGAATGAGCACGTAGGGAATAAACCCGCCAAAGGTGTTGCCGCCGACCTTTTCGGGCGGAGCGACGTTTTCGGTGCTGATTTCAAAGGGGCGCGCAAAACCCGCCGGCAGGTCGTGCGCCACCAGTCGCGCCGCCAGCGCCTGCTCGCGTTGCTCGACGAAAAACCGCCGCAACTCAGCCACCGCGAACCCCGACTTAAACTCGCCCTCATAAAAAAACAAATTCACCTGCGCGGGCCGCTGGTCGGCCAGCGCCGCCTCGAAGCCCGCCGGAATCTCCACTACGGCACGCAGGCGTTTTTGCGCGATCGCGTCGCGCCAGTCCGCCGGCGCGGGCTGCACGGCGAGCCCGCTGTGGGCCTGCAAGGCGGCGCGCACGAGCGGCGAATCGTCGCCACCGAGCACCGCCACCACGGGGGTTTCCTCGCGGGCCTTTTGGGCGATTTTGTGCGTCGCCGCGCCGAACAAAAACACGATCGCCGGCATGATCACCGCCGGCACCAAAAACATGGAAATCAAGGTGCGCCGGTCGCGCAGGGCTTCGCAAAGCTCCTTGCAGTAAACCACCCAAATGGTGCGGGCGTTCATCGCGGTTCGCCTCCGCCGTTATCAGAATTCGCGTTCAAGATGAGGTGAATAGCCGGTTGCAAACGCTTGAACTGGGAGGGACGACCTCCGTGTCGTCCGTAAGTCCACACGGAGGTGGACCCTCCCTCGATCACCTCAGCAATTACAGATAGGTTCATCTTGAACGTAAATTGGTATCATCCCCGCCGGCCACTTTGACGAAAATCTCCTCCAGATCGTGTTCACCGTGGTGCTCGCGCAACTCCCCCAGCGTGCCCTCGGCGAGCAGGCGCCCGCCATGGATAATGCCCACCCGGTCGCAGAGTTTTTCCACTTCGCTCATGATGTGCGTCGAGTAAATCACCGTCTTTCCCCGGTCGCGGCACTCGCGCACAAAGCGCACGATGCCGCGCGCCGCCATCACATCGAGACCGAGCGTGGGCTCGTCCAAAATGAGCACGTCAGGATCGTGCACGAGGGTGCGCGCGATGGAGGTTTTCTGCTTCATGCCGGTGGAAAAGGTGCCCACGCGCCGGTCGAGAAAGTCGTCCATGCCGAGCTCGGCGGACAATTGAGCGGTGCGCTCGGCGATGCGGGGGGCGTCGAGCCCGTGGAGGCGGCCGAAATAGGCGATGGTTTCGCGCGCGGTAAGACGTGCGTACAGGGCGGTGCTGGCGGCAAGAAAGCCGACCCGCGCGCGCACCCGATCGGGGTGGGCGACGACGTCACAACCGGCGATTGTTGCGGAGCCGCTGGAAGGCGAGAGCAAGGTGGCGAGCAGACGCAAGGTGGTGGTTTTGCCCGCGCCGTTGGCACCGAGTAGGCCGTAAATGCGCCCCGCTTCGCAGGTAAAGGAAACGTCATCGACGGCCCGGACCTCGCCGCGTTTGCGGTCGCGAAAGATTTTGGACAGATGGCGCGCTTCGATCATCAGGAGGTGGACAACCCAGGCAGAGTTTCAAGTTATCCGAAGCGCATCAAGGCCGCATAGGCGGGCCGGGCGATGGAACCGATGCGGGCTGAAGCACCGCACTACTTTCGATCCGAAAACTCGAAGGGTACTGCCCACTGGTTGGTAGTAAGATTTAAAATGCGGCATCCCGAACCGCCTTAAAATCAACGCCGAACATCAATCATTTTAGCCGCGAAAGAACGCAGAGAACGCATAGAAATACCTGGCTTGCTCTTTGCGTTCCTTGCGTTCTTTTGCGGCTAAAATGCCTTGGTATTTATCCGACACTTTGAATGTTACTGCCTTCCTACTGGGCGCAAAAAACTGGAAACCGCACCGTTACCGCTCACGGTAGCCGCCATGTTGTTTTGGTTAAAAAAAGTCGTCGGCTTTTGGCTCATGCCCCTCCCCTTCTCGATCGTGCTGATCGTAACGGGGCTTTTGCTCCTGCGCTTCAGCCGCCGCCGCACCCTGGGGCGGATCTTGGCCGTTTGCGGCGGGGTTTGGCTGCTGGCCTGCGGAAACGTCGGCTTTGGCACGTGGCTGGTGCGCGGCCTCGAAGGCCAGTTTCCTGCGCAACCGGTGCTCACCGCCGAATCGCCGCCACCCCCGGCGCTCTCGCGCTGCCACTTTGTCGCCGTTCTTGGCGGCGGGCATTGCGTTCAGCCGGGGTGGTCGGCCAACCAGCAACTGAGTGCCTCGGCGTTGGCGCGCATCGTCGAGGGCGTCCGGCTGGTCCGGCAGTTGCCCCACGCCAAATTGGTCGTCAGCGGGCCGCGCGACGACCGCGAGGGAGGTCCGACCCACGCTGCGCTCCTGCATGAGGTGGCGGTGGCTCTGGGCGTGCCCGACGAACGCATTGTCAAAATTGATACCGCTCGGGATACCGAACAGGAGGCACTCACGTTGCGCGGCGTGGTCGGCGGGGGGCCGGTGGCGTTGGTCACCTCCGCCTGGCACCTGCCGCGGGCGATGGCGTTGTGCCGCGTGCAGGGCCTCGACGTGCTCGCCTGCCCGACCGATTACGCGGCCCGCCCACCCCGCCTGCGGCCGGTGGATTTCCTCAGCTGGAACCTCGGCGGGCTCGAGCGGAGCACCAAGGCGGTTTACGAATATATCGGGGCAAGCTGGTCACGGTTGCGGGGCCGGGCCTGATGCGTTTTTAACAGGCCCCCCCCTAACAGCCCACCGTACTTTCAATATGCACCCGTCGATTAAATCCACTGGGTTGAGCCCCGCACACGCCAAATGCCTGGTGCGCAGTTACGCCCACTTCACCGGCCGGAAGCTCATTCAGGATCAAGCGTCCGACGCAGAACTGGTGCAGGCACTCGACGAGGCGCCGTTTGTTGTCGTTTCCCACGGAACGGAGGCCGATCCGGTTTTGAATTATGGCAACGCCACCGCGCTGGCGCTCTGGGAAATGAGCTGGGCTGAGTTTACCCGAACGCCGTCTCGCCTGACTGCGGAAGCGCCCAACCGCGAAGAACGCGCGCGGCTTTTGGCGGCGGTGAGCGCCCACGGTTTTATTGATAACTATTCGGGGGTTCGCATCTCCAAAACCGGCCGCCGCTTCCTCATCACGCAGGCCACCGTTTGGAACCTGCTCACCGATGACGGGCAGCCCTGCGGCCAAGCCGCCAGTTTCAACTCGTGGACGTGGCTGTAGGTTCGGAGTTTTGGTGACGCGACGAGTGCCGTGGGTCGCCCCTCAATCCATTGGCCACAAAAAACACGAAATGACACAAAAACGGTCCCCCATCCGTTTACCCCGCCAACTGCGGAGCTCCGTTTAACCTAAATCCGGCAATAGAAACTAGCCAAAAATCACGCAGGTGATTGTTTGGCTGTCATATGCCGCCGTTTTTACCGCCGGAAAAAGCTCACCCCGAGGGTGAGTCAGAAAACCCTGATCACAAGGCAACGCCAAGCGATGCCGCCGAGGTGTTGATTGTGGATACACCCGGAGGACGTTTTCGTGCGCAGTTCGCCCCAGAGTTGCCGGTGAGCCCCTTGGGGGCACTGGTGTTTTTCACGCAGTACTTGTGTGCGACAGGAGGCTTCGAGGCACTGGTTGCGGACACGCCGCTTTGTTACAGCAGCAACCGCGCACACCGCCCTCGCGACGTGATTGGAACCCTGCTTTTGGGGATGCTCTCCGGGCACTATCGCTACGCGCACCTCGCGGCCCTGCGCGGCGACGACATTGCCCCGAGCCTGCTCGGACTTAAGTCGATTGTCAGCGAGGATTGTGTGCGCCGGGCGCTGGCTCGCATCGGTGCCGAGCAGGGGCAGGACTGGTTGCGGCGTCACCTCGACCAAACCTGTCATGGGTTTTTGGATAACCAGTGGATCCTCGACATCGATGTCACCATCAAGCCCATCTATGGACGTCAGGAAGGTGCCAGCATCGGCTATAACCCGCAAAAGCCCGGACGCCCCAGCCACGCCTACCACACCTACTGGATCGCCACCTTGCGCCTGTGTCTGGACGTGGAGGTGCACCCCGGCGATCAATCCGCCGCCGGACATGGTTTTGCGGGGCTGTGGGCGCTCATCGACCGACTGCCAGCCGAGCGCCGGCCCCATCTTTTGCGCGGTGACTGCGCCTATGGCCAGGAGGCGCTGCTCAGTGAAGCTGAAGCGCGTAAACTCAACTATTTGTTCAAACTGCGCCGCACCGCCAAGGCCCGCGAGCTGGTGGCCGCGCTTGAACGCACCACCACCACCGCTTGGACCGACGCCGGACAAGGCTGGCAGGGCTGCGAAAGCTGCCTGCGCCTGCAAGGCTGGAACCGGGCCCGACGTGTGGTGGTCTTGCGCCGTCGCCTCAACGACCAACGCCACCCCCGGGCCCGCCGCCGCCTCGTGCGCGAGCAAGCCGACCACGCTTTGCTGCTGAACATCCCCGACGCGGCCGCCTGCGAGCCGATCATCTACGAACATCAGATCCTCGTTACGAGCCTGCCCTACGAGATCCTTACCCTTGCCACCCTGTATCGGGAACGTGGGGGCGCGGAAAACCCCTTCGACGAGCTCAAGAACCAGTGGAGCTGGTCGGGGTTTACCTCCCAGGAGCTAAACTCCTGTCAGCACGCCGCGCGTTTGGCCGCACTGGTTTACAACTGGTGGACGCTCTATCACCGCCTGCTTCAACCCGGTCAGCACCACGAGGCGGTGAGTACACGTCCCCGTCTGCTCTGCGGAGCGACCCGGCAGAGCGAACACTCCGGTCAACGCCGCCTGGACGTGCGCTTGAGCCATGCCGAGGCACCTCGCCTGAGTGAACTCATCACAAAGCTGGCCAGATGGTTACATGGTATCCTTCATAATGCGGAGCAATGGAGTGTCGCCCAGCGCTGGGGGCAAATCGTAGCGAGGATTTTACAGGAAAACTTCCCTGTACTCGGCCCTGAACCGCCTTTGGCCACCGCCCCAAGCTGATCGCGCTTCCGTTCAGCCTGCCGCAGCACTCTCCACCCTCATCTATCCGACGGGCAACGCCCGCCGGCCGCACTTTCTATTGCCGGATTTAGGCTTAACCGCGAGGGCTCCTGAAGTTGCGCGAAGACTAACGCCATCACTGGTTCATCCATTGCCGCCAGCGGTCAGGCCCGGGAGCGGGGCAGTTTACGGGTGATGCGGCTGCGAATCCACTCGCCGAGCACGTCGAGGGTCGTCACCAGCACCAGGATAAACAGGAGCACCGTGGCGAACTTTTCCCATTGGTAATATTCTTGGTATCCGGCCAGTTGCACGCCGAGGCCACCGGCGCCGACATAACCGATGATCGCAGCCGAGCGCAGATTGTACTCGATCATCCACAGCACGTAGCTCCAGACCAGCGGCTTGGCGTGCGGCCACACACCGTGCTGGAAGGCCTGCAGGCGACTGGCACCAATCGCGCGCAGTCCCCGGGCGACCTCCAAATCCACCGACTCAAACGCGTCGCTGAAAAATTTCCCCAAATACCCCACGCTGTAAAACGTCAGCCCGATCACCCCAGCCAGAGGATTGGCCCCCACGATGGCCACGCCGATGAGCGCCCAGATCAGGCTGGGCACCGTGCGGATAACATTGAGCAGCATGCGCGAGACGCTCACCAGCCAACGCGGGGCGAGTGTGCGGGCGCCGGCCACCCCGAGCGGGAGCGCGAGCACAATGGCAAAGGCCGTCGCCATGACCGCGATCTGCGCGGTTTCACCGAGCGCGCGCAGGGTCTCCGGCCAAACCGAAAAATCCGGCGGCACAAAGTAACCGAGGAAACGTCGCAAGTTGCCCACATAGTCGAGCTGACGGCCGGACCCACGCAGCGCCGGGGTCGAGGCGGCGCAGGCGAGCAGGAAAATGATCAGGGAAACCCCCAGCACATTGAGCCGTTCATACCAGCGAAGTTCGGGTAACCGAGGCGGCTCGGGCGGACTGGCTAGGGACGCACTGCCGGACGGACCGTGGACGGGTTCGAGACCCGCCAACGGGGAGGAAGACGGGGCGTTCGAAGGGGGCGGAAGGGACGGGTCGCGGGCGTTCATCGGGAGGCCACTTTCCGGAGTTTCCACGCGCCGTCGCCGGACGGGTCAAAGCTGAGGACGAGCTCGGCAAAACGGTCCACCAGCTGGGGGTTGTGGAGCACGCAAAAAACCGTGCGGCCATGTCGGGCGGCTTCTTGGCGCAAGATCCCGAGGACACGCCCGGTCAGGTAGGTATCGAGGTTGGAGACGGGTTCATCGGCCAAGTAGAGTGCCGGTTCTTGAAACAAGGCGCGCGCGATGGCCGTGCGCTGTTGTTCACCGCCGGAGGTTTCACAGACCCAGCGGTGCACCTTTTCGCCTAGGCCGAGATCGCACAGGATGCGGTAGGCCAATTCGCGCTCGGCCCGTGGCAGGCCGAACACCGTGCGCCACCACGGATAGCGCCCTAGGCGGCCACACAACACATTGGACAACAGGGAACTGGTGGGCACCAGCAGGTTATTTTGAAACACCACGCCAGTCGCCCCGGGCACGCCACCGGGGGCGTGACTACGGCCGGCCGCATCGTGGATTTCAAGCTGCCCCTCGGTCGGGGCGAGCAGGCCGGCCAGGCAGGCAAGGAAACTGGATTTACCGATGCCGGAGGGCCCGACCACGGCGACAAAACTGCCGCGCGGCACACTCAAATCGAGACCGCGAAACAGCCAGCGCTCACCGCGCTTAAGCCCGAGTCCGCGCGCGACCACATGCGGCGAGGTCGGCTTGGCTGTTAATGCGGAAGTGAAGTCGGCTGAATTCACTGGCGGAGCGCACGACCAGCCAACGCAAGTCCGTCGGCAAGAGGAGCCAGGTGGGCGGCCTCGTCAACGGGCACCAAGCGGGTGGTGAAAAGTTTGTCGCGCAGGACGGATTGCTCCGGGGTGTTGAGCCCAAGAACGGCGGAGCGCAGCAGCGCGATATCGGCGTCGCCGAGCGAGGCGCGCACGGCGATGACGTGACTGGGCACGGGTCCCTGTTTTTGCAACACGCGCAACTGCGAACGTTGGTCGGCGGAGAGGTGCTTATCCCGATCGAGCACGTAGTAACTCACTGCGGCGGCCTCGGCGTCACCGGCCAGAACGCGCTCGATGGCGGACACATAACCGACACCGAAATAGAGGTTGCCCCGGCCAAAAAACGCCTCGGCGTTACCATCCTCGCCGATCAGGCCACGACTGCGCAGGTCGAGCAGCGGGATGACGAACCCGGAGGTGCTGGTCTTACTGGCAAACGCCACGGGGCGGCCGCGAAGGTCGGCGATCGAGCGGTGCGGCGAATCTTTTTTCACCACCCAGTAGCTATCGTAAGCGGTACGGCCATCGGCGAACTCGCCCGCCAGCAACACGCGGGCGATACTGCGGTTACGGGCGTTGACCATGTCAGTGGCACTCAGATAGCCGAGGTCGATTGAACCATTGGCCAAGCCTTCTAAAATCGTAGCGGCAGACAGCGGAATCACCACCTCGACCGGACGGCCCACCTCGCGTGTAAGGAAGCCCTCCAGCGCGCGCTTTTCCTGAAGCATGAGCTCGGGGTTTTTATCGGGCTTGAGGGCCACGACGAGCTTGGCGAGCGACAGCCCGGACGCAGCGTCGGGTGCAGCTACCGCGACCGGGGTGAGCGCCGCGCCCCCCAAAGCCAAACCGATCCAACATGCCAAAGCGAGAAAGCGGCGACCGGTAAAAAAGCGGAATGATTTCATGAGAATGATACCCATGAGCGATGCCACCGCCTCAACTGAGAGCAAGTCTCAATTCATATCTTTGACGGGAATCTAGGGAAAAGAGCAGGGCAAAAAACGCGTAGGCTGCGTGGATTTACGGGTAAACTGCGCGCTTTTCAGACGTAGCACGGTTTATGTCGACCAAAGGAGTTGAGGGCGGGAATTCCGTAACTTCTGCTGAGAGGGGCGAACGGTTCTACACTTCCCCATTTTTTAATTGCCACTTTCCGCGCCCCGAAAGAGAACCGTAACCTTATAGGCTACAGTGTTATGCTTAAAATGAAGCCTCTGCGTAAGCTAAATAATCAAAGTCGGCAGTGATGCCGTCGCCCGTCAAATCTTGGGCATAAAGGCCGATCATGGTTCCCGTGAAACGCAGTGCCCCTCCCGCTTCGTCGGAGAGTTCGGCGGCGGCGAACGCAGGGCCGATTGGCTGCCACAAGACGGCGTCGAGCGAGTAGATAAATTGAAGGGTCGACTCGCGCCACTCGACGGCGAGGTAAACGGGGCCGTCAGCCGGTTCTGCGTGACTCCCTCACGGCTCCTTCTACACCCTTCCGCCGTGAAAGCCCCCGCCCACCCCTCCCCTGCTTCGGAGCGAGGACCGCTCGTTAAACTCATTCTTCCGGTGGTCTTGGGGGCTATCACCGTGTTACTGGTGTTGCAAACCCTCGCGCCCGGCCCCCATTGGCGCAGCTCCTTCGGACTGGCCGTCTTAGACTGGGTGCCGTGGATGATTCTCGCCCCCGCCGTCATTTGGCTGGGCCACCGCGTGCAGATCAACGCCCGCACTTGGCTGTGGTCCCTTCCTCTGCACCTCGTGATCGGCCTAGGCATCGCCTTTTCACTCGGTGTGCTGGCCCAACACGCCCTCCTCGCCGGCCTGATTAAGTTTCCGATTCTAACGCCTTCGGACAACCCGAACGTGCCGTCGCTCGATGTCACAAGCTTATCTCCGACGAGATGTTTCGCGGCGTGGTCGCTCGCTTTGCCTTTCCCATCTACGCCGTCCTCATCGCCGCCAGCCACGCGCTCGCCTATCACGAAAAAAGCATGGAGCGTGAACGCCGCGCACTCCTCGCCGAGGCCCGTGCGGCCGAGAGCCGCCTCATGGCGCTGCAAATGCAGCTCAACCCCCACTTCCTCTTCAACTCCCTCAACGCCGTCTCCAGCCTCATCCACGAAAACCCGCGTCAGGCCGACGCCATGCTGTGCTCGGTGTGCGACCTGCTCCGCTCTGTCCTCGACTCCGGCGAACGCCGTGAAGTCACCCTCGCCGAGGAGCTCGCGCTGGTCGAACGTTACCTCGACATCCAGCGCATTCGCTTCGCCGACCGTCTCACCCTCAAACTCGAGATAAACCCCGACACCCTCACCGCCGCCGTGCCCACGCTGCTCCTCCAACCCCTGGTAGAAAACGCCATCGTCCACGGCATCGCGCCCCACACCCGACCGGGCCTCGTCACCTTGCGCGCCCGCCTCCACGGCCATCGCTTGCACCTCGAAGTCGCCGACGACGGACCCGGCGCGCAAACCCAACATCACCTCGACCCGCGCCCTACACCCTCCGCCTCCTCGGTCGCTTCCTCCGGCAGCATCGGCCTTAACAACACTCGCAACCGCCTCGCCGCGCTTTACGGTGACGACCACTCCTTCTCCCTCAAAACCGGCCCCGGCGGTGCTCTCGCCACCGTCGAACTTCCTTTACGAGCCGTCGCCGTATGAACCTGCGCATCCTCATCGTTGACGACGAGCCTCCCGCCCGCGCTCGCCTTCGCCGCCTACTCGCCGCCGAGACCGACGTCGAACTCGTCGGCGAAGCCGGCGACGGCACCGAGGCCATCCGCCTCATCGGCGAACTCCGCCCCGACCTCGTATTTCTCGATATCGAGATGCCCGCCCCCAACGGAATCGAAGTTCTGCGCGCCGTGCGCGACGAATGGATGCCCCTCGCCATCTTCCTCACCGCACACCGCGAACACGCCCTCGACGCCTTCGCCGTCGAAGCCTTCGACTACCTTTTAAAGCCCTGCCCCCCCGACCGCTTCGCCGACGCCCTCTCTCGCGCCCGCGCTCGCCTCGCCGCCCGTGCCGCCAACGCCGAGGCGGCCGAAACCAAACCGCTCCCGCCCTACACCGCTCCGCTGGAACGCTTCCTCGTAAAAAATAACGAGCGTTACCACGTCGTGCGAGCCGACGAGATCGACTGGATCGATGCTGCCGCCAACTACGCCATCCTCCACACCGCCGGCGGCAACCATGTGCTGCGCCGCACTCTAACCGTGCTCGAGACCGAGCTCGACCCGCGCCACTTTTTCCGCACCAGCCGCTCGACTATCGTCAACCTGAACCAAGTGCACGAGATCCAGCTCATAGCAGGCGACGAATACGTCGTCATCCTCAAGTCCGGCGCCCGCCTTCCCCTCACCCGCAGCTTGCGGGATTTGCAGCAGCGCCTGCGTTGAAGCGTGCCTTTCAGGGTCGGAGCCAAGCGGCGTCTATCCCCAAATTCCGGTACCTAGCGGCAAATTCCCCCTGCTTTATCCCTAAGTCTTGGCGGGGCACGCCCGGTTCTCCGCAAGATGGATAAATGCCCTCCGTCCCTTCCGTTTTTCGCCGCTTTTTGCTCCTGGTTTTGCGCCCGCTCCTCGCTCACACCCTCGCCGCCGCCAGCGACACCTGGGCCGTCACCACCGACCAAATCGGCGTCTAAGTCCCCATGGTCGACATCGCCCTCAAGATGCTCTTTGGCGACCGCGCCAGATACGCCATGCTCATCAGCGGCATCGCCTTCGCCACCATCTTGATGACCCAGGGCTTCGCCCTCTTCTTCGGCATCCTCAGTTTCTCCTACGCCACGCTCGCCAACGTCCGCGCCCCCATCTGGGTCTTCGATCCGCTCGTCCAGCAGATCGCCGACAACCAACCCCTCCGCGACACCGACGTGGACCGCGTCCGCTCCGTCGAAGGCGTCGCCTGGGCCGCCCCTCTCTACATCGGCGGAGCCACCGCCAAACTCCTCGGCGACGGCGGCTCCTCCCAACAGGTCACCCTCATCGGCATCGATGCCAACACCCTCGTCGGTGCACCCAACACACTACTCTCGGGTAACGTGCTCGACCTCCGCATGGCCGAAAGCGTCATCGTGGACGCCAACTTCATTTTGCAGGTCAAAGCCCTGCGCGGAAAAGAACTCAAACTCGGCGACATCTTCGAGATGAACGACCGTCGCGCCCGCATCGTAGGTGTAGCCTCCCTCAGCCAGGGCATAGTCGGAGCCACCTCCATCTACACGACCTGGGACCGCGCCAAAGACTACGCCCCCAGCCAGCGTAAAATGCTCACCCACGTCCTCGCTGCTCCCCAGGTCGGCCTCTCCACGCCCGAGGTCTGCCGCGCCATCACCCAAGCCACCGGCCTAAAAGCCGTCTCCGAAGCCGAGTTCAAACACATGAGCGAGCTGTTCATGCTCAAATACAGCCCCATCCCCTTCGTCGTTGGCCTCATAGTCGTCATCGGCTTCGTCATCGGCGTGGCCATCTCCGGCCAGACGTTTTACGCCTTCGTCCTGGAAAACACCCGCTACCTCGGCGCCCTCAAAGCCATGGGCTCCAGCAACGGCACCCTCGCCGCCATGATCCTCGTCCAAGCATTGATCGTTGGCCTCACCGGCTTCGGCCTTGGTGTCGGTGTAATGAGCGCATTCTTCGCCGCTCTCCCCGTCGGTCGCGTTCCCCTCCTTCTGCTCTGGCCCGTGCCCGTGTGCGTGCTCTGCGCCGTTCTCTTCATCTGCATGGGGGCCGCGCTCCTGAGCGTCCTTCGCGTCTCCCGCATCGAACCCGCCATCGTCTTCCGTTCATGAGCATCACAACTCCCGCCGAAACCACCGCCTTCCCCACCCCGGGCCTCCCCGCCGTCCACCTCCGCGCCGTGGACAAATCTTTTCGCAATGGCGACCAAGTCACACCCGTCCTTAAGCAAGTCGACTTAACCGCCTTCGCCGGCGAGATGATGCTCCTTGTCGGGCCCTCCGGTTGCGGCAAGACCACACTCCTCTCCGTCCTCTGCGGCACCCTACAAGCCGACGCCGGTCACATCGAAGCCTTCGGTCAACCCCTATCCCTCCTCCCTCCTGACCGCGTCACCCGTTTTCGCGCCACCCACGTCGGCTTCGTTTTCCAGCAATTCAACCTTCTTCCTACCCTCACCGCCGCCGAAAACGTCGCCGTCCCCCTCCGTATCCAGGGCCTCTCTGCTGCCAACTCCCTTCCTCGCGCCCGCGAGATGCTCGCCCGCGTCGGCCTCAGCGACAAAGCCGGCGAACTCCCCAATCGTCTCTCCGGTGGACAACAACAACGCGTCGCCATCGCCCGTGCTCTCGTCCACGACCCCGCCCTCATAGTCTGTGACGAACCCACTTCCGCCCTTGATTCCGTCACCGGCCACCAAGTCATGGACCTCCTCCGTGGCATCGCCCGGGACGGCCGCCGCACCATCATCGTCGTGACCCACGACCCCCGCATCTACCGCTACGCCGACTGTATGGCTGAGATGGAGGATGGCCGAATCATCCGTGTGCTCCACACCCCTGCCGCGATCGCCGCCGCCCACCGCTACTCCCACGCCTGAGCACGACCCTTTTTGCGCATGTTTCTCCTCAAAAAAATCACCCTCTGGCTCGCCCTCTTTGGCATCGTCGGCGTCATCCTCCTCGTCCGTAAGACCACTACGGAAGCGCCCATGCCCCAGCCCCCGCTTGCCCCTGCCGTTAAAGCCATCCCCCGCGGCATCAGCGCCTCCGGCATGGTCGAAGCCCTCCTCGAAAACACCGCCATCGGCGTCCCCGTCGCCGCCCTCGTCACCCACGTCCACGTAAAAGTCTGGGACAAGGTCAACGTTGGCGCGCCTCTCCTCCAACTCGACGACCGCGAACTCCGCGCCCAACTCCCCGCCCTCGACGCCGAACTCCGCGTCCAAGAAGCCCAACTCGCCTCCACCCGCCGGCAATCCGCCCTCACCGAAGCCCTCCGCGCCAACCGAGTCATCTCCGCCGACGAAGCCGACACCCGTCTCGACGAGCTCGCCATCCAGGAAGCCCGCGTCGCCTCCGCCCGCGCCAAACTCACCCAAACTCAGACACTCCTAGAACGCCTCACCGTCCGCGCCCCTGTCGCAGGCACCATCCTCCAGCTCAACACCCGCACCGGCGAATACGCCACCCCCGGCTCCGCCACCCCGCCCCTCCTGCTCGGTGCCATCGACCAACTCCAACTCCGCGCCGACGTAGACGAACAACTCGCCACTCGCGTACACCCCGGCGGCCCCGCCACCGGCTACCTTAAAGGTGATACCCAAAGGCCCATTCCCCTCACCTTCCTCCGCATCGAGCCCTACGTCATCCCCAAGCGTAATCTCACCGGCTCCAGTTCCGAACGCGTGGACACCCGCGTCCTCCAAGTGATCTACACCTTTCCTGTCGACCCCGTCCGGCCCCTCTACGTCGGCCAGCAGATGGACCTCTTCATCGAGGAAACTACCCTGCCGCCAGCCGCCGCCACGCCATAAATCCCCCTCTGCAGCCCCGCTTCGCACTCGCCCAGCGCTATGCGCAAAGCGAAGAGCCCTGGGCACCACAGCGAAGAGCAACGCCGGCAATGTGTGCGCTCACGGACTGCCCTTATCCTGATAGCCATTCTGAACGGCATAACTCAATTTACCTCCCCCCTCTCGGAGACGGGTGAGGTTCCGCAGTCACCCGTATTCAAGCGCGGCTGGGTTCGGCGAGCGCCGCGCAAACACCGGCAGTCCACCCCATCATCGCGGGCATCTTGTACTCGTTGCGCACCTGAATATCGCCGGTGTCGGCGTTGTACTTTTCCCACAGATCGCCGGTCGTCGCGAGGTTTCGCGCCACGGTTGAAATAAACGCATGGGCCACGCGATGGGCGTCGTCGAAGCGCCCACAGACTTGGAGGGCGCGCACGGTGGGAAACCGCAAAGACATTTTCACGCGTCAGCGCCAGCCCAAGCAAGCAGCCCGGCTGCTCCGTTCACGTTGGACACGCTCGATATAGTGTGGCCAGCCGTAGCGATTGTTCACCCGTGAATACGGCCGATTTGTAAAAGCAAAATCCAGTTTATTGAATTGATACAATTGTTTTGAACTCGGCCTGACGACTGAGCTGTTGTCTCACGATGCAAACGCGCGATCATCCCGCCACGCCCCTCCAGCGCCTGTGGACGCTAATTCGTTTTGATGATGGCCTACTCCGCGCCGCAGTCGTTTTCCAGATCCTGCAATCGCTCAGCTACCTGCCGTTCTATGCAGGCGTGGGCATCTTGGTTGACCATATTTTACAGAACACTGCGTTGACCTCGGAGGAACGCATCAGATGGATCGGAATTTACGCGTTAGCCAACCTCGCGCTTTGGCCGTTGCACGCATGGTTTACCGTGAAGGCGTTCGCCTTCAGCCAACGCTTGGTGCGAGCCTCCACCGCTCGCCTGCGTCGCTTGCTCGTCGATCAGCTCCAACGCATGTCGCTCGGGTTTTTCACCCGAAGGGGCGCCGGTGCGCTGGCCAATCAAGTCACCGTAGATTTGGGCCGGGTGGAGGCGTTTTTGGTTAACTTGTCCGGGTACTTGATTGTTTCCATCACCCTGGGACTAGGCGCGCTGGTCTATCTGGCCTGGCTGAGTCCGCTGCTGGCTGCGATCACCCTGTTGGCCGTACCAGCGCAAGTGCTTGTAATCCGCGGCGTACGTCGGCGACTGGAGCGGCTGAACCAGAGAGTACAGCAGACCGGCGAGGATTTTTCCGCCCGCGTGGTCGAGTTCATCGGCGGAATGAGGGTGACCAAGAGCTTGGGCAACGAGGAGATCGCCGCCGCCGAGTTAGCCGAGGTCATCGAGCGCGTGCGCGGCAGCGGCATCGAAGCAAGCGTGACGATGCGCTGGGTGATGATGGGCATGCAAATGATCGGTGAATACCTGGGCGTGGTCGTGTGGTGCGTAGGCGGCCTACTTTATCTGAACAACTCGCTCCCGTTGGGCTCGCTGGTCGCCTTCGCCGGCATGTTGGGTTTTGTACGTGGAGGGTTTCAGTCATTCTTCGGTGCCTACGACGCGTGGATGCAGGCCAAGCCCGGTTTGGAGGCTATGTTGGCCATTCTCGACTCGCAGGAATTGGAAGGCTACCGGCCCGACGGCCAGAGCGCGCAACCGCCCGTCCTGCGCGGTGAGCTGACCCTGCGCAACGTCTCGTTCCGCTATCCCGGCGCTGATACAGGCACACCCACGATGGTCGACATCAACCTCCACATCCCCGCCGGCCAGCGCATCGGTTTGGTTGGAGAGACCGGTGCAGGCAAGAGCACACTGCTCGACCTATTGATGGGCTTTTATCAGCCTGATAAGGGAGACATTCGTTACGACGACCAGCCGATCGCCGACATCGGCCTGCGTGCGTTACGCCGCTCGGTTGCGATCATGGGACAAGATGCGTTTATATGGAACACCAGCGTCCGTGAAAACATCCGCTTTGGCCGACCGACCGCCACCGATGCCGAAATCGAAATGGCCGCCACGAAGGCGCAAGCCGACGACTTTATCCGTAAACTGGAGCGCGGCTACGACACCCTTTGCGGCGAACGCGGTGGTAGGTTATCGGGTGGTCAACGCCAGCGCATCGCCTTGGCCCGGGTCTTTCTGCGCGATCCGCGTATTGTCATCCTCGACGAGCCGACCAGCGCCCTCGACTTGGAGACAGAAGCGCGCCTTCAGGACGACCTCGATATACTCTGCCAAGGCCGCACCACCTTCATCGTCGCCCACCGACTTTCAACGCTGCGCGGGGTGGACCGCGTCTTGGTGTTCCAACGCGGCCGAATTATCGAAGATGGTTCAGTGTCGGCCTTGCTAGCTAGACCCACTGGCCATTTCGCGCGTCTGATGGAATTGCAAACCCGCGGCTTGCCCAAGCTAGCGTAACCACGAGCAACCATTACTTTTCTCGAATCTACAAAACACCTGATGTGAACGGCAAAATCGTGCCGTTGAGATTGTAAAACGAGCGCAAGGGCGCGGGCGTATTTTTTCCTGTTTCCTCGCTCCGGCCGTCTTCGACCATCTCGGCCTCACCCGCCGGGCTTTTTCGTGCCCCGACGGGGCGACGAGGGGTTTTGTCGGTTCTGGCGGGCATTCCCTCTACACACGGGGACGGGGGAAGCGTCGGGCAAAAATTCGTAACACTAGGGTTTCGTCAGTTCTGTTGGGGGGGGCCTCATCAGTAATAAGGGTATCGGTGGGCCCGACCACCAGCTTCATCAACGAGTTCGTCTGGTTTGCGCCTTTTCGCGTGGAGGCGAACTATGGTTCGTTATGGCAGATGGCTCCGGTCAGCCATCGTTCTGCAACGAACGAGAAGCCTTAGGACCTGTTTTGGCCCTCACTGATTCTCTGCGTTCAATGGCGGACTTTTAGGAGCGCAGGCACGCTTTTTTAGGAGTGAGCCAGCATCCAGAAACAAAAAGCCCTGTAACCTTTTGGGTTACAGGGCTATCCCTTAAAATGGAGCAGGCGAAGAGACTCGAACTCTCGACGTCCACCTTGGCAAGGTGGTGCTCTACCAACTGAGCTACGCCTGCGTGAGAGAGGTGGAGAACAAGAATTTCCTACCCGTTCGTCAATAGCTTTTTTAAAAAATCTTAAAGCACCTCCAAATCGAAGATCCGCTGGTTGCGAATGCGCAGCGGCAGGGGCACCAACTGCGCGCTCTCCCAGAGGGGAACGGCGTCTTCACTCAACAAATAATGCACCGTCGACTGCAGGCGCTTGGCCGCATCTTTGCGAAACACCAAATACACCGGTAAGCGAACCGGGTAGTCGCCCGTGTAAAGATTGTCGGCCGTCGGCCCAAAGGCCACGTCGGCCCCGCCCTTGGCAACCAAAAGCGCCTTTAACTGCGGCTGGTTGGCCGGGAGCAGCGGTAGCACCGCCACCCCGCCCTCCTCGCCAAGAATACGCGTCATGCTCTCCGCCATGCTCGACTGCACCCCCACCGTGGGCCGCAACGAAGGAGCGGCCAAGACCGTGTAACGAAATAAATCATACGTCAGCCCGCCGCTCGCCCCAAGCAGGTTGGGCAGGATGTTGCGATGCGCCCAATCGCCGGCAACCCCGAGGTCCTTCCAGCGCTTCAGCCCCGATTGCGCGCTGTCGCCATAAATCATGTTCAGCTGCTCAAAGGTGATCTGCGTGAGCGGCAACGCCGTCGGCACCACCACCACCGCCGTCTGGTACGCTACCGGCCAGGCAACATAAGGCGCCTCGGGGAGTTTCTCGCTGGGTGAAAAAAACACCAGCGCCAGGTCGGCCTGCCCGCTTTCAAGTTTCTCCATGCCAGCTCGACTCCCCTCGAGCTTCAGCTTAAGCCCGAGGTCGTTGCGCTGCGAATACGCCTCCAGCGCAGGGGCAAATTCCTTACCGAATAGGTCGGAGCCAACGAGTCGCACCTCGGCGCGACTCACCGACAAACTCAGGGCAGTAACCAGTAATAACGAGAGGGGTCGCATGGTTTTAGTAATTGGGAGGAAATATCGCCCCCCTGCTGAGGCAACCCCTAAGCCAGTCGCACCCCACCCACCCTGCGCTCACGCGCAAGGCCACGGGCACTCGTTCACTCGACCGCGTGGCCCTGAGCGTGCGCTCAGGGATTCCCCAAAATACACCCTGCGCTCACGCGCAAGGCCACGGGGGCACGTGGATACTCGACCGCCCGTCTCAGCCGTCGATCACGTCGAGCTCGGGCCACTGCGCGAGTTTGCGGTGCAGCGTGCGCCGGCTAATCCCCATCAATTCCGCTGCCTGAGTGCGGTTTCCTCGCGCCTTATTAAGCGCCTCCCGCAGCAACCGCTTCTCGTTTTCTTCAACCGAAAGGGAGGCGCCATTAAAGGGACGCGTGGTCACCACACCGGAGCCCGCACCCGATGGATCGGCGGCGACAACAGGGCCAACTGCTGGCGCCGGCAACGCGAGCCGTTCGCCCCGAAAACGCGCGTCCAGGTCGTATTCGGTCAACTTGGCGCCCCGGTGCAGCACCACCGCGTTCTCAGTGAAATTGCGCAGCTCACGGATGTTACCCGGCCAGGGATAAGCCTGCAGATAACGCAGCGCGCCGGGCTCGATGGAGAGCGAGGGAACACCGTTTTCCTGCGCGAAATGCTGAAGGTAATGCGCCAGCAGCAGGGGGATGTCGTCGGGGCGTTCCCGCAGCGGCGGCAGGGTAACACGCACCACGTTGAGGCGGAAAAACAGGTCTTCGCGAAACTTCCCCTCCCTAACCATTTTTTCCAAATCGCGATTGGTCGCCGCCACCAGCCGCACATCCAGCGCGATCGGCTTGGAGCCGCCCACCCGCTCGATCGATTTGGTCTCCAAAAAACGCAGCAGCTTGACCTGCGTGGACGCCGAGATCTCGCCGATTTCATCAAGGAAAAGCGTCCCGGTATCCGCCGCCTCAAACCGGCCCACTCGCTTCTCCATCGCGCCGGTAAAAGCCCCGCGTTCGTGACCAAAAACCTCGCTCTCCAGCAGGTTCTCCGAAAGCGCGGCGCAGTGTACCGCAATGAACGGTGCCCGAGCCCGCGGGCTGGCCTGATGAATCGCCTGGGCGATCAGCTCCTTGCCCGTGCCCGATTCGCCGTCGATGAGGATCGTGGCCTTGGAGGGCGCCACCAGGCGCACCCGCTCAATCACGGTTTTCAACTTATCGGAGTGCCCGATGAGCCCCTCGATGTTGAACTTTTCGTCCAGCCGCTCGTTAAGCTGTTTGACCTCCACCTCCAGTGTGCGGGCCTTGAGCGCGCGCAGAATGAGCACCTCTAGCCGCTCAATATTCACAGGCTTGGTCAAAAAATCGACGGCGCCGCGCTTCATTGCTTCGACAGCGGTATCGATGCTGCCGTAAGCGGTCATCATGATGACCGCCGGCTTGTTGGGCAGCGCCAGCGCCCGGTCGATGACCTTTAGACCGGACTTGCCGGGCATGCGCAGGTCGGTGAGCACGACATCGAACTCCTGTGATTCGAGTTGGTTAAACGCCTCCTCGGCGCTGGCGGCCACGGACACGTCATAGTCCTCCTCGAGGGCTTGGCGGAGCCCGTCGCGGGTGTGTTTCTCGTCATCGACGATGAGCACGCTGGAAAGCATGGCGCTATAACACGCGTAAGCGCGGCTTGGTCAAGGCGCCGGCGCAATCCTTCGCGCGCCTGTGGCCCCGGACGTGAGCGCAGGGGCATCCCACCTGTCAGCCAAGCCCCGCCAACTCGACATCCCTGCGCTCACGCGCAAGGCCACGCCGACGAATCCAGCCTCACATCCGTCGCGCCCCCCATTACTGCAAGAGGCGTACGCGGCGGTTTTTGAGCGGGAACTGCAGGGTGACCACCGTGCCCACCCCGGGGTTGCTCTCCACGCCGACCTGGCCGCCGTGCTCGCGCATGATGCGCTGGACGATCATCAGCCCCAACCCGTTGCCGCCCTGCTTGGTCGTGTGGTAGGGCTGAAACAGTTTCACCAGATCGGCCTGTTTGATGCCGCTGCCCGTGTCCCCGCACAGCAAGTACACGCTGTCATCGTCAGCGTAGGTTTTGAGCCGCAGCACGCCGCCGGGCTGCATGGCCTCCATCGCGTTTTTAATGAGGTTAAAAAACACCTGCTTGAGCTGATTTCGGTCGGCCATGATCGCCGGTAAATCCCGCGCGATGGCCGCCTCCACGCGGATCGAGCGATCGGCCAATTCACGTTCTTGGAACCGCACCACTTCCTCAATGACCTCGCCCAGATTAGTCTCGGCCAAATCGGGCGCACGCGGCCGAATCGCCTCCAGAAAATGCGTCACGATGCCGTCCAGCCGCAGCACTTCGTCCTGGCAGATGCGAATCGACTCGGCGAGCGAGGCGGTCTCCTGGTCGCGGGCGCTGATCTTGAGCTTTTTCAACCGGCGCTCGATCAACTGCAGGTGAATGGTGAGCGAATTGAGCGGATTGCCCAACTCGTGAGCGACCCCCGCAGCCAGCAACAAAATCGACGACGTACGCTCATCCTCGATACGCGCCTCGGTGGTCTTTTTGTCGCGGGTGATGTCGGTGAGGATAACCGTAAAGCGCCGCTCCGGCCCGTCGCCCTCGCTGGAAAACGGCACCATGTACAGGCGCACCGTGCGCAGCTCGGGGTAAGTCAGTTCGATCTCGCGCGTCACCACTGGCAACGCGGGCGAGGGGTCGGCCAACGATGCCTCCAGGGAGGGCCGCAACCCCGGCACCAGCCGCCAAAGCACCTTGTCGGTGAGGTCGTCGGAAGTCTGACCGATGAGGCGATGTGCCGCGGCGTTGGCGTAATCGATCACTCCGTCGGCGTCGATGACCAGCACGCCTTCCTGCAGAGTGTTAAACACGTTTTCGAACTGGCTGCGCTCGCGCGCGAGGCGCTGCACCAGATTGGCCAGATTGGTCGGATCGAGTGAGTCGAGCCGCCCCAGCACACGATCAAGCGAGGTGTTTTTTATGCCGGCCATTGGGATAAAAGTTTCAACACTGCGGGAGGTTAATCGGCGAATAAATCGACCTGACCCGGGTCCACCCGGGTCGCCAGCAGTTTGCGCAGGAACATCTCGCGATGCTGCGGGCAACGCCCCTGCCGGAGCACGGCCTCACGGTGCTCCTCGGTACCGTAGCCCTTGTGTTGGGCAAAACCATAACCGGGAAAACTGCCGTCCAGTTCGGTGAGCATCCGGTCCCGCGTGACCTTGGCGATGATCGAGGCCATCGCGATACACAGCGAGCGCCCATCGCCGCCGACTAGGCCCTGGTGCGGATACGGGAAATGCTTAAGCGGCAACCCGTCGACGAGGATGCGCGCCGAAACCATCGGTTGATAAGCGGCGACCTCGTCAGGCGTAGAAAACAGATCGGGCTCCTTGGGCGATGCAGCAAAAGCCTGCGGGGGATAAATGCCCTCCAGCGCCCTGCGCATGGCCAGTTTGGTGGCGCCAAGGATGTTGCACTGCTCGATCTCGGCCACGTCAGCGACGCCATAGGTGGCATGAATCGCGCCCTCGGCCATCAGGGCATCAAAATCCATCCAGAGCGCGTCACGCTCGCTGGCGCTGAGCTGCTTGGAATCATTGATGCGACGCACGTTTTCGTCCGCCCAACGGCTCTCCAGAAACGCCGGGGTCACCATCACCGCGCCGGCCACGACGGGCCCGGCAAGCGCGCCGCGCCCAGCCTCATCCACCCCGATCAACTGGGAAAAACCCGCGATCTGCTTAAGATCGAAAGCGCGGAGTTGGCGTCGTTTTACTGGCATACGAAGGTCGAGTGCGATGAGGATTTATTCGCGACCGAAACCGAAGCGTTCCTTCGGTTCAGGCAGCGGGAGTTCGTCGAGTTTACCGGCATCCTTGACCACCTCGTAGGCCGTGCGGAAATGGAGTTTGGCCACGTCCTTGAGAGCATGGACGCCGAGCTGGTTGATGATGTCGAGGGCCTGCTTTTTCACCAGCGGGCCAGCGCCCTTTTGGAGTTTAAAACCGACGTGCTTGGACAGCTGGTTCATTTGGCGGACAAACTCGGCGCGGGCCACGATCGAGGCGGCGGCGACCACCGGGTCGGACTCGGCCTTGGTGCGCATGCGCAACTCGAAGTTTTCCACCTTCTTTTTGACCAACTCGCGCTGCACCAGCGGCTGTTCGGTGAACTGGTCGAGCAGGCCCCACTTGACGGGTTTTTCGGCCAACGCCTGCGAGAGCGCGGTGCCGTGCAGCCAAGCCAGCAGCAAGTTGAGATTGGCACGGGGGCGGGCCATCAGCTCGTTGTACTTGGGCATGCCGCAAAAACAGACCTTCACCGCGACAC
Organism: Opitutus sp.; assembly: GCA_024998815.1. Classification (NCBI taxonomy): domain Bacteria; kingdom Pseudomonadati; phylum Verrucomicrobiota; class Opitutia; order Opitutales; family Opitutaceae; genus Opitutus; species Opitutus sp. The sequence continues at coordinate 863,687 of JACEUQ010000001.1, forward strand.
CAGGCGTGGTGCGAATGAGGTGGTCGAGCTCCAGAATCTTACCCTCGGTCATTTTTTTAGAGTCCTGCGCGCCGGCCTTGCGCCAGGCCTCGATCATCGACTTCTGACCAATCACGGTGGCGGCAATCACCGGGCCGAAAAAGTCCCCCTTGCCGCTTTCATCAAGGCCGGCGTGGGCCTCGAACCAATCGGGATTGAGCACCTCGTCGTAGCCGAGTTTGGGCGCCTGGGTCACCTCGGGTTCGAGCACATCGCGCACGAAGTCCTCGGTGCCCTTGCCGGCGAGGACGAGCTTGCCGCTGGTGTATGCGGTGAGGTTGAGCTTAAGGGCCTCGGCCTTGTAGGCAAAGCGGGTGTAAGCGACCGGGAAAGCGGTCCAGTGGCGCGCCTCGCAAATCGCCCGCAACCGCTCCATCTGGGTGTCATCCAGTTTGATCGTGTAACTGCTAAGCTTCTTGGGTTGGTCGGAGTCGGCGTCCGGCTTTTTGAACATGGCAGCATTGGCCACCAAAAGCGGCCAAAGGACAAAAAGAATCTTCGCTGGCTTAGCGCGGGGTTTTGCTCCTTCTGAAAGCTTTCCCGTGCCCGACTCCCTGATACCGCAAACCACCGAATTTCAACGCGAGCTGCTCGGCTGGTATCGCCACCACCGGCGCTCCTTGCCGTGGCGGGACGCGCCCTCGCTCTACAAAACCGTGGTCAGCGAGTTCATGTTGCAGCAAACGCAGGTGAAAACCGTGCTGCCGTACCTCGCGCGGTGGCTGGAAATTTTCCCCGACTTCGCCGCGCTGGCCGCAGCGAGCGAGGATCAGGTGGTGAAAAATTGGGAAGGCCTCGGTTACTACACCCGCGCGCGCAATCTCCACAAACTGGCGCGCGCCTTGGTCGCCCGCCCCTCTCCGCCCCGCACCCGCGAAGCCTGGCTGGAGCTGCCGGGCATCGGCCCGTACACCTCGGCGGCCATCACCAGCATCAGCTTCGGCGCGCCGGCGGCGGTGGTCGACGGCAACGTGGTGCGTATCCTCACGCGCCTTACCGCCGACGGCACCGCGTTTCGCGACAGCGCGGCGGCCTCGAAGGCGCTCGCCCCGCTGGCCGACGCCTTGCTCAACCGCGCCGAGCCCGGCGACCACAACCAGGCGATGATGGAACTCGGGGCCACCGTGTGCCACCGCCGCACCCCGCTGTGCACGGTGTGTCCGGTGCGCCCGTATTGCGCCGCCAACCGGCGCGGAGAGCCGGAGCTTTACCCGCGACTCGCGCCAAAGCTGATAGAACACCTTGCGGTGACGCGGTTGTGGTGCCGCCACCAAGGTAAACTCCTGTTGCACCGCACCGCAGGCGACGCCCGTCGCTTGGCCAATCTGCACGAGTTACCCGCGCTCGAACACGCCGGGCTGGGTGAGTTTTTTTTCGCTGGCGCCACGCCGATCGCCACGAAAAAACGCGGCATCACCCGCTTCGCCATCACTGAGAATATCTACGCGGTTCCGGCGGCCAAACTGCCGCTCGGCACGTTGGAAAGAACAGGGTTGGTGTGGGTGACGATGGAGGAACTGGCAACGATAACGCTCTCGGGTCCGCACCGCCGCTGGGTCTCGGAACTGTTGGCCACAGCGCCGTAGCGAGCGCCGCGTGGCTACAGTCACCACTATTAGTCAGTAGCATTTAAAGTGTCGGATCGAAAGTAGTGCGGTGCTTCAGCCCGCATCTGCGATTGTGTGAAGAATGCGATACAAACCTGCGGGCTAAAGCACCGCACTACCTCAGAGCTCAATCAGACAACATCAAGTTTACTTCCTGCCCAATCCGAACGGGCTTAACCCTCAGGCGCCGAAACGCGCCGCGATCAACGCCTCGATCTTGGCCTTGGAGGAGACAACATCCGCGGCCTGAACGCGCGGACTCAGCTCCAAGGTAAGGAGGTGCTCGGGACGCCAAAAACCACTGATCATGTTAAAGTCGATACGACCCGCCCCGATCGGTTGATGGTCCTTACCGTCGGCGGTGACATCGTGCAGGTGGAAGCCGAGGAGTTGCGCCGCGTTTTTCTCCAAGTGGGTACGCTGCTCGAGCATGCCCATGCTTTGTTTGATGTCAGCGTGGCCGGTGTCGTGCCAGTAGCCTGCTGAGTGCGGCGTAGACAACCCGGCAAGCAATGCGCCGAAATCGTCATCGAGGGGTAACTCTTCAAACTTTTCACGATTCTCAAACCCGAGCTTGATGCCGCGCTCCAGAGCGTAGGTGCGAATCCCCTCAATGCTCCGTTGAACCTGTTGCCAAAAGGGCCCCATTTTCGAACGCAACCGCGCGCATGACTTGGCCAAAACGTACTGGTAATGCCTGTCGTCGGGAACCGAGGCAGTCGGATTGTCGCGGACGAAGTTCTTGAGTTTGTGCGCCGGATTGAACCAGAAAAACTTCACGCTCCCCAGGTGCAGAACGAGCACACGGGATTTCACCTGTTGGGCGAAATCAATGGAGCGCTTGGTGTGGCGTAACCACTGCTCATGCTCGCGGCGATCGCTCACGGAGGGCTCAAACAGATTGGGGGCCGCCTGCGTGATCCCCGTCGGTAAGGGACAAAAATTGTGCGTGGAGCTGATTTTGATGACGCCCTCCTCGACCGCACGAATCACCCCTGGCAACAAAACGATGCGAATGCCATGGCTTAGTTCGGCATGGGTGAACCCCAGATCCGCTATCTCGCGCAGCATCGCGTAACCATCGGTGTGACGGTACGAATTCCAGCATGTTGAAAGTGCTAGCGAGGATTTTTCCACGAGGAGTTAATAACGGCACAAATCAGTCGCGCCTGAAGCAAAAAATTGTGCGCAAAAAAACCGCGCAGACCGAAAGAATTCGGCCGACGCGGTTTTTAAAACAGCCGCCCGGAGGCAAACTTTTACTTGGAATGGCGGTCGCGCAGCATCTGGGTGAAGGCCATGACCTTCACCTTGCGACGACGGCGCTCGGTGGGCTTTTCGTTATAGCGCTTAGCACGGACATCTTTGATGATGTTTTCGCGCTCGAGCTTCTTTTTCAGACGGCGCAGGGCGCGGTCAACCGGCTCGTTTTTGCGGATCTTGATTTCGATTGGCATGATGAAATTGGCGTGGGTTTTAGCGGAAAAGTCGAGGAATAGGTCAAACGCAGGCGGCGGCGTCAATGGCTTTTTTCACGGAATGCATTCTATTCTATTTAAGGGCTGGTTTTATTCGGGCAGGAGTTGATTTCCCTCACGTCCGCCGCACGCTCGCCGCCATGGACATGGAAATCGTAATCCCCGAGGAACTCCCGCTGATGACGCTCCCGCGCATCGCGTTTTTTCCCCAAGCGATGCTCCCTCTCCACATTTTCGAGCCGCGCTACAGGGAAATGCTCCGCGATGTGCTGGCCACCAATCGGCTCTTCGCGGTTGCAGGCCTCGATTCGGGAAAATCCGGTGTGTTTGAACCCCCGCACCGCATCGCCACTCTCGGCATAATACGGGCCTGCCAGGAAAGCAAAGACGGCACCGCCAACTTGCTTTTGCAGGGCCTGAGCCGGGTTGAAATCCATGAGATCGTGCGCAACGAGCCGTATCGCGCCGTGCGTATCCGTGCTTTGGATAGTGATCCCGGCGCCATGTTCGAAGAGAACATCAAATTGCGTGCGCGCCTCTCGCGCCTGATCGCCACCCGCCTTCGCCTGAGCGGTGAACCGACCAACCAACTCACCCGTTTCGAAAAGACCGTAGAAGACCCTGCGACATTCGTCGACTTAGCGGCCTTCAACTTCTGTGAAAACGTGCGCTTGAAACAAAAGCTGCTCGAAACGCTCAGCGTCCACCGCCGACTTGAGTTACTCAGTGAAGAGATCCGGGCCAACATCGACCTGATCAAACTGCGGCTAAAACTTCAGGGCGGCCTGGCCGACGACGGCATAGCGAACAACTGAAGCGCGGCAATTAGCCAATCGGCACCACGAATACCGCACGGGGTGCAGAGGCTACCAGCTAAAACACTGGAGCCGATGGTCGGGATTGAACCGACGACCTGCGGTTTACGATACCGCTGCTCTACCACTGAGCTACATCGGCTAACATGAGTTGCCCCGACCTTTGGTTTACGCCCTGAATTGCCCTTATCGCTCGGTTAAATTGATCAACCGGCCAAAAGAAAAACTCAGTGAGTTAACACTACAAACGAGGCAAAGAACTTCCCTTTCGCCAAAGAAGGCAGGAGGGAGTTCGCTACTAGGGGCGGTTTTCCAACCGCAGCAAGACGAAATTCACACCATACGGCCAAAGTCTAACAACGGCGCATCCCTGTTTCAGCGCAAACGCCATACATCGTTATTGTTTTTGGTGGGATACAGAGTGCCGCGAAGCAGCGTACCGTAGCGTTCATCAGCGGGTGATAATTCTACTGCCTTAATAGCACTCCACCCTCTAGTCGGAGCACCCCATCACCGTCAGAGCCGAGACGGAAAAAGTGCATCTCTGCCGCGGGGCAGAAACCATCCGCGGAAATCAACGCTCAAGTTACTACTAATCTGGTGGCCGTGCCTCGACAGATCTTGGTGGAGCAGATGAGGATCAAACTCACGACCTCGTCATTGCGAACGACGCGCTCTATCAACTGAGCTACTGCCCCAAGAACCAAGTAAGCTTTTTCTGCACAGCCTGCATTCACGAGTAAACATCATTTTTGGGAAGCGGCTCCTTCTTTCATGCTTAAGAACCAGTTAATTCTGCGCGTGTCTGCCAATTGGTCCTTAATTTGCTATTGAAGCGGGATCACGGTCGTGAACAGTCCACCTTCGAATTTCAATAACCTTCACTCAATCATCATCATGAAGAAAGCCTCGCCCAAAACCACCAAAGCAACGGCAACTGCGCCTAAGGCCAAGCCCGCCAAGACGAAGGCCCCAGTTGTGATCGCCAAGGTCGTCGTCGCCAAAAAAGCGCCAGCCAAAACTGTCGCAAAACCCGCGGTCACAGCCGCTAAACGTCCCGCTGTTGCAGCGGTCAAAGCGACGGCACCCAAGGCCGCTGCCGCCAGCGCCCCTGGTGTTAAAGCCCCGGCCAAGAAAGCCGCTGGCACCGTGATCACCGCTTTGGTCGATGTCGGTTTCGGCAACACCCTGTATGTCCGCGGTGAAGGCGCCGGCCTGAGCTGGGATAGCGGCATTCCCCTCGCCAGCGTCGCCGATGACAAATGGGAAATCGCCTTGCCCGCCGCCTCCAGCCCCATCGTCTACAAATTCCTGATCAATGACTTTAATTGGTCCGTGGGCGAAGACTTCCAATCGAACTCCGGTTCCAGCGTGACTGTCACCCCCGCGTTCTAATCTGAGTGGATTAGCTCAGCGATTATCCAAACCGCCGCAAACACGGTTAACCCCGCTGGCCCCACGTAACGGGAATTAACACTGCTTCACGTCGTTAATCCGCCGTACGTCTAAAACCCCAATTGAGGCCCGCCTCACTTGGGGTTTTTAATGGGCGGAATTTAACACTGCCGCGTCCAACAGGTAAGCGTCAGGGCCCGCCATTGATTCGTATCGCCCGCACCATTACGCCCCCCCGCAGCTCGGCTATTCGACGCCTAGAATCCGGGCCGCGTTGCCGCCTAAAACCGCTTCCTGCGCCTCGCTCGTCACGCGCGCTCGAGCCTCGGCCAAGAACCCTGGCAGCGTTTCAATTCCGCTCGTTTGCGGATATAAAACCAAGGGGTAATCGGTCCCCCAAAGCACTCGCCCGGCACCAGCCGTAGCCATGCTTTCGGACCAGATTCCGGCATCAGCAGCGTAGAGCAAGGGCGCCGCTGCGGTATCCACCCAGACGTTGGCCGGCCACGCTCCGCCGGCACGCCACAGCCGCCCGCCCCAGTGAGCTAGAATGAATTTCACCTGAGGAAACGCGGTCGCCAGGGCGATAAAATCAACCAGCGGAGTCTCCACACGCCCCGGGTAGGTGCGGGACTCCGGCTCGGTCACGTGGAGGTTCACCGGCCAGCTCCACTCGCCAGCCAACCCGAGCACAGCCCGCCAGCGCGGATCATCGAGCCCAATGCCCTGCGCATGCGACGAGAGTTCACCCAAGCCGATCAGCCCCGCGTCCCGCGCGCGGTGCATCTCGGCCAATGCATCGGCCCCTGCCGCCGGGTGCACGGTAGCGAACGCCGACAAGCGGTCTGGGTGGGCGCGCACGCACTCGGCGTAAAACCGGTTTTGCGCGACGCAGTTCGCATTGTTTTCCCAATACCAACCCAGTAAGACGGCGCGGTCCACGCCCGCTTTATCCATATCGCGCAACAGCTCGGCAAGCGAGGGAAACCCCTGCACCGGCAGGCCGCTCGCTTTGCGCACGCGCGTGCACATCAGCGACCACTGCGGTTCACCGCGCGCGATGGCCCACCCCGCCGGATCGCGGTTCACTTCAGGCGGATACAAATGCACATGGGCGTCGATCACCGGCATGGGGGTAAAAATCGTTCGTTGCTCCGCCAAGGACAACCTGCAAGTTATCCGCTCACTCGCATCGAACTCCGTTATGCCCAAGAAAAACCCGGTTGATTCCGCCCTGCCCCACACCCCCGAGCCCGATTTCACGGCGCTCATCGCGCAGCTTCAGCATGCAATCGGCAGCGTGGCCAATCCGCAAATGATCGACGAGCGCCCGCTTTACGGGACGACGCTATTTTTGGCCACCTGCCCGCTGGCCACGCGCTTCGGCCTGTTCCGCGCCTACATTTTCCAAGACCTGATCGACAAGCACTACATCATCGCCCTCAGCCACGGCGATATCCTGCAGGCCAAGACGCTCCACACCCGCATCCACTCCTCGTGCGTGACCAGCGAGACGCTGCGCGGCTGCGACTGCGATTGCGTGCAGCAGCTGGAGGGGGCCTTTAAAGTCATCGCCGAAAAGGGCCGTGGCATCCTGTTTTATCTCATGCAGGAAGGACGTGGTGTGGGCTACGTCGGTAAGTCACGCGACCGCATGCTCGTGCAGGCATCGCTCGACCAGCTGTCCACCTTTGAGGCCTATGCGGCAATGGGGCTCAAAAAGGACCATCGCAACTACGAGAGCATTTCCCACATCTGCCACCTTTTAGGGATCAAGGCCGCCTTCACCGTCCTGACCAACAATCCCGATAAAGTCGACGCGCTGCGCGCCCAGGGACTCGAAGTGGCCGGCACCGAGGCGCTGGAATTCGAGCCTGGCCCATTCAACCTGGCTTACCTCACCTCCAAGGCCGCCGGTGGCCACATCCTCAAGCGACCTTCGGCCACCAAGGTCAAACGCGCCCTGCCGCCCGAGCCCGTCGTGCCGTTTAAACCCTACGCACTTCCCGAAGCCCGACGCTTCATCTATTCGGCCAGTTACTTCCTGCCAATGAAACCGGTGGACAACGACATTTTGCTCACCGAGGCGCAGTTCCAAACGCTCTTCAAACACCACGCCATCGAGCACTACATGTCGGGCCCGCGCCCCATCGTGCTCGGTTACCAGCGCATCCGCGACCAGCGTTACCTGGTTAAAATCTCCGTCGACCACCTCACTGCTTTCAAAAAGCAGCACCCCCACGATCCGATGGTCGACCTGCTGACTACGCCCTACTGGTTCCGCGTCCACGTGTATTACGACATCGTCACGAGTGAGGACGTCGTCGTGCTGACCCACGGCAAACCCACCCCCGCCGACAGCCCGGTGGTGCGCATCCACAGCGAGTCGCTCTTCAACCGTTTCCCGCTGTGCACGATGGAGAACCGCGACAAACTCAAGCAGTCGGTTAAACACATCATCAATTATGGCAGCGGCGCGCTTTTACTCCTGCACAACGACGGGCGCGGGGCCGGCTTCGGCGCTTTTGCAACCGACGCGATGATGGCCGAAACCCATCAGGCCTGCTCCTCGGACGACGCCTACCGCAAGCTTGGCATCGCCTACGACAGCCGCGACTACGATGCCTCGCTGGTGCTGCTCAAGCACCACATCCCCAACGATCGGATACAGATGGTGATGAACTCGCCCGACAGCTTGGTCAAAAAACCTGAATACGCCGAGGCGCTCAATCGTCACAAAGTCGAGGTGGAGCGCTGGATTTTCCTCGATAACGAGACGCCGATTCACGCTGCAAACGCAGGCCACAGCTCCTGACATCGGCGGTGCGCCCGCCCATGTATACGCGCCCCTACATTCGTTGTTTCGTCGTCGCATCTCGACATCAAGACAAATTCGACAATCTTTGGCCAAATTCCAGCGCCGATTCATAGCGGGAAGTTTAGCGAGGTAAGGGCGCGGAGCGCGCGACGGTCATGATTTTCTGACATGTGAGCGAGAAAGTCGGAGGTATAAAGGTGATGTTTTTGGGGGCGTTGGCCGCGCCAGTGTATGAAAAGGCTATTGGCCCAGCGGTTGAACATACCGTGGATAGAAACCGCGTTCGGGCGGCGTAATCGGCAGCGATCATCCTGGCGCGAGGCGTCGAGGCGGGCATGCAAAGCGGTTTCGATTCCCCAGTGCGCAAGGTTGACCTCCAGCCATTGGGCGGGAGTCAACTCGGCGGCGGGGCGACTGGTGGTCAGCGCCACGGTCTCGGTGGGCTTGCCGTGGCGTTTTCGGCAGGTTCTCGCGGCTTGCGCCACCAGGGGGAAGCAGGCGCTTTCCGCGCTCAACTCGCGCGCCACCAGGGTGCGCGTCACGGGGTGCTTCTTTTCCTGGGTGGTACGTTGCTCGGCAGCGGGATCTTTTAACGGGTCCAAAAAGGGGCGCCCGGATCGGGCACTTGCGCGGCTACGATTTTCTGCAGGCCGGGCTGATTGCCTTTGACGGTGAACAGGTAGTCGCCGCCGTGCTCCAGTACGATCGCCCGCGCGGTGTCCGCCTGGGTATGCAGGGCGTCAAGGCGCACGAGTTTGTCGACCAAATCGGCCTCTCGCACAGGGCGCGGGCGGCGGGGATCTCGTTGCTTTTTTCGGCGATGACCTCGCTGCCCAGATAGAACAGGCTCGGCGAGGTCACTGCGGTCACGACGTTTTGTCCGCCGCTGTGCTTGGGGACTTTGCCGTCGATGACCACGATCTCGCTGTCGGGGGGGCTCGCCTCGCACCTGACGTTGGTGAGCGAGCAAAACCTCCTCGATACGCGCGGCCTGCACACGGGCGAACAGCCGGCTAAAGGTGGGCTGGCTGGGTGCCCCGTATTTGCCGCGGCGGCGGATCACCCCGAGGGCTTGGCGTTGGCTGGAGGAGAGTCGGCGGGCGAAGGCGGCCAGGTCACGTTGGCCGCGTGGCGCTCCGGCCAGATAGGCCGCCGCCGTGATCGCCAGCAGCGCGTGCAAGGGATAGGCCCCGATGTAGGCGCGGTATTCAGGCACTTGCCGGAAGGCCTCCGCCAGGCTGATTAAATCGGGGACCTTCAGGGTACTTCGCACCGGAACTTTCGCCTCCACCGCAGCTAGCGAGGGTTTGATTTGCCCTGCCTGAAGAGCTCGCCGGGCCCGGGGCTCCAGCTCGCGCACAAACAGCCGCTTGGGCTTGGCGTGGTGCTCGTAGTAATCGCGCGACTTACGCGTGTTGCCCTTGGTCTGGCCCAACTCGGTCCACCCGGATGCCTTGTATACACTTCCCGTAAAACGCTCGGGGTCGACGAAGGTTTCGACCACAAGCACGGGATGCTGGTAACGCGCTTGCCAGTCGGCGCTGAGCCGGCCGAGCACCCGGCTCAATACCGCCGAGCCCAAGTGGGACACCGCCGGCTTGGGCAGCAGCAGAAAACGCACGTTGTTGACCACCAGCGCCAGTCGGCGTCGACGTTGTTCGCCGCTCCAGCCAATCCACGCCTCCCTCCCTCGCAGGTGCAACGCCGCCGCAGCAAACACCAGCACCGCCACCCAGGTGCCCTGCGCATCGCTCACCGCGTACAGCAGCCGCTCGCCCACCGGCCTTACTGCGCCCAGATAGTGATGCTCCTCAAGCAGCCCCTGCGCTCGGGCGTTTAACTCGGGGCTGTCTAGCACCTGCACCTGCAAGTGGCGCAGCGAAATCCCCTCCCCTTGGGGGGGGGGGGGGGGGCGACGGGTTCGTTTCGGCGGGTATCATTTAGGCCAGCCAAAATGATTTCACGGGGCTTGTTCCGCTTATTCCGCTCCTTTGTTAGTATTCAGGTGTTTAGCTGTTCAATGAATCGGCGGTGTGATGAATTCTGTCGCTTCATGCGATTTAAAAACGGTATCGATTTTAAAGAATAGCGACTGGCAACAAAACCGCGAAGGGATGCGTGGATGCCCCACATTGGAGAGCTGAAAGAGCCGACGAGAAATTCCCAAAACTCACGCTTGACGACGGCCCAGAAAACTAAACTCTTCACCGCTCCAACAGACGCCCTCATCGTCTATCGGTTAGGACAAGGGATTCTCAATCCTTAAAGCGGGGTTCAACTCCCCGTGGGGGCACCACTTTCAGCGGTAATTGGCCTAAGAGTTAGGCGTATTACACCATTTCGCTTTCTAAGATATAATGACCAAGCCTTCTGAGGGTGCCCCAGAAGGCTTTTTTATGCGCCCACCTAAAGATTTTCCGGCAGATACCGCCGGAGAGGATACGGGTCTTGCTTCGCCGAGCCAAGGACGTGCCGGAGCAGCGGCGCATCCAAACGGTTTTGATGCGAGCTTCGGACGCATTGCCCCCGGCCAAGATCGCCGAGTTGCCGGTACCAGAGCGACTTCGCCTCTGGCACCTGCCTGCCTATTGCCCGGAATGTAATCCGCGCCGAACACATCAGAGGCGAAATCAGCGAAAAGGGCTGTGCAAACCAGCTTTTCGCTACCCTTGCCGATGTTGAAGTTCGGCTAAAAGCCCTACGAGAGGAACTCGCGGCGGCCGATCGTCCGAAGGCCAAAGAACTCGCCGAAATCAAGGCTGCCCAACTGGCCGCTGGGTTGAGCGAGGGGCAGTACCTCAATCAATCAATCCGACGTATTCGACTTCATTAGGTGGCAGCGCCATCGTCGGCAATATTTCGAATCTGACCGCGCTCAATTCGGTGCCATCACTCAATTACATGAGTTGCACGGTTGATTAACCGGTTCGACGCCCGCAGCTCTTTTGTTTTTGAGTGCCCGTTCGTTCCGCGTTTATCGCCGACAGGATCGCTTCAACTCGGCCCCGGCGCAGACACGAACCCCGCGCTATTTTTCCATCCCCCATTTTTCATTCATTTTTTTCGTGCCCCTTTGCGCAGTGCCCCTGAATTTCCCCAAATCATGAAACCCACGCCCGCTTCCGACTCACCCGCCGTCTGGCGGGGCATTCCCTGGATTATAAAAATGCCCTCGTGGCTGTCGTTCCTCGGCTGGCTACTGGTCGCCCTCACCGGCGCAGGCACGCTCGCCCACCTCGCCTTCTTGCACGGCGAGCGGGTCAACGCCGTCTGGATGGTCGTCGCCTCGCTGTGCGTGTTCACCCTGGCTTACCGGTTTCACTCGGCCTGGCTGATGGCCAAGGTGCTCACGCTCGATGACCTGCGGGCAACTCCCGCGAAGACTCACGCCGATGGCAGGGATTTCGTGGCGACCAACCGCTGGGTGGTGTTCGGCCACCATTTCGCGGCGATCGCCGGGCCCGGCCCGCTGGTCGGCCCTGTGCTGGCGGCCCAATTCGGCTATTTACCCGGCATGCTGTGGATCCTGGTCGGCGCGACCCTGGGCGGCGCGGTGCATGACAGCGTGATTTTATTCTGTTCGATCCGGCGCGGCGGCAAATCGCTTGGGCGCATGGTGCGCGACGAGGTGGGTTCGTTCGCCGGCAATGTCGCCTTGGTGAGCATCGTCGCCATCATGGTTGTCCTGCTGGCGGTGCTGGCGCTGGTGGTCGTTAAGGCGCTGGCGGAAAGCCCGTGGGGCTTATTTACGATTCTCGCCTCGATCCCAATCGCGATGGTCATGGGCGTGGCCATCCAGTACGGCCGCGTTTCGGTGGGTTGGGCGAGTGTGTTCGGGGTCATCGGCTTAATGGGGTCGGTCGTCGGCGGTCACTGGATCGAGGGTTCGGCCTGGGCCGCGCCACTCACCCTCGACGGCACGTCCCTGGCTTGGGCGATCATGGGCTACGGGCTGCTCGCCTCGGTGCTGCCGGTGTGGCTGCTGTTGGCACCGCGCGATTACCTCAGCGCGTTTTTGAAAATTGGCGCGGTCGGGGTGTTGGCGGTGGCGATCGTGATCCTTGCGCCGACTTTGGAAATGCCCGCGCTAACCCGGTTCATCGACGGATCGGGGCCGGTGTTCGCCGGGCCGGTATTTCCCTTTATTTTTATCACCATCGCCTGCGCGGCGGTTTCGGGCTTTCACGCCCTGATCGCTTCGGGAACCACGCCCAAACTGGTGACCAGCGAGCGCGACATCCGGGTGATCGGCTACGGCGCGATGGTCACCGAAATGCTCGTCGGCATCATGGCGCTGATCGCCGCCTGTGCGATGCCTCCGGGTGAGTATTTTGCCATCAACATGAAGGGCCTGCCAGCCGACGTGACCCACGCGGTTACCGCCCTGGGTTTTCCTGTGACCGAGACGCAAATGGCCGATCTGGCCACGTCGGTGGGCGAGAAAAACATGGTCGGCCGCACCGGCGGGGCGCCGACCTTTGCTGTGGGCATGGCGCAGATGTTTTCCGGAGTGCTCGGCAGCGGCATGGCGGTGTCGATCTGGTATCATTTTGCTATCATGTTCGAGGCTCTGTTCATCCTGACCACGATCGACGCCGGCACGCGGGTCGGCCGCTTCCTCGTCCAGGATTTGCTCGGTAGCCTGTGGAAACCGCTCGGGCGCACCGAGTCCACCGGCGCCGCGTGGCTGGCGAGCGTACTGTTCGTCGGCGCATGGGGATACTTTTTATACCAAGGCATCGTCGATCCGCTCGGCGGGATCAATTCGCTCTGGCCGATCTTCGGGGTGGCTAACCAGCTGCTGGCGGTGATCGCCTTCGCGCTCGGCACCACCGTGCTGTTAAAAATGGGTCGCGTGAGGTACATCTGGGTAACGGTGGCCCCGCTCGCTTTCCTGCTGGTGGTGACGCTCTCGGCCGGGTGGATGAAAATCTTCAGCGCCAACCCGAAGCTGGGCTTCTTGAGTGCGGCCGATTCCTACCGGCGCCTGATCGCCGGCGGCGGCACGGCCACGCAAATGGACGCTTGGAAGCACCAGTTATTGAACAACCAAATCAACGCGGCGGTGGTGGCGATTTTCATGATTCTGGTACTGCTGGTGGTCGGAGCTTGCGCGCGGGTGTGGTGGCGGCTGCTGGCGGGACGCAGCGTGCCGGCGCTCACCGAAGCGCCCTACGTGACGGCGGCGGCGAAGTGAGGGGAGTTCAAGGAATTGAACCGCAGCCTTTCACGAACGTCCTCTAGCGGTTAGTCGCCCCTCACCGTTTTAGATGGGTCGCCCCCACCCCAAACCATGGGCCACCAAAAAACACCCTATGACACCGAGTCGGGACTGCGGCACGGCTCTTTAATACCACTCAGGCTGCCGCTGGGTTTCGTAAAGTCATTGCCCCGTGGCGAGCATTCGGGGCAGGGTTTCACCCCATGACGTGGAAATTCTGGAAGTGGTCCGGCGCTGCCCTGATTTTGTGTGGACTGGTTCTGGGTGTGGTGGCCGGCATCATCGTCAATCAACGCGTGGTTACACCCGAGGGTTTGGCGCGCTTGTCGTGGTGGCTTACAAACGCGGTCCAGCCCCTGGGGAAGCTGTTTATTAGGATCATTTTCATGATCGTGATCCCGCTGATTTTTTCCGCGATCGTGCTCGGTGTGGCCGAGATGGGCGATGTGCGAAAACTAGGGCGCGTCGGCCTGAAATCGCTCGGATTTACGTTGCTGCTCACCAGCACGGGCGTGCTGGTCGCCTTGGGAGTAGTTAATGTGTTCGCGCCGGGGCACCACATGACCGAGGCGACGCGCGATACGCTCCGGGCGCGTTATCTCGGCGCCGCCGCCGAGAAGGTCGCGCAGGGGGTCAAGGAGACCCCGCTGGCAGACACGCTACTGGGATTGATACCGCAAAATCCACTGGCTGAAGCCGTCAATGCCTTCACGCCCAACTACACGGGAGGTGGCTTGATCGCGGTCATGGTCTTCAGCCTGTTTTTCGGAGTGGCGCTGGCCATGTTGCCGCAGGAGAAAAGCGCGCCCCTCACCGCTGTGTTGAAGGGGGTTTTTGAGGTCTGCATGGTCATTATCAGTTTTGCCATGAAATTGGCGCCGCTGGGCGTGGCTTGCTTAGGTTTCGCCCTCACCGCACAAATCGGCGCCGATGTTTTGCGCAGCCTCGGGTTTTATACCGCCGTGGTGATCCTCGGTCTCGGCATCCAGCAATGCGTAACCTACCCGCTAGTCCTGAAGTTTATTGGAGGTGTGTCTCCGCTTGCGTTTTTTAAAAGCATCAAAGAAGTCCTGCTCACGGCGTTCAGCACCTCGTCGAGTAACGCCACGTTGCCGGTCTCATTGCGGGTGGCGGAGACCAACCTAAAACTCCCGGCGCGGATCAGTCGATTTGTGCTCACGGTGGGCGCGAGCGCCAACCAGAACGGCACCGCGCTATACGAAGGGGTGACCGTGTTGTTTCTCGCGCAGGTCTTCGGCGTGGATCTGTCGTTGGGGCAGCAGGGGGTGGTAGCGTTGATGTGCATCATGGCCGGACTCGGTACGGCGGGCGTTCCAGGCGGTTCACTGCCGCTGGTGGTGGGGGTATTGGTGACCATTGGTGTGCCGGGCGAGAGCATTGCGATCATCCTCGGTATCGACCGGTTGCTCGATATGTGCCGAACGACACTCAACGTGACCGGCGATCTCGTTATCGCGGTGCTGGTATCCAAGAGCGAGGCGGACGCAAGCGACGGGGAGCGGGCGGCACCTTCGTTGACCTGAAGTCGCGTCGGCCCGCGCGGAAAACGGGTGTAGCACTCTCGAGATAATGATTGGGTGTTTGCCCACTGACTTCCGGCCCCAAGAAGCGACTTCGTGAAGATCATCTAAAAACACGAATTGGGATGCGCGTTCAACGCGGCGAGAGAGGCGGGCGAGTGATAGGTCGATTTTCTAGATGAGAGAACGGAGTTTCCGAGGTTTACCGCGCCATCGGCGGCGAGCAGTTCGGCGCGGAACGCGGGCGGCGTGGCCTGGCGACTGGCCAAAAACACCCCAAGGCTTAGGTAGTAAATGGCACTGAAGGCGAAGCCTTTACACGATTTTTTCAAGGTCAGGCCGGCCGCGAAACTCACCTCCCCGCTAGTGTAGTGGACGATAAATAACATTACTTATTATTGATCGATGAGCGGGCGCGCTGAACCTTGGCGAGGATGTCGGAGGCCTTGGCAGTCCAGATGAAGGGTTTGGGCGAGCGGTTATGATCGGCCAAGTAGGTTTCGATGGCAGCGAGCAGTTCGTCGAGGCTCCTGAAGATGCTGCGGCGGAGGCGATTGACGGTAAGATCACGGAAAAAGCGTTCGACCATGTTCAGCCAGGAAGCCGACGTTGGGGTAAAGTGGATCGTGAAACGAGGGTGCTTGGCCAGCCAGCGGCGGACCTTCTCGTGCTTGTGGGTGGCATAGTTGTCGACGATGAGGTGCAGGGGCTTGTCGGGCGGGGTGCTCGCGTCGATCAGGCGCAGGAACTTCAACCATTCCTGATGGCGGTGGCGTTTTTGGCAGGTACCGATGACCTTTCCGTCGGCCATATTGAGGGCGGCGAAGAGTGTTGTGGTGCCGTGACGCTTATAGTCGTGGGTTTGGGTTGCCACCTTGCCTTGTCGCAAAGGCAGGCCGGGTTGGCTGCGGTCCAGAGCTTGGATCTGGCTTTTTTCATCGCAGCACAAAACCAAGGCGTGCTCGGGGGCGTTGAGATAGAGCCCGACGATCTCCTCGAGCTTCTCCACAAAGCGCTTGTCCTTCGATAATTTGAAGCCCCGCACCAAGTGCGGTTTCACTCCGTGGTTGCGCCAGATCAAGCCTACGCTGCTGGCGGCCAGTCCGCTGACTGCCGCCATGCGCCGCGTGCTCCACTGTGTCGCCATGGGAGGTGTTTCCGCCAGTGTGCGCCGTATCAGTTCGGCCTTGTCCTCCGGCTTGATCTTGGCGCGACGACCTCGCCCGGCACGGTCCCGTAGCAGTCCCGGCAACCCCGACTCCAAATAACGCCCCCGCCAGCGCGCCACCTTCTGCCGACTCATTCCCAACTTATTGCCGATCCATTCGTTGCCGTTGCCTTCAGCGGCAAGCAGCACGATCCGGCACCGCTGGGCATGCTTCTGCGGTGTGCCGCCTCGTTTCGCCCATGCGCTCAATTCGGCCTTCTGCTCCTCCTTCAAATTAACTGGGGCTGCTTTTCTCATTCAGCTACAGACGCTCGGCCGTTAATTTAGTTACACTATTTCTCGCACACTACACTAGGTTTCGGATGCCAATACAGCGCTTGCTGGCCGGACATGCGAAACAACCTGGCTCAGGTCGCCCCGCCCGTCCTTGAATTCGACGCCCGCCAGTGGCTTAGGCCCGTCGAAATCGTAGAGCAATTCCCATTCACCCTGAAATAGCAGGGCGTCGCTGGCCTCGTCCCTGGCCACGCCGAGGCGCTCGGGCAGGTAGGTGTCATAGTGCGAAGCCGCTCAGTTGAAGGAGACTGCGCCTAGGGTCGGAAGCGGGAGCAGTAAAAGCAGGGATTTTAGATTACAATGAAAGGTGGACCGGAGAATTAGGGAAAGTGCATGCCAAACGGACTCCTGGAGCGCAGGCGGCTAATAGCCACGCACGGTGTAAAGGGGCGTTACTGTGAGCGGCGGCGCGAACACCGTCTATTTCTGGCGGTTACAAAATCACCTGTCGTAAAAGCCGATGACCGGCCCCGCCAGGGGCCGATCATCAGGCCCGGTCAGCTTGCAGGTTCGTCGGCTAGGCGGTCTTTCATGCGGTAGGATTTGCCCTCGATGACGACGGTCTGGGCCCGGTGCAGTAGGCGGTCCAGGATCGCCGCGGTGATGCCAGCGTCGTTGTTAAAGATCCCTGCCCAGTGTTTGTAGGCCTTGTTGGTGGTGACGATCAGCGAGCCGCGTTCGTAGCGTTGGCTGACGATCTGGAAGAGCAGGTCGGCCCCCGACTTGTCGAGCGGCAGGTAGCCGACCTCATCGAGCACGAGCACCGCAGGGGTCATGTAACGCTTCAACTCGGCTTGCAACCGGTGCAGGGACTGGGCGGTGACCAGGGCGTTGATCGCGTCCACCGCCGTCGTAAACAGCACCGTGTAACCCGCCTGGCAGGCCGCGTAGCCCAACGCGCTCGCGAGATGTGTCTTCCCAAGCCCCACACCACCGCAAAACACCACGTTGGTGCGCTCCTTCACAAAACCCAGTTCGAAGAGGTGCCGCACCTGCGCTTCGTTCAACTCCTTGGGCCAGTCCCACTGGAACTGGTCGACGGTTTTCTTGACCGGGAAGCGCGCTGCCTGGATGCGCCGCTCCAGCGCCCGGATCTGGCGGTCCTGGGTCTCGGCCTGCACCAGTCGGCGTAAAAATTCGGCGTGCGAACAGCGCGCCTTGGCCGCCTCGGCGGTCAGTTCGCCGTGGTGACGCAACAGGTAACCGAGTTTCAGATACTTAAGCTGGTCTTTTAATAAATCGGGTTTTTCGGGTTCTGTTTTCATAGAGTGTAGGGGCTTAAATCCGGGGGACACAGTTCGAGTTCCAACGCGGCCAACGCGTCGGCGCGGGTGAGGTGGATCGGCCCGGCTTGCGGCAAGGCCCGCGCGCGTTGTTCGAGCAAGTTGAGGATGTAATCGCTGGAGTAGGCGCCGAGTTCATGGGCGCTTTCGATCGCCCGGCCGACTGCCTCCGTTCCATACAGGGCCACCAAACCCACGATAGTCGCCAGGTGGTGTCCCGCGTTGAGCCGGCGCTCCTCCAGCCCCCGTTGGTAGGCGGGTGCCGCCGGGCTCAGTTCCAAAAACCGTAGCCGCAGGCGCTGCCGCGCTCCCTGCCGTTTGCGCTCTTCGAGTTCGCGCACGTGCTCGGGGTTTTCCACATCGGCGCGGCGGGCAAAACTGCGGGCGTGCTCGGCCACCAGGGTGCGGTCCGCATAAAACCTCACCTGCGCCCCCTCGATCTGCGCGGTGAGTAGCGCCCCGGCAAACTTCGTGGGCACCGAGTAGCGGTTCGTTTCGATACTCACCCGGCACCGCCGCGACGCCCGCACGCTTAAGGTGCGCACCGCCGGACTGGCCACCGGGTTAAGCGGCAGGAGCGCAGCGCGCTCCTCGGGCAGCCGGTCCACCGGCCGGCCCTGGGTTTCAGCGTGAACGCGCACGTTGGCCACCGTTTCCAGCCACAAGCTGGCGGCCGGCCCCAGCTCGGTAAACCCGTTCATCTGCCGCCCGCCAAGGAAGCTTTTTTTCACGTAACCCACCGCGTTTTCCACCATGCCCTTGGACTGCGGATGCCCCGGCCCGCACGCTTTTATCGTAAACCCGTAGTGCCGGGCAAAGTCCAGGTACTGGGCGTTGTACACCGGGTCGGTCCCGGGCACATGCGAGAGGACGGCCGTCTTGCAGTTGTCCACCATCACCTCGCGCGGCACCCCGCCGAGTTTTTCAAAGGCGCGCCGGTGACAGCCCAGCCACCACTCCTGGCCCTGCCCGAGGGTAAATTCCACATGCAGGAACCGGCTGTACCCCAAAACCATGACGAAAAAACTTAAAGCCCGCCGGGTGCCGTCCACCTCCACCGCGCCAAAACTGCCCCAGTCCACCTGCGCGGTCTGGCCGGGGGCAAACTTGAGGGTAAGAAACGCCTCCAGGTTCCTCGGCCGCACCCGCCGCACGTAGTCTTTCAAAATTGAATACCCGCCCGTGTACCCCCGCTCGCGCACCTTTTGCCAGAGCTGCATGGCGGTGAACGGATGGGCCTCCAGCCACCGCGCGATCGCCGGCTTGTGCACGTCGAGCTTGCTTGGCCTAGGCACCTGCGCGGCCTGGCTGCGCGCGTACTTTTCCTGCGCCTGCCAGCGCCTCACCGTCTGCACGTGCAACTGGAGCGAGCGGGTGATTTGCGGCGCACTGTGACCGGCAGCCTCCGCCTGTTTTATCCGGCAATACAGTTCGTAATTGATCACGCCCCCACCTCCCGGCTCGGCGACGGCGTTACCGCCAGCGTGTGCGATGGCCTGCCCCGGTCCAAGGAAAGCACCTGGTAAAGTGGCGCGGCGTAGGCGATCACCCCGGCCTCGATTAACTGCCGACGCGCCTCGACCAGGCCGTCCTCGCTGAGCGTGAGCAGCCGGGCCAGGGTGCGCGTGGCGTAGTAACTCAGCCCGTCGGCGTCACCCACGGTTACCAGGACCAGATAAAGTCCCCAGGCGGGGGCACTGGCCCGCCCCAGGTAATTGCCCCGCACCAGCCGGTGGTCCAGCCAGCTAAACTGGGCCGGCGTGCGCCGGAGTTGTTCGCGATCGATCGGTTGTTTTTGCATAATCGGGCGGCTGGACGTCGATGCCCAGGATCACCCGCCCCCGGGATTGCAGGTGTCGCAGCATGGGTTCGAGGTCCTCTTGTAACGTCACTCCGGCGAACTGCGCGATAAGCCCCACGAGCACAGGGTTTTGCGACTCCCATCTGTCTTGTAACGGCACGCAGGGATTCGGTAACGCCACCTCGGCGACCGGCTCGGCTTTAGGCTGGTGCACAACGGATTGCGTAGTTGGGATGTCTTGTAACGCCACCCGCCGTCGCGGCCCCCTCCGCCTTGAGTACCCCGGATTGGCCTTCCGCCACTCCTGCACCCGTTGGACATTTTCTGGGCCTTTCCAGTGGTCGAGGTTCTCCGGCTTCGCCAACCATTTGGCCTGACTGGCCGCCCGGCTCGCCCGTCGGCATCCCGGCTTCCCGCAGTAGCGCTGACGCTCGCGGTTATGCGCGTCGGGCAGAAAGAAATCGGCACAGTGCAAACACTTGCGTGAACCGGTTGGATGCATCGCTGTGCATCCGCCAAGCGTCCCGCCGGTTCAATCTCCACCCATTCGCACCCCTCATATCCCCAGCCGGACAGGGAAGAAAACCCACCCACGGAAGAAGAGTATTACTCTTTTTAAGGGGAAGAAGATCCACCGAAGAAGAAGTGCATTCCTAACCGCCAGAAATAGACGCTTTCCCGCTCGCCGCTCACAGTCGGCCATGTGAAGGTTGCCACGTCAACTGGCAACCTAGGAGCCTGTCGGACTTGGAAAAATAAACGCATTAAATATTTGTATTATATTGACTACCAATTAAAAGCGTAACTAAGTAGTTCCATGGCAACCAAGTTCGTTATAATTGATCGGCGCACTCCGTTACTGCTGCCGCCCGACCTGCGGGATTGGGTGAAGCCGGATCACTTGGTGCATTTTATCATCGATGCGGTTGACTTGATCGACGTCAGTTCGGTGTCCGTAAATCAGCGTGGGAGCGGCAGTGCGCAATACCCGCCGTCGATGCTCCTGAGTTTACTGACTTACAGTTACGCGACGGGAGTTTTTTCCAGCCGCCAAATTGAGCGCACGACCTATGAAAACGTGGCAGTGCGCCTGCTCTGTGCCGACACGCACCCCGACCACGATACGATTTGCACGTTCCGCCGGGAGAACCGGGAATTGGTGCAAAAAGCTTTTGCTCAATTACTTCAGATGTCTGCGGCGTGCGGAGTGTTAAAGATCGGCAACGTCACGGTGGCCGTCGATGGCACCAAAATACTTGCCAACGCCAGCAAGCACTCGGCGGTGAGTTATGCCCATGCGGTTAAGACGATGGAAGTCCTTGATCTGGAAATCGCTGAACTGTTGCGCAAAGCCGACGCTGCGGACGCGATCCCGCTGCAAGACGGGTTGACGATCCCCGCAGAGATCCAGCGGCGCGAGGAGCGCAAGGCGACGTTGGCCAAGGCCAAGGCGGAAATCGAGGCCCGGGCGCATCTGCGGTTTCAGGCGGAACAAGCTGAGTATGAAGCTAAAATGGCAAAACGCTCCGCGTCCGAAGCCGACACGGGTAAAAAACCGCGTGGCCCAGTTCCCGTTCAGCCCGACCCCACTCCGGGCACGAAAGACCAGGTCAACCTGACCGATGAAGTCAGCCGGATTATGAAAACGGGCAACGGCTTCCAGCAGTGTTATAATGCACAAGCCGGGGCCGACACCGACTCGCGCCTGATCGTCGGTGCGCGGGTCTGTAATGCGCCCAATGATAAACAGCAGCTTGAGCCAAACCTGGCGGCCATCGCGCAACATATTGAGGTGGCGAACGTACTGATTGACAGTGGTTTTGTGAGTGAAGCGGCGGTGACAAAGGCCGAGTCCGCACCGGACGCAACCACAACGGGCGTAACTGTATATGCAGCGATGAAACGGGAGCCGCATGGCCGCACGATCGCCCAACTCGAACAGCACGAAGACCCGCCGCAACCGGGCCCCGAGGCGAGCTTCGCCGAACGCATGATCCACCGCACCGCTACGGCCGCCGGACGAGCGTTATATAAACTACGGCAAGAAACCATTGAACCGATTTTTGGTATTATAAAAGAGGCGCTCGGCTTCCGACGTTTTTTAATGCGCGGACTGGAAAAAGTATCCCTCGAATGGGAGCTGGTGTGCCTGGCCTACAACTTTAAGCGTCTTCATCGCCTCAACGCCAAACTGCGGCCGGCCTAACCTCGCCAACGCAGGAAAACCAACCCTCAAACACCAAAAAAATCCGGACGCGCCATTGATTAACCGCCCTAATCCAACGGGCCACAGCCCGAAGGAGTATTTTAGGCCCCAAAATCTATCCGCCACACTCAAAGTTGGCGCGCGGGCCGGGGACTTGGCCCGAACCCGCTTTTTTCAGTCCGACGGGCTGCTAGGCAGCGGATTTTCCTCTTGAGAGGAGAATTTTGGCGGAGAGGGAGGGATTCGAACCGCCCTTGGGCAAACAACCGAAAGCCTTCGTTTAGTGTGCTTTATGTTGGTAGTTAATATTTTGAGAAAGGAAAGAAACTAACCCTAACTGCGCCTAAGTGAAGCCAGAAACACCTTTGCTGGCAAATCGCTGACAAATAATTTGGGACTGAATGAGGGAGGGCTCAGATCCCGCGACGGAGATCAGCGGGCAATACACGGTGGCCCTCCGCTTTGGCACTTCCACTTTCGAATACGGAAGGCCCGACACCGTTTCACTCCTCGCCGTGCTTTTCGTGCTCACAAAATCACTCAGGCTTTTTGATCGTCGCCTGCAACGCCTTCGCCCGCTTGGTTGCCTCGGCGATTTGTTCTTTTGTCATCTTCCCTTCGAGCTCATGACTGAATGTCCGCGCATCTTCATCACCAGCAGCACTGGCTAGGTTGCACCACGCGTGGGCTTCAATTAAATCCTTTAACACTCCAGTGCCTTTGCTATATGAGAAACCGAGGTTATACTGGGCAGTGGGGTCGCCCTGCTCTGCGGCTTTGAGATACCACTTCACTGCCTCCACCTTGTCCGTGAGCACTCCTTGACCGTTGGCGTAAGCGCAACCGAGATTATACTGGGCATCAGCATAGCCCTGCTCTGCGGCGTTTTGATACCACTTCGCTGCTTCCGCATGATCCGTCAGCACTCCTTGACCGTTGGCGTAAGCGCAGCCGAGGTTATGCTGAGCAGGAGCATAGCCCTGCTCAGCGGCTTTGAGATACCACTTCGCTGCTTCCGCCTGATCCGTCGCTACTCCATGACCGTTATCGTAAGCGCAACCGAGGTTATACTGGGCAGAAGCCTTACCCTGCTCTGCGGCTTTGAGATACCACTTCACTGCTTCCACCTTGTCCGTGAGCACTCCCCTGCCTTCATCGTAAACTAAACCGAGGTTAAACTGTGCAGTGGCATCGCCCTGCTCAGCAGCTTTACGATACCATTTCACTGCCTCCACCTTGTCCGTGAGCACTCCTTGACCGTTGGCGTAAGCGCAACCGAGATTACACTGGGCATCAACATAGCCCTGCTCAGCAGCTTTACGATACCACTTCGCTGCTTCAACCTGATCCTTCGACACCCCTTCGCCCTTAGCGTAAGCACAACCGAGGGCAAACTGTGCTCCAGCGTGCCCCTGCTCAGCAGCTTTGCTAAACCACTTCACGCCCTCCACCACGTCTTTCTTCACTCCATCGCCAAAGAAATAAGCGAATCCGAGAAAAGACTGTGCATCAGGTAATCCATTCTCGGCATTCTTACGCACATCATCGGGAACTTCATCAGCCAAAAAGTTCGACATCAGCCCAATGGACAGAAATAGGACTTCAAAAAAAATCATTTCGCGAAATAGAGCAAACGGGTAACGCTAGGCAAGACGACTCTCTTCGGTTAAAACTAAAGCCGTGCGAAAAACGATTCTGTTATCATTCTTCCTGCTCGCTTCGCTCTGCAAAGCTGACCCCATTTCAGGCCGCCTACCGAAACCATAAAACTCACAAAACACGGCCAGGCCCCTTTGTGACGCTTTCCGACGTTCTGGTTTGCGGCCGACTTATCCACTGACATCACGAGTGGCCATCAGCGGACTGCGAAATACGCAGCCCGCCCCGATCACCCCAATAAGGGGGACATCCCCTTAGCTATATAATTATAATTCGTGACTATTTAATGTTTCAGGCAGGCGATAATTCCATTCGCCAGATCCAGCAAGGGACCTCCTGTATCAATAGGTATAACCCCGTCGGCAATCAGCTCCTCAACTTGGTGAACGAAGGCAGTGGTCAAGTTGATGGTTGCTTTGGGATTCTTGGGCAGTTTGGCGAGCGCCTGCTCCAGTTTAACCGTCAAGGCCTTGCCTTGGGCACACGTTAATACTCCGTTTTTTACCAGGTTTTTGACTGCTTTTTCAAGTTCGGTGAAGACTTGCCCCAAGGGCTTCGCAAAAACTTGGATGATGTCAGCGGTGCTGCAGACGTGGCCATCGTTGACGACAAGCTTTATAGTATACAGGCCGATTTGGTCGGGCACGAATGAGGGGAACGCCGTTGTCCGGTTGCGTAATTTAGCCTCACTGCACGCTGGTTTGCCGATCAATTCCCATGAATAGGTAAGCGGATCACCGTCGCAGTCGAAGGAATTGGATCCATCCAGCTTGACCAGGCAGCATTTTACGACGGCTTGATCGGGGCCGGCGTTGGCCACCGGCGGAGTGGTGTAGCCCCACACTTTGAGTTCATCTATGACGCCATCTACATTCGGTTCCCAATTATGCCGCTGCCAGTCTTCCGGATAGGGCCGCGAGCCAACATACAAGTTCATCGGTTCATTCCAAACAAAGCCGCCCCCGTTTCCCTCAGCGAAGTTCTCGGAGGGATCCATGCCAAAGGGAGTCGTGTCATTAAAAAGCAGTTGAGTTTTAATCGTGCCATCCGGCAGCCCGCCATCCCACTTCATCGTTATTTTTATCGGCTTATTGAGGGTCCATTGCGGTTCAAAGGCGGGGTAATAGTATGCGCCTGAACGGTTCGCTGTATCATAGTCGATTGCCAAAAAAGCTCCTCGGTCCTGCCAGTCATTGAATGTTAATGACATGGATATCTTGTCTGGGGCTGCCTTGAGGCCATAATAGAGGAGGTCCACCACATGGCCGACGCGATAATCGCTCCAGGATGGGGTGTACCAGAATTCGATTTCCCCCTTGGGCGCTAACTGTAAATCACGAAACTCGATGTAGTTATTGGGGATGTCGAGGTTTCCCGTTCTGGGCGCCGAACGGAAGCCATTGCCCGCATGACCGGGTTGATAATAAAGATCACCAATCTTTACGCCTGGCACTCCCACTTTACTCTTGGCCACCTCACAGTCGGACCCCAGTTTATTCCATAGTTGCAGGTATTTAACGGGTTCCGGGCATTGAACTGGTTCAGGGCATTGGTTGGCTTCGCAAATCGAGGGTAATCCGAGTTGGGCCATGATCAACAGCCCGAGAGAACTGGCACGCCATGTCTTTTTCATATGGTTCCTGCGGTTGGGGGTATTATAGTATTTGGGGGACTTTACGCCCGAGGTAAAGCGGGTGCCTAATATTTTGCATGGTTGCCCAATTAAATCAACCGCGGTGGCATCTTTATTGAGTTGAGTTTTGTCTGCGGGGTTGGCCTCCATATTACTGATAGGAAACTGGATTTTGTAGACCATGAGCCGGACGTGGTTTTAAAGCGTGAATGGTGCATTAAACCTAAATCCGGCAATAGAAACTAGCCAAAAATCACGCAGGTGATTGTTTGGCTGTCATATGCCGCCGTTTTTACCGCCGGAAAAAGCTCACCCCGAGGGTGAGTCAGAAAACCCTGATCACAAGGCAACGCCAAGCGATGCCGCCGAGGTGTTGATTGTGGATACACCCGGAGGACGTTTTCGTGCGCAGTTCGCCCCAGAGTTGCCGGTGAGCCCCTTGGGGGCACTGGTGTTTTTCACGCAGTACTTGTGTGCGACAGGAGGCTTCGAGGCACTGGTTGCGGACACGCCGCTTTGTTACAGCAGCAACCGCGCACACCGCCCTCGCGACGTGATTGGAACCCTGCTTTTGGGGATGCTCTCCGGGCACTATCGCTACGCGCACCTCGCGGCCCTGCGCGGCGACGACATTGCCCCGAGCCTGCTCGGACTTAAGTCGATTGTCAGCGAGGATTGTGTGCGCCGGGCGCTGGCTCGCATCGGTGCCGAGCAGGGGCAGGACTGGTTGCGGCGTCACCTCGACCAAACCTGTCATGGGTTTTTGGATAACCAGTGGATCCTCGACATCGATGTCACCATCAAGCCCATCTATGGACGTCAGGAAGGTGCCAGCATCGGCTATAACCCGCAAAAGCCCGGACGCCCCAGCCACGCCTACCACACCTACTGGATCGCCACCTTGCGCCTGTGTCTGGACGTGGAGGTGCACCCCGGCGATCAATCCGCCGCCGGACATGGTTTTGCGGGGCTGTGGGCGCTCATCGACCGACTGCCAGCCGAGCGCCGGCCCCATCTTTTGCGCGGTGACTGCGCCTATGGCCAGGAGGCGCTGCTCAGTGAAGCTGAAGCGCGTAAACTCAACTATTTGTTCAAACTGCGCCGCACCGCCAAGGCCCGCGAGCTGGTGGCCGCGCTTGAACGCACCACCACCACCGCTTGGACCGACGCCGGACAAGGCTGGCAGGGCTGCGAAAGCTGCCTGCGCCTGCAAGGCTGGAACCGGGCCCGACGTGTGGTGGTCTTGCGCCGTCGCCTCAACGACCAACGCCACCCCCGGGCCCGCCGCCGCCTCGTGCGCGAGCAAGCCGACCACGCTTTGCTGCTGAACATCCCCGACGCGGCCGCCTGCGAGCCGATCATCTACGAACATCAGATCCTCGTTACGAGCCTGCCCTACGAGATCCTTACCCTTGCCACCCTGTATCGGGAACGTGGGGGCGCGGAAAACCCCTTCGACGAGCTCAAGAACCAGTGGAGCTGGTCGGGGTTTACCTCCCAGGAGCTAAACTCCTGTCAGCACGCCGCGCGTTTGGCCGCACTGGTTTACAACTGGTGGACGCTCTATCACCGCCTGCTTCAACCCGGTCAGCACCACGAGGCGGTGAGTACACGTCCCCGTCTGCTCTGCGGAGCGACCCGGCAGAGCGAACACTCCGGTCAACGCCGCCTGGACGTGCGCTTGAGCCATGCCGAGGCACCTCGCCTGAGTGAACTCATCACAAAGCTGGCCAGATGGTTACATGGTATCCTTCATAATGCGGAGCAATGGAGTGTCGCCCAGCGCTGGGGGCAAATCGTAGCGAGGATTTTACAGGAAAACTTCCCTGTACTCGGCCCTGAACCGCCTTTGGCCACCGCCCCAAGCTGATCGCGCTTCCGTTCAGCCTGCCGCAGCACTCTCCACCCTCATCTATCCGACGGGCAACGCCCGCCGGCCGCACTTTCTATTGCCGGATTTAGGTTAAAACCTAGAAACGGTGCTCCGTCCGGCAGGTTTTCTGACGACCAGCACGGGCAAAGCCTTCATCGCGGGCGACGACATCGCATTACTGATAGGAAACTGGATTTTACTGATAGGGCTTCGGAATCCGTCGAGCTGAGGTTGCTCCGGGTGCCGCTTTCACGCTTTCTCGCTTCTGGGCTTACGTAGTTCGGCCAAAATGTAGCCATGAAACGGCCTCCTTTTCAGTGGAGTAAGACTTCGATTCGGTTTCAACCAATCGAGTGGAATAGAACTTGAGTTTTATTCCCGATGGGACGATGTTCTCGTCACCGCAGACAAAACTCGGCCCCGTGCCGTGAGAACCGCAAGGTTCCTATATCTGCGGTTTTTTCGTTTTTAGGCCAGTGAACCGCTCCGCCAGACTGAGCGGGCGCGCATGAGTCCAACGAACACCCGGCGCTTCCCCGAAGTGCAAGTCGTGGATTTCCGTGATTTGGGGCCAAAGTGCGTTGAGGAATCGGTCTTCACGCATCGGTGCCCCGGTTGATTTGTCCACCACCGGTTGTTGGGTAGTACCGTCGAAGCGTATTTCGAAAAAGCGTTGCACGGCCCATAGAAAATAATCGGCCGCCTGTAGGCAGACGCGGCGAGTGGGATCGGAGACTTCGACGACCCATTGACCTTTGCGACGATAGCCAAAGCGGCTTTCAAAAGCGGCATCGGCCTCAGCCAAGGCCGTGCGGATGAGAACGAGTAGGAGTAGGAGTAGGAGAACGAGAACGATTGCGGATGGGCATAAAAAGGGGCGGCGGTCTTCTTGGACCGGCCGCCCGTGGGGCTCTCTATAATAAGAGAGGCGTTAGCTGGCGGTGAGTTTGCGGGCGCAGACGGGGCTGGTGACTCGGATGTCTTCGCTCCAGTCGACCGCCAGAATATCGGACCGGGCGGCGTCGTCGCGGTAGGTGCGGACCACGTCCACTCCGCCACGGCGGAGGCGGAAGGTTTTCATGAAGCTCGGATCGTAGAGCGTGGGGCTGGCGTTGGCGTGGAAGATCACCAACTGCTGGCCGATGATGTTTACGTTGGCTTTGGTCAGGCCGAGTTTGGTCGTGTCCCGGGCCAAGATGCCGACGCGGATGTCGATGCTGGGGTTGAGCAACAACGAGCTGAATTGGGCCATGCTCACACCGATCGAGGCCGCACCGGGGAAGCGGGCGATCACTTTGGCGTTGTTGCGCAGTTTATTCCAGAGGGGCAGGCCAATTACCAGGCGGTTGGGCATGCGGCCGGTGTCGGTGGCGAGGGCTTCGATTTGTTCGTCGAGTTTGGCGATGGGGTCGTCACTCGCCAGGGTGATGTTGGCGGCGGCCGCGAGCGCGGTCAGGGCGGCGAACACTTTGGCTTCGTGGGAGGTGACGGCAGAGGAGACGAGGGTCTGCGTTTTGGCCTCTTCGAGACGGAGGGGATCGCCTTCGCCTGCCTCGTCGCGTTCGTGGTCGTCGATGGCGATTTCGAGTGCCTGGGGGAGACAGTTGTAGGTGGGATCGCTGGCGGCGAATTCGAGGCGTTTGGCGGGGCCACCGACGGCGCGGGAGGTATCGATCACCTGGAAGGTGTTCTTGTCGTCGAAGTTTTTATACTGGCCGGTGGCGGCGGGGACGACGACCTCGGGGGCGAGGAAGTTGGCAAGGGTGGCGGAGATGTCTTGCGACAGGCCGCGGGCGTAGTTGGTCAGGGTGACGTTGTATTTGGAGGAGCTCATGAGAAGAAAGATGACAGAGGTCAGGGGGCAGATGGCAGAGGTCGGATTTCGGAACGGGAGAACGAGTAGGAGTAAGAGAACGAGAACGACTCGGAGGTTAGGCGGCGGGGGTGTAGGTCGGGACGTAGAGGGCGGCTTCGATCAGTTCACCGGTTTTCCCTGATTCGAGGGCCACACCCATCACCATCTGAGGGAATTCGTTGCTATAGCCTTCAACGCAGCCGGTGGCGGTGAGTTGCAGCAGTTCACCAAAGCTGACCGTGCCGTTGATTTTCACTCGGACCGTGCCAGCGAGGCCGCCGGGAATCGCCACGGTGACGCGTTCGTAGGCTTTGCCGCCGGTAAGAAGCAGTCCAAGGGGTTTTTCGAGGGCGTAATCAACCAGGCAGATGCTTTCGTTGTTACTAAGCCGAACGAACCGGCCTTCTTGGCCGGTCAGATCGACGTCGGCCATAACCGAGATAATCGCGTTGGTGCGGGTGAGGTGCATGGGAATGAGCTGGGAGCTATTAGCTATGAGCTGTGAGCCTGGAGCCGGGATTAGGTGAGGGATTGGGGGGCGATGAGGATGGCTTCGACGAGTTCGCCGGTGACGCCGGTTTCGAGGGCTTGCGCAACGAGGGTGCGGGCGCCGGTGCCGGCGTCGGTTTGAACGCGGCCGTCAGCGGTGGTCTGCAGGTAGGCGCCGATGGTCGAAACCGTTGCTGCGAGTTTGACGCGGACGGTGCCAGCGAGGCCGCCGGCGCCGAGGGCGACTGTGACGCGTTCATCGGCTTTGCCGTCACAGAGGAGGACGCCTAGGGGTTTGACGGTGGCCGAGCTGAGGAGGGCGGCTTTGCCTGCGGTGAGGACGATGAAGCGGCCAACGTAGCCGGTGAGGTCGGCGTTGGCCTCGAAAGAGAGGATGGCGTTGGTACGGGCGAGGGAGGTTTTCATGGGGAGCGAGCTGGGAGCTTAGAGCTGTGAGCTAGGAGTTGGGTTAGCGGAAGAGGTCGGGGCTTTCGGCTTTGGCCTTGGCGTAGATGGATTGGAAATCGGCGCTGGGGTGAGCGGCGCGGATGGTGGCTAACTTCTGCTCTTGGCGGGTGATCTGGCTGGCGGGAGTGGCGGTGTCATCAGTGCCGGTGGTGAGGCGGGCGAGCACGGGGTTGATCGTCAGGGATTCGAGGGCTTTCACTGCTTTGGTTTCGTCGCGGAGGAGTGCATCGACCCAGAAGCCGCGGGTGTCGGTGTCCTTGGCGGGGAGGCGACCGGCGCGAACAGCGGCGTCAACGTGGGCTTCGGCGCGGTGGCGGGCTTGCGTCGCCATGAGTAATTGGAGGCCGGCGAGTTCGCTTTTGAGCGCGGTGGCGTGGCGGGTGAGCTGGGCTACGAGGTCGGCTTCGTCGGTGGCAGAGGCTTCGACGAGCGAAAGAGAACGGAGGGTGGCGATGAGGTTTTGCATGGGCATCGCTTCGGGCGTGGTGTCAACCGGTGCGGCCGCGAACAGGGGCGCGATGCGCTTGAACGCGGCGCGATTGACCAGGCCGCCCATGTTGATTTCGGAGCCGGTCACTTGGCCGGAGGCGTCCAGGTGGAAGGTCGGGGAAAATCGGCGGAAGGTGCGGCCTTCGACCGACTTTTTACCGGCGTCGGACCAGTCGAGGCGGGCGCGGACGCCGCCGGTCTGCGGCTCGCCACCAGCCCAATAAAATTCGGTCGGCCAAGCGGAGGCTTCGCGGTCCTCGTGGTTAAAATCGAAAAAGGGCCGGTCTTCGCGGCCTTCGGCGGCGGCGGTCAATTTTGCGGCGAGGAAGGTTTGCAGCACGGCGGCGGTGGCTGCGTTCACGGCCACTTCGACCGAGACGGGTTTGCCGCCCTGGGACGCCCGGATGCGGTGGCGACCGGGCGGCATGTACTGGATGTCGGTGGGGAGCGCGGCGCCTTCGGTCAGGGCGTTGGCGAAGGCGGCGTGTAGCGGTGCGTTTTTGTTGTTGGTGGCGAGGTCCATGCCATCGCCACGGTGTCAACGGTGGGCGCTCACTTGGGCGGCTGGTAACTGGCCTTAGGTACGCGGATCAGGGAGCTGCGGCAGTTGTAGTGGGCGGGTGGTGGCGAAAACCAGCCGTCGCCCCAGCGGTGACCGTGGCGGCCGAGACACACCTCGGTGGTGCGGCCGTCGAGGATCGCATCCCAAACCAGATAATCACCGGCGGCTTCGGCCTGGGCGAGTTCTTGGGGGAAGGCCGCCTCGGCAGCGGCTTGGCGGCCGGCGAGGGATGACGCGGATTCGCTGGCGGCGTCGATCGGCGCACCACAACCGCAGGCGCAGGCTTTGGCGGTGGTGGGCGCGGAGGTCGCTGGAACTGTTGAGGCGATAGGTTTGGCCGGTTGAAACAGTGCTTCGCTTGGGGCGGGTGACGGGACCTTGTGGCGTTCGTAAAGGTACTGCAGGGAAACCGGTAGGCCCATGTCGACGAACAGAGTTTTATCGCGGGTGGCCATTTCCTGCTCACGCTCAGGGCGGGTGATTTCTACTTCGACGAAGGGGACCTCGTCTGCGGTGCCCCAGTTTTGGGCGATCAACTGGGGGATGAGTTGGTCATTGAGGATGGCGACGATGTATTCGGCGTAGGTTTCGAAGAGATCCAGCTCGACCTCTCGGTGCACCTCGGTGGCGGCGCGGCTGCCTTCGCCGTTGTGTTCAACGGATAGATTTTGGCCCAAAAGCATGATGTCGCAGGCGCGGTCTGCGATACCCATGAGGCGTTCGCTGGGATCGTTGGGACCGGACACACCCGGCGTGGTGCCCTGCATGATTTGCAGGTTGGTGCCTTGTGGAAACGCACCCCATGAGGCGGTGCCCATGTTGCGGAGCGCCGAGGTTATGGCGTCGATTTCAAGCTGGGTAGCGGTCGCGGGATAGTTAGCCCAACGTAACGGCGTGCCGAATAGCTCTGCCTTTTGCACCAGCCATTCCCAGCCGAGCATGTGACCGAGCCAGAGCGGTGCGAGGGCGCGGAGCTGGGCGGCTTCACCGAGGGCGCCGGACTTCGACTGGAAAATGCCGGTGAGAAATTTGCCGGGGTATTTGGCAAAGGGGACGAGCTTCCTATCTGAAGTGGCGACGTTGTTCCCGTTGAGGCGGAGTGCGAGGGTGCCGTCGGTGTCGATGCCGAGGTAACGAGTCGGCACGCGGCGGAACCCGACCGGAACGACGTAACCGGTGGTGTCGGTCGTCCAGTCGATTTCGACCACGGATAGACCGCGGGCAACGGCGTCCATCAGTTCGTAAACAGCCGAACCGAGGGGGGCGCGCGTGGTGTCCACGTAACCGCGTTGCAGGTGCAACGCCGACTCCACGAAGGCGGCTTTCTCCTGCGCTGTGGCTGACGGTTTGCCGTTTTTCGGTGTGTAGGGCTGGACGTTGAGCGGCAGCTTGCGAATGGCGTTTTTAAGTTTTTGCAGGTTGGCGCGGAGGCGCGGCCAGGTGTCTTCCATCAGGTTAAACAGGTCGCTTTGAGCGGCGAGGTCACCGCGGGCGCCGGCGTCGAGGAGTTCACCAATGGCGTCGGGCGAGAGGCTGCGGCCGAAGAGTTGCGGTTCAAAGTCGCGGGCGGTGGGTCGGATGATGGGGGATGGGGACATGGGGGATTCGGATTTCGGCGTGGTTACACAGAGACGGACGGGAGATCGGATGAGGGCACGGAGTTCGGAGTCGGATTTCGGACCGAGAGAACGAGTAAGAGTAAGAGAACGAGAACGATTGCGGAGGTTAACGGGTCCAGGCGCAGCGGTAGCGGGTGAGCGCGGGGCGGTGGCGGGCGTTGAGTCCGGTGGGGACGCGTTCGGCGGCGAAGGCACCCGTTCCGGCGGAGGGGTTGCGTTGGGCGGCGTGGATCGCGAGGGCCAACGCGGTGGAGCGGTCAGCGTGGCCGTCGGCCGTGCGAGCTGCGGCGTAACGGATCGTTCCGCCCGGGCTGACGATGCGTTGCATGCTGCCGAGGTCGTCACGGATCACTGCGGCGGCGGGTAGCCCAACGGTGCGGGCTTGGAGGACTTTTTTGAGCCGCTCGAAGAGTTCTCGTTTGCGGTCGCCGGTGAAGGTCACGCCTTCGAAACGGGTTTCGTCGAGCGCTGCCGCAAGGTGTTCGCTCACCGGTCCACCGATGCCGGTGGCGTCGATCGCCGTGAATGCCGCCGCCATTACACGCGGGAGTAGGATTTCCTCCTGCTGCGGGAAAGGGACGCGGTCGAGGACGAGGACTTCGCGGGTTATCAGTTGGCCCCCGTGTAGGCGTTCGAGGGTCCAAGCTACGGTCAGATCCCGTTTTCGACCGACGTCGATGCCGATAAACAAGGCCGGTCGCGGCCGGAGGGTTCGAGAATAGAGGTCCGCAAGCGGATCGAGTGTTGCTTCCTCACATTCGCAGCCTCTGACGAGTTCGGCGGGGAAAACCTGCGACGAGTGCTCCATAAACTGGCACTCGAACTCCTGCGCCCAGCCTTCGGGATCGGCCAAGTTGGCCCGCAGTTCGTCCACGTTGAGGGCGAGACCCTGCGATACTGCGTCATACACACTGGTCTTGTGGCGCGAGAAAGCAGGCGCGTGCTCCCACAGGTCGAAATACTTGTTGTTCCGCCCGGCCGGCGTGGAGATGACGCGCAGTTTCAGCGCACCGCGTAGCGGGTTGGAGATGATCGGGTAAACGGCCCGCCAGATTTCCTCGGGGTTTTC
The DNA here is from genome assembly GCA_024998815.1 of Opitutus sp. Lineage (NCBI taxonomy): Bacteria > Pseudomonadati > Verrucomicrobiota > Opitutia > Opitutales > Opitutaceae > Opitutus > Opitutus sp. The sequence goes on from JACEUQ010000001.1 coordinate 897,111, forward strand.
GTGGAAGGCGAATTCGTCGAGCACCAGGTTGGCGGAATAACCACGGGCCGTGGAGGGATTCGCGGGCAACGCGAGCACGCGGGCACCGTTGGGAAACCGTAGTTGGGATTTCTGGATTTCGGGTCGGTATTCGGAACCGGTGGAATAGCTGACCGCGTCGCAGAAAATCCCGGCTGCCCGATTGACCTTGTCCATGAACTCTAAGGCCTGCCGTTCACCGGCGCTCAGGATGACCCAGTCGCCACCCGTCTCGATGGCGTCCGCCACCACCTCGAAGGAGGCCGCGAGGGAACCGCCGATTTGGCGGGATTTGAGCCAGATTTTGAAGCGGGCTTTGTCCTGCACCCAGGCGCGTTGGTACGGCAAAAGGAGGTCAAGCGGCGTGACCGCGAGGCGGCGGTCGGGCTTGTAGGTTTTTTTAGGGGCGGAGCGGCTCATGGCGTGGGCGTCGTCACAGCGGGTAACGCAGGCGCTTCGCTGGCCCCGAGGCGGGAACGCCACTCGCGCATGATGTCCTTTTCGCGGTCGGGCGTGATGTTGACCTGCGTGGCCACCACGGTGGTGGGTTGGTCGCGGTACACGTCGGGCTTATGCGCCTTCAGGAAAAAGATTAAGCAGGCGTCCGAGTAGCGTCGGCGCTCACCGCATTGCTGGCCTTTGGCGTCGAAAACCGGCTCGCTCCAGCCGTCGATGCCACGGCGTTTCAGCTCGAGCTCGGCTTCTTCGATGCGGGATGAATTCCGCACGCGGTCACGCTCCAACTGAGCCGACTGGAGCACTGGCACGAGGTCGGGTTTGCGCTGCAGGTGGCGGTAGAACGTGGACTGGTCGATGCCTTCTTTCTCGATGGCGTTGAGCGACGGCGAACCGTCGCGGATAGCGGTCCGGGTCTTTTTGTAGGTGCTTTGGATTTTTCCAAAGGAGCCAGTTTTGGCTATCGCGTGTTCGGGGCCAATGAAACGAAGCGGCGCCTCAAAGGCACCGGCCGGCACCTCTTGGTCATCGAGGAAGGCTTGCAGGCGCTGGAGGTAGGCCCACTCGGACTCTCCTTCGCAAACGATGATGTGGCGCGTGGTGGTCATCGACAGGGATCAGAGTGCCGGGTGCGGCACACCGGAGTAGAAGCCGGCGAGGTATTGTTTGCGGAAGTTGGTGACGTTACGGATGTCTTCACCGTCTTTTTTGGCGTCCACCAAGCGGCGCACGAGGGTGCCGTTGGCTACGGTTTTGCGCACCAGGGCGATCTCAGAAAGACGAAGGATGGAATCGTCGAGGATGTCGGTGTTGTGGGTGGTGAAGATGAGCTGTGCGCCCTTGTCATTGTAGCGGCGTTTTTTAAATAGGAGTACAATCTCACGCATCAGCAGCGGATGCAGGGAGCACTCCAGCTCGTCCACGAGGAAGATGCCGCCGGTCTTGAGTGCGTGCAGGATCAGCCCGATCAGCCCGGCGAGGCGTTGTGTGCCAGCGGACTCGTGTTTGATGAAATTAAGGGGGACATGGCTGCCTGCTACGTTCTTGTGTGTGGCGGTGATGTTGATCGCGTGCCGCGCGCCAGTATCGTGATTCTGCTTGAGCAGGTCTCCAAGGTGCAGGCGATCTTCCGGTCCGAGTTCGGTTTCGGTGATGTTGATGGCCGCGATATCGATGTCCAAGCGGCGAACAAAGTCGGTTATTTCGCGCAGCGCCGCTTCTTTATCTCCACCCATAGCTTCGGCCAATATCTGCACTGAGACGGGAAGCAGCATGGCACCTTCGTTGGTGAAGAACCTCACGCCGTCCTGAAAATAGGCGAAGGCGTTTTTAAGATCCGGATTGAGCCCCTGATAGGCTAGGCCAATGCGGTGCAGAAAGGCCTTGGTCTGACGCCCTTCGCCGTCGGAGCACTCCACGCGAATAATGTCGGAAAGCTTCTCTTTCGTATAGGTTGTGGAGTGAACTTTTGGACCGAACTCGGCTTGGAGCTGCCGGACGGTGAAAAGGGGCTCCCCGTTTTTCAGCAAAGACTCCTCCCCGATGGCGGTCGCTGAGTAAGAGATGCGATAGTTGAATTGATCGGCACCCAAGATGAACTCGGTCTCGAAGGTGGTCTCGGTGAACTTGCGGTTGAGCAGATTGGGTTCAAAAACGTCCGCTAGCTTTCCGCCCTCACGAAGCAGCGTCTTGATCGTGGCGAACGCTTTAAGGATGTTGGTTTTGCCGGCGGCGTTGGATCCAAAGAAAGCCGCGCAGGGTACGAGACGCTTTTTATTTCCGGCTTCGAGGAAGGGCATGATTTCCTGCCCGTGGTAGCCATTGGGGGCTTTTCCCTCGCCGTAGGAAAAGTCCAACTTGAGTTCCAGAATGGAGCGAAAGTTCTGAATGTAGAATGAAGATAGCATGATTATTGCCGGGGTTTGCTAATCTTCGGCCCATATTCGGCCCTAGTAAAGCAATGATGTGCAGATTTCATGTTTATCTTTGCTTTGCCTCAGTGCGCTGACGGCGTGGCGCGGGCGAGCAGCTCTCCAAGGTCGTAGTTGATCGAAGAGACGCCCCAGTCGGGTTCTTTGGTAAACGGGGTGGCGAGATAGAAGGGACCTTCGGTGGCGTCGTCCGGGCCGATGGTGACGATGGCCAAACGGAATTTCTCCGCCTGGTTGAGCGCGTAGAGGATTTCGTTGCGGGTGATGGTGACCGTAGTCGCACCTTGCACCCGGCCTTTGACCTCGATGTGGCGGGGCTGCGGCTGGCGTCTATCCGGCCCAGTAGCCGGGTAGGAGGTAATATCCCAACCGCATTTCTGGGCGGAGACATCCACCACGCGGCAACCACGCGACTCCTCGGCGCGGCGGACGGCGTCCATTGCCAGGCGTTCGATGCGGGCGCGGGCGGCGGCATCAGCGGCGAACGCGGCGGTAACCGGATCGAGGGAGGGCTCGCCACGCAGGCGGTTGAGCAGACCCACAGGGATAACAAGCGCCCCACCGAGGGCAACGGGGGTGCCGTTGACGATGTGACGCATGGATTGAAGCTCTTTACGGCGATTCTCCAAGCGGCCTTCTAGGTCGGATACGGTGCGCCGGGTGTTTTCGAGATTCAGGCGCACGTCTTTGCCGGCGTCTTGGTCTTCCTTGAGCTTGAGCCAGCGGTCGGACCAGAAGGCGATTTCCTGGGTCAGGCGTTCATGGACGGCGGCGAGGGTTTTATCGACGTGGGCGATGCGGCGGCTGGCGACTTCCTCGTAGTGCTGGGGAACGAGGGCACCGGCGGCGAGACCGAGGGCACGTTTTTCCTGGTCGGCGCAAATCCATGGCGCGTCCAGAATCGCGGTGAGAAGCGGTCGGTCTGCTGGGGCCAGCGGCTCCAGGTCGAGGTGAGGTGCCCAGCCGGCGAAGGTGGCCGAGCCGTCGGGAGAGACGCGGACGAATTGGAGGCGCTTGGACAACACCTGGCCATCACCGGAGGTGATTTCGTGGGTGAGGAGAAACAGCAGGTGGGGCTCGGTGCCCTCGTCGGCGGGGTCCACTAGGAGCGCGCCTTGGCGGAGCAAGTTGCCGTTTTGCTCCAGGATGAGGTCGCTCATCGAGAGCAGCAGCGGGTGTCCGGGATGAAGCAGTTGGGCGAAGGCTACGCCGGGGCGATCAAGCGGGCGGACGGCTTCCTTGGTGAAGCACACGCGCTCGTAGCGCTTGAGCACGGGGGCGAAATCGCGCCGGTTGCGGCCGGTGATGAGGCGGTCGCGCTCGCGGATGGTGGCGGGAACGTGGGTGATTTCGAAGCGGTTGGCCTCGCGGGTGTGAATCGATCCGCCCAACGCGGCGAAGGCGTTTTGGAAAAAGGAGCGGACGAAATAGGGTTGGAGGCGGCGGGCCTCGGCTTTTTCCATCTCCTCTTTCACGGCAAAAAGGCGTTCGCCGCTCATGGTTTCCTGTGAGAGGGCGTTGCGGTCGAGGAGCGAGCGCAGGTGCGACTGGTCGAGCGCGTTGTCGATTTTTTGGAGCAGGCGGGCGCTGACCTCGGGCTGGTCACCGTAGCGAACCGCGTTGATGAGGAGATCTTTGAGGCTGTTGTCCTCGAACACTTCGCCGAGGATGTCGAAGACGCGGCCCTTGAGCGCATCGGACTCGGTGGCGAGTTTTTCAAGGAGGCGGTGGTAGACGTCGCCCTCCCGGGTCTCCTTGGCGACGAGGTTCCAAAGGTGGCAGACCTCCTGCTGGCCGATACGGTGGATGCGGCCAAACCGTTGCTCCAGCCGGTTGGGGTTCCACGGGAGATCGTAGTTCACCATCAGGTTGGCGTTTTGGAGGTTAACGCCCTCACCGGCGGCGTCGGTGGCAATGAGCACGCGCACTTCGGGATCGGAGCGGAACAGGTTCTGTACCTTGCGGCGTTCGTCGCGGTGGGTGCCGCCGTGGATGGTGACGATGGCGTCGGGCGTGCCAAGGACACCGGCGATCTTGGCCTGGAGGTAGTTCAGTGTGTCGCGGTGCTCGGAGAAGATGATGAGCTTGCGCAGGCGGTGGCCCTGGCCGTCGCACATGCGTTCGTCGTGCTGGAGAATTTTGGACAGCTCGTCCCACTTGCGGTCTTGGCCGGAGGCAACGAGGGCGGCAGCCTGGATTTCGAGGCCGCGCAGGATGAGGATTTCCTGTTCGAGCTCGGCAATGGTGCGGGCTGCGGTGGCCTGATCGACCAGCGTCTCCTCCAAGTTTTCCTGCTCGTCGGCGGTCTGATCATCGTCGTCGTCCGGCGGGATCAGCGAGGCGGGAAGATCGGCGAGGGCCTGCTGGCCGCGAACACCGAGCTTTTCTTCCCGGGTGCGGCGTTCGAGTCGTTCACGACGACGTTTGAGCGACTGGAAAATAGCTTCGGGCGAGGATGCGAGACGGCGTTGCAGTGCGGTGAGGGCGAAGCCGACCGAACCCTTGCGTGAACCCTCCAGTTGGTCGGCCTTGCCCATCTCGGTCTGCACGTAGGCGGTGACGGACTGGTAGAGGGCGGCCTCGATGTCGGAGAGCTTGTAGTTGACGGTGTAGGCCTTGCGCTCCGGGAAGAGCGGGGTGCCGTCGAACTTGACCAGTTCCTCTTTGACCATGCGGCGCATGAGGTCGGAGGCATCGACTTTGTGGGCACCGTCCTTTTCCCGGTTGCGGCCGTAAAAACGGTCGGAATCGAGAAGGGAAAGGAATAGCTGAAAGTCTTCGTCTTTGCCGTTGTGCGGCGTGGCCGTCATAAAGAGCAGGTGGCGGGTGTGTTTACCTAGTTCCTCGGCAAAGCGGAAGCGCCCGGTCTTTTCGAGTTTGGCGCCGAAGTAGTGGGCGGAGAGCTTATGAGCTTCGTCAAAAACCACGAGATCCCAACCGGCGGCGCCGAGCTTAGCCTGGAGTTCCTCGTTGCGAGCCATCTGGTCGAGGCGGACGACGACCTGCGGGTGATCCTCGAAGGCGTTGCCGTTGGGCGAGGCCGCTTCGAGGTCGGAAGAGAAGACACGGAATTCTAGGCCGAACTTTTCAAACAGCTCATCGCGCCACTGCTCGACTAGGCTGCCGGGAGAGACGATGAGGATCCGGCGGGCGTCGGCCCGCATGATGAGTTCGCGGATGTAGAGGCCGGCCATGATCGTCTTACCCGCGCCGGGGTCGTCGGCGAGGACATAGCGCAACGGCTGGCGGGGGAGCATGGACTCGTAAACCGCCGTGATCTGGTGCGGGAGCGGGTCCACGTTGGACGTGTGGACCGCCATCATCGGATCGAACAGGAAGGCGAGGTCGATGCGCTTGGCCTCGGCGGTGAGCTTGAAGGCCTCGCCATCGCCATCGAAAGACCAAGGGCGCTCGACGGTGGCGACGGACAGCGTGCCGATGTCAGCGGCGGTGACTAAGCGCTCGCGGATGGTGCCGACGGGGAGCTTGTAAATGACCTGAACCGCGCCTTCGCCGATGGGCACGGCGGCGATGACGGCCACAATCACGCTGGGTTCTAAACCAACGAGGGAAAGGCCGGGTTTTAGGTCAGAGAGCTGCATCGCACTAGTTCTTAGGCTGTTCCGGTTTGCTGGAGCGGGATTTCTCGATTCCCCAGGTGGCTTGCGCGAGGTCTTCGATCTTGCCGATAAACTTATCGACGTTGAGGCCGGCGATAAACGCCAAGGCATAGAAACCAAGCTGGTTGCCCTCGGAGTTTTGGGTCGCGTCGAGAACGAGCAAACCGGCTTTCAAAAACAGATAACTGACAAGACCGCACAGGATGCTGACGACGGGACGGAGCACATACCACGGCCACCATTTCAGATCCCAACGGCTGTGGACGCAGGCATTCAGGTAGATGCCTCGAAAACAATAAACGAGTCCACCCATACCACCGATGATGACACACAAGAAAGGAACGGCATGTGGCATCAACCACTCGGGCAGCTCACCGCGCAGATAAAGAGACGCCAAGTAGCCGAGCCCAAACAAGAGGGCGAAGAGGTAGGCCATAATGCGCTTCATGTGGCACCTCCCGAGGCAGGCGCACGCAACGCGGCGGCGAGGTCTTGGACGCTGACAATGGATGCGGAACGCGATGCGAGGGCCTTGATAGCGTCTCGGGCCAGATCGTTAAAATAAGGAACGACTACTAAGACGCGGTCACAAGGTAGGTAGGTGCGTAAAAGCTGAGCCGTGCCCACCTCGCGCTCCCAATCGCGATTCACGTTAAACTTGCACTCGATGGCGGTGCGAACAGGCCCGCTGACCAAGAAATCGGTAACAACGTTGCCATTGCGAGCATAGGACTCGCAAGCAATGCCGCTCTCGCGAAGTGCACGAGCAACCGACTCGCGGAAGTCGATGCTGAGGGTTTTCAACTCAAGGTAACGGGCAATGCGGTCGAGTTCGCCAGTGGGTAAATCGCCGGATGCAACGAAGGACGAAGGCTCCTCCTCCACCACGTCGGGAAGCCCTGAGTAGGCGCGGAGGATGATCTGTTGATCCTCGGGCGTTTGGCAAAGCACCTCGATCAACTTGGTGAGGGTGCCTTGGCGTGGACGGGAAACACCATTGAAGATACGACTGACAGAGGTGGGAGAAATTCCAACACGTTCGGCCAAAACCAAACCGGTCAAATCGCGCTGCTCCATCAGGGTACGTAAAGATTCGCCCAGAGATGGACGTGAAGGCGTGTTGAGCGAGTTCATGTGAAAGGCAAAAACATGACGTTTAGAGACGGTGATGATCAGTCAATGATGAGCTGTCGAGGCGATGTGTTATGAAATAGCAATAAAACTACAATATTTAACATTTCTGAGTGGCGTTTTGAAAATGAGAAGCCCCGACGCGTGAGCGGCCGGGGCTGTGGGAAGCGGAAACTATGACGGTGGGTCAGGGTTTGAAGGAGTCGTTGGGTTTACCGTCATCGGCGAGGTCGCCGAAGTGGTTCACGGCATCTTTGAGGAGGGAGGCTGCGGCGAAGACCGTCAGGCCGATGGGTGTGCCGGAGAGGGGGCCGGCGATGGTGAGGGCGAGGCCAGCGGCTTTGCCAATGGCGTCGCGGCCGGTGAGGTTGCCCTTGGGAAAGTGGGCGGCGATGAGGACGGCTGCGTCGGTGTCCTTCGCGAGCTTTTCGAGCTCGTTCAAGACCTGTGCCATCTCGGTGTTCGAGTTCTCCTCGCGGTCACCGTAGGTCTTGTAGATCGGGTCAATGATGATGAGTCCCGCGCCGATCCGTGCGGCCTGACGCCGGATGCGTTTGGCAAGTTGGGTGATCTCGTTGTCTTTGCCGCGCCGATTCCAGAAGCAGACGCGAGGGTTGGCGGTCATGTTGAAACCCCGTGCGATGCATAGCATGCGCAGGCGCTTGCGGTAGCTGAACCGAGCGATCTCCAAGTTAACGTAAATGACCGTTGTCGGCTGGGTCTGATAGCCACACCACGGTTGGCCGTAGGCGACGGAGAGGGCCAGGTCGGTGAGGTTCCACGTCTTGCGGGCTTTCGATGGACCGGCGATGACCATTTTGGCACCACGAAACAGAATACCCTCGATGATCTGGGGCGGATCGACCTCTTCCTCGCCACAATAGGGCGTGAGGAAGTCGATGTCGCGGGCGTCTTCATACTGGGCATCCCAGTCGGCGAACGAGGCCGCGCCGACGTTGACCGCGATGAGTCGTTGCACGCCGTTGTTGCGCAGGCCGCCGGGACAACGGGAAAAGCGCGACGGGTTTTTATTGGCCTTGTCGATTTGGAAGCCGGGTAAGGATGCCCACACTTTCTCGCGGCGGGCGTGGTATTCCTCGCGATTCTTGGCGTCGATCCGCACCCATGCGTGCACCGAGTTACCGGCCGAGTCTATCAGCGCGGCGATGGGCAAACCGGAGGCGCGCAGTTGACGCTCCTGCTCGGGCTTGGAAATCACGTCGCTTTCAACCAGTACGTGACGCAGGGCGGTGACATCTTCGTCGGTGCCCTCGGCGCCGTGGCGCACCGGATTGATGCGGATGAACAGGCCGTGATGCCCACTGAACACGTGGGCGATGCCTCCGCGTGAAGAGGCGCGTTCGATCCAGGCGTCACGGGTGAGGATGTTGACTCCGCCGTTTTCAGGGATGGCGCGCTCGGCTTCGGGATGGAGCGTGCCAGGGGCGATGGACAAGACATCGGCCGGCTCGAAACAGGCGCGGAGGAAGGTGCCGAAGGAGTCGGCTTCGGAATGACCAATGTCCAATGACGAATGACCAAGGGGCGGAGTAGGAGAATGAGGAGACATGGTGGATGAGGGGCCGGTGGAGCGGGCGAGGTGGCCGCGGCCTTCGGTGGGGGGTGCGGCGCGGTCGGCGTCGGTCAGTTTGTGGGTGAGGTCAGGCTCGGACCACGGGGGCGAGCAGCGGCCGTTATACTCGGCAAAAAGCGGGGCGGCATCGGCCACCCCTAGGCCGAAGCCCTGCACCAAGGTGCAGGCAACGGCGAAGGTCTGGTCGTGGCCATGCTGCCCCGAAACGGCGGGCGGCATTTTGGCGAGATAACGCCGGGCGCGCTCGATCAGGTCGAGCGGCCCGGCGCTAGCGGAGGGCGAGGTGTAGCGCAGGGACATTAGGCGGCCCTCCGGTTGGTGTTTTTGAAACGCTCCGTCATCCACACACCGGCGTCGACGAAGCTGACGAGGTCGGGGCGGGCATGGCCGTTGCGACGCAGACAGGCCACCTGTTTGGGCGTGGCCAAACCGAGGTTACGCCGCGCGAGGATGCGGTCGATGATCGCCGCCGCGTGACCTTTGTCACGGATTGCGGACGGATCGAGGCCGTTGCGTTCGAGCAGGCTGAGTTGCTTGAACGAGGGCGGCTGGTGGTGCCAGGCCATCGTTGGCGCGTATTCGGCGAGGTCGATTTCGTGCAGGGAGAGCGCGAATTCGACCGGATCGAGCTGGCGCTCCGCCCGCTTGGCGTTGGCGGCCAGCTCTTCAGCCAAGACGGCTTCACGTTGGGCCTTGGCGTCGATTTCCGTCTCCAACAGGTCGTGCTCCTCGTCGTCGGCCTCTTCGGACTGGGCGATCATCGCATTGGCGATTTCAGGCGTGGAGGCCACCAGATGCGCTGGACGCACAATGGAGTGGCGGCCGGTCATCCATAGGAAATCCAGCACCAGAAGATTTTCTTTGCCGGGGTGCAGGCGTGTACCGCGGCCGATGATCTGCGCGTAGAGAGCGCGCACCTTGGTTGGTCGCAGGCAGACTACACACTCGATTGAAGGCTCGTCGAAACCCTCGGTGAGGAGCATGGAGTTGCTCAGGATCTGGAAATCACCGGCGGCATAGCGGGCCAAGAGTTCGGCCCGGTTCTCGCTCTGACCGTCGATGTGGGCAGCGGTGAAACCGACCTCATGACAGAGTTCTACGAATAACTGTGACGTGCGGATCAACGGCAGGAAGACGAGCGTTTTACGGTCCCCAATCGACTCGCGCATTGCTTCGACGATTTCTCGCAGGGCGGGCTCGATGACGTCACCCAGGTCGGCGTCGTTGTAGTCGCCGGCCACGGTGCGCACGTCGGTCAGGTTGATCTCCACCGGCAGGGTACGCACCGAAATGCGGGAGAGATAACCGTCCTCAATGAGTTCGTGTAGACCGACCTCGAAGGCGATGTCCTCGAAATAGGTGCCGAGGTTTTTCTTGTCACCGCGGTCGGGCGTGGCGGTGACTCCCAGCACCTTGGCGTGTCCATCGAAGTGCCGGAGCACGCGCTGGTAACTCTCGGCGAGGGCATGATGAGCCTCGTCGACCACAACCAAATTAAAATGGTCGCGGGGCCAACGGCTGAGACGCTTTTCGCCCATCAGGGTTTGCACCGACGCGACCACCACCTGGGCGTTGAGACTGGCTTGGCGGGTGCCGCATTCGGTTTCGGCGACGATACCGGTGGCGCGGGTGAGTTTGTCGGCCGCCTGGCTGAGCAACTCCTCGCGGTGGGCAAGTATCAGGGTGCGGCCGGGCGCGAATTTTTCTGCCGTGTGGGAAAAAATCACGGTTTTACCGGCGGCGGTGGGAAGAACGGCCAACAGTTTGCCGTGCTGGCGAAACTTTGTGAGCACGGCATCGACGCAGTCCGTTTGGTAGGGGCGTAGATCAAAACGGCTCATTGGCAGCTCCTTCCTTTTTGGCAGCGTTGGCGGGTGCGGTCGCGGTGGTGCGGATGACCGGGGCGAGCCAGGCGTCGACCTTGTTGTTGGCGCGACCGTTATAGTCCTCGACCTTGAGGCGGACGCGCAGGGTGCGGCCGGGCAGGTTTGCGGCGTCGAGCTCAACCGGCTCGCCCGGGACGATGGTCTGTCCGAGGGCGAGGCGGAAGGTGTCGATTTTCCAGGCTGAAGAGGCCGAGGCGACGAGGTAGTCAAAAAGTTTGCACGAGGCCCCATCGGCGGCCTCGGCCTCTAGGGTGAGTTTGATCATGTCCGCGCCAGTGGAGCGCGAAACAGTTTCGGAGGCCTCTAGGATGGTGACCGCGTAGTCACCGGCGGGGAGGTGGTAGGTTTTAGGGGCGTCGGCGGAAGAAGTGTATTTCATGGGAATTAGCGGGAGGGTTGGGAGGCGGAGGGTTGAGCGAGGAGGCCGAGCGCGACGGCGCAGCGGCGGGTGAGGCGGAGGTCGTTGGCGAGGTAATCGAGGGCACCGGCGGAATCGGTGGCCCACTGGGAGGCGAAGTCGGCCCCATGGCCGGTTTTACGGCCGACGCCGAGGAACTGGGCGAGGCGATCGAGCGAGACGGAGTCCTCGCGGTTACCGCAGCGCCAGCAGTCGAGCAGGTCACGGCACTGGGAGGGCAGAAACCGTCCGGAAACGAGCTCGGTCGGAACCGGCACGCGCAGGTGCCAGGAGCGGCGGATCAAAAACGGCAGGTCGAAACGGTTGCTGTTAAACCCGATTAGCTCGGCCTGCAGGTAGCCGGTGGGGGCGATCAGTTGCCAAAAGGCGGCGATGTCGGCGGCCTCATTGTTGGAGGCAAAGAAACCGATTTCGCCGGTCGCCTCGTTGGTGTAACCAATCGCGAGCACCCGGCCGGTAAGGGCAGAAAGCGCGCCGGACTGGAACCACTCAGCCTCCTTTTCGGCGACGTAAGCGCGGATCTTTTCGGGGTCCTTCCAGTTGGCCGGTGCATCGAAGTGCGGCACGCACTCGGCGAGTTCGGCGCGGGAGCGCGGGCCGGTTTCGATGTCGAAAATGTAGGTGCTCATCGGGCACCTCCGTTCTGGCGCGAGGCGGCTTTGGCGGCGGTCGAGGTGGAACCCTCGGCGATCTTATTCATCTGGTCCTGCAGCTTGCCGATTAACCGGTCAGCCTGCTCGGCGGTGAGCTCGTTCCAGTGCAGGTCGATGCTATCGCAGCCGACCCAAGCGAAGGCCTTGGCGCGGTCCTCGTGAGTTTTGTTGAGTGTGGCCCAGTAGAGGGTGAGTTTCTCGACCTGCTCGCGGGTGATCAGGATCACCGGTGCGGCGGTGCGAGTGGTCTGGGCCGTGGGCGACGCCGGGGATGACGGGGCGGCCCGTGCCGGGATAGGTGCCGGTACGGGTGAGGGGTGGATGCCGGGTTTGGCGAACGCACCGAAGATCGGCACAAAACTGGCCCAACACAGCGGCATGGACTCGGGCAGGCCGTGGCGGTTCTTGGCGTCGTAGGCTGCCGAGTGGGTCGTGTGGATAATCCGCTCCCTGCCACCAATAGCGCGTTTTTTACCGTCGGTGGCCTCGACCACCTTAGTGTGGAAATTTCCAAACAAGACGGCGTCGGACCACTCCTTAAGCAGAGCCGAGCATCCCTTGGAGAGTTTGAGTTCGAAGCGATCGTAGGAACCGGCGGCGTCGGGCTGCTCAAACTTTTTGACCGTGGAATGGGCTAGGAAAACGATGTTCAGCCCGGTGGCACGCAGCCGGTCCAAGCGGGCGAGGAAGGCCGACCAACGCTCGGTGACGGCGATCCAGCCCTTGCCGTATCCAAAATCCTCAATCGAGGTTTTGTGGGATTTTTGGCAGATGTCCTCGACCAGGAGCTTTTCGATCCAGTCGGCGGTATCGATGACCAGGAAGCGGAAGGTGTGTTGGCCCGCATCGAGAAAGTCGATGGCGGCTTCGACGTCCTGCCAGCATTTGGGGCGTGGGAAACGGGTGACGTTGAGGTGTTCGGTGCCGCCCTCGGCATCGAGATAAATGGTGTCGGTCGTGTCCTTAAAACAGGACGACTTTCCGAGTCCGGAAGGTGCGTAGAAGGTGATGCGCTGCGCCGATTGAAGCGGGCCGCGCACGAGTTCGAGGGTGTTGGTTTTGGTCATGGTGTTGGTTTTTCCTGAGGGGAAATTTTTAACGCGTGACCGTGTCGGGCTGTTCGAGCCGAACGGTCAGGTTGCGGGTGCGCAGGTCGAACGCCGGTTCGAGGCCGTGGGCAGTCACGGGGCCGGGGTTACGGAAAGGGCCGGTGTCAAATGGACGGCGACTCGGCGCGAGGTGGGTGGAGGTCAGGTGCTGCATGGCGTTGCGTGGCACCCCCCTTTGGGAACAAGTGCTTCTGTTCCGGAACAAGTCGGCCCGTTTTCGGGCACAAAAAAACCCGAAGCAGCTCAATTGGAGCGGCTTCGGGTGTTGGCTAAGAAAACTTAAAAAACTCTAAAATAGGCGTTTTTTACAAAACGATTTGTTCCAGCTGGGGCCGGGAAGGGGCGGTTTTCAGCCTATTGCAGGCTGATGGCGAAGTTTGAGGCCCAGCAGTTTTCGGCTTCGGTCCAGTCCACCGGGTCGCCTGGAATGCCGAAGGTTGCCCGCAGGGCTTCGTTAAGGCGCAGCTTGTGGTGCTTGCCGGCCGTGAACTTCATGCGCGCGGCCAGTTGGCGGTCGAAACGCCCCTTCCCTCCGGCCAAGCCCAGCAGCAACGTCCATTGGTCGTTGGGCTTTTTGGTGCGTTTATCCTCCATGCCGAAATCGGCCGCGGTGAGCGTGCGCACCGGCGATCCTCGAACGGAAACTTTGGCCTGGTAGGTGTCGGTGGTGAAAAAGGTGATCTGCACATCGGTCCACCGCGCACCGGTCGGCGTGGGAAAACGCGAGCGCGGGGCCTGCCCGAGCAACCCCTCGGCGAGGGCGTCCAATTCATCGCGTGCGGAGCTGGTCACCTGAATACCCTGCGGTCGGAAGAACAGGTGTTCGTCCAAAATGAAGAACGGCCACCGGCGTTTTTCGGCAAAATCACACGGCACCTGCCCCAGACTGGAATCGGTCGGCAGGAGTAAAATCAGGCCGCCCTCGCGGCGGTCATAGCTCAGTTTTTGGAGGTACTGGAGCAACTGAACGGGACAACTCGCGCGGATTAGGATGACCGGCACGGCCAGACCTGCGGAACCCAGCAGGGTGGCAATGTGCAGCACGGCGGGCGTGCCGTGGAGCGGTTCGGCAACCGGGGAAACAGCGAGCGCACGGGCGATGTCGGTGGCGAGTTTACGGTCGTTCAAACCGTAAAGAACCAGTTCGTCGGCGGTAAAAACGCGTTTCTCACAACGGCCCTCGTCACAGACGCCGACGAGGGTGTCGTCGTCGTGTTCAACGATGCGATACCGGCACCCGGCCCCGCGGTCGGTCCGCTCGCAGCGGTGGGTGGTGGCCCGCTCCGCACTGGGGGTGAGGTAAGGGCGCAGCAAGGCGAGGTCGGCGGGCGCGAGGCCTTTTTGCCAACGCGCAATGCCCCGGGCACCGGCCCCGACGATCTCAATCGCCTGCCAGATGGGCGACATCTTGAAAATCCTTCGGCGGGAGAAAGGGGAGCAGAAAACCCCGTTTATCGAGCCAGCTGATGAAGACGGCACTGTCCTCGTCGTGGTCGTAGTTGGACTGGTTTTCCGGCTTGATGGTCACCTTGCGAGGCTGAGCGGCGTTCTTAAACCCGACCGAAAAGACCGCACGCAGCAGGCGATGCTGACGGGTGAATTTGACTTCTTCGGCGTCCAAGGTCGCGAACACGTCCCCGGACTTGTAGACGAACTTACTCACGTTTTTTTTCGCCGTGTTCGACGTTCAGCTCGATGAGCCGAATCCAGGTGATGCCGGGCACGTCGGCGCAGACCAAGGCACCTCGGCCCAACTCGCGCAGGGGATCGAGGGTGAAACGAGCACAGTCCGCGAAGTGTGTTTCGCGGCCGTAGAAGGCGAAACCAAAGTGGGCACCATACATGCGGGTGGTGCGGACGCCCTCGGCGTGGATGTGAATTTGTTCGCTGATCGGATCGACCACGACCACGTCGAACACCTCGGGGTAGTATCCGGCGGTGTCGCCACGACCGTCGGCGGTGAGGGTGGGTACACGCTTAAACCCGTCGCCGTGGCGGATCATGAACCAGTGCTCGTGGCCGCGCTCGTAGTGAAATATCAAGCAGCCGGCGGGCCGGTTGTGCTTTATGAAAAACAGTTCGATGCCCTGGCGGAGCTGGTTGAGCAGCGCCTCGCCGACCGGCTGCATGGCGGTGGTTTTTCGGAACGAACCAGCCGCGTGGGTTTCGAAGGCACGGGTGCGAAGTTGCACTCGGTGAATATAAAGGTGGCGCGCCTTGTCCGGTGCCCGCAGCCAGAGGGACAAAGCCAGGTCGGCGAGGCAGGCGTCCGGCGGGATCGGGATGCCGGCCTGGGTGAGCGTGTGCCAGAGCTCCTCGGTCGGCTCGGGTTCGGCCAACACCGACACGGTGAACAGCGCCTCCACCAACGGTGTCGGTGTCGTTGGGCCGTTTTTCAGCAGTTCGGTAATCAGCGGTTGGCAGGCGGCGTAACGTTTTTCGTTTGAGCCAAGGGCATCGAGGTCCAGTCCGGCGGTGGTCAGGAACGCGGGGAAGCGTTCGAGAAGTTCGCGAAGCAGCTCGGGGGCAAGGGAGCGGAGCAGCTCGGGGCGGGTGAACCGGATGGGACGAGGGTCGGACATTGCAGAAGTAGTGGGTAGCGAGTAGGCCGGAGGCGGAGGAGCCAGGGGCGGGACGCGCCACACGCGAGTAGGAGGGATAACCCTCAAACCCGCGTTGCCGTTAGCCCAGACAAGCCCCAAGCGGTTGTGGGGTGTGGACCCTTGTTGGCGTGAATCAATGGATTACGTATTTTTAAAAGTTTTAATAATAGGTAGTTAAGTTGTTCAGTTAATTTGCGATTAACTTGGTTTTTGAGGGAACCGAGGGCGGTGAATAGGTTACTGTGGTTGCAAAAAAAGCCCGCCACTAAGGGCGGGTTGGAGGGCGGCACGGGCGGCGCCGGAAATCGACGCAATGCGATTCAGGCGCGGGCGGGGATTTTCAGTTTGGTGCGGATGTGGAGGGCGACCTCGGAGACGTCGTAATAGACGAAATGCCCGATGCGGTGGTAGGGAATGCGGCGGAGTTTTGACCATTCGCGTAGAGTGCGGATGGAGGGCTCTTTACCGGCGGGAAAAATCCCGCTGGTGCGTAGGCCGACGATGTCGGTGAGTTGCGAGCTGATGCAGGGCGCAGAAACGGTGGTTGGATTCATACTCACAAGGCGGGGTGTCAACGTGGCGGCGGCGCGTGACCGCGTGGGGATGGAAGGGCTCGGAGTCGTGCACAAGGCCAGCAACCCCTAGCAGTGAATGTCCCCAGGCAGCCAAGCGGAGGTTCAATCTTGACTGTAGGGCCGCAAACTCACATTGGTGAGCGGTCATCAATTTAACGGCGTGGGCTTACTTTGTCCCAAAGCACGTCACGATTAATCATCCATCGGTCATTTTCTATGAGCACTACAGCTACTCCTTCCCCCAAAAAATGCGGTTGTGGCAAAACCGCCAATCATCAAGGCAACTGCGACGGTTCACACGCAAAGCCAGAACCCAAAAAGTGCGGTTGTGGTAAGACCAAGAATTCCAAAGGCCATTGCGACGGTTCGCATGCAAAGTAAGGCGCAAGGCCTGAGGACACTATAATGGGTTCACCCGCCGTTCGGCGCGATCCGGCGGGATACTTCGTGAGACTAATGCTGTCCGTGCCCTAATGGGCAAAACGGACACATGTGTCCGTTTTGCGGTTGGGGGGGCTGACTAGGCGGCGATTGGCAGATCTATACACGGTTGCATTGGATCGGCCGCCAGGTTGGTAGATGCGGTCGGAGCGATGTGCACAACGTAGGCGGCAACGACCGGCGTCGGCAAGATGGCGAAGAACTGCTCGGCTTCAGCGGGAGTTTTCAGGTCGAGGTAGTGCTTGCGGATGATGCTTTCCGAGTTGCCCGCCTGGAGCGCCGCCTCGCCCATCGACCGGTATTTGGCCACGTGCATGGAAATGAACGTGTGCCGCATGATGTCGTGGGAGAGGCCGAACTTTTCGGCGATGCGCGCCCGCTGGTGTTGCAGGTTTTTAGGTATGATCGGGAAGCGGCTGATTGGGTATGCGGTTAACCAGGCGGCGAGGTTGGGCGAGATGGTGACGTTGCGCTTCATGCGGACCTTCGAAACCTCGGGCTCGATTAGGATGACGCCGGTATCGAGGCGGACGTGCTCGGGCTTGAGCTTGAAGATTTCACCGGTGCGCACACAGGGGCGGATGCCGGCAAACAGCGCGAGGGCGAAGAACGGCACCAAGGCCCCGCCGTCGATCTGCTCAACGTGGCGCATGAGGGCGGCGGACTGCTCGGCGTTCAGGGTTTTGGCCGAACCGCGACGATGGGCGATGCGCAGGTGGGGCACCTTTTCCAGCGGGTTGGCGGCGACCCAGTCCTGACAGAAGGCGAACTTGAAAAAGGTAAACAGGATGCCCCGCCGGTTGTTAAAGGTCTTCGGCTTGGGGGTGCCGCGCTGACAATGGGCGGCGAGGGTTTCACGGGAGAGCACCGCGAGCGATTTGCCGCGGAACCACTTTATGAGGTCTTCGAGTCGAACGCGGATGTCCTTCAACTGGCACTCGGACAGCATGCCGTTGGCGTGCTCTTTTTTCTTGGTGGCGAGGTAGACGGCGACGGCGTCATCCACGGTGATTTCACGCTCAGGGGCGCGGTAGTTGGCCAGCGCGTACTCTAAATAGAACTCAAGCGACTTGGGCGCGTCGGCCAAACGACGGAACGCGGCCTCGGCTTCGTGGAGCTGTTCGTCGGTTAAACGGGTGGCGGTGCTGCGGATGCCGGTATCGGACTGAGCCGCCTTAATATCTAGAGCGTCTTTCTCGGCGCCGGCCTCGACGCGGGTTTTGAAGTTCTTGCGAATGCGCAGGCCATGGAGGCGGCCATCGACTCGCCAGGAGGTGATGCCGTTGCGGTTTACGAAGCGGGAAACGATGAATGCGGACGGGGACATGTTTAGGTTGCCATGTCAATTGGACAACCTAGTTAGCCCGTTTTGTTAAGTTGCTCAATGTGAGCGATATAACTGGCGGAGAGGGAGGGATTCGAACCCCCGGGAGCTTGCGCCCCAACGGTTTTCAAGACCGTCGCGATAGACCACTCTGCCACCTCTCCGTGAAACGTAACAAGGGGCGAAATTTTCTGCCTGCGGCGCGTTTGTCGAGCTTTCTCGCGCCTCGTTTCGGCCCACCGGTTTGCCTGCCGCTCCCTCACCCCGTCGGGCAATCATTCGACCCACCGGCTCACCACCCCGACAATCAGTTCCACTGCTGCAGTTAATCGCCCCATTCCCAAAATACTTAAACCTAAATCCGGCAATAGAAAGTGCGGCCGGCGGGCGTTGCCCGTCGGATAGATGAGGGTGGAGAGTGCTGCGGCAGGCTGAACGGAAGCGCGATCAGCTTGGGGCGGTGGCCAAAGGCGGTTCAGGGCCGAGTACAGGGAAGTTTTCCTGTAAAATCCTCGCTACGATTTGCCCCCAGCGCTGGGCGACACTCCATTGCTCCGCATTATGAAGGATACCATGTAACCATCTGGCCAGCTTTGTGATGAGTTCACTCAGGCGAGGTGCCTCGGCATGGCTCAAGCGCACGTCCAGGCGGCGTTGACCGGAGTGTTCGCTCTGCCGGGTCGCTCCGCAGAGCAGACGGGGACGTGTACTCACCGCCTCGTGGTGCTGACCGGGTTGAAGCAGGCGGTGATAGAGCGTCCACCAGTTGTAAACCAGTGCGGCCAAACGCGCGGCGTGCTGACAGGAGTTTAGCTCCTGGGAGGTAAACCCCGACCAGCTCCACTGGTTCTTGAGCTCGTCGAAGGGGTTTTCCGCGCCCCCACGTTCCCGATACAGGGTGGCAAGGGTAAGGATCTCGTAGGGCAGGCTCGTAACGAGGATCTGATGTTCGTAGATGATCGGCTCGCAGGCGGCCGCGTCGGGGATGTTCAGCAGCAAAGCGTGGTCGGCTTGCTCGCGCACGAGGCGGCGGCGGGCCCGGGGGTGGCGTTGGTCGTTGAGGCGACGGCGCAAGACCACCACACGTCGGGCCCGGTTCCAGCCTTGCAGGCGCAGGCAGCTTTCGCAGCCCTGCCAGCCTTGTCCGGCGTCGGTCCAAGCGGTGGTGGTGGTGCGTTCAAGCGCGGCCACCAGCTCGCGGGCCTTGGCGGTGCGGCGCAGTTTGAACAAATAGTTGAGTTTACGCGCTTCAGCTTCACTGAGCAGCGCCTCCTGGCCATAGGCGCAGTCACCGCGCAAAAGATGGGGCCGGCGCTCGGCTGGCAGTCGGTCGATGAGCGCCCACAGCCCCGCAAAACCATGTCCGGCGGCGGATTGATCGCCGGGGTGCACCTCCACGTCCAGACACAGGCGCAAGGTGGCGATCCAGTAGGTGTGGTAGGCGTGGCTGGGGCGTCCGGGCTTTTGCGGGTTATAGCCGATGCTGGCACCTTCCTGACGTCCATAGATGGGCTTGATGGTGACATCGATGTCGAGGATCCACTGGTTATCCAAAAACCCATGACAGGTTTGGTCGAGGTGACGCCGCAACCAGTCCTGCCCCTGCTCGGCACCGATGCGAGCCAGCGCCCGGCGCACACAATCCTCGCTGACAATCGACTTAAGTCCGAGCAGGCTCGGGGCAATGTCGTCGCCGCGCAGGGCCGCGAGGTGCGCGTAGCGATAGTGCCCGGAGAGCATCCCCAAAAGCAGGGTTCCAATCACGTCGCGAGGGCGGTGTGCGCGGTTGCTGCTGTAACAAAGCGGCGTGTCCGCAACCAGTGCCTCGAAGCCTCCTGTCGCACACAAGTACTGCGTGAAAAACACCAGTGCCCCCAAGGGGCTCACCGGCAACTCTGGGGCGAACTGCGCACGAAAACGTCCTCCGGGTGTATCCACAATCAACACCTCGGCGGCATCGCTTGGCGTTGCCTTGTGATCAGGGTTTTCTGACTCACCCTCGGGGTGAGCTTTTTCCGGCGGTAAAAACGGCGGCATATGACAGCCAAACAATCACCTGCGTGATTTTTGGCTAGTTTCTATTGCCGGATTTAGGTTAAACCGCTGACACCTGAGCTTTCGGGTGCGCGGGCTCCCACTCTGGCGTTGCCGCTCCACAAACCGGCCAGCAGCCTGCCGACGTGGCGGTTTCTCAACACCTACTCGTCGATGCCGCCAACGTTCTCCACGCTTGGCCGGAAACGCGCGCGTTGCTCAAACGCGATCGTGCGGCCGCTCGCGCACTGCTGATCCAGCGACTCCTCGCTCTCCACGACGCCGAGTCGGTGCGCGTCACGGTTGTCATCGATGGGCGCGGTCCGGATCTGGTGGTCGAACACCCTTCACAGCAGGCCACCTTTGCAGTTATCCATACACCCCGATCGCTCTCCGCCGACGACGTGATCGAACAGATGGTCGGCCGCTCGGCAGTACCCTCGGCCTGCGAGGTGGCCACGGGGGATCAGGCTCAGCGCAACACCATTGAGGCAACTGGCGCAGTCTGGTTGCCCACTGCCGACCTGCTGGCGCGCGTCGAACGGGCCGAACGGCGCGTCCAAACCCAAGTCAGCGGAATTAATCGCACCACGGCACGCGAATGGGGTCGGCGCTAAGCGCCATGCGTGAAACCCACTCCGAACCGACTACACTCAAACCCAGCGCAGTAGCCGAATTGCAGGGCCTCTATGGGGCGTTCACCTTTCCCGAGCGGCTCCTGCAGCAGATTTGGCAACGCAGTGACTACGACACGACCCACGCCCATACGGCGGATGGACGTCCCCTGAAAATCCGCTATCCGGGCCGATGGAATCATTTAGGCGGCCCCGATTTCGCCGGCGCCCGGCTCAACATCGGCGGGCAAGAAATCAGCGGCGACGTCGAATTGCACCTCAACGCCCAGGACTGGTACGCCCATGGGCACGCCTCCAATCCGACCTATGACAACGTGATCCTCCACGTGGTGCTTTTCCCCTGTGAGGAGGCCTGCACCGCCGGCGCACACGGGCGAATGATCCCGATCCTGTGCCTGCTACCACGCCTACATCACGGGTTGGAGGAATACGCCGCCGATGCAGCAATCGAGCAACTGGCCGGCCGGCCGCTGCACCGGGCCCAAGAAAAACTCGGGCTTTTGAGTAACATTGAACTGGATACCGTCTTACGCGACCACGCGCAATGCCGGTGGCGCAGCAAGGTTTACTTTGCCCAAAAGCGCATCGCTCGGCTGGGGTGGGAGTCGGCTTGCCACCACGTGGCACTGGAAATTCTCGGCTACCGCTTTAACCGCGCGCCGATGCTCAGCGTTGCCTCGGCCCACCCCTTGGCACAGTGGACGCAGGGGCAGGTCGCGCCCGATCAAATTTTCAGCGAAGATCCGGAGCGATGGGTACTGCAAGGGGTTCGCCCACTCAATCACCCCCGGTTACGGCTGAATCAATACGCCCAGTGGTGCCGTGAGCGGCCAGACTGGCCTGAGCGGCTGCAAAACGGTCGGGCGTGGCGAGCGCTTCAGGGTGATGGCGGTTCCGCCCCCCCGACAGGACAGGGAAAATGGCGGCGCAGGGTGCGCTTAACCGCCATTCGCGCCCAAATGATGGATGAGTTATGTGCAAACAGGGTGAGCGGAAGCCGATTCGACAATCTGACCGGCGACGGCTTTATGCCCCTGCTCGCAGCCCAAACGGGGCTCAATTTAGCCGGGGCGTGGCTGGGGTGGTTTGCCGGAGACGCGCCGGAATCGGCGGTGAAGGTCCTCAAAGCGCTGGGGGCAGTTGATGGCCGCGACAGGCCGGTGGCGCAGGGGCCAATCCAGGGATTGTTGGGCTGGATGATGGAGCAGGAAAGGTGTGCCGAAGGCGTGAAGCGCACGATGGATGGGCGCGGGACTTGACAAAAAATTACCGCGCAAGCTACCCTGCCCCTTTCTAACAACGTTCACTTTCCAAAAGGTGGGCCCTATGGCCCGCCTTTTTTTTACTAAATACATATCCTATGAGCAGCGAAATTCTTTCAGTTCTCGAATACATGGAGAAGGAAAAGGGCATTGGCCGCGCCGACATGATCGACGCGATCGTAAATGCCATCAAAACTGCTGCGCTCAAGAGCGTTAATGCGGGTCAAGAGATCAAAATCGATATCAACCCCAAAAACGGCCAGCTCCACGCTTGGCTGCTGCTCAAGGTTGTTGATTCTGTGAGTAATCCACGTTCTGAGATCCACATTGAGAAAGCTCAAGTGATCAAGCCTGGCGCTCAATTGGGCGACATCTTGGAAAAGGAAATGGATCCCGCTTCGTTGGGCCGTATCGCCGCCCAAACCGCCCGCCAGGCGGTCATGCAGAAGCTGCGCCAATTTGAAAAGGACCGTGTGTATGACGATTTCAAGGACGTCATCGGCAACATCGTAACCGGCACCGTGCGTCGCAAAGAGCGCAACGATATCTACATCGATTTGGGCAAGGCCGAAGCGGTCTTGTCCGTTAAAGAACAGGTTCCCGGCGAAGAATATCAGCCCGGCGACCGCATTCGTTGCTTGTTGCTGGCCATCGAGAGCACCCCGCGCGGCCCCGAGCTCATGCTCACCCGCGCCAGCCCCAAGTTTGTTCGTCGCCTGTTCGAAGTTGAGGTTGGCGAAATCGCTGACGGCACAGTGAAGATCGAGGCGTTCGCCCGCGAGCCGGGTTACCGCACCAAGATCGCCGTGGTCAGCACCGACCCGAAAGTCGATCCGGTCGGCGCTTGCGTCGGCGCCCGTGGTGCACGCGTCAAAACCATCGTGCGCGAGCTCAACGGTGAGAAGATCGACATCATCAACTATTTCGCAGACCCGAAGCAGATGGTGATCGAGGCGCTCAAGCCGGCCATGCCGCGCGAGATCGTTCTCGATGAAAAAAATCATCGCATCCTGCTGAAGGTGGCGACCGAGGATTTGGCCATCGCAATCGGGCGCAAGGGGCAAAATGCCCGCCTGACCTCGCGCCTGATCGGCTGGCGCCTCGATATCGAGGAGTTCCACGCCGTCTCCACGGATCCACGTGCCGTAGCCACTAGCACCCTAGTTAAGACCTTTGACCTCGATCCGGTTCTCGCCGAGCGCCTCGTTGCCATCGGTATCAATTCGCCCGCCGCCTTCGAGGGCGTAGGAGCAGACGACTTGGTCGACGCCGGTTTCACCAGCGAAGAAGCTGCCACCATCATCAGCACCGTCGGCAGCGTATAATAACACGCCCAGCTTAGTTTTCCCGTCCCGTCACTTTTCATCAGCCGACAATTATTTAATGAGCATCCGCATTCACGAACTCGCCAAACGACACAACATGGAGGCCAAAGACATGTTGGCCTTGCTCAAGGAGCGTGGCTTCGTGACCGCAGACACCAAGTCGGTTTCCAGCACGCTCAACAAGATCTACGAAGAGGAGATCGAAAAGGAGTTTGCTGCAAAGGCTCCGGCGGTAGTCCCAGCGGCCGCCCCAGTGGTTCTTGAGGCGGCACCCGAGCCGGTGCCTGAGCCGGTGGTGCACAAGGTCCCGAGCGTGAAAAGCGCCGAGGATGTCGTGCGCGAAAAAGAAGTCGCCAAGGCCGCACAGTTGGCCGCATCGGCACCTGCGGTGGCGAGTGCTCCCAAACCCGCGCCGGCAGTACCGACTCCGGTTGTATCCACTTCATCCCCACGTCCGGTCTCGGTTCCACAGCCGCTGCCTCCCCGCCCCATGGCATCGCCTGCACCCGTACCGCCCATTTCACGGCCAGCAGTGGTTTCGGCCCCGGCTCCGGCCCCGCTGCGCCCTCCCGTAGTCGCCCAGGCTTCACCCGCTTTTGCCTCAGCCCCTCGACCTGCCCCTGTATTAGCCCCGCAGGCCCCCCGTCCGGCACCGGTTGTGTCCGCCCCGGTTTCGGCACCGCGCGCCCCCATGCCGCTTCCGGGCGCCCCGCGTCCGGCTCCAGCCGTAGTGTCCGCCCCCGGCACCCCGGGCATGCGCGCCACCCCGCCCGCCCAGACGGTCACCATCACCACCGAGGGCGACGTTAAGGTTATCCACCTTAAGCCGCCGATCATCGTGCGTGACTTCGCGACCGCGTTGAGCATGAAGCCCTTCAAGCTGATCTCCGAACTCATGGAGATGGGCATCTTCTCCTCGATGAACCAGGCGATCGATGAGGCCGTAGCCGTAAAGGTCGCGGCGAAACATGGCTTCATGCTCGAGATCAAGCACCGCGGCGAAGCCGCGCAGCAGATCCAGCAAACCGCCAAGGAAAAGGCGACCCACAAGGCAAAGGCGGCAGCCGAGGCCGAGGTGCAAAACCTCGCCCCCCGCCCTCCCGTTGTTTGTATCCTTGGCCACGTTGACCACGGTAAAACCTCGTTGCTCGACGCCATCCGCAAGGCCGACGTCTGCGCAGGTGAGGCCGGTGGCATCACCCAGCATATCGGTGCCTACCAGATCGAACACGCGGGCAAAAAGATCACCTTCCTCGACACCCCTGGCCACGCCGCTTTCAGCAAAATGCGCGCCCGTGGTGCCGATGTCACCGACATTGCCGTGCTCGTGGTTGCAGCCGACGACGGTTTCATGCCGCAGACCGACGAGGCGCTTAAGCACGCGCAAAATGCAGGCGTAACCCTGATGGTTGCCGTCAACAAGATGGATGCTCGCGGCGCCAACATCGAGCGCGTCAAACAGCAGATGCAGGAGCGCAACATCGCCCCCGAAGACTGGGGTGGCGAAACTGTCACCGTGCCCGTGTCCGCCCTCAAAGGCACCGGTATCAGCGACCTGTTGGACATGATCCTGCTCCAAGCCGACGTGCTTGAGCTCAAGGCTAATCCCAAGACCGAACCGTCGGGCATCATTATCGAGTCCCAAATCGAAGTCGGGCGCGGTCCGCTGGCCACGGTCATCGTTCAGCGTGGCACACTGCGCGTCGGTGACGCCATCGTGTGTGGTCCGCACTGGGCAAAAGTGCGCGCCATGTTTGATGACGCGGGCAAGAATCTCAAAGAGGCCCCGCCCGCCACACCGGTGCGCGTCATCGGTTGGTCCGGAGCGCCCGACAGTGGCGCCGAGTTCCGTTCCACCAAGAATGCCCGTGAGGCTGAACAATTGGCCGAAGAGGCCGAGCACCTCATTCGCAAGACCACCGGTCAGGCCGACGCCGCGCCGAAGGAAGTCTCCGTCGAGAGCCTCTTTGCGAACATCGCCGCCACCCAGGCCAAGGTGCTCAAGTTGATCATCAAGACCGATGTGTTCGGCTCAACCGAGGCCGTTCGCAACGTCTTGGAAAACATCAAGAGCAACAAGGTTTCGCTCGAAATCGTGTCCGTCGAAGTCGGCTTGGTGTCCAAGACCGACGTGCTGATGGCCAGCGCCGCCGGTGCGGTCGTTGTGGGCTTTAACACCAAGCTGGAAAACGGTGTCACTGCAGTCGCCAAACACCACGGCGTGCGCATCGAAACCTACGGCATCATCTATGAGTTGGCCGACAAGGCTCGCGACATGATGGCCGACCTGCTCGACCCCGACCTCAAGGAGACCAAGACCGGCGCCGCAGAAGTGCGCGCGACGTTCCCGCTCGCCAAGGGTTTTGTGGCCGGCTGTTTGGTCACCGAAGGCAAGATCACGCGCAACGCCTCCGCCCGTCTCCGCCGCAAGAAGGAGATGATTTTCGAAGGCAAGGTCACCACGCTCAAGCGCTTCAAGGACGACGCCACCGAGGTGCGCGCCGGCATCGAGTGCGGTATCAAGCTGGGTGATTTCAACGGCTACGAGCCCGGTGACGTCATCGAGTGCTACGAGATCACCAAGGTTCGCGCTTCGCTCTGATTGCCTGCTGCGACTCGCGAAAACCACGCGAGTCGCTCACTTTAAAAAATGTCCACCCGCACCCTTCGTGTTAACGAGCTGCTTCAGCGCGAGCTAAGCGCCATTCTGCGCACCATCTACAAGGACGAGGCGGTGGCGATCACCCTCACCGGCGTCCAAGTCTCGCCCGATCTCCACGAGGCCCGCGTGTTCGTCGCTGTCACCGGAGACGAGGAAGAGACCGAGAAATGCCTGCGCTGGCTCAAGCACAACTCCAAGGACTTCCGCTTTGAGTTGGGGCGGCGCATTGTGCTCAAGAACATGCCTCACTTCACCTACGTGATGGACGTGTCGACCGATCGCGGTAATCGAATCCTCTCGGTGCTCGATGACATTGCGGCGCAGGACAAGGCCCGTAACGCCGCTCAACCTCCGCCTCCGGGCAAGGAGTAACGCGTGGAGTTGATCTATCCTGAGTTCTACGACCGGTTCGCGGCCTTCCTGCGCTCGCTGGAAGATAAACGAGTAGTGGTCATCGCACATGCCCGGCCCGACGGCGACTGTATCGGCTCTCAGGTGGCGCTCACCCGTGTGCTGCGCGCTTTGGGCATCGACGCCATCTGCGCCAATCCCGACCCCACGCCCCGCCGCATTCAGTTTGCCGTGGGCGATACGCCTCTGGTGCGTTTCGACGGCCTGCCGACCGGCGAACTCACCGCCATTTACGTCGATTGCGCCGACCAAAGCCGGGCCGGCGTGAAGTTTAAGACGCGCTTCCCCGCCCCGTTTGCGAACATCGATCACCACCTCTCCAACGACGGGTTCGCGACGCATAACTTTATCGATGTGGGCTCAGCCGCTACGGCCGAAATCCTCGCCGGCCTTTTTATCGACCACCACCTCCCGGTTGACGCCCAGGCCGCCCAAGCACTTTACACGGGCATCGCCACCGACACCGGCCAGTTTCGCTTCAATTCGACCTCGCGGCGCACCTTCATGATCGTCGGCGAGTTGATGGCCCGCGGCGCCCAACCTGCGGCCGCCGCCGCCGAGCTCTATGAGCGCGAGACCCCGGGTAAACTTGAACTGCTGCAACGTTTTCTCGCCTCCCTGCGCTACGAGTGCGACGGGCGCGTATGCATAGGCAGTCTGCCCGACGGCATCTACGCTGCCACCGGAACCAGTCAGGAAGACGCCGAGGGCCTGGTTGATTATGCACGCTCCATCGAAGGCGTGGATATCGGCGTGCTCATCGAGGAACAGGCCGGCTCCATCAAAGCCAGCCTGCGCGCCAAAGACCCCGTATATCGCATGGATCTGATCGCCGCGCATTTTAACGGCGGTGGCCATGCCTGTGCGGCCGGTCTTAACCAAACCCACGTTGCGGTGGATTTGTTTCGCTCCCGCCTAGTCGCCGCACTCGGCGACCAGATCGCTGCCGTGGATAGACTTAAGAAACCAACAAGCTGATGCTCGCACCTACCAAAGAATTCGATGGAGTGCTCCTGATCGACAAGCCCGGCGCACACACCTCCCACGACGTGGTCGCCCGACTCCGCGGCATCCTCAAAATGAAGCGTATCGGTCATGCCGGCACACTCGATCCGATGGCGACCGGCCTGCTGGTGATGTTGGTGGGTAAAGCCACTAAGCTCTCGCAGTACCTCATGAGCGTGGAAAAGGAATACACCGGCACCATCGAACTGGGCAAAGTGACCAACACCCAAGATGCCGAGGGTGAAGTGCTGAGTTCTGCCCCCGTGCCCGTCCTCACCGAAGCCGACGTGCGCAAGGCACTCGCCGGATTTCTTGGCGAC
Organism: Opitutus sp.; assembly: GCA_024998815.1. NCBI lineage: Bacteria > Pseudomonadati > Verrucomicrobiota > Opitutia > Opitutales > Opitutaceae > Opitutus > Opitutus sp. The sequence goes on from JACEUQ010000001.1 coordinate 924,524, forward strand.
CAATACCAGATCCCGCCGATGTTTTCGGCCATCAAGATCGCCGGAAAGCCCCTTTATAAAAGTGCCCGCGCAGGCGAGGAAGTGGAACGCGAACCGCGCTTCATTCGGGTGATGAACTACGAGCTCACCCGCTGGGAATCCCCCGAGCTCGATTTCCGCGTCCTTTGCACCAAGGGCACCTACGTGCGAACGCTCGCGCACGACCTCGGCCAACGCCTGGGTTGCGGCGCCCACTTGAAGGCGTTGCGCCGCATTTCCTCGGGATCCCTCAACATTTCGAAGGCCGTAACACTCGAGCAGTTGCAAAAAATGACGCCTGCCGAAATCGACCAGGTGCTCATTCCCGCTTACGAGGCCGCGCCCAGCGTGGCATTCGGTTAACAACTGAGATCGCCGGAGCTTTCCGCCCCGGCCATTTTAACCCCTTGCTGCGCCGTGGCTACCCGCTGCTACAACTCCATCGAAGAGGCCGCCCCCGAGCTCCCCTCCGGCCCGCTGCACCTAGCAATCGGCATGTTCGACGGCGTCCATTTGGGGCACCATGCGGTCATTGAGTCGGCAGTGCATTCAGCCCAGCGCAGCGGCGGGGTTGCCGCCGTCCTCACGTTCTGGCCGCACCCAAGCCGCCTATTCCGCCCGGATTCGCCCGTGCAGTTGATCATGACTCCGGCCCTAAAAAACCGGCAGTTAACCCGACTCGGGGTGGACGCGGTCATCACCCAATTATTTGACCGTCCGTTCGCCAGCATCGAGGCAGAAGAGTTCCTGCCGCGGCTCAAACGGTTGTTACCCAACCTAGCGACTATCTATGTGGGCGAAAACTGGCGCTTCGGCAAAGGCCGACTGGGTGATATACACCTGCTCGTAAACTCGGCCCGGCACTTGGGCATCAACGTGGTGAGCGCCGAGCGGATTAAGCAAAACGAGGAGCCGATCAGCAGCACCCGTATCCGCACCTACCTGGCGGAGGGAAAAATGGAAGAAGCCAATGCGCTGCTGGGCTACAGCTACTTTGCCGAGGGCGTAGTCGCCCCCGGCAAGCAACTCGGGCGCAAACTGGGGTTTCCCACCCTCAACGTGGTGTGGGAACCCGACCAGCGCCCCCGCTTTGGCGTTTACACCGTGCGCGTGTCAGGCCCCAAAACCGCAGTCCCGCTGCCCGCCGTGGCCAACTACGGCCTGCGCCCCACGGTGGAAAACTCAAGTATTCCCCGTCTGGAAATTCACCTGCTAGCCCCCTGCCCCTTTGACGCTGGCGACGCGTTACTCATCGAATGGCTCAGCTTCCTGCGCCCGGAACAGCGCTTCGACGGAGTGGAGGCCCTGCGCACGCAAATCGCCGCTGACCGCGCCGCTGCCTTGAGCTGGTTTGCCCACCACCCCAATCTGCGGCCGGCGTAAAAGCACTCACCGCACGTGGTGGGCCGTGAACGATTTACGGGCCACGCTGAGCAGTTGGTCATCGCTCATATGATGCTCATTGACCCCGAGGGTGCCGATAATGCGGCCCGCCAGATCGGGATGGTGGGATTTCACCCAACCGACAAATTGCAGCATGCAACTGCTCGTACCGGTGCCGTTTCCCAAAATCAGGATATTGGGGGCCTCCGTTAATGCCTGGGCGACCGAGGCGAAAAAAGTGTTCTGCCCGTGGGGCTCTTTGCCATGCGAAAAGTCGACGGAATCAACCGTGTGCCGAAAGTGATCGGTCGGCTCTGGGGGCTTAACCAGGAGTGCTTGGGTGCCGTGCTGATCTGAATTAAAAATCCGGGCCTGATGGTGGTCGATCACGAGGACCCAATGCGCCGTGGGTTCGCCGGTTTCGGGCGGAAGCTCCTCGGTGCTAAGCAGAAAATCGCGCAGGGCGTTGAGTTCATTGATATCGCTGACCTCTTTGGTCAAAGGCTCGCGCAGAACCAGCGTCTGGCCGCGCCGGGTGCAACGCAGGCTCCCGTTCGGCTTTTCTTCGACGTGGCAGAGGTCGCGGAGCATGGCGATCACCTCGCGCCACTCGATGTTATACAAAGTCGGATGCTGGAAGATGCGATTGTAGGTCTGCAGATGACTATCAGTCAGGGACATAATTGTGTTCATGGGGTATATAACGGGGGCATTAAGTTGATCAATCGGGGCGTCCGCATAGGGCAAATTGCGGGTGCCATAATAATGCCATCACCGGCGCGTCCGGGCCATGGGGTGTATCCCGAACTTGGCGACTCAGCAGACCTCGTTCACCTCATTCTCGGCGGGCCCGAAGGTGGCCATGCAGGAAACCCCACAAGGCGGTTCTCCGTGGTGGTTGGCTCGACACTTACAGCGAAAGCCGCAGGCCGTCGTAGGCAAACTCCACGCCCAAGGGCAACTTCTCGGCCCATTCGACATGGCCGGTGAGGTGGGTCAAATGCGTCAAATAGGTCCGCGGCGAGCCGATTGCCTCGGCGGCCTGCAGCGCCTCCGCGATGCTCATATGCGTGGGGTGCGGATCGGGGCGCAGGCCGTCCAACACCACCACGGCCGAGCCCTTGGCCAAGGCCACAGCCTCGCTGGTAACCAGCTTACAGTCGGTATAATAAGAAAACTTAACCCCGCTGCTCCGCTCGGTGAAAACCAGCCCAAGGGTGTTGACGCCGCCGTGCGGCAGCAGGGTGGATTCGATGGTCCCCTGAGGCAACTCGATGCGCGCGGGCATGGACTGCAGTTTAAAGGCGACGTAGCCCTTGGAAATAGGCTTATCGGCGATCGCGTAGGGGTACATGGCGCGAATGCGCGTCATGCCCTCCTCGGTCGAATACACCGGCATCGCGGCATTGCCGAGCAGGTCACAGTAACGGCGCAGGTCGTCCATGCCGGCGATATGGTCGGCATGACCGTGGGTGAGCACGAAAAAATCGATCCACTCGATTTTCTCACGCAGGCACTGGAGCCGAAACTCGGGGGCTGCGTCCACCTGGATACGCAACCCGTCCATGATCAAATGGATGGAGCAACGCGTGCGCTGGTTGCGTGGATCCGTGGACGTGCAAACGGCGCAGTCACAGGCGATCATGGGAACGCCTTGCGAAGTGCCGGTGCCGAGAAAGATCACGTCCATGGTGGTTTAAACGAATACACCGAGCGCAGGCGGAGCAAGCGGAAGAAAAACTTCCGCAGCGGGGGTAAGGGACAATTCTCTCAACGTGTTGTTGTGCCTCGTCACCCTCGCGTCCATCGGCTCCCGCGTTTTCACACGCGGGATGATGCGCGGCCCACGGCGTTACCCGGCTTCGAACGAGGAAATCGTTTTGAATTCCAAACGATAGCGCTCCGCTCTTCCGCCACGTCGAGGTTACCCGTTTATATAAAACGTATATTCGCCTTAAAAACCGCCCGCCCTGTTGATTTCATCGCTTATATCATTAGCCTAAGCGGTGCCGCACGCAGTTCGGCACGCCGTCCAGAAACCACCTCACTACTCCAGAAGGGCGTTATATGAAAATGACTCACTACGGTCGGTCTATCGGGCTAGCCATGCTGGCCCAACTCGGGTTAGTCGCCTTATCCAATGCGGCCCCACCCCCAGAAACAGTTAAATACATTCAACTTTGGAATAAACTCGGATCTCCCTATGAGGTTACCCACAGCGAAGTGGGCCCCAATGGTGAAATTATAGGCGCTATTTATTATCAAGCCGGCCATGACGGCAACGGCTTCCGCTCAGCAGTCCGAACGGGGGACCTTAATACCCCGAACAATTACGTTGTTTTTAAGGACTTACAATTAGCCCCGAAAGGCGAGCTGGAGTTTTGGTATACCCCCTTCTGGAACAGCCCGGCCGTGGGGCATGTGGTCGACCTCATGTATTACACCGCAAAGGGCTACACCTCAAACGATGTCTGCATGTCATTTGCCTACAATGATTGGCAAAATCGAGGGGGCACTTGGCTGGCGGATAAACCCGGCGTGGACGGTTCGATTTGTTATTTTTATCCAGGCAGCGACCCCAAGTGGACGGTGTCCACACCCATCAAAATCACCTTGAAATGGGATGGGGCATTGCCGGCGTTCACGCCCAAACTGGATTTACTCTTTAACAACAGTACGCCCGCCCCCTATGAACAGGCAATTTGGGGCAATGGTGGGACTATGGTGTGGAGCACCCCGATGGACTTGCTGGTGGGCTGCCGCCCCTACCCAACGACCTGGGTGAACCACCCATGGGAACCCAACGTCGATGGGGTCATCGATGAACTCAAAATTTGGGCCTTCACCACCCGCCCCGTTGCCAACGCCGGCCCGGACCAGGGCGTGATCAAAAACGACTGGGTCCAACTCGATGGCTCCGGTTCCTTTGATTTTGATGGAGAAACGATTACCTATGCATGGAACCTCGCCAGCAAGCCGCTAGGAAGTTCCGCAACCCTATCCAGCCCCACCTCGCCCACGCCACAATTCCAAGCAGATCTAATTGGCGCTTATAAGGTGGAATTAATCGTCAGTGACGGCCATGTCACCAGCAGCACGGACAGCGTAATAATAAACGCGATAACCACCGAGGCAGCGTTTCTTTCGCTTGAGAAATCCGTGCATAATTTGGTGAACAACGAGTCATTAAACTCCGGCCAGGAGACAGCCTTAATAACAAAACTGGAACACGCGCTAAGCAAACTCCCCAAGAATGAAAAAGTGGCGATTAACATGACCCAAGCCTTCATCCAGCAAGTTATGGATTTGATTGCCGATGGGGTTCTTACCCTGGAAGAAGGCGCCCCATTGATCAAACTTGCCGAAAACATCATCACCAACCTGAAAAACAATTAAGTGGGTATCCGCTTCACTCATGTAGCCCCAAGGGGTTGTGGTTTGTGCGGTTCGATATCTGGGGGGTGGTCTGATCGACAATCATGCGGTAGGTTAATGGCTCTACCATAGTTGATTGCTGAACTAAGCGATAAAAGAGCATTCCTCGGCTTTTCGAAGTGCGGCGGTTAAAACGGAATGTGAATTCGTCGAGATAGTAGTCGAGGTGCTTGTACCCAACGGATCCTTGGTGAGTCCCTAGAAGCCAACGCTTTAAAAGTGAGATAACTCGGTGTGCACGGGGCAAAAGGTCGTGTGCCTTACTGGTGCGTATCACGCTTACTTCGTGAGTGTAGCCAAGTTTACTCAAACCCGAGTACCCCTTCCATCCATCGGTGTGCACCGTGCTTCCTGGGGCGATGTTCGCCTGAATGAACCCCAGTAAATTTTCGGCGGATGCGCTCTTGATGACGCTTAATCTGATACGTCCGCTGCGCTTCCCAACTTTTTCGACAGCAACCACAATCAATGCCTTATTTTGCGTTCCTCTGCCTGGATGGCCCTCCTCTAATCCGCCGAGATAAGTTTCATCAACCTCAACTCTTCCGTTCAGTAAGTCTCTGCCCGGTCGCACCATCGCACTCCTCAGCTTGTGCAACCAAGTCCACGCAGTCTGATACTTCCTCAGCCCCAAAACTCGCTGTAAGCCAAGTGCACTGGCCCCATTTTTCTGGGTCGTCAGCCACCACATCGCTTGAAACCACACCCGCAACGGCGTGCGTGTGTCTTGAAATACGGTACCGACGGTAACAGATACCTGCCTTTTACAAGCACAACATTGCCAGAGTATTACCCTAATCTTCCATGCCTTAGTGCCGCCGCAATACGGACACACGAAGCCTTTCGGCCACCTCAGCTTTACAAGATAGGCCCGGCACGCCTCTTCAGTTCCAAACCACGCATCAAACTCCTGTAAATCATGCGGGTACTCGTCCATTCACTGTGACCACAATTGGTTGTGCCTACATGAGTCAAGCGGATACCCACTAACAATTAATACCACCCACCCGAAACCTTTAGGCAGTGGTTTAATCCAAGCCCGAACGTCGGTCGGGCTTTTTCATCGGAGGGATGACCTCCATTTCGTCCCAGCCCGAACCAACCCAAACGGAGGTGAGCCCCTCGGACTGCCGGCCTGTAATCAGGCGCAACCCGCTTTTCTGATTGGGCCCCTTTTAACCCCAATGCCTGTAAGGCATGGCCAAGATAGATTTAATCACCTCTAAATCAAGACCATGGGCGAGACGCCCATGCCACGTTACGAGCCGATGAAAGGGCGGGACGCCCAAGGCACTCGGCCCCGTCCGGACGTAGCATGGGCGTCCCGCCCATGGGATTGCTGCTGTGTCGGTTATGGTACTTTTAGGAATGCCTTACAGGCATTGCTTTTAACCCCAAATTAATATCAGGCGTTCTGATTAAGGGTGCCCAAGCACTCGGCATTCAGAGTGATACTACAGAGGAAATCTGGCCGCCGGAGCAACGGCCTGAGCCGCCACGCCCTCCCCCCGGGCGGCAGTTTGCCCGGTCTGCCGACACGCACCACCGCCCACCGCGAGCACCAATTGATCCGCAACTCCCGAAAGGGCCATCGATTGGCGATGAAGATCAGCCGCCGTCACCGCCGACTCCTCGGCACTGGAGGCGGCGCGCTGCTCAAATCGTATCCATTTGCGCCACCGTGGACGTAATCTGCGTGATCCTTTATTTTTCCAGACAAGGAACCGATCGCGATAGTCGGCTCCGGAGTTCGGAGCTAAACGACGACCGCCCGCCCGCCTACCACTTTCGTGAGCTCCCCAACACTTTGACGCAGTGAGTCAGCTTGCACGCTGAGCGATTCGGCGACTTTGGTGTGAGCGGCGGCGCGAACACCGTCTATTTCTGGCGGTTACAAAATCACCTGTCGTAAAAGCCGATGACCGGCCCCGCCAGGGGCCGATCATCAGGCCCGGTCAGCTTGCAGGTTCGTCGGCCAGGCGGTCTTTCATGCGGTAGGATTTGCCCTCGATGACGACGGTCTGGGCCCGGTGCAGTAGGCGGTCCAGGATCGCCGCGGTGATGCCAGCGTCGTTGTTAAAGATCCCTGCCCAGTGTTTGTAGGCCTTGTTGGTGGTGACGATCAGCGAGCCGCGTTCGTAGCGTTGGCTGACGATCTGGAAGAGCAGGTCGGCCCCCGACTTGTCGAGCGGCAGGTAGCCGACCTCATCGAGCACGAGCACCGCAGGGGTCATGTAACGCTTCAACTCGGCTTGCAACCGGTGCAGGGACTGGGCGGTGACCAGGGCGTTGATCGCGTCCACCGCCGTCGTAAACAGCACCGTGTAGCCCGCCTGGCACGCCGCGTAGCCCAACGCGCTCGCGAGATGTGTCTTCCCAAGCCCCACACCACCGCAAAACACCGCGTTGGTGCGCTCCTTGACAAAGCCCAGTTCGAAGAGGTGCCGCACCTGCGCTTCGTTCAACTCCTTGGGCCAGTCCCACTGGAACTGGTCGACGGTTTTCTTGACCGGGAAGCGCGCTGCCTGGATGCGCCGCTCCAGCGCCCGGATCTGGCGGTCCTGGGTCTCGGCCTGCACCAGTCGGCGTAAAAATTCGGCGTGCGAACAGCGCGCCTTGGCCGCCTCGGCCGTGAGTTCGCCGTGGTGGCGCAGCAGGTAACCGAGTTTCAGGTACTTGAGTTGATCTTTTAATAAATCGGTTTTTTCGGGTTCTGTTTTCATTGGGTATAGGGGCTTAAATCCGGGGGACGCAGTTCGAGTTCCAGTGCGGCCAACGCGTCGGCGCGGGTGAGGTGGATCGGCCCGGCTTGCGGCAAGGCCCGCGCGCGTTGTTCGAGCAAGTTGAGGATGTAATCGCTGGAGTAGGCGCCGAGTTCATGGGCGCTTTCGATCGCCCGGCCGACTGCCTCCGTTCCATACAGGGCCACCAAACCCACGATAGTCGCCAGGTGGTGTCCCGCGTTGAGCCGGCGCTCCTCCAGCCCCCGTTGGTAGGCGGGTGCCGCCGGGCTCAGTTCCAAAAACCGTAGCCGCAGGCGCTGCCGCGCCCCCTGCCGTTTGCGCTCCTCGAGTTCGCGCACATGCTCGGGGTTTTCCACATCGGCGCGGCGGGCAAAACTGCGGGCATGCTCGGCCACCAGGGTGCGGTCCGCATAAAACCTCACCTGCGCCCCCTCGATCTGCGCGGTGAGTAGCGCCCCGGCAAACTTCGTGGGCACCGAGTAGCGGTTCGTTTCGATACTCACCCGGCACCGCCGCGACGCCCGCACGCTTAAGGTGCGCACCGCCGGACTGGCCACCGGGTTAAGCGGCAGGAGCGCAGCGCGCTCCTCGGGCAGCCGGTCCACCGGCCGGCCCTGGGTTTCAGCGTGAACGCGCACGTTGGCCACCGTTTCCAGCCACAAGCTGGCGGCCGGCCCCAGCTCGGTAAACCCGTTCATCTGCCGCCCGCCAAGGAAGCTTTTTTTCACGTAACCCACCGCGTTTTCCACCATGCCCTTGGACTGCGGATGCCCCGGCCCGCACGCTTTTATCGTAAACCCGTAGTGCCGGGCAAAGTCCAGGTACTGGGCGTTGTACACCGGGTCGGTCCCGGGCACATGCGAGAGGACGGCCGTCTTGCAGTTGTCCACCATCACCTCGCGCGGCACCCCGCCGAGTTTTTCAAAGGCGCGCCGGTGACAGCCCAGCCACCACTCCTGGCCCTGCCCGAGGGTAAATTCCACATGCAGGAACCGGCTGTACCCCAAAACCATGACGAAAAAACTTAAAGCCCGCCGGGTGCCGTCCACCTCCACCGCGCCAAAACTGCCCCAGTCCACCTGCGCGGTCTGGCCGGGGGCAAACTTGAGGGTAAGAAACGCCTCCAGGTTCCTCGGCCGCACCCGCCGCACGTAGTCTTTCAAAATTGAATACCCGCCCGTGTACCCCCGCTCGCGCACCTTTTGCCAGAGCTGCATGGCGGTGAACGGATGGGCCTCCAGCCAGCGCGCGATCGCCGGCTTGTGCACGTCGAGCTTGCTTGGCCTAGGCACCTGCGCGGCCTGGCTGCGCACGTACTTTTCCTGCGCCTGCCAGCGCCTCACCGTCTGCACGTGCAACTGGAGCGAGCGGGCGATTTGCGGCGCACTGTGACCGGCCGCCTCCGCCTGTTTTATCCGGCAATACAGTTCGTAATCGATCACGCGCCCACCTCCCGGCTCGGCGGCGGCGTTGCCGCCAGCGTGTGCGTTGGCCTGCCCCGGTCCAAGGAGAGCACCTGGTAAAGTGGCGCGGCGTAGGCGATCACCCCGGCCTCGATTAACTGCCGGCGCGCCTCGACCAGGCCGTCCTCGCTGAGCGTGAGCAGCCGGGCCAGGGTGCGCGTGGCGTAGTAACTCAGCCCGTCGGCGTCGCCCACGGTGACCAGGACCAGATAGAGGCCCCAGGCGGGGGCACTGGCCCGCCCCAGGTAATTGCCCCGCACCAGCCGGTGGTCCAGCCAGCTAAACTGGGCCGGCGTGCGCCGGAGTTGTTCGCGATCGATCGGTTGTTTTTGCATAATCGGGCGGCTGGACGTCGATGCCCAGGATCACCCGCCCCCGGGATTGCAGGTGTCGCAGCATGGGTTCGAGGTCCTCTTGTAACGTCACTCCGGCGAACTGCGCGATAAGCCCCACGAGCACAGGGTTTTGCGACTCCCATCTGTCTTGTAACGGCACGCAGGGATTCGGTAACGCCACCTCGGCGACCGGCTCGGCTTTAGGCTGGTGCACAACGGATTGCGTAGTTGGGATGTCTTGTAACGCCACCCGCCGTCGCGGCCCCCTCCGCCTTGAGTACCCCGGATTGGCCTTCCGCCACTCCTGCACCCGTTGGACATTTTCTGGGCCTTTCCAGTGGTCGAGGTTCTCCGGCTTCGCCAACCATTTGGCCTGACTGGCCGCCCGGCTCGCCCGTCGGCATCCCGGCTTCCCGCAGTAGCGCTGACGCTCGCGGTTATGCGCGTCGGGCAGAAAGAAATCGACACAGTGCAAACACTTGCGTGAACCGGTTGGATGCATCGCTGTGCATCCGCCAAGCGTCCCGCCGGTTCAATCTCCACCCATTCGCACCCCTCATATCCCCAGCCGGACAGGGAAGAAAACCCACCCACGGAAGAAGAGTATTACTCTTTTTAAGGGGAAGAAGATCCACCGAAGAAGAAGTGCATTCCTAACCGCCAGAAATAGACGCTTTCCCGCTCGCCGCTCACAACTTTGGCGCCTTCCTCAGTTTGGACTACACTCGCTTGCACAATCGCGTCCATCTGGGTGACCGAGTTATTGAGCATCACAATGCCTTGGGTTTGCTCGTCCGAAGCGAGTGATATCTCGGCGACCAAGTCATCGACTGCGCGTGATTTTTCGGCGATATCGCGTAACCGACTCGAAACTTGGCCACAAATCTCGACGCCACGGTTACTCTTATCCAAAGAATCGGCGAGTTTGACGGCGGTCTCCTTGGACGCACTCGCACTGCGTTGGGCGAGCGCACGAACCTCATCGGCAACCACCGCAAAACCAGCCCCCGCTTCACCGGCACGGGCAGCTTCAACCGCTGCATTGAGCGCCAAAATATTGGTTTGGAACGCAATTTCGTCGATGGTTTTGATGATTTTTGAAATTCCCATGCTGGACACCTTTATCGCCTCCATCGCCGTGTTCATCGATTCCACTTCGCCCGTGCCAGCTTCGGCGGCGGTGCGGGATTCACTGGCGATACGCTTGGCCTGCTGCGCCGATTCAGTGTTCCGCTTAGCCATACTGGCAATCTCTCGGAGCGCTGAGCTGGTTTCCTCCAGCGAGGCGGACTGAGTGGATGCGCCTTCGGCCAACATACGCCCCGATTCCGACATTTGCGTGGCGGCGGATAAGACAGAGTCCGAGCTGACATGCAGTTTTTGAGTAATATTCGAAATGCGACGACTGATACGACGAGCAATCATGAACGCTACAGCGCCACCCACCAGAATACTCAAAGCCGAAACCCCCAAACTGACCTTCGAGGTTAAATTAATCTGATGCGCAATGGTGTCTTGCCCGGCGGCAAATTCGGTCTCGGCAAAATAACGCAACTTCCCCACCTGCTTCTCAACCAATATGATACGATCTTCAAAGAAATCGGTGTCGGTACCGGCTGCCGCGTTGGCTAGAGCAAGGTCACAGGACTTGTCGAACTGCACGACCAGCGCGCTCAACAACTCTTGGGCAGCGGCATCGAGTTCGCGTTTCTTTAATGCAGCGACCCCCGCATTAAACCGGGCCCGACCAATGAAATTCAAATCGGCCACCGACTCCGAAAATAAAACGAGCAGAACAGGCCGCCCCAGCTCAGCGAAAGCCTTGGCGTCAATTACGCCCAGGGCACTGGAACGTCGGTAGACTTTGGAAAGAGCTTCACGCTCTTCTGCCAAGCGTTTCATCGTGCCGAGGCGGGTATTCGCCAGATCAAAAGCCTTATCAGCGGCCCCACCTAGTTCAACCATATCGGTGGCAAGTTTACCCACCAATTCGCCTACCGTGAGCGGAGCCGCCGCCTCTTCGGTCTTAACCTCGTCCGCTTTCGGCTTTGTCTCGTCTGCTTTTAAGGCTGTAACGGGAATCACGCTATTGTGCAGCGACTTATAATTATCCCCGGCAAACTCCTTAATAATGACATTGACCGCAGTCAGCTTGACTCGACTGGCCGCCTGAAGGGTCGCGATGTCACTGAGTTGCTTCGCTGAAAACGCCTTAAACACGTCTTGTCGAAGCCCTCCCGTCAGCTCAACGACTTGCACCGTCGACTGTAGTAAAGGGATATGAACACTACCGGCCTGGTTTACCGAGCGCTGGACCCCCCCCAACTCGAAATACACTAAAGCCACGACTAAGACGAAGCCTATGGCCACTACACCAACCGCACCAAGAATTTTACGGAGCATGGGGGGGGGGGGGAATCGGATGATTGAGACGATGCGTTGTGCTTACTGGGGCATTTAGGTAACACGCTTACAAAAAACAGGAGCCGACCTCTACAACAGCAGGCCTATTTGGTTAACCTTTCGGCGCTGGAGAAGGCCCCGGTAATACCGAGGAACTCATCAACTGCGAAACGAACATCACTATATATATAGTAAGCCTGAACGAAAAAGCCGGCAGAACGCCGATCGCCATCGACCGGCGCCATCAACCGAAGCTTATTTCGACAGATGAGTGACGAGTGCATTGGACTGCTCAATGCCCTCACTCATTTCCTCTTTCATATCTTTAAGATAGGACTCTTTTTTATCCTTATCGTAGGATTGGGCGGCCTTGAGAACCAACAAGGGATGTACGATAGCGTGAATCGGATCGGTGAAATGCTCATTATCCTCACTCTTCAGATCTAATCCGACCTCATGGCCAGGCTTTGCGAAATAGCCAAGGTCATGCCACTCGGTCAACAACTCGTCGTAACCGAGTTTTTTCATTTCAGGGATATTCGCAATAACCGCATTAAGCAGCTTAGCCCCAGCTGGATAAGCTTTAATATAAGCCTGAGCTAGAACCGTGCCTTCAGCGACCAAGATATCAACTTTGGCAGTGACGGTGGCGAGATCGACTTTTTGGGCGATCACCATGTCGACGACCGATTTACCTGCCACTTGATATTTGGCTCCGGCAGCGACAACCGCTGGATCAGCGGCACCCCAAAGCGAGGTGGTAGCAATTGAAACTAAACAGGTGAGGAGAACTTTGATGTATTTCATGGGGGTATAAGGGAACAGGAGTGGACGGAAAAGAAGTAGAGCTGGATTGGAGTGCGTTTAGTAGCTGGCGCTCAGGCGGAGCAGGAACATCAGGGCGTTATCCCGCGTGGAATCACTGGCGGGATGGCGAATGTACTGCAGGTCAGGTTGCAGGCTCAGGTGATCGTTGAGAACGATCGTGTAACTGAGCTCGTGCTTAATTGCGTAGATTAATGATAGTATTTCTGAGTTGGCTTCCCTTGACCTCGCGCTTGCGCCACTTGAACGGCTTGGCATTGGGCAGGTAGGCGGCGACGAAAGCGTCAATGGCCTGACTAAGTTCGGCGACGCTTCTGAAGTTCGCGCCCCGTAGCGCCTTCCTTGTTAGTATGCCGAACCAGATTTCAACTTGATTGAGCCAACTCGCCGAGGTTGGGGTAAAGTGGAAGTGGACATTGGGGTGCCGAGCGAGCCAAGCGTCGCACTTTTTGTGGGTGCAATAATTATCCAAAATCACGTGGAGTTCTCTCTCGGGCGGGTGATCCGCCACCACTTGGTCCATGAACAGCAGGAACTCCTCCCGGCGCTTAAGGGTGGTTTTCTGCGTCTTGATCAAGCCCGTGGCCACATCAAGGGCAGCGAACAAGTTGAGTGTACCGTGGCGCTTGTAGGTGCTTTTGAGTCCCTGGACGATTTTACCATTGTCGGTCTCCACGTAACCGGTGGCGCGCTCTAGGGCTTGGATGCCAGGCTTTTCATCCACACTTATCACCAATGCCTTTTCCGGTGGGCTCAGGTAGAGCCCGACGATATCGGCTGCCTTGGCTGCGAACTGCTTGTCAGTGCTCACGCACCACGAGCGCTGGCGCTGCAGGCAAATGCCCTCCTTGCGCAGCACTCGCCAGACCGCGTGCACCGAGCCGCCGAGCACACGGGCCACCGCTGGACCATCCCAGCGCGCCTGCCCCGGAGGGGGTGGCCCTTCCAATAAAGCCAGCACCCGATCTCGAAAGTCCTCACCGTAGGTGCGCTTCGCGCCCGGCCGTGCCGCATCATCCAGCCCCTTCATGCCAAGCAGCACAAAGCGATCCCTCCACTTTATTACGGTGTTCGGCCTGGTGTTGCAGCGGCGCGCCACCTCTTGCACCTGCTCGCCACTCACGCACCCAAGGATCATCCGGGCGCGCTCAACTCGCTGCCTCGACTCAATCCGGCTGGTTGCCCGTTTTTCTAGGGATTGCTGATCCCCCTCGCTACAAGTGATTCGCACGGCTTTTCGTCCCATCTACAAAGCGGATACAATATCACTTATTATTGCAAGTAAGCACTCGTAAACCTGTTCGAAATCCAGACCGTCGACGTTGGTGGCCCGATCTGCATGCACAAAACCGACCGCCAAAGTGTCCGCATCGCGGCCCGGCAGCAGGCCGATGGCGGCAACTCCGGTGTCGAGCGTCCAGCCAAAGGCGTTGCGATCCTCGGGGGCAAAGCCGGCACGCACATGCGCCTCGATATTGCCCTTCTCGCCGGTTTTCCCAGCCAAGGTGCGCTCCACTGCGGCGTAAGACCCGTAGTTGCCCGAATGCAACGTGCCGGTGCCGTCCGTATCCTCAAAGTCAGCGGTGTGCATCCAAGCGCCGACTTGGTAGCGGAAGGCCGAATTCGTCGGTGCCCAGTTCAGCTCCGAGATGATAAACGCGCCTTGGTCGTTATTAATTTCGTAGTGGGTGCCGTGGCGATTGGTCCGGTCACCGCCGTCGGGGTCGTCAAAACTGTCACCGTCATAAACGCCGAGTTTCCAGGTGGTGGTTTCACCGGTGAAGGCAAGGCGAGTGCCGAGGGCCGCCGCATAGTAGGAAGGTCCTGCATTCAGCGTGTTAGCGGAAATAAACGCAGGCCAGCCGAAGGCACCGTTGATCAAGGAGCCCCCGGGGGTGGTGCAGCAAAATTCAGTATCGGCCAACAGCGCTCCTAAGCGTACCGACCAGGCGCCGGCGGTGGCCTGCCCCCACCACTCATAAAGGCGCAGGCTCTCGTAGGCCTCGCTGTTACTGGCCGCCATATCGTCGCTCAAAAATTGATCACTCGGCCCATGGCCCTCGACCCAGAGCACGCTGGCGAACGCATTAAAACTGACCGGACGCCCCTCGACGGGTTTTTGATCCCAGGCCACTCCGGCCACCAGCGCGCCATGCAAGGAGTCACCGCCATTGGTACCGGACAAGCCGTAGGCGTTGTCCACCGAAGCATCGGCATTCACCTTGATTTCACCACCGGCCAATTCCTTGGCGCCAACGGTTAAAAGGCTGCCAGCAAACACACTCGAAACCGCCAACGCGCGAACAAATGAAGGATAGGTCATGCGCTTATGAACGGAACAACTTCGAAAAACTTAAACGATTTTAAAAAAAAAGCGGTGAAAGCAGCGAAAAATCTCCCATTGCCCCTGCATAGAACGCAAAAATTGAGCAAAGGAGTAGGCTAGACTGCCCATAAGGCGGACCTGTGCAGGGATGCTACCTACCCTAGCCCATTCGCCCCCCTCGCTAATACTCATTCGCGATCAAGATTGGCCAGGGACGGCCAACGCTACAAATGCTCGGAAAATGTAGGGTTGGCCGTCCCTGGCCAATTCAGCTACCCGGGATCGGAAGTAGCCATTTCACGCTCACCTCAAAAACGATTCGCCCTCAATGCGTCGCGGCAGGCGCCAGGCGCTGGACTTTGACCCGGCGCACCCGTTCGGCGTGCACGTCCACCACGGTCACCACGTAGTCGCCCAGCGTCACCGTCTCACCGCGCTTGGGCAGGGTGGCAAAATGCCGCTGCGTCCACACCGCCACCGTCTCCTTCGGCTGCCACTCAAAAGTCCAGCCGGTCTCCGCCTGCAACTCGCGCATCGTCAGCATTCCGCTCACCACGATAAACTGGTCGGTTAACTCGAAAATGGGCCCGTGCTCGATGTCGAATTCGTCACGGATATCGCCAACAATCTCCTCCAAAACGTCCTCAAAACTGACGATACCCGCCGTGTTGCCCTCGTCATCGAGGACCAGCGCCAGGTGGTTACGCGAGGAGCGGAACAATTCGAGCATCGAGTGAATCGGCGTTTTTAAGGTAAAGGTCAGCACCGGGCGCAACAGGGGCTCGAAGGAGGTCTGCGGCCCCAGTTGCTGGATCTGCCAGAGCCATTCGCGGACCAGCAGCACGCCCTCGACCTGATCGAACGAGCCGTCGCGGCAGACGGGGAACCGGCTGTGGCCGCTCATTTGGGCAATGCGCAGGTTTTCATGAATTGGGCGGTCGATCCACAGGGCGACGATCTGCTCGCGCGGGCGCATGATCTGAAAGGCGCGAATCTCGCGCAGGCGCAAAGAGCGGATCATGAGCTTGTTGATCAACGAATCCCCGGGATGCGAATGGTGCGCGTGGCTGAGCACGTATTCGAGTTCCTCCGAGCTAAACGCGCCCTCGCCTTCGCCGGCGGGCCCGAGCCCTGCCCACTTCAGAAACAAGTTGGCGGTGCCATTGAGCGCCCAGATGAACGGGTACAGCAGGTAATAAAACCCCATCAACGGGGCGGCGGTGAATAGGGTAACCGCCTTGGGCCGCTGAATCGCCAAGGACTTCGGCGCGAGTTCGCCAAAAATGATGTGCAAAAACGTGATCACCACGAACGACACGGCAATGGACACCGAGGAGACGGCGGTCGGATCGGTCACCCCAAACGCACCCAACAGAGGGGCGATGCGGTGGGCGATAAACGGTTCTCCCACCCAGCCCAAGCCGAGGCTGGACAACGTGATGCCGAGCTGGGTGGTCGACAGAGCAGCATCGAGTTTATGGGTGGCCGCCAGGGCAAACTTGACCCGCCAGCCGCCCGTTTTGGCCATGGGCTTGAGCTGGCTGGCGCGCACTTTTACCAGCGCGAACTCAGCGGCCACGAAAAACCCGTTCGCCGCCACCAGTAACAGAACGACTAAAATCTCGAGCGTGATGCCGAAAAAAGGATGCATGAAGTGGCCAAAGGGTTGGAGGCAACCCGCCGCGGCGTCGAGAGCAACCTCTCAGGGCCCGGTCCGCAGGAGGTGCCATTTAGAGGCCCAAATCCTGCGCCCCTGAAAAACCATCGAAGTTTTAGCCGCAAGACATAGCGCAGACTTCCTGTCTGCTTATGCGGAAAGCAGGCTAGAAGCCTGCGCTACGTCGAGCCGATTGCAGCTATACCACTATGTGAAATGCTCTAGCGCGGTGGCTTTTCCAGCGTGACCTCACCGGCGCGGAAGCGCTCCGTGCGACCGCTGGGGGTGCGCACCAGAAATGACCCTTCGTCGTCGATTCCGAGCGCGATGCCTGCAACCCGCTGCGTATGCGTCAACACCGCCACAGGCCGGTTGCGCAGCACGTCGTAACAGTTCCACAGGTCCGCAAACGTGGCCTTGTAACTGCCGTCCACAAACCGCTCGTAGGACTGCCGCACGCGGCCAATCAGCGCCGCCGTGAGTTTGTTTAAATCAACCGGCTGGCGGGTGTGTTCGGAAAGCGACACCGCGCGGTCGGCCAACTCCGCCGGCCAGCCTCCGGGCGGCGCCATCACATTGAGCCCCAGCCCGAAAACCAAGTCGCGGATCTGATCGGCGTCGATGCGCGCCTCGGTCAGCATACCACCGGCCTTACGACCATCGAAAAGCAGGTCGTTGGGCCATTTCAGGCCAGGTGAGGTGCGGCAAAAGCTGGCGATCAGGTCGCAGATACTCGCGCCCATCCACAGGGTAAACATCTGCATGCGCGCCGGCTCAAGGCACGGGCGGAAGGCGAAACTCGCGTAGAGGTTGCCGTTCGACTCACTGTGCCAGGGCCGCCCAAAACGACCGCGGCCCTTGGTTTGCCGCTGCGCGATGATCGCAAAAGGTGCCTCTTTGCCGGCCGCCAGTTGGCGCGCGGCCTCGTCGTTGGTGCTATCGATCTCGGCAAGCACCTCCAGCGGGAAAGCGCCCACGCGGTCACGCCGGTAGGACTGAATCAGCGTGGCGCTGAGTCCCTCGGGGCGCGTGAGCAGCCGGTAGCCGCGGGCACGCACCGCTTCAAAGGTGAAGCCCTGCTCGCGCAGTTTTTCCATGTATTGCCACACCGCCACCCGGCTGATGCCCAGCTTCAGCGCCAGCGCACTGCCGGACACAAACGCCGGATCCGCAGCGCTTAACTCGGCGAGTATCACCATCTCGGGCGGAGCTGATGCAGGGGCTTTTTTCATACGCGCCAATCCAGCCCGATATCCACCCACACACTCTGGTGGACGAGCGCGCCAGTGGAGACAAAGTCGAGCCCGAGCCCGGCGAAACGCGGCAGGGTTTTTAAGGTGATGCCGCCGCTCGCCTCGGTGAAGGCGCGGCCGGCGATCAGCGCCACGGCCTTTTTGATTTTAGCCGGCGTAAAGTTGTCCAAGAGGATCACGTCGGCGCCGGCGGCGAGGACCGGGGGAATCTGCGCGAGTTCATCGACCTCGACCTCCACCGCCAGATCAGGGGCGGCCTTTTTGGCCCGGGCGACCGCTGCGGCGAGCCCCTCGGTGGAGCCCAGCAGCGCGAGGTGGTTATCCTTGAGCATCACGCGGTCGAACAGGCCGAGGCGATGGTTCCAGCCACCACCGCAGGCGACCGCGTACTTTTCCAGCATACGGTAGCCGGGCGTGGTTTTGCGGGTATCGAGCAGGCGGGTACGGCCCTCGCCCAAGGCGGCGACGTAGGATTGGGTTTGGGTGGCGACACCGGACAGGCGCTGGAGGAAATTCAGGATAACGCGCTCGGCGGCCAGCAAGGTGCGCGGGTCGCCGGAAAGGGTAGCGATGACCTCGCCCGGGGCGATGGTACGGCCGTCGCGAGCGCACAGTTGCACGGAGGCATTGCCGCCGTAGGCAGAGAGAATGAGAGGGATCAGCGGCAAACCGCAGGCGACCAGTGATTGGCGGGCCACGAGATCAGCCGAGCCCTGGCGGGGAGGCGCGGGCAACGCGGCGGTGGAACGGTCGCCGGTGACAGTGGGTTTTACGCGCAGGCCCAGACCGGCGAGGTCCTCGTCGCGGGCGAGTTCGATGAGTTTACGCAGAGAGGCGAGGTCGAGATCGTCCCAGTTGAGGCGTTTAAGCAAGGTGTCGGCGGGTGCGGGCATCGGATGATTTAACCAATGAGCCAACACCCTCGGGGCAGGCAAGGCAGCAACTGGAGCCGGGGTGGTTTAAATGCAAAGAAGCTCCTGCCACCGGCAGCACCTTGAGCTCACGCTCAAGGCCACAGCCGAACCCCAGCCCACCCCAACCGACCCGCCTTCCCTTTAACACCGTGGCCTTGAGCGTGCGCTCAAGCCTGCGCAAACATCTGAGCGCCTCCCGCGTCCCAAAAAAGAAAAAACGCACCTCGTGAAGCCACCAGCCACCTTGGGCTTGCGGACGCGCCTTCAGCCGCAATTACTCGGCCACGCGGCATGATTCATTCTTTTATTTTCAGCGAAGGTAGACTCGTCGGCCAGGACCTTGAGGTCGAAGCCCTGCGCCTTGTGCGCGCTGACAAGGGCCTGGTTCTCTGGGTCGACTTGGAAAACCCCACCGAGGACGAAATAAAATTGATTCTAACCGACGTCTTTCAATTTCACCCGCTCGCCATCGAGGACTGCGTCACCCCCAGCCCGCTCCCCAAGATCGAGGACTTCGATGACTACCTATTTTTCGTCACCCACGCAGTCGACTTCACCCGCACCGAAAAGTTCAACACCACCGAACTCGACCTGTTCCTGGGCAAAGACTACCTGGTCAGCTTTCACCGCAACCCGTTAAAATCGGTCACCTCGGTCATCGACCGCTGCATCAAAGCCACCGGCATCGTCGCGCGCGGCCCCGACCGGATTGCCCACTTCCTGCTTGATGCCATGGTGGACAACTTCCAGCCGATCATCGACGAGATGCGCGGCGAACTCGAAGAGATCGAGGAAACCGTGCTGTCCAAAAACTCTGACGGCCTCATTCCCGACCTGATGCACGTGCGAGCCGACATCACCTTGCTGCGCCAAATCATCCGCCCGCAGCGCGAACTGGTCACCCGGCTGGCACACGGCGAAAACAAGCTGATACGCGCCCTCATGCAGCCCTACTTCCGCGACCTGCGCGACAACCTCATTCGCATCGAGGAAACCGCCGCCGGTTTCGCCGACCAGTTGCTCATCTCGTTCGACCTGTACCTGAGCAAATCCGACTACGAGGCCAATCAAGGCATCAAAACCCTCACCGCGCTCACCGTGCTGACCCTTCCGGCCACGCTGATCAGCACCTGGTACGGCATGAATTTCGAGCACATGCCCGAGCTCAAGTCCGCCTACGGTTACCCGATCATTGTCGGGCTGACACTCGTCTTGACCGCTTGCACCTGGGCGTGGTGCAAACGCAAACGCTGGATCTAGTACCTCCCGCAATCCACGAGTGCAAAAACCCAAAAGATCAAAGGGCCAAAACGCAAAAAAACGCCTCTCGGCCTCACTTTAAAATGCCCGCCGCCCTGCCCACCTATTGCCCGTCCGCTCCCTCGCTGCCCTGTTGGAATTTGACCGCTTGGGATTTGGGATTTACGGCGCAGCCGTCGTTATGATCACCACGCTCGTTTATCGTGACCACAAACTCACCCCCCTGAGGCCCGGGGTCGAGTCGCTGGCCGCCCTGCGCCAGGAACCCGGGGTTTTGCTCTGGGTCGACCTGAACCAACCCAGTACCGAGGAAGTCACCGCGGTGCTCGAAACCGTGTTCGGCTTTCACCCGTTGACGATCGAAGACTGCGTCGCCGACAGCCCCCTGCCCAAAATCGAGGATTATGGTGATTACCTCTATTTGGTGGCGCATTCCATCGCCTACGAAGCCGGCAACGGCTTCACGACCTCGGAGCTCGATCTCTTTTTGGGGCCCAACTACCTGGTTACCTATCACCGCACGCCGCTCAAAGCCGTGCAGGCCGTCATCGAGCGCCACCAACGCACCCCGTCCACCCCAGTGCGCGGCCCCGACCGCTTCGCCCACGGGCTGCTCGATGGCTTGGTCGAAAGTTGCCAGCCCGCCCTCGCCGCACTGCGTGCCGAAGTGGACAAACTTGAAGAAGGCGTGCTGATCAACATCTCGGCCGAAGAGCTGTTCCCCCAAGTCGTCGCGTTGCGCAAAGACCTCTCGCGCCTGCGACAGTTAATCCGCCCCCAGCGCGAGGTGCTCATGGCCCTGACCCACGGCAAGTCAAAGCTGGTTCGCCCCACCATCGTGCCTTACCTGCGCGACGTCGGCGACGACCTGGTGCGCATTGAAACCCAAGCGGCAACCTGGGCCGAGCAACTGATCCTCTCATTCCGTATTTATTTAAACAAATCGGGCTACGAGGCCAACCAAGGCATCAAGATCATCACCGCGATCACGGCGATGACCATCCCGCCGCTGCTCATCGGCGGGTGGTTCGGCATGAATTTCCGCCACATGCCCGAACTCGCCTCAATCCACGGTTACGCAATCTCGGTGGCACTGATGCTGACGAGCATGGCGGGCATGCTGGTGTTCATGCGCAAGCGGCGCTGGATCTGAGCGCAGAAGCGGCTTCACACTGCCAAAACCGGCCACAAAAAACCCCGAGTTACTTCTAAAAGTAATGCGGGGGAAAAAGAGTGCCCGGGGCCGGAGTCGAACCGGCACGTCCTTGCGAACAAGGGATTTTAAGTCCCTGGTGTCTACCATTCCACCACCCGGGCGGGAAGCAGGCGGGAAGATTGAGCGGGCTCACAGGCGTTGGTCAACGCTTACGCTTCAACTCCCCTAAAATCGCCGCGCGTCCCAATTTCTGGACAGCGACCTGTTCATTTGACGGTTTAACCAACTCGGTACGCGGGTCCGTGGCCCTGAGCGTGCGCTCAGGGTCTGGATGCGCAAGTACAGTGTAATCCCTGAGCTCACGCTCAAGGCCACAGGTCGGGTTCACCCACTTTAGTACTCAAAAAAAAACCGCACCAGGCCCGACGGATGGTCGGGCGCAGTGCGGACAATCGGTTAATACCTGGTCGAACTTTTCGGGTGATGCCGTGCGCTTAAACCTTCTCGACCGGAACCGGCGAGGCCGACTTTTCCGTCTCCTTCACCGCAAAACTGCGGCCGGTTAACTTCTCAATGAGGCTGATGCCAAAGAAGCCGTTCATCATGTCGGCGCCGCCTCCACCCGCACCGCCGCCACCCCCGATTACGAGGTTTTCGGGGATGAGCTTGAGGGTGCCCGTGGCGATTTTTTCGACCACGCGGATCTGGCCAAACACGTCCTGGCCCATCGCCTGAACTTCGAGCCGGTAGGCTTCGGCGGTGGATTGGCCCTTGGCGAGAATGACCTCGGCCTCGGCGTTACCCACCTTAGAGGTCGCTTCGGCTTCGGCCACGGCCGTCACCTTGGTCGCCTCGGCTTGGGCGTTGGCGCGCAGCTTGATCGCCTCAGACTCACCGGTGGCTTGCAGAATGGCCGCAGCCTTGGAGCCCTCGGCCTCCTTCACTTTACCCTCGGCCAAGTTCTTTTGGATTTCCACGTTGCGCTCGGATTCCACCACCTTCGGCTGCATGGCGGCCTGGGCGGTCGCATTTTCGAGGGCGCGGCGCTCGTCCTGCGCCTCTTTCTGCGTGGCGTAGGTTTTTTTCTCCTGCTCGGCGATCTGGCGGTCGGTCACCGTTTTGGTGAGCTCGGGCGGCAGCACCACGTCGGCGATGAGCGTATCCTTGGAATCGATATGGTGAACGCGAAGCACGTTATCGATGTGCATCTTGGCCTTTTCCTGAAGCTGCTTGCGCTCGGTGTACAGGTCGAGGGCCTTGATGTACTGGGCGGCGTTGCGGAAGTGCGAGCTGATGGCCGGCTCAAGCACCTGCGAGATCATGTTTTTCACCGAGCCCAGGTTGGCGATCACCTTGGGCGCGTTTTTCATCGGGATGTGGATGATCACACTCACGTCCATGTTGACGTTAAAGGCGTCTGCTGTGCGCAGGGTGATCGTCTTGAGGCTGGAATCGAGCTCGTGGGCGCTGGAACGGTTGTCGGCCCAGTTGAGCAGAATCTGGGTGGTGGGCACGATATCGACCTTGAGGATCTTGGTGTTGAGCGGGTGTTTGCCGGGCTGGAGCGAGTCGGCCCAGATGCCCTTATAGCCGTTGGCGACGATTTTGGCGTTCACGGCTTCGTCGGTCAGGTCGGCGCCCTCGGCACCGACGTAGCTGGTGACCACGCCGCAGAAGCCGATGTCGACGCGGATCATCGGGGCTTTTTCGACCGAGGCGAACCACGGGTTGATGGCGTAATTGCCGGCGCGCAGCACGGGAATTTGCAGGCCCTTTTGACCGCCGGCGGAAAGGAAGGCGGCGGGATCTTGGAAGTTGTTATGCGTGCCTAGGGGCAGTTCTTCGGCGGCGATCTTCGAGGAGTCGACGATGGGTTTACCCTCCAAGATGGTGACGATGCCGACCTGATCGGCCTCGATGTTGGTCCAGTCGACCACGCTGATGACCTTGAAGAGCGCCGGATTGATGCGGTAACGGCCGGGCATGAGCACGTCGAGTTGGCGGCCCTTTTCGCCACCGTTTTTAATAAACGCCTCGCCGTCGTAAAAGCTGTTATGGCCGTGAACCTTCAAGGCGAGCAGGCGGCCCTCGGGAATGCGGGCGCCATCGGTGGCCTCGACCAAGCCGATCTGGCCGCCCTTGATCTCGGTGATGGGGCGCTTTTCGATGTGAAACAGGATGGTGTTGATGCGGTAAAAACCGGGCGTGAGAAACGAGATCTGCGGGCCCTTTTGGCCACCGTTGTCGATGAAGGCCTGGGCGTCCTGAAAGCTGTCGCAAACGACGGGCGAGCCAAAGTTGCCGCCGGCGCGAGTGACGGGCTGGCCGGCGATGGCCTCGACGTAGCCGACCTCGTTGTCGTCGATCATGATGGCGTCGACGATGGTGATCTCGAAAAGGGCGGGGTTAATCTTGTATTCGCCCTCGGGCAGGATGGCCAGCTGCGGGCCCTTTTCGCCGCCATTGCGCAGGAACGCTTCGCCGTCCTGGAACAGGTCGCAGGCGATGCTTTTCGCCATGTAATTGCCCGAGGGAATGGGCGCGCCGGTGATGGCGCGCACCACGCCGACTTGGTTGGACGGAATCACCAAAAAGCGGTGTTTGCGGGTAAGGTAAAGAAACGGGATGAGGAGGTGAAAGCCGGGCCCGAGCACGCGTGCCTGCACGCCGACCTCGCTGCTTAACGCAACGGTTCGACCATCGGGCATCTGGCGGCCGAACCAGCGGCGCTCCAGCGTGACGATCTCGTCGCCACCAGCGATGGTGATCGAGTTGTAGAGCAGAATGAGCAGCGGAATGGCCAACAGAATGTAGCCGAGGTTTTCTTCGATATAGGTGGGCATGGGAGGGGACGGATGGGAGCTGGACTCAGCGGAAAAGAACGACGCGGGAACATGCACGAGCCGGGCAACCATCGGCAATAGGGTTTTGATGGAGTGGAATTTAACCGGCCGATTCCGCGCAAGAAGCCGGGACCTGCTGAGAATGACATGCCAAGGGCTAGATTGACGCATGCCGGTGATACCGAAGCGATCGGTGCCACGCGGCTGGTGGCCTTGCGCGTGAGCGCAGGGAGGGGGCCCCACCCGTTTCCCTGAGCTCACGCTCAAGGCCACCACCTGAATGCCCCTCATCGTAGCCTTGCGCGTGAGCGCAGGGTGTTTTGCCCCACCCGCATCCCTGAGCTCACGCTCAAGGCCACAAGGACTGTGTTCCCGAAGCGGGTGGCCTTGCGCGTGAGCGCAGGGAGGTGTTAAACTAAAGGCCTCCGCTCGCCCGCTCGAACCCGATTTTACCGCCACTAAGACGCGCTCGAACGCGGCGCGGCATTACCAGTCTTTTCGGACCTTGGCGGCGTGGCCAGCGTTTGACGGACCATCATCTGCGTGACTGCGGCGCGCGGTCGGGTAAAGGCCCAGCACCGCGTCCGCGCTTCCTCGAACACCGTCACCACCGTCTCAACCAAGGGGCAGCCCGCATCAACACACGGCGTCTCGGAAACGGTAACCACCGTGTCGTCACCCAGGCCGAGCGCGGCACGGGCCCAGCGTTTGACTGCGGCGGCCTGTTCGGGGTCAAGCGCCGCCTCCGGCGCACCCAATTCAGGGATAAAGCGGTGCATAGTCAGGCAAGCTCAACGCCACTATATCCATTAGACGAGTGGGTAGTAACATGGATTTCATCGAATCCGACACATCGCCAACAGCAACGCCACACATCGGATTTTTAGCCGCGAAAGATCGCAGAGATCGCATAGAAATACAGTGATTGTTCTTTGCGCTCCTTGCGTTCTTTCGCGGCTAAACTGCCGTGGTTTTATCCGGCACGTTAACTGTTACTGCCTGCTAGGTGCGCCGATCACGCCTCGCACTTGAGCACGTAAACCACGCCCTTTTCGCTGCCGACGGCGAGCAGCGTGTCGTCGGGGGACCAGGATAACTTGGTGGCGGGGGTGGGCATTTTTATGGTGGCGCGCAACGGCTTGGGCCGCTCGGGACTCCAGATTTGCACTACGCCGTCGACGCTCGCCGTCGCCAACAGGCCGTGGGAGTTCTGAAACGCCACCGCGCAGACCTTGGCGTCGTGCGGCAACATCACGGGCTCGCGCCCCTCGGGCCCCCCACCGGTGCAATCCCACAAGCAGGCGTCCTCGCCGCCGCCGGTGGCCAACCAGTGCGATTCACGGTCAAAGGAGAGCTCTTTCACCTTGCTCTCGTAGCCACTCATGTGGAACTCGTCATTCTGCTCGGGCAACCACAGGTGGACGCTCGGATCCTGGTTGCCGGAAACCAGCCAGCGGTTGTCGGGCGACCACACCAAAGCGTGGATACCGTTAGCATAAGCGAATTCCTTTTGGGCGATAAAATCGTCGGCATCCCATAGGCAAACGCCGCCAAAATAGGCTGACGCGAGGCAACCGCCTGCGGGTTGCCAAGCGATCGCGCTCAGGGTTTTGGGCGCGGGGGCGAACGCATGCAGCGTGGAGCCATCGGCGCGCAGCAGCGTGAGCTGACGGCCGGCGGCGACGGCGAGGATAGGCGCAGCGGACGGCAGACCTTCGACATTGGCCGACTGCTTCGAAACGGGCCGCCAAGCGAGGTGCTCAATCCAGGCCCCGCCGACCTCGGCCGAAGCGGTGTGTTGCCCGCTCGCGGCGTCCCAAAATTTGACCTTCGAGTCCTGGCCACCGGTGGCGAGCAGCGGCTGCGAGGGATGCCAGGCGAGGCAATTGGTGCCGTCGTCATGGCCGGGCAAATCGGTGCGTGCTCCCGCGGCGGCGGTGAACAGGGAAACTGGGCCGGAGGAGGCAGCGGCGGCGAGCAGGGAGCCATCGGCGGCCCAAGCGAGGTCGATCACGTAGTCGTCGAGCTGTGCAGCCCAGTGTTTGGTAAGTTGCATGAGATGAACCCAAGTGAGCGCGGCGCGCCCGCACGTGCAAGGACGGAAGCCCCCGGCCCTTGGGTTGCATGAAGCTGCGCCACTTGGGGCGCGAAGGGCCCGGCTCGCTGTTTTTCCGCTTTGCCTCGCTGCCTTTGCCGGTGTGGCATGCAGCCATGTCGAACTACAAAGCCCCGTCGTTTCTCGTCGATTTGCTCCACGCCCGCTCGCCCTCCGGGGCTGAATTCGAGGCCCAAAAGGTGTTCGATCATTACGTCAAACCCGCCGCCTCGACTTATGCCAAAGACGCCATGGGCAATCGTATCGCCACGCTCAATCCCAAGGGCGATCCGGTGCTCATGCTCGCCGGCCACATGGATGAACTCGGCCTCATCATCACCTACGTCAACAAGGACGGTTTTATCTATTTTGACACCATCGGCGGCCACGACCGCACCGTCATTTCCGGTCGCCGGGTGGTTATCCAGACCGCCAATGGCCCGATCAAGGGCGTAACCGGCAAACGGGCCATCCACCTGATGGACGACGCCGACCGCAAGAAGGTCCCCGAGATTCATGAGATCTGGATCGACATCGGGGCGCGCTCCAAAAAAGAGGCGCTGGAACGCGTCGAGATCGGCGACACGGTGACCTACGACCACGAGTTCGAACTGATCCATGGCAGCGTTGGAACCGCCCGCGCCTTTGACAACAAGGTGGGCGCCTACGTCGTCGGCGAGACGCTCATTCGCCTCGCTGCGGCCAAGAAAAAACTGGCCGCTAAACTGGTTGCCGTGGCAACCGCGCAGGAGGAAATCGGCACGCGTGGGGCCATCACGGCAGCCTATGCGGTTAACCCGCACATCGCGCTCGCCGTCGATGTCGGCCATGCGACCGACCACCCCGATTGTGACCCGCGCAAGTTTGGTGAGACCAAACTCGGTGGCGGCCCGATCATCTGCCGTGGACCCAACATCAACCCGCTGGTTTACGAGCGCTTGGTGAAGGCCGCCAAAAAACTCAAAATCCCCTATCAACTCGAGGCCGACCCGCGCCCCACCGGAACCGATGCGCGCGCGATCCAGGTTGGCCGCTCCGGCATCGCCACGGGTTTGGTGAGCATCCCGCTGCGCTACATGCACACGCCGAGCGAAGTCGTGGACCTCGAAGACGTGGAGCGCACGGTGCAATTGTTCGTCGAGTTCGCCCTTGAGTTGAAAGCCGGCGAGTACCTGCACTGGTAATGCGCCGTGGCAAAGTGACCGCTACGGCGGCGGCCACTTGGGGAGAGAGGAAGTGACACCCCACCTGTGCCGTGCGCCCAAAGGCTCGAGAACCTTTTGCGATTAGGTGGGCTCCTCCGGATGGCTTCGTGCTTTCCGATTTACGGCCTAGCACTCTCCCACCCGTTCCGGATCCCGTATTTTATCAAAGGCAAAGAGCAGTTATTGAAAGCACCTCGAACACTGCAGGGTGTCACGGCCCAACGTAGGAGCCACCACCGCTCCGTCAATGGCCATCCCCGGTGCCCCGCCGAAAGCCCATAGGCCTTCGATCTTGTGTCATTTTGTGGTTTTTGTGGCCAATGGCGACGAGCCGATTAACGCAGGATCTAACCTGTTTTTAACTCAAAGATCGCCAATCCACGCAGTGCAGAGCCATCCACCTCGCCCCCAACAACGGAGGGTGGCCGCAAAGAGGCACAAACGGCGCAAAAAACGGAGTGCCCCCTTTTTGCGACTTATGCGATTTTTTGCGGCTAAATCCCCCGTTTTTTAACTCCCGGGGTGGGATTGGGCGGGTTGGTTTTGTGTCATCTCGTGTTTTTTGTGGCCAATGGGTTGGGGGCTACCCACCGATAACGTCGAAGAACCCGCAGGAGGCTCTGAACATTAAGGTGGCTGCGGCGTTCGCCTTTTTCCTTACTCGGTGCACCCCACACCGCCGCAGCCGTTTAAAACTCGATGCTACCGCCCCCTACCCCGCCCGATCCCATCGGCCATGCCCTGCTAGCCGAGCGCCTCGCCGCCCTGCCCCACGTGCTGGCCGCCATGATCAGGCGCGGCCCCGCGCCGTTGCGCCCGGCCACCCGCGCCTCCCGGCGCTTCATCATCACCGGCACCGGCAGCTCGGAAGCGCATGCGCGTTACCTGACGATGCTGCTTAACCTCCACACCGACCGCGCCGCCGCTTACCTACCGCTTTCGGGTTTCACCCTGGCCGAGCCGGCCTGCTTCGCGGGCGCAACCCTGGTGGTATTTTCCCAGGGCGTTTCACCCAACGCCCAAATCGCGCTGCGACGCCGGGGGGATTTCGCCCATTGCGTACTGTTCACCGCCACCACGCCCTCCGCCGCACGCGCGGCCGGAAAACCCGACCGCGCCGCACTGCTCCAGTCCATCCTAGATGCAGGCGGCGAAATCATCGAATTCCCCCTGGCCGAGGAATACACCACCTTGATCCGCTTTGTCGGCCCCATGGCCGGCTACCTGGCCGCCCTCCAATTCGCCGCAACCCTCGACGGCAGCCGCCTGCAACTGCCCACTCTGGGCGAAATTCTTCCCCTGCTGGAGGAACGCCCGCCGACGGAGCTGCTGACGGCGATGAAGCGCTTGCCCAGCGCGTTCTCGGCCGGCTTTAACTTGGTCACCGCCGCGCCCATCTCTGATTACGCCCAAAACCTGGCCTGCAAGTTTATGGAAGGCGTGTACTGGCCGTGCCCGCCGATCAGCGATTTTTTGCAATTTGCCCACGGCCCCTTTCAGGAAATGAACGCGCACCCCAAGCCGGTGGTCATCCTGCAAGGCGGCGCGGCGGTTGAGTCCGAGATGGTCGAACGCAGCGTGCGCATGCTGCGCGAAGTGGGGCTGCACGCGTTTGTGATCCGCGTGGAGGGCGCGGCGTTGCACTCCATTTTCGGTTTTGAAGCGGCGCTCAATGCCCTGGTTTTCGAGGTGATGGTCCACCTGCGCGTGGACCAAATCAACTGGCCCGGCAAAGGCCGCGACGACCTGCTCTACGGCTTCTGCCCCGATCTGGCGCAGCCTAACCCCTGAGCCGCCCCAAGGACAAAACCCGGCGTTACCTTCGCCACTTGCCTCACTTGGAGAAACCCACGAACCTCCGCATCCACTTGTTTTAACTAGGAGTTACCCGTTAACAAACTGCCCGTCTCCCCCTTTTTTGCATATGAGTTCTCACTCCGCCAACGACTCCGCCCAGACCCACGATGCCCAGCTGCTGGCACGCGTCGCCCAAGGCGAACAAACCGCCCTCGGCGAACTCTACGACCGCTGGAGCCTGCCACTGCAAGCCCTCGCCGCCCCAGTGCTTAAAGACCCCGCCCAACTCGAAGACGTCCTGCATAACACGTTCATCACCCTCTGGGAAAAAGCAGGCGACTTCGATCCTACCCAAGGGTCGGCCTACGACTGGGCGGCCACCTGGGTTCGCGCCAACTCGGTTCCTGCAAACGCGGGGCCCGATGCCGCCACCGCAGCTCGCCCGCAACTCACCCCATCCCTCGATCTCGCGCCGCCCTCAGCAGCCCTTCGCGCCCGCATCCTCAACTCTGCGGTGCCGCTCCCTGCCGAGGTTCGTCACCTGCTCCCCTTCCCCACTCCGCCCGCGTGGCTTGGCTGGGGCTTCGCCGCCGTGTTCAGTTTGGCCGCCATTTTCTTTGCCGCCAAAAGCTTCAACGTCCGCAACGAGCTGCAAGCCGCGCTTGAGTCAGAGCGCATGGCCCGCCTCGAGGCGGGCACGCTGAAAAACCTGCTCGAGGCCGAACGCATCCTTTCACGCGCCCAACTGGAGCGCCTGCTCGCCGCCGACCGGCTTAACGCCGAGTTGCGCGCACAGGTCAATCGGGGCGCACAACCCGCGCCGCGCTAGAGCGCGCTTAAATTTGATCTGTAGCCGTTTAAAGTAGCGCAGACTTCCAGTCTGCTCCGAGCACGAATGCAGACTGGAAGTCTGCGCTACTTATACTGAAATTGAACGCGCCCCGTGCGCCCCGCGCGCAGCGGGGCCTCAAGCGCGAATCACTTGGGGTTTAACGGGCTGCGCAGCCCGCGTTTGATCGTGCTGGCGGTGGGCTTGTCCAGCTTGCGCAGGCCCTTGAGCATCTTGTCGAAATCCTTCGGCAGGGGCGCCCGCAGATCGAGAACTTTGCCGGTCACCGGATGGGTCACCACGAGGTGCTCGGCGTGCAGCAACATGCGCGTGGGCTGCGCGGGGAGGCGCGGACTGGGCTTCCAACCATAAATCACGTCGCCCAGCAGGATGTGGCCGAGCGACTTCATGTGAACACGGATCTGGTGCGTGCGCCCCGTGTGAATTGTGCAACGCATAAGCGCGGCGAGGTTACCACCAAAGGCCTCAACGCGCACCCAATCCGTGTGCGCATCTCGCCCGCCCGGCCCCTCGACCACGGCCATTTTGTGGCGCTGGGTGGGATTGCGCCCGATGGGCTTGCGCAGGCTCCCGCTCAACAGCCCAGGAACCCCGTCCACCAGCGCCAAATACTCTTTGTGCGAGGTGCGCGCTGCAAATTGCTCCGAAATCCCGCGATGCGCCGCATCGGTTTTTGCAACCAACATGATGCCCGAGGTGTCGCGGTCGAGCCGGTGCACGATGCCGGGACGCTCCACCCCACCGATTCCGCTCAACTCGCCCTCGCAGTGGGAAAGCAGCGCGTGCACCAGGGTGTCCTCACCGGTGCCTGCACCCGGGTGAACCACCATGCCCGCCGCCTTGTTAATGGCCAGCAGGTGCTTGTCCTCAAAAACCACCTCGAGGGGAATATCCACCGCGCGCAACTCGGTGGGCTTGACGTCAGGAAACGTGAAAATGAGTTCGTCACCCGCCACGACTTCGGCACTGCGGTCGATGACCTTGCCATTGAGCGTGACCAGGCCGGCATCGAGCGAGCGCTGAAACGCCACGCGGCTGTGCTCAGGAAATGCGGTCGCCAAAACCTTGTCAGCGCGGGCACGAGAGGAATCAGGCGGAACGGTGTAGCAGGTGTTTTCCATGGAGCAGGCCTTTTATGGGAGAGGAGCGCAGCAGATAGCAACCACCGCCCCGAGGTTCGCAAATAAATGGGCGCTCCCACCCACGCCCTGCCGCTCATGCCTAGGACTCCCCCTCACCGTGGCCTTGCGCGTGCGCTCAAGGATTGCCCCCCGTGCCGCAGCCTGCGAAATCCACGGGCTCCGCAATGAGTTTTTCGACTTTTACCCGCAGCATCCGTATCGCCCGTCCCGCCGCCGAGGTGTTCGCTTGGCATGAACGCCCGGGCGCGTTCGAGCGTCTTGCCCCACCGTGGCAGAAGCTCCAACTCATCTCCCGTTCCGGCGGTATCCGCGACGGCGCGACCGTGAGCCTGCGCACCAAAATCGGCCCGCTTTGGGTGCGCTGGGACGTCGAACACCGCGACTACCGCGAGGGGGTGCAATTTCGCGACGTGCAGCGGCGCGGCCCCTTCGCCCACTGGGAGCACCTGCACAGGGTCGAACCCGTCGAGGACGGCCGCGCCTGCGTGCTCACCGACGCCATCACGTATCAATTGCCCTTCGGCGCCCTCGGCCGGTGGTTTGGCGGCGCGCTGGCTCGGCGCGAGTTGTCACGACTCTTTGACTACCGCCATGCGCTCACCCAAGCCGATATCGAGGGCGCGGCGCGGCACATCGCGGTGCGGCCCATGACGTTTCTCGTCGCCGGTGCCTCCGGTTTGGTCGGGCAGGCGCTGACTGCGTTTTTGCAAACCCAGGGGCACACCGTGCTCCGGCTGGTGCGTCGCACGACCAGCACGGCCGACGAGGTGTTTTGGAATCCCGCCACGGGTGAAATGCCCGCCCAGGCCCTGCGCGGGGTGGATGTCGTTGTTAACCTCGCCGGTGAAAACATCGCCGAGGGGCGCTGGACTGAGGAACGCAAAACCGCTCTCCGCAGCAGCCGTATCGATTCAACGCGCACGTTGGTCAAGGCGATGGCGGCGATCAAAAGCGAGCGCCTGCGACCGTTCGTGTTCATCTCGGCGTCGGCCACCGGTTTTTACGGGAGCAGGGGCGATGAACAACTCGACGAAGAGTCGGCGGCGGGCGGCGGATATCTGGCCGGGGTGTGCGCGGATTGGGAGCGCGAAGCCGGGGCGGCCGAGGAGCTGGGCGTGCGCGTGGTGCGCTTGCGAACCGGGGTGGTGCTCACGCCCGCAGGCGGCGCGTTGGCCAAGTTGCTGCCGGTGTTTGCCGCCGGGCTGGGCGGGCCGCTCGGCTGCGGCAAACGCTGGATGAGCTGGATCTCGCTGGAGGACCTCGTCGGCGCAATTTACCACGCGGTGCTCGACTGGCGCTGCTACGGGCCGGTCAACGCGGTCGCGCCGCAACCCGTCACCAACGCGGAGTTCACCGCCACGCTGGCGCGGGTGTTGCACCGTCCCGCCGTTCTGCCGGTGCCGCCGTGCGCGTTGAGGCTGGCGCTGGGCGAAATGGCCGACGAAACGCTGCTATCGAGCGCGCGCGTGTATCCGGGGCGGTTGCAGGAAGCCGGCTACCGGTTCCGCCACGAAAACGTGGAGGCCGCCTTGCGCTCGTCGTTGGGCCATGCACCTTCCGCCCCTTAAATCATGAATCACCCCACGGTTGTCATTGGCGCAGGAATCGCCGGTTTGTTGCTCGCACGCGGGCTCGCCGCGGCGGGCGCGTACGTCGTCGGGGTTGAGAAAAGCCGGGGCTTTGGCGGGCGCATGGCCACCAAACGCGTGGGCGAGGCGAGCTTTGACTCCGGCGCGCAGTTTTTCACGGCGCGCGAGCCGGACTTTGCCGCCGTGGTCGCGGGCTGGCAGCAGCAGGGCTGGGTAAACAACTGGCCGGCCTCGCCGCATCGCCGCTGGGTGGGACGCCCGTCGATGACCGCCGTGCCCAAGGCGCTGGCCGAGGGGCTGACGCTGTTGCGCGAGCACAAAGTCACTGCGGCACGGCGCACGGCGAACGGCCACTGGGAGCTGGAGATAGAAAACCAGCCGCTGCTGCACGCCGAACGGGTGTTGTTCACCTGCCCCGTTCCGCAAGCGCTGGCCGTGTTGGCGGCGGGCGGCGTCCGTCTGCCGGAGTCGGTCGCCCCCGCATTGGAGGCGATCAGTTACCACCCGTGCCTGGCGTTGCTGGTGATGCTGGCGGGCCCCAGCGCGGTGCCGGCCGATGGCGTTGCGCTGACCGAAGGCCCGGTGCGTTGGCTGGCCGATAACGTTAAAAAAGGCCTCACGCAAAACGCGCCTGGGGCGGTCACGATTCACGCATCGGCGGAGTTTTCGGCGGAAAACTACGGGCGTCCCGAGGCGGAAATCGCCGCGCTGCTGCTGCCGGAGGTCGAGCGCTGGTTGGGCGCTGCGGTGGTGTCCACGACCCTGCACCGGTGGAAATTCAGCGAGCCCAAAACCACGCACCCCGAGCGCTGCGTGTGGTTGCCCGAGCTCGGACTTGGCTTTGCGGGCGACGGGTTTGGCGGCCCCAAAATCGAAGGCGCGGCGATGTCGGCCTTGGCGTTGGCCCAAATGGTGGCGCAGCACCCCCAGTCGGCGTCATGAGCAACGAGGTCATCATCGTGGGCGCAGGTCTGGCGGGGCTGACCTGTGCCCGCCGACTGCAACAGGCCGGGCGCACCTGCGTGATCCTTGAAGCGGCCGAGGCGGTCGGCGGGCGCGTGCGCACCGACGTGGTCGAGGGATTTCGGCTCGATCGCGGCTTTCAGGTTTTGCTCACGGCATATCCCGAGGCCCGGCGCTGGCTCGATTACGCGGCGCTAGATCTGCGCGCGTTTAACCCCGGGGCGCGGGTGCAAACGGCGACGGGTTTACACCGGGTTGCCGACCCGTTCCGGCAACCTGAGCACCTCTGGGCGACGCTGCGCGCGCCGGTGGGTTCGCTCTTCGACAAGCTGCGCATCGCCACCCTGCGCAGCCGCGCCCGCCGGGGCTCGCTGGCGGAGGTGTTGCAACGCCCCGAAACGACGACCCTCGCCGCGCTGCAGGCGCACGGCTTTGGGGCGGACATGATCGAGCGGTTTTTGCGCCCCTGGCTGGGCGGGATTTTCCTGGAACGCGAGCTGACGACGTCCAGCCGGATGATGGAGTTTGTGTTCCGCATGCTGGCCGAGGGCGACGCGGCGGTGCCCAGCCGAGGCATGCAGGCAATCCCGGATCAACTGGCGGCGGGACTGTCCGCCGGTACGGTGCGACTGAATACGCCGGTGGCCTCAATCGCGCCGGACGGCGTGCGGTTAGTCTCGGGCGAACACCTGCGCGCGGCCCACGTCGTGATCGCCACGGATGGCGCGGGCGCTGCGGCCCTTTTGCCCGAAGTCACGGCACCGGCCTGGCGCTCGACGGTGACGGTCTATTTTCAGGCGCCGCACAGCCCGGTGAACGAAGCGACGTTACAGCTCAACGGCCAGGCCGGCGGACGAGTTAACCACGTGGCGGTGATGAGTGATGTTGCCCCCGATTACGCTCCTGCCGGCAAGGCCCTGCTGGCGGTTTCAATCCTCGGCGCGGCTGAGGAAAACGACGAGGCTCTGGCCACGCAGGTGCAGACCGAATTGACCGCGTGGTGGGGCAAGCAGGTGAAGGAGTGGCGGGTGTTAAAAACGGTGCGCGTACGCCACGCTTTGCCGGTGCGTTTGCCGCTGGTGAGCGAGCTGGCGCGGCCCGTTCACCCCGGAGTCTGGGTGTGCGGGGATCACCGTGACACCGCTTCGATTCAGGGCGCGATGCAGAGCGGCCGGGCGACTGCGGATGCGATTATCTTGCCCGCCTAGGCGCGTGCCGCTTTGAGTCGGCTCATGTCCGCAGCCCTTTACCCCGACATCGTTGCCACCATCGGCCAGACCCCGTTGATCAAACTCAACCGCATCGCCGCCGGTTTGCCCGCGACGATTTATTTGAAGGCGGAGTTTTTCAACCCGCTGGGGAGCGTGAAGGACCGCATCGGCCGGGCGATGATCGAGGCGGCCGAGCGCGAGGGGAAACTCACGGCGGGCACGGTGGTCATCGAGCCTACGTCGGGCAACACCGGCATCGCGCTGGCCTTCGTGTGTTCGCAACGCGGCTACAAGTTGATCCTCACCATGCCGGAGACGATGTCGCTTGAGCGGCGCGTGCTGCTGCGCATGTTGGGAGCGGAGATCGTACTGACGCCGGGAACCGAGGGCATGCCCGGGGCGATCCGCAAGGCCGAAGAACTGCTGGCGCAGCACGGCGGCCGCGGGTTCATCCCGCAGCAATTCGAGAACCCGGCCAACCCCGAGGCCCACCGGCGCACCACGGCTGAAGAAATCTGGGCGGCCACCGGCGGCAAGATCGACGCCTTCGTGGCTGGGGTGGGCACCGGTGGCACGATTACCGGAGTTTCCGAGGTGCTGAAAACGCGCTGCAATCTGCGCAGCATCGCGGTGGAACCGGCCGCCAGCCCAGTGTTATCCGGAGGCAAGCCGGGGCGGCATTTGATTCAAGGGATTGGCGCGGGCTTTATCCCCAAAAACTGCAATACCGCGATCATCGACGAGGTGATCACGGTGAGTGACGACCAGGCGCTGGAAACGGCCCGTGAATTGGCGCTCAAGGACGGTATTTTGGGAGGGATTTCGACCGGCACCAACGTCTGGGCGGCACTGCAAGTTGCCAGAAGATCGGAGTTTGCCGGAAAGGTGATCGTGACCGTGGGGTGCAGCTGCGGTGAGCGCTACCTGTCGACCGTCTTGGCCGACAAGGCGCGCCTCGAGGTTGCGGTTTAAGCCAATTTGAAACCAACAGGATTGGGCTGCGCGGAGTCCGGGCTTAAGCAACCAATCCGTGCGATTTGGCGCCCAAAGCGACACGCGCGTCGCACAAGTTATTCCAGCACCCAGTCGGGCAAGTCGGCGCGCATCGCTTCGGGGCGCTGGCAGGTGGTGGTGAGGAGGATGTGGTGGCCCGCGTCACTCGACTCGTGAATCGCCTGCATGATGTCCAACGCGTGCAGGGCGATGGCGTCGTTGGCGCGGTGCGGCCGCCCTTGGGCGATCGCGCGGGCCATGTCCGCCACGCCGACCCCGCGCGAGCCCTCGGCATACGGGTGGGTGTGACGCAGCGAAACCCAGTCGGCGAACCGCGCCGTCTTCAACTTAGGGATACCGCCGGTGCCGTTCGGGTCCGGCACCGAGAGCGAGCCAGCCGAACCGTAGATTTCGATATTCGGTGAGGCGTGGCCGTGTTTGACGTCAAAGGAGGTGGTTAACTGGCCGATCACCCCGTTGTGAAATTCCAGCAACGAAACGATGTGCGTGGGCACTTCCACCGGGACGACCGTGCCGCGTTTTGGCGCGCTGGTGATGGTGCGCGACGGGAAGCTGGCCCGAGTGAGGCCGGCGACGCGTTTCACCGGGCCGAGCAGGGTGATCAGGGCGTGCAGGTAATAAGGGCCCATGTCGAACATCGGGCCGCCCCCGCGTTGGTAATAAAATTCCGGTGACGGGTGCCAGTGCTCGTGGCCGCCGCAAATCATGTTAGCCTGGAAGGAAAGCGGAGTGCCGATTTCGCCGTCGTCGATTACTTTGCGGGCGGTCTGTATCGCCGCGCCGAGGCAGGTGTCGGGCGCGCAGCCTACGCGCAGGCCGGCTGCAGCGGCGGCGGCCACCACCGCCTCGCCCTCGGCGCGGGTCAGGGCAAAGGGTTTTTCGCTAAAAACGTGTTTACCGGAGGCGATGATCCGCAGGTCAATTTCGGCATGGACCCGGGGAATGGTGAGGTTGACGACGATGGCGATTTCGGGGTCGGCCAGCAGCGCCTCCACGGAAAGCGCCCGGCAGCCGTGCTCTTGGGCCTTGATTTCGGCGGCGGCAAAGTTCAGGTCGGCGCAGGCGCTGACCCGCAAAAAGGGAAAGCGTTTGCAGGCAGTGAAGTAGGCCTGGGAGATGGTCCCGCAGCCGATAATGCCGACGGCGAAGGTTTTTTCGATTTGGCTCATGATGTTCAGGGTGAAGGTGGGGAGAGCGAGTTAGGGCGCTGGGTTGGGTTTATCCACGCGGTGCGGTCAAAGATCACCGGCCGCCCACAGTAGGCCGCGCACGGTGAGGTCATGGACGAAGGGGTATTTGGTGAATTCCTCCGGCTCGTGGCCCAGGGCGTGATAAAACACCCGGCCCTTGCCCCAGTGTTTGACCCAGGCGACGGGCATCGTGCAGGACCGGCCTTGGTAGGTGTAAACGGTGTCGGCCAGCACCTCGATCGCCGGGTCCACCATCATATAATATTGCTCGGAATGGTAGGCGAACGACGCCGGCAGTCCGGCCGTGAGCGGGCTCGACAGCGAGCGCAGGTTGACCACGTAGTCGCCGACATGCGGGTGCCCCAAAAAATGTCCGCCGACCATCCACTCGTAGTCGAGGTCACCCCGGAAGGCGTCGCCCATGCCGCCATGGATGCCGGCCAACCCCACGCCGGCGTGGACCGCAGCGCGCAGCCCGGCGCTTTGTTCTTTGGTCAACGCGCCCATCGTCCAGCACGGGAAAATCACCGCGAAGTCCTGCAGCCGCGCCGTATCGGCGAGGATGTCCAGCGACGTCTCGATGACGGTGGAGAAACCCTTGGCAGCGAGGGCGGAACTGAAGAGATGGACGATTTGCTCCGGTTTGTGACCGGCCCAGCCGCCGCAGAGAAAGAGTGCTCGTTTCATGGTTTTAAGGTGAAGGGTTGATTCAAACTACCTATCGACCATACTTGGATTTGCGCCGTTGGTGAATGGACGGCGTTTTCAATAACATGGATTTTAGGATCAAGCACTGGCTGGGTTATACGCGACGCTTCCCGTCGCCCTATCCGGTCGCTTCCGCCAATTTGGTTAACCAGAAAGATCACTGGGTTCGTACGGTGTTCGATACCTGTAACTTCTCCCTAATCCTGCGTGGTCACGGGCTATTTAACCGGCTCGGCCGATCGTGGGAGGTGGTGGCGCCGTGTGTGATTACGCAGTGGCCCGGCGAGCAGTTGGAGTACGGGCCGAACCTACAGGATGAGACGTGGGACGAGTTTTATATTATCTACGGACGGGAGTTGCGGCCGCGCTTTATGGCGTCCGGATTAGTCGATACGGCGCGCCCGGTTTGGCCGATCCAGGATCTCGGCCGGGTGCAGGCACTGATCGCCGAATATGGGGCTCTGGCGGATTCGGCTAATCCGGAGGCGGTGGTCGATCGCGTCGATCGAGTGTGCGAACGGCTGGTATTGGAGACGCTGCTCGACGTCGATGCGGACAATTCAGGTGATACGCCACTGGGCCGACTGCTGGGCGAGGTGCGGCGGGAGTTCGCCGGTCCGGTGGATTTCGACGCGCTGGCGAGTCGGCACGGGCTGTCGCGGGCGACCTTTCGGCGGCGCTGGGCCGAGATAATGGACAAGCCGCCGGCGCGGTACTTGCAGGAGCTGCGGATGCGCGAGGCATGCAGGCTGCTAGCAGAGACGACCCGTCCGATTCGGGAAATAGCTGCGGCGGTGGGGTTCGAGGACGAGTTATATTTCTCGCGACGGTTCCGGCTGGAGCAGGGGCGTCCGCCGAGCGACTACCGCAAAATCTACGCCCTGCGTTCCCAGCGTCAGGCGTGAGGGATCGAAAGTAGTGCGATGCTTCAGCCCGCCTCGGCGAGTCTGGAAGGAATTCAATAAACCTGCGGGCTGAAGCGCCGCGCTACGTCAGAGCTCAACCCGCCACCTTGAATGTTACTGCCTAGTGTCCCCGTCAGAGCAGCACGAGGTTGTCACGATGCACGACTTCGAGGCGCTTACGGCCAGGGAAACGCGGCTTCAATTCGTCGCTGCTGTGGCCAGCGATGGCGTTGACTTCGTGATCGGCAAAAGCCGACACACCACGAGCGAGGATTTTACCGTCGGGGCCGAGGATGTTAACGATGTCGCCTTCGGCAAAAGCGCCTTTGGCTCCCGTTACCCCAATGGCCAAAAGGCTGCGTCCCTGATCGCGCAAAATGGGGACAGCGTCAGCCTTCACCGTGATGTTTCCGGTGGGGCGCTGGAAATAGGCGAGCCAGCGTTTCTTGGCTTCGAGCGGAATACCGCTCGGTACAAAAAAAGTCCCGGGGCCGGTGCCGCCGAGCAGCCGCGAGATGATATCGGGCTCGGCGCCACTGGCGATAAACACCCCGCAGCCGGCGCGCAGGGCGATCTTGGCGGCTGAGATTTTGGAGATCATGCCGCCGGTGGCGGTCACATCGGTGGTGCCGCCCGCCATTGCCTCGATCTCGGGGGTGATCTTTGCGACCACGGGGACGATTTTCCCCGTGCCCTTCATGTCGATCAAACCGGGGGCGGTGGAGAGGATTAAAAGGTGCTGCGCCCCCGTGAGACTGGCTACCATCGCCGAAAGCGTGTCGTTGTCGCCGAACTTGATTTCGGCGGCGCTGACCGTGTCGTTTTCATTGATGACCGGAATGGTTCCGTAGGCGATGAGCTCCTCAAGACAGGCTTTAACGCCAAGGTGGCGGTCACGGCTGCGCAGGTCTTCGTGGGTGAGCAAAACCTGGGCGGCGGTGAGGCCGTGGGGATCAAAACCACGCTGCCAAGTTTGCATGAGCAGCGACTGGCCAATGGCGGCGCAGGCCTGCTTTTTGGATACGTCGGCGGGTTTCTTTTTAAGGCCAAGCCGGCCCATTCCCAGACCGACCGCGCCGGAGGAGACGACGATGACCTCGGTGCCGGAAGCGCGCAGTAACGCCACCCCCGCCGCCAGTGCGGCAATGCGCGCGGTATTCAACTGGCCAATGCCGGAAGTGAGCACACCGGTGCCCAGTTTGATGATGACGCGGTGGGGCGCGGTGGTTTTCACGTGAGCGCGGGGGGATGATGACGAGGATGCGACTGAGTGTACCGGTGCGAGGATGAGTCACATGAACCCGGTGGGCGGGCAGGATTAGACCGTAAGCAGGTCTTTTTCCTTGGCGGCGAGGTTCTTATTTACCTCTTCGATAGACTTGTCGGTGAGCGTCTGAATCTCCTTTTCGGTACGCTTGGCCTCGTCTTCCGGAAGCTTGGCTTTTTTGAGGGCCTCAAGGCAGTCGCGACGGGCGTTGCGCACATGAACGCGGCCTTCCTCGGCCAGGCGGTTGGCAACCTTCACGAATTCTAGGCGGCGTTCGCGGCTCATATCCGCCAAGGGAATACGCACCAGTTGACCATCGACAGCTGGGTTAAAGCCGAGGTTGGCAATCATGATGGCCTTGGAAATGGCTTGGGTGAGCCCCTTGTCCCAGGGCTGGATGACGATCTGGCGAGCATCGGGGGTGGAGATGGCGGCGCAGTCTTTGATGCGCATCATCGTGCCGTAGGACTCGACCATGATGTTTTCCACCATGGAGGGCGAGGCCTTGCCGGTATGGATATTGGCAAACTCGTGGAGCGTGTGGTCCACGGCCTTCTTCATCTTGAGCTGGGTGTCGGAGAGGATCGATTGAGACATAACGTTAAAAATTAAAGCGGTAAAAGAAGCTCAGGCCGCCGGCAAGCGCGCAGCGAGCGGGTCAGGAATTTTGGGGAAGATGTGGGGCGCCTAGACCTCTTTTTGCGCGAGGCAAAGGATGTGCGTGGTCACGATCACCCGGAGCTGTTCGTGCTCCAACGACTCCACCCAGTGCAAGCGCTCGATCAGCGGTTTGGTGCGAATCAAGCACAGCGGACAATCAGGCGGGTTGGATTGATCGAAGGGGCACGCCATCGTCAAACCGACCACCCATGCCTTGAGCCGCTCACGGTCTTCATTGGCGGACAAGGGCATGGTATATTGAGTGGGGAGGGCGACTCGATGAGTGGAACGGAGGGGACCAGCTACACAGCTTAACCGTGAACGAGAGTACCGACCTTTTGACCAGTGACGGCTTTTTCAATGGCGTGCGGGTCGTTCAAGTCGAACACGAGGATCGGGACGTTGTTGTCCAAACAAAGGGAGAACGCGGTCGAATCCATGACGTTGAGGCGCTGGCGCAGGGCGTCGATGAAGGTGATCTCGTCGTACTTGACGGCATCAGGGTGCTTCTTGGGGTCCTTGTCGTAAATGCCGTCAACCTTGGTGGCCTTCATGATGATGTCGGCGTGCATCTCGGAGGCGCGCAGGGCGGCCGTGGTGTCGGTTGAGAAATAGGGATTGCCGGTACCGGCGGCGAAGATCACCACGCGGCCCTTTTCAAGGTGGCGCATGGCGCGACGAAGAATGAACGGCTCGGCAACCTGGTTCATGGGAATCGCGCTTTGAACACGGGTAGAG
Source organism: Opitutus sp. (assembly GCA_024998815.1). Taxonomy (NCBI): domain Bacteria; kingdom Pseudomonadati; phylum Verrucomicrobiota; class Opitutia; order Opitutales; family Opitutaceae; genus Opitutus; species Opitutus sp. The sequence goes on from JACEUQ010000001.1 coordinate 965,873, forward strand.
ACACCCATTTTTTCCAAGCAATCCATCAGCGCCAATGAGTTAATCACCGTGGCGAGCATTCCCATGTAATCGCCCGTGGTACGATCCACCCCACGCTGCTCGCCCTGCAGGCCACGGAAAATGTTACCGCCGCCGATGACCACACAAACCTGCACCCCTTTTTCATGGATTTCCTTAACCTGGGAGCAGATGCGCTCGAGAACGCCTGCGTCGATCGGGTTGCTGGATTTCCCGCTCAGGACTTCGCCGCTCAGTTTGAGCACGATGCGTTTATACTTGGTCTTGGGCTTGGCCGCTTTGTCACTCATAGGGCAGAGGAAAGGTTTCGGTAAACTCGGCGTCAATGCGCGAGATGAATTAGCTGCATCCCTACCCGATGGTGCTCGCAAGCCCTAGTCGGTTAACCCGACCCGGGCGCCTCACCCACAAAGTAAAAGGTGCAGGTATTGTCTTCTATTCTTTCGGACTCGGGTTTAGGGATAACCGCGACGCCCCCAGTCCCCGCCCCCATGCCTAATTCGCCCATTCGCCAAAATTTGCGCTACTGCACGTATGATGCATTGGTCGCAACCCCGTTCTGCTATTTGCTGCAACCCGGGAATTTCATCGTCGCTGCGCTGCTGGTGTCGCTCTTCAAACTGCCTCCCGCGGTTTATGGGTTGATCTCAGCACTCCCGTTTTTGGCCAACTTTGCCCAGGTGTTTTTGATGCCGCTAATCAGCCGGTCCTATTCGACGAAAACCATCTCCGTTGCCACGGTTTCTTTGCAAGCCCTGTGCTGGCTCACGATGGCCGCACTGATGCCATTCCTACCCATCGATAAGCCCGAGATTAGCGGGAAATGGTGGATTACCCTTTATATGATCTCCGCCGCCCTGACCGCCATGGCCGGAGTGAGCTGGATTTCATGGATCCGCGAGTGGGTGCCCCAAGGGCTTCTCGGCAAATACTTTGGGTTACGCAATCGCCTCGCCCAGTTCTCGCAGATTTCCTTCCTCCTCATCACCGGTTGGCTCATCAACCGACTCGGCAACTCGATCCTCGCATTCCAATCTATCCTCATCGTCAGCAGCCTATTGCGGCTGTTATCGGCGTGGTACCAATGGAAAACAACAACGGAAACACCCCTTCACAGTCACCCTCGGACGAGTCTAAGCTGGCGTGAGCAACTGGCAGTTTTACTCCAAACCAAACCCTGCCTGTGGTTCATCGCCTACGGCGCGGCATGGGGGTTTGCAGCCAGTTTGTTCGGCCCGTTCGTATCCATTTTTATGTACGAGGATCTAAAGCTTTCTGTGCAGCAGGTCAGCACCATCGTTATCGTGGCCAGCGTTGGCGGAGCGGTTTCAGCGACCGCATGGGGCAAGTTGGCCGATCGCTTTGGCAATAAACCGGTGATGCTTTTCTGCATGATTCTCTGGCAGGCCCAAAACTTTCTGTGGTGCATCGTTACGCCCGCCAACCACTGGATTCTTTACCCGATGTGGGTTTTTGGTGGGGTAATGGGAGCGGGCTTCACCCTCAGCCTTTTTAACCTCCAACTTAAAATCATTCCCGCCCAGGCCAAAACCCTGGCCATTAGCGTCAACATTGCCGTCGCCTCCCTGCTCACCGCCAGCGGCCCGATCCTTGGAGGCAAAATCCTCCAATGGGCGCTGTCTGGTAACACTCCGGCCATTGACGTTTATCACCGTGTTTTTTTCTTCACCCCTGTACTGTCCCTGCTCGCCTGCCTCCTGCTCATCCGAGTACGCGAATCCTCGGCCAGCCCTCTGTCCAGCGTCGTGGGTGCAATGCGCAACATCCGCACTCTTAGCAGTATCTTCGGCGCTAGTTTTCTAGCCGACTACATGTTCGTAAAAACGCAAAAGCGCACCACCCCGGGCTCGCCCCGCTAAAAAACAAGTCGGTCGAAACCGCCCCCATTAAGTTCGGGCGGAGTCGGCATGCGCCCCAGTTAACACCTCGGGAAAAACGCCTCGTAGCCTTGCGCGTGAGCGCAGGGTGCCCTTACCCCAAAAGGCATCCCTGAGCTCACGCTCAAGGCCACAAGAACTGTGTTCGCGTAGCGGGTGGCCTTGCGCGTGAGCGCAGGGTGTTTTGGCCCACCCGCATCCCTGAGCTCACGCTCAAACCCACCACCTGAATGCCTCTCCTCGTGGCCTTGCGCGTGAGCGCAGGGTGTTTTGCCCCACCCGCATCCCTGAGCTCACGCTCAAGGCCACCACCTGAATGCCCCCTCCTCGTGGCCTTGCGCGTGAGCGCAGGGGGCTTTGCCCAAACGCTAAACATTCCGCCTCTGTGAGCGGCGAGCGGGAAAGCGTCTATTTCTGGCGGTTAGGAATGCACTTCTTCTTCGGTGGATCTTCTTCCCCTTAAAAAGAGTAATACTCTTCTTCCGTGGGTGGGTTTTCTTCCCTGTCCGGCTGGGGATATGAGGGGTGCGAATGGGTGGAGATTGAACCGGCGGGACGCTTGGCGGATGCACAGCGATGCATCCAACCGGTTCACGCAAGTGTTTGCACTGTGTCGATTTCTTTCTGCCCGACGCGCATAACCGCGAGCGTCAGCGCTACTGCGGGAAGCCGGGATGCCGACGGGCGAGCCGGGCGGCCAGTCAGGCCAAATGGTTGGCGAAGCCGGAGAACCTCGACCACTGGAAAGGCCCAGAAAATGTCCAACGGGTGCAGGAGTGGCGGAAGGCCAATCCGGGGTACTCAAGGCGGAGGGGGCCGCGACGGCGGGTGGCGTTACAAGACATCCCAACTACGCAATCCGTTGTGCACCAGCCTAAAGCCGAGCCGGTCGCCGAGGTGGCGTTACCGAATCCCTGCGTGCCGTTACAAGACAGATGGGAGTCGCAAAACCCTGTGCTCGTGGGGCTTATCGCGCAGTTCGCCGGAGTGACGTTACAAGAGGACCTCGAACCCATGCTGCGACACCTGCAATCCCGGGGGCGGGTGATCCTGGGCATCGACGTCCAGCCGCCCGATTATGCAAAAACAACCGATCGATCGCGAACAACTCCGGCGCACGCCGGCCCAGTTTAGCTGGCTGGACCACCGGCTGGTGCGGGGCAATTACCTGGGGCGGGCCAGTGCCCCCGCCTGGGGCCTCTATCTGGTCCTGGTCACCGTGGGCGACGCCGACGGGCTGAGTTACTACGCCACGCGCACCCTGGCCCGGCTGCTCACGCTCAGCGAGGACGGCCTGGTCGAGGCGCGCCGGCAGTTAATCGAGGCCGGGGTGATCGCCTACGCCGCGCCACTTTACCAGGTGCTCTCCTTGGACCGGGGCAGGCCAACGCACACGCTGGCGGCAACGCCGCCGCCGAGCCGGGAGGTGGGCGCGTGATCGATTACGAACTGTATTGCCGGATAAAACAGGCGGAGGCGGCCGGTCACAGTGCGCCGCAAATCGCCCGCTCGCTCCAGTTGCACGTGCAGACGGTGAGGCGCTGGCAGGCGCAGGAAAAGTACGTGCGCAGCCAGGCCGCGCAGGTGCCTAGGCCAAGCAAGCTCGACGTGCACAAGCCGGCGATCGCGCGCTGGCTGGAGGCCCATCCGTTCACCGCCATGCAGCTCTGGCAAAAGGTGCGCGAGCGGGGGTACACGGGCGGGTATTCAATTTTGAAAGACTACGTGCGGCGGGTGCGGCCGAGGAACCTGGAGGCGTTTCTTACCCTCAAGTTTGCCCCCGGCCAGACCGCGCAGGTGGACTGGGGCAGTTTTGGCGCGGTGGAGGTGGACGGCACCCGGCGGGCTTTAAGTTTTTTCGTCATGGTTTTGGGGTACAGCCGGTTCCTGCATGTGGAATTTACCCTCGGGCAGGGCCAGGAGTGGTGGCTGGGCTGTCACCGGCGCGCCTTTGAAAAACTCGGCGGGGTGCCGCGCGAGGTGATGGTGGACAACTGCAAGACGGCCGTCCTCTCGCATGTGCCCGGGACCGACCCGGTGTACAACGCCCAGTACCTGGACTTTGCCCGGCACTACGGGTTTACGATAAAAGCGTGCGGGCCGGGGCATCCGCAGTCCAAGGGCATGGTGGAAAACGCGGTGGGTTACGTGAAAAAAAGCTTCCTTGGCGGGCGGCAGATGAACGGGTTTACCGAGCTGGGGCCGGCCGCCAGCTTGTGGCTGGAAACGGTGGCCAACGTGCGCGTTCACGCTGAAACCCAGGGCCGGCCGGTGGACCGGCTGCCCGAGGAGCGCGCTGCGCTCCTGCCGCTTAACCCGGTGGCCAGTCCGGCGGTGCGCACCTTAAGCGTGCGGGCGTCGCGGCGGTGCCGGGTGAGTATCGAAACGAACCGCTACTCGGTGCCCACGAAGTTTGCCGGGGCGCTACTCACCGCGCAGATCGAGGGGGCGCAGGTGAGGTTTTATGCGGACCGCACCCTGGTGGCCGAGCATGCCCGCAGTTTTGCCCGCCGCGCCGATGTGGAAAACCCCGAGCATGTGCGCGAACTCGAGGAGCGCAAACGGCAGGGGGCGCGGCAGCGCCTGCGGCTACGGTTTTTGGAACTGAGCCCGGCGGCACCCGCCTACCAACGGGGGCTGGAGGAGCGCCGGCTCAACGCGGGACACCACCTGGCGACTATCGTGGGTTTGGTGGCCCTGTATGGAACGGAGGCAGTCGGCCGGGCGATCGAAAGCGCCCATGAACTCGGCGCCTACTCCAGCGATTACATCCTCAACTTGCTCGAACAACGCGCGCGGGCCTTGCCGCAAGCCGGGCCGATCCACCTCACCCGCGCCGACGCGTTGGCCGCACTGGAACTCGAACTGCGTCCCCCGGATTTAAGCCCCTATACCCAATGAAAACAGAACCCGAAAAAACCGATTTATTAAAAGATCAACTCAAGTACCTGAAACTCGGTTACCTGCTGCGCCACCACGGCGAACTCACGGCCGAGGCGGCCAAGGCGCGCTGTTCGCACGCCGAATTTTTACGCCGACTGGTGCAGGCCGAGACCCAGGACCGCCAGATCCGGGCGCTGGAGCGGCGCATCCAGGCAGCGCGCTTCCCGGTCAAGAAAACCGTCGACCAGTTCCAGTGGGACTGGCCCAAGGAGTTGAACGAAGCGCAGGTGCGGCACCTCTTCGAACTGGGCTTTGTCAAGGAGCGCACCAACGCGGTGTTTTGCGGTGGTGTGGGGCTTGGGAAGACACATCTCGCGAGCGCGTTGGGCTACGCGGCGTGCCAGGCGGGCTACACGGTGCTGTTTACGACGGCGGTGGACGCGATCAACGCTTTGGTCACCGCCCAGTCCCTGCACCGGTTGCAAGCCGAGTTGAAGCGTTACATGACCCCTGCGGTGCTCGTGCTCGATGAGGTCGGCTACCTGCCGCTCGACAAGTCGGGGGCCGACCTGCTCTTCCAGATCGTCAGCCAACGCTACGAACGCGGCTCGCTGATCGTCACCACCAACAAGGCCTACAAACACTGGGCAGGGATCTTTAACAACGACGCTGGCATCACCGCGGCGATCCTGGACCGCCTACTGCACCGGGCCCAGACCGTCGTCATCGAGGGCAAATCCTACCGCATGAAAGACCGCCTGGCCGACGAACCTGCAAGCTGACCGGGCCTGATGATCGGCCCCTGGCGGGGCCGGTCATCGGCTTTTACGACAGGTGATTTTGTAACCGCCAGAAATAGACGGTGTTCGCGCCGCCGCTCACACGCCTCAAACCGAATTCGCGCGTCCCTGCTTCAACACAATTAGCCCCCCACGTTACGGCCGATTCGGCACTAGGCTGGATTGGGTGGCCCGCCGGACGAGGATTTCCGTGGTGCGTTGGACTTCGAGTTCGGCGTTGCGCTTGGCGATGCGCAACAACTCCACCTCGCGGGCCAGTACCAAACCCTGCCCCGCAGCATCAATCCGCGCATGACGAACCGCACTCAACTGCTGTTCAACTCCCGCCAGTTCAGCCCGCAGAATCGTTGCCTGCTTCTGATAACCCTCCGTTTCGGCGGCGATCCGAGCTGTTTCAGCCGACCATTGCTCGTGCAACATCTCCTGTTTTTTCCGCTCCGCCTCGACCCGGGCAGCGGCGCGCGAAGCGACCTCAGCGCGCGCCTTGGCTTCAGCGGCCGATTGCTGCGCCTTTGCGGCCGATTCGGCCGCCGCAACGGCGGCGGCCCGCGCTTGGGCGTCCGCGTCGCTTTGCTGGCTGTGGTACCAATAAACGCCGCCGAACAGGGTCAAAAAAACGATTGGGATGATCAGGTAAAAACGATTCATGGCGTGCTTAAAAAAGGAGGCTTACTGCTTTTTCTTCGAGCTCAGGTCGGGGGCGGCTTCGAGGCGCGGCGTACCCTCGCCGGACGACAATTGGGCAATGACCCCGGCAAGGGCTTTTACGTTGGCCTCGGACTGGACGACGATTTTCTTCAGAAACTCCTGCTCAACGAGCGCGGCGTTGCGGTTCACGGTCAGCTGCGCGAGCGCGCGCTGTTCGGCCGACAGCTCTTTTTTCAGGACCTCAAGCTGGCGCGCGAGACGTTGCTGTTCGTGCAAGGCCTGCTCGCGATCCGTTACAGCCTTCTGGCGTGACTCCAGTCGTGCCCGTTCAATCGCCTCGCGGGCCTCCTGCTTTTTTTGCAGCTCCGCCTGCACGCGCACGGACTCAATCACCGCCAGCCGACGCGCTTCGGTCTCGGCTGCAAGCTTGGCCTTCAGGTCGGCCTGAGCCCGCGCGCTGCGGGTTTGCTCACGGGTGCGTTCGGCGCTGCTGAAAGCCAAAAACAGGGCGGCAAAAACCAGCAGGGCAACCAACGGGGCGATCCAGTAGGATTTTTTCATGGGTGAAGACTTAATACGCTTCGCCAGCAGTGGCGGTTGCAGGGGAATCCAGCGCCGCGCGAAGGGCGAGCAGGGTCGCCTGATCTTGGGCGGTCGTCAGGTGACCGAGGACCTGAGCGCGTTCAAAAGAGAGCAGAGCGCAAAGTTGATAACGGGATACGCTTACGGGGTCGGGCGCATCGGACGCGAGCGTGAGGTAGGTGCCGACGAGTTGTTGCCAATACACCGCAGTGGCGGAATGGGCTTTGACGAGCAGCTCCAGCGTGTCGGCTGAGGCCTCGCGCTGGCCGAGTTGCTGCTGGCTGGCGAGCAGCAGGACATAGCTGGCTTCACGCGGAGTGTTTTCCAAAAGCAGGGATTCGGCGGCGGCTAGTCGGGCGAGCTCGAGTTGGGCCAAATCGGGTTTGGCGGGATCCAGCAGCGCGCTTTGGTAAAGCGTCGAGGCGATGAACAGCTGCACCTCGGCACTCGGCCGGGGTGACTGAGCTTGCCAGCGCCGGGCGTAGTCGAGAGCGCTGGCCAGGTTGCGCTGGCGGTTCACTCTCGTACCCGGGGTGGCGGCGAGTTGCGCGTGAAGTTGCCCTAACAGAAACAGCGTATCGAGGCGGGTGTTCTCATCGAAAAACCCGTGGCGCTCGCCGAGCTCCACGGCGAGCTGCAGGGGCGCAAGGGCCTGTTCGTAGCGCGCCTCGGCAAGGAAAATTTGGCCTTTAACCTGCGAGAGCACCGCGAGGTCAAAGCTGGGATTGGCGGCGTGCGCCAAAAGTCGCTCGATTAAGGAGAGCGCCGCTGGGTAAGCGCGGCTGTCGGTCAAAGTCCGCAGCTGATCCAACTCGGCGGCGACGGTCGCGGAGAGCACCTTGGGGGGCGACGGGGCCGCCTGAACTAGTGCCAAGGACACGATGGCCCCGATCAACAGGAGCACGTGGCGGAGGTGACGCGAAGGAGCCATGGTTCAGTTCGCCTGAAGATTAAACACTAGGGGAACCTGCATGCGGGTGTTGACGGGCACACCGCTTCGTCGCCCAGGGCTGAATTTCCACTGAAGCACCGCACGCACCGCTTCGTCGGCGAACTCTCGACGAGTGGAGCTAACGACATGGGCGTCTCGCACTTGGCCCTTCGTATCGACGATAAAACTGACCAACACCTCCCCACTCACTCCGGCTCGACGCATTTCGTAAGGGTAAACCGGAGACACACTTACCGCAGAAGAAGGCAGCTGATCGAGATCGGCCAGGTTAAACAGGTTAGCCAGGCCTTGCCCGATGCCGGAACCTGTACCGCCAGGGCCTCCGCGTGCACCGGGTATCGCAATCACCGAGCCACGTGCGGCCATCCCCGGGGGCTGCGGCTGGATCGGTTGGACAAAGGGGGCATCAACGGCTGCGGAAATCAGTTCAGGGGACGTTTCCGGTGCGGGAGAGGTCACCGCGGAGGACTCCCCTCCACCAGCGGGAGCGGAGGGCATACTGGGAGCGGCTGATTCCCCCGAGGGTAACGGCACGAGTTCGATCACCGGGATCGGCTCAACGGGAGCGACGGTGGGCGTGGACGCGGGGGATTTAAACCATTGCCCGCCGGCAAAAAAAGCGACGTGCAAAAGCAGCGCGACGAGAAGGGCGATGAGGGTGTCGCGTTTCATGTCAGCGGCCGGTGGCGCGGTAGGCGGTCTCGATGGAAACCTGGGTGATGCCCGCCTTGCGGACCTCGTCGAGGGCGCGAACTGCGTCGCCGTAGCGGGCGTGATCGTCGGCGCTGATGAGCACGCGCGGCAGCGGTGAAGTGGCGCGGTAGTGCTGTAGGCGCGGGGAAATGTCGGCCAGGCCGATGAGTTCTTTGTTCCAGTAGGCGCTTCCAGCGCTGGAAATTTGCAGGATAACAAGGTCGTCATCAGCAGCGGAAACCAAGGCAGCGGACGCCACCGGAAGATCGACCGGCAGGGACTGGATTTTACTTAACGAGAGGGTAAAGAGCACGAAGGTCGCCAGTAGGAAAAAGATCACATCGATCAAGGGAATGATTTCGATGCGGGCTTTTTTGGGGGCGCTGGGACTGGTCGCCGTTACCCCGAACGGATCGGAGAAGCGCTTCATGGGTTGGCAGGACGCAGTCGCGTCTCGATGAGGATTTTGCCGATGCCCGCCTTGCGAATCTCATCAATGACGCCACGCGCGATGGAGAACGGCGCGTTTTCATCGCCGTTAAGCAGGATGCGTGGGTTGGGCTCCATCTGCTGGTAAGCCTGCAACCGGGCGGTCAATTCGGAGACGGTCACCCGCTCTTGATCCCAAGCCAGATTCCCTTCGGCGGTGATCGACACGGTGACGGCCCCGTCGGCCTCACGCGCCAGGCTGGTTTCGACTGCGGGCAACTCCAACCTGAGACCGCCGGAGCGGTTAAGCGAAAGGGTGAACAGGACGAAGGTCGCCAGCAGGAAAAAAATCACGTCGATCAACGGGATGATTTCGATGCGGGCGCGCTTGGGCGGCGAGGTAAACAGGTTGTTGTGTGAACCGGTCATGGGGCCAAAGGCAGGGCGAACTCAAAGGCCTTTGGGCTCTGCTGATTCCGATTTCTGGATGATCACCTCAAGGGCGTGCGAGGCATCGGCGATATCGTGTTTGGCGGTTTCGACGGTGGCGCTGAGGATGTTGTAGGGGAACAGGCCGAGGATCGCGATCACCAGGCCGCAGGCGGTGGCAATGAGTGCCTCGCCCACCCCGCCGGTGATCTTACCGGCACTGGCGCCCAGATCGCCTTCGCCCAACGCGCCGAAGGTCGCCATCATTCCGGTGACCGTGCCGAGCAGACCCAGAAGCGGAGCTGCGGTGATGCAGGTGTCGAGGACCGCGATGCCCTGCTGGAAGCGGGCCAGTTCCTTGTTGGCGGCGCGCATGAAGGCGTTGCTCAACGAGTGTTCCCGGTGAGTGAGCGCATACACCAAGATGCGCGCCACGTAGTCGGAACTCTGCTGACCCAGGACGAGGGCGCGCTGGGGTTCGCGGGCCTCGACGAATTCGAGCATTTTTTCAACCACCTCGGGTTGGCGGGCGGAGCGCTCGCGCAGCAAAAAAATAACCCGCTCGATCACCACGGTGATCGCCAAAAACGATACGAGCAGGATCGGCCACATGATGGGGCCGCCTTTTGCGAAAAGCTCCAGCGGCGTCTGGCCGAGGAGGAAAGCGAGTGGAGCGAAGAGCATCATATAAAATCAGCGGACACGTTAGCGGGATGTCTTCAGCCGAAGGAAGTTTTTTAACGAAATCCAGGGGCTACGATGGGAATTTGGGCATAAAAAAACGCACCCCCCGGGTTAAGGGAGTGCGTTTTGGAACCTACTGCTGGTCGTAGCCGAGAACGGGTGACCACCTAATAGGGATGCTCAGTGGCCGAGCATCCACGGGCGATTACCCTTTCGCGGCGCGTGCAACGCGGGCGTGCCATCGCGCTTGACCGCAGCTTTGCGCTTGCTGGGTTTGCACCCGCAGCCGGTGCCGCAGTTGTGGCCACTGCGGCTGTCGCTCACTCGCGGTTCGTAGCGACTGCGTTCGTTAATCGAATGAGCTTTGCGGGTACTGGCACTCATCAACGCCAAGTTAGGCGCGGAAACGACTCGCTTGGCCGCCCGCTGGCAGTCCGGGCACGCGGTGGGCGTGTTGCGATCGTCCATGAGGTGGAAGCTCATGAACGGGCCGCAGGCCTTACACTCGTAGTTATAGAGTGGCATGGAATGCTGGTTTGGGGAGCGGTAAGGCTCAGGGCGTCGAGGTGCGCGCCAAGTCGGCGGTGCCCGTGATGTGCTTGGTGGGACCATCGGCGTTGGGCATGATGTCGAACGCGAAGATCTCGGTGGGCAGGTAGAGCGTAGCGCAGGCGTTGGGGATATCGACGATACCGCTGATGTGGCCTTCCACCGGAGCGGTGCCGAGGATGGCGTAGGCCTGTTCGCCGGTGTAGCCGAATTTCTTCATGTACTCGATGGCGTTAAGGCAGGCGCGGCGGTAGGCGATGGTGGCGTCGAGGTAGTGCTGCGTGCCCGACTCGTCGACCGAGATGCCCTGGAAGATGAGGTGGCGCGTGTAGTGCGGCTCGACCGGGCTGGGCTGGAAGATCGGGTTTACGATGCCGTACTTGCGCATGCCGTCCTTGATGATGTTCACCCGCAAATCGAGGAACCCGGCCATTTCAATGGCGCCGCAGAAGGTGATTTCGCCGTCGCCCTGGGAGAAGTGAATGTCGCCCATGGAAAGACCGCCGCCTTTGACGTAAACGGGGAAATAAACCTTGGAGCCACGACTCAGGTTTTTGATGTCGCAATTACCGCCGTGTTCGCGGGGCGGGACGGTGCGGGCGCCCTCCATGGCGGCGAGCTTGGCGGCTTCGCCTTTCATGCGGCCCATGTGCGCGGTCTCGGCGTAGGGCAAGGTGCACAGCGGGGGCGTGCGGTTGGGATCGGTGGCGAAGAGCGCGGCTTCGCGCTTGTTCCAGATATCGAGCAACTCGCGAGACGGCAGACAGCCGATGAGGCCGGGGTGGATAATACCCGCGAATTCGACGCCGGGAATGTGGCGGGAATTGGCGTAAACACCGCTGAAGTTCCAACAGGCCTTGCGAGCCTCGGGATAGTGTTCGTCGAGGAAACCGCCGCCGTTCTTTTTGTCGAACAGGCCAGTGAAACCCCACGCCGAATCCGGCAGAATGCCGACGTCGAGCAGGTCCACCACGAGCAAATCTCCGGGCTCGGCTCCTTCAACGCCGATGGGGCCGCTCAGGTAATGGACCTTGGTGAGGTCAACGTCGCGGATGTCGTTGGCGCTGTCGTTGTCAAAAATCTGACCACCGGTCCAGTCCACGCACTCGACGCGGAACTCGTCACCGGGTTTCACATACGCGACCATGGGAAGGTCGGGGTGCCAGCGATTATGGATACAATCCTGCTGGGTCGGAGGAGTATTGAGATCTATTTTGATGAGCGTTTTAGCCATGATGCGTGTGGTGATTTAGGATGAGCAGTGACGGTTGGGTACAGGCGGGGAAAGGGTGTTGGTCCGAGTCGCCCGAATCGGGCCGGGCGACTCGGGAGTGGTTTTAAACGGCGAGCAGTTTTTTAACCTTGTCGGCGTCGAGATCGGAGCGCGGGGCCTCGTGCACAAACCGGCCGCGTTCGATGACGATGGCGCGGTCGCAGGAATCCATCATGAAGCTCACCACCTGCTCGGTGACCAGGATGGAGATTTTGCGCATTTTACGGATTTCGCGGAGCGCGCGGGCGATGTCCTTGATGATGGAAGGCTGGATACCCTCGGTTGGCTCATCGAGGATCAGCACCTTCGGGTTGGTGATGAGTGCCCGGGCGATGGCGAGCTGCTGCTGCTGGCCGCCGGAGAGGTTACCGCCCTTTCGTTTGCGCATTTCGTGCAGGACCGGGAAGAGCGTGTAGATCTCATCATAGGTGGATGGGTCCACCGGGCCACGGGCGCCGGTGAGCATGTTTTCAACCACCGTGAGGTAGGGGAAAATCATCCGGCCCTGGGGCACAAAGGCGATGCCCTGACGCACCCGCTCGAAGGAGGGCGCGTCCTGCAACTCCACGCCGTCGATCATGATGCGCCCGGACTTGGACGGGTGCATGCCAACGAGGGCCTTGAGCAGGGTGCTTTTGCCCATGCCGTTGCGCCCCATAATGGCCAAAATCTCCTCGTCACCGACGGTGAAGGAAACGTCTTGGATCACCCGACTCAGGCCATAGCCCACCTGAAGATTTGAAACGGTTAGCATAGTGTTTGAGTTTAATGGCCGAGATACACTTCGATGACTTTTGGATTGTGCTGAACCTGCTCCATTGAGCCTTCGGCGAGGATTTTCCCCAGGTGCAACACCGTGACGCGGTGGGCGATCCGGGATACGAACTCCATGTCGTGCTCGATGATGATAATCACGCGACCTTTGCTGATGCGGTTGAGCAAGGCGGCGGTCTGTTCGCGTTCCGCCGGGCTCATGCCCGCCACCGGCTCGTCGAGCATGATGAGCTGAGGCTCCTGCATGAGCAGCATGCCGATCTCCAGCCACTGTTTTTGCCCGTGACTTAAGATAGCACCTTCGGCGTCCAGCAGGTGATCGAGGTAAATCTCCTTGGCGACCTCATTGATCCGAGCGACCACATCGGCAGATCGCGAGAAGGCCAGACACCCCAACACGCCACGGCCCCGAGGGAAGGAAACCTCCAGGTTTTCATACACGGTGAGGTTTTCGTAGATGGAGGGAGTTTGAAACTTCCGCCCCACCCCTTCGCGCACAATCTCGTGTTCGGATAGCCCGATGAGCTCCTTGCCGTTGAATAGAACACTGCCGGCGGTGGGCTGGGTTTTTCCGCAAATCAGATCCAACACGGTGGTTTTACCGGCACCGTTGGGACCGATGATCACACGCAGTTCGTCTTTTTCCACGTAGAGGTTGAGCCCGTCGACGGCTTTGAACCCATCGAAGGAGACCGTGAGGTCTTCGATATAGAGGATAAATTCTTTTGGGTTACTCATGGTGTTTTGCTGGTTTCAGTTTCCAAGGCGACAGGAGCGATGACTTCGGTTGCGACAGCGACTGGCGCCTTGCGGCGGGCAGCAGACCAGCCGGAGAACTTTTCAGTTAAATTCTGCCAAATGCCGGCGATGCCATTGGGGAAAAGCACCACCACGGCGATGAACAGACCGCCCATCATGAACAGCCACAGCTGCGGGAAGTTTTCCGAGAAGAGACTCTTTCCCGTATTCACCAACAGGGCACCGTAAACCGCTCCGTAGAGTGACAGTTTTCCGCCCACCGCGGTGAAAATCACCATCTCGATCGAGGGTACGATGCCAACCAGTGAAGGCGAGATAAAGCCGACCTGGACGACGAAGAGCGCGCCACCGAGTCCGCTGAGCGCGGCAGCCAGGCTAAAGATGAAGATTTTGTAAGCGGACACGTCGTAGCCCGAGAAGCGGACCCGATCCTCGCGGTCGCGCATAGCGAGGAGAATCTTCCCCATTTTACCGGAGAGCATCCACTGCAGCAGGAGAATGACCCCGATTAACAGTACACACGTCGTGAAGTAGAGGACATATTGGGCGTGCTGCGAGCGGATGTCGTGGCCGAGAAGTGTGCGCAAATCGGTGATTCCATTGCGCCCACCGGTGAGGCCCTGATTACCATCGATGGCCAAGGAGATGATGAGAGCGATGGCCTGGGTGATAACCGCAAAGTAGACACCGCCGACGCGGCGTTTGAACATCGCAAGACCTATAAAGAAGGCCAGCAGAGCGGGAACTACGAAGACCGCAGCGGAGGCGAACGGGAAACTGTGAAACGGAACCCAGAACGAAGGGAGCGCCTTGAGCTGATTCCAGTCCATGAAATCAGGGATGCCCGGCGTGGACTGGATCTTGGTGCTGATCGGATCCGACGCCTCCAATTTGAGGAACATCGCCATACAGTAGCCTCCGAGTCCGAAGAAAACACCCTGACCGAGACTGAGCACACCGGCCTTGCCCCAGAGGAGAACCAAACCGACGCCAACAAAAGCGTAGGTGAGGTATTTACCCACCAAATTCAGCCGGAAAATATCCAGCGAAAGCGGCAGAATAACCAGCAGGATGAGACCGAGTACGAGCAAATTTCTCGCCCCGTGTTTACCTGCAAACAAACGATCAAATAAAATTTTCATTTTAGGTAGGTTACGAGCGCACCTTGTTAGCAAATAGCCCCTTGGGCCGAATCATCAGGATGATCACGATGGTCAGCAGCACCGCGACTTTACCCATGGTTCCCTCTAAAAAGAACTCGAAGATCGACTGGGCCTGGGCGATGCCGAAGGCCGATGCGATCGTGCCGGCCAGACTCGCCGTGCCACCAAAAACCACGACCAGGAACGTATCCACAATGTAACGCGATCCGCTGTCAGGCCCCGTTGAGCCAATTGTCGTAAATGCGGCTCCGGCTACACCGGCGATTCCACACCCCAGTGAAAAGGTCATGCGATCCACCCAGCGCGTATTGATGCCCACCGCACCACTCATGGAGCGGTTTTGCACGGTGGCGCGCATCCGTAGTCCAAGTCGCGAGCGGTACATGAACAACCAGACTCCACCGGTCAGGGCGAGCGTGAGGGCCATCACGAAGACGCCGTTGATGGGAATGTCGATTGATTCGGACGGCTTGAACGAACCCATCAGCCAATCGGGCAAGGTGGGCGTCACTTCGCGGGCACCAAAGATGGTGCGGAAGAGCTGCTGCATGATCAGGCTCAAGCCCCAAGTGGCCAGCAGCGTGTCGAGGGGGCGCTTATACAGGAAGCGGATGAGCGACCATTCGACGAACAACCCAGCTAATGCCGAGGCGAGGAAGGCGGCCACGATGGCGACCAAAAAGTAAATCGGAACTAGGGCAGGTGCGTAGGTGTGCGCCAGTTGAGAGCAGAGGTAAACGGTGTAGGCACCGAGGGCCATAAACTCGCCATGGGCGAGATTCACCACCCCCATCTGCCCGAAAATGATAGCGAGACCCAGAGCCATGAGCAGCAGCACGCTGAACAGGCTGAATCCGGCAAAACTCTGCATGGCCGTAATCGACCACAATTCGGAAGCGGTATATTGACCCATGTTACAAGAAATCGATTGGCTAAAAAAAGACTGAGAGGAAAACCCCGCCGACCACCGCTAAGCGGCAGGCGGGGTTGATTAACGACGTAACCGATGGCGGCTTATTGATAGCCCTTAGGGAACGGGTTGGGCTCAATCAGGCCGGACTCATAGAGGACCTTAACTTGACCATCCATCTTCCACTGGCCGATGCGCAGTTTGCTCCACAGGTGATGATTGGGGTGGAGTTTCACGTAACCTTCCGGCGCGGTGGTCAGCTCCAACTCAGGGGAGGCGGCGACAACTTTATCCACATCAAAGCTACCGGCTTTTTCGACAGCGGCCTTGTACAACCATGGCCCGAGATAACCGGCCTGGGTGACGTCACCGATGACCGATTTGTCGCCATACTTGGCCTTGAAGGCTTTGACGAAAGCGGCGTTGTTCGCGTTGTCGAGGGACTGGAAGTACTTCATCGCCGAGTAGAAACCAACGAGGTTCTCACCGCCAATGCCGAGGGCTTCATCCTCAGTGACCGAGATGGTGATCAGCGTGGTGTTTTCACCCGTGATACCAGCGGCCTTGAGCTGCTTGTAGAAGGAGACGTTACTGCCGCCAACGATGATGGCATAAATGACGTCCGGCTTCTTCAATTTGATCTTGTTGATCAAGGAACCGAACTGGGTGTGGCCGAGGGCGTAGAACTCTTCGCCGACAACTTTGCCGCCGAGAACGTTCTCGATGTGCTTGCGGGCGATTTTCGCGGACGTACGCGGCCAGATGTAGTCAGAGCCGATCAAATAAAAGGTCTTTGCGCCCTTTTCTTTGGCGATCCAATCCAAGCCGGCGAGGATCTGCTGAGTCGCCTCTTGGCCCGTATAAATCACGTTCTTGGACTGCTCCAAGCCTTCGTAGAAGGTCGGGTAGTAAAGGAGACCGTTCTCCTTTTCGAAGACGGGCAACACGGCTTTGCGGGACGCCGAGGTCCAGCAACCGAATACGGTGGCAACCTTGTCGTTAACGAGAAGTTTTTTGGCCTTCTCGGCGAAGGTGGGCCAATCGCTCGCACCGTCCTCAGGGATCACTTTGATCTGACGACCGAGGATGCCGCCCATGGCGTTGATTTGATCGATAGCCAGCTGTTCGGCCTGAATCGAACCGGTTTCACTGATCGCCATCGTGCCGGTGGCGGAGTGCAACTGGCCAACGGTCACCGTGGTATCGGTGACGGCCAGACCCGTTGTGTTAACTTTCGAGGTCGGATAGTCAGCCGCCTGCAGAGACAAACTAGCCGCCAACATCAGACCCGGCAGTGCACGCCGGAGCGTGTGGAGTGGAGCGAACGTTTTCAGTTGAGACGTATTCATGTGGTTATTCTGCTTTTTGTTATCCCGTGGAAGCGGGGGAAATGGGCTACTTCACCAAGGCCGAGGGCCTCAGCCCCTGACATGCGACCGGCAGTGCTGGAGTGGATTTACCGATACGCATGGGAGGGATTTAGCACAGGTTGTGCCAAGGCCCTAAAACGCGCCGATTACGCCATGCTGAAAATAATGCACAGCCCCATGACTCGAATTCATAACCCCACTACACGATATCTGGGGGGATGTCCCTGAATTGGACCTTTCTGTGCTACAGGCAGCGGACCGCAGCGCGCCATGAAGCCCTACATAGAAAGCCAATACCTGCATGTGTTCGTGACCTTGGCACGCACGCTGAACATGAGTGAGGCGGCCCGCGAACTCGGCCAGACGCCATCCGCGATCAGCCATGCACTTAAGGCGCTAGAAACCAATCTAGGGTGCCGCATTTTCGAGCGTAGCCCCAGACACATGAACCTTCTGCCTACGGGCCACACCCTGCTTCCCGAAGCGATTGCCGTTTTAGATCACCTGCGACTGCTGCGCGCCAACGTGGATGCCTTGACCGGGAAACAGGAATCACGGGTCAGGCTGAGCGCCAACACCGACATTTTAAACTTCCTGCTACCGGCGGTACTCAAAAAATTCCGGGGGCTTTATCCTGACTGCCCGGTGCAGATCGAAGGCCTCCCCACAACCAAAGGGTCGTCCCCTCTCACCGATGGCCAAGTCGATCTGGCGGTCCTGCTGGAGCCGGCAAGCAACCCGCAACTCGATATGACGCTGCTCGGTGCGGACGAATTGCGGCTGATCGTGAATTCCCGCCACGAGTGGGCATCTAAAAGCCGCGTCCCGCTTGGCGAGATCCTCGCTCGAAAGCCCCTGGTCACCGACTGCGGAGAATCCCACAAGTGGATCACGGATTACTTTAAAAATGAAACGCGGGGGACCCCATCGCGTTTTGAGTTTGAAAACGAGCAGGCGATTAAAGTCAGGCTTACCGACAACACCGGCATCGCCCTGCTGCCCTCATGGGCCGTGGCGGCACATCTAAAGGCGGGCAGCCTGACCCAGATTTCCCTGGGCCGGGTGCCACTTAAACGGCGGTGGATGCTGGCATGCAGGAAAGCCTACACGCTCAATCCCGCTGAAACCCTGTTTGTTAATCTGACCAAAGCGGCCATCCAGAAATGGGGAAATTGATACGGTGCGGGCTCGCACGTTAAGCGACCGCTTTGGGCCACGGCCAAAGCTGGAACTCGCCGAGGCTAGCAGCCCGTCGGACTGAAAAAAGCGGGTTCGGGCCAAGTCCCCGGCCCGCGCGCCAACTTTGAGTGTGGCGGATAGATTTTGGGGCCTAAAATACTCCTTCGGGCTGTGGCCCGTTGGATTAGGGCGGTTAATCAATGGCGCGTCCGGATTTTTTTGGTGTTTGAGGGTTGGTTTTCCTGCGTTGGCGAGGTTAGGCCGGCCGCAGTTTGGCGTTGAGGCGATGAAGACGCTTAAAGTTGTAGGCCAGGCACACCAGCTCCCATTCGAGGGATACTTTTTCCAGTCCGCGCATTAAAAAACGTCGGAAGCCGAGCGCCTCTTTTATAATACCAAAAATCGGTTCAATGGTTTCTTGCCGTAGTTTATATAACGCTCGTCCGGCGGCCGTAGCGGTGCGGTGGATCATGCGTTCGGCGAAGCTCGCCTCGGGGCCCGGTTGCGGCGGGTCTTCGTGCTGTTCGAGTTGGGCGATCGTGCGGCCATGCGGCTCCCGTTTCATCGCTGCATATACAGTTACGCCCGTTGTGGTTGCGTCCGGTGCGGACTCGGCCTTTGTCACCGCCGCTTCACTCACAAAACCACTGTCAATCAGTACGTTCGCCACCTCAATATGTTGCGCGATGGCCGCCAGGTTTGGCTCAAGCTGCTGTTTATCATTGGGCGCATTACAGACCCGCGCACCGACGATCAGGCGCGAGTCGGTGTCGGCCCCGGCTTGTGCATTATAACACTGCTGGAAGCCGTTGCCCGTTTTCATAATCCGGCTGACTTCATCGGTCAGGTTGACCTGGTCTTTCGTGCCCGGAGTGGGGTCGGGCTGAACGGGAACTGGGCCACGCGGTTTTTTACCCGTGTCGGCTTCGGACGCGGAGCGTTTTGCCATTTTAGCTTCATACTCAGCTTGTTCCGCCTGAAACCGCAGATGCGCCCGGGCCTCGATTTCCGCCTTGGCCTTGGCCAACGTCGCCTTGCGCTCCTCGCGCCGCTGGATCTCTGCGGGGATCGTCAACCCGTCTTGCAGCGGGATCGCGTCCGCAGCGTCGGCTTTGCGCAACAGTTCAGCGATTTCCAGATCAAGGACTTCCATCGTCTTAACCGCATGGGCATAACTCACCGCCGAGTGCTTGCTGGCGTTGGCAAGTATTTTGGTGCCATCGACGGCCACCGTGACGTTGCCGATCTTTAACACTCCGCACGCCGCAGACATCTGAAGTAATTGAGCAAAAGCTTTTTGCACCAATTTCCGGTTCTCCCGGCGGAACGTGCAAATCGTATCGTGGTCGGGGTGCGTGTCGGCACAGAGCAGGCGCACTGCCACGTTTTCATAGGTCGTGCGCTCAATTTGGCGGCTGGAAAAAACTCCCGTCGCGTAACTGTAAGTCAGTAAACTCAGGAGCATCGACGGCGGGTATTGCGCACTGCCGCTCCCACGCTGATTTACGGACACCGAACTGACGTCGATCAAGTCAACCGCATCGATGACAAAATGCACCAAGTGATCCGGCTTCACCCAATCCCGCAGGTCGGGCGGCAGCAGTAACGGAGTGCGCCGATCAATTATAACGAACTTGGTTGCCATGGAACTACTTAGTTACGCTTTTAATTGGTAGTCAATATAAAACAAATATTTAATGCGTTTATTTTTCCAAGTCCGACAGGCTCCTAGGGTAAGCAAACACGACCATAGCGGCCGCCAAAACTCCTCGATATGACGCTGGGTAAACCGACGGAAGAAGTCGCGCACCGTGTCGTCGCCCGGGAATCGCGGGATGCCGAGCAGCGCATGCAAGGCCCTGTCCCCGCGCAACCAATCGACATGCGCAAAGCGACTGGCCCCGGTCACCACTGCGAAGAGAAACGCCGTCAAGGTATGCTCCAACGGGATACCGTTGGGGGAAGTCAGCGCCGGGAACGGCATGGCCTGCGCCACGCGGGCCCCGAAGCCGATCTGCTGCAAATAAACGATGAAGCTGCACAACCCTCCGAAAGGCGTCACTGCCTTGGCGGTTTCGTCCACGACCACTTTCGCGCCCCCAAACAATGGGGTGACTGGAGTGGCGTCTGTTTTGTGGGCATCTGTGGTTGTGGTTTTTGTCATTCAACCACCCTACAATGAAGCGCTTTCGTGATTCCACTCCTGACTCAACTTCGGAGTTCAGGTTAAAAGATCCCGCTGCCGAGCAACGTACCACCCAGGAAAAGAAGCACCCCGTGACGCGCACCCTGGTGGCGCGCGAGTTGAGCGCGGAAAGCGCCTGCTTCCCCCTGGTGGCGCAAGCCGCGAGAACCTGCCGAAAACGCCACGGCAAGCCCACCGAGACCGTGGCGCTGATCACCAGTCGCCCCGCCGCCGAGTTGACTCCCGCCCAATGGCTGGAGGTCAACCTTGCGCACTGGGGAATCGAAACCGGTTTGCATGCCCACCTCGACGCCTCGCGCCAGGATGATCGCTGCCGATTACGCCGCCCGAACGCGGTTTGTATCCACGGTATGTTCAACCGCTGGGCCAATAGCCTTTTCATGCACTGGCGCGGCCAACGCCCCCAAAAACATCACCTTTATACCTCCGACTTTCTCGCTCACATGTCAGAAAATCATGACCGTCGCGCGCTCCGCGCCCTTACCTCGCTAAACTTCCCGCTATGAATCGGCGCTGAGTCATCCCGTCCCCTTCATTTAGGGATCGATTGGGACGGGTTAATGGTTTTGCTCGGTCCAGCTTCATGCGCAACCCGACCTCAGCCCGCTTGCTTGGCATCCATTTCTTTACCGGCTCCGTCGCGGTAGCCGTCGAGCGGGTCATCGACCAGTCCAACGCCTTTCAGCGCACTACCTCGGGCGCCCCCCCGCGCACTCCCGCAGCGGTACTCGCCGGCACCCATGAGCAGCGCGGAAGCGCTGTAGCCGGCGCCGCCGTACTGACCGCCCCCAGCGGCACCGAGGGCGCGTTCCCCTCGATGCTCGTCGTCGCCCCATCCGCGCCAGGCTTGGCGGCCGATTTGGTCAAATCCGCCTCCTATCGCGAGGCCCTGACCACGGCCGACCTGGCCATCACCGATTCCGGCTTCATGGTCCTGCTCTGGCGCGCGTTTACGGGTGTAAAGCTCCCGCGGCTCTCCGGGCTTAAATTCATGGTCGCCGTGCTCGCCCGGCCCGAACTCAAGCAGCCGGGTGCCGTCTTTTGGGTAATGCCCTCGTCCGAGGAGGATCAACGCAATCGCGCTTGGCTCGTCAGCAAGGGTTTTCCCGTGACTGAGGCCGACGTTTACCTCGCCCCGCACTATCCACTCGGGGCCATTCAGGATGCCGAGTTGCTTCGCCGCATCGAGGCGCGCAAACCGCGTGTCGTGATGCTAGCAATCGGTGGCGGCGTCCAGGAGCGACTCGGGCTGATGTTGCGAGCCCAACTCCAGGTGCCGACATCCATCCTCTGCCTCGGTGCAGCCATCGCGTTTCTCTCCGGAGGACAGGCCAATATCCCGCCTTGGGCCGACCGCATGGTGCTTGGCTGGCTACTACGTTTGGCGTCCAACCCGCGTAAATTCTGGCGGCGTTACTGGGAGGCGCTCGCGTTGGTTTCGCTGCTGTGGCGGCACCGCGACCGCCTGCCGCCGTTGGCTGCGCCGAAGCGCGCCCGCTAAACGGCCATCGTCAGTCCGCAAACCAACGCAAGGCCGCCACCAAACCAGCGTTGGGCAGTCAGCAAATCCGCTCCGGCCGAATTAACCTGTGCAGGTAACAATCAGGAAAACCGTGGATTCCTCCTTGATGTATTGATTAAACGACTAACTGTCAGCCGCCTCATTGTTCCCGCTCCCGCACCACGCCCGCCCAAACTCACCAGCCCGCTCCCTCACTTCCCGCATGCAACGCCTCGTTCTCAAAGACCTGCCCCGCTACGAGTGCCTGGTGGCGGCGTCCAAGCAGTTCCCCGACCTCAATCCCTCGGCTTGCGAGGCGTTCATGCACCTGATTCGGGCCAGCGACGAGGTTTGTCGGGTGATGAACGGGCATTTTGCCGCACACGATATCACCCAGGGGCGTTTTTTGGTGATGATGCTCTTGCTGGAGAAAAAGGACACCGAGTGCCCGCGCCCCAGCACGCCGGCCGCGTTGGCCGAGCTCGCCTCCGTCTCACGCGCCACCATCACGGGCCTGCTCGACACCCTCGAACGCGACGGCTTTGTCCGCCGCGAGCCCGATGCGGCCGACCGCCGCCAAATCTCGGTCTACCTCACCCCGGCGGGCCAGTCCTTCATGCACGGCCTACTGCCCACCCACTTTCAGCTCATCAACGGCCTGATGGGCAACTTGAACGAGGCGGAGCGCAAAACCCTCGTTAACCTGCTCCACAAAATCGTCGAGCGCACCAACCCCGATTCTCCCGCCGGCGACCCCGCCCCACGCTGAACCGCAGCCCCGCCCCCACCCTTTCGAATTAGCCTTAACCGCCACTCAATTTCCACAAAACCATGATCAAGAAAATCGCCTTCACCTGCCTGGCTCTGCTGCTCGTTCTCGGCGCCATCGCCGGCGTCAAAGCCCTGCAGATCCGCGCCCTCATCGCCTCCGGCAAAACCATGGTGCCGCCACCCGATGCCGTGACCACCGCCGTCGTCCGCGCGGAGACCTGGGAGACCACCCTCAACGCGATCGGCTCATTCGCCGCCGTGCAGGGCGTGACGCTGAGCGCCGAAGTCGCCGGCACCGTCAGCAAGATCGACTTCGAATCCGGTGCCAGCGTCGCCGCCGGCGCCGTGCTCGTCGAACTCGACACCTCGGTCGAGCAGGCCCAACTGCGCTCCGCCGAGGCCACCGCCGAACTCGCCCGTCTTAACCTCACCCGTGCCCGTGAACTGCGCCTGCAGAACACCAATTCGCAAGCCGACCTCGACTCCGCCGACGCCCAGGCCAAACAGGCCGCCGCCCAGGCCGATAACCTCCGCGCGATCCTCGCCAAAAAACTCATCGCCGCCCCCTTCACCGGTCGAGCCGGCATCCGTTTGGTTAACGTCGGCCAATTCCTCCCCGTGGGCACTCCGATCGTTTCGATTCAGGCGCTCGACCCGATTTTCCTCAATCTGTCCCTGCCGCAGCAGCAACTCGGGCAAGTCTCCGAGGGACTGACCGCTCGCGTCGTCACCGACGCCTATCCCGGCCAGCTTTTTGAAGGCAAGGTCACCGCGATCAACCCCGACCTCGATCCCACCACCCGCAGCGTGAAGCTCCAGGTCACCCTGCCCAACGCCGATTCGCGCCTGCGCCCGGGCATGTTTGGCACCGTTTCGATCGTGCTGCCGGTGACCGCGCCGGTCATCATTATCCCCGCCACCGCCGTGCTGTATGCGCCCTACGGCGACACGGTTTTTGTCGTCGAAGAGAAGAAAAACGAGGCCACCGGCGAAACCCAGCAAGTCGTGCGCCAGCAGTTCGTGCGCTTGGGCACGGCGCGCGGCGACTTCGTGGCTGTAACCTCCGGCCTCAAAGTCGGCGACACCGTGGTGAGCGCGGGCGTTTTCAAACTGCGCAACGGCTCGACGGTTTCCGTCAAAAACGAGTTCGCCCCCAACGCCCAGCTCGCCCCCAAGCCTTCCGATTCCTGATCAACCGCATCGCTTGGCAGGCGCTTAACCGCCCCACCCGGCCACCACCATGAAATCTTTTACCGACATCTTCATCCGCAAGCCCGTGCTGGCGATCGTGATCAACCTGGTGATCATCATCGCCGGTTTGCAGGCCTATCGTTCGCTCAACGTGCGCCAGTATCCGCGCAGCGAGAACGCCTCGGTCACCGTCACCACCGCCTACGTGGGCGCGAGCGCCGAGCTGGTGCGCGGGTTCATCACCACGCCGCTGGAGCGCGCCATCGCCGAGTGCGACGGCATCGACTACGTCCAGTCCAACAGCGCCCAGAGCGTTTCCACGATCACCGCCCGCCTGAAACTCAACTACGACGCCAACAAGGCGCTCTCCGAGATTAGCAGCAAGGTGAACAAGGTCCGAGGCGACCTGCCGCCCGAGGCCGAGTTGCCCGTCATTAACATCATCTCGGCCGACAGCCAATTCGCCGCCGCCTACCTCAACTTCCGCTCGGACGTCCTCCAGCAAAACGAGATCACCGACTACTTGGTGCGCGTGGTGCAGCCACGCTTGACTGCCGTGCCCGGCGTGCAACGCGCCGAGGTGCTCGGCGCGCGCACCTTTGCCATGCGCATCTGGCTCAAACCCGAGCGCATGGCCGCCCTCAACCTCAGCCCAGCGCAGGTCCGCTCCGCGCTGGCAAAAAACAATTACCTAGCCGCCGTCGGCCAGACCAAGGGCGCACTCATACAGGTCAATCTCACTGCCAACACCGACCTGCGTTCGGTCGAGGAATTCAAACAACTCGTTGTATTGGAATCGGGGGGTACCATCGTGCGCTTGCAGGACATCGCCGACGTCGTCCTCGGCGCCGAGGACTACGAAACCGAGGTGCGCTTCTCCGGTCAGACCGCCGTGTTCATGGGCATTTTTGTGCTGCCCAACGCCAACTCGATCGACGTGATCAAACGCATCCGCACCGAGATGGTCGGCATAGCCAAAGACCTGCCCACCGGCTTGGAAAACCGCGTCGCCTACGACTCCACCGCCTACATCAACGACGCCATTCACGACGTGGTCAAAACCCTCGTGGAAACCCTCTTAATTGTCGTCATCGTCATCTTCCTGTTCCTCGGCTCATTCCGCTCGGTGCTCGTGCCGGTGGTGGCCATTCCGGTGTCACTGATTGGCGCGATTTTTCTTATGCAGGCCTTCGGCTTCACCATCAACTTGCTGACCCTCCTCGCGGTGGTGCTGGCGGTCGGTCTGGTGGTCGACGACGCCATCGTGGTAGTGGAAAACGTCGAACGTCACATCGGCGAGGGTAAAACCCCGCTCGATGCCGCGCTGCTCGGCGCACGCGAATTGGTCGGCCCGGTCATCGCCATGACCATCACCTTGGCGGCGGTTTACGCCCCCATCGGCCTGCAAGGTGGTCTCACCGGCGCGTTGTTCCGTGAGTTCGCCTTCACCCTAGCCGGCGCCGTCACGATCTCCGGCGTGGTTGCGCTGACCCTTTCGCCGATGATGTCGGCCAAATTGCTCACCGCCGACATCGAGCACCAGGGTTTGCCGGCCAAGATCAACGCCGGTTTTGAGCACCTCAAACGCGGTTACGCCCGCCTGCTCGACGGCACGCTGGGCAACCGCCCCTACGTTTATGCGGTGTGGATTTTCGTGAGTTTGCTCGCGCTGCCGCTGTTTAAAATGTCGCCCACCGAACTGGCCCCGGCTGAGGACCAAGGCGTTATTTTCGGCATCATGAACACCGGTGCCAACAACACCCTCGACCAAACCAGCCTCTACGCCGCCGCCGCCGGAAAAGAGTTCCGCAGCCTACCCGAGACCGACTTCACCTTCCAAATCACCCGGCCGACCTCCGGCTTCGGCGGCCTCGTGGTAAAACCCTGGACCGAGCGCGACCGCAGCGTGTTTAAGATGATCCCCGAGGTGCAGCAAAAGCTGGGTGCCGTTCCCGGCATCCAGATGTTTGCGGTGACCCCGCCCGCGCTGCCAGGCGGCGGCCAATTCCCGGTCGAGTTCTACATCGCCTCCACCGCGCCCAGCGACCAAGTGCTCACCTTCGCCCAGGAGCTGCAAAAGCGCGCCATCGCCAGCAAGAAGTTCGCCTTCCCGCCGATTATCGACGTCAAGGTGGACCAACCCCAGTCCGAGATCGTGATCGACCGTGACAAGGTCGCCGCGCTCGGCCTGAACCTCACCCAAATCGGTGCCGACGTGAGCGCGGCGGTGGGCGGCAACTTTGTTAACCGCTTCAACATCGACGGTCGCAGTTACAAAGTGATCCCGCAGATCAAACGCGTTGACCGGCTCACCGCCGAGCAGATCAAGGATCTCCACGTGACCGGCCCGGGCGGAAAACTCATCCCGCTGAGCACGGTGGCCGAGATCAAAAACAGCACGGTGCCGCGCACGCTCAACCGCTTCCAGCAGCTCAACGCCGTGTCGCTGTCCGGAGTGTGCATCGTGCCGCTCGACGAGGCGCTGCGCTTCCTCGAAGACGAGGCCGCCAAGATCCTGCCCAAGGGCTATGTCATCGACTACACGGGCGAGTCCCGCCAACTGCGCGCCGAGGGCAACAAGTTCCTGCCCTCGCTCGGTCTGGCCGTGGTGCTGATTTTCCTCGTGCTGGCCGCGCAGTTTAACTCCTTCCGCGACCCGTTCGTGATCCTGTTCGGCTCGGTGCCGCTGGCGATGTTTGGCGCGTTGCTCTTCACCTTCCTAAAAATGCCCAACCCTAACTTGCCGTTCTGGACCGACGGCTGGACCACCACGATGAACATCTACGCCCAGATCGGCCTGGTGACCCTGGTCGGTTTGGTTGCCAAAAACGGCATCCTGATCGTCGAGTTTGCCAACCAGCTGCAAGCCCAGGGCCGCAGCAAATTACAAGCGGTGCGCGAGTCGTCGATCACCCGTTTGCGCCCCATCCTGATGACTTCGGTGGCGACCGTGGTCGGTCACTTCCCGCTGACCTTGGTGAGCGGCCCGGGCGCATCGGCGCGTAACTCAATAGGCCTGGTGCTGGTCGGCGGTATGACCATCGGCACGCTGTTCACGTTGTTCATCGTGCCCTCGCTCTACGTCCTGCTCGCCAAAGACCACAAAGCCAAGCCCTCCATCCCACCCGCTCCGGGCGTGCAGCCGCAGCCCGTTCCCGCCAAGTAATTCATCCTTTCGAACTCGTCCCATGAAAAGCTCCTCGTTCCTCGCGCTTCTAGCTCCCGCCGCTCTGTTGATCGGCGGCACGGCCCAGTTAGACGCTCAGCCGGCGGCCGCACCGGTTGAGACCGTTAGCCCAGCGCCCGACGTCCCCCCACGCCTCGATCTGCGCAACGCCATCGCCTACGCACTGGAGAACAATTACTCCATTCAACAGGCCCGCGAGCGCATCAAGGAGCAGGAAGGCCTAATCGTTGAAGTGAAGGCCAAGACCATTCCCCAACTCGGCCTGGGCAGTTCGTATAAGAAAAAGGATCAGGAGCTCGTCCAAGGTGGTGGCAGCGACCAGGACTGGAGCATCGCGCTCGAAGCCCGCCAGGTGCTCTACGCCGGCGGCGGCATCTCGGCGGCGCTCGAAGCCCAAAAGGTCAGCCGCGAAGCGGCCCTGCTCGACCTCAAAGCCACGATTAACAACGCGCTGCTGGAGGTGCGCACCCGTTACTACGACGTGCTGCTGGCCCGTGAGCAGATCACGGTGCAGGAGCAGAACGTCCAACTACTCCGCCAGCAGTTGCAGAACGCCAAAAACCGTTTCGAGGCAGGCACCATTTCCAACTTTGAGGTTCTCCGCGCCGAGGTGGAATTGGCCAACGCCCAGCCCGAGTTCATCAAGGCGCGCAACCGCAAGCGCACCTCGGTCGACCAACTCCGCCAAGCCATCGGCTACACCAACACCACGCCGGAAAACCTACACAAAACCCCCGAGTTTTTGGGCACCTTGGACTTCCAGCCCGTGAGCTATGATTTGCAAAAATCCCTCGACGCCGCGCGCACCAACCGCCCCGACCTACTGCGGCTCGATCGTCTGGCCAAGGCCCGTGAGGCCGGCGTGCGTATCGAGCAGGCCGGTAACCGCCCGACGGTCGACCTGATCGGCGGCTACCAGGTGGTTAAAAAAATAAGCTCGAACAGTTTTAACGACTCGCCCGAAGGCTGGGTTGTCGGCGTGCAGTCGAACTGGGCGATTTTTGACGGCCGGGCCACGGCGGGCAAAGTCGCACAGGCGCGCTCCCGCCTGCGCCAGTCGCAGTTGAGCGCGCGCGAGCAAGAGCTCGCCGTCGAGGTCCAGGTGCGCACCGCGCTGTCCTCGTTACAGGAAGCCGCCGAGTTGGCCGAAGCCGCCCAGAAGGTCGTCGCCCAAGCCGAGGAGTCGCTGCGCCTGGCTGATGCGCGCTATGCAGCCGGCAGCGCCACCCAGCTCGACGTGTTGCAGGCCCGCGTCTCGCTGACCCAGTCGCGCACCAACCAGTTGGCGGCCAATTACAGTTACAACGTTGCCCTGGCCACCGTGCGCCGCGCCCTCGGCGAACCCGACGCCTACGCGCCGGAAGCAGCCCAGTGAACATCAGGCCCACCCCGGAAACCGGCGGTGGGCTGGGTAGGCCGTCAGGTGAATATCCCTGCTCGAAAGTAGGCCGATCCGACGTAGTGCGGTGCTTCAGCCCGCAGGTTTGCAGCGACAAGTTTTGCTATACCAATAGCTTAAACGAATGGGGCTATTTTTAACGCAAAGTCGCCGAGGCGCAAAGTTCGCAAAGCATTAAAAAGGAGTGATTTCCTTGCGCTTCTTCGCGTCCTTGTGCCTTTGCGTTAAAGCCTAAAATCGAAACGTGTAGGGTGTAACTCTGTTTTTATTGCCCGAACCCTGAAGTTTTAACCGCTGATGAGCACTGATTAACACTGATGAAATCGGTGGCAAAGAACCCTCTGCCTTAACCCGATTCGATTCCTACTTGGTTTGTTACGGAAGGACTGAAAAAGGGGTCGGGACGTTACATGGATACAAGATGAAGGCGAGGACTGAAAAAGGGGTCGGGACGTTACATGGATACAAGATGAAGGCGAAAGAGTTTAACCTTGAGGGAGTGAGGGTTGGGAAACCCAAGGGTTCCTGCGAGCCAAGCGTAGGGAGCGCCGGAGGCATGGAGTTTAGCTGCGATGGCCAGGCGCCAGATTTGGTCGCAAGCCTGCGGGGGCAGAGGAGTCAGATCGTTGATGGATTTGCCCTCGGTGGTGAGCGCGTCGTCGAGTACGGCCAGCCAGCGGGCCTCTCGCAGGGCGCCGGCTTCGGATTGGGCCAGACCAATCAGCGAAGTGTTTTTCAATTCCTTGGCCAGGGCCCGCTTCCAGCCGGTTGTGCCAATAGCCCAGCCTCGGCAGAATTGATCAAATCCGAGGCGTTTTTGTTCGGCCTCATCCCCCGCCAAAGTCTGCAAACGCTGCACATACTGCGCCCAGCTGGCGACGGTATCGGGCAAATCCCACTGGCCGAGCAACAAATCGGCGATCAAGCCGGGAGGGCGATTCCCGTCCACAAACCGGCGCAAACTGCTCCAGCGAAACCCATCCAAGTCAGCTACCGATATGAGTTTGGCCCTCACAGGGTTGAGGTGAATGTAATCCACGACCCGCGCCAAGGCGGCACTGTTTTCGATGCGCAGGGCCTGAAACCGGCCCTGAAACACATGTCCGCATTCGGACCGAAACCGATTAAAGCGCGTGGCGTAGGTGCATTCGAGCCAATGCATACCAGCGGAAAGATTGGCCATGGGAGTCTCCACGGCCAAGTGGAAGTGATTGGGCATAAGGGTATAGCCATGCAAGTGCCACTCGAACCGGCGGAGGGTGGACCAGAGCGTTTGTTCAAAGGCCGAGGCCGCTCCGACGGAATTAAAAACAGGGTGCCGGTAGTTCCCCCGATTGATGACGTGGTACAATCCCCCGGCCTCTTCCAATCTTAATTTCCTTGGCATCAGGCACCACTACCCAATCGCATGAAAAACGCAAAGTTGCAGCCATGTATCCATGTAACGTCCCGACCCCTTTTTCGGTCCTTCCATGTAACGTCCCGACCCCTTTTTCGGTCTCCTTTTTCGGTCCTGCGCGACAGGCCGCGGGCGTAGTTGGTCAGGGTGACGTTGTATTTGGAGGAGCTCATGAGAAGGAAGATGACAGAGGTCAGAGGACAGATGGCAGAGGTCGGTTTTCGGAGGGGTTACACAGCGACGGACGGGAGGTCGGATGAGGGCACGGAGGACGGAATCGGATTTCGGATCGAGAGAACGAGTAGAAGTAGGAGAACGAGAACGATTGATGAGGTTAGCCGGCGGGGGTGTAGGTGGCGGTGCAGAGGGAGGCTTCGATGAGTTCACCGGTCACTCCGGCTTCGAGGGCCACGCCTACAATGATTCGGGGGAATTCGTTGTCGTGGGCCATGACGCGGCCGTCGTTGGTGAGTTGTAACCGGCTGCCGATGTAAGCCTCGCCAGCGAGTTTCACGCGGACGGTGCCAGCGAGCCCGCCGGGGATCGCCACGGTGACGCGTTCGTTGGTTTTGCCGCCGATAAGCAGGAGTCCGAGGGGCGTATCAAGACCGCTATCCATCAAGGCGACGGCGGTGTTGCTGCTCATGCGGACAAATTGGCCTTCTTTGCCGGTGAGGTCGTCGTCAGCAAAAATGGAAATAATGGCGTTGGAGCGGGCGAGGTGCATGGGGATGAGCTATGAGCTTGGAGACGGGATTAGGTGAGGGATTGGGGGGTGATGAGGATGGCTTCGACGAGTTCGTCGGTGACGCCGGTTTCGAGGGCTTGGGCAACCAGGGTGCGGGCGCCGGTGCCGGCGTCGGTTTGAACGCGGCCGTCGGCGGTCGTTTGCAGGTACGCGCCGATGGTCGAAACGGTTCCGGCGAGTTTGACGCGGACGGTGCCAGCGAGCCCGCCGGCGCCGAGGGCGACGGTGACGCGTTCGGCGGCTTTGCCGTCACAAAGGAGGACGCCCAGGGGTTTGACGGTGGCCGAGCTGATGAGGGCGGCTTTGCCAGCGGTGAGGACGATGAAGCGGCCAACGTAGCCGGTGAGGTCGGCGTTGGCCTCGAAGGAGAGGATGGCGTTGGAGCGGGCGAGAGCGGTTTTCATGGGGAGCGAGCTGGGAGCTAAGAGCTAGGAGCTGAGCGCTGAGTTAGCGGAAGAGGTCGGGGCTTTCGGCTTTGGCCTTGGCGTAGATCGTCTGGAAATCGGCGCTGGGGTGGGCAGCGCGGATGGCGGCCAGTTTCTGTTCTTGGCGGGTGATCTGGCTGGCGGGCGTGGTGGTGTCGTCGGTGCCGGTGGTGAGGCGGACGAGGACGGGGTTGATCGTGAGCGATTCGAGGGCTTTCACCGCTTTGGTTTCGTCGCGCAGGAGCGCATCGACCCAGAAACCGCGGGTGTCGGTGTCCTTGGCGGGTAGGCGGCCGGCGCGGACAGCGGCGTCAACGTGGGCCTCGGCGCGGTGGCGAGCCTGCGTCGCCATGAGTAATTGGAGGCTGGCGAGTTCGCTTTTGATCGCGGTGGCGTGGCGGGTGAGCTGGGCAACGAGGTCGGCTTCGTCGGTGGCGGAGGCATCGACGAGCGAAAGAGAACGGAGGGTGGCGATGAGGTTTTGCATGGGCATCGCTTCGGGCGTGGTGTCAACCGGTGCGGCGGCGAACAGGGGGGCGATGCGCTTGAACGCGGCGCGATTGACCAGGCCGCCCATGTTGATTTCGGAGCCAGTGACGTGACCGGCGGCGTCGAGGTGGAAGGTCGGGGAAAAGCGGCGGAAGGTGCGGCCTTCGACGGACTTTTTGCCGGCTTCGGACCAGTCGAGGCGGGCGCGAACGCCGCCGGTCTGCGGTTCGTCACCGGCCCAGTAAAATTCAGTCGGCCAGGCGGAGGCTTCGCGGTCCTCGTGGTTGAAATCGAAAAAGGGCCGGTCTTCGCGGCCTTCGGCGGCGGCGGTGAGTTTACCGGCGAGGAAGGTTTGCAGGACGGCAGCGGTGGCGGCGTTCACTGCCACTTCTACCGAGACGGGTTTGCCGCCCTGGGACGCCCGGATGCGGTGGCGGCCGGGCGGCATGTATTGGATGTCGGTGGGGAGCGCGGCGCCTTCGGTCAGGGCGTTGGCGAAGGCGGCGTGTAACGGTGCGGTTTTGTTATTGGTGGCGAGGTCCATGCCATCGCCAAAGTGTCAACGGGTACGATCCGACAAGGCAGGTATCACAGAGCCCAGCCGGAGCGCCGACACGGAGTCCACGGAGGACGGAATCGGAGGGGGATTCAGAGTTGAGAACGAGTAGGAGTAGGAGAACGAGAACGAATACTGAGGGCGCTTACGTGGGCGGTTGGGCACAAAAAAGCCCGCCTGGACGGGGGCGGGCTTTGGATTACTTGCCGAGCAATTTTTCGGCGCGGCGATAATCATCGCTGCGGTCGTCGAGGAATTCGGCGCAGAGCTCAGTGCCATGCCAGCGGTGGATGATTCGCCAGCGGCCTACGCGTAGAGTTGAAAATCCATCCAGCGGCGGACGCAGGGCGTGCACATCGCGGGCGATACCGGCCTCCACGTCTTTCAAGGCGCGGCGGATCGTCTTCTTGACGTCAGGCGACATGAGGGAGAGCGCCTGCTTAAACTGGTCGGATTGGATCACGCCTTGAGCTTTGAATACTTAACTTCGCCGCGTTTCATCCGGCCGAGGTGGCGAAGGAAATCGGGGGTATCTAAAAGCTCGGCGGTTTCGTCCACATAAACGGGAAAGGGCAAACCTTGGCGGGCGACGACTTGGGAGAACAGCATGTTGACCGCATCGGCAGGTTTTAGACCCAGAGCAGCTAGGACTGTCTTGGCTTGTTTGGCGCGGGCTGACTCTACGCGCAGTCGGAGAAGTGTGGTTGCCATGCATCAAAAGTGCTCACTTGTGCCCTAGGGTCAAGGGAGTAGCGGGGCCGGATTTCTGAGTGTTTACAAAGAGGCGAGCCGGAGCGCCGCCCACAGAGGGCACGAAAGACGGAATCGGAGGCAGATTCGGCAGGGAGAACGAGTAGGAGTAAGAGAACGAGAACGATTACGGAGGGGAGCCATCACTTAGGTGGTTGGTAGCTGGCCTTGGGGACGCGGATCAGGGAGCTGCGGCAGTTGTAGTGGGCGGGTGGCGGCGAAAACCAGCCGTCGCCCCAGCGGTGGCCGTGGCGACCGATAACCGAGGGCCATTGGGGGGGGGGGGCGCCATGATCGGGCAAAGCACGATGAATCTAGAATCCGGTGGCCGGGGCCGCTTCTCGGGGATCGTGCAAGCGCTGTGTATTCTGGGTTATATTCTGTTTGCCTCAGCATTGATCGGCATGGTTCCGATGGCGGCTCCGGCGGGGGTGATGTGCGTGGTGGTTTTCCACACCTTCGCGTGGTCGAGCCTGCGCATCCTTCATAAAATCCCCCGTTCCGATGCGCTCATCCTCATGTTGGTTTCAGCGATCACGGTGTTTTCCAATCAGGCGATTGCGGTGGCCATCGGGGTTCTCATTTCGGCGCTCAAATTTGCTTGGGCAATGGCCAGCAAAACCGGCGCCCACCGGTATACGGATGAGTTCGGCAATCTCGTTTACGAAATTCATGGGCCGGTCTTTTTTGGCTCCACTCATAAGTTTATGGCCCAATTCAGCCCCAAAAACGATCCCGCCGAAGTCGCCATCGATTTCGCCCACGCCCAGCTTTATGACCATTCCTCGATCGAGGCCTTGAGCGTCGTGATTCGGAATTATCAAAAGGTCTGGAAAAAGCTCCAATTACGCCACCTGAGCCCAGGTTGCCAGACTCTCCTAAAAAAGGCCGGATCGATGCTCGATGTTGAACTCAGCAATGCCCCCCACCGGCATTATTCCACGGACCGACTCGCCTAGGGTTTTCGGCTCAAGGCCGGTCCATTGAACCTAAAAACGGCAGTAGGAATTAATCGCAGGCTTTCCCGGATCGAAACGACTCCGTCGTCCCGCTACGCGCTTTCGAGCCTCGCCCACGCTCCAAACGCAGCGAGATCGCGGAGCGATTTTGATCCGCATCACGGATTACAGATGGCCCCAATAGATTGAGTTGAGCATCGAATTTTGCCGATTGGGAAGTCACCCGCAGGGTGAATGTAAAAAGAACTGTAAGCAATTATAAACAAAGGATTACTGGTTAAATCGGTGATCCCAATGCCGGATTTAGGTTGAATTCAATCCGCCGGCCCGGGCTGCGTCTACAGCCGCACCGCTGAAAGCGGGGGCGGGCGTCACGGGGATACATTACCAGCCCGATTGCATGCTTTTGGGTTCTGTTATTGGCTTATGCATCCATTTAACAATTGGCCCCTTATGCCGAGTTCTTCCGGTCTTGCCACGGCGTTGGGTTTTTGAAGTGTGCCCGCATGTCATTGCATTCATCGGTCGTCGCGCCTGAGCGAGAAGCCAGCCGCCTGTCTGAGCTAACACCGCACCAACGTAAGTCCGGCTTGGCTGCATGGTTGGGCTGGCTCTTCGACGGCCTCGATCTGCACCTCTATACGTTGGTGGCCATGGTGTTTGTCGCCGAACTGCTTGGCACTACGGATAAAACCCGCCCCGACGTCGCGCACCACGCTTCAATTATCCAAGCCGCCTTTCTGGTGGGGTGGGCCTGCGGTGGCGCGATTTTCGGCATGATCGGGGATCGTTTGGGGCGCAGTCGTACGCTGGTGTTAACGATTCTTACCTACGCCTTGTTCACGGGGCTCTCCTATTTCGCCCACGAATGGTGGCACCTCATGGTCTTTCGCTTCCTTGCTGCGCTGGGTATCGGTGGCGAATGGGCCGTGGGCGCGTCGCTACTGTCAGAGACCTGGCCCAAGAAATGGCGACCGTGGATCGCTGCCGGCCTTCAGTGCGCGGTGAATTGCGGCATCTTGCTGGCGGTATTCGCCGTCTTTGTTTTGCAGCTCTTCCCCAGCTATGAACCGCGCTGGGTGTTTCTCGTCGGTCTATTGCCTGCGCTGGTGACGTTATGGATTCGCAAAGCCGTGCCCGAGACCGACGAATGGAGTGCGGCGCAACAAGGCCGCACGGTACCGCCGCTATCCGCGCTGTTCGGGCCGGGCATCCGGCGTACGACGTGGATTACACTCTCGATCTGCGCGATTTCGCTCACGGGCCACTGGACGTTTATGTTTTGGCAGCAGGGTTTTATCCAAAATCACCCGGAGGTGCTCGCGCTTCCAGAAGCGCTTCGCAAAAGTATCCCGTTAACAGCCTTGTTCTGGATTATGGTGGGTTCGCTGATCGGCAATTTTGGTGCCGGGGCGCTGGCGAGTCGTGTGGGTTACGCCCGGGCTTTGGCGATTCTGTTTTTTGCGTATGCAGGGTTGATGGTGGTGGCATTTGCGCAGGAGTGGAGCCTTACGGTGACGTATGGTTTTTTTACGGCGATCGGGTTGGTGCAGGGGGCATTTGCGCTTTTTACGATGTGCCTGCCGCCCCTGTTTCCCACGCTGCTGCGCACCACCGGTGCGGGTTTTTGTTATAACATCGGCCGTGTTTTTGCGGCGGGTGGCACGGTTTTTTTCGGCCTATTTGCCAAGGTGGGCGACTATCGGCTGTGCCTGTTTTACGCAGCGTTTTTATTTGTTCCGGCCGCCCTGTTGTCCTTCAAGTTGCCGCAAGAAAATCGGTGATCGAAAACGTCCGCACCGCTTGGTCTGCCACCACTCCGGTTTGCCCACGAAACCCAAGGAAAACACAGAACTCGGCGGTCAATTCGTGGAGCTCGGACGATCTGGCGTGCGGGCGATCAGGCGGTGCGGCACCGATGGGACAATCGGGTTGACGCTGCGTTTAGCTCACCGACTTTACTGACTTCGTTCTTGTTAGTGACGGTTCCGCTACGGCGGCAGGTCTCACCCCTTCAATTCACCTAATCCCATGGCATTAATTCTCTTCTTTACGGTGCTCTCGATCATCGCGCTAGGCGCCTCGGTTGTGGTCACCCTACCGGCCGCGGGTCGCACGGCGTTGGTCGTGTTGGCCCTCTCGTTGTTTGGATTCGGGCTCGTGGTGGGCTCATCGGTGGTGATCAGCGAGAATGAGGTCGGCATCATTCACCGGCAATTTTTCGGCAAGCCGCTGCCCACCGGCCAAATCATCGCACGCGATGGCGAAATGGGCCCCCAGGCCGAGATCCTCGGCCCCGGCTGGCACTTTGGTTATTACCCGTTCACCTTTCAGGTCCGCACCGACCGTGTCATTTCCGTGCCGTCTGGCCAAGTGGGCTTTGTTACCGCACGCGATGGCGAACCGCTGCCCGAGAATGAGATGTACGCGCCCGTGTGGACCAGCGCGCAGGACATGCTCAATCCCACCACATTCCTCGCCAAGGGCGGTCGCCGCGGCCCCCAAACCACCATCCTCACCCCTGGAACTTATCGCTATAATACCGCTCTGCACGAGGTCACCGCCATCCCTGCGCTGCAGGTTGAAGCCGGAACCGTGGCTGTCATCAAAAGCAACTCCGGCTTGCGCTGGACCTCTGCCGACGGCAAGGGGGACATGGTTAACGGCGTACCGTTGGTCCCGCGTGACCACATCGGCGTATGGGCTGAACCCCTCACGCCCGGTGGTTATTATCTAAACTCGCG
Source organism: Opitutus sp. (assembly GCA_024998815.1). Classification (NCBI taxonomy): domain Bacteria; kingdom Pseudomonadati; phylum Verrucomicrobiota; class Opitutia; order Opitutales; family Opitutaceae; genus Opitutus; species Opitutus sp. The sequence continues at coordinate 1,002,191 of JACEUQ010000001.1, forward strand.
CGCCTACGTACCCACGATCGTCAAAACCACCCAGCGCACGTACACCTATCAGGCCGCTAACAAACCCCGGCCGACCACTCCCGCAGCGGCACGGATGACGAAGGCCAACGCCAGTGCTGCTCCGGACTCCGGTAACAACGACTGGTCGGTCTCCGTTCGCTCCAAGGACGGTTTTTCCTTCCCTGTCGACGTCCGCGTAGCCTGTGCGGTTGAAGCCAAAAACGCCCCTTACCTCGTCGCCTTACTCGGGAATCCCGACGCGGTGGTGCAGGACGAGCAAGAAGACGAGAAACTCGAGGTCCTTGAAGCCCGCGTGATCCTGCCCGCCGTCCGCGCCATTTTTCGCAATGTGGCGGAAACCATGAATGCGCTGGAGTTTGTTAATCGCCGGAGCGAGATCGAGGCGATCGCCACACAGCGCATTACGGCTGAACTGGCCCGCTATCGGGTGAGTTGCGATGGGGTTTACGTTGGCAACATCCACCTCGACGCCAACCCCGCTGGCCAGCAGTTACTCGCCACGCAGACGGATCGCGAGGTGGCCGTGAACCAGCAGAAACTTTACGACCAGCAGAAACAGGCCGAGGAATCGCGCGCTCGGTTGGTTCGTGCCCAGGAGGAGGCCGAGCAGCAACGCCAACTCGCAGCCGCCGAGTACAAGGTTCGCGTTGAAGGTGAAAACGCCAAATCCCAAGTCGCCCGCGCCAAGGGTGAAGCCGAGTCGCAGATCATCATCGGCGAAGGTCGGGCCAAAGCCTACAAGCTGCTCGTTGAAACGCTCGGCCGCGACCAAGTCGCGCAGCTCGAACTCCTCAAGCTCGTCGTGGAAGGTAAGGTCCAAATCACTCCCCAGGTGATGGTCTCGGGCGCCAGTGGGGGTGGCGCGATGGACGCTCTAGCTGGCACGATTTTACGCCAGTCGGTCACTCCCGTGCCCCCAGCCAAATAAACCAACCCCGTTAACCCGAGACTATCCCCATGCGCCTACTCTTATTCGTTTCCGCCTTTGGCATACTCATCAGTGTGGCCGTCCTCATTCTGGTCATTATGAAGACCAAGAAGGATTCAATCGCTCCGAAGCGGAAGCCGTCTCAGGAGGAGTAATCGGAACTCCCTCTCCCAACTCGCCGCGGATCACTCGCTGCGGGATGGAGGAGTGGGGGCGTTTCGCTAAATCCGGCTGTGTGAACGCCGTGAAGCGGAGCCGCCTCCCGCCGCCTCTGTGAAACCACTCCGAATCCGATGCGCTCCACGGACGAGGGGTGATCCGATAAGGGTTAGTGTTTAGGGCTGAGCGCCGATGGACGCACGCTTCTCGACCATGACCCCGTTGGCTCGAACGCTCGGGGTTTCTGACCTGACGAGTCGATACGGAGTCGGAGAACGCGAACGATTGCGGAGGGTAGTTTACTTGAGTGGCTGGTAGAGTAGCCGGCCAATAGGGACGCGAATCAGGGCGCGTTGGCAGTTGAGGGAGGGGCGAGGCGCTGAAACGCGGTCTCGTGCCACTGCTCGTGCTGAGGCGGGTAGGGGGAAGTTCTTGCGGAAGCGCAGGCCGTGAAGCCAACCGGAGACGCGCCACGAGGTGACGCCGTTACGATTTACGAAGCGAGAAACACTGAATGAGGTGTCGGCTGTGAGCGGCGGCGCGAACACCGTCTATTTCTGGCGGTTACAAAATCACCTGTCGTAAAAGCCGATGACCGGCCCCGCCAGGGGCCGATCATCAGGCCCGGTCAGCTTGCAGGTTCGTCGGCTAGGCGGTCTTTCATGCGGTAGGATTTGCCCTCGATGACGACGGTCTGGGCCCGGTGCAGTAGGCGGTCCAGGATCGCCGCGGTGATGCCAGCGTCGTTGTTAAAGATCCCTGCCCAGTGTTTGTAGGCCTTGTTGGTGGTGACGATCAGCGAGCCGCGTTCGTAGCGTTGGCTGACGATCTGGAAGAGCAGGTCGGCCCCCGACTTGTCGAGCGGCAGGTAGCCGACCTCATCGAGCACGAGCACCGCAGGGGTCATGTAACGCTTCAACTCGGCTTGCAACCGGTGCAGGGACTGGGCGGTGACCAGGGCGTTGATCGCGTCCACCGCCGTCGTAAACAGCACCGTGTAACCCGCCTGGCAGGCCGCGTAGCCCAACGCGCTCGCGAGATGTGTCTTCCCAAGCCCCACACCACCGCAAAACACCACGTTGGTGCGCTCCTTCACAAAACCCAGTTCGAAGAGGTGCCGCACCTGCGCTTCGTTCAACTCCTTGGGCCAGTCCCACTGGAACTGGTCGACGGTTTTCTTGACCGGGAAGCGCGCTGCCTGGATGCGCCGCTCCAGCGCCCGGATCTGGCGGTCCTGGGTCTCGGCCTGCACCAGTCGGCGTAAAAATTCGGCGTGCGAACAGCGCGCCTTGGCCGCCTCGGCCGTCAGTTCGCCGTGGTGACGCAACAGGTAACCGAGTTTCAGATACTTGAGCTGGTCTTTTAATAAATCGGGTTTTTCGGGTTCTGTTTTCATTGGGTATAGGGGCTTAAATCCGGGGGACGCAGTTCGAGTTCCAGTGCGGCCAACGCGTCGGCGCGGGTGAGGTGGATCGGCCCGGCTTGCGGCAAGGCCCGCGCGCGTTGTTCGAGCAAGTTGAGGATGTAATCGCTGGAGTAGGCGCCGAGTTCATGGGCGCTTTCGATCGCCCGGCCGACTGCCTCCGTTCCATACAGGGCCACCAAACCCACGATAGTCGCCACGTGATGGCCCGCGTTGAGCCGGCGCTCCTCCAGCCCCCGTTGGTAGGCGGGTGCCGCCGGGCTCAGTTCCAAAAACCGTAGCCGCAGGCGCTGCCGCGCCCCCTGCCGTTTGCGCTCCTCGAGTTCGCGCACATGCTCGGGGTTTTGCACATCGGCGCGGCGGGCAAAACTGCGGGCGTGCTCGGCCACCAGGGTGCGTTCCGCAAAAAACCTCACCTGCGCCCCCTCGATCTGCGCGGTGAGTAGCGCCCCGGCAAACTTCGTGGGCACCGAGTAGCGGTTCGTTTCGATACTCACCCGGCACCGCCGCGACGCCCGCACGCTTAAGGTGCGCACCGCCGGACTGGCCACCGGGTTAAGCGGCAGGAGCGCAGCGCGCTCCTCGGGCAGCCGGTCCACCGGCCGGCCCTGGGTTTCAGCGTGCACGCGCACGTTGGCCACCGTTTCCAGCCACAAGCTGGCGGCCGGCCCCAGCTCGGTAAACCCATTCATCTGCCTCCCGCCAAGGAAGCTTTTCTTCACGTAACCCACCGCGTTTTCCACCATGCCCTTGGACTGCGGATGCCCCGGCCCGCACGCTTTTATCGTAAACCCGTAGTGCCGGGCAAAGTCCAGGTACTGGGCGTTGTACACCGGGTCGGTCCCGGGCACATGCGAGAGGACCGCCGTCTTGCAGTTATCGACCATCACCTCGCGCGGCACCCCGCCAAGTTTTTCAAAGGCTCTCCGGTGACAGCCCAGCCACCACTCCTGGCCCTGCCCGAGGGTAAATTCCACATGCAGGAACCGGCTGTAGCCCAAAACCATGACGAAAAAACTTAAAGCCCGCCGGGTGCCGTCCACCTCCACCGCGCCAAAACTGCCCCAGTCCACCTGCGCAGTCTGACCGGGGGCAAACTTGAGGGTAAGAAACGCCTCCAGGTTCCTCGGCCGCACCCGCCGCACGTAGTCTTTCAAAATTGAATACCCGCCCGTGTATCCCCGCTCCCGCACCTTCTGCCAAAGCTGCATGGCGGTGAACGGATGGGCCTCCAGCCACCGCGCGATCGCCGGCTTGTGCACGTCGAGCTTGCTTGGCCTAGGCACCTGCGCGGCCTGGCTGCGCGCGTACTTTTCCTGCGCCTGCCAGCGCCTCACCGTCTGCACGTGCAACTGGAGCGAGCGGGCGATTTGCGGCGCACTGTGTCCGGCCGCCTCCGCCTGTTTTATCCGGCAACACAGTTCGTAATTGATCACGCCCCCACCTCCCGGCTCGGCGACGGCGTTACCGCCAGCGTGTGCGTTGGCCTGCCCCGGTCCAAGGAGAGCACCTGGTAAAGTGGCGCGGCGTAGGCGATCACCCCGGCCTCGATTAACTGCCGGCGCGCCTCGACCAGGCCGTCCTCGCTGAGCGTGAGCAGCCGGGCCAGGGTGCGCGTGGCGTAGTAACTCAGCCCGTCGGCGTCACCCACGGTGACCAGGACCAGATAGAGGCCCCAGGCGGGGGCACTGGCCCGCCCCAGGTAATTGCCCCGCACCAGCCGGTGGTCCAGCCAGCTAAACTGGGCCGGCGTGCGCCGGAGTTGTTCGCGATCGATCGGTTGTTTTTGCATAATCGGGCGGCTGGACGTCGATGCCCAGGATCACCCGCCCCCGGGAGTGCAGGTGTCGCAGCATGGGTTCGAGGTCCTCTTGTAACGTCACTCCGGCGAACTGCGCGATAAGCCCCACGAGCACAGGGTTTTGCGACTCCCAGCTGTCTTGTAACGCCGCGCAGGGATTCGGTAACGCCACCTCGGCGACCGGCTCGGCTTTAGGCTGGTGCACAACGGATTGCGTAGTTGGGATGTCTTGTAACGCCACCCGCCGTCGCGGCCCCCTCCGCCTTGAGTACCCCGGATTGGCCTTCCGCCACTCCTGCACCCGTTGGACATTTTCTGGGCCTTTCCAGTGGTCGAGGTTCTCCGGCTTCGCCAACCATTTGGCCTGACTGGCCGCCCGGCTCGCCCGTCGGCATCCCGGCTTCCCGCAGTAGCGCTGACGCTCGCGGTTATGCGCGTCGGGCAGAAAGAAATCGGTACAGTGCAAACACTTGCGTGAACCGGTTGGATGCATCGCTGTGCATCCGCCAAGCGTCCCGCCGGTTCAATCTCCACCCATTCGCACCCCTCATATCCCCAGCCGGACAGGGAAGAAAACCCACCCACGGAAGAAGAGTATTACTCTTTTTAAGGGGAAGAAGATCCACCGAAGAAGAAGTGCATTCCTAACCGCCAGAAATAGACGCTTTCCCGCTCGCCGCTCACACCAATGGGGAGTTCGGGCGTAAGTAAGGTTTATAATCGTTCGAGTTTTAACGATGCAGTGCTCGGGCCACCCTGAGCTTACGCTCAAGGCCACGAGGAGCGTTTTAGCAGATAGTGTGGCCATGACTTCTCCCAAAGTTCGCGTGGCCTTGAGCGTGAGCTCAGGGTGTTGGGCCAAAGGCCCAAAGCGCGCCTTTGCTGTGCGCAATCACCAAAAAAGCCCGGTCGACCCTCAGGGGTCGACCGGGCTTGGACGCCAAAGCGCCAATCGCTAAATCAAGTCACCGCGTTGGTCCCAGCCGAGGGCTGGGTCGGGTTCTTTTGCTTAAACTCAAGCACCTCGCCATTGCGAAGCACCAGGATCGTATCGCCGTCCTTTACGTCGCCGCGCAAAATGGCCTCGGCCAGCGGATCCTCGAGAAAGTGCTCAACGGCCCGGCGCAGCGGTCGTGCGCCGTACTTTTCGTCGTAGCCCTTGTCGATCAGCAGCAACTTGGCGTCCTCGGCAAATTCGAGCTCGATCTTTCTCTCCACCAACCGCTTGGCGAACTTAACCACCTCAAGATCCACAATTTTAACCAAGTCGGTCTTCTCCAGTGGACGGAAGAACACGATATCGGAAATACGATTAAGGAACTCCGGCTTGAAGATGCGCTTGGCCTCCTCGAGCACCTTTTCGCGCATTTTCTCGTTGTCACTGAAGCTGGTGGCCGCAGCGGCAAACCCCATCGAGGTCTGGCGCATCAGCAACTGCGCTCCTACGTTGGAGGTCATGATGATGATCGTGTTGCGGAAATCCACGACGCGACCCAGTGAATCGGTCAGGCGTCCATCTTCGAGGATTTGCAGGAGGATCTGCAGCACGTCGGGATGCGCCTTTTCGATTTCGTCGAACAGGATCACCGCGTAGGGCTTACGGCGCACCGCTTCGGTGAGCTGGCCACCCTCGTCGTAACCGACGTAGCCGGGAGGCGAGCCAACCATGCGCGAGACGGCGAATTTCTCCATGTACTCGCTCATGTCGATCTGGATGAGCGCCTCCTGATTACCAAACATCTGCACGGCGAGCTGCTTGGCCGTCTCGGTCTTACCGACGCCGGTGGGCCCAACAAACAGGAACGAACCGATCGGGCGGCGCGGGTCCTTGAGGTCGGCGCGCGAACGGCGCAGAGCACGGGCAATGGCGCTGGCGGCGAGATCCTGGCCGATGACGGCGCGTGAGATCTCTTTTTCCAGACCGAGGAGTTTCTCGCTCTCCTTTTTCTCCATGCGGGAAAGCGGAATACCGGTCCAATCGGCGACCACCTGCATCATGAGGTCTTCGTCGATGGTGATGCGGTGCTCCTCACGGGCCTTTTTCCACGCCTCAGTGGCCTGCTCCTGTTTTAACCGGAGCTGTTTCTCGGTGTCGCGGAACTTAGCGGCCTCCTCAAAATGCTGCTTGGTGATCGCCTCTTCTTTTTGTGCGCAAACCTGCTCGATTTCCTTGGACAGGTCTTCGATGTCGGTTGGCCGACTCAGCGAGGAGATGCGGGCGCGGGAACCGGCTTCGTCCATCACGTCGATGGCCTTGTCGGGCAAGAAACGCCCGGTGATGTAACGGTCGGAGAGTTTGACCGCGATTTCCAAGGACTTGTCGGTGAAGATGGCCTTGTGGTGATCCTCATACTTGGAGCGGATGCCCTTAAGAATGGTGATGGTATCCTCGACCGACGGCGGCTCGATTTTCACGGACTGGAAACGGCGATCCAAAGCGGAGTCCTTTTCGATGTACTTGCGGTACTCGGTGAGGGTGGTCGCACCGATACACTGAAGCTCACCGCGGCTGAGGGCGGGTTTGAAGATATTGGACGCGTCCATCGCGCCCTCGGCGGCACCCGCACCGACGATGGTGTGCATCTCGTCGATGAAGATGATCACGTTCTTGGCGCGCTTGATTTCGTCCATCACGGCCTTGATGCGCTCTTCGAATTGGCCGCGGTATTTGGTGCCGGCAACCATCAGGGCCAGATCGAGGGTGATGACCTTCTTATCCAAGAGGATTTCGGGCACGATACCGCTGGAGATTTCCTGCGCCAGACCCTCGGCGATAGCGGTCTTGCCGACGCCGGCCTCACCGATGAGCACCGGATTGTTTTTGGTGCGGCGGCAAAGGATTTGGATGACGCGGCGGATCTCGTTTTTACGACCGACAACCGGGTCGAGTTCGCCCTTGCGAGCCAGCTCGGTGAGGTCGCGACCAAAGGCCTTGAGGGCGGGCGTTTTGACGTCCTTTTTGCTACCTTCCTCGCTTGCCGAACCCCGTTGTGCAGCTCCGGCAGAAGCCTCTTCACCCGGGCTACTGCCACCAGAACCGGACTCGCTTTCGTTGCCGGAAAACTGCGGATCGAGCTCGCGCAGGATTTCGTTACGCGTGCGCTCGATGTCCACGTCAAGGGACTTGAGGACACGTGCCGCCACGCCTTCCCCCTCGCGCAGCAGGCCGAGAAGGATGTGCTCGGTGCCCACGTAGGAGTGGTTAAGCGCCTTCGCCTCCTTGCCAGCGAGGGCGAGGACTTTCTTCACCCGCGGCGTGTACGGGATGCTTCCCTGGGTTTTGGTTTCCTGGCCGATGCCGACCTGTTTTTCGACGGCGTTACGCACCGTCTCTAGGTCGAGGCCCATCTTCTGCAACACGCTGACGGCCACACCTTGGCCCAGCTTGATCAAACCCAGCAGGAGATGCTCGGTACCCACGTAATTATGGTGAAAGCGGTCGGCTTCTTTGCGCGCCAGTGCGAGGACCTGTTGCGCGCGGGGGGTGAAGTTATTCATGGGTTCCATAGGGAGTGGGGAGTTATGGGTTAATTCTGTCCGTTGATCGTGAAATTGGGCTTGGCGAACTGGGCGAACTCGTTGCGGAGGCGTTCAGCGCGGAGGATGTCCCGCTGATTCGACTCCAAGTCATGTTGGGCACTGCGCTGAATGTGGCCCGGCTGCGACTCGATAAAGAGCCGGTCGATGATGGCGCGTCCGTCAGCCGGAAACACACCGAGATCGATGCCCAAGCGCAACAGCGAGAGCAGGTTCATCGACTCCGTCGAGGTGAGCTGATGGCTGTTTTGCAGGATGCCGTAGGCACGACCTATTTTATCAAACAGTTTGGTGGCGTCGGTCTCCAGCAACTTGGCCCGGGCGTTGAGCTCGTGCTCAATGATGGACTCCAGCACGCTGCCGAGGCGCTTGATGATCGCCTCTTCGGATTCACCCAGCGTGGTCTGGTTGGAAATCTGGAAAATGCTGCCGCTGGCATCAGAGCCTTCGCCAAACAGCCCGCGCACCACCATGCCGAGCTGGTTAACCGCGCGGACGATCTTTTCCATCTGGCCGGCGATGACCAACGCGGGCAGGTGCATCATGGCCGAGGCGCGCATGCCGGTGCCGAGATTCGTGGGGCAAGCCGTGAGGTAACCCAGCCGAGGCGAAAAGGCGTAGTCGAGGCGCGACTCCAATTCGGAGTCGAGGGCGTTGATAAAATTCCATGCTTTTTTGAGCTGAAAGCCGGATCGCAACACCTGAATGCGCAGGTGATCCTCCTCGTTGATCATCACCGAGACGGTCTGGTCCTTGTTGATGACCACGCCAGAACCGGCAGGCGAACCACTGAGCTCGCGGGAAATGAGGTGGCGCTCGACCAGCATCTGCTTTTCCAACTCGGTGAGCTCAGCGACGGCGGCGTGCGCCCCACGCTTCATCGGCGTGCTGGCCAGCAAGGCCTCCTGACAAGCGGCGAGGACTTCGGCGCGCTGAGCCTCGCGGGCCCAGCCGGGAAAAGGCTTGCCGGCAAGGTTACGCGCCAAGCGAATCCGGGTCATCAGCACGACAGCCGATTTGCTGCTCGCCGTATCGGTGAGCTCAGACGGAGTGGCTAAAAGGGAGGCGATGGTCATCGGATTAAAGGGCGCTCTTCGGGTGTTCGAAGGCCTGCTTGAGTTGGTTGATTTCATCGCGGAAACGGGCGGCATCCTCGTAAAGCTCCGACCTCACCGCTTTGTCCAGGCTGACCTCCAGCTCCGTGATGCGTTCGTGGATGGACTTACGTTCCAGCGCGTGCTCGGGAACTTTACCCGCGTGAGCCGTACCCTTGTGCATGTTATCGAGCATGGGATCAACCAACGAGGAAAACGTCGAATAGCACTGGGGGCAGCCAAAGCGTCCGAGCTTCTTGAAATCGTTCTGGGTAAACCCACATTGCTCACACTTCACCCCTGCGGTCGGTGCCTCGGGATTGAGCGAGGCCTTCAACAGCAGATCGGCCAGCGAGAAGCCGCTGGGATCGGTCACACCCTTGGCTTGGGCGCACGCCTCGCACAGGTCCACCTTATGCACCTTATTGTTCACGATTTGCGTGAGGTGCACGGTGGCGGGATTAGAGCAAAGATCACATTTAAGCGGGCTGGCCATGAGAATAGTTTATCACTTCTAAGCAGAACTTCGACTCGATGTCGTAGAATTTAAGCCGAATGCGGATAATTTAGCTAAATAGTTAAAGTTTTAATCCTTGCACTCCACGTGCCAAGTCAGGTCGCCCGCCCTGCGCAAGGCCTCAACGGACGAAAAAAACGTCCTGCTTGCCTCGGTTAAATCACCGCTGAAACCGATGGGCCCGAGCGCCCCACCGCCACTGCCTGGGCCGGCGTCAACCGGCCGCAGGCTGCGCGGGTTCGGGCTGGATTGGGCGCAAATCAAAGGCGGGTGCCCTCGATCAGAACCCGGCGACGGAAGGCCTCCAGAACGCGCAGGGTGATAGGGCCCGGCTTGGCCGTGCCGATCTCGCGACCATCCAGCTTGACCACCGGAATGACCTCGGCGGCGGTGCCCGTCAGGAAGCACTCGTCGGCGTTCCATACATCGTAGCGCGTCATGTCGGCCTCGCGCAGCGGGATGCTCAACTCGGCGGCGATGTCCACGATGGCCGAGCGGGTGATGCCCTTAAGCGCTCCCTGCGAAGCAGCGGGAGTAATGATGCAGCCCTTGTGGACAATGAAGATATTGTCGCCAGTGCACTCGGCCACGTAGCCCTGATCGTTGAGCATGATCGCCTCCAAGGCGCCCGCCTGGCGGGCCTCGATCTTAGCAAGGATGTTGTTAAGGTAGTTGAGCGACTTAACGGCTGGCGGTAGAGCGGCGGAGTTGATGCGGCGCGTTGCCACCGTCACGATGGCCAAGCCGGTCGTGTAATGCTCGGCGGGATAAAGCGCGATCTTGCTGGCGATAATAAAGATCGAGGGCACCGGGCACAGCCAGGGCGACAGCCCGAGGTCACCCACACCGCGCGTCACCACCAAGCGGATGTAGCCGTCGGTCAGGCCGTTCTGGCGGCAGGTTTCGAGGGTAGCGTCGGAGATTTCCTTGCGCGACCACGGCATCTTGAGGAGCAGCGCCTTGGCGGAATACTCCAAGCGCTCGAGATGCTCCTCGAGGCGGAATACGTTGCCGCCATAAAGACGGATGCCCTCAAAAATACCGTCGCCATAGAGCAGGCCGTGATCGAACACGGAGACCTTGGCTTCAGACTCGTCCACGAATTTCCCATCGAGGTAAATTTTCATTGGCGCGTAGCGTAGAAAGCCTCGCCCGATTTTGTCCAGCCTCGGAGGGAATTTCTTCTTGAGTCCCCGCAACTCCGCGCGCAACTCTTTGTCATACCCAGTTCAACTACCCTTCTGATCATTCCCCATGCTTAAAACCACCCGTCGTTCCACCGCAGCGTTTACCCTGATCGAGCTTTTGACCGTCGTCGCGATCATCGGTATTCTTGCCGCTATTGTTATTCCCTCCGTCGGCAAAGCACGCGAAAAGGCCCAGCGCGTCGTCGACATGAGTAACATCAAACAGCTCGTCCAATCGGCGATCATGTATGCCAACGACAACAAGGACAAATTCCCGACCGTCGCTGCATCTACCAGTGCCGCCCAATGGGGATACTTAGTCGCCTCCAGTGCTGATATCAACGACCCGTACTTCTTTATCGCCAAAAACGACATCGTCGACATCGCGCCCCCCGCAACCATCTATAAGGTTGAAAACGGGTCTAAGAGCGTTGATACAGCATTCACGGGCTTAAGCGATCTCAGCGTGGCGGTTGTCGCCGGCGGAAAACTCGGGGATAGCTCAACCACTCCATTGGTATTTACCCGTGGCTTGAACAAAAGCGGCACATGGGAACCCACCAAAGGTGTCTATAAGGATGACGGCGGCTACATCGGCTTTATCGGCGGCAACGTCTCTTGGTTCAAAACCACCGCCGGTTCACTCTCGCAACCTAGCGGTTCAGCAACGGACAGTATCAAGGATACGATCACCTCAGCGAAAAAGATACTCTCCACCGCGAATGCGGGTGATGCTGTTGGCAATGGCTCCGGCACCTAAACCCCACTACTTCACGTGATTCCGGCCCAGCAAATAATTGCTGGGCCTTTTTTTTCGTAGTGACTCGACCAAGTGGTCCATGCACACCAAACCTCACGCCATAATCACTCAATATCTCCCACTTTTAACGCATGAGCACCGCTGCCGCCGCCAACCCCACCTACATCATCGGACACAAGAACCCCGATGCTGACTCCATTTGCGCGGCCATCGCCTACGCCTCCTACAAAGAGGCCAAGGGCGAGAGCGGATTCCTCCCCGCGCGCTGCGGTAATTCCAACGCCCGCATCGACACCATTCTCACCCGATTCCACCAACCCCTGCCGGTTTACATCAGCGATGTCACCCCACGCGTACGTGACCTGATGGTGCGCGACGTCATCTCAGTTTGCCAAACTGCCACTTGCGCCGAGGCCCTCGAAATCATCGACCAACACGATGTGCGTACCCTGCCCGTGGTCGCCGAGGACAACCGCGTCATCGGTTCGGTCTCCGTGTTCCAACTGGGAAGTTTTTTCGTCCCCCAACTCCGCGAGCCGCGCGAGATGCGCAAGGTGTTCACCTCACTGGCCAACATCTCCCGCGCCCTTAAGGCCGTGACCATCCACGTCGACCGCCCTGATTTTGCCGAGGAACTCTTCGTGCGCGTCGGTGCCATGGACGTAAAGTCCTTCGGCACCGTTTCCGCCGGCGAAGGCATTCCCTTCAACAAGACCATCATCATCGTGGGCGACCGCCGCGATATTCAGCAGCGTTCCATCGAACTGGGCGTACGCGTGCTCGTCGTCACCGGCAACCTGCCGGTCGATGCCGATGTTATTCTCGCGGCTAAGGCCGCCGGCGTTTCCCTGATGGTGAGCCCCTACGATTCGGCCACCACCGCCTGGATCATCCGCAGCGCCACCACGCTGGAGCGACTCGTCGACCGCAAGTTTGCCTCGCTCAGCGCCGACCTGCGCATCGGCGAGCTGCGCAAGAAATTATCCACCTCGACGATCCCCTCCTACATGGTCGTCGACGACGAAGGTAAACTGCAGGGAATCCTCACCCGCACCGACGTGCTCAAACCGGTTAAAACCCGCCTCGTGCTCGTCGACCATAACGAGATGACGCAAGCGGTGAGCGGCGCCGACCAAGTGACCATCGTCGAAATCATCGACCACCACCGCCTCGGCTCGCTCAACACCCAGCACCCGATCCTCTTCATCAACGAGCCGGTTGGCTCCACCTGCACCATCATCGCCGATTTGTTCCGCCGCGACGGACTCGTGCCCTCCCCCGACATCGCCGGCATCATGATGAGCGGCATCATCTCCGACACCCTCCACCTCAACAGCCCGACCACCACGGAAAAGGACGGCATCATTCTCACCTGGCTGTCCAAGATCGCAGGGGTCAACTCGCGCGAACTCGCCACTGAACTCTTCAACTCCGGCTCGGTGATCCTGGCCAACCCGCCCGAAAAAGTCATCCGCTCCGACTTCAAAATCTACGAGGAAGACGGCACGCGCTTCGCCGTTTCCCAGATCGAGGAACTCGGATTTGGCAACTTTTGGAAGCACTCCCGCGAGCTCGCCGATGCACTGCAAGCCCTGCGCACGGAGGAGTCGCTCTTGTTCGCCTGCGTGCTCATCACCGACATCAACACCCAAAACTCTCTGCTACTGGTCAAGGGTGAGGCCGAGTTCATCAGCCGAATCAATTATACGGCGGTGCAAAAGGACGAGATTTTCGACACCCCGGGCATCGTCAGCCGGAAAAAACAACTCATCCCCTACATCGGCAGCATCCTCAAAGAAATGAATTCCGACGGGGTCATGCCAACGGGCTTTTCCAAGTCCGCCGTTGCCGTCGAATCCTGAGCCGCCGTACTGGTTAACCCGCCTCGTGGCCTTGCGCGTGCGCGCAGGGTGTTTTCCACCCAAAAGCCATCGCCCACCGTCATCCCGGCCCGGTTCCGTCAAACTCGGCTCAAACGGCGCATGGCCCTTACTTCAGCGCGCCATCCGTGGCGAAGGACGCGTAGACCACGCCGATCAGGTTGTAACGCGTCACCCGCTCGCGGTCCTCGGACTCGTTGTTTAACCCCTGCACGCGCCAGCCGTCGTTGCCGGGCGCGAGTAACACGTGAACGACCCGTCGCCCGTGGCGGTTAACGTAACCGATCTGCATTCCGGGCTTAAGATTGGCGTAATCGATCGGGGCCAACACCAACACGGTGCGATCCCCGTAAATGGGCCGCATCGAATCCCCGCTGCCGATCACCGTCTCCCGGCCGGATTGGCGGGCCGAAACCTGCTCCGCGTCCTGCCAGGCCTGCAGCCGGCCCACATCCGACGAAGGCACCGGCTTGAGACTGGGCGTGTGCTCCGGCGTGCTCACGCAACCGGTCAGCAACAAGCCTGCCCCCATCAGCCACCCGTGGATGCGCAATTGATCTCCTTTCATCGTGTTATGCTACTTGTTATCGGCCCACCCTCGAAATTATTAACAAAAAAATTTGTCGTGTAATTCTAATCTACGACTTCAGATTTATTACTTCGGACCGATGTTAGTAAAACCCCCGCCCTGTTTTATTCATTCCGCCCCTTCTGTATGAAACGACTCGTCATCATTGAAGATCAGACCGCCATCCGTGAGATGTCAGTGGAAATTCTTCGCCTCGACCCCAACTACAAACTGGTCGGCGAAAGCGGTGAAGGCCAAAACGCCCTTAACCTGTGCATGGAGGTAAAACCCGATCTTTTGGTGCTCGATGCCAAGCTGCCCGGCCTCAATGGCGTGGACCTGCTCCGGCGTTTGTCCAAACAGCTCAAAAACGTGCGCGTACTGGTTTTTTCTGGACACGAAAATCCGGTGCTGGTTCGCGAGATGCTCGAGGCGGGCGCCCACGGGTTTGTCGAAAAAACCGCCGGCCTCTTCGAGTTCAAAAAAGGCCTGGAAACCGTCGCCAATGGCGGCACCTATTTCGGCCCGGCGGTTGCCTCTCTGCTGCGCAACGTGGTGGCCAACCCCGCCTCCAGCGCCACCGCGGACTTCCTCACCGATCGCGAACGCGAAATCCTCCAACTGGTCGCCGAGAGCAACAGCACCAAGGAGATCGCCTGCAAACTCGATATCAGCGTGAAGACTGTGGACAACCACCGCACCAATCTCATGCGCAAGCTCAACCTCCACGATGTCGCCAGCCTCACCCGCTACGCCCTCGATGTCGGCCTCATTGAGCCCAATAAAGCCAAGGCTTCCTGATAGATCACGGTGTTGCACACCTAGGCGCTCGCTTGTGACTATCGTTTAACTTAAACGCCCTCCGAAGGTACACGACTAATACCAATTCGTGTTCAAGATGAGCTTAAAGAACCTGGTTCTTGGGGGCGCGGATACCTTTGGGTAAAGACCTTGAGCTCACGCTCAAGGCCACGAGGAGTGTGTTCGCGAAGCGTGTGGCCTTGAGAGTGAGCGAGCTAAGGGATGCCGTAGAACGCTATGAGTATAACTGGCCACCAGGGCGAGTTGCCTCCCACCGTAAAAACGCATCGCTTCGCCCGCGGCGGGTTGTCCATGTTGAGCGCGTGTCAGACTCTCTTACGCTCAAGCCGATCGGCTTCATCCGCACCGGCAAACAGGTGAAATTCCACGCGCGCCACCAACCCACCGATGGTGACGCGGAGTGCAACGTCTTGGAATTACTGCCTGGGGTAAACTTCGAGCAAGCGCTGCAGGACGTTGCCGGCTTCGACCGGGTGTGGCTGTTGTGGTGGTTTCATCGCAACGAGACGTGGCGGCCCCTGGTGCTGCCCCCACGCGGCCCTTCACAGCGCCGGGGCGTTTTTTCCACCCGCTCACCGCACCGCCCCAACCCGCTCGGCATGACTCCCGTGCGTCTCCTCGGCGTCGAGGGGCGCAGGCTGCTGCTCGGCGCCTGCGACTTGGTCGAAGGCACGCCGGTCTTCGATGTAAAACCCTACGTGCCCGCCTACGATTCGTTCCCTGCGGCAAAGGCCGGCTGGATCGACGAAGTGGATACCCTGGTCAACGCCCCAGCTCCATTCACGGTTACCTTCGCCCCCCTCGCCGAAGTCCAGGCGCAGTGGTTGCGCGCGGAGCACAGAGTCGATTTCACTCCGCGGCTCATCGAACTGCTTTCGCGTGATCCCTCGCCGCACCGCACGCGACGAATCCGCAAACGGCCGTCGGGCGGCTTTGAAATCGGCTGCGGTGCTTGGCGGGCCGCATTTGCGCTAGAAGCCGAGAGCGTGACCGTAACCGCACTGGAAACGGGGTATCCGCTGCGATTTTTAACCCGTGAAGGTTACGAAGCGGTGCCCGACCGCGAAGCCCAGTTGGCGTTTCTCTCCCGCTGGCCGGAGACGCAGGCGGAAACTACGGGGGAAAGCCAAACTTCGGAATTTTAACCGCTAATGAACGCTAATTTACGCTAAGTTCAGAGATCGTTGCCTCGTTTTTTTAGCGTCCATTAGCGTTCATTAGCGGTTAAAACGGTTCGCTTGTATGGCGTTGAACGGGAAACCGCCTCAGATCTGGAAGTCGCCCCGGCCCGAGCTCTCGTGCAGCCCGCACTCGCGCTTGAGTCCGCCGAAGCGCGTCTGCTCCTCGGTCATACCGGCCTCGAGTTTCGAGGTGCTGTGCCAGTCGCCGACCGACACATAACCCTCTTCCCACAGCGGGTGATAATTGAGCCCGTGCTCAGTCAGGTACTGGTGGATCGTACGGTTGTCCCAATCGATGATCGGGTGGACTTTGGTGACCTTGTTTTGATGCTGCACCACCGGCAATTGGCCACGGGTACTGGCTTGCGTGCGGCGCAACCCGGCGAGCCAAGCGGTAGCGCCCAGTTCGCGCACAGCGCGGTCCATCGGCTCGACCTTGTTGAGGTGGTTGTAGCGCTTCAGCCCGTCGAGACCGAGCTCCCACTGTTTGCCGTACAGCGCCTCCTGCTGCGCCGCAGTCTGTGCCGGCACGTAACTCTTGAGGTTGAGATTAAGCTTCTTGGTCAAATCAGCGGCGAACCGATACGTCTCGGGAAACAGGTAGCCGGTATCGATAAAAATCACCGGAATCTGCGGCACGATCCGAGTCACCAAATGCAACATCACCGCCGCCTGGATGCCAAAACTGGTGGTCAGCACCAAACCGTCTCCATAGGTGTCCACCGCCCAGCGCACCCGAGCCTCCGCCGTCGCACGTTCAAGATCAGGGGTGTCGGCGGCGGGCACAGCAGTGGGGACAACGGAATTCATTAAGGGTCAAAACCTGATTACTTTATGTCCTAAGTAAAGTTAAAGGTGGATAAATAAAATAACCCGCTCTTTTGGAGTGGGTTAAATCCACCTTTCGACAGGGGATTTAGCTTACAACGAGGCCAGTAGGCGGGCGATTTCGTCACGTTTCGCCTGCAACTCGGCCAGTTGCTTGCGCGCGCCGTCGAGCACCGCCACCGGAGCTTTGCTCGTGAAGGTCACATTGCCCAAACGCGCCTCGGTGCCCGCGATGTGTTTGCCCACCGTATCGAGCTCCTTGGTCAAACGCACCCGTTCGGCCGCCGCGTCGACCTTCACCCCGGTATCGACGAAAAGCGTGCCGAAGGGCGTGACAATCGCGGGCAACGCGAGCTCGGCGGCAGTCCGGGTAATCTCGGCCGCGCCAACCAACCGCGTGAGCTTCGCCGACGCGGCGGACAACGTGCTCCAAGCCGTGTCCGTGCCGAGGGCGAGGAATTTAACGTCGCGCTTTTGGCCGACGTTTTGGTCGGTCTTCAACTGGCGCGCAAGGGTCACGAACTGCTTGAGCGTTTCCACGCGGCCGGAGGCATGCGCGTCGAGTTGAATGCCGCGAACGTGGAGCGTGGCGACCAAGTCGGCGGGCGACTCGATGCGGGCGTCTTGCACGAAGGGTTTTCCGGGGGCCGCGTAGCCGAGTAGCGACCAGAGTTCTTCGGTGATGAACGGCTCGAACGGTTCAAACAGGAGCAGGAATTGGCGAATCACCAAGTCCTGCATCGCGAGCGCGTGGTCTTTGACCGCCGGGTCCTGCACTCGGGATTTGGCAACCTCGACATACCAGTCGCAAAAATCGTTCCAGAAAAACGAATACAGGCGCTGGGTGGCGCCGGCGAATTCGAAGTCGGTGAACCCGCGCTCGACGGTCTTCATCGTGTCGAGCAGCGCAGCGATCAACGCATGGTCGTCGTCGTCGAGCTTGGTCGCGTCTAGGCGGGCGAGGATGACACCGAGCGAGGAGTTGTCGCTCATGGCACCGTTCATCTGGCGGAAACGGCAGGCGTTCCAGAGCTTGTTGCTGAAGTTTTTACCGCTCTCGATGCGGTCTTCGTCGAACTTCACGTCCTGGCCCAGCGGTGCCATTTGCAGCAGGCCGAAGCGCAGGCCGTCGGCGCCGTACTTTTGGATGAGGTCGAGCGGGTCGGGCGAGTTACCTAGGGTTTTCGACATCTTGCGGCCCTGCTTGTCGCGCACGATGCCGTTAAAATAAACGTGTTTGAACGGAATGCGTTCCTCCACGGGCGCGCCGGGTTTGGCGAATTCGAGGCCAGCCATGATCATGCGAGCGACCCAGAAAAAGATGATGTCGGCACCGGTCGCGAGCGTGGTGGTCGGGTAGAACTGGGCGAAGTTGGCCTTGGCCTGCGCCTCGGCGTCAGGCCAGCCGAGGGTGGCAAAAGGCCACAGCCAGGACGATGCCCAGGTATCGAGCACGTCGTCTTCCTGCATCCAGTTATCGGGATCGGCGGGGCCTTCGAGCGAGACGTGGATTTTCTTCGGATCGCGCAGGTCGGCCTCGGTGAGTTTTTCGCGGTCGACGCCCTTGGCGTACCAAACCGGAATGCGGTGGCCCCACCAGAGTTGGCGGGAGATGCACCAGTCCTGAATGTTATCGAGCCAGTTGAGGTAAACCTTCGACCAGCGCTCGGGGTGCATCTGGATGAGGCCGTCGCGCACAACCTGCTTGGCCTCCTCGACGCGCGGATAACGCAACCACCACTGCTGGGTGAGGCGCGGTTCGATCGGCACGCCAGCACGCTGGGAATAACCGACGTTGTTTTCGTAGGCCTTGGCCTCGATGAGATTGCCGCTGGCTTCGAGCAGCTCGGCGGCCTTTTTGCGGGCGGCGAAACGCTCCATTCCGGCCAGCTCGGGACCGGCGAATTCATTCATCGTGCCGTCGGCGTTGAGCGCGTCGATCACGGGGAGTTGGTGGCGCTGGCCGATCTCGAAATCGACCTTGTCGTGGGCCGGGGTGACCTTGAGCGCACCGGCGGCAAAGGCGGGATCGACCGCCTCATCGGCAATGATCGGGATCTGCACGCGCTCGCCGAGGGGACGCCAGACCTTTTTACCCACGAGATGGGTGTAGCGGGAGTCGTTGGGATGGACGGCCACGGCGACGTCGGCGGCGATGGTCTCGGGGCGCGTGGTTTCGAGGATGAGGTGGGTCAGCGGGGTGACGTTACCCTCGGCGTCGGTGGTGGTGGACGGCTCGACCAGCTCGTAGCGCAAACGGTACATAAAACCCTTGGTCGGGCGCATCTCGACCTCCTCGTCGGAGAGCGCGGTGAGCGAGGCGGGGCACCAGTTGACCATACGTTTGCCACGGTAAATGCAGGCGCGGCCCTGTTCGTCGGTGCTGTTAAACAGCTTCACAAACGAGGTGAGCACGGCCTTCGAGTAGCCGGGGTCCATGGTGAAATGGGTGCGGTCCCAGTCGCAGGAACAGCCGAGTTCGCGCAGTTGTTTTAAGATATGGTCGCCCTTCTCGTCGCGCCACGTCCACACGCGTTTGAGAAACTCCTCACGGCCGAGATCGCGGCGGCCCTTGCCCTCGGTTTTTTTGAGGTGTTTTTCCACCATCGTCTGCGTGGCGATGCCGGCGTGGTCGGTGCCGGGGATCCAGCAGGCGGCCTTGCCCTCGAGGCGGGCGCGGCGGATGAGCGCGTCCTGCAGGGTGTTATTGAGGACGTGGCCCATGTGCAGGATGCCGGTGACATTGGGCGGCGGGATGACGATGGAGTAAGTCTCCTGGCCGGGGGCGGCATGGCCGGCGAAGCACTTGGCTTCCTGCCAGGCGGCATACCATTTGGCTTCAACGTCGCGGGCTTCGTAGCTCTTGGTGATCTCGGGCATGGTCGTAAAAAATTAAGCCCGCGAGCCAACCGGCGCCCGCGAGCGCTGGCAAGCGTCGGTATTTGGGACCGGCGAAACCATGCGCGTGCGCGCATAGTTAAACATCAAGAGGTCCCCCTGCCCAAATAAGAGCCGCAACTCTTTCGCCGCTCCCAACCTCCATCCAACGCCACGATGGGTGGGCTGGGCGCGATTTATCCAAACCTGGGGCCGCCTAGGTGAAGGGCCCGTTTCAATCCGCGCCCCGATCCGAAGACCGGCACCGCCGATTCATTGAACAGCTAAACACCTGAATACTAACAAAGGAGCGGAATAAGCGGGACAAGCCCCAGGAATTCATTTTGGCTGGGTGAATGATGCCGGCCGAAACGAACCCGTCGAACCCCCAAGGGGAGGTGATTTCGCTGCGCCACTTGCAGGTGCAGGTGCTAGACAGCCCCGAGTTAAACGCCCGAGCGCAGGGGCTGCTTGAGGAGCATCACTATCTGGGCGCGGTGAAACCGGTGGGCGAGCGGCTGCTGTACGCGGTGAGCGATGCGCAGGGCACCTGGGTGGCGGTGCTGGTGTTTGCGGCGGCGGCGCTGCACCTGCGCGGCCGGGAGGCGTGGATTGGCTGGAGTGGCGAACAGCGCCGACGCCGATTGGCGCTGGTGGTCAACAACGTGCGGTTCCTGCTGCTGCCCAAGCCGGCGGTGCCCAACTTGGGCTCGGCGGTTTTGAGCCGGGTGCTCGGCCGGCTCAGTGCCGACTGGCAGTCGCGTTACGAGCACCCCGTGCTCGTCGTGGAAACCTTCGTCGACCCCGAGCGTTTTACGGGAAGTGTATACAAGGCATCCGGGTGGACCGAGTTGGGCCTGACCAAGGGCAACACGCGTAAGTCGCGCGATTACTACGAGCACCACGCCAAGCCCAAGCGCTTGTTTGTGCGCGAGCTGGAGCCCCGGGCCCGGAGAGCTCTTCAGGCAGGGCAGATCAAACCCTCGCTGGCTGCGGTGGAGGCGAAAGTTCCGGTGCGAAGTACCCTGAAGGCCCCCGATTTAATCAGCCTGGCGGAGGCCTTCCGGCAAGTGCCTGAATACCGCGCCTACATCGGGGCCTATCCCTTGCACGCGCTGCTGGCGATCACGGCGGCGGCCTATCTGGCCGGAGCACCCCGCGGCCAACGTGACCTGGCCGCTTTCGCCCGCCGGCTCTCCCCGGTCCAACGCCAAGCCCTCGGGGTGATCCGCCGCCGCGGCAAATACGGCGCTCCCAGCCAGCCCACCTTCAGCCGTCTGTTCGCCCGTGTGCAGGCCGCGCGCATCGAGGAGGTTTTACTCGCCCACCAACGCCAGGTGCGAGGCGAGCCTCCCGCCACCGAGATCGTGGTCATCGACGGCAAAGTCCCCAAGCACAGCGGCGGACAAAACGTCGTGACCGCGGTTACCTCGCCGAGCTTGTTTTATCTCGGCAGCGAGGTCGTCGCCGAAAAAAGTAACGAGATTCCCGCCGCCCGCGCCCTGTGTGAGAGACTCGATTTGGTCGATAAACTCGTGAGCCTTGATGCCCTGCATACCCAGGCGGACACCGCGCGGGCGATCGTACTGGAGCATGGCGGCGACTACCTGTTCACCGTCAAAGGCAATCAGCCCGGCTTGCAGAAAATCGTAGCAGCGCAAGTGCCCGATCCGGGCGCCCCTTTTTTGACCCGTTAAAAGATCCCGCTGCCGAGCAACGTACCACCCAGGAAAAGAAGCACCCCGTGACGCGCACCCTGGTGGCGCGCGAGTTGAGCGCGGAAAGCGCCTGCTTCCCCCTGGTGGCGCAAGCCGCGAGAATCTGCCGAAAACGCCACGGCAAGCCCACCGAGACCGTGGCGCTGATCACCAGTCGCCCCGCCGCCGAGTTGACTCCCGCCCAATGGCTGGAGGTCAACATTGCGCACTGGGGAATCGAGACCGGTTTGCATGCCCGCCTCGACGCCTCGCGCCAGGATGATCGCTGCCGATTACGCCGCCCGAACGCGGTGCGCATCCACGGCATGTTCAACCGCTGGGCCAACAGCCTGTTCATGCACTGGCGCGGTCAACGAACTAAAAAACGCCACCTTTATACCTCCGACTTTATCGCCCACATGTCCGAAAATCATGACCGTCGCGCGCTCCGCGCACTTACCTCGGTAAACTTCCCGCTATGAATCGGCGCTGGAAGACCGGGGCGATCGGGGATGTAAGGTTGCATGGAGCCCGTGCCGAGGTTTCAATCCGCGCCCCGATCCGAAGACCGGGGCGATCGTTAGGCGTTGGCTCGCTGTTGTAAGATTTACGGTTTCAATCCGCGCCCCGATCCGAAGACCGGGGCGATAACAAGCAGCCAAGCACAGGCCCCCTTAAACCACGGTTTCAATCCGCGCCCCGATCCGAAGACCGGGGCGATTGTTTATATGTCTGACGGCTCATCTCGTAATTCAGTTTCAATCCGCGCCCCGATCCGAAGACCGGGGCGATATCGTTTTGATTGCTACCGCTTCACCTGATAACCAGGTTTCAATCCGCGCCCCGATCCGAAGACCGGGGCGATACGGCCAACGACATCGCCACCAATCTCAGCCAGTGTTTCAATCCGCGCCCCGATCCGAAGACCGGGGCGATATTCGGTTCCTGCGCCTTGATTGGGTTTTTGCTTGTTTCAATCCGCGCCCCGATCCGAAGACCGGGGCGATTGGATCGAGTACAGCAGCCTCAGTAATAGTAAAAGTTTCAATCCGCGCCCCGATCCGAAGACCGGGGCGATAATTTCCGTCAGAAAATCAACACACAACACACAGGTTTCAATCCGCGCCCCGATCCGAAGACCGGGGCGATTTCCAACATGTTGATGCGGTCCCCGATGACTTGAGTTTCAATCCGCGCCCCGATCCGAAGACCGGGGCGATGCATCCGCCTGTGTGTTCCCTTCGAGCACACCACGGTTTCAATCCGCGCCCCGATCCGAAGACCGGGGCGATGGTCTGCACGGTGGCGGCGCCTGAGTTCATCGTGGGTTTCAATCCGCGCCCCGATCCGAAGACCGGGGCGATGGATAGATGGGAAAAACACTCAAACCGATCCTCGGTTTCAATCCGCGCCCCGATCCGAAGACCGGGGCGATATTAAAGAGCCATGAGACCCGCCGCCATCAATATCGTTTCAATCCGCGCCCCGATCCGAAGACCGGGGCGATGGGCCGCCACCCGTACCGGAATCGGCCTTTGGGAGTTTCAATCCGCGCCCCGATCCGAAGACCGGGGCGATGCAGCAACGCGAGAACGACCGGCGGAATCGCCACGGTTTCAATCCGCGCCCCGATCCGAAGACCGGGGCGATTCCACTAGCACAAGACCCCACACGCCTCGTAAAAGTTTCAATCCGCGCCCCGATCCGAAGACCGGGGCGATCAGCGCACCACGCGCCTTATCGCTCACCGTGTCGGTTTCAATCCGCGCCCCGATCCGAAGACCGGGGCGATTGTGACCACGTTGTAATCAGGGCTCATTGCAACAGTTTCAATCCGCGCCCCGATCCGAAGACCGGGGCGATGTGCCATCGACAGACGCACGCGCCAACCAGTCAGTTTCAATCCGCGCCCCGATCCGAAGACCGGGGCGATGCTCTTATCGACGCCACCGTGCAAGGCTACTGATGTTTCAATCCGCGCCCCGATCCGAAGACCGGGGCGATATCCGACGGCGCGAGTATCCCCGCCGATCCGCTCGTTTCAATCCGCGCCCCGATCCGAAGACCGGGGCGATCGCGAACCAGTTTTCAGGCTGATTGCTAAGGAGTTCTGAGTCGATTTTGCGAACATGTCAAAGAACAGAAAGACGGAACGGTATTCATCTGCGCTGGAAGAGTTCATTTCTCCTCTAAAGTTCACCCCCATGCGAAAGGGTGCGGGCCCCGGCGAGGCGACCGGTTCGCTCAACCACACTACAACACGAGCGTGTCCTCCACCACATTCACCGGCTGAAGCGCTCCATGGTGTTCAATCCGATCCTTGGCTGATTGGTCGATAAAATAGATCCGCAGCGAGTCCTGCGTGACATCGATTTCGGCCAATAGCCGCGCCCTTAACTCCACCCATTCTTTTTGGCCGAGCTGCATCTCGAAAACCGATTTTTGCACCCGCACCCCAAACGAAGTGCAGGCCTTGGCCACACGCCGCAATCGACGGGCCCCGGCGCGTTCGTCGCGCGTACAAACATCGTAGGTGATGAGTAAAAACATGACGGGGTTTAACTAAAAAGATGCGGGGCGTAGTCGATCTCGGCACGCAATGCCCGGGCCAATAACTTCGCCTGGATAAACACCAGTTGCCCGTGCCTTACTTTTTCCAGAAACAGGGGGTGAACGGCCTCTTCTTGTTTACGCTGCTGGTAAGCCGACACCAGGATTTTACGCGCCGCCTCGGTCAAATCCACAGCCCCGCCATCGCGTTCGACAAAATGAGCCGCCTTGAGTTCGCCGCGATTGAGCAAGGTGAGTCCCAGTCGCTCCACCCAAGGGCGAAACTCCTCCATCAGGTCCAGCGCCAGCGACTCCCGCCCTGCTCGGTCGGTGTGAAGAAAACCTACAAAGGGATCGAGGCCGACGGCTGTAAGTGCTGTAACGCAGTCATGGCGCAACAACGCATACAAGAACGACAGCAAGGCGTTGATCGCATCGCGTGGCGGCCGCCGATTACGCCCGTCAAAGGGAAATACCTCGCGCAGCGCCGGCCGCAGGTGACGGGAAAACACTTCAAAGTGCAGTGCCGCCGCCCGGCCCTCCAGCCCGCGAATAACATCGGGGTCTTCAATCGTGCGACCGAGTTCACGCAACAGGTGGGCATGGGCATCGGCCGCTGTGCGCAGCAGCTCACGATCGTCGTCACTTGCGGCGTCGCGGGCACTACGGGACAACAACCAGCGCACGTTATGCAGCTTCCCCGCAACGAAACTTCGCGCCAGCCCAGCCGACCGGGCGGGGTTACTGGCCGCCGTATGTTGCGCCCGGCGCAGCATCATTGATCCCTGCGGCACACCCTCGACCCGTGCCTCCAGCCGCCCCCAATCGGTAAAATAACAGACACTGGCTCCGTGCTCCCAACACAGGCGCATAGCCGAGGGCGATACATAGATGTCAGCCCCAAAGACGAAGACCGACTCCAGATTATGGACCGGCAACGAGAGCTTGAGCTGCTTGTCCTGTTCGACACGGAGGGCCAAGCCGTCGCGGCGCAACGAGAGCCCTGGGGTGAGCAGGTAGAGAACATTTTGTAGCGTTTGAGCCATGAGCGGTGCGGCCTCGGGTGAAAGAATTAAGCGTAATCGCGTGGTTCGTAGAGCCATACTCGGCGCAGGGCCGAGGCTTCGGGCAGACAGACTCCGCGCAGTGAACAACCGTCGCACTGGGGCCGCAGGACCGCTGGCGGGGAGCAGGACTGGGAGAGAGTAGTGCGGAGGGCGGCCAACGTCGCCACGGTGAGGGCGCGCAGCCCTTCATCGAAGACCACTTCGGTACGCTTGGCGGAAGCGACATGGAAAATAAGGCCGGACTCGATATGAAGGCCGAACATTTCTTCGAGGCAGAGGGCCTGGGCGCAAAGCTGCGCCTGGTCGTTGGCCCAGCGACGGGCCGGACCTTTTTTGTACTCCACCGGTCGAATTTCAACAACGCGGTCGCTAGACGGGTCGCGGCGTACCTCCACCAGATCGGCTTTGCCGGAAAGCCCGAGACGGTCGGAGAACAGCGGCAAGGCGCGCAGCAGTTCCCAGCCAGCGCGGTGTTCATAGCCGGGCGTGTCCACCGCCTCGTGGGCGAGGGTGCCGAGGAGCGTGTGTTCGTTGTCCACAAATACGCGCTCGGTGTGGATCAAGTAGGCGCGGCGCGGGCAGTAAAGAAACTGGTTGAGCGCACTGATCGGTACTTTTTCCAACGTGATCATTAGCATCGGGTCATGGAAACCGCGTCGCTGTCACCATAAGGTACGAATGCCGAAAGACGCGAAGGCGGGATCCCAGGTGATGAGCACGGCGTTTTCGATCTCGGCCTGAGCGGCCAGTAGCCGGTCGAAGGGGTCGCCATGCTCCAGTGAATAACGACCTGCCTGGCGGGCATGCCCATGGTCAACCGGGAGCATCGACCACCGCTCGGCTTTGACGGTGTTATCCCATCCCAACTGGAGTCCCGACGGCAGGGCGAGCTTACCCAAGCGGTGCTTGGTTTCGACTTCGAAGACCGTGACGGCGCTCAGCCAACACCGATTGGCAGGATTGCGAATGGCCTGACGGGCTGCACGACTTAGCCGGGGGTGGTCATCGAGCCACCACAGCACCACATGGGTATCGAGCAGCAGGTTCACGCCAAGTTCAGGGGGTCGGTCGGGCTCGTCATGAGTCCGGTGCACTCAGCCGGTAACGGAGCCAATGCCTCAGCCGGGGGCAGCGCGCCGAACATCCCTTTAAAGCGGCCCGGTTGACGCGGTTCATCGGGCGCATGGGCCGCCAGCGGTACGAGCCGGGCGAAGGGGTGCCCGGCGCGGGCAATGATGATTTCCTCGCCGGCCTCGACCCGGCTGAGCAGTCGGGACAGTTGGGTCTTGGCCTCATGGACATTGACCACGTTGGCCAGCGAAACGAGGCGGGCCTGCGTCCCACCCCGTTTTGAGGATGATCGCTGAACTCCATTTTTGGAGGGGAGGCGCGGCTTGGTTACGGGCATGGAGTGAGGTTAGCTAAGTGCTTAGCTAGGTCAATGACTGGATCGCTGATGCCCCCACTGTACCACCCCGCAACTGCCGGAGTGAGAGAACACGGACGTCAGCGCGTGGGCTAGCTTTGACGCGGCCCGATGGCGATGTCCTGCCCTTCGTGGCGAAGGTGGAGTTTAACGCCCTTGGGCAGGTTGTCGGTCGTCCACGTGTTCACCACGCTATAGTCGGCAAAGGACTCGGGGAAGCATTTACCCGAGGCTTTGGCCTCGTCGGAAAGCGAAACCTGGACGCCTTCGATGAGTTTATGGGCATGGGCGCAGCCGAGACGGGCCTCGCGGCGATTTTGGTCGGCGTTATTGGCGTGTTGGGTGCCGACGTGTTCAAAATCGTAGAGGCCGCGCACGATCATTTCGCCACGGGCGGCGGAGCGGTCATGCTCAAACATGGAGAGCAGCGCCTGGAAAAGAACATCGAGGTCGGCTTGGGTGAAGCCGGTTTTCTCGGCGAAAGCCGGGGAGACATAGCCCTTGGCCGCATAAAGGCCGTAGGGAACGATGTGTTTGTTGCCCATGGTGCGCTCTTTTTTGGCGTCCTCTTCTTTAGTCACCGCACAGCGAGTGATGGTCACCTCCAGCGGCGTGATGGGGTGCAGGGATTGGCCAAAGGTGAATTGCACGGGCCCACGCACCTGACCAAAAGCAGAGCCTTTGAGCACGCCGTCGCCAGTGGAGATGACACCGCCAAAAGTGCGCACGTCGAAGAACTCGCGGCACAGCCAGTTTTTGGCGGCTTCGGCTTTTTTGGAATCGCTGGCATCTTTGGGGAGGCTTTCGGCTGCGGCGAGTTCCCCCTTCTTTTGCTCCGTTTCGATGACCGCTCCTTGTTTGATCAGGATGTTGAAGCCGTTGTCGGTGGCGCTGTCGCGGGTGGCGGGAAAAAGTTCGAGGAAGTTGCGGACTTTGCGTTTGAGGCAGACATCGGTGACGAGGCCGCGGTTGGTATTGGGGTCGAGGCGCGGCATGTTGCCGGCATCGGGGTCGCCGTTGGGGTTGCCGTTGGTGACTTCAAACAGGAGGAGGAAATCGTGACGATTGGTGAGGATGCTGGAGCTCATAGTGGTGGGTTGATTTTAACGAAAAAGGGAAAGAGGCGGGGCTTAGGCGGTGACGGGGTTTTCTTTCTTGTTTGCGTGGCGGGCGGCCGCGTCGGCGGCGTGTTGCTGGTAAAAACCGAGGGCGAAGCGGCCTTGGGCTTGGAGGTCGAGGGTGCGAGGGAAAGAGGGCGGTAAACCGGCGCGGGCCGGCTTGAACAGGGTCAGGACGGCTTCGATCTGCTGCTGGATAAACCGCTCGTGGCCACCGAAGCGGGGCGACTTGCGGATTTTAGTGATGTGATGTCGATTCAACCGAATGAGCAGGGGCAGGACGCTCGATGGCGACACGCCGGCGGTGCCGAAGTAGCGTTCGGCCACGCCGGCACCTTCGAGCTTGAACTCGTGGGCTTTGGCTTGGGCGTCGGAAAGGATGGCGAGGAGGCGGCCGCAGTTGTAAGCGGCGTCCTCGGTGTCGGCGGTAAGTGACGGTTGAATTTCCATGATGTCGGGGGTGCGGTTGCGATTGAGAATGAGTTTAATCAGGGCGAAGCGGCTTTCGTCGTAGAGCAGGTTGTAGGTGTCGTCGCGGACGAGACGGGAGTGGAGCTGGTTGAGGATGGGCTGGAGCAGCGAAGGAGACGGCGCGGTGCCTTCGAGGGCGGCGCGGTAGAGCTGGGCAGGAATATCGGGTGAGAGGTCTTTGGCTTCGCGCACCGTAGTGCAGGAAAGCCAGTAAATGGAGAGCGGATGGTAGTCCTTTTCCTTGGCCACCGCTTTGGATGCTTTCTTGGCGGGACGGGCCGGCAGCTCGATTTCGAGCGCCTTAAACCAGGCGTGCAGATTTTCGACCGCCCGCTCCAAGCTAATATCCATCCAGTGGCGGACGACGATGCGGCCGGAGTTACCCGCCAGCGTGACGGCGTAGAAGCGGTCACGACGGGCGATTTCACGCTCGATTCCGGAAAAGGGGGCGAGCACGAAATCTCGCACTGTTTTGGGATCGGGCCGGTTTAAGAATGCAAAGGGAGTTTGGGCGACCGCCGTTTGCGCAGGCCAAAAACAAAGGCAGGTTTGGCCGATACGAATTGAGTGATTGGTGTGTCCGATCAGGTGATTCAGGGCGACGCTATACGCCGTAGCCGCCTCATCGGATGTCGGTGAATTGAGGCTTTGATCGAAGCCGTAGGATGAAAAAGCCGGTTTATCAAAGGAGACGATGGCGGCCCCGAATGACTGGGTGTTGGGCACCCCTTGAATTTTCGGGTTATGGGTCGGGGCAAGTTTCTGGTCCTCCATGCCGGTAACCAGGCAACGCCCAGTGACAAAACCGCTGCGCGCCGCAGCCACTTCGTTACCGTGACGCTCCCGCCAAAAGTGCCGGAGCGATTCATTTTCCACCAAGAGCTCGCCATTAACGCGGAAGGTGAAGTTTTCTGGACCAAGCCGCGCAACCGAGCCGCTGGCCGTTGTGAGCCACCAAGCCGACTTATCAGATTTACCATCGGTGGCTTTACCCCAGCGAAGGAAGCTCGGGGGCCGGGCCGCGAGTTGTCGGCCGAACAGGAGGAGTGCGCTTAACTCAGACGAGGGCCGGGCTAGTTGGGCTGCCTCAATTTGAGCCCAGAAATCACTGCGCTTGGCCGCATTGTTGGCATCGCGCCCCGTTCTTTTCGCTTCGGGCATAGGCGCGTCCGGATCGGCGTCCAAGCCAAACACGGCTGTAAGTCCATCGGCCATAAACTCGGACACGCCCCCGGCCACCTTGGGGCGGGTGGTTTGTGGGCAACTAAACTCCTTGCCCCGCTTGTCATCGCCGGTGGCTTGTGGTCCAGCGCCGAGGAGATTGCCGTTATTGTCTAGTTCGATGATCCATCGCACGGCCTTCGGTGAAAAGGCCAGATCGTCCAGCAGGTTCCGCGAGACCGCAAAGTCGTAGAGGTGTTTGAGCAGCATGGTCAGTTGCCTCCTTGGATGGGACCGAGGACGCGGTCGGGGTGGCAGTCGAGGCGGGAGTTTTTGAGGTTGGCCTGGAAGAAAAGCGGATGGGGTTTGATCACCGCTGCGGTGGAGCGCTGCCGGTTAGCGCCGAACTCTTTGCGGCGCTTGGTCTGCTCGCCTTTTTTCAGTTCAAGCAGGGTTTGATCGAAGTCGCTCGCTTGGCGGGCCTCTTCGTCGGGCGTCAACCAGCGAAAACCAGCGGCACGGGCCCGGTGATCGAAGAGGTCGTAGAGCATGAGGCCGAGGGGCTCGTTAATCGGGGCGGCAGATGGCCCGAGTTCGGCGGTGCGGCGAGCGAGTGCAGCGTCGGCGTCCGGCTCCCAGTCGAAGTCGGCGGCGAACTCCCGCATGCCGAGACCGGGGCGATGGAAGCATTTACCTGCGCGGGCGCGTCCTTCGATTTCGCGGAGGTATTTGGCCAAGTTGTCGCGCGGGGGCTGGGCCAGGGGGGTGAGTCGCACCTCGGCGGTGATGAGGTATTCGACGTCTTGCAGGGCGAGCATGTTGCGCTGGGTGCCATCCTCGGCGCCACCGCCGGCGTGAATGGGCGAGACTTTATCCGGCGAGTGCATCCAGGTCTTTGCGCTGTCCAAGCTGATCACGCGGGTGACTTCGTTGCGACGAATGGAAATCCATCGGCCACGTTTCACCACGCGGATCGAGTCGATCAGGTAATACATCTGCGGCTCCCAGAAGACGGCTTCGAGAATGCCGCGTGCGGCCGAAGGCGTCAGCACGGGGTAGCTGACGCGCTCCACCTTCATCTCGGGGCGGGTGAAGCAGGCGAAATCCCCCCAAATGCGGAGGGTGATCAGATTGGCAGTGTTCATACGGTAAAATCGTCGGGAGGGAGATTGTCCAAGAGCAGGCCGAGCGCCGGATGGTAACAGGCGGTGTCGAGGACGTAGAGTTCGAGGTTGGGCAAAAGGGGGCGGACGAGTTGACGGGAAAGGAGCAACTGAAATTTGTGGTGGCGCACGTTGACCATAAAGCGCTGGAGCCGACGCAGGTCATCGCGCTCGAACCGTCGTTGGCCGGGGGCAAGGATGCGCGTGCGGATCTCCTCAATGAGTGGAGCCGCCCACTCGCCGCCGCGAAGGTCACCGGCGACAATAACCGGGGTGCCGGAGTCCTCGATGACGTGGGCTTTGCGGGCGACATCACGGTAGCGCAGGTAACTGCGGTCCTCCTGGATGGTCGCTTCACCGGGCTTGGCGTGGTCGGTGTTCACCACCTGATAGAGCGACTGAAAATAACCGGGGAAAATGTCGCCGGAGGTAGCGAGTCGCTCGGCGGCGGTGGCCGTGTCACCCAAAGCAGCCAAGGTGAGCGCCGCTTGATCGGAGGCGGCGCGATAGACGCCGGGAGGCTGTTTGTGGTCGGCGGGGCAAAAAACATGAACGTTGCCGGTCGGACGACGGCCCTCGCGGTTGCAACGACCGGCAACTTGCACGATCGAATCCAACGGCCCAAGCGCACGCCAGACTTCAGGGAAGTCCACATCGACGCCCGCTTCGATGAGCTGGGTGGAAACGACCCGGCAAGGTTGGCCGCTGCGCAGGCGCTCGCGAATGCGGTCGATCAGCGCGAGCCGCTGCTGGGCGCACATCGATGAGGAAAGATGAATCGGCGCTTCCTCGGGCTGCTGGTCAAAACCGTGGAGTTCACGCAGGCGCAAGCTGAGTTGCTCCCAGAGCTCGCGGGCATGGCGGGTGAGGTTGACGACACAGAGCACCTGTGGAGTAGAGGAGAGACGGGCGGCGAGCGCGGGCCAGTCCACGGTTTCTCCGGGAGCGGGGAGCCGGTAGGTAACCCGGCGCAGTTGAGTGAAAAGCTCGTCAGGGTCGGGGGCGATTTCACGCAATTCAGTCGGCAGAAACCCGTCCGGTAGCGAGGCACAGCGGCGAAAGGCGGGCTGGGTGGCCGAGCAAAAAACGAAGCTGGTTCCGTAGTTCGTGGCCAGCTCACGCAGGACATTAAAGGTCGGCGCGAGCAGGTGGGCGGGCAGCGTTTGCACTTCGTCAAAGATGACCACCGAGCGCGGGATACGGTGAAGTTTGCGGCAACGCGTTGGGCTGGCGGCAAAGAGCGATTCGATGAACTGAACTGAGGTGGTGACGATAACCGGGGCATCCCAGTTTTCCGCAACGAGTTCGAGACGGGAGCGCTCTTCCTCGCTGGCGTCGTCGGCAGGGGTCACGCCGGAGTGGTTTTCCAGAACGACGTCAGCGCCGAAGATGCGCCGGTATTCAGCCGCATTTTGCTCAATGATGGAGAGATAAGGAATGACGACGATGATGCGCCGCAGCCCGTGCTGGCGTGCATGGGCGAGGGCGAAGGCCATCGACGCCAGAGTTTTCCCGCCGCCGGTAGGCACGGTGAGTGAGAAAAAGCCCGTGGGGAGAACAGCACGGTCGATAGCGGTCTCGAAAATGCGATTACGGGTGGGGGCAAGTGGACTGTGCGGGTTTTCCGAGCCCTTTCGGGTGCGCTCGGCCTGCACAGCAGCCATTAGAACGGCAGCTTCCAGCGGTGCATCGGCGGGCGGCAGAGCCGGCCAATACGCGCTATCGAGTCGGTCAGCATCCACAATACAGGAGAAAAGCAGGCGGGCGTAAAACTCGGCCGCCATCGCATCACCCTTGGCGAGTGCCGCCAGCACCCAGGGTGGTGGTGCAGGCAGGACGGGCAGCGGGCCGAGTTCTTTTTCGATACGGGTGATGAGGGCGGGTATCGTCTCGGGAATAGCCAGACCTCGTTTGCAGCACAGGCCCTCGATATCACACTGGTTGTGTAGCCCCGCGTGGTGGCCCGCGATAGCCAGTGCTGTGCAGGGAATTTGATTCTGTTCGGCGGCAGCCCAAGCAGCACCGAAGATGGCATGCTGTGTTTCCGCGCTGCTGGAGCGTTCACCGCATAAGTAGGACTGAAACTCTGCGCGATATTTCCCCAAATCATGCAACAGACCCGCGAGGCGGGCCTCGTCGCTGGCCCCAAACGGGGCGGCGAAGGTGGCCGCCAGTTCGGCGACGTTGCGCAGGTGGTCGGCCAAGGGCTGCCATTTACCCGAGCTTTCCGGCAACCGCTTCCCCAGCGCATCCTCCGCCGTGTGCGCGTAGTAGCGCTGGGATGCGGCGGACCAAGGATGCGATACAGGAGAACTCATACGAGATACCGACTTTAGTGGAGGGGGTTGGACATCTACGGGGGTGCACCCTCGTCATGCGCGTTTTTTTTGAGTTAGTCGCAGTCTCTTGTGTAAACCAAGTACGGAATACATATTTAAACATGAACAACCGACTCATCGCTGTTACTTGAACGTCATTACGAGTAGGCATGTTGCCGATGCTCGTGTCGCCGACCTATCTTCATAGGCGGCGCGCGCCACTGCACAGGTGCATCGCCTCTCTCTCCGAGTGCGGCCGTTGAAAGCAAGTCGCCCGGACGTATCGACCACGACACCTGCAAAGGCGGCATAGTCTAACAGAGACACCGAGTAAGCCCGTGAAGGTTTGCTTGATGAGGCGGTCGGGTTGCAACCCGGCCGCCTTTTTCGTCTCGGGCGACTGCGCACACCGTGGCCCCTTTAAACTTCTAATCAAGACGAGGCCGTCAAACCCCGTGCGGATTCATCCCCTTGTCATTCGCCACATAAAAGCCGCAGGCTTCCACCCACGCGCGGCTTGCCAAGCCCACCGCTCACCACTGAGGATCGGCTCAATAAACCGAGATGGGCCGCATACATAAACACGCGCGTGAGCGCCTTAACTTCGTCGGCGAAGTCCCTACCCCCACGCGGCTTTCGGCCTGCAAGACTTTCTTGCGCCTCGAAAGCGCCATGATCCGGATGCGCCACGACGCCGGCGAATCAGGCCTGCCTGTGGCCAGCGCCCGCAGTGCCATGATCGACGTGATGCTGTCGCATTTATTCGACTACGCCATCGCCTCCTACGAGCGGCTTAACGGCAAATTGCCCGCACCCGTTTCGCTGCTCGCCATCGGCGGCTACGGGCGCAGCGAATTGAGCCCGCACAGCGACATCGACATCATGTTCCTGTTTCCGTCCAAGGTGAAGGAGGCGGTCATCAAACCGCTTCAGGCGCACCTCACCAACGACATTTTGTACATCCTCTGGGATTGCGGTCTTAAGGTGGGGCATTCCACGCGGACCATCGACGAGGTCTTCATCGAAGCCCGCAAGGACATCCAAAACAAAACCGCCCTGCTCGAAGCCAGGCTGGTGGCGGGCTCGACCACGCTGTTCGAGGGCTTTGTGCAAAGCTACCGGGCCTATTACACGATCGAAGACCCCAAGGGCTACATCGGTTCCCGGCTGGAAGACCAGCGCAGCCGTCGGGCTAAACATGGCGACTCGGTTTTCCTCCAGGAACCCGACATCAAAAACGGCGTCGGCGGCATGCGCGACTACCAGAACGTGATCTGGATGGCGCGGGTGAAACTGGGCATCAGCGAACTCAAGGAGTTGGCCGATCAGCAGTATTTGAGGCAAAATGAGCTGCGGGATTTCCGCCGCGCCTACGAGTTCTTGCACCGCGTCCGCAACGAGCTGCACCTGCAGAAAAAACGCCCCACCGACGTGCTCGACCTAGAAGCGCAACCACGCATTGCCCTCGGGCTGGGTTACACCAACAGCAACATGCTCGGACGGGTCGAGCAGTTCATGCGCGATTATTACCGCGCCGCGCAGACCATTTACCGCATTTCGCGCACCGTGGAGAGCCGTCTTGCCCTCACGGTTGAAAAACCCAGCCGGTTCCAATCCTTCCGCGACTTGGTGCGCTCGCGCCGCTATGAGCGCGCCAAGCACCTCGACGGCTTCGTCCTGCGTAACCAAGAACTGAGTGCGGAAACCCCCAATGTGTTTCGCGACGACCGCGCACGCATGATCCGCGTTTTCCGCCACTGCCAAAGTCTCGACGCGCAAATGGACCCGGCACTGCAGGCCTTGATACGCGAATCGCTCCCGCTGATCACGCGCAAGGTCTCGGAGTTGGCCGATGCGAACATCAGTTTCAAGGCGATCCTCGGCGAGTCGGGTAACGTTTATCCGACGCTCGCGCTCATGCACGAGTTGGGGGTGCTGGGGCGCTTCATCCCCGAATTCGACGGGCTGACCTGCTTGGTGCAGCATGAATATTATCACCGGTACACGGCGGACATTCACACGCTCAACGCCATCCGCGAGCTGGACCGCATTTTCACCGAGGCCGAGCCGATCACGCTCAAGTACCGCGCCGCGCTGCATGAAACCGGCGAGCCCACGCTGCTTTATCTGATCTTGCTGCTGCACGACATTGGCAAGGCCCGGGGCATCCAAGGCCACGCGGAAAGCGGCGTCGTGATTGCCCTGCCGATCCTGAAACGCCTCGGCGTCAGCCCTGAAAGCAGCGAATTAGTCACCTTCGTCATTAAAAATCATCTCATCATGGCACGCTTTTGGCAGAAGCGGGATGTAGATGACCCCAATACCGCCGCCGCATTTGCCGAACTGGTTCCCGACACCGACAAGCTCCGTCAACTCTACGTGCACACGTTTTGCGACGCCCGCGGCACTGCCGAAGGACTCTGGAACGGCTACAAAGACGCGCTCCACACCAGCCTCTATGCCGCCACCCTCGATCACCTGGTCCACGGCCCCACACTGGTCACGCGCAACTCGGAACGCCTGCAAATGACCTTCCAAAAACTAGTTTCGCAAAAACTGGGCGACCTCAGCGAGGACGAGATCTCAGCGCACTTTAACCTGCTGCCCGAGCGGTATTTCATCCACACCGACGAGGCTGAGATCACCCTACACCTGCGCATGGTTAACCGCCTGTTGAAATCCATCAACGAGGCCAACTCGATGGCCAGCTTGCGCCCCGTCATCGAGTGGAAGGACGACCTCAACCGCTCCCTCACCGTGGTCAATATCGTCACCTGGGACCGCGCCGGGCTGTTCTACAAATTGGCCGGTGCCTTCAGCGTGGCCGGACTCTCGATTCTCGGCGCCAAGGTGATTTCGCGCGCCGACCACATCGCCATCGACACGTTTTACGTGGTCGAACCCAACCGCGGCATCGTCCAGAACGCCAAGGCTCAGGAAATTTTTGCGCGCACCGTTGAAGAGGCATTGGTCAGCAACAAGGACCTCTATCCCGACATCGTTGCGCAGGCCCGCAAGCTGCCTGCTCCGCGGTATATTGCTGTCACTAAAGGCGATCTCCACCACGGCTCGTTCCCTCCCACCGTGGAGGTTTACCACGAGCTTTCGATGCAGCGCACCATCGTCGAAGTCCAAGCCCGCGACCAGATCGGCCTGCTTTTCCGTCTGGCCAAAACCATCAGCGATCATGGCTACGATATCACCTTCGCGCGCATCGGCACGGAACGTGGCATCGCCATTGACACCTTCTACATCGACAACACCCCAGCCGAAGCCGACGCGCCCTCCGACACCGCTCGCCTGCATGGCCTGCGCGACGCCCTCGCCGCGATCATAGCCCCAGCCGAGCCCGTCGAACCCGGCGCCTCTGGTCATACTCCGGCAGCCATTACGTTCTGAGTTTGCCCGTCGCCTTTTCGGCGGGATACTCACTCCCCAACCATGGACGCCGTCACCGATCCGCGCGCCGATCGCGCCCTTTATCGCATCAGTAGCCTAGCCGGACGAATCGATGATCCGCGTGAGGCGCTCAATGCCATTCTCACGGTCACCATCGAAACCCTGCACGCCTTCTCCGGCTCGATTTCCCTGCTCAACCCCGACACCGGGAAACTCGAAATCGACGTCCAACAAGGCCTGTGTAGCGATGCCGACGAGATTACGCTTCGCTTAGGACAAGGCATCACCGGCTGGGTCGCCTTTCATGGCCGCCCCCAACTCGTGACCAACGTGGCCGCCGATCCGCGCTACGTCTCCATTCGCAAAGAGGTGCGCAGTGAAATGGCCGCGCCCATGGTCGAAATCGGCGGGCAAATTCTCGGGGTGATTAACGTGGACAGCGACCGCTTGGGCGGCTTCGACGAAGTCGACCTCGCTCTGCTTATTCGCATCAGCGAAGAAGCCACGGCGGTCATGCAGCGGCTCTGGCAATTGCGCCACCTTAAGGGCAAGGCCCGCCAGCTCGAATCCCTCATCACCATAGGCCAATCGTTGGTGGGTAAATTAGAGCAGCAGGAGCTTTTTGATACGATCACCCGTGACGCCCGCATTATCACCAACACCTGCGCCTGCGCCTTTTACCTGTATAATGCGCCCCGCGACACCCTCAGCCTGATCTCGTTAACCACCACCGCAGCCCCCCCCCTGCCCGCTCCCGAGCTGCCCGTCGCCTCCTGCCTGCTGTCCGCCGCCCTGCACACCCGCCGCCAGATCGAATTCCTCAACATCCAATCCCCCGAGTTTCGCGACGTGGTCGATATGCCGGCGGACCCCACGCTGCGCTCGCTGCTCGCCGCTCCCGTTATTTACGAAAACGAGGTCATCGGCGTACTCGCCGTGTTCACCGACCACATCCACCGCTTCAACAACGACGAAAAGCGCCTGCTCGCCGCCCTCGCCTCCCTCGGTGCCGTGGCGCTGCAAAACTCACGCCTCTACTCCCGTGTTTTCCAAAGCGAGGAGTCGCTGCGCAAAAATGAGCAGCTCACCACCCTCGGCCTGCTCGCCGCCGAGATCGCCCACGAAATCCGCAACCCCCTCACGGTCATTAAACTGCTCTTCGGCTACCTCGACCTGGATTTTCCCGCCAACGACCCCCGCCGCACCGATGTTAGAGTTATCAGCGAAAAACTCGACCAGCTCGAAGCCATCGTCTCGCGGGTGCTCAATTTCGCCAAGGCCCCCTCCAGCCTCCACTCGCGCTGGGCCCTGACCGATATGGTCGGCGACACCATCGTGCTCATCCGCCTCAAACTCGCACAGAGCAAGATCCAGCTCCGCTTCGAGCCACCGCCACGTCCCTTGGTCGTCGAAGTCCACAAAGGCCAGATCCAGCAGGTGCTGCTCAACCTGCTCATCAATTCTACTCAGGCGATGCACGATGGGGGCAAGATCACCATTCGCTGCACGACTGAAACACGCAGTGAAACCGAGTTTGCGCTCATCGATATCACCGACACCGGACGCGGTATACCCGAGGAATTAAGGGCGCACATTTTCGACTCGTTTCTCTCGGGCCGCACAGACGGCACGGGGCTGGGCTTGGCCATCGCCAAACGGATTATGCTTTCCCACTACGGCGACATTACCTTGCTCGAATCCGGCCCGACTGGCACCACCCTGCGGCTCTCACTCCCACTCGTTACTTAAGCTCTCATGGCATCCTTTTCCGAAAACCGCCCCGTCCTGATCACCGCCGCCATCGGCCTATTAATCGCCGGAGTCCTGGTGCTGTGCCTGGCCCGCTTACCCCTGCAGGTCCGCCTAATCGTTTGCGTGGTTAACGTGATCTCTGCCTGCGTGCTTGCCGTAGCCGTGCGCCAGCTCCCGCCGCGCTGAACCACTTCGACTAAAATCCGCCGCGAATCGCCGGCTCGATAAAGCGCATTAAAAGTCGCGTAACGCTTCAATTGACGAGCACGCCAAACCCCTCCTTAGATGTCCAATTCCCATGAGCGTCCCCTCCATTAACATCGGCATCTGCGGCCTCGGTACCGTCGGTCAAGGCGTGTGGAAACACATCGAAGCCAACCGCGCCGCCCTCGAATCCCGTCTCGGCGTTACGCTCAATCTCGCCCGCGCCTCGGTCCGCGATCTCAAGAAAAAGCGCACCGTGCGCGTCGCCGCGACCAAGCTCACCCTCGATCCGCTGTCCATCGCCACCGATCCGGCGATCCACATCGTGTGCGAGCTCATTGGCGGCACCACCTTGGCCCGCGAGATCACCTTGGCCGCCCTGAAGTCAGGCAAGACGGTCGTCTCCGCCAACAAAGCCCTGCTCTGCAAACACGGTCCCGAGCTCTTCGCCGCCGCCCGCAAACATGGCGGCCACTTCCTGTTCGAGGCATCGGTCGCCGGTGGCATTCCCATCATCAAAGCCCTGCGCGAGGGCTTGGTCGCCAACCGTTTCAAGCTCATCTACGGCATCCTCAACGGCACCTGTAACTACATTCTCACCCGCATGGAGCGCGAGGGATTGCCGTATCCCCAAATCCTCGCCGAGGCCAAGGCGCTCGGTTACGCCGAGGCCGACGAATCCCTCGACGTCGAGGGCTGGGACACCGCCCACAAGGCCTCCATCCTCGCCTTCCTTGCTCACGGCATTTGGGTGCCCACCGAAAAAATGCTCGTCGAGGGCATCACCCACATCACCCAGACCGACCTCGCCTACGCCCGCGAAAACGGTTTCGCGATCAAGCTGCTGGCGATCATCTCCTGCGAGGCCGACACCGGCGAGGTGTTTGTGCGCGTTCACCCGACGCTCATCCCGCGCACCAAGGTGTTGGCCAACGTCAACGAGGTTTACAACGGCATCTCCGTCACCGGCGACGTCGTGGGCGAGACCGTTTACATCGGCCGAGGCGCCGGCCAGGACCCGACTGCCAGCGCGGTGATCAGCGACATCGTTGACGCCGTGATTCTCCTCAAGCGGGGCAACGGGCAACTACCCGCTCCTGTCGAGACCCATGCCACCCTCACGCCGCTGCAAAGCATCACCGGCAGTTACTACCTGCGCCTTGAAGTCAAAGATGAGCCCGGTGTACTCGCCAAGATCGCCAGCGCCACGGCCACGCTCGACGTGAGCATCGCTAGCGTTCTCCAGCGCCCAAGCGAAACCGCCGGAGCCGCCTCGCTCATCCTCACGACTCATCAGTCCAACGAAAAGGCGATCCGCGCCACGGTTGCCCGCCTCAAGAAATTGTCCTGCGTAGTCAGCGAGCCTGTACTCCTGCGCATCGCCGACTTCGCCGCCTGATCTTTTTTTCAACCCACCTCTTTCCAAAATCCATGGCTAGAATTGTCCAAAAATATGGCGGCACCTCAGTTGGTGACGTCGAACGCATCCGTAAAGTCGCCGAGCGCATCAAGGCGATCCGCGAAGAGGGTAACGAGCTCGTCATCGTCGTCTCGGCGCGTGCCGGCGTAACCAACGAGCTCATTGCCCGCGCCAAAGCCGTGTGCGCCAACCCGAGCGAGCGCGAGATGGACCAACTGCTCTCCATCGGCGAGCAGGAGACCATCGCCCTGACCGCCATGGCGCTGCACGGCGTCGGTGTTCCGGCGGTCTCCTACACCGGCGCACAAGCCGGCATTTTAACCGACACGGTTCACACCAAGGCCAAAATCACCACGATCAACGCCAAGCCCATCGCCGACGACCTCAAGGCGGGCAAGGTCGTGATCGTCGCCGGTTTTCAGGGCATCAACGGCGAAGGCCAAACCACCACGCTCGGCCGCGGCGGTTCCGACCTCACCGCCATCGCCTTGGCTGCCGCGCTTCAGGCCGACAAATGCGAGATCTATACTGACGTTGACGGCGTTTACACCGCTGACCCGCGCGTGGTTAAAGACGCCAAAAAACTCCAGGAAATCTCCTATGACGAGATGCTGGAGTTGGCCTCGTCCGGCTC
The DNA here is from genome assembly GCA_024998815.1 of Opitutus sp. Lineage (NCBI taxonomy): Bacteria > Pseudomonadati > Verrucomicrobiota > Opitutia > Opitutales > Opitutaceae > Opitutus > Opitutus sp. The sequence goes on from JACEUQ010000001.1 coordinate 1,042,154, forward strand.
GAAAGTCATGCAGTCCCGCTCAGTCGAATTTGCCGCCAAGTACGGCGTCGTTTTCGAAGTCCGCTCCTCCTTTAACTACAACCCAGGAACCATCGTGAAACAGGAAATCGCTTACATGGAAAAGGTCGTCGTGCGCGGTGTCGCCGTCGACAAAGACCAGGCCAAGATCATCGTCTCTAACATCCTCGACAAGCCCGGCTCCGCCGCGAAGGTCTTCCGCGCCTTGGCCGACGCCAGCATCATCGTCGACATGATCGTGCAGAACGTGGGCCGCAACGGCATCGCCAACCTCACCTTCACCGTTCCGCTCACCGACAGCCAGAAGGCCATCAAGACCTTGGAGCCCGTGCTCGACGCCATCGGTGGCGGCCAAGTCGCGATCCACGAAAACATTGCCAAGCTCTCCGTTGTTGGCGTGGGCATGAAGACCCACTCCGGCGTGGCCGCCACGCTGTTCCAGGCGCTGGCCGACGCTTCGATCAACATCGAGCTGATCAGCACCTCGGAAATCAAAATCTCGGTGGTGATCGACCGCGACAAAGCCGACGAGGCCGCCCGCGTCGCCCACGCCGCCTTCGAGCTGGAGAAGCTGTAAAGGCAGTACTCAGCAGTCAGATGCCAGACGACAGAAATCAGTCCAAACCAGCCGCGATCCGGCATTTTACTGATCTTGTCGTTTGGCGTAAGGCCCACGAGCTGAGCCTAGGAGTTTTCATGCTATCCAAAACCTGGCCGATAGAAGAGCGCTACGCATTAACGGATCAAGTCAGGCGTTCAACCCGCTCAATTGGGGCGAACCTAGCTGAAGCCTGGGGCAAACGCCGCTACGAGGCTGCGTTTGTCGCCAAGCTCACAGACTCTGACGCCGAAGCTCACGAAACCGAGCACTGGCTCATCAATGCGCAAGCGCACGGCTACATCACCGTCAACGAACTCACCCACTTACGCTCCCTACTCGATGAGGTCGGACGGATGTTAGGCTCGATGATCGCTCGCCCAGAGTCCTTTATCACCAAACCCGTTACGGGGAGTAGGAGAGATGTCAGATGAGAGATGTCAGACGTCAGCGGTCAGACGTCAGACCTCCGACTCCTGACCTCCGACCTCTGATAGCTGACCTCCGACCTCTGACCTCTGACCGCTGACCTCCGATAGCTGACCTCTGACTTCTTCACCTATGCTCTTCACAAGCACCCGCGGACAGACTCCGCCCCTCAGCTTCTCCGACGCCGTTGCCACAGGCCTAGCGCCCGACGGCGGGCTCTACCTGCCCGAGACGCTGCCCCAGTTCACCGCCGCCGACCTAGCGCGCTTCGAGCCGCTGCCCTACGCCGAGCTGTGCTTTGAGTTTCTAAAACACTTCGCCACCGACATCGAGCCGGCGACCCTGCGCACGCTCATCGCGCAAAGTTACACCACGTTCTCGCACCCCGACATCGCGCCCATCGTCCGCCTCGACGAACGCACCTCGGTGCTGGAGCTTTTCCACGGCCCCACCCTCGCGTTCAAAGACTTCGCCCTCCAGCTGCTGGGCAACCTTTACGGCCACCAATGCGCCGTGCGCGGGCAGACGATCAACGTGCTTGGCGCCACCTCCGGCGACACCGGCTCGGCGGCGATTCACGGACTGCTGGGCAAACCCGGCACCGCGATTTTCATCCTTTATCCCGACGGCCGCACCTCGCCGCTCCAAGAGCGCCAGATGGCCTGCACCGGTGCGGACAACGTGTACGCCATCGCCGTCGATGGCTCGTTTGACGACGCCCAGGCCTCGCTCAAGGAGATCTTTGCCGACCAAGATTTCCGCATGCGCCACCGGCTCTCGGCGGTAAACTCGATTAACCTAGCGCGCGTGTTGGCGCAGTGCGTTTATTATCTCTACGCGTATCTGCGTCTGCCCGCAGCGACGCGTGCCGAAACTGAGTTCGTGGTCCCCACGGGCAATTTTGGTAACGTACTTGCCGGCTGGATGCTCCAGAAAATGGGCGTGCCGATCCACAGTTTCAAGGTCGCCACCAACCAGAACGACATCCTCTACCGCCTGTTCACCACCGGCGATTACCGCGTTTCATCGGTGGCCCCCAGCCTCGCACCTTCGATGGATATTCAGGTTTCGAGCAACTTTGAGCGTTTCCTCTACCTGAGTCTGGGCCGTGACGCCGCCAAGGTCCGCGAGGTCATGGAGACGTTTAAGACGACGGGCGGGTATAAATTCCAAGCCTTCGACCGCGACACGTTTAGCGCCTCGCGCTGCACCGACGCGCAGATCCCCGGGATCATCCAGTCGGTTTATCAGCGCTACGGTTACGTGGTTGATCCGCACACCGCCTGCGGTTTCGCCGACTTGGCGAAAGATCGTCCCAGCCTGATCCTAGCGACGGCCAGCCCGGCTAAGTTCCCCGACACGATTATTTCCGCGATCGGGGTAGAACCGAAAGACCCGAGCTTGGAGACGTTAAAACAACGCCCGTTGAAGAAACATTTACTCAAAGCCGACGCGGTCTCGATCCGCGCCTTTATCGACGCCCACGCGGTGTAAACTTAGGCAGACCGCGCAATCACAACCGTCCGCGCCCTGAGCCTGGCAATCGGCAAAAAACCCAAGAGGCGCCTCAACCTAAGTGTCACCTAATAGGTGACACTTGGCCTGACGAACCGACACGGGAAAGTTAAATACGGGGGCCAAGGCGAAGGCATCGCAGTTTTTGGACAACGGTAAGTGAAGCGGCGGTGGCTCGACGTATTGCAAAAGCAGGTGGGCGTTACGCTACAGGGATGCACGCATGACCATCCTTCAGTCTGCATAGCTCGAAAACGACTGCCGGAGCAGACTGGAAGTCGCTCGCCAAACTCTAGGAGAAGACTGGCAGTCTGCGCGACTTTTCAGCCGTTCAATGGCCGATTCGCCCGAGACGATGCACGGGGTTCGCACTCACCCGCTGCGACGACCTCCGGGGTAACGAACGACAGGCAAACCCCGCTTGCCAGCGAAGGGCTGAGCCGCAAGCTTCGTCCTTTCTCATGAGTTCCGCCGTTAAAATCTACGACACCACCTTGCGCGATGGCACGCAGGGCGAAGGCATCAGCTTCTCGGTCACCGACAAACTGCTGATTACGGAGAAACTCGACCAGTTCGGCGTGGACTACATCGAGGGCGGTTTCCCCGGCTCCAATCCCCGCGACATCACCTATTTTCAGGAAGTCCGTTCGCTTAAACTCAAACACGCACGCTTGGCCGCCTTCGGCTCCACCCGGCGCGCGGGCATCAAGGCCTCCGAGGACGCCCAGCTCAAAACCCTGCTCGATAGTGGCATGCCGGTCATGACCATCGTCGGCAAAACCTGGACCCTGCACGTCACCGAAATCATCCGCACAACCCTTGAGGAAAACCTCGCGATGATCGAGGACTCCGCCCGCTACCTCACCGCCCAGGGCCGCGAGGTGATTTACGACGCTGAACACTTTTTCGACGGTTACCGCGCCAATCCCGACTACGCGATGCAGACCCTGGCAGCGGCGATCCGCGGCGGGGCGAGTAACCTCTCGTTGTGCGACACCAACGGCGGCACGATGGTGGATGATTTTAAGACCATCGTCGGCCGGGTGGTGAGCGAGTTCGGCGGAGATAAAGTCGGCGTGCATTGCCACAACGACAGCGGTCTGGGCGCGGCACTCACGTTGGCCGGTATCGGCGCTGGCGCTACGCTCGTGCAAGGCACCGCCAACGGCTACGGCGAACGCACCGGTAACGCTAATTTGTTCACCGTGCTGCCGAGTCTGTTTCTTAAGATGGGCCGCACCGCCCGCTGCGCCGCCAACTTGGATCAGCTGCGCGAGTTGTCGCTGTATTTTGACGAGCTGGCCAACCTCAAGCCCGACACCAAGTCGCCCTACATCGGTGCCTCGGCCTTCGCGCACAAAGGCGGCCTGCACGCCAACGCGGCGCAGAAGGTGAAATCCTCCTACGAACACATCGACCCGGCGTTGGTGGGTAACCGCACCCGGGTGCTGGTGTCCGACATGGCCGGCCGCTCCAGCATCGCCATGAAAGCGAAGGAGCTCGGCCTCGACCTCGACGAGAAATCCCCGGCGATGAAGACCCTCATCGACGAGCTCAAGGACCTCGAGTTCCGCGGCTACGAGTTCGAGGCGGCCGACGCCTCGCTCAAATTGCTCATCGCCCGGGCGATGGGCCAGGCGCAGGCATTTTTCGAGGTCGAGGGCTACCGCGTGAGCGTCGAGCGTCGGGGCAACGAATCGGTTTCCGAAGCCACGGTGAAGTTAAAACTCAACGGGCTGTCGTTGCACACGGTCGCCGAATGCTCCGGCCCGGTCGGCGCGCTCGACAAAGCCCTGCGCCTCGCACTTGAGGGCGTTTTCCCGAAAATCAAAGTTCTGGAGCTACGCGACTACAAGGTGCGCATCCTCGACAGCCGTGCGGGGGCCAACGCCCGCACCCGCGTTTTTATCGAAAGCGGCGACGGTAAAAGCATCTGGGGTACGGTTGGGGTGAGCGACAACGTGATCGACGCCTCCTGGCAAGCGCTCATCGACGCGGTGAATTACCAGTTGCTACAGGGTTGAACGGGACACGCGTTGACGAACGCCGGAACTCGCCTAGCTAAATGAAAACTCCTTCGATTTACCGTTTTGTACTTGGGCTGCTTTCTTTTGGCGGGCTACTCATGGGACTGAGCGCCTGCAAACCCACGGCACCAGCAGACCCTGGGGTTACGCATAAAGGCACCGCGTTAAATTCGACCTCCTGCGCCCAATGCCATGCCGAGCAATTTGAGGCGTGGAAAGACTCCGACCACGCGCTCGCCAACCGTCTACCGCGTCCCGAACACAAAGCCGCCCTCGCCTCTTTCCCCGGCGGCCTTCCCGACCACGATAAAGCTGTCGCGCTGATGATCCTCGGCCACAAACCGATCTGGCAGCCGCTTATCCCTGCACCCGGCGGACGCTGGCAATCCCACGAGCTCGCCTACGAAACGGCGACAGGCGAGTGGTTCAATGTCTTCGGCCAAGAGAACCGCCAGCCTGGCGAATGGGGCCACTGGACCGGCCGTGGCATGAACTGGAATAGCATGTGCGCCCAGTGCCACATGACCGGCTATAAACCCAACTACGACGTCGCCACGGACAGCTTTCACTCCACTTGGATTGAGCAGGGCATCGGCTGTATCCAGTGCCATGGCAAACCAGCGGCAGGCCACGGCCAAAGCGCCCCCGGTAAGTCCACCCCGCTCGACCCGTTTAAGGGCGACCGTACCCGGATGATGCATACGTGCGTCCCCTGCCACGCGCGCAACGAAGCGCTCACCGACTCTTTCAAACCGGGGGATAATTACGACGACCATTACCGCCTTACCCTTCCCACCGTCGCCGCCACCTTTTACCCCGACGGCCAACAACGGGATGAGGACTTTAACTGGACCTCGGTTTCCCTCAGCCGCATGGGCCACGCCGGTGTGACCTGCCTGGACTGCCACGACCCGCACACCACCAAAACGATCCTGCCTGCGCAAAACAACGCCCTGTGCATGCAGTGCCACGACGCGCCCGGCCGCGTCATGCCCGGCGGAGCCCGCGCCACCCCCATAGACCCGGTCGCCCACTCCCACCACGCCATCGGCAGCACCGGCAACGCCTGTATCGCCTGCCACATGCCGACGACCAACTACATGCAGCGCTCGCCCCGTCACGACCACGGCTGGCTCAAGCCTGACCCGCTTCCCACCAAGGAGCTCGGCATTCCCAACGCCTGCAGCAAATGTCATGAAAAAGAAGGCATCGACTGGGTGATCGCCAAGGCCGATGCATGGTATGGCAATAAACTCGACTCGCGCCAACGCGCCCGCGCCCGCGCCGTGTCCGCCGCCCAAGCCGAACAGCCGCTGTCGACCGCCGCCCTGCTTAAACTGCTCTCCGAAGACGACATCCCGGCTTGGCGAGCGACCTACCTCGACCTGCTCGCCCCCGTCGCCCAACAACCTGAAGTGCGCGCCGCAGCCGTGCGCGCACTAGGGGCCAACGCTCCCGTCGAACGTGCCGCCGCCGTGCGCGCCCTCCGCCCGCTCGCCGACGCCAAGCCGCTCATTCGCCCGCTCCTCCAAGACCCGGTGCGCGTCGTGCGGCTCGACTCCGCCCTCGCGCTCACCGACGAACTCCCCGCCGACTCCGCTTCGCGCCGTGAGCTCGACGCCTACCTCAATCTGACCCGCGACCAACCCGGCGGCTTACTCCGCCTTGGTCTGGACCACGCCAACCGTGGGCAACTCGACCAAGCGGTTAACGTAATTGAAAAGGCGACCGCCTGGGAAACGCAGTCCCCCCAATTCCCCGAGTATTTGGGGCAAATCCAGATAAACCGCGGTCGCCCCGCGGAAGCAGCCGTACGCTTCGCCGAAGCCGCCCAACGCGACCCCACGCAGGCACAACCCGCTTACAACGCCGCCCTCGCCTACTCCGAAGCCGGTATGCGCGTCGAAGCCGAACTCTGGCTGCGCAACACGGTGAAACGAGATCCATCCTATGACCGAGCGTGGTATAATCTCGGGCTATTACTCGCGCAAAAAGGCGACCCCAGCGGCGCACTCAACGCCCTGACCACAGCCGAATACCGCAACCCACGTTCGGCCGATTACCCCTACGCTACTGCCACCCTGCATTTGCAAGCAGGTCGTCGTGACGAGGCCCGCAACGCCGCACTTCGAGCCTTGGCCATCGATACGACGCATGCTCCTGCACGCCGTATTTTATCCGAGATAAAGTAACGAACCCGTGAGCCCACTCCACTGTGGGTCGCCTCTGCTCCTTTTGCGTCAGAGTGAACTGTCCCGGCGGCAATGGCTAAGAGCACCTAAAAAAATCAAAACTGCTACTGATGGAGTATATTGCGCCTTAAAAATGTGTGGCAGCGAGCCGGCGCGCCGACGCAGAGGCAAACACCGAAGAGGCCGCACCGCCTTCGTTGGCCAGTAACCAGTCAAACCTCAATTCGAACTCCAGCTGGTCCGTTCTGAGCGGAGACGGACGTGTTCCCGGCACCCGCGCCACCCCCGGCACGAAGTAGGCAAAAACCCCATAACGGTAAAGCCGGTGGTGGCGTATCTTGGGCCCATCACCCGATGAAACCCCTAAAGACCTTAAATCCACCGATTCGCGTGACGCCCCTGACCCGCCGCAGCCGCGGCCCGCAGCCGATTACCTTGCCACGCCAACCGCCGCGCTCCCGTCACGATCGGAGGCGCACCTTGGTCCAACCCCGCTTCCCCTCACCCGGGGAATAAACGACAGTACCGTCCGCAACCCCAGCCCCCAAAAACACCCCCACCATGAGAACGCTCACTGAACCCCACGCCCAGTCGCCCAAGGACCTGCTCGATGACCTGCACACGCTCGTCACCGAGGCCGAAAAAGTCCTCTCCGAGTCCAACTCCACCCACACCGGCGAAACCATGGCCGCACTGCGCAGCCGCTTGGACGCCGCTCAGGCCCGCCTCGGCGAGCTTTATTCCACCGCCAAACAACGCACCATCGCCGGTGCCAAATTCACCGACGAGACCATCCGAGCTAACCCCTACCAATCGATCGCGATCTCTGCTGGCGTCGGCCTGCTGGTAGGCTTTTTGTTCGGCCGCCGTAAAGACTAGCCTGCACCCCGGCCGTCACCATGGACTCTGCTCCCCCGCCCTCCTCTGGTTTTATGAGCAGCTTACGCCTGCTCGGTGACGGCATTTTTGAAAGCATACAGGACCGGATTCGTCTGCTTGCCCTAGAGCTCCAAGAGGAAAAATACCGCCTGATCCAGATCTTCGTCTGGATCAGTGCGGTCATTTTCACGGGGATTTTAGCCGCCATTTTCGCCAGTTTGACCTTGGCGTATTACTTCTGGCAGTCCGGCCCCTTGACGGTCCTGGGCAGCTTGACCCTTTTTTATAGCCTGAGCCTAGGGGCGGCTATCCTCCGACTGCGGCACCATATTTCCCGCCACCCCAAATCCTTCGCAGGTACACTTGAAGAGCTGGAGTCAGACCGCGCATGTATCCACAACCCGAATTAGCCCGACTGGCAGCGCGCAAATGTGCGCTTCGAACCCGTATCCGCAGTCAACGTGCGAGCTGCGCCGAAGCTGTAACGCGGGTCACCCAGCCCTTGCGATGGCTAGACGAGTTGATGGCGTTATGGCGCAGCCTCGCGCCCTTTGCATGGGCAAGCGCTATTCCACTCGGTCTGCTTGCCCACCAAGCGATCGCCCCGCGTATCAAGAGCCTGCGCACGTTGCTGCACTGGGGGCCCGCGCTACTATCGGTCGTGCGACGTCTAGCAGGCTAGTGCTTAATTGCGTAGATTAATGATAGTATTTCTGAGTTGGCTTCCCTTGACCTCGCGCTTGCGCCACTTGAACGGCTTGGCATTGGGCAGGTAGGCGGCGACGAAAGCGTCAATGGCCTGACTAAGTTCGGCGACGCTTCTGAAGTTCGCGCCCCGTAGCGCCTTCCTTGTTAGTATGCCGAACCAGATTTCAACTTGATTGAGCCAACTCGCCGAGGTTGGGGTAAAGTGGAAGTGGACATTGGGGTGCCGAGCGAGCCAAGCGTCGCACTTTTTGTGGGTGCAATAATTATCCAAAATCACGTGGAGTTCTCTCTCGGGCGGGTGATCCGCCACCACTTGGTCCATGAACAGCAGGAACTCCTCCCGGCGCTTAAGGGTGGTTTTCTGCGTCTTGATCAAGCCCGTGGCCACATCAAGGGCAGCGAACAAGTTGAGTGTACCGTGGCGCTTGTAGGTGCTTTTGAGTCCCTGGACGATTTTACCATTGTCGGTCTCCACGTAACCGGTGGCGCGCTCTAGGGCTTGGATGCCAGGCTTTTCATCCACACTTATCACCAATGCCTTTTCCGGTGGGCTCAGGTAGAGCCCGACGATATCGGCTGCCTTGGCTGCGAACTGCTTGTCAGTGCTCACGCACCACGAGCGCTGGCGCTGCAGGCAAATGCCCTCCTTGCGCAGCACTCGCCAGACCGCGTGCACCGAGCCGCCGAGCACACGGGCCACCGCTGGACCATCCCAGCGCGCCTGCCCCGGAGGGGGTGGCCCTTCCAATAAAGCCAGCACCCGATCTCGAAAGTCCTCACCGTAGGTGCGCTTCGCGCCCGGCCGTGCCGCATCATCCAGCCCCTTCATGCCAAGCAGCACAAAGCGTGTGAGCGGCGAGCGGGAAAGCGTCTATTTCTGGCGGTTAGGAATGCACTTCTTCTTCGGTGGATCTTCTTCCCCTTAAAAAGAGTAATACTCTTCTTCCGTGGGTGGGTTTTCTTCCCTGTCCGGCTGGGGATATGAGGGGTGCGAATGGGTGGAGATTGAACCGGCGGGACGCTTGGCGGATGCACAGCGATGCATCCAACCGGTTCACGCAAGTGTTTGCACTGTGTCGATTTCTTTCTGCCCGACGCGCATAACCGCGAGCGTCAGCGCTACTGCGGGAAGCCGGGATGCCGACGGGCGAGCCGGGCGGCCAGTCAGGCCAAATGGTTGGCGAAGCCGGAGAACCTCGACCACTGGAAAGGCCCAGAAAATGTCCAACGGGTGCAGGAGTGGCGGAAGGCCAATCCGGGGTACTCAAGGCGGAGGGGGCCGCGACGGCGGGTGGCGTTACAAGACATCCCAACTACGCAATCCGTTGTGCACCAGCCTAAAGCCGAGCCGGTCGCCGAGGTGGCGTTACCGAATCCCTGCGTGCCGTTACAAGACAGATGGGAGTCGCAAAACCCTGTGCTCGTGGGGCTTATCGCGCAGTTCGCCGGAGTGACGTTACAAGAGGACCTCGAACCCATGCTGCGACACCTGCAATCCCGGGGGCGGGTGATCCTGGGCATCGACGTCCAGCCGCCCGATTATGCAAAAACAACCGATCGATCGCGAACAACTCCGGCGCACGCCGGCCCAGTTTAGCTGGCTGGACCACCGGCTGGTGCGGGGCAATTACCTGGGGCGGGCCAGTGCCCCCGCCTGGGGCCTCTATCTGGTCCTGGTCACCGTGGGCGACGCCGACGGGCTGAGTTACTACGCCACGCGCACCCTGGCCCGGCTGCTCACGCTCAGCGAGGACGGCCTGGTCGAGGCGCGCCGGCAGTTAATCGAGGCCGGGGTGATCGCCTACGCCGCGCCACTTTACCAGGTGCTCTCCTTGGACCGGGGCAGGCCAACGCACACGCTGGCGGCAACGCCGCCGCCGAGCCGGGAGGTGGGCGCGTGATCGATTACGAACTGTATTGCCGGATAAAACAGGCGGAGGCGGCCGGTCACAGTGCGCCGCAAATCGCCCGCTCGCTCCAGTTGCACGTGCAGACGGTGAGGCGCTGGCAGGCGCAGGAAAAGTACGTGCGCAGCCAGGCCGCGCAGGTGCCTAGGCCAAGCAAGCTCGACGTGCACAAGCCGGCGATCGCGCGCTGGCTGGAGGCCCATCCGTTCACCGCCATGCAGCTCTGGCAAAAGGTGCGCGAGCGGGGGTACACGGGCGGGTATTCAATTTTGAAAGACTACGTGCGGCGGGTGCGGCCGAGGAACCTGGAGGCGTTTCTTACCCTCAAGTTTGCCCCCGGCCAGACCGCGCAGGTGGACTGGGGCAGTTTTGGCGCGGTGGAGGTGGACGGCACCCGGCGGGCTTTAAGTTTTTTCGTCATGGTTTTGGGGTACAGCCGGTTCCTGCATGTGGAATTTACCCTCGGGCAGGGCCAGGAGTGGTGGCTGGGCTGTCACCGGCGCGCCTTTGAAAAACTCGGCGGGGTGCCGCGCGAGGTGATGGTGGACAACTGCAAGACGGCCGTCCTCTCGCATGTGCCCGGGACCGACCCGGTGTACAACGCCCAGTACCTGGACTTTGCCCGGCACTACGGGTTTACGATAAAAGCGTGCGGGCCGGGGCATCCGCAGTCCAAGGGCATGGTGGAAAACGCGGTGGGTTACGTGAAAAAAAGCTTCCTTGGCGGGCGGCAGATGAACGGGTTTACCGAGCTGGGGCCGGCCGCCAGCTTGTGGCTGGAAACGGTGGCCAACGTGCGCGTTCACGCTGAAACCCAGGGCCGGCCGGTGGACCGGCTGCCCGAGGAGCGCGCTGCGCTCCTGCCGCTTAACCCGGTGGCCAGTCCGGCGGTGCGCACCTTAAGCGTGCGGGCGTCGCGGCGGTGCCGGGTGAGTATCGAAACGAACCGCTACTCGGTGCCCACGAAGTTTGCCGGGGCGCTACTCACCGCGCAGATCGAGGGGGCGCAGGTGAGGTTTTATGCGGACCGCACCCTGGTGGCCGAGCATGCCCGCAGTTTTGCCCGCCGCGCCGATGTGGAAAACCCCGAGCATGTGCGCGAACTCGAGGAGCGCAAACGGCAGGGGGCGCGGCAGCGCCTGCGGCTACGGTTTTTGGAACTGAGCCCGGCGGCACCCGCCTACCAACGGGGGCTGGAGGAGCGCCGGCTCAACGCGGGACACCACCTGGCGACTATCGTGGGTTTGGTGGCCCTGTATGGAACGGAGGCAGTCGGCCGGGCGATCGAAAGCGCCCATGAACTCGGCGCCTACTCCAGCGATTACATCCTCAACTTGCTCGAACAACGCGCGCGGGCCTTGCCGCAAGCCGGGCCGATCCACCTCACCCGCGCCGACGCGTTGGCCGCACTGGAACTCGAACTGCGTCCCCCGGATTTAAGCCCCTATACCCAATGAAAACAGAACCCGAAAAAACCGATTTATTAAAAGATCAACTCAAGTACCTGAAACTCGGTTACCTGCTGCGCCACCACGGCGAACTCACGGCCGAGGCGGCCAAGGCGCGCTGTTCGCACGCCGAATTTTTACGCCGACTGGTGCAGGCCGAGACCCAGGACCGCCAGATCCGGGCGCTGGAGCGGCGCATCCAGGCAGCGCGCTTCCCGGTCAAGAAAACCGTCGACCAGTTCCAGTGGGACTGGCCCAAGGAGTTGAACGAAGCGCAGGTGCGGCACCTCTTCGAACTGGGCTTTGTCAAGGAGCGCACCAACGCGGTGTTTTGCGGTGGTGTGGGGCTTGGGAAGACACATCTCGCGAGCGCGTTGGGCTACGCGGCGTGCCAGGCGGGCTACACGGTGCTGTTTACGACGGCGGTGGACGCGATCAACGCCCTGGTCACCGCCCAGTCCCTGCACCGGTTGCAAGCCGAGTTGAAGCGTTACATGACCCCTGCGGTGCTCGTGCTCGATGAGGTCGGCTACCTGCCGCTCGACAAGTCGGGGGCCGACCTGCTCTTCCAGATCGTCAGCCAACGCTACGAACGCGGCTCGCTGATCGTCACCACCAACAAGGCCTACAAACACTGGGCAGGGATCTTTAACAACGACGCTGGCATCACCGCGGCGATCCTGGACCGCCTACTGCACCGGGCCCAGACCGTCGTCATCGAGGGCAAATCCTACCGCATGAAAGACCGCCTGGCCGACGAACCTGCAAGCTGACCGGGCCTGATGATCGGCCCCTGGCGGGGCCGGTCATCGGCTTTTACGACAGGTGATTTTGTAACCGCCAGAAATAGACGGTGTTCGCGCCGCCGCTCACACAAAGCGATCCCTCCACTTTATTACGGTGTTCGGCCTGGTGTTGCAGCGGCGCGCCACCTCTTGCACCTGCTCGCCACTCACGCACCCAAGGATCATCCGGGCGCGCTCAACTCGCTGCCTCGACTCAATCCGGCTGGTTGCCCGTTTTTCTAGGGATTGCTGATCCCCCTCGCTACAAGTGATTCGCACGGCTTTTCGTCCCATCTACAAAGCGGATACAATATCACTTATTATTGCAAGTAAGCACTAGAAGCCTGCGCTACGTCGAACCGATCTCGGCTATAACATTATTTCAAATGCTTTAGTAGGTAGTAACATTTAGAGTGTCGCATCAAAGGTAGCGGTGCTTCAGCCCGCATCTGGATGGTAAACCTGCGGGCTAAAGCACCGTACTCCCCGGAGGCGGGCGGAAGCACCGCTACTTCGGAGGGCGCTACTCCACCCCGGCTCGCGCCGGAGCATCATGGAAACAGATGCGCTCCACCGCTTCGTCGAAGTCGGCCGCCCCTCGAATGATGTCGATCTCCAGCCGTAGGTAATAAATGGGCACCGCACAGGGTAGGCCTTCAGGCAGGCGCACGGCGTCTTTTTCCGTGGTCACGATGAACTCGACCTTTTGCTCAATGCCCTCGGTGAACAGTTCAACGAAGTCCTCCGAGGTGAACCGGTAGTGGTCGAGGAAGCGGCGGGTAAACTGGATACGGCCGCCCAAATCGCGCACGAATTTCTCAAAGCTCTCCGGCACGGCGATACCGCTAAACGCCCCCACGCGTTTGCCGTCCAGCCAATCGAGCGGCTGGCGTTCGTCGCTACCCACGCGTTGCAGGTATTGGGGACGGTGCGCACACTCGATCAGGTCCACGCCCGGGTTGTGCGTCTGAATGAGTTCTTCGAGCTCCAAATCGCGCTCGCCATCGGACTTGGTCAGGAAAACGTAGCTGGCTCGTTTGAGGTGCTTAATCGGCTCGCGAAGGATACCGCGCGGCAGCAGGTGGCCGTTGCCAAAGGGATTGGTCTTGTCGACCAGCAGCAAATTGAGCCGGCCCTTGAGCGGCAGGTACTGAAAACCATCGTCCAGGATGAGCGTGTCGCAGCCGAATTTTTTAATGGCGTAGGCACCGGCTTTGACGCGGTTTTTATCCACGATGACGAGCACGCCAGGGAGATTGCGCGCCAGCATGTAGGGCTCGTCACCGGCGGTTTCGGAGTCGAGTAACACGCGCTTGCCGTCGCTGACGATGCGCGGCGGCGGCTCTTCGGTGTGCGAGAGCCGGTACCACCACTTTTTCCACATCGGGGCGGATTTACTGCGGTAACCGCGCGAGAGGATGGCGACTTTGCGACCGCGGTCGCGCAGGGCTGCGGCGAATTTTTCCACCACCGGAGTCTTGCCGGTGCCGCCGACGGTCAAGTTACCCACCACCACGACGAGGCAACCCAGCGGTTGATCGTGGAGGATGCGTTTCTGGTAAAGCCACAGGCGCGCCTGGGCGATGCCGCTAAAAAGGTAAGATAATCCCTGCAAAAACCCCGCGAAAACGGTCGCGCGCACCCCTTCGCGCCGACCGAAAATGACATCGATCGTGTAGTGTTCGAAGGTGTTGAGTTGGCGTTTGAGCCAGGACGACATGCGGACGGATTAGGGAGTTGACGGAGGGCGGGCGGGGGCGATTGGCTCACTGTTCTACCACGCCGCAAGCCGGGTCACGCAACTTAATCCTCTGCAAGTTGCCGACATCCTCCGGGGCGCGTCGCCGGTGGACATCCACACACGCCCATGAGCTACAAACTCTTCATCCCCGGTCCGATTGCCGTCTCCGACAAGACCCTGCGCGCCATGGCTCAGCCCATGATCGGCCACCGCAGCACCGATTTCGTGGCGCTCTACAACTCCATTCAACCGGACTTGCAGGCGCTCTTCTACACCAAGGATCCGGTGTACCTGTCCACCAGCTCCGCTTGGGGCGTGATGGAAGGCGCCCTGCGCAACGTCTGCCACAAGAAGGTGCTCAACTGCATGAATGGCGCGTTCTCCGACAAGTGGAACGACGTCGCCCTGCGCTGCGGCAAACAGGCCACCGCCCTCAAGTTTGACTGGGGCCAGCCCGTCGATCCCGAGGCCGTCCGCAAGGAGCTCGCCACCGGCGCCTACGACTGCGTCACCATCATTCACAACGAGACCTCCACCGGCACGATGAGCGACATCAACGCGCTCGCCGCCGTCCTGCGCGAGTTCCCTGACGTCATCTCGATCATCGACACGGTCAGCTCCTTCACCGTCGTTCCGATCAAGAAGGACGAGCTCGGTATCGACATCGTCATCACCGGTTCGCAAAAGGCCCTCGCCATGCCCCCGGGCCTGGCGCTGATCACCGTTTCCAAGAAGGCCCTGGAGCGCTCCGCTCTCGCCAAGGACCGCGGGTATTATTTCGACCTGATCGAGTTCCAGAAGAACCACGAGGCCGGCATGACCCCGAGCACCCCGTGCATCGCCCTGATCTACGCGCTCAAGTCCAAGCTCGAAGACATCATGGCCGAGGGCATCGAGGCCCGTTACGCCCGCCACGCCCGCCTCAACAAGATGGTGCAAGACTTCATCTTCTCGAAGGGTTTTAAGCTGTTCCCCAAGGAGGGCTACGGCTCGGTCGCGCTGAACTGCTTTGCCAACACCCAGAACATCGACCTCGGCGTGTTGAACAAGGTCCTCAAGTCCAAGCACAAGCTGGTGATCGACGGCGGTTACGGCAAGTTGAAGGGCAAGACCTTCCGCATTTCCAACATGGGTGACGAAACCGACGCGACCATCGCCGAGCTGATCAAGGCCCTAGATGCCGCCTTGGCCGAGACGCCCAAGGCAGCCCCGGCCGCCTAAGCGAACGCCACCTAGCGTTAAAAAAAACAAAGCCGACCGGTCCTGGTCGGCTTTTTTATTGATGAGATTCGTAGGGGCCCCGTTCAGCCACCCACCCCCTAGAAACGCTAGTACGTTTCAAATAAATCTGTAGCCGCCTGAAGTAGCGCAGACTTCCAGTCTGCTCATCATAAAAGCAGTCTAGAAGCCTGCGCTACGTCGAGCCCGATCCCGGCTATAACATTATTTGAAATGCGCTATTTGAAGGCCTATAGGCGCTCGATCCGCGAGGTCGCACCGACCACCAACTTCGAGGGCAACAGGATCGTCTGACGCGATTCGCCGGGGGCTTCCAGCCGATTGATCAGCCGGCGAAGGGTGGCCGCCCCCATCTCTTCATCCACCACCTCGGAGGTGGTGACTGGAGTTTGGCCTCTGACTAGTTGGCCCGGAGAAGGCCGTAGAGATAAATGGGGCGTCGGGCCCATGGGAAAAAGCGTGGCCATGAACGATGGTGTCGGACCATGAGCACCACCACCAAAGTTCAGCGCATCATCCGCAAAAACAGTGAGCAGTGGTATGTGACATTACCCGCTTCCATCGCCCAGACGATGGGGTTCGCCAAGTCGGAGGCCGTCGAGTGGACCGTCACCGACGCGCATCATTTGGTCCTCTCACGCAGTCTGGTCGCGCCCGTTATGCCGGTCACGCCCGAGCTGGTGGACGTAGGCGTTAAAAAAAAGTCCAGTTGGGTTTATCCGATCGGCTGGGACGACTTATGAAACGGGCTTGTGCTGCGGCTTGCGCCGCCCCCGAGTGCGCCCGGAGACTGCAGGGGCATCTCATGGCGGCACTGGTTTCACCGTGCCGGGGGACTCTTACCAACCTGATTTGTCTGTGCGGGCGTGCCCAGCAGGACTGGACGGCCGACTACCGGTTGTATTCGCGTGACCGGGTGAAGCCGGCGGGGCTTTTCCGCACGGTCCTCCATGAGCTTGAGGTAAACCTGCCGGCGCTTACCCCGTTGGTGGCCGCCATCGATGACACCCTGGTACGCAAAACCGGGGTCAAGATCGACGGCGTCGGCTGGAAACGCGATCCGCTCGGCCCCGCGTTCCAAACCAACCTGGTGCGCGGCCAGCGCTATGTGCAACTCTCTGCGGCCTGGCCTGGTTCCGACGGACACGCCCGGATGATTCCGGTGGATTTCACCCACGCGCCGACGCCGCCAAAGCCGGGTAAAAAAGCCACTACCGACGAGGTTCAGCAGTACACGGAGAAGAAAAAACAGCAGCGGCTTAATGTCGTCGCGCTCGCCCGCATCCAGCAGCTTCGCCAGGCGCTGCCAGACACGCGCAAACTGGTGGTCGCCGGCGATGGCAGTTACACCAATGCGGTCGTACTCAAGGGCCTGCCCGCCAAGACCGTTTATATCGGCCGGATCCGCCGGGACGCCGTGCTCAACGCCCTGCCTGGACCACCCGCGGCCACCGGTCGCCCGCCGGTCTATGGCGCGCCGGTCCAGACCCCGGAAGAGCTGCGCACCGACGACACCGTGGCCTGGCAAAGCGTCGAGGCTTATGCGGCCGGAAAAAAGCACACCTTTAAAATCAAGACCCTCGGGCCGGTGCTGTGGCGTAAAGCCGGGGCGACGCTCCCGTTGCAAGTCATGGTGATCGCCCCGGTGGGCTACCGATTGCGCGCAGGCTCGAAGCTGCTCTATCGCCAGCCTGCCTTCTTGGTTTGCACCGACCCGGATATGCCCGTGGGTGACCAACTCCAGTATTACCTCTGGCGTTGGGGCATCGAGGGAAACTTCCGGGATGAGAAAACCCTGATCGGCACCGGCCAGGCACAACTGCGCACCGCCGCCTCCAACCGCAACCAACCCGCCGCCACCGTCGCCGCCTATGCGCTGTTGTTAATCGCCGCCCTGCTCTTCGGCGATCCTGCGGGGCAAACCCCTGATCCGCCGCCGCATCTTCGCCCGCCCAAATGGCGCACGCACTCTTCGGGCGCCTCGCCTGCGACCAGTTCCACGGGGGACCTCTTGCGCACCCTGCGCAGCGAATGCTGGGCCGACCAGATCGCCCCAGAGAGTTTCTCCGACTTCACGTCGACCGACCCTCCCTCCACGAACTCATCAAAAGCGCCACCCTTCTTGGCTGAAGCACTCTTCCGCGCTGCGTAACCGGGCCTCCGGCCGCTTCGCATCCACCTGCTTTTGGGGCCAAACTCCAGCCACCACCCCACCACCTCGGAGGTGGTGACTGGAGTTTGGCCCCAAAACGAGTTGAGATCCGTCCCCCCCAGCTAAGGTAGAAGCGTACCGCAGGTAGCAACGGCATGGGTTTCGATGCGTTCGTGGACGTGCGGGTGGCTGTTGCGAAGTCTGCGAAACTCTCCGGAGTGATCAGCTCAGATCGCCATACATGATGCGCAGCACCTGTATGGTTCTTGGCACGAGTTAAGTAGAGTAGAGAGAGCCGCGCGTCGGTAACCCGTCAGCGCGACCCTCCCCCTCGTCAAACCGTGCAAGCGGTTTTCCCGCACACGGCTTACCGAGTCCCCATTCTTTCGGTTTGGTTTCAGCGGAGTTCATTGCTTCCAAGCCGCCGTAAGCGGCCAGTGCCATAGTTTGTATTGACCATGCAAACGGTCGTCGGTGAAGAACTCGAAGAGTCCGTGGGTGCGGCTATACTTTCGCCACAGCCACCGCCGCAACCGGTTGCGCACAAAAGCCTGCTGGTTACTAAACACGTGCGTGCTGTTGCCGTAATGAAACGCCGTCGCCCAACCGCGAGTGATTTGGTTGACCTTGCGGACCACCGCCACCGCCGGTTGGTTGCGCGTTCGCACATCTAGCTCCATCCGCACTTTGTCGCGTAACTTGGCCAGACTTTTCGCACTGGGTTCCACGTGCGGATACCTTCGTTTGCTCTTCATGCCTTGCCGCCATGCGACGGAAAAACCGAGGAACTCAAAGCCTTCCTTTCGTGTATCCACCAGTCGGGTTTTCTCTTCGTTGAGCTTTAACTTACGTGCCTCCAGCCACCGTTTCAGTCGCGTTTGCAGCCCCGCCCCTTGACCCGGTTTGCACAGGATCAGGAGGTCGTCGGCGTAACGCACCATCGTCGGCTTTTGTTCGCACTTCTCATTCACCGCATGATCGAGGTCGTTGAGGTAGAGGTTCGCCAGCAGAGGCGATATAACTCCGCCTTGTGGCGTGCCACACCGGTTCGCGCTCACCTTGCGGCACCCCGTGTCCCGGTCCTCTTCCACGATGGGTGCTCGCAGCCACGTTTTTATTAAACGCAACACGCTCCCATCGCTCACCCGTTTGGCCACCAATTGCAGGAGTTCGCGGTGCGGGATCATATCGAAGTAGCTCGATAAATCCGCGTCCACCACCTCCACCTTTCCGCTCAGCATGGCTTCCTTGACCTTATCCATCGCCTGATGGGTCCGACGTTTCGGCCGGTAGGCGTAGGAATGGTCATGGAAGTCCGCCTCTAGGATTGAGCCTCCTCGAAAAGCCTTTCGCAACGGGCGTATTCCCGCCCCGGCCGGCCACTGGGGGCGCAAACAGCCCTGAACGAACTCGGTTTACGTGTTCACGAAGGGGCGGCGGCCTAAAAACAGCCCCGGCCCCATCACCAAGGTCGCTTTTCCAACGGCGAAGTCCACGGCGGTTCGCTCCGGGGCTTTTGCACCGAACTAATTGAACCGATTTGGGTTAGCCGCGACGAGCGAAGCGACTCAGGCCGCCAAGGGCAGCGGCTTTTCCTGAGACTTCCTCGCGCGCACCAAAATCATCCGGTCAAAGTTGTGCGCGAGGATCTTCAGGGTCAGTTCGCTGCGCACCGCCGCCAACCCGCGACGACCCGGCCGGCCGAACCCGTGGTTGAACTTGAGCGTAAACATCAGCGACTCGATCGCGCTGCGCTCGGCGCGAAGCGTGATATAATCCTGGTGGTTCCACAGTTCCTCGCCGAGCAAGGCGCGCCCCTTGGCGCCGGAGATGCTCACCTTGGCCACCTTCAGCTCGTATGCCTGCGCCAGCCCTTCGGCGCTGGAGTAGCCGTCGTCGACGTTCGCGCTCGCCGGCACCAGGCCCGTGTTGGCGATATTCTGGATCAGCAGGGGCACCAGTTGCTTGCAATCAGCCACGTTGCCCGCGTCGAGAATCAGCGCGGTGACAAAACCGCCGCGGCTGCGGGCCAATTGCGGCTTGTAGCCAATCACCGGTTCCCGCCCGCCTTTTTCAATAAAAGCAGCACTGCGATCGGCCAGGCTGAGGACCCTTTCCCTCGACTTGGTCTTCACCCCATCATGCACCCGCGCAATGCTTTGCTGGATCGTCGTAATCACCGCGACCACGTCCCCGTGGATGCAGTCCAGTAGGTCTTCCGCGATCCGGCGCTTGGAGGGCCGCAGCTTGGCCAGTTTAACATTTGCTTCGGCCTCTGCGGCTTCTACTTGGGTGAGCAACTTGCCGCCCAACTTGCAGGCGATTTGGTAAAACTGGTCGTAGAGCAGCCGGAGTTTTTGGGCTCGGCGGGGACCACCACCCAGCAGGGCGATGGCGCGGGCGCTCTTTCGCAACTCCTCCAGCCAGTGGTCTTTGAAGCCATCCTGCAGCGAGTTAAGCCCGACCTGGTCGAGCTTGCCGCCCATGCGGTAGGCTCGCTCAAAGAGGCGGTAAATGATACCGGAGTCTGTTGGCCAGCAACTGGATGCCTTGATCGCCGTGCTGTCCAGGGTGATATCGGTAAACGAATCGAGCCCTTCGGCCAAAATATCGGCCAATTGGGCCCGGTGGATCAGGGCGAGAGTACTCTCACTCAGGCGATTTATCAGGGGGCCAACGGTATTAGGTGCAGGCAGCGTGTACCCCAAATCATCGAGCAAGGTGCGCAACGATGCCGATTCAAGCAGCACCATCCGGGGGCAGGCACTGTATTGCGACCCCAAGTAACCGGTGGCCATGGCCGTGATAAAAACCACAACAGCGGGGGTGCGCGGACGCCCTGCGGCGAGGAACTCGGCTTGCGTTTTTTCCGCCGTGCCTGACGCCGGCACGGCGAACAACGCCTCGGTCTGCGCCAGTTCGAACTCCCGGTCCTTCCGCCGTTCGCGCTTTTCCGCCATGGCGTGGGCGTCGAGATCGGCGGTCATGGCCACTTCGATTTCGGGGTGGGACCGCCAAAAGCGCTGTAATTGCAGTAAGAAATCACCAAAATCACTGCGCGCCGGGGTTGAAAAGAAGTCGCCGGAGGGATAAACGATCGATTCGTTACTTGATAATTTAACGCCGCTACTTATTTTGTTTCCTGTTTTCATGCAGTATAATACGGCACTTTTACAGTAAACTTAAATCACATAAGTTGTTTTTACTAGAAAAAACCAAAAACCTTTTCGAGGAGGCTCTAGGATTGGCTGCAACACGATCACCGCCGCGCTTTGCACCACCCGGTCTTTCACCGTAGGGATGCCCAGCGCACGACGTTTGGTCCTGGCCTGATCCTTCCATATATAGACGCGCAGGACCGGACTGGGTCGGTAGGTTTTCGTTCGCATTTCCTCCGCCAGCGCAAGCAGCCATGCCGCCCGATAGGCTTCGTTCTTTACGAGCGTTTCCACCTCGAACCCGTCCACTCCCGGCACGCCGTCATTGGCGATCACCTGATCGAGCGCATCCGACAGAATGTCCTGCCGATACAGCTCTCCATACAAACTATAGAACCGCCAATGCGGCTCCGCTTTTGCTTTCCGATATAGCACACGTTGCAGCTTCCGAACCTTCGGTGACGTTTTTATCCAGAGTTCATCACCCCAGCCATCGTCGGGTCCTTTGCCGCTCTGTGATGCGTGGGAACAAGTGCCCTCCCTTCGCTCCCCGGCGGTTTTAATGTCCGCTAGATCATCACTACTATGGAGGTCTCCGACTCCTGCCACGGCCCGTCCGGCCTTACGAGGTTTTGCCGCGCTTGTGCCGGTGGTTGAGGCATCGCAAGACGCCCCACCGCCGCAGGTCTCACCACTTAACCTAACGACCTTTCCCACCCCGCCGCCCCCGCTGACTCCGCCGACGTGTTGATCGGAAATCAACGATTTAGGTCCTACGTCTTTGCGAGACTGCCTTTTCCGATCCTTGCAGTCTTCACCGTTCAGGTAGCGGCTGGACTCGTCGGTTGTTTCGGTAACGGAGCTCATTGGATGGGGTTCACCTTCGTTGCGGCTGACTGGTTCGGGCACACGGTCGTGCTTTCCGGCGAGGCCTCGCGGCCTGCATCCGTGACCGGGCCCTTCGACCGCGAATCGTTAAATTCGGTCGAACAGACTTTCACTGTTATGGTTGTTAGTTTCATGGTCGCACACCTGAATTCCGAAGTTCAAACCAACCACAGATTACACAGATTGCACAGATACAATCCCTTAGGAGGTAAACGGACTCAGCTTGCCCCCCTTTTTTCATCCTGTCTTCAAATTCAGTAACACTCTGTTATCTGTGCTCATCTGTGAATTCCGTGGTTAAAACTTCGGCGTTCGGGTTAAACCGGCCAAACTCCAGACCTTGAGCTCACGCTCAAGGCCACAAGGGGTGTGTTCGCGAATCATGTGGCCTTGAGCGTGAGCTCAAGGATTCGGCTGATCTGCGTTCGACTAGTCAGGGGCCAAACCCCAGCCACCACCTCGGAGGTGGTGATCACCGGCAGGTCGGCGGAACTGGGGCACGAATTGCCATGGTAACTCACCAGCGACAGGTCCTCGGGAAGGCGCACGCCATTGGCCAAAAGGTAGCGACAGAGCGACTGATTCGTCATGGCGCTGGGACAAACCCACGCATCGACACCTTCACTTAGGAGGGTTTTCACCTGGTTAAAGGCGACTTCATCCCGAAACTCGGTCCCGGAAAGCGCGGCGGACAGGTCGATGCGCACAGCGAGGCGGGAGTCGATTTCCAGACCGTGCCGAGTCATGGCTTCCAGGTAAGCGCCGTAGCATGAGCAGGACCACGTCACCTCGGGGCACAGCCCGAAAAAACCGATCCGCCAATGCCCGCCTGCGTAAAGGTGGTCGACTAGGTCACCCACGCCCCGGCGATCATCGCTGTTGATCAGATCAATGTTTGTTCCAGGGTAATCATGCGCGAGGGAAGCGGTCGGGAATTTTTCCCCAATGGAAGCCGCCACTGCCGCCGGCCAGAGCAACAAAGCGCTCGGTCGCTGGCAGAAACTCGGCCTGGCCGACAAACCGATCCAGCACCAACCGGGCAAATTCGCGTACAAAGCCAACCGCGACGGCTCGGTGACGGTGATGGTCTCCCACGCCGCCTCCGGCCGGGAAAAGTGGAGCGATTGCCCCCACACGCACAGCTACGCCCTGCATGCCGACGCTCGCCTGGTGGTGGACAACGTGATCGCGTTCACCGGGGCCAACATGACCGACCTACCGCGCGCCGGGGTGCGTTTTGACCTGGTAGCCGGCTACGAAAACCTCGCCTACTTTGGGCGTGGCCCGGTGGAGAATTATGCCGACCGCAAGACCGGCAGCCTGCTCGCCCGCTACGCGACCACCGTCGCGGCCGAGTATGTGGACTACGTGATGCCGCAGGAACACGACCACCACACCGAAACCCGCTGGCTGGAGTTGTCCGCGGCCGACCGCAAGGCGCCCACCGTGCACATCGCCGCCGCGCCGCTGCTGGAGTTCAACGCGACGCATTTCACTGTCGAAGACCTCTACGCGGCCAAACACACGACCGACCTGCCCCCCCCGGGCAGAGACGATTGTTTACCTTGATGCGGCCGACCGCGGACTCGGCAGTCAAAGCTGCGGACCCGACACCCTGGACCGCTACAAGGTGTCGGCCAAACGCTACGCCTTCAGCTACACCCTGCCGGCACGGTAAACGTCCAACACTCAACATTGAACTTGTCGGATTGAGTTCTGAGGTAGTGCGGTGCTTTAGCCCGCAGGTTTGTACCGTATTCTTCTCACAATCGCCGATGCGGATTGAAGCACTACTTTCGATCCGAAACTCTAATTAGTCGGCTCTGAAAAAGGCACCTTACGACATCACCGCCAAAAACTGATCCCGGGATGCTGGGGTGAACAACGAACGAAGGAGGTGGAGTAGATTGCGCTCCAATCGGTGTTCGACCTTGAGGTGTCCGATGGTCGGTTCGATGGCGGCGCGGCGTTTCATCCATTTCCAAACTCGTTTGGGGATCGTTCCCCGGCGGCGTTTATCGACGATGATGGTCTCATACCCCTTTGCATTCATACGCATAAAAACTTGGCTACAGTTCAGGCTCACCGCACCAGCAACCCAGCAGCCAAACATAAAAACACGGAATTTTAACCGC
The DNA here is from genome assembly GCA_024998815.1 of Opitutus sp. NCBI lineage: Bacteria > Pseudomonadati > Verrucomicrobiota > Opitutia > Opitutales > Opitutaceae > Opitutus > Opitutus sp. The sequence continues at coordinate 1,065,973 of JACEUQ010000001.1, forward strand.
TAATCAACAAGAAGATACGCTAATTCAATGATCACATTCCTATCGCGGCTCAACTTCAGCCTACTCGCTACCCGCTACTCGCTACTGTTATTAGCGGCTATTAGTTCATTAGCGATTAAAATCGGTTCGTTTGTATTTTTTTGAGTGCGAAATGGTATCAATCTGCGCGGGCGTGATCACCTTCATCTTTAGTCCCGTGTCGATCGTTGTCTTGAGCATCGCCTCCGCCCCGGCTTCCCCGAGCCGCTTGCGCCACCGTGACATGCTCGAGGGATGGATCGGAATCTCATGCTCAAAAAACTGCCGTCCGCTAAAATGCTGCCAGTAGGGATTCTCCACCCACTGGGCCAGCACGACATCGTCACTCAGATCATACCGATACTTCAAATAGTGCAGCGCCACCATCAGCCTCGTGCTCCCCCCGGGCGCCCCGTTGCTCGGGTCGTACGTCTGCCCCAATTGCCTGTCGAACACGGCCCAGTTCATCTGCCGTCCCATCGTCACTAGCGCATGGCCCGCATCCACCAAACCCTCCAACTCGGTTCGGAACAGTTCCCGCTGCGCTTGGTGGACGGGGCCTTTTGGCTTCATCGATTTCCCCAGTTTTTGTTGGTGTGTTTAGACTTAGCCAGAAAAACAGGAGCCAAATAAAAACCTCAAATAAATATTAGAAAGCAGGTTATGATTTATTCATGGGCGACTAAGTACCATCAGCACCGAAAAGCATGCAATGACCCCATGGCCTAAAATCTAGGGCGGGGCAGATTTTCCTGCGGAAGGATTTGTCAAACCCGCCGGGGTGGGTACTGGTTGCGCCTTTGGCGGTGTCCAAGCACAGCCTGAAGCCACTCCTCATGACCTCTTTTCGCACCGCTAGCTATCGACCCGTCATCGCGTGGTTCGCCGCGCTCAGCTCACTGTGGGTGTTTGGCGTAGTCACCCTCGGAGCCTTCACCACGAGTATCCACGCAGGTATGGCATTCCAAGACTGGCCATTGTCCAATGGTTCGATCAACCCCGAGGGCTGGCTGAGCGAAATCGATAAATTCGCCGAGCATTCGCACCGCCTCTTCGGCATGGTCATGGGTTGGCTCGCCATCGGGCTGGTGGTGGGGTTGCACCGCTACGAAGCGCGGGGCTGGTTGCGCAACCTTGGCTGGGGGTCGCTCGGCATTGTGGTGATCCAAGGCGTGTTAGGCGGCACCCGTGTGCTTCAGGACGAGGTCATGGTGCCCGGTTTCGCCATGTCGCTGGGAGAAATGCTGCGCATTCCCCACGGTATTTTGGCCCAGGTTTACGTGTGCACCTTGTTCGCCATCGCTGCGTCGCTGTCGCGCCCGTGGATCGAGGGCATCAAAGCGGAAAAGACCTCCCGTACTGCCTCGCCAGGCGCCGACACGGGCGACCTTAATTCCGCCAGCCTGCGTCGCCTGGCCCTGGGTTCGACATTACTCATTTTTGTTCAGCTGGTGGTCGCCGCCCTGATGCGCCACAACAACGCGGGGCTGGCGATTCCGACTTTCCCGCTCACACCCGAGGGCGGTTTGATTCCCTCGCACTGGGATTTCCGGGTGGCGATCCACTTTACCCACCGGGTGATGGCGCTGGTTTTGACCGGCGTTCTGGTCGCTCTCGCGGTAGCGCTCTGGCGTTCGGCAACGACGGGGAGTGCGCATAAACTCGCCGCAGGACTCGTCGGCGGCCTGCTTTTTGTGCAGATTTTGCTCGGCGCCATCACGGTTTGGTCGACGCGCAATCCCTACGCCGCCACCGCCCACGTGATCGTGGGAGCGTTTTTACTGGCCACAGTCTTCACGGTAACGTGGTGGACGTACCGGAATTCCTTCGTTAGCACCCGATCCGCTTCGCTCGCCGCATGACCACCACCGATACTTCCAGCATGGACGACACACCCTCGAAGGCCCGCTTTGGGGATTACCTTGAATTAACCAAGCCACGCCTGAGCCTGCTCTCGGTGATCACCACGCTGGTGGGTTATGCCGCCGCCCGCCCCGGCTGGCACCCGGTGGAATTCACCGCGTTGGTTGCGGGTACGTGCGCGTGCGCCGGCGGCGTGGCGGCGCTCAACCAATGGATGGAAAGCGACACCGACGCAGTCATGCCGCGCACGGCAGACCGGCCGATTCCCTCTGGTAAAGTGGCGACGGGTTCGGCCTTTGTAATCGGCGTGGGGCTCTGCGCAGGTGGGCTCGGTGTGATGTTTACCTATATGCATGGCGGGGCGGCTTTTTTCGCTCTGCTGACCATCATTTCGTATCTGGCCATCTACACGCCGGCCAAACGCTGGTCGCACTGGTCAACCGAGATTGGGGCGGTCGCAGGGGCGTTTCCCCCGCTCATCGGCTGGGCGGCGGCAACCGGTGGCGTCACGGCACTGGGGTGGATTCTGTTTGCGGTGCTGTTTTTTTGGCAAATCCCGCACTTCATGGCGGTGGCGTGGACCTACCGGAAGGACTATGGGGCAGTTAACTTCCCGATGCTGCCCGTGCGCGATAGCGAAGGCGGCAAGGTTGCCCGCTGGTCGTTTATCAACTCCGTGGGGCTGATCCTCGTCTGCCTGCTGCCTCAGGCACTGGGGCTGGCGAGTCCCTTTTATACGGTGGTGACCGTGGTGCTGGGCACGTGGTTTCTGACGAGAGCCGGTGCGTTCCTGCGCACAACCCAACGCGACCAGAACGCCCGCCGGTTGTTCTTCACGACTATAGGATGGCTGCCCCTACAACTGGGCGCGTTGGTGGCCGACCGGTTTATTTTCTGAGAGGAAAGCGCAAAACAGTTAACCGATGCCTGAAAACCGATTTTTCACCCAATGACCCTTAACGACATCCCCGCGTTCAACGCCGGACTCAACGCCTTCGCCACAGTACTCATCACTGCGGGCTTCATCTGCATCAAAACCGGCCGCAAAATTGCGCACCGCGCCTGCATGCTGGCGGCCGGAGTCGTCTCGGCTATTTTCTTGGTCGGCTACATCGGCCACAAAATCCTCAAGGGCATGGCGGTGGGCGCCGGCGAGGCAGTCCACACCCAGTTCGGCGGCGAAGGTCCCATCCGCACGGTTTATTTCGTGATGCTCATCAGCCACATTCTGCTGGCGATCAGCATCGCCTACTTGGTACCCAAGACGTTTGCCCTCGCCCTCAAAGGCGATTTCGAGCGCCACCGCAAATGGGCCCGCGTGGTCTTCCCCATTTGGTATTACGTGAGCATCACCGGTGTATTGGTTTACTTCTTCCTCTACCAATGGTGGCCCTCGACCCCATAAAACCGACCTGCAGCTGTGCTTCACCGGCCACATCGTTTGCTTATGCTGTTCAGCATGTGAGTTTATGGCTTGAAATGCCCCGCTGCTTGCGGACGCTGACTCGAATTATTGATTTTTTTTCCAACTGTTTGACTCGACCGCCCTCCCGACTTTTCGACAAATGACCTTAACGTCTATTTATCAGTTCATTAAACACCGTGCCCTTCCCTGCGCGGCCGTTTCTGTTGTACCGCTGTTCACCGGCGGGTGGTTCAACTGGCTCACAGGCCCCCAATCCACCTTCGATACGCATGGTCCGGTCGCGCGCTCGCAGCTCGATGTTTTTTACGTCACATGCTGGGTAACCGGCATCACCTTTGTGATCGTTGCTAGCATCTTGGCTTATGCCATGATCCGGTTCCGCGCCCGCAAAACCGATGACCCCAAGGCACTCCCGCCTGACCCTGGCCATGGCAACCCGCTTATCGAGCTCAGCCTCATCGGCCTGTCCGTGCTCGCCCTAGTTTTTATCGCGGTGCCCACGCTCAAAGCCATCTGGTACACTTACGACGTACCAGCCGAACAAAAAGCCAACGCCTACGAAGTCACCGCAACCGGCCTCCAGTGGTGGTTCCGCTTCGACTACCCCAAGGAGCAGATCGACGGGGTCGGTACCCTCTCGACCGCCAACGAATTGGTCATCCCTGCCGGTCGCCCCGTGCGCGTTAACCTCCGCACCGCTGACGTCATTCACTCATTCTGGGTTCCAAAACTCGCCGGCAAGGTCGACATGATTCCCAACCGCGGCAACCACCTTTGGTTGCAGGCTGACGCCCCCGGATATTTCTGGGGCCAATGCGCTGAGTTCTGTGGCGAATCCCACGCTGTCATGCGTTTCCGCGTGATCGCCTTGGCCGAAGCCGACTTCGCCGCTTGGGTCGCCCACCAAAAGAGCGCTGCTCGCAGCGTGCCCGCCGATGCAACTCCCGCGTCGCCTCCCGCTGCTCCTTACGCCTACACCAATCCAGGTCGTAACGCCCCAGGTTATACCGCCGAATTCGACGCCAATCCGTTTGAAGGCTGGAAAAAACAACAGGTGATCAACGCTGGCGAAAATCCCGCAGCCATTGCTCAAGGTCGCCAAATTTTTCAACAAAAAGGCTGCGTCACCTGCCACGCCGTGCGTGGTAACGAAGGCCTGGGCGTAACGGGTCCCGATCTGACACACGTGGGCTCGCGCAGCACTATTGCCGCCGGTCTCTTGGAAAACAACCAGGTTAACCTCCATCATTGGCTTACCCACCCCAACGAGCTTAAACCCGGTAACAAGATGTATGTGGGTGTTCCTACCGGTGGCGGCAACGTCATGGCTGGGTACCTCAACATCGACCGCGCGACCGGTGAAACCACCGGCCACAACATCGTGGTCAGCGACGACGAAGCCCGTAGCCTCGTCGCCTACCTACACAGCCTGAAGTAAACTTTTCAATTTAACGAACGCCGCCGCCACCATGTCTGCCCAATCCCAAACCCAATCCGCCGGCCACGCTGGCCACGCCGCCGCTCCCGTGGAGAAGCGTTCCTGGCTACTCACCCGTCCCACTGCCAAGACCGGTATCATCAGCTGGTTAACCACCGTGGACCACAAGAAGATCGGCCTGCTCTACGGCATGTCCGCGCTGTTTTTTTTCCTGGTCGGAGGGTTCGAGGCGCTGCTAATCCGCCTGCAACTCGCGGTGCCCAACAACACCCTCATCTCGCACCAGCTCTACAACGAGCTGTTCACGATGCATGCCACCACCATGATCTTCCTGGCGGTCATGCCCCTGTCGGCGGCGTTTTTCAACTACATGATGCCACTGCAGATCGGTGCCCGCGACGTCGCCTTCCCGCGGCTCAACGGCTTCGCCTTCTGGGTGTTTTTGGTCGGGGCCATCGTCCTGAACATCGGCTGGTTTGTTAAATCCGGAGCACCCGACGCAGGCTGGTTCGGGTACGCACCACTCACCTCGACTGCCTACTCCAACCAGTTCGCCAAAGACATGTCCACCGACCTGTGGGTCATGGGCCTGCAAATCTTGGGTGTTTCCTCTGTGGTCGGCTCACTCAACTTCATTGTGACCATCATCAACATGCGCGCGCCCGGCATGACCATGATGCGCCTTCCGGTGTTCACCTGGATGACGTTGATCACCGCCTTCCTCATCATCCTGTCGTTCCCCGCCATAACCATCGCTCTCGTCGAGTTGATGATGGACCGCTCGTTCGGCACCAGTTTCTTTGACGTTTCCAACGGCGGTTTACCGATCCTGTGGCAGCACTTGTTCTGGATCTTCGGTCATCCTGAGGTGTACATCTTAATTCTTCCCGCGATGGGCATCGTTTCGGAAATTCTCCCAACCTTCGCGCGTAAGCCGCTCTTCGGCTACCCGATCATCGTGTTCTCGGGTGCCACCATCGGGTTCCTTGGTTTCGGCGTATGGTCGCACCACATGTTCACCACCGGCATGGGTACGGTTGCAACTGCCGCCTTCTCGTTGCTAACGATGGCGATTGCGGTTCCCACGGGTGTTAAAATGTTCAACTGGATCGGCACCCTCTGGGGTGGCACGCTGCGCATGACGACTCCAATGATGTTCGCACTCGGATTCTTGTGGATGTTCATGATGGGCGGCTTCTCCGGCGTGATGCACTCTGCCGCACCGGCGGATGCCCAACAGCAGGACAGTTACTTCGTGGTGGCCCACTTCCATTACGTGCTAATCGGCGGCTCTGTTTTCGCCCTTTTGGCAGGTATCCAGTACTGGTTCCCCCTGATCTTCGGCCGCAAAGTTTCGGAAGCCTGGGGCAAGACGTCGTTCTGGGTCATTTTCGCGGGCTTTAACATCACGTTCTTCCCGATGCATTTTCTGGGTTTGAACGGCATGCCCCGCCGCACTGCGGTTTACGACGGCAACATGGGCTGGAATGAGGCAAACATGATAGCTACCATCGGCGCGTTGATCCTCGGTGTTGGCGTGGCAATCTACTTCTGCGTAATGGTTTATACCTATTTTAAGGGTGAAAAAACCACCCACGACGAGTGGGGTGCGCGCACTTTGGAGTGGACCGTGCCGAGCACGCCCCCGCCCGAGCACAACTTCGATGTTATCCCAACTGTTCATGCCCGCGACGCCTTCTGGTATGAGAAAACCCACGTTGAGCAGACCGCCAAGGACAAGGCTGCGAGCGCTCTGGCTGAGCAATCCCACGGCGGCATCCACATGCCCAGCCAATCCTGGTTTCCGCTGGTGGCCGCTATCGGCCTGTTGATTGGAGCAATCTTCTTTGTTAACCACATCATGATCGGTGCCATCGCCGGCGGCGTTGTGATGTTCCTCGGTGTTTACCTCTGGGCCGCAGAAGGCCCAGGCGGTTACCACATCCACCTCGACGACAAAAACTCGAAGAAACACTGATCCTCCCCAAGGCTGGTATCTGTATAGTGGCATTATATTAACGCCCTAAATGGAAACCAGCCCGACAACTTTATTTCACTTTTTTAGCCAATGAGCACACACGCGGCCGCCGGGGCCATTGATCACCACCACGACCACACCACCACGACCGGCATTCCCAACAAGAAGCTGTTCATGTGGGCGTTTCTCGCATCGGACTGTATGTTTTTCGGCGCGCTCATTTCGACGCACCTGATTTACCGTCTTCACCCTACACCCAACCAGCCCGACATTCTAGGCCTGTTCTCCCTTGAACTGACGTCGTTCTCGACGTTCATCCTGCTCATGTCGTCGCTGCTGATGGCGTTGGCGGTTAACACCTGCCAAAAAGGCAAAGTCGGCGCTACCCGTAAGATGCTGCTCGGCACCATCGTCTTCGGCCTGATCTTCCTAGCCTGCCAAGTCTACGAATTCAGTCACTTCGTGCATGCGAAAGGCCTCACGCTCAACAGCAGCATGTTTGGCTCCACCTTCTATACCTTAACTGGTACCCACGGCTGCCACGTAGCCATTGGTGTATTATGGCTGGTGCTCATGTATATTCGCACGTTCAAACCGGCTGACGGCAGCCCGTGGATTCTCAAGTCCGTCATTCACCTGCTTGTTTTCGCTGTCGTGACGGTCGCTTCAATCAAAGCGCTGTTGGGCGGCGTTCACGCGATCCAAGACCATGGTGCCACCGCCGAGGCCTTCTCGACTCTGCTGCACCACGAACTGCCAGCACTCATTGCCACCGCAGTGGGTTTGATTGCACTGGTTGTATTGGCTCGCCCTAGCAAAGCAGTCGAATTTGGCGAGGCCAATGCGGTCGATGTGGAGTCCATGGGGCTTTACTGGCATTTTGTTGATATCGTTTGGATCGTGATCTTCACCGTCGTATACTTGCTCGAATACCTTTGATTAATTTGCCCATGAGCGCCCCCATCCAATCCTCCGTTTCGGCTGACCACGGTCATACCGAGAGCAGCAAGTTTCATATTTTTGTTCAGCTTGCCATGATTCTCGCCGTTATCACCGGTGTGGAGATCGTGTTGATCTACCTGCCACTGGTTAAATGGTTGATTGTCAGCAGCCTTGTCATCCTCTCGGTGGTGAAGTTCATGCTGGTGATCTTCGTCTTCATGCACCTGAAATGGGACAAACTTTTCTGCACGATCCTGTTCTTTATTGGGTTGATACTTGCCGCCGGCACAGTAGCGGCTCTGATGGCTATTTTTTCAGCAACAGACAGCGTTCCGCTAAAAGCCTTAGAAATCTACGCAGAGAAAGCGCAGGCCGCAAAATAAGCGGTGCAGACGACAATAAAAAGGCGGCTCCATTGAGAGCCGCCTTTTTTATACCCACCAATAAAGGAATGCATGGCTTGATACCATGTTCTACGTTGCCAACACAATTTAATCACTAATCATCCCTTCATCATGAATCAAAACATCAAAGGCATCCTCAAATACTACATACAGCCGACTGTATTATGTATTGGGCTGGCCTACGCACTCGGCTCCACCCCGTGGATTCAAAGACTGGACTATGTACCACTCGATCTCATCACCCAATATCGGGTGCGCTATCAAAAACCAGCTGACCCAAGGGTAGTGACTATTGGTATTGATGATGGCAGTATCGAATATAACGGCCGCTGGCCTTGGGACCGTACCGTACATGCCAAGTTTTCGGAAAGTATCTCATTTGGTAAACCGGCCTGCGTATCATGGGATATTTTATTTCCTGAAAAATCCAAAAACGAAAAAGACGACACAGCATTTCAAGAGGCCGCCGCTAAACTCAATGGGAGAATGGTATTCAGTGCCTACCATGAAGACGTAGATCCGCGCCAGGACCCACTGATTGAAGCCTCCAATCAACCGATACTTCGAATCGAGGGCGATTTAACCCAACTGCCGAGTGCGGGGTTTGCCATGCGCCCGATCACTAAACTGCAATCGGTGGGGTTAACCGCGTTTGCCGACACCCCTCCCAGTGCGGACGGAGTACGCCGTCACGTGCCAATGTTGCAAAACATAAACGGCCGAATTCAGCCCAGTTTATCCCTGCAAACCTTAATGGTTTATGGCCAGCTCGAGCCCAGTCAGGTACGCGTAGTTTTGGGGGAGGCCATTTATCTGGAAGGCACGTCATTTCGCCGGAAAATCCCAATTGATAAAGCAGGGCGTTATTTAATTAATTACCGCTTTGCGTTCGAGGGTGCCCAAGATGCCGAAACCATTTTGGGGTATTCAGCGATAACCTATGGCTACCATCAACAATATCAGCAAAACGACCCACAGGAAGGACTGCCTTCGGTCAAAGACAAGATCCTGCTTGTGGGGCAGATTGCGACAGGATTAAGCGACATGGGATTAACCCCTTACGGGGCTGAAACTCCTCTCGTCCTAGTGCATGCCAACGCAATCGATAATATTCTCAACGAGGACTACTCGACCTATATAGCTAACTGGAAAGTGCTAATTGCAACTTTGGCCGTTGGGTTAAGCGGCATGATTTTATTCAGTAAAAAATCACTCAAGCGAAAGGCTGTTTTTGCCTTGGGTGTGCCGACGATCTACCTTGGGATCGGTTTCTTTTGCTGGACCTTTTGGAGCATCTGGCTCCCCCTGATTTGGCCACTGGTTGGCTTTGGTAGTTTGCAGGTTTTTATGATTGTGCGACAATTAATTAATGAACAACGCGCCGCACAACGCATCAAAGGCATGTTCGGTACCTATGTATCACCGGAACTCGTCAATCGAATGATCAACTCAGGTCAATCACCTGAACTGGGTGGCCACCAGGAAGAAATCACCGCCTACTTCTCAGATATTCAGGGATTCTCCGGTTTTTCCGAAAAACTTTCGCCAGCCCAACTCGTGGTATTAATGAATGAATACCTCAGCGCCTGTACTAATATTATTCAAGAAGAAGGCGGTACGTTGGATAAATACATCGGTGATGCAGTAGTCGCCATGTTTGGCGCCCCCCTACCGCTTCCTGACCATGCCCTGCGCGCCTGCGTTGCCAGCCAGCGCATCCATATTAAGCTGCTTGAGCTTCGAGAAATATGGAAATCTCACGGGCACACCTGGCCCCAAATCGTGCTAGAGATGCAATCGCGTATCGGACTCAATAGCGGGCCTGTAATCGTTGGCAATATGGGCAGCACCACGCGTTTCAACTACACGATGATGGGTGATAATGTGAACCTCGCGGCCCGTATGGAGTCCGGCGCTAAAAGTTGGGGTGTTTATTCAATGTGCACGGATGCCACCAAAAATGCCTGTGAAGAACATGGAGGCGACCGGGTCGTTTTCCGCGCTCTTGGCAGAATCGTGGTCAAGGGCCGCTCCACCGCAGTGCCCATTTTTGAAATCGTAGGTCTCAAGGAAGCCGTCTCCGAGACTACGCGGCAATGCCTGCGTATCTTTGAGCAAGCTTTGGCGCTACACTACAAACGTGATTGGGATGGTTCGCTGGCGCTGTTGCGACAAAGCGCGTCACTGGAGCCCAATCAACCTGGTGTTACTGCGGGCGTCACCAGTAACCCATCGCTTATCTATATTGATATCGTTCAACGGTACCAAGTTTCACCGCCGCCTGCGGACTGGGACGGAGAATACGTGATGTCGGTTAAATAAGGGTACCAAAATCAACATATAAAAAATCCGTGGCTGAAATGAGTTCAGTCACGGATTTTTGATGTTTTGACATGACGACACACAGGAGTCTCAAAAAAATTCCCTAAAAAGAGCATATAAGCGAACGGCAGGGTGATTAGCCCACCATTCTAATTAGAGCCTGTCCCGAAAGCATAAAAACCTAGCAGTGAACTATTAGCATAAGTTTAATGATGCCTAAAGAGGGGTAATTCCCTGGTTTTGGTCAAAAAAAAGCCGCTATAATCGGCCATGAAGTCAAAACCCGTATCCGCCACCTCGGCCATTGCCCTGCAACGCTGGTTGCGTCCGGCGCTAACGCCAGTCGGTGCCAATAAAGATTACGCCGAGTTTCGCCAGCAATTGGAAGGACTCGACGCGTTGTTGCGTGGCAGCCACTTGGAGACGATGGCGATGGACTTTGCCAAGGCGGGGGCAGGCCAAGCCAGTGTCGCACAACTACGCCAGCGTATGGAGTTTGCGCTCAAAGCGTTACGCTTTGAAGTGTTGCGGGTGCATTTGGGCAACATATCCTTTCGCGAGCTTTCCCGTAGCATTGCCTCAAGTGATTTACTGGCGGATTTTTGCGGTGTTCGCACGCTTGAGGGAATCAAGGGGGCGTCCAAAAGTGTGCTGGAGCGGGCCTCGAAGTTTTTCACCGCCGAACAGGTGCGCTGGATGGGGCAAGTGTTGGTGGAGATGTGCGGCGAGAAGGATCGCGCCACTGAACTCGGGTTGAGCGCGCCGCTGGACATGGATGTTTGCCTCATCGACGGCACGTGCTTGGAGACCAACATCCACTTCCCGGTGGACTGGGTGCTGTTGCGTGATGTGTCCAAGACTTTGCTCAAGGCCATGATTTTAATCCGCCGCGCTGGACTGCTCCACCGTATGCCTGAAGAGCCGGAGTGCTTTGCCAAGCAGATGAACAAGTTGTGCATGTCAATGACCCACGCAGGCCGCCGCAACGACGCCAAGCGCGCGCGTAAACAGATCCTGCGCAAGATGAAGACGCTGTTACGCACGATCGGAGAACATGCCCGCCGCCACCGCGACCTGTTGGCGCAGAAGTATAGCCAAACCCATTACAGCCAACGCCAAACCAAGCGGATAACCACCCGCATCGACGCTATGCTCGGCCAACTGCCCGCCGTCATCAAGCAGGCCCACGAGCGCATCATCGGCGGACGCCCGGTGCCCAACGACCAAAAGATCCTCAGCGTGCATGAACTTGATGTGAACGTACTGGTTCGCGGCAAAGCAGGGAGCCAAGTCGAGTTTGGCAACTCGTTGCTGTTGAGCGAGGCGCTCTCCGGTTTAATCACCGACTGGCAACTCTACCAGGGCGCGGCTCCGGCAGAATGGTGCCAACTCGAGGAAAGCCTGGCGCGGCAGAACCGCTTTGACCTGAGTGCGCCGATTAGCGCGGTCGGCACCGACCGCGGCTTCGCCACCAAAAAAACTTCCGCAATGCTCAAGCAACAAGACGTTTACGATGCGGTATGCCCGCGTGATCCGCACGCGCTCAAGGAGCGTTTGAGCGAAAAACGCTTCGCCCAATTGCAGCGGCGCCGTTCGGCGACCGAAGCGCGCATTGCGATCCTCAAACAACGCCTCGGCGGACGCTTGCGCTGTAAAGGGTTTGCCAACCGCTACCGTTCGGTGGGTTGGAGTGTACTCGGTCACAACCTCTGGCTGGTGTCACGAATCCTTGCCGAGGAAATAACACTTCCGCTGGCCGCTTAATTCAATTTTCCGGCAAAAATGTGAATAACCCTGGGGCTCGCCCCGGCTTTGCCGTACCTTACTACCGCGCTTGGGGGCGGGAAAAATCGATTCGGGCCGCCGTTTAACGTCGCTGGGGTGATTCGTGCCACCTCGTTCGCCCGCAATCCCAATGGACCTCTGCGCACTTTTTAAAAATCCGGAAATTTGGGACAGGCTCTAATTAGCGATAAAGTGCCGTTGTCGGAGTCAGTGTGAGCACGTTATATTGGCGGATTGCCAAGCGCCACCACTCTGCCAACGCAGAACTGGGCTGCTTCCACAATTCCTCGTGGAGAAGAATCATCGACTCCGCATCGAGCAAGAGGGCTAGTTTCTCTTTCGTTGTTAGCTGAGCGGGGCCTTCGCTCAATAAGCGCTGACGCAAAGTGACAAACCAATCCCGGGACTCCTCGCTTGGACGCCGCTGGCGCAACATAGCCACATGCACTGCATTTACATACGGGTCTAGTACAGCCTGAAGAAGACCATAGTCGTTACGTAAAACCTCGATTGGGCGCATGTGCTTATAACATTCAACCAAGTTCTGGGTCAAGCGACTCAACTCATGGGGCGGCTGAGTTTCTTCCGGTGTGAGAAATACCCCCAACTTACGAGCTCTTTGTCCGAGGGAGTTTTTGCTCAGTATAATCGAAACTGGAATGGACAACACCAATCCTGCAAGCACGGGGCTCAGCCACCAGAAGAAGGCAGGCAGCAATATAAACGATGATACCCCCCAAACCAGTCCGAATAAGGCTTGGCCACCGTGAGTGATAATTGCTTCTCGCCAGTCAGTACCATCTTCGGCCCCACGGCGTTGGGTGACCCACGAAACCCCCTGACCCAGCAAAATTGAGAGCACAAATTTACTATTAAACATCATATGCACGGGGGCCAACAAGCCGGAGCAAATGATCTCCATCAATGCAGATAAAACCAACGCCCCCCGGCCGCCAAATTTAGCGGCATCCGAGGACTTTTGCATGACTGTCACCACACTAATGATCTTGGGAAGAAACAAGAGAAGCATGGTGAAAATGAAGAGTATAAACGCTTCAGGGATTTCAAGAATATGGCCAAACACCCGCGTATAAGTCTCGAACGCGACCGCGCCCGTAACCGGGGAGAGCACCTGATTAAACACGTGTATGGTGCTAAACACGAGGAATAGAAGCCAAAGCGGACAGGAAACATAGGCCATCACACCCATCAAAAGATGAAACCGGTTGGCAGGCCGGAATCCACGAGCGGCAATTAACCAGGCGTGCTGAAGGTTTCCCTGGCACCAACGCCGATCACGTTTGGCACTATCAATCAGAGTGGGTGGGCCCTCTTCATAGGTGCCCTCAATGTCATGCGCTAGCCAAACCTGCCAACCCGCCTTGCGCATGAGTGCAGCCTCAACAAAGTCATGCGAAAGGATGCGACCGCCGAATGGCTCAGTGCCAGGCAGGTCGGGCAATGCGCAATGGTCAATGAAGGGTTGTACACGAATAATCGCGTTGTGCCCCCAATAATTGCCATCCTGCTGCTGCCAATAATTTAAGCCCGCCAAAAAAATCGGACTATAGAGTCGATTGGCGAACTGCTGCATACGCGCATAGAGCGACTCGCCGTAAGCTAGACGTGGGGCGGTTTGAATCAAACCAGCCTGCGGGTTTTTCTCCATCATAGCCACCAGTTTAACGATGGCCTCGCCGGTCATGATCGAGTCAGCATCAAGCACCAACATATAGCGGTAGCGCTTGCCCCAACGGCGAAGAAAATCAGCCACATTACCCGATTTTTTATTAATTTGATGACGGCGCTTACGGTAGAAAATCCGCCCGAAGCCATTCACCTGCTTACACAATTCAACCCAAGCGATTTCCTCTTGGATCCATTGGTTGGGTTTATTGGAATCGCTAAGAATAAAAAAATCGAAGTGCTCGTTTTTTTTGGTCTCCTGCAAAGAGCGGTAAATGACGCGTAAACCTTCGAATACCCGACTGACGTCTTCATTGAATACCGGCATCACAATCGCCGTGCTGGCCAACGGCACATCCTCATGATCCCAATCCACTGTACGCGTGATACACTGGCGATCCCCCCCACGATTGATCACATACAGGCCTAGCATTGCGGTGACAAAACCCACTGCAATCTGCGCGAATAAAATCACGAACAGCACCAAGAGAACCCACTCGATGCCGTTTATCTTGTCATTACGCCACAACAGATCGGCCATGAACCAAGTGGCAATGCTGGTCAGCAACAGCACGGTTGAATAAAACCACGCCCTGCGTCTAGAAAGGCGCTTTTGACTGATGAATTGATGCAGAGTCGGAGACGGGGATTTCATACGCTTTTAGCGTGTAACAAAGAAGATACCAAGCAGGGCCCCGAGGAATAAGGCCCACAGCAAAACCATACGCAGCAAAGGCCATTTCTCCATCCGTTCCAGCGTCTCGCCGGCCGCCTCAGTGATCGTACCGAGGTCGATGTCACGCGGCACCATGCTCGAAACGGTCATGTCAGGCCCGGCTTTGATCGAACTGGCGAGCATGGTGGTGGCGAAGTCAGCGGGAATATTACTCCGATCGAGAAATGCATACGGCCACTGCTGAGGACCATCGCAAAGCAGCATCGCCACGCGACCATCGATCGCAATGCGTTGATGTTCACGATCCTTAATTCCGAGAACATCAGCAAACCACTGGTCCATCATTTCCTCAACTGCCTCGGCTGCCAGAGTGGTTGGATCGAGGACCGGGTTCTCGGCGTGACGTTGTGCGGCACGCTCTAAAACAGCCTGAATTAAGCGACTCTGGTGAAGTCGGTTATGAATTCGGTGCGCACGCAGGTAGTCTTCCACCCGTACATACGCCGCATTCCATGCTTCCATCGTCCCTGTGAGGGGACGGAACGTCGACAAGGGCTGGTCTATGGAGTCCATAGATAGCTCCACGTTTCGGAAAGAATGTGGGGAGGCTTTTTAAGGGAGCAGCGAAGTTCGACCGGTCGACCAGAGCCGTCGGGCTTGATCGCAAAGGCGGCGCGCCAACTCCCATTATAGGGATTTTTTTCTAGGCTCTTATGAACTAATTTCGCCCCTACGCCTACCTCGACCTCGGCATCAATATCGGGCAGTGGGCGTTGATTGATTAAATAAGTACCGGTGAAATCCACCCAAAAACGGACCAAGTCAGACTCTTGTGTAGCGGAGCGCCCGCTGCGTGTTGCGGTAACATAACCAGCAGGAGGCGTGCGTGCACCGGGCTTACCCTCTTGGAACCAATGCAATTTATATTCAGCAAGTACAGGCTCACCCAAAGGCGGAAGTTTAGCCGGAACCCAAAAAGCCACTATATTGTCTTCGGTTTCATTCGGGGTGGGCAACTCAACCAACCGAACGTCACCAGGGCCCCAAGCCCCAATCGGCTCAACCCAGATACTCGGGCGCTCATGATAATGAGCCTCCAAATCCTCGTAAGAAGAAAAACTACGGTCGCGCTGGACCAAACCGAAACCCTTTGGATTTTCATCACCAAGAGCTGCTACGCGGACGGACTTAGGATTGGTGAGCGGCCTCCAGAGCCATTCGCCATTCCCACGCTGCATCAGTAAACCATCCGAATCATGCACCTCGGGACGCAGGTCATCGTTTTTATGGGACCCGTTTTCACCAAACCAGAACATGCTCGTCAAAGGCGCCACACCGAAAACGGTCACATCCTTGCGTCGATAAATCGCACTCTTGACCTCCATCACCGTGGCATCGCCAGGGGTGATGATAAAGCGAAATGCCCCGCTCACGCTCACGCTGTCCATCAGGGCGTAAACGGTAATCGACTTTGATTTAGCTAAAGGGCGCTCAATCCAAAACTCTTCAAACACGGGAAACTCCTCGCCGCCAGGCTCGGCGGTGTTGAGGGCCAAGCCGCGTGCCGAAAGACCGTAGCGCATGCCCTTACCCAAGGCGCGGAAGTAGCTCGCGCCTTGAAATACCGCCAACTCGTCGAGGTACTCGTTGTTATTAAGCGCGGTGTGTATCCGGAAACCGGTGAATCCCATGTCGCCCGGGATACTACCAAGATCCTTATTGGCACCAAAGTTAAACAGATCCTTGTCATACTTGATCATGTCAACTTGGCCGTTCATCACCTCGGAGATGAGCACGGTACGGTTGTAAATGAATCCGGGATGGAAAAACTGGAGCTGGAAGGGAAGGCGCTCACGCCGTCCCCAAGCCTCGTTGGGATTAAAGCGCAGGTCGCGGTACTGGTCGTACGAAAGCTTGCGCAAGGCCTCTGGCACCCGATTGGGTCGTTCGGCGAAGGGCTTGGAAGCAAGCACTTTGGCTCGATATTGCAGCACCTCGAAGTCGAACGGTACATCGTTCGCTCGGCTGGCGGTGCCACCCAATACAGTAAGGCTAATCCCCAAAAGTAGGAGTCGTTTCATTTGTCTAAGAAATAGGCATGTTGCTTAGCCGTGATCGTCAGTCCAGCACGTTCCATGACTTTGAGGAGATCTTCCCAGGTCGCGCGCTTAGCCTTACGTGCTGCCGTGGGCCCGGATGTTTCCTGCCGCAGCAAATAACTGGGGTGATAACTCACGATCAACGGTTTACCCAAAAAATTTTTCCACTGCCCGCGGACCTCAGGCAAGGTTTTGAAACTGCTCGCGCCAAGCAGACCTCGCGCAGCCGTTGCCCCCAAAACCACGATAAGATCGGGTTTAACCACTTCGATTTGAGCGCGCAAAAACGGTAAGCTAAACGCCATTTCCTCCGCCGTGAGGTCGCGGTTGGCGACCTGCTCCATGCCCGCTGCGGTCGGGGTCTGCGGACGCCACGCCATGAGATTAACGATGTAGACGTCCTCACGCTTGAGGCCCATCGCCAGAATCATCTTGGTCAGTAATTGGCCTGCTGGCCCAAAAAACGGCTCACCTTGCACCTCTTCTTCAGGCCCCGGCGCATCGCCCACAAAGAGGATTTTGGCGTCGAGCGACCCCACGCCGAACACGACTTTTTTACCTGGCCGCACATTCGCAAGGCAGACCGGGTGGTTGAGAACCTGCTCGCGCAACCAAGCCCAGCGCGTTGCTTTGTCGCCAGCGGGAAGGTTCACGACGGGCGGGGGCGGAAGCAAGGGGGCCGGCGCAGGCTTAACTTTAATCGGCGTCGTCGGTGCAGACGCCGCCAGGGGTGCGGACATGGGCGCCGCCGCGGGAGCTGGGGACTGCGCAGGCGCGGTTCTCGCGGTTGCCACAGGCGGATTAACCGCTGCGGCTGTCGGTGAAAACTCGCGCACGGCTGATCCCGAAGCGGACGCAGCCTTCGACGGGACTTGCGGCTTAACGGGTTCAACCAAAACAGGGTAACCCACCGCCGCGCCCAACGACTTGGCGGCCCGCGCCGCCACCACGTTGCGCAATGCCGCAAGGCTCTCCGCCGAGACCGAAACCGTCGAAACACCTGTGGTTTTCAGGCGCTTAAGTTCTTCCGTCAGTGCTGTGAGCGCGGTGCGCATGTGGGGTTCAGCTCCGTGGAGCGACGAGCAGCTTTTCGACATACTTGCCCAGCAAGTCGAACTCCAAGTTAACCGGTGAGCCGACCTGCTTTTCGCGTAGATTCGTGACTTGAATGGTGGTCGGGATCAGCCAAACCGCAAAAGTGTCGCCCGAAACCTCGGCCACGGTGAGAGAAATGCCGTCGATCGTGATGCTGCCCTTGTGAATCAGGTAACGCCCCTGCCCGGCCGGCCCGCGCACGCGCAAATAATGATCCGCCCCACGCGGCTCAAACACCTCAATCACGCCCAAACCATCGACGTGCCCGGTGACAAAATGCCCGCCGATCTTCCCGCCAAAGCGCAGCGCCCGCTCCAGGTTAACCGCCGCACCCGCCGTGATCGTCGAAAGACTGGTCACGCGGCGGGTCTCCTCCAGCACGTCGAACCACAGCGAGTGCGCGTCGAATTGGGTGACCGTGAGGCAGCAGCCGTTGACGGCGATGCTGTCGCCCAGCGTCACATCCTGCAACGCGGCGGAGGCGGCGATTTGCAGTTTCCATGAATCGGTGCCGCGCGTGAAGGCGACGACTTTGCCTGTTTCTTCAACAATTCCGGTGAACATAAAAAGTGATAAAGGTCGGTGCGGATTAAGCGGGCGGTCGATACAGGCAACCGTCTACTTGAGCTTAACGCGCAGCACGGCGGTTTCGCCGTTGCGACTGGTGAGGAGCACAAACTCGGCTCGGGCGGTGTCCGCCTCGATCGCGGCCAACTTGGCCACGGCCTCGGCGTAGGTTTTCACCTCGGTGCCGTCAACCTCCTGAATCCAGTCGTCGGGCTGAAGTCCTGCGGTGCCGGCGGGGCTGTTGTTTTTAACAAAATTGGCGATCACTCCTTTGCGCCCGGCGAGCTTCACGCGCCGCAGGATACCGTCGCCATAAACAAACTCACGCGCGGTGAAACCAATGCGCTCAAAATACGTGCGGTCGGCTTCGCGCAACAATTTCGGCTGCTCGACCAGGGTGGACTTGAGCTCCAGCCGCTCGCTGCCGCGCAACACCGTCAGCGTCACTGTTTCGCCCGGCTTGCGCATGGAAATGTCGCGGTCCACGAAGCCGACTACGACGCGGTCGGGCTTGAAGCGCGGCAGCGGCTGACCGTCGATAGCCAGAATAATGTCGCGGTTTTTCACCCCGGCGACTTCGGCCGGACTGCCCTCCAACACCTCGCTCACGACGCAGCCGGACTGTTGATCCAACTTCAAAAAAGTCGCGACCTCCGGGTCCATCGGCTGCAAGCCATAGACGCCCAACCAAGCGATCGGCCGCCCCGACGGACTCGCCGGAATCCGCGTGAGCCACGGGGTCACATCGGCGGAGATTTGAAACACACTGCTCTCCTCGGGATTGACCAACAAGATCGATTGGCCGCGCTCGTTACGCGCATGTTGGATAAACGACTGGCCAAAACCACCCACCGCCACGCCCGCAAACCCGCCCTCGCGCGAAAACACCGGCAACCCAGGGGCGGCCACCTCGGTTTGTGCCACCACCGTGCGCTCTGGCATCTGCTGCAAATGCGAAACCCGGCCCGCCATAAAGTAGGGCTTAAAATCCTCATCTTTGCCGCGCAGCCCGATGCCCCAAAACTCCTCGCCAATCGCGGGCTCAGCGGCAGCCGTCGCGGCTGCGAACGTCGTCACTGGCACCAGGCTCGCGCGCAGTTTCGCCTCCACGCGGACGAAGTGCCAACCGCTCACCGGGTCCTGTCCGAGGTATTCGCCTTGCGCGTAATCGCTCACCGGGCGGCCCGGCAGGTAGACGCGAAAATCCTTCAGTTTGGACGGCGGCAGAAAGGTGTTAATGGCCGCGCGTGGCAGCACCAGCGTGCCGTTAACATCCGCCACAAAAGCGGCCGTGATCGACGGCCGCCGGTCCAATTCGCTCTCGGTGAAAAACTCGACCGCCACCACGGATTTTGCCCGCTCGGCAAAGAGCGCGGGAAGGTCCGCCGCCCTCGCCACGGCGCACGCCAGCAGCGACACGGTGAGCGGCAACAGGAACAGGCGAAGGGACTTTATCATGGCTTGAGAATAAAAAGGGAGACGCGCCGGTCGGTTTCGGTCTCGAACAAGGTCGGTGCCGGTTTGGCAACAAAGTCGGCATGCATCGTCTTGGCGAGTTCCAAGGAGGCGACGCGCTCGCGATTGATTTTGGTGATAATATCCCCTCGGCCCACCCCGGCGACAGCGGCGGGAAAGCCCGGTTGCACGCCGATCACGAGCAGGCCGGTGTCGTCGTCGAGCTGGTTTTCGCGGGCGTAGGCGCGCGAAACTTTGCGCACGGTTAAACCCCACTTTTCAAAGGCCCACTCCTCGCCCTGGCGGCTTTCGAGTTTTTCGGTCACCACCACGGAGGTGGTGGTTTGCTCGCCGCGTTTAACCACCAACTTCACCGATGAACCCACCGGCAGGCTGGCGATGATGTTCAAAATAGGCGGCAGCTGTTCGGGAAAGCGACCGTCCACCGCCGCGCCGTTAATCGACAGCACGATGTCGCCGCCGCGCAGACCGACCTTGGCCGCGGGCGAGCCCGGATCCACGCTGTTGATGAGCAGGCCGGTGTTTTGTTTGAGCGCATAAAACCCCTCCAGATCGAGCAGGGCGCCCGGCACGATGCCAATGTAGCTGCGCGTGATGGCACCCTCGGCCGTGAGGCCGGCGACGACGCGCTTGGCGATGTTCGCCGGGATGGCGAAGGCGAGGTTATCGGCCCCGAGGTAGCCGCGCGAATTGATGCCCACCACGCGTCCGTCTTCATCGACCAACGGGCCACCCGAGTTACCCGGATTGATGGCGGCGTCGGTTTGCAACCAGGTGTTAAAGAGCCCCGTTTCGTAGCCCTTCACGCCGCGATTATCGGCAAAAAAGCGGCGGTTATTGGAGATAATCCCGCGCGTCACCGTGCGCGTGAGTCCGTGCGGCGTGCCAACCGCGTACACGGACTGACCCGGCGAGAGTTTATCCGAGTTGGCAAAATCAGCGTGGGTAAACGTGAGCCCGCGGCGCTTCACTTCGGCGAGGTCGATGCGCAGCAGCGCAAGGTCGGTCCAGTGATCCCAGCCGACCAGCGTGGCGTTCACCCGCTCCAAACTGGCAAGCGTCACCGACAGCTCGACGGAGCGCGGGCTGGCGACATGGGCGTTGGTTAAAATGAGCCCGTCCGAGGAGACAATGACCCCGGAGCCGATCCCCGCCGAGAAGCGACGGGCCCCGGTATCGAAGGACTCCTCGCGTACATCGATGCGCACGACGGCGTCGAGCAGGTGGTTAAAGCCGCGCGAAACGGCGGCCTCGGCAACGGCGCTCCAGGTCAAAAAGACGACGGAGCAGACGAGTAGTTTTCGAGTGATTGACGGGAGTAGAGAATCCTTCACGGTGGCGGGTTTAATCCGATGGCAACGCATTGCAAAGACTACGACTTCCTCCAAATCGAACCGCATTGGCAAACCTTCTGGGAGGAAAACCACTCATTCCGCACGACTAACGACACGTCGAAGCCGAAATACTACGTGCTCGACATGTTCCCCTACCCGTCCGGCGCGGGTCTGCACATCGGCCACCCCGAGGGCTACACCGGCACCGACATCATCGCGCGCTACAAACGCGCCAAGGGCTTTAATGTCCTTCACCCGATCGGCTGGGACGCGTTCGGCCTGCCCGCCGAGCAGCACGCGGTGAAAACCGGCACGCACCCGGCTTCGAACACCCAGAACAACATCACCAACTTCCGCCGTCAGATCAAAGCCCTGGGCTTTTCCTACGACTGGGAGCGCGAGGTCGACACGACCGATCCGAAGTACTTCCGCTGGACGCAGTGGATCTTCCTCCAGCTCTTTAAAAAGGGCCTGGCCTACGTCGACGAGCGCCCGGTGTGGTGGTGCCCCGAGTTGCGCACCGTGCTGGCCAACGAAGAAGTCATCGACGGCAAATCCGAGGTCGGGGGCTTCCCCGTCGAGCGCCGCAACCTGCGCCAATGGGTTTTGCGCATCACCGCCTACGCCGAGCGCCTGCTCGCCGACTTGAAAGACGTCGACTGGCCCGACTCCACCAAGCGTATGCAAGAGGCGTGGATTGGCCGCAGCGAAGGTGCCGAGTTGTTGTTTAAACTCGAAGGCGCCGACCTCGGTGATTTGAAGGTGTTTACCACCCGCCCCGACACAGTTTTTGGCGTCACCTACATGGTGATCGCGCCCGAGCACCCGCTGGCCAACGCCCTCACGACGCCCGCCCAACGCGACGCCGTCGACGCCTACAAAAAGAAGACCGCCGGTAAGAGCGACCTGGAGCGCACCGATTTGGCCAAGGACAAGAGCGGTGTTTTCACCGGCTCCTACGCCGTCAATCCCGCCAACGGTGCCCGCGTTCCCGTCTGGATCGCCGACTACGTGCTGATGGGTTACGGCACCGGCGCCATCATGGCCGTCCCCGCCCACGACGAACGCGACTACGAGTTCGCCGTGCAATACCAGTTGCCCGTCATCCAGGTCATCGAACCCGCCGCCGCCCCGGCTGCGGCAGGCGCGGAGCCGGTCGCCGTGAAACTCCCCTACTCCGGCGACGGCCACCTCGTGCGCTCCGGCGCCTACAGCGGGCTGCCCTGGGCCGAGGCCAAACAAAAGCTCACCGCCGATCTCGCCGAGCAAGGTCGCGGCAAGGCGACGATTAACTATAAACTGCGCGACTGGCTGTTCTCCCGCCAACGCTACTGGGGCGAACCGTTCCCCGTGCTCTGGGTCACCGAGGCCGACTACCGCAAAGCCGCCGCCGTGCGCGCCGCCGACCTGCCGCCCGCGCCGGTCACCTACCGCGACGCCGCGACGAACCTCACCTGGTTTGCCTTGCCGCTTCCCACCGCCGCGCTTCCGCTCACGTTGCCCGAAGTGCAGTCCTACCTGCCCAGCGGCAACGGCGAAAGCCCGCTGGCCAACGTCACCGAATGGCTCGAAGTCTGGGTCAACCTCACGACCGGTGCCGCCGTCCCCGCGACCCAACCGCAACCCGCCGGCAACGACTGGATTCGTGGTCGCCGCGAAACCAATACGATGCCGCAGTGGGCCGGCTCGTGCTGGTATTACCTGCGCTTCATCGACACGAAGAACGACCAGGCCTTCGCCGACCCGAAACTGCTCGCCTACTGGGGCGTTCCCGACCTCTACGTCGGCGGCGCCGAACACGCCGTCTTGCACCTGCTCTACGCGCGTTTTTGGCACAAGGTGCTCTTCGATCTCGGCGTCGTGCCGCAGTCCGAACCGTTCACCAAACTCTTCCACCAAGGCATCATCTTGGGCGAAGACGGCGAAAAGATGTCCAAGAGCCGCGGCAACACCGTTAACCCCGACGACATCATCGCCACCCACGGCACCGACACGCTGCGGCTTTATCTGATGTTCCTCGGCCCGCTCGAGGCGATGAAACCGTGGAATCCCAACGGCATCGAAGGCGTGCACCGCTTCCTGCAAAAAGTCTGGCGCGAGTGCCTCGGCCGCGAAGGCGAAGTCAACCCCAAGATCTCCGACGACGCCGCCGTTGACTCGGCCGAGATGGTTAAACTCCTGCACGAAACCATCAAAAAAGTGGGCGAGGACATCGAGGCCCTCCGTTTCAACACCGCGATTTCGCAGATGATGATCTGCATAAACGCGATTCAGAAAGCCGAGCGCGTCAGCCGTGCGACGCTGCAACAGTTTCTGCAAATCCTCGCCCCGCTGGCCCCGCACATCGCGGAGGAACTTTGGGAGCGCTTGGGCGGCACGCAGTCGATCCAGCTCGCCCCGTGGCCGACCTACGACCCGGCGAAACTGGTCACCACGGAGCAAAAGGTTGTCGTGCAGGTGAACGGCAAACGGCGCGCCGAGCTGACGGTTGCCGTGGGCACTGGGCAAGAGGCCGCCATGGCACTCGCCCTAGCGCATGCGGACAGCGCGCCGTATCTAGCAGGTAAAACCATCAAACGCGTCGTCTTCGTCCCGGGCAAAATCCTCAACATTGTGGTTGAGTAAAACCCCGTACGGCCTCCAACTCCTAGGGTGTAGACCCTAGGAGCCCCCCCCCGCCAATCGTTCTGCTCAAAAAAAACGATCGGTGTTCCGCAGGGCTGCAGTTTAAAACGCGTAACCTCCAGCCATGAAAACCGTTAACGCAACTCGCGCCACCGCCGGACTCGGATACCTCACTGCGTTCATCGGCCTGTTTGCCACCGGGTTAATCCATGCGGCCAACGAAAACGCACCCAACCCGACGGGCAAAATCTTTATAGCTGAAACAGACGGCGCCAGCACGATTCATATCGACGATAAAATCGTGGAGCTGACCCCCAAGAGCGTACATTTGGCGAAGGGGAGCATCTTGGAAACCCAACCCAACGCGAGTTTGGCCATTGTGTACTCCAATGGCACAGGGGTTTCACTTGAACCCGGCACCCAACTGCAAATCGTGCAGTTTCAACAAGCCCCCTTCCCGCCCAATCGCCCCGACCTGGAACTGGAGCCCTCCATTTCGACCACCCAGGCGCTTTTGATGCGCGGCACGATAGGGATAAGCACCAGTAAATTGGCCGCAGGTAGCACGATGAACTACCAAACGCGGCACATTGATATAGCCATCCACGGCAGCAAGGTGGTCATAGATACCAATGATCAGCGCACGACGGTTTCAGTGCTCGACGGCAGCACGACACTTCGCGACCGCAGCCGGCCGGGAGGGCAATCACTGCTTGTCGGCCAACAGGCTTATATTACCCGCGAATCCATCATCACGCAACCCACGATAACAATTCGCCAGCTCAATGAAAACGAACAGCAAGGGATGGAAAGAAAGGCGGCTCTCGCCTCCATGGCCCGGCGCACCGTATACTTTGAAGTCGCCGATCGAAATAATCAGAACAACGGCACAGCTCGTACTCAGAATGTATTTAACCGGAGCGATCTCGAAGAGGATGTATTGATTCCTGTAACCGTTTTGCCCGGGGCAATTCCAGGGCCCAATACGGTCAGCCCGTTTAGAATAACCCGGACGGTCATTCGCTAAGGCCGCTGGGCTACGCCGCAACGTTTCGCATGCTTCACGGGCTAATAAGGCGCGCATTTATCCTATCGGGAACTTGCATTTATCTCGTTGGTAATAATGCCGTAGCACTGGTAAAGTCAGCCGAAGGTCGGGATGAACTCTCCGTTACCGGGACACTGGCCACCGGTTACGATTCCAACATTAATTCAGCCCACGAGGGCAAAAGTGACATCATCACCTCCACGACCCTTGCGGTGGATTATGCACGCAATGCGGGAATGATCGGCGTTAACGCGGAACTGTCCTGGACCCGCGCAGATTTCGCGGAAAACGCAGCGGAAAGTTTTTCCGACCCGACACTTAATCTGGAATTCAACAAAACAACAGGACGCGCAACCGGCTCCATAACGTTCTCGGCCGCTCGTCAAAGCCAAGCGGACCCGGCCATCAATCAGCGAACCGTATCTTGGAATTATAGCACTGGATTTAATTGGAAATACCCGGTGATTGATCGTTATAGTCTGGGCGGAACCTTAAGCCACGGCATGGTCGATTATACAGGCCCAACCACTGCACTCACGGATCTCACCACCAAAAGCGCCAGTACCGACTTGTTTTATAAATACAATTCGCAGCGCGAACTCCTGGCCGGCTATCGAATCCGCCAAAGTGACACCTCCGCCAATAATCAATCCATCGACCACGCGATCACCACGGGCGTTTCGGGGAAAATCCTCGCAAAACTCAAAGGCGAAATTCGCGCCGGTTATCAACTTCGCCAAGACGACGCGTCGGGCCAGTCCTTTGGCAGCACAACAGCGAGCGCGGCAGTGACCTGGGCGATCAATCGCCGCTTCAATTTGACCGCAACGGTGGACAAGGACTTCAGCACCACGGCGAACGAATCGAGCGTGGATAACCTGAGCTTTAACCTTGATGCCCAATACGCACTCACCTACCAATGGTCGCTATTTACCGGCCTGGGCACAGGCCAATCCCAATTCCTTAACGGCAGCGAACTCGACCGCAGCGATTACTATGCAACCTGGCGCACGGGAACCAGCTACACACTCAACCAGCACCTACGCATTTCACTCAGCTACAGCTACTTCGTAAATCAATCAAATCGATCGATTTCCAGCTTTGACCGCAACACGCTCACCTTGAATTTAGGCTCCCGCTGGTAACCCCCCATGATTCGGCGCGCACTTCTCTTTTTCATCGTATTTCTCACCATTGCCGTGGGGTCTTTACGCGCGCAGTCTAAAACAGCAACTGCCCCCAATCAGGCGGCCATCGCCTACAAAATAACGCTCACGGACCTGCTCCGCATCGATATTTACCAAGAAGATGACCTGCGCACCATGTCGCGGGTCGATGCCAAGGGTAAAATCAACCTCCCGCTCGTCGGCGAAGTGGTCGTTGCCGGACTCTCCCTGAGCGAAGCCCAAAAGTCGGTTGAAACCGCCTACCGCGAAGGCCGCTACCTTCGCAACCCGCAGGTCACTATAAATATAGAAACTTATGCGGCGCGCGAGGTGTCGATTCAGGGCCAGATTCGTTCCCCGGGGCGGTACCCGCTACCGATTGAAACCTCCATGACGGTGTTGGAACTGGTGTCGCGTGCCGGTGGCTTTACCGATACGGCAAAGGGAACTGCGGTGAATATAACGCGAGTTTCCCCAGATGGGAAAAAACAGGTTTTTACGATCGACGTGGACAGCCTGCTCAAAGGCAAAGACCGCGCCAATATTTCGGACAACTCCCTTATGCTTGAGCCGGGAGATATTGTCTTCGTACCCGAGCGGATTATATAAAAATGTCCGAGGCGAACAAATCTTCATCTGCGCATAAATCCTCCCATAAAGAGGATGATGCCATTGAGCGGCGCACACTGCGGGATTACTACATCATCCTGCGGGAGCGATTCTGGATAGCCCTGCCGCTGGCTTTGGTGATATCGATTGGCATGGCCTATTACCAATCCAGGGCCGTACCCCTGTACCGCAGCTTTGCGACGCTGCAAATCGAGAAACCCGAAAAAGTCGTCACCAGTCAGGAGGTCGTCGACACCGGTATCAATAGTGATATCGAGCTCAATACTTACATCAAAGTAATCGAAAGCGGCAAGATGCGCGCCCGTGTGCAGGCATCCCTTTCCCCCGCCGAGCGCCAAGTCTTACAGCGGCCCTATATAAAAGACCTCCCGCCTGGCGCAGCCCCGCCGCAATGGATTGATATGGGCAGCATGTCCGTCCAGTCGGTCCGCAGCACCTTCCTCATTAGTATTGGCGTATCGCATCGGGACCCGGAAGCCGCCGCCATTCTGGCCAATCGATACATTGAACAATTCATCGAGAGCCTTCTCGATAATGTCAG
This sequence comes from Opitutus sp., assembly GCA_024998815.1. Lineage (NCBI taxonomy): Bacteria > Pseudomonadati > Verrucomicrobiota > Opitutia > Opitutales > Opitutaceae > Opitutus > Opitutus sp. The sequence continues at coordinate 1,093,092 of JACEUQ010000001.1, forward strand.
CGGCGGGCATGATTACGCGGTAAAATACTTACGTGACCGATCCGGCCAACTCATGGAGGAGGCCCGCGTCGCCGAGCAGCGCCTGCAAGATTACATGCGCGCGCAGAATTTGGTATCGTTAGACAACAGCACCAATATCGCCCAGTCCCGCTTGAGCTCGGTGAATGCGGCACTGCAAACCTCCCGTATTGAGCGCCTCACCATCGAGGAGCAGTACCGGTTGGTGGACCGCTATTTAACCGACAAGCGCAACCTGTTCGAAATTGCTTCGGTCGCTAATTACGGATCAATCCCCGATCTGCGCAAGCAACTCGAAGGGCTTAACCGCGACCGCTCGTTGCTTGAGGAACGCTACCTTGAGCGCCACCCGAAGATGATCAATGTGGTCAATGCGCTCACCATCGTCCAAACCCAGCTAGATACGGCCGTAAAACTCGCCGTCGCCGACCTCAAAACGAGTCTGGAGCGCGCCTCGGCAAACGAAAAATCCTTGGAGCATGAATATGCGGCCCAAGAAAAGGAACAACTGCGCCTGCGCGACTTATCGATTGAGTTCCGCAGCTTGGAGAACCAGGCGCAGGTGGCCAAAAACAACTACTCGCAGATCCTTGACCGGCTCACCCAGGCAACCACCAGCAAGTACCTGGAAAAAATACCGGTCCGCCCGCTTGATTCAGCGCAACCCGCCGACAGTCCTTATACACCCGACCTGGGGCGCATCACCAAAACCTCAGTCGGCGTGGGCATATTGGTCTTTCTTGGCGTAGCCATTGGACTCAGTTTCATTGATGACCGGATCAAGAGCGCTTGGGACATCGAGCACTTCATCGGCGTAAACCTGCTGGGAATTATTCCCGACCTCGCAAATCTCAAGGACTCCGAGAAGTATAAGATCATACTCGATAACAAAAAAACCGCCGGAGTGGAGCCATTTTTGGGTGTATATAGTTCGGTCAAAATCCATTCCAAACTGGATTTCCCCAAGTCAATCCTCGTCACCAGCACCATCCCCGGTGAAGGCAAGACCCTGGTTTCATCCAACCTTGCGGCCAGCTTTGCCCGGCATGGTAAATCCGTGCTGCTGATCGACTGTGACCTCCGCCGCCCCATGTTGCACCGGCATTATGACCGGACCAATGAGTCGGGACTGATTAGTTGGTTTGAAGCAGGCAGCCCGCTTGAGGGTGACCCGGCGCTGAACCCTATTTTGGGCATCGCTACGATTGAGGAAAACCTCGCCCTGCTGACTTCGGGCGGCCGCTCCAAATCGCCCACCCAGCTTCTGGAAAGTGATGCCTTTGGCCAACTGCTCGAAAAGCTCAAGAAACACTACGATCTGGTCATCGTCGATTCGCCCCCGTTGGGCGCCGTAACCGATGCCTTGCTCATCGCCGAGCGCGTAGATGAAGTGGTTTATGTGTGCCGTTTTAACCGCGCTTTAAGAAAACATATTCGCCTCTATATAAAGGCGCTGCGGGCCGGTAAAAACGAGGTTTTGGGAATCGTACTCAACGGCCTGACCCCGCGCCGGATCGAATATTATTCGAACTACCGTTATTACCGGAGTTATAAAAAATACTACGGGACGCAGGACTGAGCTGGAATGCAGTGAGCTCTGAGCCGCATTCGCGCTCAAGATGAGCATAAATAAATCGACTCTTGGGGGAAATCGGAACGCTTTGGGCAAAACCCCTGAGCTCACGCTCAAGGCCACGAGGAGTGTGTGCGCCGAAAAGAGTGGCTTCGAGCGTGAGCTCAAGGATGCCCGTAAACCTCACTTGAACGTAATTGAGTAGGGGCAGACTGGAAGTCTGCGCTACTTTGGCCGGACTCCATCAACTCGAAAACGTTAACGGCTTTGCAGACTGAAGCGGTTGAGCCCGCTTTTGCGGCAGGTATCCATCACAAAGGTCAGGGTTTTCAGCGGCGTGGTTTCGTCGGCGCGGATTAGCACCGGCGTGTCCTTATCCAATTCGCGCACCTGCCGGAGTAAATCGGCCAACTGCGCTTCGGTGGTCGCCTGCCCATTGAAGGAGAGTCCGGCGTCTTTGGAAATGCCGATAGTCACCGGGCCCTTGAACTCGTTTTTGCCGGCGGTTTCCACCTTTGGAAGCGTGATATTCAGCGTCGCCGAGGAGCGGAACTGCATCGTCACAAAGGCAAAGAAAACCAGCATCACGAGCACGTCGATCAGCGGCACGAGGTTCAACTCGGGGCGCTTGCGGCGGCGTTGGTAGAGTCCGCTCATAGCCGATTATTTGGCGTTGGCCCGGGCGAGGATTCGCTCCAGCAGCACATCGAGTTGCGCGGCGTACTTTTCCACCCGGCGTTGCAGGATACCGCCACCAACCAGGGCCGGCACGGCGATAATCAGGCCGATCACCGTCGCGGAAAGCGCCAGCGACACGCCGCTGGTGAACTTGGCCGGATCGGGCATGCCGGTGGAACCCGAAATGCTCGAAAACACCCGGATGAGCGACCACACCGTGCCGGTCAGCCCGATCAGCGGCGCACCGGCATAAATCACGTCGAGATACGGCAACCCGCGCTCCATGCGCACGATTTCCAGGCGGGCAAAGGCCTTGGTCGCGTCGGGATCGGCGGGATGCTGTTCGGCAAAGGTAATAATGCGGGCCAACACCGAGTGTTGTCCGCCCGTGACCGGCTTGCCGCCCACCACCGCATCCACGAGGTCGTCGGGTAAAATGATCGAGCTGCGCAGCCCGTAGGTCCGCTCGGCCAGAATATAGACCAGCGCGACCGAGCACACCGCGAGCGGATAGATGAGGACGTCGGCCCCTTTAAAGATGTCGATGACAGCGAGGATCATGTGGAGGAGGCGAGGTTCAGTTAGAGCGTTTTACGCGGAAGTGTAGCCGCAAAAGAACGCATAGAGCGCAAAGAGGAATCGGCTTTGGCTTAGCTTTGCGATCCTTGCGTTCCTTTGCGGCTAAAAATCCGATTCCGCTAGGGCCTTTTGTAGGCGAATCGGGGTGAACGGAATCAGTCGGGCGGTTACTCGTTCTCTTAATCGTTCTCGTTCGTCAGCGGATCGAAGACGGCGGGAGAACGAGTAGGAGTAAGAGAACGAGAACGATGCGGAAGGGTCCCCAACTCAGGCCGTCATGTAGGCGTGCTTGGCGGCGGTGGTCTGCACATCGGCCTTGCCGTCGATCAGCTCACCGATCGCGTCCCAACGGCCGTTGACCAGGGCGTCGCGGGCACTCTCACGCTGCGCGATCTTGACCGCCTGGCCGGCGAAACGGACTTCGAGTTTCACCAGATCGATGACGACCTCGGTCTGCGGATTGGCCGTCACGGCGGCGGCAATCTTGGCGATGTCTTCACGCGAAGCAGTCACGCAGGGCATGCCGAGCGTGGTGCTGTTGCCAAAGAAGATCTCGGCGAAGTTTTCGGCGATAATCGCCTTAAAGCCGTACTTGGCGATGGCCTGGGGGGCGTGCTCACGGGAGGAGCCGCAACCGAAGTTGGCACCGGAGAGCAGGATGGTTGCCCCAGCGAAACGCGGTTCGTTGAGCGGGTGCTCCTTCGGCGTGCCGTCGAGCTGCTTGCGCACGTCGTTGAAGAGGAATTCGCCCAGACCGTCGAAGGTCACGCACTTCATGAAGCGCGCCGGGATGATGCGGTCGGTGTCGATGTCGTTGCCGGGAACGTTGACGGCGCGGCCGGTGACGGAGGTGATTTTTGCGAGAGCCATGGTTTTTTAAAGTAGCGAGTAGCGGGTAGTGAGTAGCGAGTAGGCGGAATTGCGGAGGCCAGCAGAATGCTCGCTACTCGCTACCCGCTACTCGCTACTTTTTAGTTTTAGTTATTGGCGACAGAGAACACTTCGCGGGCGTCGGCGATGTGGCCGGTGACGGCAGCGGCGGCCACCATGACGGGGCTCATCAGGACGGTGCGGCCCGTGGTCGAGCCTTGGCGGCCCTTGAAGTTGCGGTTGGAGGACGAGGCGCAGAGCTGGTCGCCCACAAGCTTGTCGGGGTTCATCGCCAGGCACATCGAGCAGCCGGCGGCGCGCCACTCGAAACCGGCCTCGGCCAGGATCTTGTCGATGCCGAGTTTTTCGCACTGAAGGGCGACGATCTGGGAACCGGGGACGGCGATGGCTTTGACGCCAGCGGCGACCTTGCGGCCCTTGATGTACTTGGCGACTTCTTGGAAGTCAGAGAGGCGGCCGTTGGTGCAGGAACCGAGGAAGGCGACGTCGATCTTGGTGCCCTTGATCGCGGCGCCAGCGGGGAGTTTCATGTACTCCAACGCCTCGATGATGCCGGCCTTGTCGTCGGCCGAAGTGGCGGTTTCGGGGCTGGGAATGTTTTCCGTAATGGCGATGCCCTGCGCGGGGTTGATGCCCCAGGTGACGGTGGGCGCGATGGAGGAGGCGTCGATCTTGACGATATCGTCGTAAACGGCGCCGGCGTCGGACGCGTAGGACTTCCAGTTGGCGACGGCGGCATCCCAGGCGGCACCTGTCGGCGAGTAGGGACGTCCCTTGAGGTAGGCAAAGGTCGTCTCGTCAGGGTTAACATAACCCACGCGGGCGCCGCCCTCGATGGACATGTTACACACGGTCATGCGCTCCTCCATGGTGAAGCCGTCGAAGGTGGAACCGGCGTATTCGTAGGCGAAACCGGTGCCGCCGTTCACGCCGAGCTGGCGGATGATGTGGAGGATAACGTCCTTGGCGTAGACGCCCGGGGGCAATTTACCGGTGACCTCGATGCGGCGAACCTTGAGCGCGCCTAGGGCCATGGTCTGGGTGGCGAGCACGTCGCGCACCTGGCTCGTGCCGATACCGAAGGCGATCGCGCCGAAGGCACCGTGGGTGGAGGTGTGCGAGTCGCCGCAGGCAATCGTGGTGCCGGGCTGGGTGATGCCCTGCTCAGGCCCGACGATGTGCACGACGCCCTGCTTGCCGGAGGCGCGGTCGAAGAACGTCACGTTGTTTTCGGCGCAGTTTTTACGCAGCTCGTCCATCATGGCCTGCGCGAGCGGGTCGGCGTAGGGCTCGACGAACTGGTCGGTGGGCACGATGTGGTCAACCGTCGCAAAGGTGCGGTGCGGGTAGGCGACCTTCAGGCCGAGATCGCGCAACATGCCGAAGGCCTGGGGCGAGGTGACCTCATGGATGAGGTGCGTGCCGATGAGCAGCTGCGTCTGGCCGTTGGCCAGCTTGCGGACCGAGTGGGAGTCCCAGACTTTTTGGAAGAGCGATTTAGCCATGATGAAGGTGAGCGAGGGTGCGGTTAAAAGCGTCCGTTGAACGGAAACGAGCCACTACTTTAGCAGAATCTTGCATACCGGGGAAATACTTGTTCCGTCATCAGTGATGCCTCGCGAGTATCAGTTCAATTTCGAGTTGCGCCACCTGGTTTACTTCCTGGAGGTGGCCCGCCAGCTGCATTTCCGCAAAGCCGCCGAGACGCTCGCCATCGCCCAACCCGCTCTGAGCCGACAAATTGCCCAACTTGAGGCCGCCCTGGGTACGCCGCTGTTTACTCGTTCGCGGCGCAAGGTGGAGCTGACGGCGGCGGGGCGGGCGTTGGCCGAACGGGTCGAGCCGGTGCTGCGCGGGCTGGCCAAAATCCCCGCCGAACTCCAATCGCTCGCCCAAGGCGTGCGCGGGCACATCAAGACCGGCTTCACCGGCCTGGCCATGGCCACGGTGCTGCCGGCGATTTTACGCGAGTTTCACCGCACTTATCCCGGCATCCGGCTGGAACTCAACGAATCGCCCACCTCGGCCCAAGTCGCGGCGTTGCAGGCGGGCGAACTCGGCTGCGGTTTTTTCCACCCCGAGGCCACGCCGACTCCCGGGCTCAAAACCAAGCTCCTGCTGCGCGAGAAAAACGGCGTGCTCCTGCCCGCCGACCACCCGCTCGCCCCCCTGCCCTCGCTGCACCTGCGCGACTTGGCGGCGACCCCGTTTGTGCTGTTTCCCCGCGCGTACAACCCCGGGTTTTACGACCGGGTGCTGGCGGCCTTCGCCAAGGCGGGAGTCACCCCGCACATCGCCGAGGAAGTCTGGCCGCGCGCCAACGGCGTGGGCCTGGTCCGCGCGGGCATCGGCGCGACCTTCGTGTGCCCGTCCGAAGCGCGCCAGCTCCCGCCGGAGGTGGTGTTTCGCCCGCTCGACGGACCCGCGCCGGAAAGCAGCCTCGTCATCGGCTGGAAAGCGTCCGCCGATCTCGATCCGGCGCTGGCCTCGTTTTTGTCGGTGGCGGTCGCCGCCGCCGAGACGGCCGAAACCTGACACCCATTCGCCTTCAATTTGAGGGTTACGGCATCCTTGAGCGCACGCTCAAGGCCACACGCTTCGCGAACACCCTCCTCGTGGCTTTGAGCGTGAGCTCAATGTGTTTGCTCACACACTTCATGCGCACACTCCCCGTGGCCTTGAGCGTGAGCTCAAGGGGTTTGCACAAAGGTTTCCAAAAAACCTAGAGCCAATTTCGCCACGTTCATTTTGAACACACCGGTGTCATCACCGCGGCGTGGCAGCGAGCGCCGTCAATTCACGGTCAAACTGGCTGTTGGGCTCGGGGTTAAACGCACTGCGCGTCAACGTGATCACCTGCCGCGCCTCGGGCAGGCGCTTTTCGTTGACCAATTGCGTCACCAGCGGGCGGGTGACGCGGTCGTAAAAATCGATGCCCGCGCCACGCCCGTATTTTTGCAGCATTTGCTTATACGTGGTCAGCCGCGCATCCGGTTTGGCCGCTGCCAACTGGGCGACCGCTTGGTCAACTCCCATGTCGCTGCGTCCGCCGCGCTCACCGCGACGAACCAGTGTGCGCTCCTCAAACTCTGCAGCGCTGGTCTCGCCGCGGGCGCGTAAACTCACGACCAGTTCACGCACAAAGCATGCATTTAAATCAGGGTAACGCTGGAGCGCCTGCGCGGCCTCGCGCAGCAGCGGCTCGCGAACCGCGGGGAGCGCCTTGTCGTTGGCCGCCAGCAATAGCTGCCACGCATCGAAGTTACGCCGCTCAAATTGCACGGCCTTGCGGGCGGCGGCGGCGGCTGCGGGTTTTTGCCCCAAGTGCAAATAAAGCTCGGCGAAGACCTGGTGTTGGCGCGACTGCCGGTAGGGCGGCAGTCTGCGAAACCCCTCGCTGAGGAAACTCAACTCATGGTCCGAGAGCTCCCCCCAGGACTGTGGATCGTAGGCTGTCCCCGTGACGTAGCGCTGCTCGGCGTAGCGGCCGCCATCTAGAATCCATTTCTGCCCCACCCCCAGATAGCCAAACCAAGCGTGCCGGCCATCGACGCCCGCCCCCGAAAACAGCAGCGTGGGCACCCCGCGCGCCTTACCGGTCTGCGTGGCGAAATAGGCCTGATCGACACAGATGCCGCCCTCGCTGCGTATGTCGTCGAGCGCGTAACTCGTGCCCGGCCACGTGTACTGCTGCGCGTCGATCCGGTCCGTGCGGTAGCGCACCGCTTCGTAGCTCTTTACCAAATCAGGCAACGAAAACTTCACCGATTTCTGCGCCCACACGAGCTCGGGGAACGGTGCGGCCAGATCGACCAGGAACTTGAGTTCGGCCGCCGAGATGGCCGTGAGCTTATGCAACCCCGCGCCGGCCTGATCCCAATCGGCCAAAAACTTAAACGCCTCCACCGGCGAGGGTAACCGCCGAGGCAAGGCCGCCGCCGTGACCTGATGATGCGGCCAATGGGGCGGCGGCGGGGCGTCGTAAACCAGCGCCAGGGCCAGCGCCAGTTGCCGGTAAGTCGCGAAGCGGCGGCCATCGGCCTCGCGCAACGATTGCAGAATCGACAGCACGCGCGGCAGGCAATCGGTGGGCGCGAGCAGATCAAAAAACGCCGCGGAAAAAGCCTGATCCTGGAGCAACCAACCGAGGGTCTCGTCGGTGAGCAGCCGCGCCACCGGCTCGTCCGGCCAGGCCTGAATGGCGCGCTGGTCGATGCCGGCATGGATACCGCCGGCCTTCGACACCGTTTCCAGCCACTGACGGCCAAGGTGGCGCTGGGATTGACCCAACAGGTCGCACCACCGGGCGACCAGATACCAGGATTCGGCGGCCCCCTCCTGCCGCAGTTCGTAGGCCTTGAGCGAGCCCTGATACAACCGTGCGGCCACCGTTTGCCAGCCCCCGCTGACGGCTTGCGAGCGCACCTGCGTGAGGCGCTCAGGAGTCGGGGCGCGCGTGAACCAATCGTTAGGCATCGCCGTCGCCAAGTCGGCGCGGGCGGGAATCGAAGCCAGCAGGAAAAACACGCCAACCCAAATGCAGCTACGGAAACTCAACATGCGCGTAACGGTGCGAAACTCGCGCCCATGAAACCAGTTCAAAGTAGCGCCGAGAAACCGGCCGGGCGCGCCCTGTTATACCAAATCGCGATCAAGATGAGCTTAATTAACCTGGTTCCTGGGGAGCGAATACCATCGGGAAACACCTTGAGCTCACGCTCAAGGCCACGGGGATTGTGTTCGCGAAGCGTGTGGCCTTGAGCGTGAGCTCAAGGATGCCGTAACCTCCGCGCCTTCGCTGGGCACGGCGGTGCAGCAGCGTGTGGCCTTGAGCGTGAGCTCAAGGATGCCGTAACCCTCAACTTGAAAGCTAATGAGTATTAGCGCGCAGCGCTTTGCGCGAATCAAGGCAGCGGAACCGACGTGCGGGTGGCGACTCCGCGAAGCTTAAGCCCACGTGTAGTTAAAGCTGATACTAATGCGCTCCTCGTCGACGCGGTTGGCGGCGACTTCGTGGCGCAGCCAGCTTTCGAACAGCACGACATTGCCCGCCTCGGCCGGATAGGTGGTGTAGGCGCGGTTTTCGGCGCGCGCGTTGGACAGCTTGGGCGGGGCCGCCATAAACTTGCTCAGGCGCGGGTCCTCGAATTTCAGGCCCGAGCAGCCCACCGGTGTGCGCACATAATAGGTGCCGCTGATAAACGAATTCGGGTGCAAGTGGAGCGAATGGGCGGAAGTGGGGGGCATGATGTTCACCCAGCAATCACTCATGCGGATTTCGCGCCCGCGCAGGTCCATGTCGAGGTGCTTGGCGTAGGCGCGCACGTGTTTGGTGAGTTTTTTCTCCAAGGCGCCGAAGCTGCTGGAGAACTCGTGGAGGCGGTTCATCGAGGCGTAGCTGGTGTAGCCACCGGGGTAGTTGCGCAGCGACCAGGCGCGGCCCGCGTCGTCAAAGTCGCGCAACTGGTGGCACTCGCCGGCAAGGTCGTCGTTGAGGCGCGCGATGCCCTTGGGCTGAAGCGGCTCGCAGTAAATAAAAGTGGGAAACCAGGCTTGGATAGGCATGAGGCGAACTGTGCGAGGGCAAGGCGCGACGGCAAGCGTTTCGCCGCTGGAGCCTCCGGTGATGGTGCCGCCACCCGTCCGTCCCGACAGCGGAGGAGACAAAAACCCTCAGCGGGCGTGTTTGACCTCGCCGGGACGCTGAGCGCTGTAAATGCCAGTGTGCCCGCTGAAGTGGTAACTCACCCAGCACGCCACCGCCAACAGCACCGCGTGTTGCGCGCCAAACAACTCGATTCCCATCAGCGTGCAGGCCAGCGGGGTGTTACTCGCGCCGGCAAACACCGCGACGAAGCCCAGCCCCGCCCCCAAATCCACCGGCAGCCCGAGCAGGCCGGCAAGGGTGTTGCCCAGCGCTCCGCCGATGAAAAACAGCGGCGTGACCTCCCCGCCCTTGAAGCCCGCCCCGAGGGTAATCGCGGTGAACAACAGCTTCCAAAACCAGCTCCACGTATCCGCGCCGCCGTCACTGAAAACCGTGGTCGTGGTGACATCGCCCGAGAACGGGCTCCAGGCGCCGAGGCCGAGGTATTCACGGGTTCCCAGGGCGTAGGTCAGCGCGATCACCGCCAGCCCGCCGATCGCCGGGCGCAACCAGTAGCGGGGAACGAAACGAGTTAACCCAGCCTGCAGCCCGTGCGTGGTGGCGGTGAACAGGCGCGCACATAAGCCAAAACACGCCCCGGCCAGCGCGACTTTGGCCAGCACCAGCAGGTCGAGTTTGCCCCACGTAAAGAGACCCGCCGTCAACGGGCCGCTGATTACCAATTCTGTGTGGTGAATGCCCCAGGCTGCACAAGTCATGTCACCGATGACGGCGGCCAAAAGGCACGGGATGAGCATCGTGTACTGCACCCGGCCCAGCGTGAGCACTTCTAGGGCAAACACCGCTCCAGCCAGCGGGGTTCCAAATACCGAGCCGAAGCCCGCCGCCACTCCCGCCATGAGCAACAAGCGCCGATGCTCGGCCGGGATGCGGCAGAGCTTGGCAAACGTACTGGCGAGGCCGCCGCCCATCTGCACCGCCGTGCCTTCGCGACCGGCCGAACCGCCGAACAAATGCGTGACCAACGTGGCTCCCAGGATGAGCGGGGTGATGCGCGCGGGCACCCCGCCGCCCGGCTCGTGAATTTCGTCGATGATGAGATTATTGCCGCGCACCGCCGACTGGGCGTGGTGGTGGTAAACCCACGCCATGGCGACACCCACAACCGGCAGGAAAAATAGCAGCCACGGGTGGTCGAAGCGCACCTGAGTTACCCGGTCGAGCGACCAGAGAAAAAACGCGCTGGCCGACCCGCACAACACCCCCACCGGAGCGACCAGCAGCAGCCAAAGGCCGAGCGGGCGAAGGCTGTCCGAGTAGGTGCGCGGGCGAAGGAGGTCGATGGCGGGCATGAGGAATCGGAAAAAATTGTGGACGCGTGGTGGCGTTGGCAACGCAGCTTCCGCGCCAATTCCCGCTACACATTGTCATCCCCGAATCTAGGATTGGCGCACGGGAGTTGGCTGGGCAGCGTTGCCCGAAATGTGTGCATGCATCCGGCTTCTTGCGGTTTTCACGGTGCTCGTGGCGCTGGCCCGTGCCGACGAACTGGCTTCGCGCGTCGTTATCCTGGCGAATTCCGACGACCCCGAGTCCGTGCAGTTGGCGAATTATTACGCGCAAAAACGCGGCATTCCCTCCGCCAACATCCTCGCGCTGGCGATGCCGGCTACGGAGGCCCTCTCCTGGCGCCAGTTTGTCGACACGGTATTTAATCCGCTACAGGCCGAGCTGGTCCGGCGGCAGTGGATTGACGCCATCGGCATGGACCTGACCGACGGGGTCGGGCGCAAAAAGTACGTGATCGCCGGCCACAAGATTTCCTACCTGGTGGTGTGTCGCGGCGTGCCGCTGAAGGTGGTCAACGACCCGCTGTTGCCCGCCGAGGCCATTCCTGCGGCGACCAACCCCGCGTTCAAAACCAATGCCGCATCCCTCGATGGTGAACTCGCCCTAGCCGCGCTGAGCAACCCGCCGCTGATCGCATTCGTGCCCAATCCGCTGTTTAACAACGACCACCCCTCGGCGCTACAGTTAAACCAGATCATCAAAGTCAGCCGGCTTGACGGCCCGACTTTGGCCGATGCGCGCCGACTGATCGACCAAGCCATCGAGGCGGAAACCACGGGGTTAATCGGCCGCAGCTACGTGGATATCGGCGGCCCGCACGCGGCCGGTGACCGCTGGCTGGAGGAGGCGGCCAAGCAGCTCGCGGCGCTGCAGTTTGACGGCGATGTGGACCGCGCCGGCGGCACGCTTCCGGCGTGGGCGCGCTGCGACGCCCCGGCGCTGTATTTCGGCTGGTACACAGGGGCGCTCAACGGCCCGTTTGCCCAGGAGGGGTTCAAGTTCCCGCCCGGCGCGGTGGCGCTGCACATCCATAGTTTTTCGGCGGATACCCTGCGCTCGACCACCCAAGGCTGGGTGGGGCCGCTGGTGGCCCGAGGGGTCACGGCAACCTTTGGCAACGTGACCGAGCCCTACCTCGAACTCACCCACCAACCGCAGCTCGTCCTAAAAGCCCTGGCGCGCGGAGACACGCTGGGCGACGCGGCGGCGTACGCGGTGCCGGTTTACAGCTGGCAGGCGATGGCGGTGGGCGACCCGCTTTATCGGCCCTTCAAAATCACCCTCGACGAGCAATGGGCACACCGCGACCGGCTCCGCCCCGAGCAGCGCGCTTATGTGGTGCTGCGGCACATGCGCCGGCTTGCGGCCGCAGGCCAACGCGAGGCGGCGATCTGGGCGGGCCTGGGCGCGCAAGAAAAGGGAGTTAACCTGGCTGTCGCTCTGCTGATTGCCGACCTCCAGCGCGCCAGCGGTGATGTAGCCGGAGTGAGGACGACCCTTGAAATGACGGCCAAGCTGCGCCGCTACACGCAGGCCGAGACCCCAGTTGCGGTGCTGCTGGCGCAACGCCTGCTGGAGGCGGGGGACGCCAAGGCGGCGCTGACGGTGTGGCGGCAAGTGCTCGGTGAACGCGAGCGCACGACGGAGCAGCGCATCCAGTGGCTGCCGCTGGCGTTGACGGCCGCGCGGGCGGTTCCTGATACGGTACAAGCCCAACGCTGGGACACCGAATACAAGGTGTTAACCGCGCCGCCACCGGTTGCCGCTACAACGGAAGTGAAGTAACCGGCACGGCGTCTTCGGCGCGTCGGGTGACGAGCAGTTTGCAACATTACCCTGTTACTCGACGTGCTCGGTGGGTGAGCCGGGTACAACTCCGCCGTGGCGAAGCGATACGAGCACCGCGAAGGGGCCGCCGTTAAGACCTCCCTCGACGCCTTTCCCCACGCATCACCTCAAAACCCGCCGTCGCCGTACGAGTCCCGACGGCCTACAACTCGGCGCAAAACGCTTCGATGCTCACGCCCGCCTGTTCGATCAAACCGGCGAGCGTGCCCGGCTTGATTGGCTTGTGCATCGGCACGATCACCGAGCGTGAGTCCTTGCGCATGATCAGGTGCGAGCCGGTTTGCCGCTTCACCTCGAAGCCGAGCCGAAGCAACGCCTTCGCCGCATCCGTGCCGTTTACGCCCCGATGGATTTTCACGCGACGGCCAACACCGGATCCTGTGTGAAGTGAAGTCGAAGCCGGTCGGGCATCGCGGCCCCCTCGAAATATTGAACGAGTCGTTGGATTTACCGTCGTCGGCGAGGTCGCCGAAGTGGTTGACGGCGTCTTTAATACCATTTCGCGTTCAAAGACATACAAACAAATCGTTTTAACCACTAATGGACGCTAATAGCCGCTAATAAAAACAAGGAATTCGCCGCTTCTGGATTAGTGTATCTTAGTGGTCATTAGTGGTTAAAAACCACAGTTGTTTTAAGGTTAGATGATGGACCGCTACTGACGTGATCACGATGGTGGTCGGGTTTTAATGCGTTTGAATGCAAAATGGTATAAGAAGGGAGGCGGCGGCGAAAACCGTCAGGCCGATGGGCGTGCCGGAGAGGGGGGGGCGGGAGCCCTGCTCATGCGCCAGTGATATCGTGAGATTCCTCTTTGATAGGCTCATTTCGGCCTCATCAGATTACCGCAACCACCGGATCATTTCCTAAAACCACTCCTTAGCGTGCCAGAGTTGGAAATTGCCCCTTCCGCACCCTCCGCACCAAGGACACCGGAAGGCCTTTGCCCTGAGTGCTGGGCAAGGCGCATTGCCGCGCCGATCAACGGGCCGACGTGTTCCTGTAAGCCTTACGAATGGCCGGAGTGGACACCGGAGCAACTATCTACCAGATGAGGGCGAACCAAAGGGGGGATTGAAGGTCAAGTCCGCCGAACATCGCCCTGTAGGGAGTTGTTCACTTAACCTATAAACAACAGAAAATAAGACAGCTATGGCTACGATCATCGATCCCAGTAACATCCGCTACGAAGCGGTTGAAATCATCAAAATACACCAACGCACCGCCGACCTTAAAATGAAGGTCGACAGTGAATTCTACACTGCCACCGATCTTGCGCTGCTGGACCTCGCGGTCGCCTCAGCCGATAAAGCGGTCGCCGCCAAGCGCGCCGAACTGGTGCGCTTGCAAAATGCCCGTAACAACCAAGCCAGCCAACTCAACGCCGTATTATTGAAGTTCGCAAGGTCATCGCCGGTTACTTCGGTGAGGGTTTCGACGAGTAGGAACTCGCCGCCGGCACGCGCAAGAGCGAGCGCAAATCCCCGGGCCTACGTCTTGTCGCCAAACCCGTGACGGCTTAACCGCAATGCCTGTAAGCCTAAATCCGGCAATAGAAAGTGCGGCCGGCGGGCGTTGCCCGTCGGATAGATGAGGGTGGAGAGTGCTGCGGCAGGCTGAACGGAAGCGCGATCAGCTTGGGGCGGTGGCCAAAGGCGGTTCAGGGCCGAGTACAGGGAAGTTTTCCTGTAAAATCCTCGCTACGATTTGCCCCCAGCGCTGGGCGACACTCCATTGCTCCGCATTATGAAGGATACCATGTAACCATCTGGCCAGCTTTGTGATGAGTTCACTCAGGCGAGGTGCCTCGGCATGGCTCAAGCGCACGTCCAGGCGGCGTTGACCGGAGTGTTCGCTCTGCCGGGTCGCTCCGCAGAGCAGACGGGGACGTGTACTCACCGCCTCGTGGTGCTGACCGGGTTGAAGCAGGCGGTGATAGAGCGTCCACCAGTTGTAAACCAGTGCGGCCAAACGCGCGGCGTGCTGACAGGAGTTTAGCTCCTGGGAGGTAAACCCCGACCAGCTCCACTGGTTCTTGAGCTCGTCGAAGGGGTTTTCCGCGCCCCCACGTTCCCGATACAGGGTGGCAAGGGTAAGGATCTCGTAGGGCAGGCTCGTAACGAGGATCTGATGTTCGTAGATGATCGGCTCGCAGGCGGCCGCGTCGGGGATGTTCAGCAGCAAAGCGTGGTCGGCTTGCTCGCGCACGAGGCGGCGGCGGGCCCGGGGGTGGCGTTGGTCGTTGAGGCGACGGCGCAAGACCACCACACGTCGGGCCCGGTTCCAGCCTTGCAGGCGCAGGCAGCTTTCGCAGCCCTGCCAGCCTTGTCCGGCGTCGGTCCAAGCGGTGGTGGTGGTGCGTTCAAGCGCGGCCACCAGCTCGCGGGCCTTGGCGGTGCGGCGCAGTTTGAACAAATAGTTGAGTTTACGCGCTTCAGCTTCACTGAGCAGCGCCTCCTGGCCATAGGCGCAGTCACCGCGCAAAAGATGGGGCCGGCGCTCGGCTGGCAGTCGGTCGATGAGCGCCCACAGCCCCGCAAAACCATGTCCGGCGGCGGATTGATCGCCGGGGTGCACCTCCACGTCCAGACACAGGCGCAAGGTGGCGATCCAGTAGGTGTGGTAGGCGTGGCTGGGGCGTCCGGGCTTTTGCGGGTTATAGCCGATGCTGGCACCTTCCTGACGTCCATAGATGGGCTTGATGGTGACATCGATGTCGAGGATCCACTGGTTATCCAAAAACCCATGACAGGTTTGGTCGAGGTGACGCCGCAACCAGTCCTGCCCCTGCTCGGCACCGATGCGAGCCAGCGCCCGGCGCACACAATCCTCGCTGACAATCGACTTAAGTCCGAGCAGGCTCGGGGCAATGTCGTCGCCGCGCAGGGCCGCGAGGTGCGCGTAGCGATAGTGCCCGGAGAGCATCCCCAAAAGCAGGGTTCCAATCACGTCGCGAGGGCGGTGTGCGCGGTTGCTGCTGTAACAAAGCGGCGTGTCCGCAACCAGTGCCTCGAAGCCTCCTGTCGCACACAAGTACTGCGTGAAAAACACCAGTGCCCCCAAGGGGCTCACCGGCAACTCTGGGGCGAACTGCGCACGAAAACGTCCTCCGGGTGTATCCACAATCAACACCTCGGCGGCATCGCTTGGCGTTGCCTTGTGATCAGGGTTTTCTGACTCACCCTCGGGGTGAGCTTTTTCCGGCGGTAAAAACGGCGGCATATGACAGCCAAACAATCACCTGCGTGATTTTTGGCTAGTTTCTATTGCCGGATTTAGGGTAAGGCTTCTTAACGGGTATTGCACCTTTTGCACCGCATAGTTCTGCCATTCCAAGCCCCTTACTGTTAAAGTAGGGGGCTTTTTCATGAAAGCGGACTGAAAATCAGCCACCACCGCGCCGATCAATGGCCAACGTCGCCCTGTCCGGCAACCCACGAGTGAAAGCGCAACGAACGTGAAAAGCGCAGCACAAACCGAGTTTTTGAAGATGGAGGAGCGGTTCATTTTAGTTACAGCGAAAGTTTTTTACGTTTCAGGGGTTTCTAGTACCATGTACCACAAATAATTTCGCATTGTAATATACAATTTAAATGTGTCTGATGAGGCATGGCCAACCGATACAAAGTGACCCTAACGCAAGCAGAGCGCGATCAACTCACCGAGCTTGCCCGCAACGGGAAATCGACGGCGGTAAAGTTTATTTACGCCCGCGCGCTGTTACTCTGCGACGCAGGGGAGTTTGGGCAGCGGTGGACGGTGGCGGACACGGCGGCAGGGATGGGTGTGAGTACACGTACCATCGAGCATCTTAAGCAGCGCTTTGTTGAAGGGGGATTGGATGCGGCGTTGGCGCGCAAGCCATTGATTAAGAGCAAAGCGGCTGTTTTTGACGGTGAGTTCGACGCCCGCTTGACTGCACTGGCCTGCTCGCAAGCGCCGAGCGGCTACCAGCGGTGGACAGTACGGCTCTTGGCCGACAAGCTCGTTGAGCTAAAGATCGCCGAGGCCGTCTCCCCGATGACCGTTCATCGTTCTCTAAAAAAAACGAACTGCGGCCTCATTTAAGCAAATACTGGAAGATCCCACCCGATGCTGACGCGGCCTTCGTTGCCGCCATGGAAGATGTACTGGAAGTATATCGTCTGCCGCTTGATCCGCGCTTCCCTGTGATTTGTATGGATGAGTCTAGCAAGCAATTGGTTGGAGAGGTTAATGCGCCAATCCCGATTGCTCCAGGCCATGGCCAAATCATCGACTACGAATACGTGCGCAACGGAGTGGTCATGCTTTTTGTTGAGGTCGAGCCGCTGACGGGACGCCGCCACGTCGAGGTGACTGAGCGACGCACCCGCAAGGATTGGGCCTGCTTTATTAAGGGCATGCTCGATGAACGCTACCCCGACGCGGTCAAGGTCCGCCTGGTCATGGATAATCTCAATACGCACGCCATCGCCTCACTCTGCGAAACCTTTGCGCCGGCTGAAGCCCGCCGCTTAGCCTGAATTCCGAAGTTCAAACCAACCACAGATTACACAGATTGCACAGATACAATCCCTTAGGAGGTAAACGGACTCAGCTTGATCCCCTTTTTCTCATCCTGTCTTCAAATTCAGTAACACTCTGTTATCTGTGCTCATCTGTGAATTCCGTGGTTAAAACTTCGGCGTTCGGGCTTAGCCGAGCGGCTGGAAATCCACCATACTCCTAAGCACGGCAGCTGGCTAAACATCGCCGAGATCGAACTGAGCGCACTCAGTAGCCAGTGCCTGTGCCGACGTATTCCCACCCTCATCGACTTGCGCCATGAGGTTGCCTCTTGGCTCCACCACCACCGCAATCAGCGCGCCGCCCCCATTAACTGGCACTTCACAACTGAAAAAGCTCGGATAAAACTAGTGAGACTTTATCCGAAACTTTTAGTGGTACATGGTACTAGGGAAATACTAATCGTTCGGACCAGCTTCAGCGGATCGGATTGGTCACGTGGATCAGCGATGGGCGGCGTTGAATTTTTGCCAGCGGCGTTTGAGGGCTCCGGGGTCGGGTTGATGCGTCTCCTCCTTGGGGAGAGTTATTTTCCGCCCCTGCCATTCGGTATAACCGCCTTTTTGCTGAGCCATCGGCGCTACATGGATGACGTGGGTGTCCGGCTCGATTGCGATGAGGTGGGCGTCAAAGAGGGCGTGAATATCGCGGCGCAGCAGGATGCCGTTGCTCGGATGGTTGGAGTCCGGGGCAATATAATCGTCGATGTGCGCGGCCTCCAAGACCTGGTCGACCATACACCCGGTTACGCTGCACGCCTGACCATACGCCAACCCCAGGGTCTTTCGAAATAGCGCCTGGTCCGGTCGGGGCCGCACCAACTGCGACTTCTTGGGCACGGCATTTTGGGGCGGGATGTAAGCGCCGGCCGGCGGCAGTGCGTAGGTGAACGTTCCACCGTCCTCGAACGAATTATCCTCCTCGCCCTTCCATTCCAGTTTACTGAGTTCGGTTCTCCCTCTGTCAGTGAAGGTCAGGCGCGCGACGCCTGGGAAGGACTTCATGCCTATCGTTGGGTTTTTTATAGGGGAGGTAATCCAAGGTGGCGACCAAGCCCTCTTTGCTGACATCGCATTGGGCTTCTTCTCCGCTCAGCTTTCCGCGCCCTTCGCTCATCGGGTGTTTGACGCCCTTTAAGGGTAAATCGTCTTGAAACCAGTCGAGCGGAATGACGTCGCTCACGTAGGCACCGCTCCACTTGAGAACGATGACGGCGGCCGTGTTCGTTGGGAGCGGCGAGGCGGCAGATTTGATGCGTTTGCGAGCGGTCGTTGGGGACATCGTAGAGCCTGTGGTGGCGAGTTGGGGGTGAGCGTGGAGACGGCTTATGCGGATTTGCGGGGGCGGCCGCGGCGGCCGGTGCTGGGGGCGCTGGTCGGGGTGGCGGCGGGGGTCGTGCTCGCGGTGCCGGTGAGCTCGGCGACCAGGGCGCTGAGCAGGTTCGCCCCGCTCGCCCGCGCCTCCGCCAACTGACGCTCCAAGCCGTCCACCAACCCCATCAGTTGCTCCACCTTGGCCACGATCCGGCGTTGTTCGCCCAAGGGAGGGAGTGGCATGACGAAGTCCTGCAAGAACTCTGTCTTCAGTTTGCATGTGCCGTGCGACGAATGCTCGATTGCGGCGAGGACGTCCGGCTCAAAGGCGCGAAGCGCCACGAGGAGGTATTCGTTTGTCTTAGGCTCGTAAGACAGCAGCGCCTTCATGTCTTGGTTAATGGTCACTTCTCGCGTTGTGAGCGCGACCGGGAACGCACGTGCGAGAATCATGCCTCGAACAACCATGAGTAAACTACCGGGCGGAATGAGTCTAACGGACGAACCCTCAACCGCTGCCGGAGAAATGTGGTCCTGCGCATCTGCAATATGCAGCACCTTCATGTCCTTCGGGCTCACCCAAGGAAGATCGCCCTTCCAAAACTCAGGACGGGATTTTGAAGGGGTTCCACCGCCGCGCCACTCCCCCATTTTTGCGAGAGGCACGCGGAGCCAATGTGCCGGAAAGCTGTCTTTGTCCGATTCAACTCCAGATGAAGCCAGTTCCGGAAACGTCTCCTCCGCCGGTTCGTCGTTGGGGTCTTGGGGGACGAGTTTGCCTTGGACGGCGAGGGTGAGGATGGCTTTGCGCAGGTCGGCGGGGGGGATGGCGTAGGACCGGTGGAAAATGAAGTCGAGATTGGCCGGGGTGGGCGCGTCGGCAAAGCGGGCCAGCGCCGCCCGCCCCAGCGCCGCCTGCCCCTCCGCCCGCACCGCCTGCTCCGCCTCCAGCCGATCACACAGCCCCAGCAACTCCTCCACCTTCGCCACAATCCGCTGCTGCTCGGCCAGCGGCGGGAGCGGGAAGGGCTGAACCTCGAACTCCTCGTATTTCAAGCTCTGCACCGTCATCCCTGTTTTAACGAGAGATGTAAGGATAAAGTTAGTCATGCCTCGCAGCATGATCTGAATATAACGCTCAAGTCCTTCGACGAAGGGCGACAAGACCTTCAAGTCTTGGTTTACCGTGCCACTAGCACGGAGTATCGAAACGGGAAATGTCCGTTTTAATATTCCGCTTCTCGCAACCATGACCAGACAGCCTGGGGAATAAATTTGGAGTCCCGTCGCTTTCGTCGCCTCGTGGGTGATTTTGAGTTCAGATTCGGTCAATTCATCTGACTTAATATCCTTCGAGGAAAACCAATTAACGTCGCCATCCCAGAATACAGACTTGTCTTTCGACGGCGTCATTCCGCCCGACATCGAGCCAATTTTATTTAACGGAACCCACGCCCAATGCGCTGGAATAACGATGGGGCGATCTTGAGATGAAACTGCCGCCGTAGTGCGATTTCTGTTTTTAACACGCCGGGCTTTTGCGGCCGCTAGAGTGTCGACTAGTTCGCTGACAGGAGCGTCGCCTTCATTGTGATTTGAGAGCCGTCCGCTAACCGCCAGCTCCAGCACTAGCTCACGCAGTTTCCCCACCGCGCCGGGGGTATCAGCTAACTGGTCGAATTTCTGAAAAAAGGTATCGAGGGTCATTTCGCCGTCTCCTTCTCAGCGCTTCCAGCGAGTTCTTCCGTGTCTTCGCTGTCCCACATTTCGCGGTAGGCACCAATGTAGTCGGCGGTAGCGGCGGGGTTGAGGGTGAAATAGTAGCGGCAGAGGGTGCGAAACAGGACGAGGCCTTCCGGGATGCAGGCGCAGTCCAGGAGGCGGTCGAGCAACTGTTCAAGGTGCTGGTGATCGCGGGATCGGCTCTGGATGATGGATTGGACGAGGGGAGCGCAGGCGGCGGCCATCTGCCGGTGGTGTTCGTTCAAGGAGGCGGCCAGCGCGCGAATGCCTTCGAACTCAGGGGTGGCTGAGGGCGGGGATGACGGCCGACGCTGGCTCGCGGCCGGTCGGTGGGATTTCGTTTTAGGGGGCATGGCCGATTTCCTTGCCGATCTGTTTGAGGAAGGACTGCATGACGGACTTTTTGGGCATTTCCACGGCGTAGCGGGAGACGAACAGCTGGTTGGGCATATCGCCCAGGGCGAACTCGACGAGCGCCTCGTTTTTGCGGGTGCAGAGGAGAATGCCGATCGGCGGCTGGTCGCCGGGGGTCATTTCGTGGTGTTTGTAGTAGGCGACGTAGGTGTTGAGTTGGCCGAGGTGTTCGTGGGTGAAGGCGGCCGTCTTGAGTTCCACCAAGACGTGGCACTTGAGGACGCGGTGGTAGAAGACGAGATCCACAAAAAAATGCTCGTCGCCGATGAGGATGCGTTTTTGCCGGGCCTCGAAGCAGAAGCCGTGGCCCATCTCCAGGAGGAATTCCTGCAAGCGGTCGAGGAGGGCGTCCTCCAGGTCCGACTCGCCCATAGCCTCCTGCGCACGGAGCCCGAGGAATTCGAAGACGTAGGGATCGCGGATGATTTGGGCGGGGTGGAGGGTTTCCGCTTTGGCGTGGGCCAGGGCGGAGAGCTTGGCTTTGTTTTTGGAAAGGCCGCTGCGTTCGTAGTAGAGGCTGGCGATCTGGCGGCGTAGCTCACGGACGGACCAGTTACCGCGAATGCACTCCAGCTCGTAGAAGCGGCGTTGGGTGGCGTCGGTGAGTTGAATCAACTCAGAAAGGTGGGTGAAGGATAGGCGGTGGATCAATTCGGGAGACACTGTCTCCACAATTGGAGATTCGGCAGTCAGTGACTCCCGAATTGGGATTGGCAGGAAATCACTCAGCGGAGGAAGCGCGTTAGCACCCGTATCCGAGGGAGATTTGGCAGTCACTGACTGCCAAATCCGGGGATACACGTGGTAGAGCTGCCTGTAGCGGCGAAGTTCGCGGGGGGTGACCTGTGGCAAACCGTGAGCCGCAAGACGTTGAGAAAGGGTGGTCATGAGGTCCTCCCCATAAGCCGCGCGATCCGCACCGTTCTGCTCAAACTCGACGATGCGGTATCCGATAAACCAGTTTCGCAGCGTGAGCCCGACGTTGACGGCTTTGGTGGCAAATTCCTGCGCCTGGCGATGGATCTGGGCAATCGAAGCAACCAGCGACTCAAAATTGCCGGTCAACTCCGATGGCTTGGGTGATTTCTTACGTGCCGCGACGGTTTTAGCGGGAGCCTTCTTTTTCATCGGCTGAGCGCCTCCAGGAGCTGGGCTTTTAACTGGCTGCGGGTTTCGGCGATCTGGGCGAGCAGCTTTTCGTATTCGGGCAGGAGGTGGTCGACGTCGCCGGGGCCCTCGTCGGTGGAGTGCGGGTTTTTGAGGTCGAGGTTGAAGCCACCGGCGCGGATCTGGTCGATGGAGACGCGCCAGGCCTGGGCGTTTTCCACGCGGGAAGCGAAGCCGTCGGACTCGTTGCCCCACCACTCACGCTCGGCGGCAAACTCCTCGATGCGGATGGGTTTGCCCTTGTTGTAGCTCTTGGCCCCGGCCGGATAGGGGTGCTCGTAATACCAGACCTCGCGGGTGGGCGCGCCCTTGGTGAAAAAGAGCAGGTTGGTGCGGATGCCGGTGTAGGGGTTGAACACGCCGTTGGGCAGACGGACGATGGTGTGCAGGTTGCACTCGGTGAGGAGGGATTCCTTGATGCGGGTTTTGACGCCTTCGCCAAACAGGGTGCCGTCGGGTAAGACCAAGCCGGCGCGACCACCGGGCTTGAGGATCTTCATGAGGAGCACGAGGAAGAGGTCGGCGGTTTCGCGGGTGCGGAACTCGGCCGGGTAGTTGGCCTCGATGCCGTCCTCTTCCATGCCGCCGAAGGGCGGGTTGGTGACGATGACATCGACGCGCTCCGAGGGACTCCAGTCGCGCAGGGGGCGGGCGAGGGTGTTGTCGTGGCGGACGTTGGCGGGCACGTCGATGCCGTGGAGCAGCAGGTTGGTCATGCACAGGACGTGCGGGAGGTGCTTTTTCTCAATGCCGGCGAAGCAGTCCTGGATGATTTTCTCGTGGGCCTCGGTTTTGGCCTGGCTGCGCAGGTGCTCGATGGCGCAGGTGAGGAAGCCGCCGGTGCCGCAGGCGGGGTCGAGGAGGGTTTCGCCGAGGCGGGGGTTGACCTGCTCGACGATGAACTGGGTGACGGCGCGCGGGGTGTAAAACTCACCGGCGTTACCGGCGGATTGGAGGTCTTTGAGGAGCTGCTCGTAGATGTCGCCGAAGAGGTGGCGGTCCTCGGAGGCGTTGAAGTCGATGCCGTTGATCTTGTTGATGACTTGGCGCATCAACGTGCCGTTCTTCATGTAGTTGTTGGCACCGTCGAAGGCGGCGCGGACCAGCACGACGATCTTGCCGCTACCGCTGAGGGTTTTGAGTTTGGGCAGGAGGGTGTTGTTGGTGAAATCCAGGAGGGCGTCGCCGGTGATGCCTTCGGCGTCGGTGGCCCAGGTGCGCCAGCGGAGGTGCTGGGCGAGGGGGGATTTGTAGGCGTCGTCGAAAAGTTCGAGCTGGGTTTCGCGGTCGTCGAAGATTTTGAGGAAGAACATCCAGCCGAGCTGGGCCAGGCGCTGGGCGTCGCCATCGACACCGGCGTCTTTGCGCATGATGTCCTGGATGGTTTTGATGAGATTGGAGACGTTGGCCATGGGTAGTGACTGCTTGACTAAGTGGGAGCGTAAGGGAAGAGTACAAACAAGTTGGACTGGAAATTTCCGGTCGGCGCTAGGCTTCTGGGATTTCCCGGAGGCCTTTCGCATTTCTAGGGCAGATGCTTGATGCCCCAGCCCTCGATTTTGCCGGACGGACTGCGCCAGAGCTTGGACTCGATGATGTCGAAGGCGCGGTTTGGCTGGGTGGGGCGCAGGTGTTTTAAGCCAACGGGGCGGGCCATGAGATCGGTGAGTTGCAGACCGGAGGAATTGGCGGACTTTGGAACCATGGCTAAGGAAAAAGGCAGCGGGCGGTGAAGCGCGTTGGCCCCATCGCAGACGCGACGAAAAGCCAACTCGAGTTCGCAGTCTTCCTTCCGGCCCCGGCATTCGACAATCACCGGGGTGGTTTTGCCGCCTTGGCCACGATCATCAAGTTCACGAAAGACGCGCTCGAGCCCGACTTCCATGGCGTAGTCGTAGGGGCCGATATGGGTGTGGTAGCTTGCAACCAGGGCTGGTTTGTCGATGACCACGGCGACGACCGTGGCGGGGAGCGCCACCATAAGATCGCTTAGCCGCGAGAGGAACCGCTCGCGAAGGGGTTTTTGCAGGAGAAAGAGAAAGTGGCCGTGGGGTTTGCGAATCTCATGCTCATGGAGGACAACCTCGTCGTGCCCCCAGAACTCGAATTTGAACCGCTGGAGGTCGGGGCAGACCTGTGCGAGGTAGTCGTCCTTGCGAATGATACAGAACAGGAGAACGAAGACGGGGTATTGGGGGTCGATCTTGGTGAGTTCGTGGTCGCCACTTTCGTCCACATAAACGAGGTAGTCGCCGTAGGGAATAGGCGATGCCGCAGGGGTGTTCATGTTAGGCCGCTTTCTGGTAGAGGGCGGTTTCGAGTTCGCGGATGGCCGCGAGGTAGGCGGGCTTGCCGCCAAAAAGGGTGACGATTTCGATCGGCGTGCCGAACTTGGAGAGCGGATCGACTTTGAGGATTTCGAGGGACTCCACGCTGGTGATGCCGCTATCGGCGTATTTCTGGAGGAGCGCGTCGAGGACGGCGCGGGCCTTGTCGCCGTACTTGCCGAAGACGTTGCGCTTTTTTACCTGGGTGGCGCGTTCCTTCCGGGTGAGCGGCGGCTGGTCAAAGGCGACGTGGCAGACGAGGTCGAAGGCGTCGTAATCGCGGCCGACGGCGGCGGCGAGTTCGTCGAGGAAAACACCCTGGGTTGCGAGCTCTTCCAGGATGGCCTGCTTTTTGTCGGCGTCGCGCCAGATGGCGAGGAAGGCGTCGAGGGAGGCGTAGGTCTGGCGGAGGGTTTTGCGGGAGTAGTCGCGGAGGGACTCGGTGATCAGCTTGCCGTTGGCGTCGAGGTATTGGACGCGCTCGGTGGCGACGCGGACCTCGACATCATGGACGACGTAACGGGTGGGTTTGCCGCCGGTCGGGCCGGTGGTGCCGGTGAAGGGATCGGAGCCGAGGCCGGTGGAGGACGGGTCTTCGGCGCAGGTGTCGTCGAAGGGAGGCGGCGGGGTGTCGGCGGGCGGGACCACGGGATCGTCGGCACCGGGTTCGTAGATTTGCACGGGATCACCATCGAAATCGGGATCGGCAAAGAGGGCGGTGGCCCGTTTGAAATCCATGATGGTGAAGAAGAGTTTTTGGTAGTCCTCGTTGATGCGGGTGCCTCGGCCGATGATCTGCTTGAACTCGGTCATCGAGGCGATGCGGCGGTCGAGGACGATCAGTTGGCAAGTCTGGGCATCGACGCCGGTGCTCATCAGGCGGGAGGTGCAGGCGATGACCGGGTAGGTGGACTCGGGGTCGATGAAGTTATCGAGCTGGGCCTTGCCCTCGTCATTGTCGCCGGTGATGCGCATGACGTATTTGGGGTTGGCGGCGGCGAGGTCGGGGTTGGCGTTGACCAGGGCTTGGCGCATGCGCTCGGCGTGGTCGATGTTCTCGCAGAAAATGATGGTCTTGGCGTACCGGTTGGTGGCGCGGAGGAACTCGGTGACCTTGGCGGCGACCAGGGCGGTGCGTTTTTCCAGGATGACGGTGCGGTCGAAGTCGCGGTCGTTGTACTCGCGGTCCTCAATGAGTTGGCCGTGTTTGTCGGTCTGGCCGGACTCGGGACGCCAGCCGTCGAGGTCTTTGTCGATGCCTATGCGGACCACTTTGTAGGGGGCGAGGAAGCCGTCGGCGATGCCCTGGCGCAGCGAGTAAGTGTAGATGGGCGCGCCGAAGTATTCGATGTTGGAGACGTCCTTGGTCTCCTTCGGCGTGGCGGTGAGGCCGATCTGGGTGGCCGAGGTGAAGTAATCCAAAACCTTGCGCCAAGCGGCATCATCGGCGGCGCTGCCACGGTGGCACTCGTCCACCACGATGAGGTCGAAAAAGTCGGGGGAGAATTGGGTGTAGATGTTCTGCTCCTCCTCGGTGCCGGTGACGGCTTGATAGAGGCAGAGGTAGATCTCGAAGGCCTTGTCGACGGTGCGATTGGTGATCTTGGTCATCGCCTGACCGAACGGTTTGAAATCGTTGGTCTTGGTCTGGTCGGCGAGAATGTTGCGATCGACGAGGAAGAGGATGCGTTTCTTGGCCCCGGACTTCCACAGCCGCCAGATGATTTGGAAGGCGGTGTAGGTCTTGCCGGTGCCGGTGGCCATGACCAGCAGGATGCGTTTTTCGCCGCGAGCGATGGCGTCCACGGTGCGGTTAATGGCGACCAGTTGGTAGTAACGCAGGGACTTGCGGGAGCCGTCGTCGTAGTAGTCCTGGGTGGCGATGGCGGTCTGGTCGGCGGAGTAACCCTTGGCGGCGCGGTAGCGGGTCCAGAGTTGCTCGGGCGAAGGGAACTGGTTGAGGGGGATTTCGCGGGTCACCGGGCCGCTGGTGACGGTGCGGTCGTGCTCCAGGAAGGCGTCGCCGTTGGAGCTGTAGGCGAAGGGGACATCGAGGGTTTCGGCGTAATCGAGGGCCTGCTGCATGCCCGCGCCGACGGTGTGGGTGTTGTCCTTGGCCTCGATGACGGCGAGCGGGAGGTTCGGTTTGTAGGAGAGGATGTAGTCGGCCTTCTTGGCCTCACCGCGTGAAACCAGTTTGCCGCGAACAATGACGCGGCCCTTGGTGAAATAGGCCTCCTCGCGGATTTGGGTCATCAGGTCCCAGCCGGCACCGGTGGGCGCAACCAGCGCCGGGGTGATGAACTTGGTCCGGATGTCCGTTTCCGTGAGGGCTTTTTTGTTCATGCGGCGGACGGGCGGGCGGATGGATTGATGTGGAGGGGCGTGGCGCGAGCCGGGGCGGAAGCGGCGGGGGACGGGGTGGTGGAAGACTTAGCGCGCGCCATGGATGCGGAGGTTTGTGAGTAGGGGGAGCGCGGTGAGCAACGCTGGGGTTGGGGGAAATGCGCGGGGGATTTACAGGTGAGGAATCGGTCGCCCCAACGAAACTTCATGACGCCACGCGGGCTGCTGCTTCGCTGAAGCGTGGTTGTGTCAGTTCTGTCGGGCACTACCCTATCGGCCAGAACTGTTGCAGGTGATGTCGCTGGCATGAAAAGCAAGCGGCAGGATTTCGCCCCTTGCATATGGGCACCAAAAAAGTTGAGAGAGGGAACGTTAGTGTATTTCGGCTGGGTTGGAGAAAACCCCAAACAGTTCTCACTTTACCCCGTTTCCGTTCTCACTTTCTACGCATCTGGAGAACAAAAAAACCCCGCATCTCGAAGGAGAAACGGGGTTTATAAAAGAATGGCTGCCCGACTAGGGATCGAACCTAGACTAAGCGAGTCAGAGTCGCTTGTGCTACCATTACACCATCGAGCAGTAAGGAAAATCGTGCGGGGGCGGGAACGCACCCAAGTTGGAGCCGGCGATGGGATTCGAACCCGCAACCGCCTGTTTACAAAACAGGTGCTCTACCATTGAGCTACGCCGGCAAAAGGAAAACCGACACGACAAAGAGATTTAAAGAACAATGCCTGACAACTAAAACCGCCCTCGGCTTGCGCCTCGGGCGGAAAATTTGGTGGTTCCCCCGGGACTCGAACCCGGAACCAATTGATTAAGAGTCAACTGCTCTACCATTGAGCTAGGAAACCTAAAAACGAAAGATCAGACACTCGAATTACCCAGCTGTTTGTCAACGACCTTTTTGTTTTTTTTAACGCCCCTGTTCGCACCCACCCCACCCGAGGAAACGAAGTCGCCCGAACGCGAAATCCCAAGGGCCCAGCGGCGTTTTTTCTTCAGGAAAAACCGCCTCCGCGCCATGCGCTGTTCGCCTCCACCTCAATCACCCAAAAAACGCATCATCGCCCCCACCCTGTCGCAGGGGCGCAACGACACCGCTCATTCCAACCCGAGCGCTTGTCGCCCAGCCGGGGAGATCATCTGCGGGGTCCAAATCGGATCCCAGACGATGTGCACCTTGGCCGACTCGACCGTCGGCAGCGCCGCAATTTTCTGCCGCGCATCTTCCGCAATCACCGGCCCCATGCCGCAACCCGGCGCGGTCAGCGTCATCTTCACCTCCAGCACGTGTCCGCCCGTCGCAGTCGACTCCACGCTGAGATCATAAATGAGGCCCAGATCAACGATGTTCACGGGGATTTCCGGGTCGAAACAGGTCTTCATTGCCGCCCATACCGCCGCCTCACTGAACTCGCCGGTAGCCACCGCAGTCACCTCGCCGCCCAGCTTCGCCAAATCAAAGCCGCTGAGCGCGTCCGCATGCTCACGGTTGATGCGAAAAAGCCCCCGGTCGGTGCGCACCGTGACGCTCCCGCCCAACGTCTGCATGACGTGGGCGTGGGTGCCTTCAGCCAATGTCACGGCGTCACCGGCAGGAATCAGCGTGGCCGGAATGGCGCGAGTCAGAGTGTAGTCAGATTTCATAAGAATGGTTAAAATGGTTCAGCGGACGTTTATCTCCAGCGGCAAACGCGCGTAGATCCCGCGCGGGTCATTGAACTGTCCCAACACCTTGGCCTCCGACTTCAGGCCCTCGATGACCTGCGAAATCAGGCCCCGATGGGAACTCTCCATCGGCCGCACGTTCTCCAGCCAACTCTGCAACATCTCAGGAAAAGTCAGCGACTGCGGAAACTCGGTGAGTTGATAATCCGCCTCCACCGCCGCAGCCTTTGCCGCGTATGCAATCGCGGCGTCGAGTCCGCCCAGTTCATCGACCAGGCCGAGCTTAAGCGCCTCGCGCCCCGACCACACCCGCCCGCCCGCGATGCGGCGGACCTCGGCCGGCTCAAGTTCGCGCCCCTCGGCTACCTTGCGGATGAACTCCCCGTAGATCCACTCCACCATGCCCTGAAAAACCGCCAGTTCACCTTCGGTTTTGGGCCGCGAAATGGTGAAAATATCCGCGTAGCGCCCGGTCTTCACGCTGTCCCACGTCACGCCCAACTGGTTCGCCATTTTTTGTACGTCAAAGTGGATACCCACCACGCCAATCGACCCGGTTATGGTGGTCGGCTCGGCAAAGATCCGGTCGCCGTAAGCGGAAATCCAATACCCTCCCGAGGCTGCGTAACTGCCCATGGAAACGATCACCGGCTTGTCCTCCGCCGCGAGCCGTAGCTCGCGCTGAATGTGCTCCGAAGCCGTGGCTGAACCGCCGGGGCTGTTCACGCGCAAAACGATGGCCTTCACGTCGTCGTCCTGGCGCAGCGCACGCAGCTCGCGGGCAAAACGCGCCCCGCCGACCTCGTCCCCCTCACCTTCACCGTCGACGATGGCGCCTTCCGCATAAATAACCGCGACCTGATGCGCGGGGCTGGACTTGGGCGCCGGCAAAGAGCGGGCATAGTCCGTGAGCGTAACCTGTTTAAACGCATCAGCCGGATCGGTCACCCCAGTGGCTTTTTTGAGCTGCTCCAACACCTCGTCACGATAGGCCAGCCGGTCGACCAGATGCGCCTTTAGCGCGGACTCGGGCCGGATCACGCCCTCGGCATCGATTAACTCCTGCAACTTGGCCGCAGGCTGTTTGCGGTCGGCGGCGATATCCCCGCGCAGATCACCCCAGAGATCGCCAAGCAGTTTCTCCATCTGCTCGCGATTGGCCGGGCTGAGATCCTTGCGCACGAAGGGTTCGGCGTAGGATTTGTAATCGCCCACCTTGGTCACCTGCACGCCCACCCCGAAACGCTCAAAGGCCCCTGCATAAAAAGTCGGTTCGCTGGCCAGACCGGGCACCACCAGCGAGCCATAAGGATCCAGCACCAAGTCGGTGGAGCCGGCCGCCAAATAGAGGTCGCGAGTGGTCGCGAAATCCAAGTAGGCAACCACCGGTTTACCCGAGGCCCGAAAGGTCGCCAATGCCGCACGCACCTCAGACAACACCGCAAAACCCGTGCCGTAGCCGCTGGGCGAAAGGCTGCCGAGCATGACCACCCCGGCGATATGCGGGTCGGTGGCCGCCGCCTTCAATGCGCGGGTCACCGTGCGCAACTGGACCGACTGGGCTTTGTCGCTGGCAAACAGCGAGCCGAGCCCCGCGCCATCAAACTCGGGCGGGGCATCCGTGATGTTGGCGCCAAGATCGAACACCAGATAAGTGCCAGGGGCCACGGCGACGGCCTTTTCTTCAAACGCAGAGGCCAAAAACAGAATGCCGCACGACACCAGCAGAAGACCCGTGACCGCGAAGGCCAAGCCCGCCAGCGTGCCAAGGAAGGAGGCAAAGAAATTCTTCATAAAAAAGCACCTTAACTAGCCGCTCGGGGCACTGCCAAAGCTTTTCGCGTCAGCCAGCTATATGAGGACGGGGCGCCGCCCAACTGGCGTGCGGCGCCCCGATTTCCCCCCACCCGAGTTGAGTGCATTATACTCAGTAGCATTCAAGTTGAGGCGGCATTCTTGAACTCACGCTCACGGCCACACTCGTTGTGAACACACGCCTTGTGGCCTTGAGCGTGAGCTCAGGGTGTTTGCCCAAACGCATCCACCCCAGGAACCGATTGAGTTAAGAGCATCGTGATCGCGAATGAGTATTCCCATGCATGCGATCAAGCGGGCATTCGCCCCCCCGCGCTACAGGGGATAAACACTTGCACTAGGGCTTATTAAAACCAGAAACAAAGGCACCGAAAGCACCCAGCCGTCAGGCCCCTGGGTTTATTGCAGTCATTAGCCCGCCCACCGTATCACCGCGTTGCCGCTCATTTAATCCGATCCAAAGATGCCCAACTCCACTGACAAGCCCACTCCCAGCCGCAAGGCGCTCAGGATCAATCTCGACGAACTCAAATACGGCACGTTCGCCGAAATCGGCGCAGGTCAGGAAGTCGCACGGGTGTTCTTCCAAGTGGGGGGAGCCGCCGGCACCATCGCCAAATCGATGTCGGCCTACGACATGACGTTTAGCGACATGATCTACGGCAAGGCCCCGCGTTATGTCTCACATGAACGGCTCGAGCTGATGCTCAGCCATGAGTACAAACTGCTCAACGAACGCCTGGGCGAAAAACGCGGCGCCACCACCACCTTCTTCGTGTTTGCCGACACCGTTGCCGCCCGCAATTTCCGCGGGACCAACGAATGCCACGGCTGGATGGGCGTTCGCTTCCAGACCGAGCCCTTTGGCCCCCCCAGCGACATCATGATCCATGTGCGCATGTGGGATAAGGACAACCTGCTCCAACAACAGGCGCTGGGCATCGTCGGCACCAACCTCATTTACGGGGCATTTTACCTTCGAGATCAGCCCGAGGAGCTCATCAAGTCGCTGCTCGATTCAGTCGGAGCCGACCGCATCGAGGTGGACATGCTGCGTATGACCGGCCCCGCATTTGGCGACATTGATAACCGCCTCATGTCGCTGCACCTGGTGCGCCATAAACTCACCAACGCGGTCATGTTTGGCAATGGCGGCCGGGTGCTCCAGCCCTCCGAGTTTCTCTACAAAAAGGCCGTGCTCGTGGAGCGCGGCAGTTTCCGGCCGGTCACCTTGGTCAACGCGGACATGCTCGCCTGCGCGTGTGCCCAATTCACGCAGGAGCCCAAGGTGCAAAACCAGGAGTTGGTCCTGCTCATGGAAATCACCATGAACAACCTGCTCGCCTCGGGCGAACTGGATGCCACCGACTTCCTTTCCCGCGTCGATTTACTCGGGGCCATCGGGTTCAATGTGCTCATCTCGGACTACTCCGAATACTACCGCCTCATCGCCTACTTCCGGCGCTACACCCAAGAGATGATCGGCGTGGCGCTTGGGGTCAGTTCACTGCAGGCGATCTTCAACGAGAAATACTACGAGGAACTCCCCGGCGGAATTCTGGAGAGTTTTGGCCGTCTGTTTAAAAACGGGGTGAAGCTCTACATCTACCCGATGAATCCGCACGCCTATGACTACCACCGCGCCGTAGAAAACAGCGGCGGTGCAGGCGTAAACGTGCCGGTGCCGATCGCGGCTACCGAAGACCTGATCACTGCGGAAAACATGCAAGTTGAGCCGCACCTGCGCCACCTTTACAGCCACTTGATCGAAAACCACTACATCGAAAGCATCAAAGGCTTCTCGCCGGCGATCATGAGCATTTACTCCCGCGATGTCTTGCAACGCATCAGTCGCGGTGACGCCAGCTGGGAAAAAATGGTTCCGCGTCCCGTGGCGGACGCGATCAAGGAGCGCCG
Organism: Opitutus sp.; assembly: GCA_024998815.1. Lineage (NCBI taxonomy): Bacteria > Pseudomonadati > Verrucomicrobiota > Opitutia > Opitutales > Opitutaceae > Opitutus > Opitutus sp. The sequence goes on from JACEUQ010000001.1 coordinate 1,124,898, forward strand.
CCTGTTCGGTTACGTTCCACCGAAGTCGCCCTGAGTGGCGTTAGCGGATTCCCGCCCCGGAAGTGTAGCCGCAAAAGATCGCAGAGAGCGCAAAGAGGCGTCGGGATCGAGATTGTCTTTGCGATCCCTGCGTTCTTTTGCGGCAAAAATCCGATTCCGCTATGGCTATAGATACACCCAGACCGGAATGGCGCTTAGTTAAGGGCGCTATCGTCCGTCCTGATTAGATCGCCCCTTCAGGGCTTGTGCACTTTACACCATGATTCCTAGGGCGTTGCCCTAGGCTGTGGTAGAGAGCCCCGTTGGGGCGGTCGGGCCTAACTCAGTGCCATTCCACCCAGACCGCGTTATCGGCCCCCGATGGGCGCTTCATCCAGCGCCAGCTTCTCGGGATAAGTGACACGCCCCCGCATCAGGGAGTCGTCGCCAAACGTCGCATGGCGCACGTCGGCCAGGCGCACCGCTTGCGCCACCACGTCCGGGCGTAACCCCGTGAACATGCCCTTGGCCTTTTCGTCGGCAAACAACACCGGCGCCCGGTAGGCGAACAGGTAGTCGAGTTGCCTCGAACGCAGCAGCTCACTGATTAACTGTGCGCCACCTTCGAAATAGACCCCCGCCACCTTTTGCTCGGTACAGCGGCGGCGAAAATCAGCGAAATTCACCCGCTGCGTCGGGGTATCCATCACCCAAACCTGCACGCCCAGATCCCGGAGTTTTCGCACGTAGCCCATGCCGCCGTGGGGCGTAGTCACAACGATGGTACGCGACCGGTACTCATCAGTATAAACGTGCGGCAGGTGGGCGTTGCTCACCGTGCGCAAAAGCCCATCGAAGACAAAACGCAGAGGGCACCAGATCGAACCATCGGGCGCGCGGGCCGTCAGGCGGGGATTGTCCTTCAAAACGGTCATCGCCCCAGCGGCGATGCCGGGAAAATACCGGCGCCAATGATGCACATCGGCCCGCGCCGCTTCACCGGTTATCCACTTCGATTCCCCCGACCTGCAGGCGATCTTACCGTCGAGGGTGCTCGCCACCTTGGCCGCCAGCAACGGGCCGCCCGTCACAATCGTGTGGTTGAAAATCAAATTCAGGTCCGCGCACTCGGCAGCCATCACGCCGGTGAGCACCTCTACACCGGCCGCCCGAAGCAGCTCAAAGCCCTGCCCCGCATGGGCCGGGTTCGGATCGGTCGCGCCCACCACTACGCGGCGAATTCCGGCAGCACGAATGGCGTCGCAACACGCCCCGGTGCGGCCGTGGGTCGAGCACGGCTCCAAGGTAACATACAAGGTTGCCCCCGGGGCCGGAGGTCGCCCCAGCGCGGCCAACGCCACGCGCTCGGCATGGGGGCCCCCGTCCTGCGCGTGAAACCCCTCGGCCACTACCTGGCCGTTCTCGACGATTACCGCGCCCACCAGCGGATTGGGATGCGTACAACCCCAGGCCTGCCGAGCCACGCTAAGCGCGCGGAGCATGAAAAACTCATCGAGATTAAGCGCGCTCATCATTGAACCAGGGAAGAAACGTCAGCCGCGGGTATTTTAAACTAATGCGGGCAAAACTTAGCCGCGCACGTGCGGGTTGGTGCGTTTTTCGGTGCCCACGGTGGTGGCAGATCCGTGCCCCGGATACACCGCGGTCGCATCCGGCAACGTATAAATCTGCGTGCGAATGGAGTTGAGCAAAATTTCAAGCCCGCAGCCGGGGAAGTCGGTGCGCCCGATGCTGCCTGCAAACAGGGCATCGCCCACAAACGCCGCACCTTCTTTGGCGAAGTAAAACAGCACGTTGCCGGGGCAATGCCCGGGCACATGACGCACTTCGACGGTTCGCCCCAGTGCCTCAAAGCGGTCGCCTTGGGCGACCCAATGGTCGATCTGCAAGGGCTCTAATTTGATGCGACCGCCCAAAAACGCCGACATCATTTGCGGCGTCTCAAACATCGCTTTATCGGCCAGGTGGCCGCGCGTCTTGGCGCCGCTAGCCCGCACCACTTTTGCGGCATCCTGCGTGTGGTCCCAGTGCCCATGGGTGAGCCAAAGCTCCACCAAGCGGCATTTTTCCTCGGCCAAAATAGGTTCAACCAAGTCCCAAATATCACCAGGAGCATCGATCAAAACAGCCTCACCCCGGGCGGAGGCGGTCAGCAAAAAGGCGTTCGTCTCAATCGGACCAGAGGGCAACACATGCAGTTTCATATCCCGGCAAAAACAACCGGAATCCCCCCGGCCGCAATCCGATAAAACCTCGGACGACGCGGGCGGGTGCCGCCCTGTGCTCAAAAGCTTGGAAGCGCCCGCCAGCACTCGCCCCCACTTCCCCACTTGCCAGCGCCGCGTCGCCCTTGCTTAGTCGTCCCCCTTTATGCCGACCCTTAAATTCGCCGTTCTTCCTGGAGACTACATCGGGCCCGAGGTCATGACCGAGGCCCTGCGCGTGCTCGACCACGTCGCCAAACAGGAAAACCTGACCCTTTCCTACCAAATCGCCGATGTCGGCGGCGCGGGTATCGACAACCACGGCAAGGCCTTGCCCGACTCCACCCTGGCGATCTGCCAACAGGCCGACGCCATCCTCTTCGGCTCGGTCGGCGGTCCGAAGTGGGAAAAACTCCCGCCCAAGGAACAGCCCGAGCGCGCCGCCCTCCTGCCCCTGCGCAAGGCCTTCAACCTGTTCGCCAACATCCGCCCCGGCCTGCTCTACTCCGACTTGACCGACGCCTCGCCGCTCAAGACCGAGCGCATCCCCAACGGCATCGACATCGTTTGCATCCGCGAGCTGACCGGCGGCATCTATTTCGGTCTGCCGAAGACCACCACGGTCCTCCCCAACGGTGAAGAGCAGGCCGTCGACACGATGGTTTACAAAACCTCCGAGATCGAGCGCATCGCCGAGGTCGCCGCCGTCACCGCCAAGGCCCGCGGGCGCAAGGTCTGCTCGGTGGACAAGGCCAACGTGCTGGAAACCTCTGTGCTGTGGCGCAAGGTGGTCACCGCCTATTTCGCCAAACACCACCCCGACATCGCTCTCAGCCACATGTACGTGGACAACGCCGCGATGCAGCTCGCCCGCGATCCGAACCAGTTCGACGTGCTGTTCACCGAAAACATGTTCGGCGACATCCTCTCCGACGAGATGGCGGTCATCTGCGGCTCGCTCGGCATGTTGTCCTCAGCATCGCTCGGGACGGGCAAAAACTCGCTGGGCTTGCCCTACGGCCTGTTTGAACCCGCCGGTGGCACCGCGCCTGACATCGCAGGCAAAGGCATCGCCAACCCCTGCGCTCAGGTGCTCTCGGTTGCGCTGATGCTGCGTTACAGCTTCGGCCTCGACGCCATTGCGACCCGTATCGAAAAAGCCGTGCGCAAGACCGTCGCCACCGACGGCATTCGCACCGGCGACATCGCCTTCGGCAAGCCGGTCGTCGGCACCAAGGCGATGGCCGACGCCATCATCGCCAACCTCTGAGTTGGCGCATAAACTGCCGGCTGGCGCGTATCGGGGTGGTCGCAGTTCCGACCACCAAGATCGGCCTGAACTGTGGTTTCGATCCACGCCCACTCCGTCGCCCGTTTCGTGAACACGCCGAGGGGGCGGAGTGGACTACGAGGTTTGCGGCAGCCTTGAGCTCACGCTCAAGGCCACACTCTTCGTGGCGTTTTAATTTAACATGTAGCCGATTGAAGTAGCGCGGACTTCCAGTCTGCTCCGAGAGAGAAGGCAGACTGGAAGTCTGCGCTACTCCAAGCGCCCGCCGCTGCCACTAAAGCACTAGCGCAGAGGAGCGAGATCGTCGTCCGTTTGCGCCAATTTCACGAAGGCCTTGTCGAGACCGCAGGCAGTTTCAAGAAACGCCCGCGCGTCCTCGAGGTTGCCCAACTGCGCCTCATAACAGGCGAGGTTGAAGTGCAGCATCGGCTCAAGCGGATGAAGACCGAGCCCGTGCATTAAAATCGTCCGTGCATCCAAAATCCCACTATGCCGGCGGGTGGCGTAGGCCCACTGGATCCAGTGCCCCGCTTCCTGCGGCTCACGGCCACACACGACGGCCCCGACGCGGGCCGCGTTTGCCCAATCGGCCCGCTCGGTGTGCACCGTCAGCGCCATGACCAACACCGGCGTCGCGTCGCGCTCAGGTTGGGTGATTTCGCCCAACGCTTCGGCCGCCTCGGTCTTCAAACCGAGGAGCAAATAACCCTCGGCATAGCCCAGTTGCCTGCGGGTGTGGATGGACAGCGTCATGCGGCCGCTATCGGAACCGGACACCCGGCACCTGACAAGCTTCGGGCCCCGGCCTTTCGGATTGAAGGAGATCGGCGTAGCGAGGGCTCGACTCGTTCTCATTCGCTTAATCGCAATGCCTGTAAGGCATGGCCAAGATAGATTTAATCACCTCTAAATCAAGACCATGGGCGAGACGCCCATGCCACGTTACGAGCCGATGAAAGGGCGGGACGCCCAAGGCACTCGGCCCCGTCCGGACGTAGCATGGGCGTCCCGCCCATGGGATTGACGTGGCATGGGCGTCTCGCCCATGGGATTGCTGCTGTGTCGGTTATGGTACTTTTAGGAATGCCTTACAGGCATTGCGCTTAATCGTTCTCGTTCGTCAGGAGCTTGTAGCGGCAGATCGCCTTTGCGGGAGAACGATTAAGATAAAGAGGAAAGAGAAAGAGTTGGGGCCGCGCCCCCCCTCAGCGCCACTCGTGGCGCGGGTAACGCCGCGAGAGTTCGGCTTTCACCTTCGGGTACATGTCGCGCCAAAAACTCGTCAGGTCGTCGGTGACCTGAATCGCGCGATGGTTGGGCGCGAGCACCTCAAACTTCACCGCCACCCGCCCGTGGGCGATGGTGAAGCGGCCATCGACGCCGAACAGTTCCTGAATCCGCGCGCTCAATACCGGCGGGCCTTCCTTGTGGTAGGTCAGGCGCGCTTTGCGCCCGTTGCCCATCGTCAGTTTTTCCGGCAGGTAATCGTCGAGCACCGCGAGTTGCTCGGGGCGCAGCCAGTCGCGCAACGCCGGCATGACCGGCTTGTCCTTCAGCTCGCGCGCCCCGTAGCTGCCATAACACACCTGCTCGACCAACGTGGCGCGGTCGGCCTCGGTGATCGGCGTGACTTCCAGCTCGGGAAACCACTCGGCGAGGCGGTTCACCCGCACGATCCACTGGTCCACCGCCTCGTTCCACTCGGTGAGAATGATGTTACCCGCCAACACTTCGCGGGCCAGCAGCGCCGCCGCATCACTCGGCGGCGGTTCGTCGGCGGTGAGCTTCGACTCCAACACGAGGTCGCGAAAGCGCCGCTCACGCCGCGCGATCACCCGCCGCGCTGACTCATCATAGACCACGCCGACCGCGTCGCGGTAATCCGCCGGGAATAGCTCCTTGAGCCACGCTTCCTCGATGGCGGTGCCGAGGGAGAGCAACACACTGACCTCGCCGCCGCGCCCCTCGACTTCGCTGATCTCGGCAGCCACCAGCAAGGCGGCCTTTTGCACCGCGCTTTCACGGGCGAGCATGCCGCGGCGGTTGTGCACCAAGTCGCAGCGCAGCGTGCCTGCATCGAGACGCTTGGCGAGCTGGTCGGAAAAGCCCGCCAGCACGCACTTGCGCACCGCCGTGCTGTCGAGGGCCGGCTCGCTCACGTCGAGGCCCTCCTTGGCGGCGATTTCCAAGAACTGTTTGAACAACGGCCCCACTTGGCGTGCGCCCTGGGCGTGGATGCCCAACCGCCGGCAGGCATCGACGGAGTAGCTGGCGTGTTCGGCGTAGCGCCACGCCCGCATCAGCAGGAAAAAGTCGCTCTCGGTTTCCTCGCCCAAAAGGTCGTCACGGGCTTCGTCGACATCCCGGGTTGCCCCACGCATCAGAAACGAGCGGCCCTGGGTCAGCGAGGCCATCAACGCCACCGTGCGCACGCAACCGCGCGCGTCCGCCTCCAGCAGCATGCGCGCATAACGCGGGTGCACCGGAAAGCGCAGCATGCGCCGGCCGGTCTCGGTGATCGACAGCGACGAAGTGGCATGGGCGTCCCGCCCATGGGCTTGGTCCGTGAATCGGGCGTCCCGCCCATGATTACGTCCGCCTACTCCTCCCCTTCCGAGCGCACCCAAATCAGCCAGCAACATCTCGGCGCGCTCGAGCGCCTTCGGCTCCGGCTTTTCCAGCCAGGGAAACGCCGCGATGTCGTCGATGCCGCTGGCTTTGAGCGTCAGCACCACTTCGGACAGATCGAGGCGGCGCACCTCGGGCAACTCCTGCAACGCCCGCTGCGCATGCTCGCGCTCGGTCCACAGGCGCACGCACACACCCGGCGCGGTGCGACCGGCACGACCGGCGCGTTGGTCGGCGCTGGCCTGGGAGACTTTTTCGATGAGCAGGGTGTTGATCCCGCGGTTGGGATCGAAGCGCGCGACGCGGGCCAGGCCGCAGTCGATCACCACGGTGACGCCGTCGATCGTCAGCGAGGTTTCCGCGACGTTGGTCGAGACGATGATCTTGCGCTGCTCGTAGCGCGACACGGCGCGGTCCTGCTGCTCGGGCGGCAATTCGCCGTGCAGCGGGAAAATCACGAAGTCGCGCAGATCGCGCTGCACCTGCAACGCCTGCAAGGTCCGGTTGATCTCGTAGGAGCCGGGCATGAACACCAAAAAGTCGCCCTCGGTTCGGTTGGCGATGCGGACGCACTCGCGGGCGGCCGCCTCCCACACTGGTTCTTGATCGAAGTTAACCGCCTTCGGCTGGTATTCGATGACCACCGGGAAACTGCGTCCTTGCGAAGTGAGTACGTCGCACGGGGCGAGGTACGATTTTAACACCACGGCGTCGAGCGTCGCCGACATGACCACGATTTTCAGGTCGGGGCGGGTGGTTTGCTGGATCTGCAAAGCGCGCGCCAGCGAGATGTCACCGTACAGGTGCCGCTCGTGAAATTCGTCAAAAATGAGCGCCGAGATGCCCTTGAGCGTGGCGTCGAAGGACATCTGCCGCAGGAGAATTCCCTCGGTGACAAAGCGGATCTTGGTGCGCGCCGACACCCGCGATTCCAGGCGGATTTGGTAACCGACCTCTGCGCCGAGCTCGCAGCGCATCTCCTCGGCCACGCGTTTGGCCAACATGCGTGCGGCGAGCCGTCGCGGCTGGAGGACGACGACCTCGCCCTTTTCCAGAAACCCGTGGGCGTGGAGCATCTGTGGCAGCTGGGTGGATTTACCCGAGCCGGTGGGGGCCTGCACGATGATCCGGCCCTGCGCGCGCAGACTCGCCAGGAGGGCGGATTCGAGTTCGTAGATGGGAAGGTCGCGCGGAGAAACAGGCATTTCGTTTAGATTCTTGTTTTCCGGCTACGCCCCCATGTCCAGCTTCGGCGCATGTTGATTCGTACCCTGCTGGCCACCGCCGGTCTTTTCTTGATCAACGCCCTCCCTATGCACGCCGCTCCCCTGCCCCTCTGGCCCTCCGCCGCTCCCGGTGCCCTCGGTGACAAACCGCAGGACATCCCCACGCTCACCGCCTTCCTGCCGACCGCCGAAAAACGCAACGGCGCGACGATGTTGATCCTTCCCGGCGGCGGCTACGGCGCCTTGGCACCCCACGAGGGCAAAGGCTACGCCGAGTGGTTGGTGGCCCAAGGCGTCACCTGTTACGTTTTGCAATACCGCCTCAGCTCCCACGGTTATCGCCACCCGGTCATGCTCAACGACGCCGCGCGCAGCCTGCGCACCGTACGCGCATGGGCACGCCGCGACGGACTCGATCCCACCCGCATCGGCATCATCGGTTCCTCGGCTGGAGGCCACCTCGCCTCGACCCTGCTCACCCACTTCGACGACGGCCAAGCCGACGCCACCGATCCGATCGAACGGGAAAGCTCCCGCCCCGATCTCGGCATTTTGTGTTACCCAGTGATCACCTTGGAGACCTACACGAACCAAGGATCTAAGAATAACCTGCTCGGTAAAAACCCACCCGCAGACCTCGTTAAATTTCTGTCCAACGAGCAGCAGGTCACCGCGCAAACCCCGCCTTGTTTTATCTGGCACACGGCCGAAGACCAAGCCGTGCCGGTGGAGAACTCGCTGCTGTTCGCCTCGGCACTCAGCCGAGCCAAGGTGCCCTTCGACCTGCACATCTACCAAAAAGGTAAACACGGCCTCGGCCTGCCGGCGCATGGCTCGGGCGCCCCGCCCTGGGACACCGCTTGCCTCAATTGGTTCGGCCAGCGCGGGTTTTTGAGTGCACCCGCACGCTGAGTAAATCGGTTGGCCGGTCTGCACGGGCGGCATATGCCAGTTTACAGCGGGGACGCCTAAGCGTGAGTGGAAGGTAAGTAATACGGTGCTTTAGCCCGCAAGTTTGCGGGCATTTCTGGCTCGATCGCCGATGCGGGCTGAAGCACCGCACTACTTACGATCAGACACTTTAAATATTACTACCTACTAGTGCACCCCACACGGCGCACGGATGCCGTGAAACGCACGGCATCCGCGGTAGAATATCACCCTATTCGCGATTTCCATCGGCGGTGAGAAGATGCGTCATGTTCGGCACATTCAGACTCGCGCTCGCGTTATTGGTCGTCGATTTCCACCTCACCGGACGCCATGTGATCGGCTGGTATTCGGTTTATGCTTTTTACACGTTGAGCGGTTTCTTGATGACGCTGGTCATCACCAAGAAATACACGCTGTCACCGGCCGGCCTAGCCGACTTTGCGACCAACCGCTTTTTACGCATCTACCCGCCCTACCTTGCCATGGTGGGTTGCGCGGTGGTCATGCTGCAGTTCCCCATCCTCAGCCAACGTGCCGATGCGCTTACCAAGGGTGATTTAGGCATGCCCGTCGGCGTCATGGACTGGTTTGAAAACATCTTCATTTGGGGTTGGCACATGCGGACGCCCAAACTGGTGCCCCAAGCGTGGACCATCTTCCGTGAACTGTTCTTCTGCGTGCTGATATTTTTCCCGTTCGCCCGTTACCGTTGGCTCACCCTGGGGTGGTTCGCTTCCGGAGTCGTGTATGCGCTCTCTCATGTCGTGCGCGGCGTGGGGTTGATGGAGGTCTACACCACGTTCCAGAATGCGGCGATCTGCTACGGTGCTGGCTGCTGCCTGTTCCATTTCCAAAAACAACTGCGTGGTTTCACCCGCCTGCGCATCCCATTGGTGTGCGTGCTGTTGGTTGCTCCCTTCGTATTCGAAGCCATCCGCCCCGCGCTTTTTAAAGACCACTCAGTGGTACCGCTCTACATCAATACGATTTTCTCCAGCTACCTGATTCTCGCCCTCGCCGGCCTGCGCAGCTCGCCTCGCTGGGTCGAGTGGGACCGCCGACTCGGCAACCTGTCCTACCCAATCTACCTGTGCCACTACCATGTTGCCGTGGTGGTTGCGGCCTGCCTGGGCTGGTCAGGGGCAAGCGACGACAGGCTCTTGTGGGCATCGTTTCTCCCCATCTTGGCCGTTTCGTGGATGATGAACCGGTATATCGAACAAACCATCGGCTACGGCTATGATCAGCGCCGCCCGCTGTGGTCGAGCCGCTGGCCGCAGACCAAATCCAACAGCGCGACCGAACAGGCGGCCGCCAGCCAACCGACCTCGGCATCGCCTTAACCTCTCAATCCGGCAGTTGAATTTAACCACGGATTGCACAGATAGCACGGATAGATAAACTTGCATACTATTCCCCGCTAGAATGCAACTCACCCCTGTGGTGTGCATGAGGATGCTATAACGCCTTGGTAATCTGTGCATTCCGTGCAATCTGTGGTTCAAATACTTTTTCTCGGTTTAATCTGGAACGCCTGAGTGGGTCGGCGCGATCTTGCGCAATCTACTGGGCATCTTCTCGTTCGCTCATCCACTCGCTGCATTATTCAGTGCAACTTGCCCGATTATTTCGGGGGGGGGGGCGTCAAGTGTTATTCATCAGGTTCCTCGACGATTTAGGTAGGTAGCCTGAGGGCGACCAAGCATCGAGCTGGTTGTAATCATTCGCGATCAAGAAGAGGCAAATTGGCCAGGGACGGCCAAAACCCTACATTACCAACAAGACAAATGGATGGATTCTTTTGTGTTGGCCGTCCCCGGCCAAAAAATCGGCGAAGCGCTCATGGGGTGGGCACTTCCGTACCAGATTTAGCAAAGCAGAATTAGGGCCCAGAAGGGGTTAACGGATTGAGTCCGTGACCGTCGCTTTTACCCACCGGAAACCTCGATGAGGCAAAAAATTAAGAATAAATGTTTATGGTTCCTCAAGATGTGACGATTTAAGATCTACACCCCCTTGGCCAACGGTGCACAGTCGGCTACCTTTAATCTGGACCAGCCCTTTTTCACGTGTCTACCCCAACCCTAATCACCCGACTCAAAACCTTCTGGGGGTTAGCGCGTCCTTTCTGGATAACCTCGGACGAGCGAAAGCATGCCTGGCTGCTCATGGGCATCGTTTTGTTGTCCTCCATCGCCCAAAACTGGATCGGCATCCGTCTCTCGTATTGGAATCGCTCCTTTTTCGACACGGTGCAACGCGGCGACTATGGCTACTTTGTCCACCTCGGCGGCGTGATGATAGGCCTCATATTCCTATCCATAACATTCTGGCTTGTAGAGGACTACGTTTTCTCGTCGCTCAAAATCCGCTGGCGACGCTGGATGACATCGCGGCTGCTCGATCAATGGCTGGGAGACCGCGCCCACTACCTCGGCCAACTCGACTCAATCCACGGCGATAACCCCGACCAACGCATCAGCGAGGACATCCGCAACTTCGTTTTTACCTCCCTCGATCTGCTCATGCAGGCGATCTCAGCGGTGATCGGCTTCATAGCCTTTGTGGTCATCCTATGGAACCTCTCCGAGGGTCCTCCCACCCCGCTAGGCATTCCCCCTCCGGTGAATTTACCCGAGACACTCGCCTGGCTCACCCCGGCGTATGTCATTTTATGGCGGGCGTATGAAACCACCATGGCGTTCATCACCTCCATTCCGGGTCACCTGGTCTGGTTTTGCTTCCTGTATTCCTGGCTGGGCAGCTGGCTGGTAAATCGCGTGGGGCGGCCGATCATCGGCCTCGCCTACGAACAGGAAAAGCTGGAGGCCGATTTCCGCTTCGGCCTGGTCCGTCTGCGCGAAAACAGCGAGAGCACCGCACTCATTGAGGGCGAGCCGGCCGAACGCCGTACCCTCGGCGCAAGTTTTTCGCTGATCGTGGGCAACTTCAACGCCCGGCTCATCAAACAGGTTCACCTCAACGCCTTTAAGTCGGTTTACTTCCGCCTGTCCGACTCCGTCCCCCTAGTGCTGTCCGCCCCTCGGTTTTTCGCCGGCACGATCTCTCTGGGCCAACTCACGCAGTTAACCGGTGCGTTTGGACGCGTGCAGGGCTGCCTGAATTTTTTCATCAACAGCTACGAAACCATCGCCGGATGGTGGGCGGTCACCGAGCGACTCGACGGCTTTATGCGCGGCATCGAGCACTCCCATGAGCTGCGTGCCACCCAAAGCCGCATCTATTCCACCGGCAAGGTCGGCCATGAGTTGGTGGTAAAAAATCTAGCGCTGTTTCGGCCGGATGGAGAACCCCTGCTCGCCCCGGTGAACTTCACCCTCACCCCAGGCGATTCAGTCCTGATCACCGGCCCCTCGGGTTGCGGCAAAAGCACGCTCTTGCGCGCCCTCGCCGGCCTCTGGCCCTACGAGCAGGGCTTCGTCCACCTCCCGGCGCCGTTCCGCTGCATGGTTATGCCCCAGCGACCTTATCTGCCCATCGGTAAACTGCGCAACGTGGTCACCTACCCCGAGCCACCTGAAAAATTTACCGACGAAGCCGTGCGCACCGCGCTGGCGTTGGCGCAAGTGCCCTCGCTGGCGGGGCGCCTCGACGAAAGTGCCCATTGGTCCCAGTTGCTCTCGGGCGGTGAGCAGCAACGCGTAGCGCTGGCGCGGATCTTCCTGCTCAAGCCCGACTGGCTCTTTCTTGATGAGTCTACCTCCGCCATGGATGAAGCCGCCGAACACGCCTTTTATCTGAGCCTGCGCGCGACCCTGCCCGAGGTGACCTACTTGACGATCGCCCACCGTAGCACCCTGCGCGCGCTGCATGCCCGCCACTTCATCGTCGTCACCCAACAGGACAACAGCCACCACCTGACTGAATCGACGACCGGCATGGCCAATTGGTGAGGCGGCTCAGGGTGGATACACGCGCACGCAGCGCACCCTTTCCAACTGATCAAATAACCAAAACCCGTTGATCAACAGGTGATCGGGTGACTACCCCATGTTCACCGGGGCGGCGCGGGCTAAATAACGTCGACGAAACCGTGGATTTTCTAAACGGTAGACCCGTTCTTATCCCCAGCATGATGAAACCTCGATTACTCCTTGTGTTAGGATTACTCCTACTCAACGCAGTGCGCGCAGAGGAAACGGTCTCCCTGCTCAAGCCCGGTGAAGCCCTGACGTATAACGTCGGCTGGGGCCCTGTGAGCCATGCCGGTGAGATCAAAATCAGCGCCCAGTCCGAGGTGGTCGATGGCCAGTCGCAACTCCTAGTCCAAACCCAAACACGCACCCGCGGCGTCATCCGCAAGCTGCTCCGTTTTGACGGCACGGCACAGTCGCGCTTCGATGCCCTCAGCGGCCGCCTGCTGAGCGCCACCGCCGCCACGCTTTCGAAAAAGAAAAATACCCAGGCGTCGATGACCCTCGACTACGCCAAACGTGAAATCGGCTACGTCGACTATCTCGAACCCAAACGTTCCTCCACGCTGCCGCTGCCCGAAGGCGCACCGATGGACATGATCACCGCGCTGATCCAAAGCCGGGCCTGGGACCTCGAATTAGGCCAATCGCACGATGCGCTGGTGATGTTTGATAACGAGTTTTACCCGCTGCGAATCACCGCCGAGCGCGAGGAAACCATCTCCACGGCGAATGGCCCGCGCAAGGCCCTCCTCCTGGTCCCCCGCATGGTCGGTAACCCCAAAGGCATGTTCCGCAAAGGCGGCCAGGTGCGCGTCTGGGTTTCCACCGACCGCGAACGCCTGCCCCTGCGCTTTGAAGTCAGCCTGAAAGTCGGCACCGCCTACGCCACGCTCAGCGATTACCAGGCTCCGGCCGTCCTGTTGACGCGCCGCTGAGGCGTTTCTGCGTTCACCGGCAGCCGCCTTAAAGTAGCGCAGACTCAGACATCCTGACGCCCCTACGAGGCGAGAGACTGGATGCGGAACGTAGGTGAGACCATCCCCGACGAATCCAGTAGGGGCTCCGTGTCTTTCTCTTTCCTCTTTATCTTAATCTTTCTCCCTCTGAATCCGTATTAGTCCGACAAATAAATTTCATAAAAACATGTAGACTATATGTTTATGTCGTTAACAACGATTAGCGCAAGACCCTGACGAAAGAGAAAGATTAAGAGGAACGAGAACGAGTCGATCCCCTCGACCACGCCTTTAAACGGAATACTGGCGTCACGAAGATTCCACTCAGGCGTCAGGAAGTCTGCGCTACGTCGGTCGCTGGGCCGCTCACAACAAGCTGAGCTGGTTGTCGTCTGCCGGGGCGACGGTGATCTTTTTCTTCGGCTTGGCCTTGGGCGCACTCGCCGCGCTGGCAGGCAACTCCACGCTGGAGTCGTCGCTTTCCAGCTTTTGCAAAATCACCTTGGCGCGATCGATGACGCTGATCGGCAGACCCGCCAGACGGGCCACTTGAATACCGTAGCTGCGGTCGGCCGCTCCAGGGATCACCCGGCGCACGAAGACGATCTCGTCGTTCCACTCCTTCACCGCGACCGAAAAGTTGCGCAGGCGGGCGAGGTGTTTTTCGAGCTGGGTTAACTCCTGGTAATGGGTGGCGAACAGCGTGCGTGGGCCGCGTTCAGCGTCGCGGTGCAGGTGCTCAACCACCGCCCACGCGATGGACAAGCCGTCGTAGGTCGAGGTGCCGCGACCAATCTCGTCCAAAATAATCAGCGAGCGGTCGGTGGCGTTGTTGAGGATGTTGGCCGTCTCGTTCATCTCGACCATGAAGGTCGAATTGCCCCGAGCCAGGTCGTCGCTCGCGCCCACACGCGAAAAAATCCGGTCCACCAGCCCGACTCGGCAGCTCTTGGCGGGCACCCAGCAACCGACCTGAGCCAGAAGGGTGATGAGCGCGACTTGGCGGATGTAGGTCGATTTACCGGCCATGTTCGGGCCCGTAATCAGCGCAAGCTGGGCGTCAGTGGAGGTGAGCAACGTGTCGTTAGGCACGAATGCGGTGGTGCCACGACCGGCGGCGACCGCAGGGTTTTTGAGCATCTGCTCGACCACCGGATGACGGCCTTCGTTGATCTCCAACGCATCGCCGTCATCGAGCACAGGCTGGCAATAATCCCACTCCCGGGCCAGCACCGCCCAACCGGCCAGCACGTCAAGTTCCGCCAAGGTGTCGGCGGTCTGAGCCAAGGCGATGGACTCGTCGAGCACCTTGGCCACCAAGTCGGCAAACAAAGATTGCTCGCGGGCGAGGGCGTTCTCCTCGGCGTGGAAAATCTCCTTTTCCTTGGCGCGTAAATCTTCCGTGACGTAACGCTCGCCATTCACCGTGGTCTGGCGGCGGATGTAATCGCCGGGAACCAGGTGCAGGTTGGCCTTGGTGATCTCGATGTAGTACCCAAAATTATTGGTGAACTTGATCTTTAAACTTCGGATTCCGGTGCGCTCCTGCTCGGCGCGTTCGAGGTCGGACAACCAGGTTTTGTTGTCGCTGGTGAGCGAACGCAGGCGATCAAGCTCAGCGTCGTGGCCAGCGCGAATGTAGTTACCATCCGCCAAATCTGCGGGCAATTCGTCGGCCAGAGCCACCGCCAACAGTTGTCCAAGCTCGGGCAGCTCCTGAATGAGCGCGCGCAGGGAAGCAAGTCGGGAGTCCGGCCCGAACGCGGCGAGGGTCGCGCGAATGGCGGGCAGTTGCGCAAGGGTATCGCGGATTCCGCCCAATTCGCGCGGGTTGCGCAGTCGGTTTTGCAGGCGGCCGAGAATGCGCGGGATGTCGCGGACTTGGCCGAGGCCTTCACGCAGTTCGCCCAGATGCATCGGGTCGCCCAAGAGTTCGCCGATCAGGGCGGAGCGGCGCTGGATCTCCGTCAAATCGAGGGTCGGGGCGGCGAGCCAACGCTCCAGCATACGGGCGCCGGCGGAGGTGCCGGTGCGGTTGATCGCGGCGAGCAAGGAGCCCTCGCGTGTGGCCCGGGCGGATTGGAAAACCTCCAAGTTGCGCAAGGTCGCCGGATCGAGCAGGAGCGTTCGGGCGCTGCGGTATTCCTGAAGCGAGCGCAGGTTCTCCGGTTTGGCGCAGAGGTTTTCCGTGGCGTAGTGGACCAACGCGCCGGCCGGCCCGAGTCCAGGGTGGTCGTGGGCGAGACCGAAGCCTTGCAAGTTGAGCACGCCCAGCGTCGCCATGACGGTGCGCACCCCCTCGGAGGTTTCAAAGTGGTAACCCGGCAAATCGGTGCACAGGCGCGGCTCGCAAAAGGCATGAAGAGCGTGAGTGGCGGTCTGGTCGTGCGGAGCGGTTTTCCAACGTTCGATTTCTCCCTCGATGACGATCAACTCGGCTGGATCGAGTGCGGTTAGAACGGGCAGGAGGTTTTCGGGGCGGGAGTCAGTGGCGACCTTGAATTCACCCGTGGATAGGTCGAGCCAGGCGGCGTGCAGACCGGCTTTGTCCAAGGAAAGGGCGCACAGGTAGTGGTTGCGCTGGGCGTCGAGCTGGTTGGCGGCGAGGGTTGTGCCCGGCGAAAGGATACGCGTGACGGCGCGTTTGACCAGTTTACCGGGTTTTGCGGGCTCGGCCTGGTCGCAGATCGCGATCTTTTTACCTGCGGCAAGCAGCTTGGAAATGTAGTTATCGGCCGCGTGGTGAGGGATGCCCGCCATGGGCGTTTCGCCGCGCTTGGTCAGGGTGAGCCCGCACAATTTGGAGGCGGTGGCGGCGTCATCGAAGAACATCTCATAGAAATCGCCCAGCCGGAACAGCAGGATCGTGTCGCGCGGAAGGCCGCGTTTCACCTCGAAGTATTGCTGCATCATCGGCGTGAGTTTCTCGGGAGCGGAAGACATGGGGTGCGATGGGAACGGGGAACGCAGCGGAAGACACGAAAAAATCACAGGCAATTTTCACGCCCCTAAGCACAAGGAAAGGCGCCCACATCGGCTTGTCGGCATCCCGAAATGAGCCCTTCGGACTACTCCATAAAACCAGTGTTGAAACTAGGCCGTCCGACGAATTTCCTCTCGTGCGCAGCGCCATTTTAAATCAATTACTTAACTTATGATCTCCCGTTTTCGCCAGATCGCGGTCTTCAGCCTGTTAGCCCTCCTTTCCAGCGTTCTCCACGCCGCCGAAGCCGACCCGATCAAGATCGGTGAAATCACGTCACTCACCGGCAAAGAGGCCGCCTACGGCCAGTCCGCTCATAAAGGTACTCTGCTCGCCATTGAAGAACTCAACGCCGCCGACGGCGTTCTCGGCCGCCAGCTCAAACTGATCACCGAGGACAACCAAACAAAGGCCGGCGAGTCTGCTACTGCCGCGAGAAAACTGATCTCCCGCGACAAAGTCGTGGCGCTGCTAGGAGAGGTAGCCTCCAGCCGTTCGCTGGAAATCGCACCCATCGCCCAAAGTTCCAAGATCCCGATGGTCTCGCCCGCCTCGACCAACCCGAAAGTAACGGCCGTGGGCACTTACATTTTTCGCCTCTGCTTCATAGACCCGTTCCAAGGACCGGTGATGGCAAAGTTTGCCCACGAAGACCTCGGTTTGCGCCGCGTCGCCGTGCTGACCTCCGTCTCCTCAGCCTACAGCGTGGGCCTATCCAAGTTCTTCAAAGAACGATTTCTTTCCGAGGGCGGGGAAATCGCCATCGAGCAAAAGTACTCCGAGGGAGACAAAGACTTCCGCTCTCAGCTCACCGCGATCAAGGCCACCGGAGTGGGCGGCATCTTTATCCCCGGCTACTACAGCGAAGTGGCATTGATCGCCAAACAGGCCCGCGAGCTCGGCATCACCGCTGTGCTATTCGGTGGCGACGGCTGGGATGCCCCCCAACTGATGCAAATCGGCGGTGCTGCACTGGAAGGTTGCTACTACTCGACGCATTATTCACCCGAAGACACGTCGCCCGCCGTCCAGAATTTTGTCAAAAACTACAAAGCCCGATTCAACGACGAAACACCCGACGCCATAGCCGCGCTCGGCTATGACTCCGCCCTTGTGCTTGCCGATGCAATAAAACGCGCGGGCAGCACCGAGCCTGATGCGGTGCGAGGGGCACTCGCCGCCACACGTAATTTCATGGGCGTGACTGGCAACACCAGCATCGATGCTGATCGCAACGCCGCCAAACCCGCCGTGGTCTTGGCGATCAAGTATGGGCGGATTAACTTTTTCAAATCCGTGGTGCCTTGATGGAGTTTGCCCAACAGCTCCTCAACGCGCTTTCCTTGGGCGCAATCTACGCCCTAATCGCGCTCGGTTTCACGATGGTTTACGGCGTGCTGCGCTTCATTAACTTCGCGCACTCCGACGTCTTTATGATCGGTGCGGTGGTTGGCAGCCTGTTGGGCAACCACCTGCCGATGGGAACGTGGTGGGGCGGGCTCGCCTGCCTGCTGGCGGCCATGGCTGTGTGCGCCCTGCTGGGCGTGGTCATCGAGCGCGTCGCTTATCGCCCCCTGCGAGACGCCCCGCGGCTCAACGTCCTGATCACCTCCATCGGCGTGTCCCTGCTGATCGAATACCTATTTCAAAACGAACACGTTTTCGGTGCCGCCCCCCGCCCCTTCCCGCCCGTATTCCCCTCTGTGCTCTGGCAGTGGCAAGGGCTGTCGATCTCAAGCAACCAGCTAATCGTCATCGGCGTTGCCCTTGTGCTCGTGGTGGCGCTGGAGCTCATTGTGTACCGCACCCGGATTGGCACCGCCATGCGGGCTATCTCGCTCAATCCGCGCGCCGCCCAGCTCGTCGGCATCAACCCTGACGTCGTGGTCGCCTTCACCTTTGCGCTCGGCTCGGCCTTGGCCGGGGCTGGCGGGGTGCTCTACGCACTCAACTACCAATCGGTCGAGCCGCTCATGGGCGTGATGCCCGGCCTGAAGGCCTTCGTCGCTGCGGTGCTGGGCGGCATCGGCAGCATTCCCGGCGCGGCGCTTGGCGGACTTCTGATTGGTGGAATCGAGACGTTCATCGGCGGCAGCCAATTCTCCACCTACAAGGACGCCATCGCCTTCGCGCTGCTCATCCTGATTTTACTCTTTCGTCCGACCGGCCTGCTGGGCCGCCGCATCCCCGAAAAAGTATGACCCCGCGCCGTTTCGGCCCACCGTGGCCCCACCTGCTTCTCGGCGGCGCACTGCTAGCCGCCTTCCTGCTCACGCGCTGGGTGACCGATCCCTACGCCAACGACGTGCTCACGACTATTGGCATCAACGTCATCCTCGCCGTCTCGCTCAACCTGGTTAACGGCTACACCGGCCAATTTTCGCTCGGCCACGCGGGCTTCATGTCAGTTGGCGCGTACCTCTCGGCGGCGATCACGCTGTTGCTCGGCCCCAGCATCCTCGGCGAAGACGGCGGCACTCCCTGGGCGCAAAACGCGCTGTTTTTCGGCGGCCTGCTGGTCGGTGGACTCAGCGCCGCAGCAGCCGGCTTGCTCGTGGGCATTCCCTCGCTGCGGCTGCGGGGCGACTACCTCGCGATTGTCACCCTCGGCTTCGGCGAAATCATCCGGGTGATTTTCCAAAACATCGAGCCCCTCGGAGGCGCGCTCGGCCTTAACGGTATCCCCAATTACACCACGGTAGGCTGGACCTTCGCCATCGCCGCCCTAACCGTTTTTGTCGTCGGGTGCTTGATCAACTCGACCTACGGACGCGGTTTTATCGCCACGCACGACGACGAAATCGCCGCCGAAGCCATGGGCCTGAACACCACCCGCTACAAGGTAGTAGCCTTTGTCGTGGGCGCGTTTTTCGCCGGTCTGGCCGGAGGGCTCTACGGCCACTTCAAGATGAGCATCACCGCCGCCAGCTTCGATTTCACCCGAAGCATTGAGATCGTGGTCATGGTGATCCTCGGCGGCATGGGTAACACCCTCGGCGTGATCCTCGCGGCAATCCTACTCACGCTCCTGCCCGAAGTGCTATGCCCCATC
This sequence comes from Opitutus sp., assembly GCA_024998815.1. Classification (NCBI taxonomy): domain Bacteria; kingdom Pseudomonadati; phylum Verrucomicrobiota; class Opitutia; order Opitutales; family Opitutaceae; genus Opitutus; species Opitutus sp. The sequence continues at coordinate 1,144,109 of JACEUQ010000001.1, forward strand.
GCCGAGTTCCGCATGATTCTCTACGCACTGCTGTTGATCGTGCTGATGCTCCTGCGTCCCCAAGGCCTGTTCAACTTCCGCCGCAGCCACCGCTGATGCCTCCGCTTCTTCACCTCGACCAAGCCACGCTGCGATTCGGCGGACTCACCGCCGTCAACGCAGTCGATCTGAGCCTGCCCGTCGGCCAGCTTCACGGCATCATCGGCCCCAACGGCGCCGGCAAAACCACTCTTTTTAACCTCATCACGGGTGTTTACGCGCCGTCATCGGGTGCCTTGAGTTTCAACGGTAAAAATCTCGCCGGCCTAAGGCCCGACCAGATCACCGCCTTGGGAATCGCGCGCACATTTCAAAACATCCGGCTCTTCCGGCAGCTGAGCGTCTTCGACAACGTGCGCGTCGCCTGCAACCTGCACCGCGCCAGTTCGCCGCTGCACACGCTCATTCGCGGAGCGGCATTTCGCGCTGACGAAGCGGCCATCGCCGCCCGTGTCGATGAACTGCTCGCGCTCTTCAACCTGGAGCGCTTCCGCGACAAACCCGCCACCGCCCTTCCCTACGGCGAACAACGCCGGCTGGAGATCGTTCGCGCACTCGCCACCCGCCCCCGCCTGCTGCTGCTCGACGAACCCGCCGCAGGCATGAACCCGTCGGAAAAGGTCGAACTGGTCCGGCTCATCAAAGAAGTCCACCACCGCTTCGACCTCACCATTTTACTGGTTGAACACTCCATGCGGGTCGTGATGACGCTGTGCGAGCGGATCACGGTGCTGGATTACGGGGTGAAAATCGCCGAAGGCGCGCCGGGCGAAATCCAAAAAGACCGCAAGGTGATCGAAGCCTATCTGGGCGAAGATCACACCAACAACTCGGCCCACCACTAATAGGCAGTAACCTTCGAGTTGTCTCTTTCTGCCGGCCCTTAAAAACCAGAAAACACTTCGATCCTTTTAGCCGCGAAAGAACGCATAGAACGCATAGAAATACGGATCCTATTCTTTGCGATCCTTGCGTTCTTTTTCGGCTAAACTGCCTTGGCTTCATCTGTCTCCCTAAATTTTATCCACCACGAAGCCCCGCGTTCGTCCCGGATACGTTCATCCCGCTAATTTTCCCGCGCCGATATTGCATCGTCCGCGCTGAGCGCTTGTCCTGTTCGATCCTCCATGTCGGCACCTTTGAATCCCCCGCAGCCCCCCGCCAACGACGACACCTTTGTCGCCGATCAAGCCCTGCTCGGCCGCCTGCAGGAGGAACTCGCCGCCCGCCGCGAGGAACGCATCACCCTGCAGGCCCGCCACCGCGACCGCCTCGAGGATGCCCTCGACCACCTCGATTCTCTCCGTAAAAACACCCGCGATCGTCAGTCGGAAATCGCCGCCATCGGCCAACCAGCCGAGGTCTCCGCAGACGACGAATCCGGTGAGGTTGCCCGCGCCAAAGCCGACGCCAAGGAGCAGGCTGAACTGGCCGAAGCCGCCCGCCTCGCCGCTGCCGCCCCCTTTGCCCCCGAGGACCTCGCCGCCTACCGCCTGCCCTCCCTCGATTTACTCCGCTCCGCCTCCGCAACCGAACATGAGCTGGTGCCGCCTGAGGAGGTCGCAGCCAACCGCCAAATTCTCCAGACCACCCTCGATAGCTTCGCCGTCGATGCGTTTGTCTATGATTCCATCGTCGGCCCGCGGGTCACCCAATTCCGGGTAAAACCAGGCTTCGGGGTGCGCGTTGAGGCGATTGCCAGCCTTGAAAAAAACCTCGCCCTGGCCCTGTCCGCCAACGCCGTGCGCATCCAGGCGCCGATTCCGGGCGAAAGTTTTGTCGGCATCGAAACCCCCAATCGCCACGCCGTCCCGCTCGCCCTGCGCAGCGCCTTCGAATCGGCCGCCTGGCGCGACACCACGGCCGACCTGCCCATTGTCCTGGGCGTCGATATCACGGGCAGCCATGTGATTTGCGACCTCGCCAAAGCCCCCCATGCCCTCATCGCCGGCGCCACCGGTTCGGGCAAATCGGTTTGTATCAGTAACATCATCCTTTCGCTGCTGTATCGCTTCCGGCCCGACGAACTGGAGCTCGTGCTCATCGACCCAAAAATCGTCGAATTCGCCATTTACCGCGATCTGCCGCACCTGATTCACCCCGTGGTCACCGACCCGAAGCAAGCCTGCCAAGCGCTCAAGTGGCTGGTTCGCGAAATGGAGCAGCGTTACCAGACGCTCGCCGAGAAAAACGTGCGCAACCTCGCCGGCTACAACGCCAAGGCCGAAGCCGAGGGTTTTGCCAAACTCCCCTACATTGTCCTCATCATCGACGAGCTCGCCGACCTCATGATGACGGCCGCCCAAGAGGTCGAAACGCCCGTCGCGCGCCTCGCCCAGATGGCGCGTGCCGTCGGCATGCACACGATCCTCGCCACCCAGCGCCCCTCGGTGAACGTGATCACGGGTGTCATCAAAGCCAACTTCCCCACCCGCGTCGCCTTCCAGGTCGCCTCGCAAATCGACAGCCGCACGATCCTCGACGGCAAAGGCGCCGAGGCGCTCCAGGGGCGTGGCGACATGCTTTACAGCCCGCCCGGTCTCGGGCGGCTCCAACGCCTCCAGGCGCCCTTCGTTGACGACGCCGAGGTCGAGCACGTCGTGGCCGCACTCAAATCCCAGTTGCAACCGCGTTATCGCGTCGAACTGCGCGCCGAGGATGCGCCCGGCGGCGGCGAAGACGTCCTCGGTGATTCGGAAACCAACGCGGGACTCGACCCGCTTATTAAGGAGGCGCTTGAAATCATTTCGGCCCACGGACGTGCCAGCACCAGTTACCTGCAACGCCGCCTGCGCATCGGTTACAACCGTGCCGCGTGCCTCATCGAGGAGATGGAAAAACGCCGCTTTATCGGCCCTCAAATCGGTAACAACCCGCGCGAGATTTACGTCAAACCCGGCGACCTGCACGTCGACTAAAACGCTGCGTCGCTCCCCTCCCATTCCACAGCCCTCCCGTGTCCGCCGCTGAACCTCTTTCCCCCGACGCCCTGCTTGCCCGTATCCGGCAAGACGGCGTGCGCCGCACCGCCCAAGCGCTGCGAAAGCCCCCGCTGCCCTCCTCGCTGCTGCAAGCCCTCGCCGATCTGCCCGTGGACGAGGCTCCCGAGGCCCGCGCGTTCGTTGCCGCCTACCCACTCGCGCCCAGCCACCTGCTCGAAGCCCTCGCGGCCCAGTCGCCCTCGACCACCGTCCTCGCGTTGCTCGCCTCCAACCCGCGCACCCCGCCCCACCTGCTGATTGAAATTGCCGCGCACCCCGATGCCGAGGTTCGCGCCCAAGCGGCGATTCATCCGCAGCTGCCCGCCCGCGAACTGCTCACCCTGGCCGACGACCCCGACGCCCGCGTGCGCCGCGCCCTGGCCACCAACTCCGGCCTGCGCCTGCCGCAGCAGGCCCTTCTGGTTTGCGATGCCGATCCTGCCGTGCGCGTCGCCCTCGGCGGCCAGTCCGGACTCGCCACACCGGCCGCGCTGGCCCTCGCCATCGACGATAGCGCGCTGGTGCGCCTTCACACCGCCGCCACCGCCCCCGCCGACGACGAGATGCTGTGCGGCTGGGCCACGACCGATGAAGAGGACCTGCAACTCGCCTTGCTCCAACGCCGGAGTTTGCCCAAAGCCGCCGAACGCCTGCTCCTGCAATCGCCCCACGCCTCCGTGCGCCGCGCGGTTCGCGACCGCGTGCAACCCGACGAAATCGATCTGCTGAATCTGGCCACAACTGGCGACGCCGAGGAGCGCGGCTGGGTTGCCGCACGCCGGAACCTTCCGCGCGCCGTGCAGCGTCTCCTGGCTCAAGATGCGGATCCGGCGGTGCGCACCGCACTCGCCACCAACTCCCACCTCGATCCCGCCATTGGCGTTTACTTCATTGATCTCGGTGACGAGCCGGCGTGCGTCGCATTAGCAGGCAACCCCGCGCTCGCCCATGAACAGGTGCAAGCGCTCGCGGCCACCCGTTACCCGGCGGTTCTCGCCGCCCTGGCCTACCGCGAAAACCTCGACCCAGGGCTGGCCCGCGTGCTGGTGACCTGCAGCCCGGTTTTCCGCCGCCACTGGGCGATCCAAGACCGCGCACTTCCCGGCCTCGATGCCGCCACGGCGCGAGAGCTCCTGGCCGACCCGTTGCCCGCGATTCGTCGCCTCGCGGTGAGCGGCCACGCCTGGCGCCGCGCCGACCTCTACGACCTGGTGCGCGACCCCGTTGCCTCCGTACGCCTCGCGGTCGTCCAACACCCCAACGCCCCCGACGAGCTCATTGCCGACGCCCGCGCCGATGTCGCCCCCGAGGTAGCCGCCGCCGCCAGCGCTGTTCAAAGTGCTCGTCTACGTCCGCCCCAACCCGCCACCATCGCACCGATCAACGTCCCCTCGCCCGCTTCAGCACCACGCCCCGAACCCACTGTCGTCGCCCCCACCCTTTCACCACCGCAAGCCACTCCGGCGGCGGGCAACCTGCTCAATAAACTCGCCCGCCTCTTTCGTTAATTAACCTGCGATCCCTTTACCGTCATGGCCAAGAAACCCACCCTCACCGCCCTCACCTTTCGTGATCTCGTCCTCGTTGCGGACGCCGAAACCCTGCGCCAGGCGCTCGACGCCCGCGTCCGCATCGACGCCCTCATCGCCGAGCGCCATGCCGCCTATGAACGCATCTCCGCACTCGAAACCCAAATCGAGGAGGTCATCGGCGAGCCGGGCGTTTTCCCGTTCCCGCCCCCGCCCCTGCCCGTAGCGGGGCTTGACCCCAAGTCGGAAACGCTGACCCGCGCCGCCGGTGTCGCCAAAAAGAGCACACCGCGCGAAACAACGGCACCTGCGACCAACCCCGCCGACACGGAAGCAGCCGGCGCTGAACCGACCGCGACCGACGACGCTACGGACGCCTAAGCCCGTCGATGCGCAGGGACCAACAAATCAAGGTCAACGAGATGCTCCTCGAACGAGAGGAGCTCTTCCTGCGTATCCATGCTGCGGAGAAAGAGGTCATGCGGATTATGGGTGGCGATTACCCGTTCACGACCGTCGAACTCCTCTCCAACCGCCGCACCAAACGCAAAACCGTCCCCGCTCGTGCCGCGACTGCGAATGCGCCAGCGCCCGCTGATGCGAGCGAACGCGCGACGATTACCCTGCGCCGGCTAGAACCCGGTGAGGCCCGCTACCGGGTAACGTACCGGCAATTCGCCCAAGTGGTGGTCGAGGAACACGGAGATTTCGAGGCCGTGCGCACCCTATTGGCCTGCCAAAGCAGCCAGCTCCAGGTGCAAAAACTAGAAACGCTGCGCGCGGACGGCAGCGTCGGCGTGAACCTTGACTGAGCCGCCCTCCGGTCGGAAAGCGCCTTACGTCCGGTAGCGCGCCCCATGTGCTCCATTGCAGACCAGCAAAGACAACAGCAGACTTGCCCGACGGCGCGAAACCAACACAGTCCGCCTCATGAGCGCTCTTCTTGACCGAATCACCGTCGAGCCCGGCAAATGCGGTGGAAGGCCCTGTATCCGCGGCTACCGGCTGCGGGTGAAGGATGTCTTGGAACTACTCGCTCACGGCGCGAGTTGGGCGGAGATTTTGACCGATTACCCGTTCCTTGAGGAAGATGACCTGCGAGCGTGCCTAGCGTTTGCTGCCGCGCAAAACGACCACGTTTTGCTGCGCGCCTCGTGAGTCGCTTCCTCATCGATAACCAGTTGCCAGCCGCGCTTGCGCACTGGCTGCGGGCGCAAGGCCACCAAGCCCAGCACGTGTAGGAGCCCAACCTCGGTCAGTCGCCCGACTCGCTGATTTGGCATGAGGACGCATTCAGTATCACCGGATATGCGCAAACGGCCCCGGACAAAAATCCCCCTTGTCGCCCCCGCTGATTTCACCCTTGGTTGTCAGCTTATTTTCCCTGCTCAGCGCCTTTCCCCGCTTTAAACTCATGTCCTCCCCCGTCGAAAACGTCGTCATTGTCGGCACCGGTTGCGCCGGTCTCACCGCCGCCATCTACACCGCCCGCTCCAGCCTCAACCCGCTGGTCATCGAGGGCCCGTTACCCGGCGGCCAGCTCACCACCACGAGCGAAGTGGAAAACTTCCCCGGTTTCCCGCACGGGGTGGACGGTTTTCAGCTCACCCAAAACATGCGCGAGCAGGCCACCCGTTTCGGCACGCGTTTCGAGCAGGCGCTGGTCAACGCAGTCGATTTCACGGTGAACCCGCGCAAGCTCATCCTTGAGGGCGGCCGCGTCGTGTTGGCCAAGTCCGTGATCATCGCCACCGGCGCCTCACCGCGCATGACCGGAATTCCCGGCGAAAAAGAGCTCTACGGCGGCAAGGGTGTGACGACATGCGCGACCTGCGACGGTGCGTTTTACCGCAACATGGAAGTGGCCGTGCTGGGTGGCGGCGACAGTGCCGCCGAGGAGGCGCTGTTCCTGACCCGTTTTGCCAGCAAAGTTTACTTGGTTCACCGCCGCGACAGCCTACGTGCATCCAAGATTATGGCTGACCGTGCCGTCGCCCATCCCAAGATCCAGATGGTTTGGGACAGCGTGCCGACCGAAGTTTTAGGCGTGGCCGCGGGCTCCGTCAGCGGACTGAAAGTGAAAAACATCAAGACCGGCCTCGAGTCGGTGCTGCCGATTAAAGGTGTGTTTGTGGCCATCGGCCACGTGCCCAACACCGGCCCGTTTACCCCGGCGATCACGGTCGACGAAGGCGGTTATTTTAAGCCCGCCGTCGGTTCGCAAGTGCAGACCAACGTGGCCGGCGTCTACGTGGCGGGCGACTGTTCCGACCACGTTTATCGCCAAGCGATCACCGCAGCCGGCATGGGCTGCCAAGCGGCAATCGAAGCCGAGCGCTGGTTGGCCGAGCACGGCGGTTGAGCCACGCCTCCTGACGGGCACCGACCGTTGGCCCAAAAGTGCCCTCCTTGAGCTCACGCTCAAGGCCACACTCGGGAGGGCCGCGACCCAGCGGTAAAGTGCATGTCCGGAAAGTAGCGCAGACTTCCAGTCTGCTCTGGGGTTGCTGGACAGGGATTACGCGTAAAAGCAGACGCGGCGTCCACATTGGTTAACAATGACTTGCCGATTCAAGCAGACTGGAAGTCTGCGCTACTTTGCGGAGGTGCGTCGTCCCCCCCCTTTTTCACACGCTTTTCCTGTGTTTTAGGACTTATGCGCTAAATTAACCGCGCTTTGTGTCGATAAGACACGCGTGGCTGGATTCGTTCATCGTTCATCGCTACCGACAACGCCTTCTAGACAGGGTGATTTTGTGGAGCCAGAGAGCGGCAAACTCGCCTTGGTCCTAGCTGGTGGAGGCGCGCGCGCGGCCTATCAAGTCGGCTTCCTCCGGCAGATGTCTCGGCATTTCCCCGAGCTCAATTTCCCGGTTTTAACCGGCGTGTCGGCCGGCGCGATCAATGCCGCCCACCTCGCCAACACCGCGGATGACTTTCCCGTGGCGATGGAAAAACTCGTCAACTTGTGGGAGGGCCTGACCATTGATCAGGTTTTCCGCACCGACCTGCCGGCGATCGCCTCGATCATGTCGAAATGGGCGCTGCGCCTCGTTTCCGGCGGCATGTACCTGTCGCCCCCCGCCCGCGGAATGGTGGACAACACCCCGCTGCGCCGCTTTTTGGAAAAGGCCCTCGGTTCGACTGACGGACATCTGCCGGGCGTGGAGGAAAACATCCGCACTGGCCGGTTGAGCGCACTCGGCCTGACCACCACCAACTACACCAACGGCGAATCCAACACGTGGATTCAGGGCTCCAACTTGAGCGATTGGGAGCGTCCCGGCCGCCGTAGCATCCAGGACCGAATCTCCATCGATCACATCATGGCGTCGAGCGCCCTGCCTCTGTTTTTCCCGGCCGGCCAGATCGGCAACGACTGGCACGGCGACGGCGGCGTGCGCCTGACCTCGCCCCTCTCACCCGCGATGCATTTGGGCGCCAACCGGATGATCGCCATTTCAACCCAATATACCGGATTCCACCGCCCGAGTGCCCTCAGCCAGTCGCCCCACGAATACCCGTCTCCGGCCACCCTCATTGGCCTGATGCTGGACTCCGTTTTTTTGGACATGCTCGACTACGACGCGCTCAACACCCGCCGCGTCAACGCCCTGCTCGAAGCCCACTCGCATCCGCAGGACACCGGCCTGCACCCGGTGCAACTGCTGCTCGTCCGTCCGTCCGTAGACCTCACGGTACTCGCCAACGAGTACGAATCGCGGCTGCCGCGCACCTTCCGCTTCGCGACCCGCGGTCTGGGTACCCGTGAAGCCCGCCGTTCGGACATGCTCGCCACCCTGCTTTTCGAACACGGCTACATCCGCCGCATGATCGCCATCGGTGAAAGCGATTGCACCAAACGCCTCGACGAAATCGCCGCCTTCCTCGCCCTCACCCCCGCTCGGATTAACCACTAAGCGGCACGACTGCCCCCCACCACCGATCCCGTTTAACCACTGATGAGCACTCATAAACCCTCATCCAATCCCAACCGGCCTTACTCCGTGCCCTCCGTGTCGGCGCTCCGGCTCGGCTCGGTGATATCCTCCTAAATTTCGCCTCTGTTTCCGCCCACCTTCCTCGCGCTTACCCCAACACTGGCCAAGGTTTAACCCCCTCAGCAACGTTCTCTTATCCCCTCAGTAACGTTCTCTTAACACCTCCCCATGTCCGCATTCTCCAATAAGGACTCCTGGCAGCACTTGGATCGGGAAAAAACCCAAGCCGCCCAAGGTCAACGCCTCCACCGTTACCTGCGCGACTGCGTGCTGCCCTTCTCGGTGCAGTACCAACGCGTTTTTAAAGAACACGGGCTCACCGCCGACGACATCCGCAGCGTCGCCGACCTGCAAAAGATCCCCTTCACCTCGAAGGAAGACCTGTTGCCCACGACCGAAAACCCGCGGCGCACGCTGGACTTCGTGCTCAAGCCTGACCCCAAGGTTCTGGCCCGCCGCCCGTCCACGATCCTGCGCGCGTTGCTCAAAGGCCGCGACCGGGTGAAGGCCGAACTGGACCGCGAATGGCGGCCTATTTTTATGACCAGCACCACCGGGCGCTCCACCGAGCCGGTGCCGTTTTTGTACACCCAGTACGACATCGCCAAAATGGGCCTGGGCAGCGGACGCATCGTCGAAATCGGCAACGTCCAACCTGACGAGCGCATGGTGAACATGTTCCCGTTCGCCCCACACCTGGCGTTTTGGTACATGTATTATGCGGGCATCGATCGGAACGTGTTTTCGTTGTCCACCGGTGGCGGCCGGGTGATGGGAACCGAGGGCAACATCCGCGCCATCCTGAAGCTCAAACCCCAGGTGATCGTCGGCATGCCGACGTTCCTTTACCACGTGTTGCAACAAGCCGTGGAGCAGAAGACCCAGCTCCCCGGTATCCGACTTTTGGTGCTCGGCGGCGACAAAGTCCCGGCCGGCACCCGCCGCAAACTCGGGCAGTTGTGTGCCCAGGTCGGCTCGCCCGACGTGAAGGTCATGGCCACGTACGGCTTCACCGAAGCCAAATTCGCCTGGACGGAATGCCCGATCACCCCCGGCACCCCGCCACCCGGCTACCACCTGTACGCCGACCAAGGAATTGTGGAAATCATCGACCCGGAGACGGGCAAAGTTTTGCCCGACGGCCAGGGTGGCGAGATCGTGTGGACCCCGCTCGACCAACGCGGAACTGTCGTGTTGCGCTACCGCACCGGCGACCGCTGCGAACACGGCACCACGTGGGAACCGTGCCCGTGCTGCGGCCGCCGCCTTCCGCGCCTAGTGGGCAATATTTCGCGTGTTTCCGACGTCCACGCCCTGCGCTTTCAGAAAATCAAGGGTACCATCGTCGACTTCAACGAACTGGAACGCGCCCTCGACGACCTGCCCGGCCTGGGTGCGTGGCAAATCGAACTTCGCAAGGCCCATGACGACTTCCTCGATCTCGACGAAATCAACGTCCACGTCACCGCCACCACGGCGGCCGACGAAGATCACCTGCACCACACCGTGCGCGAGCTGTTACACGCGCACTTCGAAATCAGCCCGAACAAAATCCTCACCCACACCGCCGAGGAGATGCGCACCTTGCAAAAGGTGGGCGTCGCCCTGAAGGAACAAAAGGTCGTGGACAACCGCCCGAAAACGGAAGCCCGCACATGAAAACACCCCTCTACATTGTCGCCGGAGCCCGCACCCCGTTCTGCAAAATGGGCACCGAGTTGGCCTCCTCCGACGCGGTCGAACTCGGCCGCACCGCCGTCGCCGCCGTGCTCGCCAAAACCGGCATCGACCCCGCGCTCATCAACGAGGTCATCTTCGGCTGTGTCGGCCAACCCCTGGACGCGGCGAATGTTTCCCGCGTCATCGCCCTGCGCGCCGGCATTCCCTCGCAGGTCACCGCCATCACCGTGCACCGCAACTGCGCCTCGGGTTTCGAGGCGATCACCCAAGCAGCCGAGAAAATCGCCGCCGGCCGGGGTGACATTTTTCTAGTGGGTGGCGCAGAAAGCATGAGCAATTACCCGCTTATTTATAACGCAAGCGCGGTGCGCAAATTCTCCGTCCTTTCCCGCGCCAAATCGCTGCCGCAAAAACTCGCCGCCTTCCTGCGTTTCCGCCCCGCCGATTTTTCCCCGCAGATCAGTCTTATGCTCGGCCTCACCGATCCCGTGTGCGGCCTCAACATGGGCCAGACCGCCGAACTGCTCGCCCGCGATTGGCGCCTGAGCCGCGAGCAGCAGGATCAGTTCGCCCTGCGTTCCCACCTCAACGCAGGAGCCGCCCGCGACCGCCACGTCGCCGAAATCACGCCCGTTTACCCACGCAACTGCCGTGCGCCCACCCCCGCCGCCATCACCCAGGACAACGGCGTGCGCGCCGCCCAGACGATTGAAGCCCTGCAAAAGCTGCGTCCGCTCTTTGACCGCCTCGGCGGCACCGTGACGGCCGGCAACGCCTCCCAAGTCACCGACGGCGCCTGCGCGCTACTGGTGATGAGTGAGGCAGGTCTCAAACGCACCGGCCTGACGCCCATCGGCCGGTTGATCGACTACGCCTACGCTGGCTGCGAACCCGCGCGTATGGGCTTGGGCCCGTTGTACGCCATCGCCAAAGCCGAAGAACGCAGCGGCCTGACTATGGCTGACGCCGACCTGATCGAAATCAACGAGGCCTTCGCCGCGCAGGTTCTCGCCTGCCAAGCCGGGGCCAAATCCGCCGACTATGCCCGCGCGCACCTCGGTCGCACCACCGCGCTGGGCGAGATCCCCGACGCCAAACTCAACGTCAACGGCGGCGGCATCGCGTTGGGCCATCCGGTGGGTTCGACCGGTGCGCGCCTGGTGCTGACGTCGCTCCTGGAACTGCAACGCCGCAAAGCCCGCCGAGCGCTGGTTTCGTTGTGCATCGGCGGCGGCCAAGGCGGCGCGCTCTGGCTCGAAGCCGCCTAAATACTGAACGGAATTTTTAACCACTAATGACCACTCATTTTCACTAATAGGGAAATACGCCGAATCAAACTGCCGAAAATTTCCGACCTCCGGATTAGTGCCCCTTAGTGGCCATTAGTGGTTACCCCCTCCCCGCCCCAACCCACCCCGCCATGAATATTACCCGCCAAATCGATGCCGACGGCGTTTGCACCCTGCTGTTCGACCGCGCTGGTTCGTCGGCCAACGTTTTTGACCGCGCCACGCTCGAAGAACTCGACGGCCACCTCGCCGCCTTGGAAAGCCACGCGGGGTTGCGCGGGGTCATCCTCGCCAGCGCCAAGGACAAAATCTTCATCGCCGGCGCCGACCTCCACGAGTTCGTGACCAACCCCGACCCCAAAATTTTGGGCGACATCGTCGATCTCGGCCACCGCGTCTTTAACCGCCTTAATCACCTCACCGTGCCCTCGGTCGCGGCCATCCATGGCATCTGCCTGGGCGGCGGCTGCGAACTCGCGCTGGCCTGCGACTGGCGCGTCGGCTCCGACGGCAAAGAAACCAAAATCGGCCTGCCCGAAACACAACTCGGCATCCTGCCAGCATGGGGCGGTTCGGTGCGCCTGCCCGCGCTCATCGGTTTGCCCGCGGCGTTGGGCCTGATTCTCACCGGCCGCCAACTCGCCGGCGTTCCCGCCAAAAAACTCGGTGTGATCGACGAACTTGCTCACCCCGAATACCTGCGCGAAGCCGCCCGCAAGCAGCTCGCCCAGGGCAAACGCCCCGCACCCGCCTTCCGCGCTGCCCATCTGCCGATCGCCCGCCACCTCATCGCGTCCAAAGCCCGCCGCGACGTTTTGGCCAAAACCCACGGCCACTACCCCGCCCCGCTCAAAGCGATCGAGGTCTGCACCGCCGCCCTCGGACTCGCCGCCGACGCCGGTTTTGATCTGGAAAAAGAGGCGTTCCTCGCCCTCATCCGCACCCCAGCGTGTCGTAGCCTGCTAAGCATTTTCTTCCTGCAAGAACGCGCCAAAAAACTGCCCTGCCCGCTCCCCGCCGAACCCCTGCCGGTGCGCCGTGTCGCGGTGGTGGGCGCCGGCGTCATGGGCGCGGGCATCGCGCAATGGGCCAGTGCGCGCGGCCTGCCCGTTATCCTCAAAGATGTCGCCCCCGACGCCCTCGCCCGCGGCCTGCGAACCATCGAAACGCTGTTCACCGAAGCCGCCAAAAAACGCGTCTTCACCCCGGCCGAAGCCGCCGCCGGCATGAACCGCGTTACCCCGGTCTGCACCAGCGTGCCGCTGACCGGCGTGGATCTGGTGATGGAGGCGGCGCTCGAAAAACTCGAAGCCAAGCAGGCGATTTTCCGCGATCTGGAAAAGCACGCCCGCCCCGACACGGTGCTGGCCACCAACACCTCGGCGTTGTCCATCGACGCGATCGCTGCGCCGCTGGAACACCCCGAGCGCGTGGTGGGAATCCACTTTTTCAACCCAGTTAACCGCATGCAACTCGTCGAGTTGGTCCGAGGTCCGCGCACCTCGGCGGCCACGCTCGCCACCGCGCTGCAGTTCACCAAGGCGATCGGCAAGCTGCCGGTAATCGTCAACGACTCGCCCGGCTTTTTGGTTAACCGCATCTTGATGCCTTACCTGGTCGAGTCGGTGCGATTGTTCCGCGAAGGCCACGCCCCCTCCAAAATCGACCGGCTGATGCTCGCCTTCGGCATGCCAATGGGCCCGCTGCGTTTGGCCGACGAGGTCGGTTTGGACGTGGCCCAACACGTGGCGCAGGACCTCGCCAAACGCCTCAAAAACCCCATGCCGACCGACGACACGCTGCCGCAGATGATTGCGAAAGGCTGGCTCGGTAAAAAGTCCGGCTGCGGGTTTTATACGCACCCCAAAACCAAGGGAGCCAAGTCGGGTGCAAACCCCGGTCTGAGCACCTTGTTTATCCCCACAGCCGACTGCCGACGCTCCACCGACGAAGAGATCGTCGACCGCCTGGTGTTGATCATGATCAACGAAGCCGCGCGCTGTTTGGCGGAAGGCGTGGTGGCGGCCCCGGAAGACGTCGATTTCGGCATGATTTTGGGCACCGGTTGGGCGCCGTTCCGCGGCGGCCCGCTGCGGCACGCCGACACCGTTGGCACCACCGAAGTGGTGGCGCGGCTAGACAGTTTGGCCAAGGACGTGGCGCCACATTTCGCCCCCTGCGACCACCTGCGAGCGCTGGCGAAGGCCGGCAAGGGGTTTTACCCCAAGAGCTGAGGACCGGTGGCCAATGACCAATTCCCAATGTCCAATGCCCAATGTCCAACCGGGGCCCAACCCCTGCGCCAATTGAACGGTCAACGTTGAATGTTGGATGTTGAACGTTCGCCGCCGCTCCGAAACTCCGCCCTCTTTCTCTTTCTTCTTAATCTTAATCTTTCTCTTTCGCCCCTCCTTTACCGACTCAGACCAAGCCCCTGACGAACGATTAGGATAAAGAGTAACGAGAAAGATTTAATACCCCAAAAACCCCAATGAACCCCACCGACGACACCCCTAGCAATATCGACACCTCAAAGATGACGCAGGGCCAACGTGAGGCCCTCGAAATGACAGAGTCGGCCCGTAGCGAATCCACCTACCGCAGCTACGTCGGCGACTTGTTCATGGGCCGCTTTTCCCTCGAACACATTTACCCCTTCCCGCTGCAATCCGCCGCCGATGCCACCGCCGGCCGCCCGTTCCTCAGCGAACTCGAGCATATCTTAAAAAAGGAGGTCGACGCGGACCGCATCGACACTGAGGGAGAAATCCCCGACGCCCTGATCAAACGCCTCGGCAGTCTCGGCGCTTTTGGCATCAAAATCCCCAAGGAATACGGCGGCCTGGGCCTGTCCCAACTCAACTACTCCAAGGCGGCCGTGCTGCTGGGCAGCGTTGATGGTAACCTCACCGCGCTGCTCTCCGCCCACCAATCCATCGGCGTGCCTCAGCCGCTCAAAATGTTCGGCACCCCCGAGCAGAAAAAAAAGTACCTCCCGCGCGTGGCTCGGGGCGAGATTTCCGCCTTCGCGCTGACCGAAAACGGCGTCGGCTCCGACCCCGCGCGAATGGAAACCCGCGCCGAACCCACCCCCGACGGCAAAGACTTCATCATTAACGGCGAAAAGCTCTGGTGCACCAACGGCGTCAAAGCCGGCGTGATCATCGTCATGGCGCGCACGCCCGACAAGGTGGTTAACGGCAAACCGCGTACCCAAATCACCGCCTTCTTGGTCGAGATGAACGAGCCGGGCGTTGAGGTGGTGACGCGCTGCCGCTTCATGGGCCTGCGCGCGCTTTACAACGGCGTGGTCCGCTTCACCAACGTGCGCATCTCGCGCGACGCGATCGTCGGCGGCGAGGGTCGCGGCCTCAAGGTCGCCCTCACCACGCTCAACACCGGCCGCCTCACGATTCCGGCCGGTTGCGTGGGTTTTATGAAACGCTGCCTCGGTTATTCGCGCGAATGGGCAGCCAGCCGCATCCAGTGGGGCGCGGCGGTGGGCCAACACGAGGCGATCGCCAGCAAACTCGCCCGCATGGCCGCCAACACCTTCGCCAACGAGGCCATGGTCATGCTCACCTCGGCGCTGGTCGACCGCGACAAGGCCGACATCCGCCTGGAGGCCGCGATGTGCAAACTCTGGGGCTCGGAAGCGGCCTGGCAGGCGGTCGACGACACCATGCAAATCCGCGGCGGGCGCGGCTACGAAACCGCGTCCTCGCTCAAAAACCGCGGCGAAGAGCCCGTGCCGGTGGAGCGCATGATGCGCGACAGCCGCATCAACCTGATTTTCGAAGGCTCCACGGAAATCATGCATCTGTTTTTGGCCCGCGAAGCGCTCGACCCGCACCTCAAGGTGGCGGGCACCGTGCTCGATTCGCGCCAACCGCTGGGCAAACGTGCGGCGGCGGCGGTCAAAGCCGGTGCGTTTTACGCGCTCTGGTACCCGAAGTTATTTCTCCCCAGCGGCGGCGTGCCCTCCGACCTGACGCCCGCCTGTAAACCAGCGCTCGCCTATGTGTCACGCACCTGCCGCCGACTCGGGCGCACACTTTTCCACGCAATGGCGCTCAACGGCCCGAAACTGGAAAAACGGCAGGTGTTGCTGGCGCGCATTGTGGACATCGGCACGGAGCTCTTTGCGATCTCGGCAACCGCGCTGTATGCGGATGCATTGATCAAACAAGGCGCCCCAGGCCATAACCGCGAGGATGTGGAGAACCTGATGAAGACCTTCACGACGCAGTCGCAGCGGCGGATCGGTCTGGCGTTTGCCGGTATCGGCAAAAACCACGACCACGGCGACTACGCTCTGGCGCAGAAGATCCTCGACCCGGCCCACCACACCCAGTTGCGCGAAGGGATCGTTGGATAACGATGCCGTTGATACCACCTCGACGACCGAGGCATAGAACCGAACCGTTTTTTACCGCTAATGGGCGAGACGCCCATGCCACGCCAAGCCCACGGGCGGGACGCCCGTGCCACGTCGGATGAGTCTGAGCGCCTTGGGCGTCCCGCCCCGTTTTTGGTTCGCAACGTGGCATGGGCGTCTCGCCCATAAGTTTGACTTAAAAGTGGTTATGCCTGCGCGCCCCATGCCTTGCAGACATTGCGGTTAAGCCAGATCGATCCGACCTTCGTGTCATTTCGTGGGTTTCATGGGCACATCTCTGCCGCTTAATTCACGAACCGCTGCGCGGGGCAAAATTTCGCTTGCTCACGCCGTGGGGTTTATAGAACTTGGCCGCCTGCGTTAGTGTCGCTCCGTCGGTTACGGGGTGGCACCACGACTGGTCTGGCATTCCGCCAGATTAGAACGGTGACGCCGGCAAACGCCGTGGTGCAAACCATGACGGGCGCGGGTGGCACGGAACCCTCACCGGTTCCCTACAGTTGTGTAACTTATTCAAATAAAACCATGTCCACCGTCGTTAAGCCCGAAATCATCTCCGCCTACAAAATTCACGATACCGATACCGGTTCGTCCGAAGTTCAGGTTGCCCTGCTGACTGCTCGCATCAATCACTTGACCGAGCACCTGCGCACGCACCGCAAGGATTTCCACAGCCGCCGCGGCCTGTTGCAGATGGCCTCCCGCCGTCGCAAGCTGCTCGACTACTTGAAGCGCCACAATCTGCCCAAGTACAACGAGTTGCTCCAGCGCCTGAGCCTCCGCAAGTAATTGCCCCCTTCAGTCAAAGGGCGACCCTTAACCGGGTCGCCCTTTGTTTTTTTAGACAATCCGCTGAAGCCTGACCAACGTTCAACATCCAACATTGAACGTCCAACATCCAAAAAGCCTGCAGCGTTGAACGTTAGAAGTTAGTCATTGGACATTGAACATTGGTCATTGGTCCTTGGTCATTGGCCCTTGGTCATTGGCCATTGGTCCTTTCCCTCCCGCCCCCTCCCCTTTCAGCCGAACCTGCCGCGTGTCGCAGGCCGGCTTTTCTATCCGCGACGCGCAACCGAAGTACGAAATAACACATGTCCCTGAAGCAGAAACACTCCGTCACGATCGCCGAACTCGGCATCACCTTCTCCACCGGCACTTACGCCGCCCTCGCCAATGGCGCGGTCAACGTCTCCGTGGGTGAAACCAACGTCTTTGTCACCGCCTGCGTCGCGCAGTCGATGAAGCCCGGCCAGGACTTCTTCCCCCTCACCGTCGATTACCGCGAAAAGTACGCCGCTGCCGGCCGCTTTCCTGGCGGTTACTTCAAACGCGAGGGCCGTCCTTCCGAAAAGGAAATCCTCACCTCGCGCCTCTGCGACCGTCCTTGCCGCCCCCTCTTCCCCGAGGGTTTCCTCAATGAGGTCCAGATCATCGGCCAGCTCATGTCTGCCGACCAGTTGAACGAGGCCGACATCCCCATGGTCAACGGCGCCTCCGCCGCTCTCGCCATCTCCGACATTCCCTGGAACGGGCCGATCGCCGCCGTGCGCGTCGCCGAAATCGACGGCGTGTTTGTCGCCAACCCGACCATCGAACAGATGTTCCAGTCCTCCCTCGACCTCATCTACGTGGGTAACGAGAAGGACATGCTCATGATCGAGGGTTCCGCCGACCAGATCCCCGAGGCCCGCTTCATTGAGGCCCTCGAATTCGGTCACAACGCCATCCAGCCGATCATCCGCGGTATCCGCGAACTCGTTGCCCTCGTCGGCAAGCCCAAGGCTCACTTCGCCTTGGTTGGCGCCAGCGCCGAGGCCCGCGCCATCATCGAGCGCGTGGTGTCCACCGAGCGCATCGTCGCCGCCATCTTCGGTCACGAAAAAGCCGTCCGCTCGGCCAACGTCAAAGGCCTCAAGGCCGAAGCCCACGCCGCGCTCTCCCTCGAACTCGGCGCCGGGCGTTTCAGCGACGTGGACCTGAACGTCGTCTTCGAAGACCTCCAGTACAAAGCCTACCGCAAGGCTGTGCTCGAGCGCGGCGTGCGCGCCGATGGCCGTGATGCCAAGAGCCTGCGCCCCCTGCACTCCGAGGTCGGTATTCTCCCCCGCGTGCACGGTTCCGCTGCGTTCAAGCGTGGCGACACCCAGAGCATCGTCCTGACGACCCTCGGGCCGACCAAGGAAGCCCAAGACCTCGATGCCCTCACCGGCGGCGTGAAGTCCAAGAGCTTTATCCTTCATTATAACTTCCCTCCCTTCTCCGTGGGTGAGACCGGCCGCTTCGGCTCCCCCGGTCGCCGCGAAGTCGGCCACGGTGCCCTCGCCGAGCGTTCTCTCGTGCCGGTGCTGCCGCCCGAGGACGTGTTCCCCTACTCCATCCGCGTGGTCTCCGAGATCATGGCCTCCAACGGCTCGACTTCGATGGCTTCTATCTGCGGCGGCTGCTTGTCGCTGATGGACGCCGGCGTTCCCCTGATCGCCCCCGTGGCCGGCATTTCCTGCGGTCTGATGACCGAGATCGACGCCTCCGGCACGATCACCAAGTGGTCCACCATCACCGACATCCTCGGTGAGGAAGACCATTTCGGCGACATGGACTTCAAGCTCGCCGGCACCACCAAGGGCATCACCGGCTTCCAGCTCGACCTGAAGATCAACGGCCTGCCCTTCGAGATCGCCAAGGTTGCGATTCACCAGGCCCGCGAAGCCCGCGTCGAAATCCTGCGCAACATGCTCAGCGCCATCCCGGCCCCGCGCAAAGAGCTCAGCAACTTCGCCCCCCGCATCCAGACGATCCAGATCGATCCCGAGAAGATCGGCCTGCTGATCGGGCCCGGCGGCAAAACCATCCGCCGCATCGTGGAAACCACGGGCGCGCAGATCGACATCTCCGACGACGATTCGGGCAAGGTGTTCATCTATTCGAACAACGCCGAGTCCTCCAACCGTGCACTCAAGGAAATCGACAGCCTCTGCGGCGGCGGTTCCGGCGGTGGCGGTGGTGGTGGCGGCGGCGCCCCGATCGAGAACGGCAAGATCTACACCGGCCGCGTGACCGGCGTGAAAGAGTTCGGCGCGTTCGTCGAGTGCCTGCCCGGTAAAGAAGGCCTTTGCCACATCAGCGAGCTGGCCGACTTCCGCGTGCGCCGCACCGAAGACGTGGTCAAGATGGGCGACAGCATCACGGTGAAGTGCATCGGCATCGACGAGAAGTCGGGCAAGGTACGCCTGAGCCGCAAAGCCGCCCTCAAGGACCTTGAAGGCCAAGCCCCAGTCGCCGAAGACGCGCCGGTGGTCGCCTAAACGGTTAACCGCCTCTGCGAAGCCGGCCCACTCATGGTGGGCCGGCTTTTTTGTGCATCACAACCGAGCCTTTGGGTGAAAATCGCCACTCGTAGCGCTCTGAGGTAGTGCGGTGCTTTAGCCCGCTGGTTTGAATGGATGTATCGTTCAATCGCCGATGCGTGCTAAAGCACCGCACCACTTTCGGTTTAATCCGGAGCAGACTGGAAGTCTGCGCTACTTTTTAACGCACTTCGCGCATGCGATGAATGTGGTGCGCCGGAACCCGCGCTTCTGCCCCATGCGCACTGCACAGCCGCACCGCTCCCTGCGTATCGATTCCACGGAAAAAACCGCCGGTGACCGACAACGCCACCCCGCCAGCCGGCTCCAAAACCACCTGCCGCGCTTCACCCCAGCAGCGGTCCAACACCGGGGCCAAGCCCGCCAAGCGGCGCCGCGCAAACATCCGCTGCGCCAGCCGAATCGCCCTTAACAAAGCAGCAACGAGTTCAGCCGGTTCCGGCACGGCCCCCACGCCCAGATAATCCGCCAAGCGCCCCGCCACGCCCTGCAACGTGGGATCACTCACCCAGGGACGATTGGTGACATTGAGCCCCACGCCGACCAACAGCGTGCGCGGCCCACCCTGCTCCACCAAAATTCCGCCCACTTTGGCCCAGCCCACCATCAGGTCGTTGGGCCAACGCAAACGCACGTCGGTCACCCCGACCCGCCGCAGCGTCACACACAGCGCCCAGCCCACCGCGAGGGCAAAACCCCGCGACGCGAGGGCATCGCCGTCGTAGGGCAACACGGCGGTCAAATACAGCCCGCCTGGATCGGAAACAAAGGTGCGCTCCGCTTGGCCGCGTCCGGCGGTTTGTTCCTCGGCCCAGACCGCTGACCACGCGGATAACTCCCGCGCCAGCGACTGGGTTGACCCCACTGTTGCGTGGTGAGTGACCGACCAAACCGGACAGAGAGAGGACTTCGGCTGCATTTAAGGAGCCAAAAAAAAACCGGCCGCGATTGCGAGGCCGGCTTTGGCTTTAGCGGATTTGGTGGGAGGCAAAGATCTGCCGCCGACCTTCGTGGGCCCAATCGTGGCCGGCCACCGGTACGATGGCGTGGATGCGATAGGCGTCACGCAGGGTTAACTGCACGGCTGCGGCGATCACGGCGACCAGCTCGGGCGGCAGGTCGGTGATGGGCGCTGGCGCCGGGGCTACGGGGGCAATCGGGGCGGGAACTGCTGGCGCAGGAGCGGCCACCGGGACGACCGGTGCCGCAGGCTGCACCTTGGCTGCGGCTGCCGTGGCTGCGGCCGAGGCCGCGGCTACGATCGCCGCCCGCTTGAAATAAACCCCTAACACCGCGATCGCCGCCCAAGTAAGGCCCAGGGCGATGAACACGAATGCCAGTCCGTCTAACTGGAAGACGACCGAATCACCGAATCGTAGGGTGGCCGAAATCGTCTTCTGTTCGGCGACTTCGGCGAGGAGGAGGGAGTACATGATGAGTGGTGGATTAAGGCTTCACACAAAGGAGTGAATCAGCCGACTCACTCCAAGGTAACCAATGCGGCGCCTTCCTCGACCCCATCGCCAGCGTTCACCAAAATGGCGGACACTTTACCGGCCTTGGGCGCATACACGAAGGTGTTCATCTTCATCGCTTCCAAGGTCACCAGCTGGGTGCCCTCGGTTACGGTCTGGCCGACTTGGACGTCGACCGAAACCACCTTGCCCGAGAGCGGGCTCGGCACCGAACCCGCCCCGCCGGCAGCCGGTGCAGCGGCAGCGGGACGCGCGGCGGCCACCGGGGCTGACACCGACGCTGAGGTGATCACCGGTGCCGAATAAACGGGCACGGCGGATACGGGTGCATCGAGCATCTCAACGGAGACCTCGAAGGTTTTTCCATCCACGGTTACGCGGAGCTTTTTCATAAATTAGGTAAGTAAAAAATCAGGTTAGGGTCGTATTTTGGCGGATGCGTGGCGGAAAAGTAGCGCAGACTTCCAGTCTGCTCGGAGTAAATAAGCAGACTGGAAGTCTGCGCTACTCACAATCAGCAGGCTGGAAGCCTGCGCTACGCCGGTACGCGAGCGGATATAGTTTAACCATTTAGAGCGGGATGTTGCCGTGCTTCTTAGGCGGACGAGTCTCACGCTTCGACAAGGTATTACGCAGGGCCATGCCGACAACGGCACGGGTCTGGGCGGGCTCGATCACGTCGGTGATCATGCCTTTGCGCGCGGCGGCGAACGGCGAGGAGAACTTGGCACGGTACTCGGCGGCGAGTTCGGCCTCCTTGGCCTTCGGGTCGGCGGCGGCGGCGATCTCACGCTTGAACAGCACCTTGACGGCACCATCGGCACCCATGACGGCGATTTCGGCCGTGGGCCAAGCATAGACGGCATCGGCACGCATGTCGCTGCTGCACATGGCGAGGTACGCACCACCGTAGGCTTTGCGCATGATCACCGTGATCTTCGGCACAGTGGCGGAGGCGTAAGCGAACAGCATCTTGGCACCGTGACGAATGATACCGCCGCGCTCCTGGGCCAGACCGGGCATGAAACCGGGGATGTCCACCAAGGTGACCAACGGAATACTGTAAACGTTGCAGGTACGGATGAAGCGCGCGGCTTTGTCGGAGGAGTCGATGTCGAGCGTACCGGCTTTGACGCAGGGCTGGTTGGCGACGATGCCGCAAACGATGCCGTGGATGCGGGCGAACCCGATCACGATGTTCTTGGCCCAATCGCGCTGCACTTCGAGGAAATCGCCGTCGTCGACCAGGCGATTGATGACCGTCAAGACGTCGAACGGCGCTTTGGAATCGGCCGGAACCAGCTCGTTAAACACCAGATCGGGGGAGAGTTCGAGCTCGGCGGTGACCTTGTGCAGGGGATCGCCAGCGTTGTTGTTGGGCAAAAAGGAGAGCAACTTACGCGACAGCTCCAGGGCGTGCGCATCGGTCTCGGCGACAAAGTGAATGTTGCCGTTGACCGAGGCGTGCACGGCAGCGCTGCCGACCTCGTCCATGGTGACGGTCTGGCCGGTGGCGGACTTGATCACATCCGGGCCGCAAATAAACATCTGGGCGTTGGTCTTCGTCATGATGATGAAGTCCGTGAGCGCAGGGCTGTAGGCGGCACCACCAGCGCACGGGCCGGCAATGATCGAGATCTGGGGCACCAAGCCGGAAGCGAGCACGTTGTGGAAAAACACCTGGCCATAACCGGAGAGCGAATCATCGCCTTCCTGAATACGTGCGCCACCCGAGTCGTTGATGCCAAGGATGGGCATACCGACCTTCATTGCGTAATCCATCAGGTCGCAGATTTTCTTGGCGTGAATACGCCCAAGCGAACCACCGCAAACGGTGAAGTCCTGGCTGAAGGCGGCCACCGGGCGGCCGGCCACATAGCCCACACCGGTAATGACGCCGTCACCGGGGAAGGACTTATCCTCCAGGCCGAAGTCGTGACAGTCGTGATCAACGTGCATGCCCCACTCCATAAAAGTGTTGGCATCGAAGAGCGCGAGCAGGCGCTCGCGAGCGCCCATCAGCCCCTTGGCGTGGCGGGCTTCGAGTTTGTCGAGTCCGCCCGCTTCGTTGGCGATGCGGCGCTTTTCAGCGAGTTGGGTGAGGAAATGGGGAGCAATGGCCATGGTCGTGTTTCTCCAAAAAAGGTTAGTGAGCGGCTTCGGCGCCGGGCTTAACGGCGCAGAACTCGGTGAGCACTCCGCGGGTGGACTTGGGGTGCAGGAAGGCGACCAGTTTGCCCGCTGCGCCTTCAAAAGGTTCGGCGTGGATCAGGCGCACGCCGGTGTCGGCGGCCTGCTTGAGCTGGGCGGCGATGTCATCGGTGCGGAAGGCGATGTGGTGAATGCCCTCGCCTTTTTCCGCGATGAACTTGGCGATCGGGCTCTCGGGCGAGGTCGGCTCCAGCAACTCAATGTGCACGCCACCCGCGTCAAAAAACGCGGTGCGCACGCGCTGGGAGGCGACTTCCTCGCGACCTAAGCAGGTCAGGCCGAAGGATTTTTCGTAGAGCGGAATCGCTTCGTCGAGCGAACGGACTGCGATGCCGAGATGGTCGATGGATTGGATCATGGGAGGGAAAATGTTGAGTGGCGGCACTACTTTAACGAAATCACGGAAATTGACTGCGCGCATCTTGTCCTGCTGTGCGCATGCAGGGATTTTTTTACGCGCTAAAGCCGGCGGCGGCCAACAAACGCCGGGCTCCCTCCGGCGCGGGCAACTCGCCCGAACGCACTTGGGCATCGATCTCGGCGTGCAGGGGAAGGTGGCCGATTTTCTGCTCATAAGCCTCGCGCAGTCCCTCGGTAATCAGGGACTCGAGCCAGGCCTGCGCCTGGTCACGACGGCGGGCTTTAAAATCACCATAAGCACGGGCTTGGTTAAAAAACGCCTCCACGGTGGACCAGGTTTCGGCGATGCCTGCGCCCGTCATCGCTGAGCACGTTAAAACCTGCGGCTGCCACTGTCCGTCGGGCACTGCCAAGTAGTGCAGCGCCCGGCCGAACTCCATGCGCGCGGCCTCGGCGCGCGTCAGGTTGTCGCCGTCGGCTTTGTTCACCACGAGGATGTCGGCCAGCTCGATGATGCCTTTTTTGATACCCTGCAATTCGTCGCCCGCGCCGGCGATCATCAGCACCATAAAACAGTCGACCATGCCGCGCACCAGCACCTCGCTCTGCCCCACCCCGACCGTCTCCACAATCACCACATCGAAGCCGGCCGCCTCACACAGCACGATTGATTCACGCGTGCGGCGGGCAACCCCTCCAAGCTCACATTCGCTGGGCGAGGGGCGGATAAACGCAGTTGCACACCGCGAGAGTTTTTCCATGCGCGTCTTGTCGCCCAAAATACTGCCATGGGTGATCGGACTGCTGGGGTCGACGGAGAGCACCGCCAAGCGTAAGCCCGACTCGCATAAGCGCACGCCGAGCGCATCAATAAACGTGCTTTTTCCCGCGCCCGGTGCACCGGTGATTCCGACCCGCATCGCCCCGCCCGCCAAGGGCGTCAGTATCTTCAAAAGCTCGTCGGCCAACACGCGGTGGGCGGCTGCATGGCTCTCGATGAGCGTGATGCCGCGCGCCAACGCCCCGCGGTCGCCCGCACGAATCGCGGCGGCCAACACCTCCGGCTTATCCACGGGGCGGCGGCGAAGCGGGGTGGACAGCGGCGCGGGCATGACCTGGCCGGCTACGACATGCGTCGTAAATTCCCGGCCGGCATCAGGCGGCACCCAATCAGGGCGGCAATCTTGTGGGTTCATCACAACGCTTAAGCGGTTTTTAAGGGTGAGCCGTAGCCGAAAAAGTAGCGCAGACTTCCAGTCTGCTCCGAAAAAAAACCAGCAGGCTGGAAGCCTGCGCTACGTCAGAACAGCAGGCTGGAAGCCTGCGCTACGTCAGAACAGCAGGCTGGAAGCCTGCGCTACTTTTTCGCTACTTCAGGCAAATATCGGCATGGATGATTTCCGTCCGCTTAGACCTCCAACTGCGCGGTCAGCTTTTCCAGTACGATGGTGGCCGAACGCGGTACGGGCGTACCCGGGCCGAACACGGCAGCCGCACCGTTGGCGTAAAGGAACGCGTAGTCCTGCGCCGGAATCACGCCACCGGTCACCACCATAATGTCGTCGCGACCCAGCGCCTTCAGCTCGGCGATCAACTGGGGCAGCAGGGTCTTGTGACCACCGGCAAGCGAACTCATGGCGACGACATGCACGTCGTTTTCAACCGCATCCCGTGCGGCCTCGGCAGGTGTCTGGAACAGCGGCCCGATATCCACGTCGAAACCCATGTCGGCCATGGCGGTGGCCACCACCTTGGCACCCCGGTCGTGGCCGTCCTGGCCCAGCTTGGCGACGAGGATACGTGGGCGACGGCCTTCGCGAGCGGCGAAGTCATCGGCCAACTCGCGCACCTTCGTGACCTCGGACTGGCCCTCGGAATAAGCGCGGTTGTACACGCCCGAGCAGGTGCGGATCTGCGCCTGATAACGGCCATAAACCGCCTCCAGCGCGTCGGAGATTTCGCCCAACGTGGCGCGGGCCTGAGCGGCCTCGATGCTCAGGGCGAGCAGGTTGCCTTCGCCGGACTTGGCGGCGGCGGTGAGCGCGGCCAGGCAGCGAGCCACGGCGGCGCTGTCGCGCTTGGCCTTGAGCTCCTCCAGCTGCTTGATCTGAGCGATGCGCACAACGGAGTTGTCCACCTCCAGAATCTCCATCGGAGCTTCCTGTTCGAGGCGGTGTTTGTTGACGCCCACAATCGTCTCCTGGCCGGAGTCGATCATCGCCTGACGGCGGGCGGCGGCTTCCTCGATGCGCAGCTTGGGCAAGCCCGTCTCGATGGCCTTGGCCATGCCGCCGAGTTTTTCAACTTCCTCGATGTGCGCCCAAGCCTTTTCGACGAGATCGGCGGTGAGCTTTTCGACGTAGTAGCTGCCGCCCCACGGATCGACCACGTTGCAGATGCCCGACTCGGCCTGCAGAAACAGCTGGGTGTTACGGGCGATGCGTGCCGAGAAATCAGTGGGCAACGCAATGGCTTCGTCGAGCGAGTTGGTGTGCAAACTCTGGGTGTGGCCCAAGGTGGCTGCCATGGCCTCGACGCAGGTGCGGGCGATGTTGTTGAACGGATCCTGCTCGGTGAGCGACCAACCCGAGGTCTGCGAATGCGTGCGCAGCGCCATGGACTTGGCGTTCTTGGGGTTGAACTGCTTGACCATCTTGGCCCAGAGCAGACGACCGGCGCGCATCTTGGCGACCTCCATGAACAGGTTTTTACCCTGCGCCCAGAAGAACGAAAGGCGCGGCGCAAAGGCGTCGATGTCGATGCCGGCCTTGATGCCGGTACGCAGGTATTCGAGACCGTCGGCCAGGGTGTAGGCCAACTCCAGGTCGGCGGTGGCGCCGGCCTCCTGCATGTGATAACCCGAGATCGAAATGGAGTTGAACTTGGGCATCTTCTTCGAGGTGAACTCGAAGATGTCGGCGATGATCCGCATCGAGGGCAGCGGCGGATAGATGTAGGTGTTGCGCACCATGTATTCCTTCAAGATGTCGTTCTGGATCGTGCCCGCGAGCTGCTCCAGTTTCACGCCCTGTTCGAGCGCGGCGACGATGTAGAAGGCCAGCACGGGAAGAACCGCGCCGTTCATCGTCATGGACACGCTGATACGATCGAGCGGGATGCCGGCGAAGAGCGCCTGCATGTCGACCACCGAGTCGACGGCG
The DNA here is from genome assembly GCA_024998815.1 of Opitutus sp. Lineage (NCBI taxonomy): Bacteria > Pseudomonadati > Verrucomicrobiota > Opitutia > Opitutales > Opitutaceae > Opitutus > Opitutus sp. The sequence goes on from JACEUQ010000001.1 coordinate 1,170,602, forward strand.
ACACCGGCCTTGCCGACGTCACCAACGACGCGCGGGTGATCGCTGTCGTAGCCACGGTGGGTGGCCAAGTCGAAGGCGACCGACAAGCCCATCTGGCCGGCGGCGAGATTGCGCTTGTAGAAGGCGTTGGACTCGGTGGCGGTGGAGAAGCCCGCGTACTGGCGGATCGTCCAGGGTTTGAGCACATACATGGTCGCGTAGGGACCACGCAGGTACGGGGCGATGCCGGCGGTGAAACCGAGGTGGTCAACGGCGCGCAAATCGCCGGGGCCGTAAACCGGCTTGAGCGGGATCTGCTCGATGGTTTTCCAGTCGGCGAGCGCCTTGGCGCCGGCCGCCGTGCTGGCAGCGCTCGCCCATTCGGCGGCAGTGCGAACAGCGGGCGCGGCGGGATCGAAAGCAAGTTTTGTGTAATCAGGGAAGTTCATGGCGTGTGTATGGGTCGGTCGGTCGATCGCTCAGAGGCCGAGTTTGTCGATGAAACCGGCGAGGACTTTCGCGCAGTTGGCTCGCACGTGGATGAATTCATCGACACCGGCTTCGGTGAATTTTTTCTGTAACTCGGGCGTGGCGGGCATGCCTGCGAGCACAACCAGCGGCGGATTCACAGAGGTTTTTAATAACTGAACGGTGGCCGGAACCAGTGCCGGGTAGGTGTCGTCGGTCGAGCACAGCACGACCACACGGGCACCCGAGTCGAGTGCGGCCTGCGCTGCGGCTTCGGGGGTTTCGGAGCTCTTGCCCGAGACGGCCTCAAAGCCGCCTGCGGCGAAGAAGCCGGCCGAGAACTCGGCGCGGGGCGCGTGCTGTTTGCGCGGGCCAAAGGTGGCCAAAAACACCTGCGGGCGCACACCGGTTGCGGTGAGGGCGGCCTCGGTGCGGCGGCGCAGTGCCTCGAAGGCCTCGGCGCGGCGGCGCGGGACAAGGCGCTTAACCGTGATCGAACCCTCTACGGCGACGGCCGGGGCTTTTTTGCAGCACCCGCAGGTGCCCGAGGCGCAGGCCTCGGCGGCGGGCAACTTCTCGCGCAGGTTCGGGTGCAAGTTGGTGCCGATGATGGCATCGCGCCGCGTCTCGACGGCGTTCATCTTCTCAGTGGCGGTCTTCTCGACGAGCGACTGCGGATAACCGGCGGTGAGCGCGGCGGCCAGGCCGCCTTTGCCCTCGATATCCTGGAACAGCGCCCAGGCCTTGGCGGCGAGCTCGTTGGTGAGCGTTTCCACATAGTAGGAGCCGCCGGCCGGATCGACCACGCGACCGAGGTGGCACTCTTCGTCGAGGATGATCTGGATGTTGCGAGCCAGACGGCGCGAGAAGTCGTCGCCGGGGCGAATGACTTCGTCGAAGGTACCGACCTGCAAGCCAGCGCAACCGCCCACGATGCCAGCGAAGGCCTCGGTGGTGGTGCGCAGGAGATTGGCGTGCTGGTCGAGCACGGTTTTGTTCCAGCGCGTGGTGCGACCATGGCAGACGAGGCGCTGGGCGGCGGCGGCACCACCGGCAGCCTCGACAGCGCGTGCCCACAGCAGGCGAGCGGCGCGCAGCTTGGCAATTTCCATGAACAGGTTGGAACCGAGCGCGTAGGTGAACAAGAAGCGCGGCGCGGCCTGGTCGGCGGTGAGCCCGCGTGCATTCAGCGCACGCAAGTATTCAACGCCACTGGCCAAACCGAAGGCGAGCTCCTGCACCGCATTGGCACCGGCCTCAGCCCAGAGTGCGGCATTGACGCCAACGGTGCGCAACGCGAGCCCGTCGGTGCGGACCTTGAGTTCGAGCTGAGCCATCTCGTCGTAGGCTTTTTCTAGCGAGACAGGCAAGGTGCCAGCGTTGACCAGTTCGCCGAGGGGATCAGCTAAAATGGCGCCGTGCAGATCGGTCGCGGGCCGCCCCTGAATTTTTAGCCAAGCTGTGAGCAACGCGGTCACCGCACCTGCGGCGACACCCGCGTGCGCAAACACCGGCACGGCAGACAAGTCCACCCCGCGCAGAGCACGATCGACGTCGTTGACACTCGTCAGCGCCAGACCGCGCTCGGTAGGCAGGCCCGCTTTGACCGGATCGAGACCGAGGCGCACGGCGGGTTGCAGCGGCAGGCTGACGGCGTTTTGCCCACATTTAAGATCGCTGAGAAGCGCGGCGTTAAACGCAGTCGCATCCGTGCCATCCGCTTCCTGGCAAATGGACCAGCCCTGGGCGCGTTGACCAAGCGGGTCGCTACCGCGGGTGTAGGGCGGCAAACCCGGCCAGCTCTCGGGCAGCGTGGCGGTGTCTTCGCGAGTGTAGATCGGGCGCAGGTCGATGCCTTCGTAGGTGCGCGTGATCAGTTTTTTCTCAAACGGCGCCCCGTCGAGAGACTCCTCGGCGGCCTTGCGCCAATCGGCGGGAGTGGCGGCCGCGAAATCGGCGAATAACGAGGTGGGCTTGGTGGTGATTGGGCTAGCGGTGGCGGTGGTACTCATGGCGATGCGGAACAAGGACTCAGTTCAAGATTTCAACCGTGGCGTCGTAACGGCGCTCATTCACGGTGAGGGAGTAACGCGCGGTTTTGCCGGCTGGGACAGCGAAGGGCGGCTTAGACCCGGCGGCGGCGGGCGCGCTCACGGCAGCGGCCGGTTTGGCGGCGGCCGGAGCTGCCGAGGTGACCGCCACCGGCGCAGTGGCGGCGGCAGCGGGCTTGGGCTTATAGAACGCCTCGGTCTCACGCGGGAACATCGCGAACAACACCGCGTTTTCGTCGGTGGGGGCGAGGCCCTTGGCGGTGAGTTCCTCGCGAAGCTTGGGCATGCGCGGGGCGAGCAGATCGGCAGGACGGCAGGTTACCGTGTCCTGGCCGGATTGTTTGCGGGCGAGGGCCAGCACTTCGGGGCTGACGACGCCCGGAGGACGGCCGTATTTGCCCAAGGCGATGTCGATGGAGGCCTGGGCGAGGTTCTTCCAACGGCCGAACTTAACGTTGAGCATGGCTTGCGTGCCCACGATCTGCGAGGTGGGCGTGACCAGCGGAATCCAACCGAGCGCCTCACGCACGACCGGAATCTCGGCCATCACCTCGTTAAAACGATCAGTCATCTTCATCTCGACGAGCTGGGTGCGGAAGTTGCTCAACATGCCGCCGGGCACCTGGTAACAGAGCGCATCGCTGTCGACGCGGTCGTTGGCGGGGCTCATGAACTTGGACAGTTCGCCGGCGACGCCCTCGAAGTATTGGCGCAGCTCGAAGAGCACCCGGGGGCTGTACAAGCAGGCGCGGGGGTGGCCGGCCAAAGCGGCCTGCATACGCACGGTGTCGGGCTGACCGGTACCGTTGGCAAAAGGCGTGATCGAGGTGTCCACCGAGTCCGCGCCGGCATCGATCGCCGCCATATAGGAGGCGAGCGCCAAACCGGCAGTCTCGTGACTGTGGACGACCACCGGGATGTTGTGGCGGGACTTGATGGCTTTAACCAAATCGTAGGCGATACGCGGGCTCAGCAGACCAGCCATGTCTTTGATGCAGATGGAGTCGCATTCCATCGCAACGAGTTCGTCGGCCAGCGCCGTCAGGTTGTCGGGGGTGTGTACCGGGCTGGTGGTGTAACAGATGGCGCCCTGCGCGTGTTTGCCGGCGGCCTTCACGGTGCGCACGGCGGTGAGCAGGTTACGAGAATCGTTGAGGGCGTCAAAAACCCGGAAAATGTCCATGCCGTGCTTGGCCGAGCAGCGCACGAAAGCCTCGACCACGTCGTCTGGGAAGCTGGTGTATTGCACGATGTTTTGACCGCGCAGCAGCATGCTATGCGGGGTGCGCGGCGCGGCAGCCTTAAGCGCGTCGAGGCGGTCGAAGGGGTTCTCGTTAAGATAACGCAGGCACGAATCAATCGTGGCCCCACCCCAGGTTTCCAGAGCGCCGAAGCCTAGGCCGTCGAGCGTGGGCGCGACGGGCAACATCTGAGCAGTGGTCATGCGCGTGGCGGCGAGGGACTGGTGTCCGTCGCGCAGCACGGTGTTGTTAAATACGATAGGTTTCATGAGAGAAATTGACCTGAAGTTCGTGTAGCGGTGACTGGGTATTTAGCGGGGTGTGAGCCCACCAAAATCCAGCCGCGAAGAACCTAGTCGGTTTCCGCCCCGCCCTCTCCGTGCATTTTGTTGAGCGCTGCGCATCACTTGGCGCGAAGGCCTTGGAAAATGTGTAAAAACGCACAAAAAGCGCAGGATTTACGCTGAAATGAGGTTTGCCTCGGTGCGGCGCTCGGCCAGCCCTAATGCCCTATGAATCTGTTGGTCACCAACGACGACGGCATCGACAGCCCCTTCCTCCACGCCCTCACCCACGCGCTGCGCGCCGAAGGCCACACACTCTACGTCGCCGCGCCCAAAACAGAGCAAAGCTGGATCGGTTGCGCCAAGTCCCGCCTGCGCCCCGTTGCTTCCGCCTTGTCGTCGCGCGACCTCGGCTGCCACGCCTGGACGATCGACGGCACGCCCAGCGATTGCGTCAGCATCGCGCTGGCGCACCTGCTACCCAGCGAAGTGAAAATCGACGCGGTGGTCGCGGGCATCAACATCGGCCGCAACGCCTCCCTCGGCTTTATTCTGGCCAGCGGCACGATTGCCGGAGCCTGGGAAGGGGCGGTGCACGGGTTGCCTGCAATCGCCTTTTCCCAAGACCTCACGTCCGCCCAGTTTGAGGCCCTGCGCGCGTCGGGCCACCACGTCAGCGCCGAGTTACAACACACCCTCGACGCCTCGGCCCGCCACGCCGCCCGACTCGTTCCCGAACTGGTGGCCGCCACGCCCGCACGCCGCTTTATCGTCCACAACGTCAACTTCCCCACCCCGTGCACTGCGACGACTCCGCTACGCCGCACCGTGCCCGCCCGGGTGATCGTGCCGGGCTTGTTTGGCCCGGCCGACGACGACGGCACCCACCGCTTTATTTTCAAACTAGGCGAAGATATCTCGCCGGCCGGGCCCCTCACCGACCGCGCCGCGATCGAGAGCGGTTTGATTAGCCATACGGTGCTCGACTACTCGGCACTAGGGGAAGACCCCAGGTGAAATGAAGGTGGCGCCGGTTGACGCAAGTGCCCGAGGGATTTCGTTACTGGAGATGAAAACCCCTATTACCCCAATCACCGCTCCGCTTGCAGCCGGACTACTGGTCTTCTCGTTGTTAGGCTCGTTACCCTTTAGTGGCTGTCGTAGCACGCCAGCCAAGAGCAACCAGGCCGAGATTAATAAAGCGGCATCCATGACCCAGCTCCGTGACGATTTACGCGCCACCCGAGCCTCGCTCAACCGCACCACCGAGGCCCTGAACCGCATCCAAGCCGCCCCCAACGCACTTGGCGAATACAACAATTATTCTAAGGAGCTGAATGTCTTGCAGAAGCATTCGGCCAATTCGCTCATCAACGCAAATAACGTGCGCGAGACCGGCGCTACCTTTTTCTCCTACTGGGAACAGGAAACCCAATCCATCCAGGTCGCCGAAGTGCGTGAAATCGCCGATCAGCGCCGCACCTCGGTGCAATCGTCTTTTAACGCCCTGAGCACCCCCTTGGCAGCCGCACGCACGCGTTTAACCGAGGTCACCACCATGCTCACCGACCTACGCAAGGCGCTCTCCCTCGACCTCACGGCGGCAGGCATCTCATCACTGCGCAAACAGACCGAAAAGGCTACGGCTCAGTCGGCGGAACTCGCCACCTCGCTCGATAGCCTCGCCACCGAAGTCGACAAAATCGCCAACGCGCTACCCCGCCCGGCGCCCGCTGCGGCCAAGTAGGCGGGCCCACCCTGTTCGCATCCCGCGTCCAGTCCCTGAGCGCACGCTCAGGGCCATGGAGTTTGGCCTCTGACTAGTCGAACGCAGATCAGCCGAATCCTTGAGCTCACGCTCAAGGCCACACTCTTCGCGAACACACTCCTTGTGGCCTTGAGCGTGAGCTCAAGGAGGGCGGGCCCCAATGGCCCGTTGGACCTGGGGTGCTTCCGCTCAACCCGTTCGCGGCCCTGAACCGAGAATGAGCCCAATAGACTGACCGTCTCACACAATCCCCTTTGCGTCCGGCCGACTTTGCGTTTCTTTGAGCGGCCCTTCGCAACCATGATCGCAGTCCGTAATCTCACCCGCGTTTTCCGCACCTACAAAAAACAGCCCGGATTCTGGGGTGGCGTTAAAGGCCTGCTCAAGCGCCAGTACGAAGAGACGGCTGCCGCCCGCGACATCAGTTTCGACATCGAGGAAGGCGAGTTCGTGGGCTTTATCGGCCCCAACGGCGCGGGTAAAACCACGACGTTAAAAATGCTCTCCGGCCTGATTTATCCGACCAGTGGCACGGCACGCGTCGCCGGCTTCGACCCCACCAAACGCGAGAACGCCTACCGCCGGCTCTTTGCGTTGGTTCTGGGCCAGAAAAACCAACTCTGGTGGGATCTGCCCGCGCAGGAATCGTTTCTGCTCCTGCGGCACATCTACGGCATCCCGGCCCAGCAATACCAGACCACCCTCGATGAGCTGGTCGATCTGCTCGACGTACGGGCCAAGCTCAACGTCATGGTGCGCGAGCTTTCTCTGGGCGAACGCATGAAAATGGAGCTCATCGCCGCCCTACTCCACCGCCCTCGAGTCCTGTTTCTCGACGAACCCACGATTGGGCTAGATGTGATTTCCCAAAAAGCCGTGCGCTCGTTCCTGCGCGACTACAACCGCAAGTACAAGGTGACGATCCTGCTCACCAGCCACTACATGGCGGACATCAAAGAGCTCTGCGAACGCGTGATCGTTATCCACAAAGGAGCGAAGATCTACGACGGTGCGCTTAAGCAGCTCGAATCGACCTCCGGAACGCGCAAAAAAATCATCACCTTTCTACCCGAGCCCGGCCCGGCGTTCCCAGCCAACTGGCAGTCCAGTCACGGTGAAACCTCCTATGACAGTACCGCCGGTAAGTTCACCGTACGCGTGCCCAGTGAAAACCTCGTCGCCGTGGCCCAGGAAATCCTCACAGCCGGTCCCGTGGCGGACATCTCCATTGAAGACGTGCCGCTCGAAGACGTGATCGCCGAGCTGTTCAAAGCCCAGTAAACTCGCCTCCGGATGTGGCCTTGAGCGTGAGCTCAAGGTTTTAATCACGCCGCACCTTGCACGCGAATGAGTCTAAACGCCCCCACCCCGTAAACGCTCATCCCCAGCCCACCGCACCGGGCTCAGGCCGTTCCTTGACGACTCCGCTCTGCCCCGCACGCTCGGCCGCGTGACTGAGTCCCTACTGATTACCTTCCTCGGCGCCATCCTCGGCGCCTCGGCCGCTTGGCTTTTCCTAAAAACCCAACTCGGCGAACGCCTGCGCTCCCGCGAGACCGAACTCGCCCGGCTTTCAGCCGCCCTCAGCGCCACCGAAACCGAACGCTCCAAGCTCCAAGCTCTTAGCTCCCAACTTGACTCCACGCTCGCAGCCGAGCGCGCCGCCACAGTCGAAAAACTCGCCGCCGGCGAACAACGCCTCGCCGAACGTGACGCCCTCGCCGCCCGTTACCTTGCCGACGCCGAAAAACTCCGCGCCACCCTGCAAACCGAGTTCCAAGCCGTCGCCGCCAAAATCCTTGAAGAAAAAACCGCCCGCTTCACCGATCACAATAAAACCCAGGTCGAATCCCTACTTCATCCCCTGCGCCAACAACTCACCGATTTTCGCCAGCGCGTGGACACCGTTTACAAAACCGAGAGCGACGACCGCGCCGCTCTCAAGGCCCAGATCGAACAACTGCGCCAACTCAACACCCACATCACCGCCGAGGCCCATGCCCTCACCACCGCCTTAAAAGGCCAGTCGCAGGCCCGCGGCGCTTGGGGCGAACTCATCCTCGAGCGCCTGCTCACCTCAGCAGGCCTGATTAACGGCCAGGATTACCTAACCCAGGAATCCCTCACCACCGACGACGGCCGCCGCCTGCGTCCCGATGTGATCCTTCGCCTGCCCGATGCCCGCCACCTGATAATCGACTCGAAAGTCTCCCTCATCGCTTACGAGCGCGCGGTTAACGCCCCCGACGACTCAGTCCGCCTCGCCGCCACCACCGAGCACGCGCGCGCCGTGCGCACCCATGTCGACCAGCTCAGCGCCAAACGTTACGAGGACACCGGCAAACTGATTACCCCCGATTACGTGCTCATGTTTGTCCCGCTCGAACCCGCCTTCACCCTCGCGCTCGAAACCGATCTGGCGCTCTACGAATGGGCCTTCGATCGCCGCGTCATCCTCTGCACCGCACCCACGTTATTGGTCACCCTGAAAACCGTGGCCACCTTGTGGAAACAAGATCGGCAGACGAAAAACGTGCAAGCCATCGCCGATCGTGGCGGCGCGCTCTACGACAAATTCGCCGGACTGTTTGACGACCTCGAAACCATCGGATTGCAGCTTGGTAAAACGCGCGAAAGTTACGACGCCGCCATGAACAAACTCAAAACCGGCAAGGGCAACCTGCTCGCCCAAGTCGAAGACCTCAAAAAACTCGGAGCCAAGGCAAAAAAAAGCCTGCCCGCCCCCACCCTCGAAGAACTCACATGAACCTCCACGGCAACTGGCGCCCCGTGCGCGCCGAACTCGACGGCCAAGAAGCCCCCGCCATGGCGCTTGATCGCATGGAACTCATTATCACCGAGCAAAGCTACGTGGTGCGCTTTGCCGACGAAGTCCACGACCGCGGCGTGTGGAGCGTCACCGAATCCACCCTGACGCTGACCTGCCAACACGGCGCGAACGACGGCAGACAGATTCCCGCAATTTACCAACTTGCCGGCGAACGCCTACGGGTCTGTTACGGACTCGATAACAACGTGCCCGTCGAATTCAAAACCAGCGCCAACAGCCAACGCTACCTGGTGACCTATCGACGCCTGTCGGGTACTTAACCACTTTATAAACAAGGACATTAGGTCGAAAAGCAAACCGACGAAGGACACCCAATAGTTCCTCATTCCGTTGTTGCTAAAGGGTTTCAACCTAAATCCGGCAATAGAAAGTGCGGCCGGCGGGCGTTGCCCGTCGGATAGATGAGGGTGGAGAGTGCTGCGGCAGGCTGAACGGAAGCGCGATCAGCTTGGGGCGGTGGCCATAGGCGGTTCAGGGCCGAGTACAGGGAAGTTTTCCTGTAAAATCCTCGCTACGATTTGCCCCCAGCGCTGGGCGACACTCCATTGCTCCGCATTATGAAGGATACCATGTAACCATCTGGCCAGCTTTGTGATGAGTTCACTCAGGCGAGGTGCCTCGGCATGGCTCAAGCGCACGTCCAGGCGGCGTTGACCGGAGTGTTCGCTCTGCCGGGTCGCTCCGCAGAGCAGACGGGGACGTGTACTCACCGCCTCGTGGTGCTGACCGGGTTGAAGCAGGCGGTGATAGAGCGTCCACCAGTTGTAAACCAGTGCGGCCAAACGCGCGGCGTGCTGACAGGAGTTTAGCTCCTGGGAGGTAAACCCCGACCAGCTCCACTGGTTCTTGAGCTCGTCGAAGGGGTTTTCCGCGCCCCCACGTTCCCGATACAGGGTGGCAAGGGTAAGGATCTCGTAGGGCAGGCTCGTAACGAGGATCTGATGTTCGTAGATGATCGGCTCGCAGGCGGCCGCGTCGGGGATGTTCAGCAGCAAAGCGTGGTCGGCTTGCTCGCGCACGAGGCGGCGGCGGGCCCGGGGGTGGCGTTGGTCGTTGAGGCGACGGCGCAAGACCACCACACGTCGGGCCCGGTTCCAGCCTTGCAGGCGCAGGCAGCTTTCGCAGCCCTGCCAGCCTTGTCCGGCGTCGGTCCAAGCGGTGGTGGTGGTGCGTTCAAGCGCGGCCACCAGCTCGCGGGCCTTGGCGGTGCGGCGCAGTTTGAACAAATAGTTGAGTTTACGCGCTTCAGCTTCACTGAGCAGCGCCTCCTGGCCATAGGCGCAGTCACCGCGCAAAAGATGGGGCCGGCGCTCGGCTGGCAGTCGGTCGATGAGCGCCCACAGCCCCGCAAAACCATGTCCGGCGGCGGATTGATCGCCGGGGTGCACCTCCACGTCCAGACACAGGCGCAAGGTGGCGATCCAGTAGGTGTGGTAGGCGTGGCTGGGGCGTCCGGGCTTTTGCGGGTTATAGCCGATGCTGGCACCTTCCTGACGTCCATAGATGGGCTTGATGGTGACATCGATGTCGAGGATCCACTGGTTATCCAAAAACCCATGACAGGTTTGGTCGAGGTGACGCCGCAACCAGTCCTGCCCCTGCTCGGCACCGATGCGAGCCAGCGCCCGGCGCACACAATCCTCGCTGACAATCGACTTAAGTCCGAGCAGGCTCGGGGCAATGTCGTCGCCGCGCAGGGCCGCGAGGTGCGCGTAGCGATAGTGCCCGGAGAGCATCCCCAAAAGCAGGGTTCCAATCACGTCGCGAGGGCGGTGTGCGCGGTTGCTGCTGTAACAAAGCGGCGTGTCCGCAACCAGTGCCTCGAAGCCTCCTGTCGCACACAAGTACTGCGTGAAAAACACCAGTGCCCCCAAGGGGCTCACCGGCAACTCTGGGGCGAACTGCGCACGAAAACGTCCTCCGGGTGTATCCACAATCAACACCTCGGCGGCATCGCTTGGCGTTGCCTTGTGATCAGGGTTTTCTGACTCACCCTCGGGGTGAGCTTTTTCCGGCGGTAAAAACGGCGGCATATGACAGCCAAACAATCACCTGCGTGATTTTTGGCTAGTTTCTATTGCCGGATTTAGGTTCAACTACTTACTGAGCGCACGTCTTAGCCTATTTCTCAATGGATCCAAGGGCCCAAGGGCGTTTAGGTCCGTACCGTTCTGTGCCCGTTGTGCAGGGGGAACTTCTCCTGACCTTACTCGGAGTGGCAGGAATGCATACTGCGACCATCAAAACCTAAATTCCTGTACCAACAAATAAACCCAATTAAACATTTAGCGGTTTTCATCGGTAAATCCGAAAGGTGGTTTCTCTTAAACTACGAGTTACAGAACTCCCGATTTTTTATATAACCTATGCCGACTGTTCGGTTGGTTCATTAATTACACATCTAACAGACTAAAAGGAAATCCAATAAAAGACAGGCATAATTACATGCATAAACATGCAGAAGTAAACGGAAGTAAACTTATGTGCATTATGGTGGAAAATAAATTTCATTGAGCAGGTTGCCAAAGCACATAAATTAACTTTTTTACCGTTATGAGCTATTCCGGAGGCCTTTACCTAGATGACGATCTCGAACCCTATGTTCGCAAGCGGGCAGATGAATCCTTTAACGGGAAAATCAACACCTACATCACCGCCTTGGTGCGCGCTGATCGTGAACTGACCCAGCAGTTAACTGAAAACGTATCCGCCTCAGAGATCGCACGTTGGCGCCAATGTGAAATCACACTTCTGCGTGCAGCGCAGGATGCCCTCAACCTCCTCAACGCCGAAACCCCCGAGGGCCGCGACCGACTCGCCAAAGCACTGGCCAATAGCATTCTGCGTGCTTCCATGCGGGAAAGCGCCCCGGCAAAATCACAGGCAGTCACGACTCCAGAGCTCGGCACGGCGGAATAAGCCCAGTCCACACGGAGGTGGCCCCGCCCTCCATCCCCCGCCAACCCGGGGGGACGACCTCCGTGTCGTCCGTGCTGAATCCCGGTTCAAGGTCAGTGCCTAAGAGGTATTTTAACTTCGTCCTGATCCCTTAGCCCAAGACGGTCAGCACGATTCCGGCGACAATCCCGAGTACAGCGGGCAACTTTTGGCGACCGTTGCCCTCGTGAAACAGCCAAAGGCTGCCGGCAAACGCAACCAACGTGCTGCCACGTCGCAGGCTGGAGACCAGTGAGACGAGCGCCTCGGGATTGCGCAGCGCGTCGAAGTACAGGAAATCCGCAACCAAGAGCCCGGCCGAAATCCCCAAGATGCTCCAGCGCCAATGGAAAACGTGGCGTGGCCACCAGCGCAGTTTCCAGCCCACCGCCAGCGGCAGGAAAATCACCGCCAGGTAGATCGAGAACCAGCACTGCACTGTCGAGGCGCGAAACCCGACATGCCCCATGAGAAACTTGTCGTAAAGGCCGCTGCACGCGCCGAGCAGGGTCCCGCCGAGCAGCCAGCCGAACCAGCGGTTTTTATGGAAATGAATCCCCTCCTTCGCCCCAACCACGGAGAGGCTGATAAAGGAGCCCACCGTGATGACCACCCCGAGCAATTCCAGCCACGACGGGCGTTCGCCGAGAACCAGCAGGGCGCCAAACAGCGTCCACATTGTGAGCGGCGGGGCGAACACCGTCTATTTCTGGCGGTTACAAAATCACCTGTCGTAAAAGCCGATGACCGGCCCCGCCAGGGGCCGGCTTTCGAGACTGGTCAGCTTGCGGGTTCGTCGGCCAGGCGGTCTTTCATGCGGTAGGATTTGCCCTCGATGACGACGGTCTGAGCGCGGTGCAGCAGGCGGTCCAAGATCGCCGCGGTGATGCCAGCGTCGTTGTTAAAGATCCCTGCCCAGTGTTTGTAGGCCTTGTTGGTGGTGACGATCAGCGAGCCGCGTTCGTAGCGTTGGCTGACGATCTGGAAGAGCAGGTCGGCCCCCGACTTGTCGAGCGGCAGGTAGCCGACCTCATCGAGCACGAGCACCGCAGGGGTCATGTAACGCTTCAACTCGGCTTGCAACCGGTGCAGGGACTGGGCGGTGACCAGGGCGTTGATCGCGTCCACCGCCGTCGTAAACAGCACCGTGTAACCCGCCTGGCAGGCCGCGTAGCCCAACGCGCTCGCGAGATGTGTCTTCCCAAGCCCCACACCACCGCAAAACACCACGTTGGTGCGCTCCTTCACAAAGCCCAGTTCGAAGAGGTGCCGCACCTGCGCTTCGTTCAACTCCTTGGGCCAGTCCCACTGGAACTGGTCGACGGTTTTCTTGACCGGGAAGCGCGCCGCCTGGATACGCCGCTCCAGCGCCCGGATCTGGCGGTCCTGGGTCTCGGCCTGCACCAGTCGGCGTAAAAATTCGGCGTGCGAACAGCGCGCCTTGGCCGCCTCGGCGGTCAGTTCGCCGTGGTGACGCAACAGGTAACCGAGTTTCAGATACTTGAGCCTAAATCCGGCAATAGAAACTAGCCAAAAATCACGCAGGTGATTGTTTGGCTGTCATATGCCGCCGTTTTTACCGCCGGAAAAAGCTCACCCCGAGGGTGAGTCAGAAAACCCTGATCACAAGGCAACGCCAAGCGATGCCGCCGAGGTGTTGATTGTGGATACACCCGGAGGACGTTTTCGTGCGCAGTTCGCCCCAGAGTTGCCGGTGAGCCCCTTGGGGGCACTGGTGTTTTTCACGCAGTACTTGTGTGCGACAGGAGGCTTCGAGGCACTGGTTGCGGACACGCCGCTTTGTTACAGCAGCAACCGCGCACACCGCCCTCGCGACGTGATTGGAACCCTGCTTTTGGGGATGCTCTCCGGGCACTATCGCTACGCGCACCTCGCGGCCCTGCGCGGCGACGACATTGCCCCGAGCCTGCTCGGACTTAAGTCGATTGTCAGCGAGGATTGTGTGCGCCGGGCGCTGGCTCGCATCGGTGCCGAGCAGGGGCAGGACTGGTTGCGGCGTCACCTCGACCAAACCTGTCATGGGTTTTTGGATAACCAGTGGATCCTCGACATCGATGTCACCATCAAGCCCATCTATGGACGTCAGGAAGGTGCCAGCATCGGCTATAACCCGCAAAAGCCCGGACGCCCCAGCCACGCCTACCACACCTACTGGATCGCCACCTTGCGCCTGTGTCTGGACGTGGAGGTGCACCCCGGCGATCAATCCGCCGCCGGACATGGTTTTGCGGGGCTGTGGGCGCTCATCGACCGACTGCCAGCCGAGCGCCGGCCCCATCTTTTGCGCGGTGACTGCGCCTATGGCCAGGAGGCGCTGCTCAGTGAAGCTGAAGCGCGTAAACTCAACTATTTGTTCAAACTGCGCCGCACCGCCAAGGCCCGCGAGCTGGTGGCCGCGCTTGAACGCACCACCACCACCGCTTGGACCGACGCCGGACAAGGCTGGCAGGGCTGCGAAAGCTGCCTGCGCCTGCAAGGCTGGAACCGGGCCCGACGTGTGGTGGTCTTGCGCCGTCGCCTCAACGACCAACGCCACCCCCGGGCCCGCCGCCGCCTCGTGCGCGAGCAAGCCGACCACGCTTTGCTGCTGAACATCCCCGACGCGGCCGCCTGCGAGCCGATCATCTACGAACATCAGATCCTCGTTACGAGCCTGCCCTACGAGATCCTTACCCTTGCCACCCTGTATCGGGAACGTGGGGGCGCGGAAAACCCCTTCGACGAGCTCAAGAACCAGTGGAGCTGGTCGGGGTTTACCTCCCAGGAGCTAAACTCCTGTCAGCACGCCGCGCGTTTGGCCGCACTGGTTTACAACTGGTGGACGCTCTATCACCGCCTGCTTCAACCCGGTCAGCACCACGAGGCGGTGAGTACACGTCCCCGTCTGCTCTGCGGAGCGACCCGGCAGAGCGAACACTCCGGTCAACGCCGCCTGGACGTGCGCTTGAGCCATGCCGAGGCACCTCGCCTGAGTGAACTCATCACAAAGTTGGCCAGATGGTTACATGGTATCCTTCATAATGCGGAGCAATGGAGTGTCGCCCAGCGCTGGGGGCAAATCGTAGCGAGGATTTTACAGGAAAACTTCCCTGTACTCGGCCCTGAACCGCCTTTGGCCACCGCCCCAAGCTGATCGCGCTTCCGTTCAGCCTGCCGCAGCACTCTCCACCCTCATCTATCCGACGGGCAACGCCCGCCGGCCGCACTTTCTATTGCCGGATTTAGGTTGAGCTGGTCTTTTAATAAATCGGGTTTTTCGGGTTCTGTTTTCATTGGGTATAGGGGCTTAAATCCGGGGGACGCAGTTCGAGTTCCAGTGCGGCCAACGCGTCGGCGCGGGTGAGGTGGATCGGCCCGGCTTGCGGCAAGGCCCGCGCGCGTTGTTCGAGCAAGTTGAGGATGTAATCGCTGGAGTAGGCGCCGAGTTCATGGGCGCTTTCGATCGCCCGGCCGACTGCCTCCGTTCCATACAGGGCCACCAAACCCACGATAGTCGCCAGGTGGTGTCCCGCGTTGAGTCGGCGCTCCTCCAGCCCCCGTTGGTAGGCGGGTGCCGCCGGGCTCAGTTCCAAAAACCGTAGCCGCAGGCGCTGCCGCGCCCCCTGCCGTTTGCGCTCCTCGAGTTCGCGCACATGCTCGGGGTTTTCCACATCGGCGCGGCGGGCAAAACTGCGGGCATGCTCGGCCACCAGGGTGCGGTCCGCATAAAACCTCACCTGCGCCCCCTCGATCTGCGCGGTGAGTAGCGCCCCGGCAAACTTCGTGGGCACCGAGTAGCGGTTCGTTTCGATACTCACCCGGCACCGCCGCGACGCCCGCACGCTTAAGGTGCGCACCGCCGGACTGGCCACCGGGTTAAGCGGCAGGAGCGCAGCGCGCTCCTCGGGCAGCCGGTCCACCGGCCGGCCCTGGGTTTCAGCGTGAACGCGCACGTTGGCCACCGTTTCCAGCCACAAGCTGGCGGCCGGCCCCAGCTCGGTAAACCCATTCATCTGCCTCCCGCCAAGGAAGCTTTTTTTCACGTAACCCACCGCGTTTTCCACCATGCCCTTGGACTGCGGATGCCCCAGCCCGCACGCTTTTATCGTAAACCCGTAGTGCCGGGCAAAGTCCAGGTACTGGGCGTTGTACACCGGGTCGGTCCCGGGCACATGCGAGAGGACGGCCGTCTTGCAGTTGTCCACCATCACCTCGCGCGGCACCCCGCCGAGTTTTTCAAAGGCGCGCCGGTGACAGCCCAGCCACCACTCCTGGCCCTGCCCGAGGGTAAATTCCACATGCAGGAACCGGCTGTACCCCAAAACCATGACGAAAAAACTTAAAGCCCGCCGGGTGCCGTCCACCTCCACCGCGCCAAAACTGCCCCAGTCCACCTGCGCGGTCTGGCCGGGGGCAAACTTGAGGGTAAGAAACGCCTCCAGGTTCCGCGGCCGCACCCGCCGCACGTAGTCTTTCAAAATTGAATACCCGCCCGTGTACCCCCGCTCGCGCACCTTTTGCCAGAGCTGCATGGCGGTGAACGGATGGGCCTCCAGCCACCGCGCGATCGCCGGCTTGTGCACGTCGAGCTTGCTTGGCCTAGGCACCTGCGCGGCCTGGCTGCGCACGTACTTTTCCTGCGCCTGCCAGCGCCTCACCGTCTGCACGTGCAACTGGAGCGAGCGGGCGATTTGCGGCGCACTGTGACCGGCCGCCTCCGCCTGTTTTATCCGGCAATACAGTTCGTAATCGATCACGCGCCCACCTCCCGGCTCGGCGGCGGCGTTGCCGCCAGCGTGTGCGTTGGCCTGCCCCGGTCCAAGGAGAGCACCTGGTAAAGTGGCGCGGCGTAGGCGATCACCCCGGCCTCGATTAACTGCCGACGCGCCTCGACCAGGCCGTCCTCGCTGAGCGTGAGCAGCCGGGCCAGGGTGCGCGTGGCGTAGTAACTCAGCCCGTCGGCGTCACCCACGGTTACCAGGACCAGATAAAGTCCCCAGGCGGGGGCACTGGCCCGCCCCAGGTAATTGCCCCGCACCAGCCGGTGGTCCAGCCAGCTAAACTGGGCCGGCGTGCGCCGGAGTTGTTCGCGATCGATCGGTTGTTTTTGCATAATCGGGCGGCTGGACGTCGATGCCCAGGATCACCCGCCCCCGGGATTGCAGGTGTCGCAGCATGGGTTCGAGGTCCTCTTGTAACGTCACTCCGGCGAACTGCGCGATAAGCCCCACGAGCACAGGGTTTTGCGACTCCCATCTGTCTTGTAACGCCGCGCAGGGATTCGGTAACGCCACCTCGGCGACCGGCTCGGCTTTAGGCTGGTGCACAACGGATTGCGTAGTTGGGATGTCTTGTAACGCCACCCGCCGTCGCGGCCCCCTCCGCCGTGAGTACCCCGGATTGGCCTTCCGCCACTCCTGCACCCGTTGGACATTTTCTGGGCCTTTCCAGTGGTCGAGGTTCTCCGGCTTCGCCAACCATTTGGCCTGACTGGCCGCCCGGCTCGCCCGTCGGCATCCCGGCTTCCCGCAGTAGCGCTGACGCTCGCGGTTATGCGCGTCGGGCAGAAAGAAATCGACACAGTGCAAACACTTGCGTGAACCGGTTGGATGCATCGCTGTGCATCCGCCAAGCGTCCCGCCGGTTCAATCTCCACCCATTCGCACCCCTCATATCCCCAGCCGGACAGGGAAGAAAACCCACCCACGGAAGAAGAGTATTACTCTTTTTAAGGGGAAGAAGATCCACCGAAGAAGAAGTGCATTCCTAACCGCCAGAAATAGACGCTTTCCCGCTCGCCGCTCACACGCTGGCCATAACTTTCCTTAATCAAGCTGAGGTAGTGGGCTACAAAACCCCATTCCTCGTCGGTTACGTCCGTCGGATAACTCCGTCGTGGTTCAGTTTCCACCCTCCACTATACCCATCTTTGGCTTCATGACAGGCTCTAGGCCCGTTACTTTGGAGTTCGACGGGAGTTCCGTCAATCACGCGGCCTTGAGCGGCTGAACGGTTGCCTTGATCTTGTCACCAACGGTATTGATCGCTTCACGAAGATCATAGGCTAACTGAACGCGGAGCCAGTAACCCGGATTGAGGCCAAAATAAGCGCATAGGTGGAGGTCGGTTTCCGCAGAGATGCCGCGTTTCTCGTTTACGATTTCATTGACGCGCTGTTGCGGGAGCTTGGCGTCCTTAGCCAAGCGATAGGGTGTGATTCCCATCGGAATCAAAAAATCTTCACGGAGGAGTTCACCGGGATGGACGTTGAGGTGTTTGCTCATATTTTTTAATGATAATCGGTTATTTCTACGTCGTGGGCGCTTTGAGCGTCCCACCGAAAGCAGACTCGGTATTGATCGTTTACTCGGATGCTGTGTTGGCCGATTCGGTTGCCCTTTAATGGCTCCAGTCGGTTGCCGGGCGGAATACGGAGTTCGTCGAGAGCGGACGCACCGTGAAGCTGGGTGAGCTTCTTGAGTGCGGTTTTATGGATTACGGGTGGCAGTTCGGGCGGGCGGCGTCCGAACCATAGGGATTCGGTTGGTTTATCTGCAAAGGATTGAATCACTGGCTTGTATTGCTACTATTCCTGCATCGCGTGCATCTCGTCAAGCGTGAACAATGATGGCGTACTTGAAGTATTGGCTATAGATGAAAACTTCCGCTTGCTGACGCCGAGGGCCGCGCCCAAGACTGGGCCGAACCCACATTGGCCCTGCATGTAACCCCGGCTTGTGAACAAGATTGTGCTCAAGCTGGACTGCTTGACGCACGAGCCCAAGAGGCGGCCGGAAAACCTGAAAGTGTCGAGGAACCCTGCCTCACCTCGCTGCGCTTGGCGTCCCCTTCCACACCGAGGAAGCGGATTTCGTGCGTACGCAACCGTCTAAGAGTCGTGCGTTTGCCCTTCTTGGCTCAAGCGACTGGGTCGGGGCGTTTTTATGTTCCCCAACAACGAGTTTGCGCTCGACGCGTCGTTAAAAGTACTGGCCCGCGACGTCCCCCGGCCTAAACGTAGTGGGGGGGGAACTGCGCTGGCGTGGCCCGGTGCACCCCACCTGTGTGCAGCCGGTTGGCCGCCACAAAGTGCGGCTTATCTGCATTCCATCAGTGCTAATTCACCCCCACCCCACTGATCAACCGGGGCTGTAAAGGCCTTAAAAACCTCAAGTCGGCCCCCCCCCTGAAAGGGGGCCGGCCTGTGGTTTTCTATTGTGAAAATCGCAGTGGAAATGCTCAGTGACTGGGCGCACCCGAGGGATTAGGCGAAATGCCGGGATCGCTTAGCGGAGGCCTTGTTTGGTGGCCATGTGGACCACGCCGATCCTGCTCTCGTCGGCCCAATTCAGCTAGCACCCACTCCCTCAATTCGGAGTCCGTCATTTCATCGACCCAATCAGCTACAACCCCATCCTTGCGCATATTAATGGAGCACTTCAGAGACTCATTTTCGTCCTTCAATTCCTGAACGTGTACACCCAAATCGCGCGCCTCCTGATGCAGCGCAACATTAGCTTTGAGGGCATCACTAAGCTCCGCGTCAAGCCGCTGATTCCGATCACCGAGTTCAGCGCGAGACTCTCGCTCCACCTCCAGCTGCACGCCCCGTGAGGCGAGCTCTACCAGGGGCTGGATGACACCAACAAAGGAGGCCTGAATCAAAGTCTTCGTCTGCTCGATAACCACCTTGAGCCCGGCTTCGGGGCTCAGTGAAGGATCTACTTTGAGTGCTTCGATGCCTCGGATAAAGTCGACCTGCGCCATGCCCGCCATGTCATGAATGGCCGCGGTTTGCATTTGCACGTCCTTTATTGGGAGTACGGTTCTTTTGCACGGAATTCCCCTCCGGTAATCATGGTCTGACCACACATGGGCCCAGTGAGTTTGCCACGCTTTCATTGTGGTATTATGAGCCTCAACGGGCCCTGCCCCCTTCCGCATCATCCGCTTATACGACCCCGAAAAGCGGTTCCAACTCACTACTGAAACCACCTTTGGGGCTGCACCGAAAGTGGGTCGACCACGTGGCAGTCCCTCCGCAATTGGTACGACGATCGCATGGATATGGGGGGACTTTTCATCGCGATGAAACCAAACCGAAACCACATTTTCGGTGCCAAATTCAGCGTCTAAAAACGCCAACGAACGAGCAGAAAACACCTCATCAGAGGGCGCCAAAGGCGCGTTTGGACTCAACGAAACGATCACCTCAAAGGCGACATAACAGTTATGACTTGGCAACTTTGCCCCCGCTTGCGCTACGCGTTTTGCAACAGCCTCACTGGTAGAATTACCCCGGAATCGGAGAATCCGAACGCCGTCGACCATGCTCATGTCCGCGTTGGGTGTAGGCACGGATCGGGCGTTGTGCTGGTCGACTTTTGAAAGGTTGTCGCCGCGCTGTTTTTTGATGATCAAGATGCAATAATGTGGATTGGCCATATCCCCAATTATGGGGGGATGAGCAGGCACTAACCTCTATCCCCCAGCTCCAGCCCGATAAATGCCATAGTGTGTGTATGATATTTATCCCGGCTATTTCCCATGCCTCTATCCAGCAAGCAGTTTCACCCCCGCAGCGCATAAAACCCGCTCCGCCCACTACCCACTACTCGCCGCTCCCCCGCCCACGTTGCATTCACCTGGTTGGGCATCGTTTAAAATCAGATGGCGCTAAAACTCGACTACCCTCACGGCGATCTCACGGGCCTCCGGATAACGCGTCCCGTGCAGCGTTCTTAGTGATCGCGCCAGCTTACCGATAACCCGCTCGCTGCGCCGTAGGTTGGCGTCCCGGCAAGCGCATGAGAGTCGCGCAGAGTCAGGTGACTTTTGAGCAGGCGGTTCAAGTGGCCGTTGTCCGGCTCGATGAGGCCTTTTTTTTACGGACAGGTCTTGGTGATCAAGACCGGCTTGAGTGAGCCGTAAATAGGCGAACGGGTGAGGTGCCTGTTGCCCTCCCCTGACCCGCCCCGCCATGCTTGAGTTGACTGGTGTCGGAGGAACTTTGGTGGAGCCGGATTACCCGAACAGCATTCCGAGAAAGACATGGGGCAAGTCGTCGCTCAACCTGACCTTCAGCGACAGGCACGGCACCGCAATCTGCACGTGGCCAAGCGGTGTAGCCCGAGCGGCACAACAAGTGGTCCTTCGGCGTCCTCATTACCACAACGCTGAGCGCGGGGGCGGGCGTCCAATCCACCAGTCTACCCTCCGTGTTTAGGCACCTGCTGAGCTAAACCACCCCGCTCGGACAGTGGCGAAGTCACCACGCCTGCAACCGTGTATTGAATCGTGCGACTTCGCCCACGTTGCCCATTTTTGTCGGGCCCTCACGCGGCCCCAAACCACCCCCGAGCCGAGAGGGACAATTCAGCTAGAATCGGTCCCTTTGCGCTTGGATCGCCGAAAACAGTTTTGGATCTGAGTCACGGGTCCGGTGGGGTGCGAGACACGACACGGCCAAAAGTTCAAACGAGGGGAAATCAACCGATGCCGAAATGGGCCCGGAGGCGACCGACCGTTTCGCCGGCCTCGCGGGCGATCCGGGCAAACCCCGGCGACACCCGCTGATCGGTCGCGACCCGTTGCCAAAAATCTGCGGCCCAGCCTGCGGCCGGCCGCCACCACTCAAGTTCGGCGGGCAAGGGGAGCGCGGGTGCAAACACGGGGAGCGGCGTGGCGTTGCCGGCGACCGGTGCCCACAACATGGGCAACATGTCGTAAGCGGGCGCGAGCCGCAGGGGCAGCGTATCTTCAAGCCAGAAGGCGAGGTTCCCCAAATGCATGTCGCTATTGCCGGTCAGCATCCCGAACGCGTGGCGCAGGCGGATCGAGCGTAGCGCTGCGGCATCAATTAAGCCGCTCGCCATGAGGTTCGCGGCGACGGGCAGCCAGGCGTTCGCATCGGGTCCGGGGAAAGCATCGTGCAACGCTCGCAGGGATACGACGCCGCGTCGTCCGTGCGCACCAACGCGGTCGAAGCGGGGGGCTTCAAAAAAAAGCCGTTCACCCGCGTCAAGCAGTCGGGGGGCCGCATGGCTTTCGCCGTTTTCATGAAGCACGGCCAGCGCATGCGCCTCGCCCACGAGCAGGTCGGCCCAACGGCGGCCTGTTGGGGTGGACAGCGTATCGGTGAACTTGACGATGACGTGCTCCGGGGCATTCGCACCGGCCAACGTCGCGAGAAACTTGGGCTGTTCGCCTTCAACGGAAGAGCCGCCGCGCGGAGCGAGCACGGATATGGCGTTGAGCGGATAGTGTTCCGCCCGATCCGCCGCGCCGAGGTGGTACGGTGCGGGTTGCAGCATTCGTTCTTGAATCCTGCGCAGCGGAAAATCGCCCACAACAAGATCGCCTGGCAGGTCTTCGCCTTCGGATTGAAGGTACACGAGTGTATCGTCGTCGCCCCAATTGCGTGGATCGGTATCGAGGCCGAGCGCCTGCGGTAGCCCGCGACCTAAGGCGCGGCCGAGGTAGCCTTGTGGGCGGATGTCGCTCAGGAAGAAGGGAAAACCCTCGCTCCATCCCCCGAGCGAAAGCAGCCGGGCGTCCGCCCAAGCGGGTACGTTTTGCGGATGGGCCCAAGCTACGCGCCACCCACCATGCAGTGTGGTGAGTTCGGCCCAGTCTTGGGCGCGGCCCTCAGCGTCGATACGCCGAATCAAAAACGTATCGCCGAGGCCGCGCACAGGTCGGCGCAGCGCATAACGGGCACCGCGCGTAACGCCGAGTCGCACGATGGGCGCGCCCAAGGCCGTGAGCCCCCGAGAAACGCGGGAACGATCAACCCCGACGGCGTCGGCGAGCGCCTGCGCCGTTAGCGGCCCCTGTGACTGGAGCCGGAGCAAGAGGGCGTTGGGATCTAGTTGAAGAGGCCGGGGCATGCCTCAATAACGCACAGATACTTTTTGTTATCTGCAATTGCTAATTTAACCAGAAAAGCTATTTATGTGAAAATGTTGGTTTTTTTCGCACAAATATAAATCTTAATTATTTTTTGCTGGGCTTAACTGGTGCGGCTAATGGAGCTTTAAACTTACGTTGCTGTTTGCGGTACAGATCCACCGACGACCGGGTGACCGATCTGTGCCTAACCTCCATCCCCCACCCTGCTCGGAAATAACTGCCATAGTGTGTGTATGTTATTTAGAGCCTGCCCCAAATTTCCGGATTTTTAAAAAGTGCGCAGAGGTCCATTGGGATTGCGGGCGAACGAGGTGGCACGAATCACCCCAGCGACGTTAAACGGCGGCCCGAATCGATTTTTCCCGCCCCCAAGCGCGGTAGTAAGGTACGGCAAAGCCGGGGCGAGCCCCAGGGTTATTCACATTTTTGCCGGAAAATTGAATTAAGCGGCCAGCGGAAGTGTTATTTCCTCGGCAAGGATTCGTGACACCAGCCAGAGGTTGTGACCGAGTACACTCCAACCCACCGAACGGTAGCGGTTGGCAAACCCTTTACAGCGCAAGCGTCCGCCGAGGCGTTGTTTGAGGATCGCAATGCGCGCTTCGGTCGCCGAACGGCGCCGCTGCAATTGGGCGAAGCGTTTTTCGCTCAAACGCTCCTTGAGCGCGTGCGGATCACGCGGGCATACCGCATCGTAAACGTCTTGTTGCTTGAGCATTGCGGAAGTTTTTTTGGTGGCGAAGCCGCGGTCGGTGCCGACCGCGCTAATCGGCGCACTCAGGTCAAAGCGGTTCTGCCGCGCCAGGCTTTCCTCGAGTTGGCACCATTCTGCCGGAGCCGCGCCCTGGTAGAGTTGCCAGTCGGTGATTAAACCGGAGAGCGCCTCGCTCAACAGCAACGAGTTGCCAAACTCGACTTGGCTCCCTGCTTTGCCGCGAACCAGTACGTTCACATCAAGTTCATGCACGCTGAGGATCTTTTGGTCGTTGGGCACCGGGCGTCCGCCGATGATGCGCTCGTGGGCCTGCTTGATGACGGCGGGCAGTTGGCCGAGCATAGCGTCGATGCGGGTGGTTATCCGCTTGGTTTGGCGTTGGCTGTAATGGGTTTGGCTATACTTCTGCGCCAACAGGTCGCGGTGGCGGCGGGCATGTTCTCCGATCGTGCGTAACAGCGTCTTCATCTTGCGCAGGATCTGTTTACGCGCGCGCTTGGCGTCGTTGCGGCGGCCTGCGTGGGTCATTGACATGCACAACTTGTTCATCTGCTTGGCAAAGCACTCCGGCTCTTCAGGCATACGGTGGAGCAGTCCAGCGCGGCGGATTAAAATCATGGCCTTGAGCAAAGTCTTGGACACATCACGCAACAGCACCCAGTCCACCGGGAAGTGGATGTTGGTCTCCAAGCACGTGCCGTCGATGAGGCAAACATCCATGTCCAGCGGCGCGCTCAACCCGAGTTCAGTGGCGCGATCCTTCTCGCCGCACATCTCCACCAACACTTGCCCCATCCAGCGCACCTGTTCGGCGGTGAAAAACTTCGAGGCCCGCTCCAGCACACTTTTGGACGCCCCCTTGATTCCCTCAAGCGTGCGAACACCGCAAAAATCCGCCAGTAAATCACTTGAGGCAATGCTACGGGAAAGCTCGCGAAAGGATATGTTGCCCAAATGCACCCGCAACACTTCAAAGCGTAACGCTTTGAGCGCAAACTCCATACGCTGGCGTAGTTGTGCGACACTGGCTTGGCCTGCCCCCGCCTTGGCAAAGTCCATCGCCATCGTCTCCAAGTGGCTGCCACGCAACAACGCGTCGAGTCCTTCCAATTGCTGGCGAAACTCGGCGTAATCTTTATTGGCACCGACTGGCGTTAGCGCCGGACGCAACCAGCGTTGCAGGGCAATGGCCGAGGTGGCGGATACGGGTTTTGACTTCATGGCCGATTATAGCGGCTTTTTTTTGACCAAAACCAGGGAATTACCCCTCTTTAGGCATCATTAAACTTATGCTAATAGTTCACTGCTAGGTTTTTATGCTTTCGGGACAGGCTCGAGTTAATGTTTTGAGACAGGAAAGAAACTAACCCTAACTGCGCCTAAGTGAAGCCAGAAACACCTTTGCTGGCAAATCGCTGACAAATAATTTGGGGCGTTCTGTGGCGGTTTCATTCGTGTTGGGGACGCGCTTCACACGCGGTCCTGGCTTTCCGGTCTATCGCGATTCGGCAAGGGGGGGGAATTGGGGTTGCATTCGCCATTCGCGAATAGAGAATATGCACACATGAAAGCTCAGGATGTCATGGTCGCACTCAAGTTGCTCAATCCCGACGCGCCTCAGGGTTATGCCCTTTTGGGGCAATCGGTGGGTTTGAGCGCTTCGGAAGCCCATGCGTGCGTGCGCCGGTTGGTCGAGTCTCGGTTGGTCGAGCCGGTTTCGCGGCGGGTTAATCGCCAGGCGTTGCTGCGTTTTTTAATCAACGGGCTTCCCTTTGTTTTTCCGGCCAGTCTGCAGGCCAGTACCCGGGGCGTGCCGACCGCTTGGGCGGCCCCGGTGCTCAGCCAACGACTGGTGGCCAACGAGCCGCCGCCGGTTTGGCCCGACCCCGAAGGCACCGTGCGCGGTCAAGCGGTCAAGCCTCTCTATCCGAGCGCCGTCGCAGCAGCCGGGCGCGATCCGCAGTTTTATGACTTGCTCGCTTTGGTCGACGTGCTGCGCCTCGGTCGGGCTCGGGAGCGTAAAATGGCCGAGGAGGAATTGGAGAAACGGCTAAAGGAGGCCGTGGCATGATTCTGCCCTCCATTCTGGCCGAGGTGGCCGCGCAGCTCGATCCGCTCGAACTCAACTACGCGTTCGTGGGCGGCTCCATCGTGGAATTTTTGGTGGACCACCGCGGACTTTCGCCGGTGCGGCCCACCGACGACCTGGACATCATCGTCGAGGTGGTCACCCAGCGCCACTACGCCGAGGTGGAGCGCAAGCTCCGGGCCGCCGGGTTTGAACATGACACCTCGCCGGGTGCGCCAATTTGCCGGTGGCTTTATCGCGGGGTGATCGTGGACATCATGCCGACGAGCGGCGCCTTGATGGGGCTCAACACCCAGTGGTTCGCGGAGGCGCTCGCCTCAGTCCAATTGGAATCGATCAACGGGGTGCCGCTGCGGCTGATTTCGCCGGTGGCTTTTATCGCGACCAAGTTGGCGGCGTTTGCGGACCGCGGCCGGGGTGATTATTACGGCAGCCATGATCTGGAGGACATCGTGGCCGTGATCGACGGGCGGGCGCGCATCGTGGAAGAACTGGCGGAAGCGGAAACCAGCCTGCGAGCCTTCGTGCAGGAAGGTGTCGCACGGCTGATGGGTGCAGCGGATTTTCAGGAATCACTGGCGGGGCATCTGCCGTTTGATGAAGCCAGCCAGCGCCGACTGCCGGGGTTGAGGAAAAAGCTACAGGCCCTAGCCGCTATCGAACCGAAACCGTAAAACCGCCCCAGAGAAGGGATCTTAGTAAGTCTGCTCTACTACGATCAACAGCCTCGAACTGCGATTATCTCGTACCAACCGCACACATAATTTGCGCGGTTGGGGATCAAACTATATTGTCTAGCAGCCCGTCGGACTGAAAAAAGCGGGTTCGGGCCAAGTCCCCGGCCCGCGCGCCAACTTTGAGTGTGGCGGATAGATTTTGGGGCCTAAAATACTCCTTCGGGCTGTGGCCCGTTGGATTAGGGCGGTTAATCAATGGCGCGTCCGGATTTTTTTGGTGTTTGAGGGTTGGTTTTCCTGCGTTGGCGAGGTTAGGCCGGCCGCAGTTTGGCGTTGAGGCGATGAAGACGCTTAAAGTTGTAGGCCAGGCACACCAGCTCCCATTCGAGGGATACTTTTTCCAGTCCGCGCATTAAAAAACGTCGGAAGCCGAGCGCCTCTTTTATAATACCAAAAATCGGTTCAATGGTTTCTTGCCGTAGTTTATATAGAGCCTGTCCCGAAAGCATAAAAACCTAGCAGTGAACTATTAGCATAAGTTTAATGATGCCTAAAGAGGGGTAATTCCCTGGTTTTGGTCAAAAAAAAGCCGCTATAATCGGCCATGAAGTCAAAACCCGTATCCGCCACCTCGGCCATTGCCCTGCAACGCTGGTTGCGTCCGGCGCTAACGCCAGTCGGTGCCAATAAAGATTACGCCGAGTTTCGCCAGCAATTGGAAGGACTCGACGCGTTGTTGCGTGGCAGCCACTTGGAGACGATGGCGATGGACTTTGCCAAGGCGGGGGCAGGCCAAGCCAGTGTCGCACAACTACGCCAGCGTATGGAGTTTGCGCTCAAAGCGTTACGCTTTGAAGTGTTGCGGGTGCATTTGGGCAACATATCCTTTCGCGAGCTTTCCCGTAGCATTGCCTCAAGTGATTTACTGGCGGATTTTTGCGGTGTTCGCACGCTTGAGGGAATCAAGGGGGCGTCCAAAAGTGTGCTGGAGCGGGCCTCGAAGTTTTTCACCGCCGAACAGGTGCGCTGGATGGGGCAAGTGTTGGTGGAGATGTGCGGCGAGAAGGATCGCGCCACTGAACTCGGGTTGAGCGCGCCGCTGGACATGGATGTTTGCCTCATCGACGGCACGTGCTTGGAGACCAACATCCACTTCCCGGTGGACTGGGTGCTGTTGCGTGATGTGTCCAAGACTTTGCTCAAGGCCATGATTTTAATCCGCCGCGCTGGACTGCTCCACCGTATGCCTGAAGAGCCGGAGTGCTTTGCCAAGCAGATGAACAAGTTGTGCATGTCAATGACCCACGCAGGCCGCCGCAACGACGCCAAGCGCGCGCGTAAACAGATCCTGCGCAAGATGAAGACGCTGTTACGCACGATCGGAGAACATGCCCGCCGCCACCGCGACCTGTTGGCGCAGAAGTATAGCCAAACCCATTACAGCCAACGCCAAACCAAGCGGATAACCACCCGCATCGACGCTATGCTCGGCCAACTGCCCGCCGTCATCAAGCAGGCCCACGAGCGCATCATCGGCGGACGCCCGGTGCCCAACGACCAAAAGATCCTCAGCGTGCATGAACTTGATGTGAACGTACTGGTTCGCGGCAAAGCAGGGAGCCAAGTCGAGTTTGGCAACTCGTTGCTGTTGAGCGAGGCGCTCTCCGGTTTAATCACCGACTGGCAACTCTACCAGGGCGCGGCTCCGGCAGAATGGTGCCAACTCGAGGAAAGCCTGGCGCGGCAGAACCGCTTTGACCTGAGTGCGCCGATTAGCGCGGTCGGCACCGACCGCGGCTTCGCCACCAAAAAAACTTCCGCAATGCTCAAGCAACAAGACGTTTACGATGCGGTATGCCCGCGTGATCCGCACGCGCTCAAGGAGCGTTTGAGCGAAAAACGCTTCGCCCAATTGCAGCGGCGCCGTTCGGCGACCGAAGCGCGCATTGCGATCCTCAAACAACGCCTCGGCGGACGCTTGCGCTGTAAAGGGTTTGCCAACCGCTACCGTTCGGTGGGTTGGAGTGTACTCGGTCACAACCTCTGGCTGGTGTCACGAATCCTTGCCGAGGAAATAACACTTCCGCTGGCCGCTTAATTCAATTTTCCGGCAAAAATGTGAATAACCCTGGGGCTCGCCCCGGCTTTGCCGTACCTTACTACCGCGCTTGGGGGCGGGAAAAATCGATTCGGGCCGCCGTTTAACGTCGCTGGGGTGATTCGTGCCACCTCGTTCGCCCGCAATCCCAATGGACCTCTGCGCACTTTTTAAAAATCCGGAAATTTGGGACAGGCTCTATATAACGCTCGTCCGGTGGCCGTAGCGGTGCGGTGGATCATGCGTTCGGCGAAGCTCGCCTCGGGGCCCGGTTGCGGCGGGTCTTCGTGCTGTTCGAGTTGGGCGATCGTGCGGCCATGCGGCTCCCGTTTCATCGCTGCATATACAGTTACGCCCGTTGTGGTTGCGTCCGGTGCGGACTCGGCCTTTGTCACCGCCGCTTCACTCACAAAACCACTGTCAATCAGTACGTTCGCCACCTCAATATGTTGCGCGATGGCCGCCAGGTTTGGCTCAAGCTGCTGTTTATCATTGGGCGCATTACAGACCCGCGCACCGACGATCAGGCGCGAGTCGGTGTCGGCCCCGGCTTGTGCATTATAACACTGCTGGAAGCCGTTGCCCGTTTTCATAATCCGGCTGACTTCATCGGTCAGGTTGACCTGGTCTTTCGTGCCCGGAGTGGGGTCGGGCTGAACGGGAACTGGGCCACGCGGTTTTTTACCCGTGTCGGCTTCGGACGCGGAGCGTTTTGCCATTTTAGCTTCATACTCAGCTTGTTCCGCCTGAAACCGCAGATGCGCCCGGGCCTCGATTTCCGCCTTGGCCTTGGCCAACGTCGCCTTGCGCTCCTCGCGCCGCTGGATCTCTGCGGGGATCGTCAACCCGTCTTGCAGCGGGATCGCGTCCGCAGCGTCGGCTTTGCGCAACAGTTCAGCGATTTCCAGATCAAGGACTTCCATCGTCTTAACCGCATGGGCATAACTCACCGCCGAGTGCTTGCTGGCGTTGGCAAGTATTTTGGTGCCATCGACGGCCACCGTGACGTTGCCGATCTTTAACACTCCGCACGCCGCAGACATCTGAAGTAATTGAGCAAAAGCTTTTTGCACCAATTTCCGGTTCTCCCGGCGGAACGTGCAAATCGTATCGTGGTCGGGGTGCGTGTCGGCACAGAGCAGGCGCACTGCCACGTTTTCATAGGTCGTGCGCTCAATTTGGCGGCTGGAAAAAACTCCCGTCGCGTAACTGTAAGTCAGTAAACTCAGGAGCATCGACGGCGGGTATTGCGCACTGCCGCTCCCACGCTGATTTACGGACACCGAACTGACGTCGATCAAGTCAACCGCATCGATGACAAAATGCACCA